>NZ_JAPCIL010000001.1:0-116336 GCF_025910075.1 Pantoea sp. RG18
TACATGACCTGCAGGCACGCGGTATGTCACCCTTAACTCCCCATTCTCCACCTCTGAATGACCAGCAACCCGCTGATTTTTCGATAATTAGCGACATGGCTCACAATAATAATCTCGGATTACGCCGCCTTTACCTTCAGTAGACTTAAATGCTTTACTCACTCCTTTAAACGCTGTTGATCAGCAAGGAACAGAGGTAAGGCATGGCACCCACAAATAATAAAACTCAGACGGATGATACAAAGAAACGTATCTGGGCTATCGTCGGCGCGTCATCAGGTAACCTGGTTGAGTGGTTCGACTTCTACGTTTACTCCTTCTTCTCACTCTATTTTGCCCACATTTTCTTTCCGCAGGGCGATACCACCACTCAGTTGTTACAGACAGCGGGCGTTTTTGCGGCAGGATTTTTAATGCGTCCGATTGGCGGCTGGCTGTTCGGCTATATCGGCGACAAACATGGCCGAAAAAATTCGATGCTGGTTTCGGTCTGCATGATGTGTTTTGGTTCGCTGGTGATCGCCTGCTTACCCGGTTATGAAACGATCGGCGTGGCTGCGCCCGTCATTCTGCTGCTGGCGCGTATGTTTCAGGGATTATCGGTGGGCGGAGAATATGGGACCAGTGCAACCTACATGAGCGAAGTGGCTCTGGAAGGACGCAAAGGATTCTACGCCTCATTCCAGTATGTCACGCTGATAGGTGGTCAGTTAGCGGCGGTACTCACCGTCGTGGTCCTGCAATTTCTGCTGACGGATGCAGAACTGCGAAGCTGGGGCTGGCGTATTCCGTTCTTCCTCGGCGCACTGCTCGCCGTTGTCGCATTATGGTTACGACGCTCACTGGAAGAGACCTCAGATAAGACGAGCCGCGAACATCGCGATGCGGGTAGCGTAATCGGGTTACTGCGCAATCATACCCGCCCCTTCCTGATGGTGCTGGGTTTCACCGCAGGCGGCTCCCTGAGTTTTTACACCTTCACTACCTACATGCAGAAGTATCTGGTTAATACGTCAGGTATGGATCCTAAAACCGCCAGCGGCCTGATGACCGGTGCGCTGCTGGTCTTTATGCTGATTCAGCCGATTATCGGTGCTCTGTCAGATAAAATCGGTCGTCGCACCTCGATGATGATTTTTGGCGCGGGCGCGGCCATCTGTACGGTCCCCATTCTGACCCTGCTGCAAAACGTGCAAAGTCCCGGTGTGGCTTTCCTGTTAATCATGCTGGCGCTGCTGATTACCAGCTTCTACACCGCCATCAGCGGCATTCTTAAAGCAGAAATGTTTCCGCCACAGGTGCGCGCACTGGGTGTAGGACTATCTTACGCAGTAGCGAATGCGATCTTTGGTGGGTCGGCAGAGTATGTTGCGTTGCTGATGAAGCAGCAGGGGATTGAGACGACTTTCTTCTGGTATGTTTCAGCGATGGGCGCGGTGGCATTTCTGGTGTCGCTGTTGCTGCACAAGCGCGGTAAGGGGATTAAGCTTTAACAGAGAAAGCTACTGACTCAGATTCCACAGGGCAATGCCGCTGGCAGCACCGGCGGCATCCCATGCGCAATCCTTCCCGCTCCAGCTGCTGCCATTTGGGCGGCTGTCATATCACTCTTTTCCTGCCCCAGGGGTAATGAAACAGTCTGACTTTGCCGGTCAGAATGGTGCTGACGCTGCCTTCCCATATTCACTACCGGCAGCGGCCAGAACTGCAGAGGCGACAAAATGCTCCGCTTTATCCCGTCCGCTCTACTGATCTTTTGCCATATGGGCGCATCCACTACGCAACAGCCCAGCAAGCAGCACACTTTGCATAACAGATGCCTTATTGGCCGCAGCGATTAAAGAATCCGGCTGATCAGGCGATCGATACGTATCCGACGCAGACGACGAATCAGCTTGCGCACCTTGGCCGGGTAATCAGCAATACTCTCAAGCTCACGGAAATGCGTCACTACCGTCGTGTTCTGCCGGATTAACGTCAGTTCCTTCTCACGCTGAGCCGCTAACTCCTGATGAGGATCGTGGATCAGCACCGCATTTTCCAGATCGAGCCGCCAGGCACGTGGATTGAGGTTATTACCGGTAATCAGCTGCCATTCGTCATCAACCCACATTCCTTTAAGGTGATAACTGTTCTCGCCATCCTTCCACAGTCTCACGACCAGCTGATCGGTCGTAACGTAGTAGTGCAAACGGCTCATAAAGCGACGCAGATTGATTTCATACAGGTAAGGCAGCGCGCCTATGATTTTGAACGGCTGATCGGGCGCAATATAGAAGTCATTGGCTGTTTTATCGCCGACGATGATCTCAACCTGTTTTCCCTGACGCAGAAGATGAATGATATTACGTACCAGCAAGGCGGGCATGTTGAAGTAGGGGGTACAGATGATCAGCTTCTGTTCCGCACAGGGCATCAGGTGGAAAATGGTTTTATTGAGCAGGCTATGCTTACCCAGACCGACCAGCGGCGTGACCGTCAGTTCATCGTTGCCGGCATTCCCTTCAAACTGATAATTGAAGCCGCGCAGGTCCTGACGGAACTGGCGTGTCTCATTTTTAATTTCAGGACTTGAGGGGCGCTCAGCAAAATCGAGTCGGTTTACCGCCTCTGCTGACTTCAGATTGAGCGTGATCCAGTCATACATCGTATCGGTCAGCTGGGAATTACGGATAACCTGATAACGGTCATAGCGATACTTATCATGCTGATGCAGGTAGACATCATTGATGCTGGCGCCGCTGTAGAGCAGCATATCATCAATAATGAACCCTTTAAGGTGGAGCACGCCCAGCGCTTCACGGGTATTGACCGGGATACCATAAACCGGGATGGCGATATCCGGATAACGTGTCGCCATTTCGCAATACCAGTCGGCATTGGTTACGCCTCGCGCTGCGCCAATTCGCCCACGCTGCGCACGGTGCCAGTCAACCAGAATCGAAATATCCAGCTCCGGCCGCGCCTGCTTCGCACTATAAAGCGCATCCATGACGGCACGTCCGGCGTCATCATTTTCCAGATAGAGCGCAACAATACAGATGCGAGTCTGCGCTGCCGCAATCTTCTCCAGCAACGTCTGGCGAAATTCGGCAGGCGAGTAAAGTGTCGACACATCCGCAACGGATTGTGACAGTTTCGGCAGCTGTGCGAGGTGTTGTTGGTGTTTGTTACGTTTAAATTTAGACAACATCACAGTGCACTTCTTCTCTGTTCATTGCATGGCCTTTTGCCATCAAATCAGGGTTATAACCACAAATAATAACATCAACTTCGCCGATTCGAACGTTTTTTACCTTTCTCTACAAGGTTAGTTGATCTCATTCTGTAAAGACAATTTCAGGCTGACAATACCGTCATCCAGTTGAATATCAACATGAAAGTTGAGCTTTCGTGCCAGCGTAATCATGCCGCGGTTATGGGGCATGGTGATACCGTTCAATTGTTGCAAGCCGTGATGCCGGGTATAGCGGATCATTTTTTCCAGCAGACGACGGCCCATGCCTAAGCCTTTCAGGTCGGAACGGACCAGCACCGAAAACTCTGCATCAATGTTATCTGCATCAGAGATAGCGCGGGTGACGCCGATGATCTCGGATCGTCCATAATGCTGACGTACCGCCACAATCGCCATCTCGCGGTCATAATCGATCTGGGTCATGTTGGCGAGATCATCATGAGTAAACTCACTGATTTCACTGAAGTAGCGGTAGTAGAGATCTTCTTTGGTGACCTGACTGATGAAATCGCGCAGCAGGGGCTCATCCTCTGGCAGAATGGGCCGGAACAGGCAGAATTGCCCATCCTTTAACTCTACCTGCTCTTCCAGATGCTGAGGATAAGGACGTATTGCCAGCCGTGCTTCGTTATCGCCGTGGAACGGAGCCAGCGTCAGGGTGACATCCAGTAGGGTAAAATCATTGCCCGCAGCCAGCAGCGGATGAATATCCAATCGCTGGATCTCCGGGCAATCCACCACCAGGTTAGAGACCTGCACCAGCAGCTGGCTTAAACCGGGGATATCCAGCGGATTCAGCGCGCTGCGGCTGCGGATTTTTCCGCTCTTGATCGCCTGAATCACCAGATAGCGTGCCAGCGTCATATTCAGCGGGGGAAGGGCAACGGCAGCCTGTTTATCGGCCTGCCATTCAACGCCGCCTTCCCCCAGCATAATGATCGGGCCAAACAGGGCATCCTGTTCGACCACGACCCGCAGCTCCTGTGCGCCTGCACGACTCGCCATGCTCTGAACCAGCAGCCCTTCGATACGTGCCTGCGGCAACGTCTGTTTTACCCGATCAAAAATAGCCTCAGCGGCATGCTCCACTTCGCTGGCATTACGCAGGTAGAGCATCACGCCCTGCACCTCCGATTTATGCGCGATATCGGGTGAACGCAATTTTAGCGCCACCGGATAGCCAATCTGATCGGCAATGGCCACTGCCGCCTTACTGTCGCTGGCGATCCAGGTCGGCAGCGTGGCCAGGCCGTAAGCCTGCAGTACCGGCTGCACTTCATGGGTATCCAGCGCAGTAACACCGCGCTCCAGCGCCTGTGACAGCAGCTGGTGTGCATGAGCGCTGTCCAGGTTCAGGGTGGCGGGCAGGGCAGGGGTTTCGCGCAGCTGCTTCTGGTTACGGCGGTACTCAACCTGATGCATAAAAGCGGTCACCGTTCCCTCTGGCGTGCGCCAGGTCGGTATCCCCGCCTGCGTAAAGGCTCGGCGCGCGGCTTGTGAAGAGAACTCGCCGCTCCAGTTGGTCAGCAGCGTCACCAGCTTACCGCGCGGGTGACGGGCGATGGTGTCGATCAGATGTCCGGCCGTTTCAGTCGCGGGCGCGACCGCGCTTGGCGCATGAATAATCATCAATGCATCAAGTTCATGGCTGTCGAGCAGGATCTCTGTGCAGGCGGCATAACGTTCTGCTGTGGCGTCATCTTTTAAATCCAGCGGGTTGCCGCGGCCTGCGCCAGCGGGCAACAGCGCCTCGAGCTGCTGAATCGTCTGCTCGCTGAGCTGCGCCAGTTTCCCGTTGCGGGCATAGAGCTCATCCAGCGCCAGCGCGGCGGGGGCAGCACCATTACTGATGATCATCAGCCTGTCGCCACGCAGCGGCCGCATATGACTCAGCGACTCAACGGCGGAGAAGAGCTCATGGGTATCCTGCACCCGCAGTAACCCGGCACGCTGAATGGCTGCATCCCAGGCGGCGTCCAGACCGCTATGGGTGCCCAGCAGCGCCTGTGCTTCACGGCTGCGGCCACTCTTGATCACCAGAATCGGTTTATTACGGGAGGCGCTGCGTGAGGCAGAAACAAAACGACGCGCATCGCTGAGGTGCTCAAGATAGAGCAGGATAGCGCTGGTTTTACCGTCGCGAGCCAGGAAGTCGAGCAGATCATCGACATCGGTATCCAGACTGTCACCCAGCGCGATAAACCAGGAGAATCCGAGATTACGCTGCTGCGCCCAGTCGAGAATGGTATTGGATACGGCGGCGGACTGAGAGATAAATGCAATACGGCCTTTCTCTATCGGCACTGGCGAGAAGCTGGCATTCAATCCCTGCCAGGGGGCCAGCAGGCCAAGACTGTTCGGTCCCAGCAGACGTATCTGCCACTGGCTGGCGCAGGCTTTGAGTTCGGCAGACTGGCTGGCGGGCGCAGAGAGAATAATGCAGGCTTTGCAGCCTTTCTCCCCGAGCTGTTGTAGCAGTTCGAGGTTACGTTTTGAGTGGGTGCAGATTACTGCCAGGTCTGGCGCGAAAGGTAAGCTGTCGATGGTGGGCCAGGCCAGTACGCCGCTGACCGCTTTATATTTCGGCGTCACCGGCAACACCGGGCCGCTAAAACCACCCGCCAGCAGGTTACGCATCATAAAATATCCGGCGCGCCCTGGCGTGACCGAGGCACCAATCACCGCAATTGATTTAGGTCGTAACAGCGCTTCCAGTCCGCGTTGGCTCATCTCGCTCTCCAGAGTTCGGGATTTGCGTGATTGTAAACGCTTTTTGCTGGCAGTGCTTCCGGGCAGATCGCAGGCTGCGCATCCCGATTTTAATCTCTGTCACCGCAGGGTCTCTCCCGCCAGTAGGTGACAGGGCGCTTAATCCTGTCCGGCGTGGTGCGGTTTCCCTGCCAGGTAGGCCGCGCGGAACTGATCAAAATGGTGAGATAATGCCTCAGCCGCCAGCCCATCGCCCGCCTGCGCCAGCAGCGCCGCGGCCACTTCAGCAGTACAGTGCTGACCTGCGCCGTGGGCTTCACGCAGCGTATAGCGCGACGGGGTGCTGACATCCAGCGACATCACCGGCAGGGCGTCGAGCCAGGGGCTTTTACGGAACATTTTGCGGGCTTCGGTCCAGGTGCCGTCCAGCATAATAAACAGCGGCGGCTTGCCACTGACGGGCGGCATTGTCAGCACTTCACGACCGGGGTCGGCATAGGCGGCCGGGAAAACCACCAGCGGCTGATAATCGGGATTGCGCACCGCCGCCAGCAGCAGCGGATCCGGCTCGGTGCGTGACCAGCCAAAAGCCTGAGTTTCCGGCAGAATATCGGCAATCAGCCGGCCGGTGTTGCTCGGCTTCATCGGCTCGGTATCGAACATCACCAGGCAGAAGCGGCTACGGGCGGACTGCGGCACGATCTGACTGCAGAGACAGTTGACCTCTGGCAACAGGCAGCCCTGACAGCGGATGACCCGATTCCCGCGCGCGAGGAAAGGACGGGTGGATCGGGCCAGACGTTGGGTGCGCAAGCGCAAAACAGCATTATCAGACATGAGTATTCAGGGCAGGAAAAACGTCAGTGTAATCGAAGCACACGCGAAAAGGAAAAGGCCAGCCAGGCTGGCCTCTGAAGATTAAAGTGACTCATCCAGCCATTCATTGAAAGGCGCTTTGGGCATCGCGCCATTCAGCATGTCGACCCGCTCGCCGTTCTTAAACAGCATGATGGTCGGGATGCTGCGAATGTTGAAACGGGCGCTCAGGGCTGGCTCCGCTTCGGTGTTCACTTTAATAAAGCGGACTTTACCGCTGCGTTCACTGGCGACATCTTTAAACACCGGCGCAAAATTGACACAGGGACCACACCAGGGCGCCCAGAAATCGATCACCACCGGCAGATCGTCCTGCAGATATTTGTCAAAGTTAGCGCTGGTGGCATTCACCACTTCGCCATCAAATAACGCATTTCCACAGCGACCACATTTCGCCACGTCGGCAAGGCGTTCTTCAGGAACGCGATTGGTTGCCTGACAGGAAGCGCATACCGTATTCATAGGAACCTCTGATGTTGAAAAGTGTCAGTCTGATAAATATTGTTCATTATGAAAGGGGACGGATTCCCTCTCAATCTGGATTGCTCTATAGGTTCAATAGTTGATAGCTAAGCGCCAGCACATCAGGTAATCTGCGCGCTCTCAATGCAGGAGGAAGACATGAACGACGAATTTAAAGGCAAGAGCGGTAAGGTTAAGGTGATGTACGTGCGTGGCGAGGACGATAAAAGCGCGCGCGCGCCTAATCCTCGTACAGGCAAAGGTGGTCACGCTGCTGCCCGTTCGGATGATAATCGTCGTTCGTCTGGCCCCCGTACTGAACGCAGTCAGGAAGGTGGTCGCTCCGCTGGCCGTCGCAGCGACGACACCGGTCGCAGCAGTTCACCGCGTCGTGATGAAGGCGGACGTGGCGCTCCACGCCGTTCAGACGATGGCGCAGGCCGCCGCAACGATCGTGGCGATGATAATCGCGGCGCCTATGGCAGCAGCGATTCCCCATGGCGCACCGTGTCACGCGCGCCATCAGCAGATCGTCCGGCAACCGAAAGCGATAAGCCGGATCATGGCGGCATCAGCGGCAAGAGCTTCGTCGATCCCGAACAGATCCGTCGTCAGCGTAACGAAGAGACGCGCGTCTATGGTGAGAACGCCTGTCAGGCGCTGTTCCAGAGCCGTCCTGAAGCGATTGTTCGCGCCTGGTTCGTGCAGGAAGTGACACCGCGTTTCCGCGAAGCGCTGCGCTGGCTGGCGGCTAACCGCAAAGCCTATCACGTCGTGGAAGATGCAGAGATTACCAAAGCGTCAGGCACTGAGCATCATGGTGGCGTCTGCTTCCTGATCAAAAAGCGCATGGGTATGGCGGTTTCTGAATGGCTGAGCCAGGCGAATACCAAAGATTGCGTGCTGGCACTGGAAGATGTCAGCAACCCGCATAACCTCGGCGCGATTATGCGCAGCTGCGCGCACTTTGGCGTAAAAGGTTTGCTGGTGAACGACGCCTCACTGCTGGAGTCCGGCGCAGCGGTACGTACCGCAGAAGGCGGTGCTGAGCATGTGCAGGCCATCAGCGGCGCAACTTTCAGTGAAGGTCTGGAAGCGTTCCGTAAAGCGGGTTACACCATCGTCACCACCTCCAGCCATCAGGGCACGCCGCTGGCGCAGGCTCAGCTGCCGGAGAAAATGGTGCTGGTGTTAGGGCAGGAGCGTGAAGGTCTTTCTGATACCGCGTTCAAACAGGGTGACATGAGCCTGTCGATTGGCGGCACCGGCAACGTAGAAAGCCTTAACGTCTCGGTCGCAACCGGCGTACTGCTCGCCGAATGGTGGCGTCAGAACGCATAAAAAAACGGGCCGAAAGGCCCGTTTTGCTGTGTAACGTTAGTGCGCGCCGCCGCCACCGCCGCCTGCGCTAAACGGCGGGCGGGCAAACCAGATCAGCACCAGCAGAATCAAAAAGACCCCCGCCGACGCCCAGAAAATTTCATTCGCTGAAATAATCAGTCCCTGATTGGTAATCTGCTGCGCGATCCAGGCCGACGCCTGCTGCTGCGTCATCCCCATGCTCTCCAGCTGGCTATACATCTGCTGCGAATTGACGTTGTAAGGGGTAATCGACTCCGTCAGGTAGCTATGATGCATCGACTCGCGGTTACTCCACATGGTGGTGGTAATCGACGTTCCCACCGAGCCTGCAAAGGTACGCATAAAGTTCGACAGGCTGGAGGCAGCGGCCATGCGCTCCGGCGGCAGTCCCGACAGCGTAATGGTGGTCAGCGGCATAAAGAAGCAGGCCACGGCAAAGCCCTGAATAAACTGCGGCCAGGCTGAGGCACCAAAGTCCATTCCCGGTTCAAACGTATACGCGCGCCAGTAGAAGCAGACGGCATACATAATGAAGCTGAACGTGACCAGCCGTCGCATGTCGAGCTTATGGGCAAAGCGTCCGATGATCGGCGACAGGATCACCGGCAAAATGCCCACTGGCGCAGACGCCAGACCGGCCCAGGTTGCGGTGTAGCCGTAGACCTCCTGCAGCAGCTGCGGCAACAGAACAATCGAGCCGAAGTAGAGCATATAAGCCAGACTGATCGACAGGCAGCCAATGGTGAAGTTGCGCGACTTAAACAGCGACAGATCTATGATCGGGTGATCGTCAGTCAGCTCCCACACCAGCAGGACTGACAGCGCAATCACGGCCACTACCCCGAGCACGATGATCTCGGACGAGTTAAACCAGTCGAGCTCCTTTCCGCGATCCAGCATCACCTGCAAACAGCCGATCCCCACCACCAGCAGCACCAGCCCGACCATATCGATCCGCCGGATTTCGGTTTTGGTTTCCCGGCCGCGCAGGGTTTGCAGCGTCAGTATTACCACCGCCACACCAATGGGCACGTTGATAAAGAAGATCCAGCCCCAGTGATAGTTATCGCTGATCCAGCCGCCCAGTATCGGGCCACAGATTGGGGCGACGATCACCGTCATCGCCCACAGCGACAGCGCAACACTGCGCTTGGCGGGCGGATAGTTGTTGAGCAGCAGACTTTGCGACAGCGGGATCAAGGGACCCGCGACGATCCCCTGAATGACGCGGAAGAAGATCAGCATCTCCAGGCTGTCTGACATGCCGCACGCCCAGGAGGCGATAGCAAACAGAATGGTCGACCAGGTAAAGAGCTTCACTTCACCGATGCGTTTTGCCAGCCAGCCGGTCAGCGGGATCGAGATCGCATTGGCCACACCAAACGAGGTGATCACCCAGGTTCCCTGGGAGTTCGACGCCCCCAGATTACCGGCAATCGTGGGGATAGCCACGTTGGCGATGGTCGAGTCCAGAACCTGCATGAACGTCGCCAGCGATAGCGCAATGGTCATCAGGACCAGCGGCATTCCTTCAAGCGGTTTTTGTGCCATTACAGCCTCCGCGTCATCATCCGGCGTTGGCGCGGACGATATCGGTGATCAGCTGATTGACCGGCGCAAGGTCAATCGCCAGTGCGTTGCTGCTGTAAGCGGCTTGCTGACGGGCGCTGGTGGCCAGCGCGCTGCCCTCTTTGCTGGTGGTATCGATTTTAACTAGCGTTGAGAGGCCAATACGCAGCGGATGTCTGGCGATATCTTCCTGATTCAGTTCGATACGAACCGGCAGGCGCTGAACCACTTTGATCCAGTTACCGGTGGCATTCTGTGCCGGCAATAGTGAGAAGGCGCTGCCGGTGCCCATATCCAGTCCTGCAACTTTGCCCTGATAAACCACTTCGTCACCGTAGATGTCGGCAACCACGGTGACAGGCTGACCAATACGAACGCCAGCCAGCTGGGTCTCTTTAAAGTTGGCATCGACCCACAGATTCGTTGCAGGCACGACGGCGAGCAGCGGGGTGCTGGTGGAGATTTGCGAACCGACCTGCACGCTGCGACGGGAGACAAAACCATCCATCGGGCTACGGATTTCGGTGCGCTGCAGCGCCAGCCAGGCGTCACGCAGCTCAGCCGCGCTCTGTTGCACGGCAGGCTGATTTTCCAGTGAGGTGTTGAGGATCATCGCCTGATTCGCATTGTATTGCTGAATCGCCACGTCCAGTTGTGCTTTGGCCGTCGCGACGGCATCGCGGGCGTGCTGCAACTCTTCACGGCCAATCAGATTAGCCGCGCCTAACGGCTCACGGCGTTTCAGGTCGGCCTGTGCCTGCGCCAGAGCGGTCTGTTGCAAGGTAATGCTGGCCTGATACTGTTTGCCATTAATCATCAGCTGATGCGTCTGACGCACGCTGGTGGCGAGTGCCGTCTGCGCTTTTTCAAACGCCTGCTCCGCATCCGTCTTATCCAGTGAAACCAGCACATCGCCTTTTTTGACGAAATCGGTATCTTCAAACCAGACTTTATTCACGCTACCGGAGACCTGTGCCATCACCTGCACCTGGTTACCCGCAACGTAGGCGTCATCCGTTTCCTGAAAATGGCGCAGGACCAGGAACCAGTAAACTCCCCAGGCAATACCAATCAGCACAAAGATCAACGCCAGCACAATGAGCACACTTTTGCGCTTCTTCTTTTTGTTGGCTGACGGTTGCGGGCTTTGTGCTTCTGCCGTTGCACTCATGTCTTTCTCCACGTTTTCCATTTAGTCGGGCGGCAGAAATCCCTTTTCGCCAGCGCCCGAGTCGAAAAAGCCAGCGACTGAGCGCTGGCCAGATAAAAAAGGAAATTAAAATAACGATTCCGACAGGTGATTGTGTCGCACTTATTGCTATTAGCGGGAAAGCGAGGCGATCAGCTGATCTTCATCCATTTTATCAAGACGATTAAGTAGCTTACGGGTGATGCCTTCCAGCTGCGACTTCTCATCGACGGAGAGCGATGACCAGAGGTACTGCAGGCTCTGATGCTGAGGTGGCAGCAGCTGACGCAGGAACTCCATCCCTTTATCGGTCAGATGCAGGTGCAGGCAGCGACGGTCGTGATCGCTTTCACGACGCTCAATCCAGCCGCGCTTTTCCAGCTCATCAGCAATGCGCGTGGCATTGGTGCGTGAAGAGCCAAGGGCAGAGCTGAGCTCAGAGGGCTGAATACTATGGTTTTCCTGTGCATCCAGCGTAATCAACGCCATGAACAGAGTTTCATTAATACCCTGTGCTTTCAGCATCTTATTGCGGTTGTCCAGCAGTTTACCCTGCATATGCATACAGAGACGCGTCAGAATAATTTCCTGTAACGGAAAATCCTTATGGCGATTGGCACGGATGTTTAGCATCTGCTCAATGGGAGTAAACGAACTTTCCATTAAAAAAAACCTCACTAATTGCAACTTGTATAATAACTATGGTGACAGGATAAGCGTAGTCACTTTTTGGCAGGTGATCGCTGACAGAATCACTATTCACCATCAAAGGTATTCCAGGCCATTCCCTGGCCCTGGGTCAAAAACCCGTACGTCCGGCGGCAGCCGCTGTGCCGGAACGTGATCAAAAAGGGGGCAAATTTAATAATATCGCGGGGAAAAATAACTGAAGTGAATAGGTTTGCTACTAACCATAACAAACCTAACCATTTGTGACCAGACGCAATGCGCTGTCCGGCCAGGCTTCAGTTGATTTTTTCCGGCTCAAAGCGCGATCCGGCTGCCCAAATCAGCAGATTAACCACAGTCAGCAGCGCGCCAGCGCCACAGACGCCATACCAGCCCCAAAGATGGTAAGCGGTCGCGGAGAGCAGTGAGCCGGCCGCGCCACCCATAAAGTAGCTGGTCATGTAACCGGCATTAAGACGGTTCCGCGCCTCCGGCATCTGCGTGTAGATCACGCTTTGATTGGTGATATGGACGGCCTGTACCGCCAGATCCAGCAGCAGGATGCCGACGATCAGCGGCGCAAGCTGCTCCGCGCCCCACGCAATGGCGGCCCACGACAGCAGCATAAGCAGCAGGCCCAGTCGGGTGGTCAGCTTCGCTTTACCCTTGTCAGCCAGCGCGCCCGCCTGACGTGCGGCCAGCGCACCCGCGGCACCGACCAGCCCCAGCAAGCCAATCTCGCCCTCTGAGAAGTGATAGGGCGCCCCGGCGAGCAGAAAGGCCATTGAGGTCCACAGCAGGCTGAAATTGGCAAAGGAGAGGCAGCCGGTCCAGGCGCGGGTGCGGAGCACCCGATTACCGGCATACAGGCGAAAGATGGAGGCCAGCAGTTGCGGATAGCTCATGGGCACAGACTGTTTCACGCGCGGCAGCGATCGCCACAGCGCCAGGGCCATCACCACCATCAGCAGGCTGGCAGTCCAGTAAACGGTACGCCAGCCGCCAAGCTGCGCCAGGCCGCCTGCCACGGTGCGCGCCAGCAGAATCCCCAGCAGCAAACCGCTCATTACCGTCCCCACTATTTTGCCGCGCCGCTCCGGCTCTGCCAGCGTGGCGGCCAGCGGCACCAGGATTTGTGCGGCGACCGAGAACAGGCCGGTCATCACCGTGCCCAGCAGTAAAAAGAGAAAGGAGTGCGAAAGGGCGATAATCACCATGCCCGCAGCAGCCAGCAGGATCATCGTGACAATCAGGCTGCGTCGTTCAAACCGATCGCCAAGCGGCACCAGCAGCAGCAGACCGCAGGCGTAGCCCAGCTGCGCCGTGGTGACAATAAATCCGGCGAGGCTGACAGAGAGATCAAACTGTTGGGCGATGGTATTCAGTAGTGGCTGAACGTAGTAATTACTGGCTACGCAGAGGCCGGTTGCTACTGACATCAGTATTACTAAAGCAGGCGTCAGACCCTGGCGAGTCGCATTCATAAACAGCATCGGTCGCTAATAATCATTTGAGGTTAATAGTAACTCAAAAAACTATTTCACACGCATGTTTATTAACAGGCCATACCAGTCGGGAAAGCAGCCATAAAAAAAAGGGCAGAAAAATTTCTGCCCTCAGATAACTGCCCGACTAAAAGCGTATGCTCACTGAGCCAGCACTTTTATCAACCGCCCTGGGGCGGAAATGTTTTCATGTTATTGCGCGGCGGCCTGCGCCTCGCTGATCCATTTATCGAACTCAGCCTGATGCGCCTTAATCCAGCCATCCACATGACGGTTAATCGCCTCTTCTGAGTTTTGTCCGGCATGCATTGCTGAGTTTTCAGCATTGATATCGGTAATGGGCAGCTTCATGACCGCAAACAGACGGGCAGCCGCCGGGTTTTTCGCCGCCCAGGCTTTGTTGGCGACGATGTGCATGGTGTTAACCGGGAAACCGTAGTTCGCGCCGTTTGGCAGCTTAGTATCCACATCCTTCTGTTCGCCAGGCAGCGAAGAGAACGGCACCTGCAGCCAGACCACATCGCGGCCCGGCTTCAGCACATCGCTCAGCCAGTAGGGCGTCCAGGTGTAATAAAGGATCGGTTTACCCTGTTTGTAGCGTGCCAGCGTATCCGCCACCATCGCCGAATAGTTACCCATATTGGCGGTTACGGTATCACTGAGACCGAAGGCGCTGTTCTGATGATTAATCACCGCTTCACAGCCCCAGCCTGGCGTACAGCCGGTCATATCCGCTTTGCCATCGCCGTTGGCGTCAAACAGGCTGGCGATCTTAGGATCTTTCAGCTGTTCGATATTGGTGATGTGATATTTCTCGGCGGTCTTCTTATCAATCAGATAACCCTGGGCGGCACCGGTAACGTAGGTTCCCTGACGATAGAGCTTCTGATCGCCACCGGCGGCTTTGTACATGTCGTCATGCAGCGGCTGCCAGTTCACCGCGGTAAAGGTGGCGTCGCCAGCGGCGATAGAGGTGTAGCCAACGTTGTAATCCACTTCACTCGGCTTGCTGACCTGATAGCCGAGTTTTTCCAGCGCGCGGCTGACAATCAGGGTCTGAAAAGTCTCTTCAGCGATAGTGCTCTGTATGGGTTGTACCGTAATACCTTTGCCCGGCAGATCGGCAGCGGAGACGTGTGAAACGGCCAGCGTGGTTACCACGGCGGCGAGCAGAGAGGCTCTGTTGCGCATAGTCATTCCTTATTTCAGATGTCGCGTCAGGATGGGCGGCGCGCAGGCACCGCCCGACAGATTATTTTTTACGCGAAGGAGAGAAGATCAGGCCCAGCGGGCCGGTGTGATACCAGTGACGATTACCGCGGCTGCGGCTATCGCGACCAAACGATTGGGTCAGGCGGTCAAGGATAATGGCAAGGATCACAATCCCCACACCACCCACCGTAGCCAGCCCCATGTCGAGACGGCCAATACCGCGCAGGACCATCTGACCGAGTCCGCCCACGGCGATCATCGAGGCGATCACCACCATCGACAGCGCCAGCATCAGGGTCTGATTAACGCCCGCCATAATGGTGGGCATCGCCAGCGGCAACTGCACTTTGAATAGCAGCTGACGCGGACTGGCACCAAAGGATTCGCTCGCTTCGATCAGATCGGCGGGCACCTGCTTAATGCCGAGAATAGTCAGACGTACAATCGGTGGCAGGGCGAAGATAATCGTGACCACCACGCCTGGCACGTTGCCGATACCAAACAGCATCACAATCGGCACCAGATAGACAAAGGCGGGTGTTGTCTGCATCGCATCCAGCAAGGGGCGTACGATACGCGCTGCCCGTTCACTGCGGGCCAGCCAGATCCCCAGCGGCAGGCCGATGAGAATGCAGAACATCAGCGCGGTAAGCACCAGCGCCAGCGTGACCATCGCCTGCGACCAGGCGCCAATTGCGCCAATCACGATCAGCGATACCAGCGTGGCGATGCCCATGGCGGGCGTCGCGATCTGCCAGGCGATCAGCGCAAACACCAGAATCGCTACCGGCGCGGGCATTCCCAGCAACAGCTGCTGAAAGGCGCTGAGAATATAGTCAACCGGTACCCGGATACCCTGAAACAGCGGGCGGAAATGGTTGACCACCCAGTCGATGCCGGTAGTCACCCAGTGATCAAGCGGGATCCAGGTTTTGTGGAACGGATCCATGATATTGAAATGTTCCGGCGCGGGCGCAGGGGCGCTGTTGAGCCAGTCACTGCTGCTGGCTGCATCGGGTGTCGCGCTGCCATCGGGCGTGCCCCAGGCATCGGCACCGCCGCTGCTGGTGGGCGCAGCCTGACTGCTGGCGGCGGTGCCGCTATCCCACGGATTGGTGGTTTCCTGACTCATGGCTGGGCTCCTTCACGATCTAACGCGCGCAATAGCGTGCTTTTGGAAATGATACCGACATACTGATTCTCCTCGCCGACCACTGGCACCGCACAGGGCGCCTGAGCGACGTGCGAGAGCAGATCGCTCAGTGAGGTATCGGCGGGCACCGCGGCTGGCGAGTCGAGGAGGGCGCTATCGAGTCCCAGACCTGCTGCCAGCGCGGCTTTCAGCGAGTCGGTGGAGACCACGCCAAGAAACTTCTGTTTTTCCAGCACGTAACCGTAGTCGCGGTCTTCATCCTGCAGCAGCTTAATGGCGGAGCGCGGGCCGAAACCTGGCGCTTTGCGGATCAACGCTCCCGCGCTACGACGGGCGATATCTTTGGCGCTGAATACGTGACTGATATCGACGCCACGGAAGAAGGTGCGGACATAGTCATTGGCTGGGTTATTCAGGATCTCATCCGGCGTACCAACCTGTATCACTTCGCCGCCCTGCATAATGGCAATACGGTCGCCAATACGCATCGCTTCATCAAGATCGTGGGAAATAAAGACGATGGTGCGCTGATGCCTGGCTTGTAAATTAACCAGTTCATCCTGCATTTCAGTACGAATCAACGGATCCAGAGCGGAGAAGGCCTCATCCATTAATAAGATGTCGGGATTGATGGCCAGTGCGCGGGCTAATCCGACGCGCTGCCGCATCCCTCCGGAAAGTTCATCCGGGTAAGCGTGCGCATAATTCTCCAGCCCGACCTGACGTAACGCTTCCAGTGCTTTTTCCTGGCGTTCAGCCAGTGCGACGCCCGCTAATTCCATACCAAATGCCGTATTATTTAATACATTCATGTGCGGCATCAAAGCAAATGACTGGAATACCATACTGATTTTATTTCTGCGCACGTCGCGCAGTTCGCTGGCTGATATTTTGGCAATATCGACACCGTCAATAATCACCTGGCCGCGCGTCGGCTCTATCAGACGATTGAGAAGGCGAACCATGGTCGATTTTCCTGAACCGGATAACCCCATGATGACGAATATCTCGCCTTCTTCAATGGCCAGACTGGCGTTCTTTACACCAAGAGAGAGCCCGGTCTTCTCAAGAATGACATCTTTGGTCGCACCCTTTTCAATATATTTAAACGCGCGATCCGGATTGTCGCCAAATATTTTATAGAGATTTTTTACTTCGAGCTTAATAGCCATGCAGTCATTAAATCCTGGTTGAAATATCTAATATTATCCTGTCGTTCCCGCTGAAATTTAAGCAGGCCATACCGTAGCACACTGACGTTATCTGACAACCCTGAAGTGGGATATTGGCCGGCCGCGGGACATTCAGATGCCGATTATCTTCAGTGCTCACAAGGGATAAGCGTGGATTAATTTTTTGTGAAATCATTGGCGGGTTTTTGGCATTTCAGCCTATTTGCCGCGTGAAAGGGAGAAAAACAAGCGTCACCAGGGTGAAATATTACAGAAATAATGGATTCCGATGCAGGGAAATAATCACGCCTGAAACGATCGGGTTCAGTGGAATAATTGGTCGAAAAAAAAGGAAATGCGGGGAGGGGCAGAATCAACAAACGGTAAAATAGTCAGGCTGTGTTGCAGTAATATTTTTTTCTTATGATTAGACGGAATGGCGCGGCTGATACGGCACTGCCAGAGAAAACCGGATGCTGACAAAACAGCACCCGGTAACCCTCAGAAATTCCAGTCTTCGTCTTCGGTTTCGACCGCTTTTCCCATCACATAGGAGGAGCCTGAACCGGAGAAGAAGTCGTGGTTTTCGTCGGCGTTGGGCGACAGAGCCGACAGAATGGCCGGATTCACCGCTGTCAGCTCCGCCGGGAACAGCGCCTCATAGCCCAGATTCATCAACGCTTTGTTGGCGTTGTAGTGCAGGAAGGTTTTCACCTCCTCTACCCAGCCGACATCGGCATAGAGCGCCTCGGTATAAGCCACTTCGTTCTCATACAGCGCCAGCAGCAGATCATAGGCGAACTGCTGCAGCTCTTCGCGGCGTAGATCGTCAGCGGCAGCCAGCGCCTGCTGATATTTGTAACCGATGTAGTAACCGTGCACCGCCTCATCGCGAATAATCAGGCGAATCAGGTCAGCGGTGTTGGTCAGCTTGCCACGGCTCGACCAGTACATCGGCAGCCAGAAGCCGGAATAGAACAAAAACGACTCCAGGAAAACGCTGGCGATCTTCTTCTTCAGCGGATCATCGGCCTGGTAGTGTTCCAGAATGATGCGCGCCTTGTTCTGCAGCGGCGCATTCTCTTCACTCCACTGATAAGCGGCATCCACATCCTGGGTGTTACACAGGGTTGAGAAGATCGAACTGTAGGAGCGGGCATGCACCGCTTCCATAAAGCTGATATTCGACAGCACCGCCTCTTCGTGCGGGGTAATGGCATCTTCCATCAGCCCCGGCGCGCCGATCACGTTCTGGATAGTGTCGAGCAGCGTCAGGCCGGTGAATACCCGGATGGTCAGCTGCTGCTGTTGTTTATCCAGCGTCTGCCAGCCGGGCAGATCGTTGGAGAGCGGCACTTTCTCCGGCAACCAGAAGTTGCTGGTGAGACGATTCCACACCTCAAGATCTTTGTCATCCTGAATGCGGTTCCAGTTAATTGCCTGAATCTGTTTTAGTTTCATCGTTTTCATCACAGGGAGCATGAGACGCAGCCCTGAACCTCCGTGCCCTGAAGCGCCATCTGGCGCAGTCGAATGTAATAGAGCGTTTTGATGCCTTTTTTCCACGCGTAAATCTGCGCTTTGTTGATGTCACGGGTCGAGACGTCATCGCGGAAGAACAGCGTCAGCGACAGGCCCTGATCGACATGCTGAGTCGCTTCTGCGTAGGTATCAATAATCGCTTCCGGCCCAATCTGATACGCATCCTGATAGAGATGGAGATTCTCATTGGTCATAAACGGCGCGGGATAGTAGACGCGGCCGGTTTTGCCCTCTTTGCGGATCTCGATGGGGGAAACAATCGGATGGATGCTGGAGGTGGCATGGTTGATGTAGGAGATTGAACCGGTTGGCGGGATCGCCTGCAGGTTCTGATTAAACAGCCCGTGCTGCATCACCGCGTCGCGCAGTGCCTGCCAGTCCGCCTGTGTCGGCAGCGTCAGTCCGGCGTCGGCAAACAGCGTCGCTACCCGTTCCGTGCGCGGCAGCCATTCGCGCTGCAGATACTTATCGAAGTAGACGCCGCTGGCGTACTGCGATTCCGCAAAGCCATCGAAGGTCTGCTGACGCTCCTGTGCCAGCTGATTAGAGGTGCGCAGCGCATAATAGGTGATGCAGTAGAAGTAGAGATTAGTGAAATCCAGCGCTTCCGGTGAACCATAGGCGATGCCTTCCCGCGCCAGATAGCCGTGCAGGTTCATCTGACCCAGGCCAATGGCGTGCGAACGGCGATTGCCTTCGGCGACCGAGGGCACCGAGCCAATTTCGCTCATCATCGACACCGAGGTCAGGGCGCGGA
Organism: Pantoea sp. RG18; assembly: GCF_025910075.1. Taxonomy (NCBI): domain Bacteria; kingdom Pseudomonadati; phylum Pseudomonadota; class Gammaproteobacteria; order Enterobacterales; family Erwiniaceae; genus Pantoea; species Pantoea sp. RG18. The sequence goes on from NZ_JAPCIL010000001.1 coordinate 19,416, forward strand.
TCGCCACATCCACGGTACGCGCCAGATCGCGTGAATCCATGGCGTGCGCAATGTTCAGTGAGCCGAGATTACAGGAGATATCTTTGCCGATCCGGCGATAGCTGAGATCGTCATTGTACTCGCTGGCGCTGTTCACCTGCAGGATCTCAGAGCAGAGGTTGCTCATATTGATGCGACCGGCAATCGGGTTACTGCGGTTCACGCTGTCCTCATACATGATGTAGGGATAGCCCGACTCAAACTGAATCTCGGCCAGCGTCTGGAAGAAGTCTCGTGGCTGAATATAGGTTTTACGGATGCGGTCGTCGGCCAGCATCTCTTCATATTTCTCGCTGATGCTGATATCGCCAAACGCCTGGCCATAGATCCGTTCAACGTCGTAGGGCGAGAACAGCGCCATCGGTTTGTTCTCTTTTGCCAGCTGGAAGGTGATATCGGGGATCACCACGCCCAGCGACAGGGTTTTGATGCGGATCTTCTCATCGGCGTTTTCGCGCTTGGTATCAAGGAAGCGGAAAATATCGGGATGGTGCGCATTGAGCCACACCGCGCCAGCGCCCTGACGCGCGCCGAGCTGATTCGCATAAGAGAAGGCATCCTCCAGCATTTTCATCACCGGGATAACGCCCGACGACTGATTTTCAATACGTTTGATTGGCGCACCGGACTCACGCAGGTTTGACAGCAAAAAGGCGACGCCGCCGCCGCGCTTTGAGAGCTGCAGTGCCGAATTCACGGCGCGACCAATCGACTCCATATTGTCTTCGATGCGCAGCAGGAAGCAGGAGACCAGCTCACCGCGTTGCTGTTTGCCGCAGTTCAGGAAGGTTGGCGTAGCGGGCTGAAAACGGCCGCTGAGGATCTCCTCCAGCAGGGCCCGCGCAAGCTTTTCATCGCCCTGAGCCAGCGTCAGCGCCACCATGCAGGCGCGCTGTTCGAAGGTTTCCAGATAGCGTTTGCCGTCGAAGGTCTTCAGGGTGTAGCTGGTGTAGTACTTCCAGGCACCGAGAAAGGTTTTGAACTCAAATCCCCAGTTCTCCGCCACCTCATGCAGCGCAAGCAGGAACGAAAAATCGTACTGGTTCAGCACTTCCGCTTCGTAATAGCTCTCTGCCACCAGATAGCGTAAACGCTCAGCGCAGCTATTGAAGGGGACGGTATTGGGTTGCACATGCTGCAGATAAAACTGACGTGTCGCTTCGCGATCCTTGTCGAACTGGATGCGGCCCTCGGCGTCGTAGAGATTGAGCATGGCATTAAGGGCGTGATAATCGAGCGTCACGCCGTTGAGGGTGTCTGTTGTTGCCAAAATTGGGTTACTCCCGCTTTAACTTTCGCGATATCGTCAGGCGTTCCCATCAGCTCGAAGCGGTAGAGGCAGGGAACCTGACATTTATTTGCAATGATGCTGCCCGCCAGGCAGTAACCGGCACCGAAGTTACGGTTGCCCGCTGCGATCACGCCACGAATACCGCGTCGGTTCGCCTCATCATTAAGAAACTGAATCACCTGACCGGGCACCGCACCACGACTGCTGCCACCGCCATAGCTGGGCACCACCAGAATATAGGGCTGGTCGATATGCAGTTGTTGCCGGGCATCAAGCGGGATGCGCCGGGCGGGCAGGCCGAGGCGCGTCACAAACCGGTGGGTGTTTTCCGACTGGCTGGAAAAATAGACCAGCGGGAACATGTGTTTATCCTCCGACAGCAGAAAGCGTGCGCAGCGTGGCGATTTTGTCCGGGCGGAAACCGCTCCAGTGATCGTTATCTGCCATCACGACCGGTACCTGGCGGTAACCCAGTGATTTCAGGTTGTCGATCGCCTCGGGCTGGCTGTCGAGATTGATAAGCTGATAGGCGAGACCCTGACGGTCCATCGCATTTTTGGTTGCCGTGCACTGGACACAGTTATCTTTAGTGTAAATAATAATGCGCATGATTCGTATTTCCCTCTATATGCGGTTCTGATGTCAGGAAACAGAGCTGGAGGAGCAGGTTGCGGGCCTCATTCTGCCGGACATCTGGTGTCGTGCTGATGAGATAAATACTAGATGTAGTGGTTTTGTGGGTCAAGCCCACCAGATATAGGGTTTTATGATTTGCATTTGCGCAACAGCGGCAAAGCCAGCAGGGATGCGCCCTGCAGCCTGGAAAAATCTTTTGTAAATGTCATCGGCCAGAAAAAGGGCATAAAAAAGCCCCGCACAGGGCAGGGCTCAGGAGATTTTCTGGAGTTGAGCTTAGCGGCGTGAAGCCAGCAGCACACCCACTACGATACCGAAAGCGGCACCGATACCAACACCGTGCCATGGCTTGTCATGGACATAAGTGTCAACCTGCGCACTGGCATCACGCGCAACCTGTGAAACACGGTTGCTGCCGCCGTTCAGTCTGGAGCGGGTCTGTTTCAGCAGCTTTTCTGCCTGACTGCGTGCAGAATCCACTTCGTCTTTGGCGTCACTGCCGTAAGATTTCAGCAGCGCTTCCAGTGAATCGGCCAGTTCGTTAACATCCTGATTAATATCAATGTCATCGTTTTTTACAGTGCGATTAAACATTTTTTAGCTCCCTTTGATTTAAAAACGTAATACTAGTGTAGACGACCTTGAGATAAACGAGACGCGGGAGTGTTCTTTAGGGAAAATTCCGAATGCCCACTCTGTCATGCTGTTGTAAGGTTGCGAAGCTTTTGAAAGAGGAGAGGATCGAGCATGTATTTACGACCAGATGAGGTAGCGCGCGTACTGGAAAAAGCGGGTTTCGAAGTCGATGAAATTACCCCACGGGCCTATGGTTATCGCCGTGGAGAGAACTATGTTTATGTGAATCGCGAAGCGCGCATGGGGCGCATGGCACTCGTCATTCACCCGACACTGAAAGAGAAGAGCCAGCCGTTCGCTGAACCTGCTTCAGAAATGAAGACCTGCGATCACTACACCCAATTCCCTCTCTACCTGGCGGGTGATTCACAGGAACACTACGGCATCCCGCACGGATTTAGTTCCCGCATGGCGCTGGAACGTTATATTCAAAGCGTTTTCGGCTAACGCATCAGGCCCCGCCGCGACGGGGCACTGAACCGCCTTTACCTCCTCCCTGTTTCCCTGCCGTTGCAATTACCGGCTGTGACGCGTATAAAACTGTCCCTTATAGATGTTTAGACGTCCATACGGATAAAAGTGATGAGCGAACAGCCAACTCCCTCGCAGGAACAATTTAAACGCACCATGAAAGTGCGCCATCTGGTGATGTTATCGCTGGGCGGCGTAATCGGCACCGGCCTGTTTTTTAACACCGGCTACATCATTTCCACCACCGGGGCGGCGGGGACGCTGCTCGCCTATCTGATTGGCGCGCTGGTGGTCTGGCTGGTGATGGTCTGTCTGGGCGAGCTCTCGGTGGCGATGCCGGAAACCGGCGCGTTCCACGTCTATGCCGCACGCTATCTCAGCCCGGCAACCGGCTACACCGTGGCCTGGCTCTACTGGCTCACCTGGACCGTCGCCCTCGGCTCCAGCCTGACGGCGGCGGGCTTCTGTATGCAGTACTGGTTCCCGCAGATCCCGGTATGGATCTGGTGTCTGGTCTTCTGCTGCGCCATCTATCTGCTGAACGTTATCTCAACCCGCTTCTTCGCCGAAGGGGAGTTCTGGTTCTCGCTGATTAAGGTGGTGACGATTGTCGCCTTTATCGTGCTCGGGGGTGCGGCGATGTTTGGGTTTATCCCGATGAAGGATGGCACGCCCGCACCGGGCCTGAGCAATCTGACGGCGCACGGCTGGCTGCCTAACGGCGTACTGCCGATTCTGATGACTATGGTGGCAGTCAACTTCGCTTTTTCCGGCACCGAGCTGATCGGTATTGCGGCCGGTGAAACCCAGCAGCCGGAGAAAGTGCTGCCGCTGGCGATCCGTACTACCGTGGCCCGGCTGATTATCTTCTTCATCGGCACGGTATTTGTGCTGGCGGCGCTGATTCCTATGGATCAGGCGGGTATCGTGAAAAGCCCGTTCGTGCTGGTCTTCGAAAAGATCGGCATCCCGTGGGCGGCTGACATTATTAACTTTGTGATTCTGACCGCTATCCTGTCTGCGGCCAACTCCGGACTCTATGCCTCCGGGCGGATGCTCTGGTCGCTGGCCAATGAAAATACGCTGCCGCGCGCCTTTGCCCGGGTGAACAAGCGCGGCGTGCCGATGCTGGCGATCACCGTCAGCATGGTGGGTGGTTTGCTGGCGCTGGTCTCCAGCGTGGTCGCACCCGACACGGTGTTTGTGGCGCTGTCGGCCATCTCCGGCTTTGCGGTAGTAGCCGTCTGGCTCAGCATCTGCGCTTCGCATTTTGTTTTCCGTCGCCGCCATCTTCAGCAGGGCAAATCGCTGGCCGATCTGGCCTACCGTGCGCCGCTCTATCCGCTGACGCCGGTGCTGGGTTTCCTGCTCTGCCTGCTGGCCTGTGTCGGTCTGGCATTCGATCCGACTCAGCGTATCGCGCTGTGGTGTGGCATCCCGTTTGTGCTGTTCTGCTATGCCGCTTACCATCTGACTCACAAATCATCCCCGAAGCCTGAGGAGGCCAATGATGTCGTATAACCCTGTCGCGCAGGCTTTAGCGGAGTCGCCACTGCTGATTCTGGATGGTGCCCTGGCCACCGAGCTGGAAGCCCGCGGCTGTCATCTGGCCGATGCGTTATGGTCAGCTAAGGTGCTGATGGAAAATCCTGAGCTGATCTATCAGGTGCACTACGACTATTTTGTCGCTGGCGCGCGCTGTGCCATTACCGCCAGCTACCAGGCGACGCCGCAGGGCTTTGCCACTCGTGGCCTTGATGAGGCGGAGTCACTGGCGTTGATCGCGCAGAGCGTCGAGCTGGCGCGGCGCGCCCGTCACGATTATCTGGCGGTCCGGCCCGACGCAAAAACGCTGCTGGTAGCGGGATCGGTTGGTCCCTATGGCGCCTTCCTGGCGGATGGTTCGGAATATCGCGGCGACTATGCGCTGCCGGAAGCGGAGATGATGGCGTTTCACCGCCCACGCGTGCAGGCGCTGCTTGCGGCGGGTGCCGATCTGCTGGCCTGCGAAACCCTGCCTTCGTTTGCCGAAGCGCAGGCGCTGGTGAAGCTGCTGGCTGAATTTCCTGAAGGCCGCGCCTGGTTCTCGTTTACCCTGCGTGACGCCGGACACATCAGCGACGGCACGCCGCTGTCAGACGTCGTGAGCTGGCTGAATCAGCAGCCGCAGGTGGTAGCGGTGGGGATCAACTGTGTGGCACTTGAGAGCGTGACGCCTGCGCTGCAGCAGTTGCAAAAGCTGACCGACAAGCCGCTGGTGGTCTATCCCAACTCCGGCGAGCAGTATGATGCTGGCAGCAAAACCTGGCACTCAGCGCCATCAGGCTGCACGCTGCATGACAAACTGGCAGAGTGGCAGCAGGCGGGCGCGAAGCTGATTGGCGGCTGCTGTCGCACCTCACCCAACGACATCGCGGCTATCGCCCGCGCTTGTCAACCGCAATAAGCTGGCTGAATCGGGCGATGATAGCCCGATTGAGGCGGAGAGGGCGGTCTACACTCTGATCACTGATCACTCTGTGGACCCCTTCATGAAACAGCGAATTCTGGCCCTGGCCGCCGCGCTGCTGCTTAGCGGCTGTGCCACCATTGTCGGCAATGAAACCCAACTGGTGCGCATCGACTCCTTGCCGCAGGGCGCGCGCTTCACTGTGCAGGATGAGCGTGGCTATGCGGTTGCGCAGGGTTTCACGCCGCAGACCGTTGAACTGGAAAAATCTACCGGCCGCTACTTCGGCAAAAAGCACTACCTGCTGATGCTGGAAAGCCCGGGCTACGTGCCGGTCACGGTGCCTATCGAGGCACGCGCTAACCTGTGGTATCTGCTGGGCAATATCCCGCTGGGTGGCTTCCCCGGCTGGCTGCTGGTCGATCCCTTCTATGGGGGCATGTACGACCTTAAGCCTGAACACCCGCGTCCCTTTATGAACCCGGTTGGCGCGCGCGGCTGATTACTGCGCGGTCGGCTTCACCATTCCGCCTGGCGTTTTATGGCGTTCCAGATACTGATGCTGGAAAATGCACATGCGGATGGTGTTGCGGTACTCCCCGTTGATGAAAAACTCATGTTTAAGCACGCCTTCGATCTCAAAGCCGAGCTTGGTGTAGATGTGGATCGCTTTTTCGTTCTCCTGATCGACAATCAGGTAGAGCTTGTAGAGATTCAACACCGAAAAGCCGTAATCCATCGCCAGCTTCGCCGCCTGGGTTGCCAGTCCTTTGCCCTGATGGGCCGGGTCGATAATGATCTGAAACTCGGCGCGGCGGTGCACATGGTTGATTTCCACCAGTTCCACTAATCCCGCTTTCTGCCCGTTGTGCTCGACCACAAAGCGACGTTCGGTCTGATCGTGAATGTGCTTGTTGTAGAGATCGGACAGCTCCACAAACGCCTCATACGGCTCCTCAAACCAGTAACGCATCACGCTGGCGTTGTTATCCAGCTGATGGACAAAGTGCAGATCTTCCCGCTCCAGCGGACGCAGTTTTACCGTCATTGCCTTTTCCTCTCATGAAATAATGGTCGCGAGTATACCGCATCAGCCAGCCGCTGCGTTTTGCGCTGTTGCATTCGCGTGTCTGCTTCAGTCTGTAAACGTTTACAGCGTCGCGTGGCAATCTAATGACTCAGAGGAAGAGAACAGCGCGCCGTTCTGGCAATAGAGAGGATGACGCTAATGGCGAAAGAAGGGGATGTTACAGAAAGGCGTGGCGGATGCAGCAGCGCCGGACGGCAGGTCAACGCCGTCCGGCCTGATTTCAGGCAGAGATCTGTTCGATGATACGACCCTGCGACATGTGCACGGCGCGATCGCACATGTGATCGATCACGTCGGGATCGTGGCTCACCAGCACCATGGTCAGGCCATCCTGCTGTTTCAGATCGTTGAGCAGATTGAGGATCTCCGCCTGCACTGACATATCCAGCGCCGACGTCGGCTCATCCAGCAGCAGGATCTTCGGCTGCAGCAGCAGGGCGCGCACGATGGCGACGCGCTGACGCTGGCCGCCGGAGAGTTGATGCGGATAGCGATCCGCCAGGGCGGGATCGAGCCCGACGTGACGGAAGCCCTGATCGATACGATCGTTGATACTGTCGCGTTTCAGCAGCTTCAGCGGCTCGGCCAGCGTGCGACGCAGCCGGTGACGCGGATGCAGCGAGGCATAGGGATCCTGAAACACCATCTGCACTTCCTGACGCAGCGCGCCGGTGAAGGCTTTACCCGGCTGAACCTCGTGACCGGCAAGCTGCATCTGACCCTGCCAGTGTGGGTTCAGACCTGCCAGCACCCACAGCAGCGACGACTTGCCGCAGCCTGACGGACCCACCAGACCAAAACACTCGCCAGCGTTAACCTCCAGGTTAACCTCATGCACCACGGTGCGCAGCTCGTAACCCTGTTTGTGGGCGACGCTTAGATTCTGCAGCTTAATCATCATTCGCCTCCAGCGCAGCGCGGTCCAGCACCGGTAAAGTCTGTCCGTGGGTCGCTTTGCCCGGACGGCAGGCCCACAGCGTGCGGGTGTAGGGATGGGTAGCGTGCGGCAGATCGGCGGCGGGCAGCGTATCCAGCAACCGGCCTTTATACATCACCATCACCCGCTCGCAATGTTCTGAAACCTGCTGCAAATCATGGCTGATTAGCAGCAGACCCATGTTGCGCGCCTCCACCAGACCGCGGATCAGCGCCAGCACCTGATCGCGCATGGCATGATCCAGCGCGGAGGTCGGTTCATCGGCGATCAGGAAGTCCGGATCGGTAATCAGGGCGATCGCCAGCATCACGCGCTGGCCCATGCCGCCAGAGAGCTGATGCGGATACTGCTGCATCAGACGACGCGGATCGGGCAGGCCGACCGCATCCAGCATTTCACACACTTTCTCTTTGCGCTCGGCACGGCTCAGGCGGCGATGCAGGATCAGCGGCTCTTCCACCTGCCAGCCAATGGTGCGCGTCGGGTTAAGGGCATACTTCGGGTCCTGCATCACCATCGCCACGCGGTTACCGCGCAGCTGGTTCCAGTGACGCTCGCTTAGCGTCAGCGCATTTTCACCGGCCACCTGGAGCTGGCTGGCCTGCAGATGCAGCGCGGGCGAGAGTAAGCCCATCAGGCTGCGGGCGGTCAGTGACTTGCCGGAACCGGACTCACCGACCAGCGCCACGCGCTCGCGGCCTACGGAAAAACTGATGTTATCGACCAGCAGCGCATCGTCGCTGCGGATGGTCAGCCCCTCGGCATGGAGCAGATTATTTTGCATGACGGGTATCCAGTCGGTCGCGCAGGCCATCGCCTGTCAGGTTAAAGGCCAGGCTGGCAAACAGAATCGCCGCGCCCGGTGCAGCAGCAACCCACCACTGATCAAAAATGACTTTACTGCCTTCGGCCACCATCGAACCCCATTCCGCCGTCGGCGGCTGAACGCCCATACCGAGGAAACCGAGTCCGGCCGCGGCCAGGATAATCCCGCCCAGGCTCAGTGCGGCGCGGACTACCGCCGTCGGCATGCAGAGCGGCAGGATATGACCGAACATCAGGCGAAAACCCGTAATCCCCTGCATCCGCGCGGCGGCAAGGTAGTCGCTGCGGCGCAGTGCCAGGGTTTCAGCGCGTGCCTGACGGGCAAACGGCGGCCAGCTGGTCAGCGCCAGCGCCAGCGCGCCGTTCATCAGGCCAGGGCCGAGAATCGCCACCAGCGCCAGCGCGATCACCAGGTTGGGCAGCGACAGGAAGATATCGGTAATACGCATCAGCAGGCGTTCGGTCCAGCCGCCCACGTAACCGGCAGTGATGCCGATCAACAGCCCGGCCGGAATGGTCAGCACCAGAATCAGCGACACCAGCAGCAGGGTCGGACGCGCGCCGTAAATCACGCGCGACAGCAGATCGCGGCCAAAGCCGTCGGTGCCGAACCAGTGCTGTGCCGACGGCGCCAGCAGACGGCTCGACATGGTCTGCACGTTCGGATCGAACGGTGCAATCAGCGGCGCCAGCAGTGCCATCAGGATAAGAATCGCCACCAGCGTCAGCCCAACGGTTAACGAGGTAACGCGTTGACGGCGACGGCGTGGTCGCAGCGTTTCGAGTTCAGAGAGTTGTTGCGTCATCGGGTTCTCGGATCGGTTAACCAGGTTAAAACATCCGCCAGGGTGTTAATCAGGATAAAGCAGCTGCCGATTAACAGGGTTGAGCCCAGAATCGCCGGCACATCGCCGGAGAACAGCGCATTGGTCATATAGCGACCCACACCTGGCCAGGCGAAGACGGTTTCAGTCAGCACCGAGCCTTCCAGCAGCGTAGCGTAGGAGAGGGCGATCACCGTGACCAGCGTGCCCAGCACGTTGGGGAAGATATGGCGCAGCAGGATGCGCACCCGACCCGCGCCTTTAGCACGCGCCAGCACCACATACTCTTTGCTGCTCTCTTCCAGCAGCGCAGCACGCAGCAGGCGGGTAATGCCCGCCATCGCCAGCAGGCCGAGGATCACCACCGGCAGCCAGAGGTGCGCAATCGCATTGCGGAACATCTCCGGTTCACCCGACAGCCAGCTGTCGATCAGCACAAAGCCGGTTTTCGGCTCCAGGGTGTAGACCCAGATATCATCCAGCCGTCCCGGTCCGGCGGACCAGTGCAGCACCGCATAAAAGAGCAGCAGGCCCAGCAGGCCGAGCCAGAACACCGGCACCGAGTAGCCCAGCAGCGAGACAAAGCGGGCGAGATTATCGATCCAGCTCCCCGGTTTCCAGGCGGCCAGCAGCGCCAGCGTCACGCCGAACACCACCGCGAAGATCATCGCACAGGTCGCCAGCTCGATGGTGGCGGGGAAGGTGGTCATCAGGTCGCCGCTCACCGACTGATTGGTGAGGCGGGAGACACCCAGATCGCCCTGCGCCAGATGTTCGACGTAGCGCCAGAACTGCATCAGCACCGGCTGGTCGAGACCCAGGTCATGACGCACCTGCTCATAGGTAGCTTCACTGGCGTGATCGCCGGCGATCTGCTGCACCGGATCGATCGGCGAGAGATGCGACAGCATAAAGGTGAAGGCGAGCAGGCCAAGCAGCGTGACCAGCAGCGACAGTACGCTACCGATCAGGCGCCCACCACGCTGCCAAAAAAGCCGGGCGAACCCGGCTGAAGGAACAGACTGTGCCATTACTTAGTGACCTGCGAGTAATACACCATGTCAGGGTTAATGCCCTGCACATAGCCTTTCAGGTTGTCGCGCAGGGCGATCAGGTTCTTCGCCTGCATCCCAATCACATACGGTGAGTTCTTCATCACTTCACGCTGCATCGCTTCATACAGCGCCACGCGTTTCTTCGGATCGCTCTCGGCCGTCGCCGCAATCACCTGCTTGTTCAGCTCAGGAATGTGCCAGTCTGAACGGAAGGCGATGGTTTTGCTGCCATCTTCCGGATTGTAAGCAAACGAGGCGGCATTGGTGTTGGGATCGAAATAGTCGGAGCCCCAGGCATTCAGCGTCGCTTCATATTTGTGCGCTTTCACGTTGGTCGACACTTCGGAGCTCAGACCCGGCACCACTTCCACTTTCACGCCCGCTTTGGCGAAGCTGCCCTGCAGCGCCTGTGCGATATCCAGATAAGGCGGCTGGTTGCTGGTGGAGAGCTTGAAGGTGACGTTGTTCAGGCCCGCTTTCTTCAGAATCGCTTTGGCTTTTTCCGGATCGTAGCTGTATGGCGTGTCGTTGATCGCGCCCAGGAAGCCCTTAGGCAGGAAGCTCTGATGCACATCGAACTGGCCTTTCAGCAGCTCACTGGCGATGCCTTTGTAATCCCACAGGTAGCGTGCTGCTTCCCAGAAGGCCGGGTTCTTCATCGTCTCGTTCGCGCCGATGTTGAACTGGATATAGTAGAGCGACGCCATTGGAATCGCTTCCGTCTTCACGCCCGGTTTGCCGTTCAGCGCAGCAATCTGATCGGCACCCAGGTTACGGGCGATATCGGCATCACCCTGTTCCAGCAGCAGACGACGCGCAGCCGGTTCAGGCACGTTCTTGATCAGGATGTTCTTCATTTTTGGCGCGCCCGCTGGTGAGGTCGGGTTAGCGCTGAGCAGTACCACCTGATGCATCACCACTTTGCGGATCTGATACGGGCCGCTGCCCGCTGAGTGGGTGGCCAGCCAGGCGTTACCGAAATCGCCGTTCTTCTGGTTCGCCATCGCGGTTTTTTCATCAATGATCGATGAAACCGGGGCAGAGAGCAGGCTCAGGACGTAGGTCGGGCTGACGTTGGCGGTCCAGCTGATCTGCACATGATTATCGTCGACTTTCTTCAGGAAGCCATCGACGTTATCTTTGTTCCAGCCGAGCTGCGTCAGGATGAAAGAGGGATCGAGGTTCAGTTTCACCACGCGGCCCAGCGAGAAGATCACATCTTCCGGACGCAGCGGGTTGCCGGTAGAGAATTTCGCATCTTTACGCAGTTCAAAGGTCAGGCTGCGGTTGTCGCTGCCGGGCTGCCACGAGGTGGCCAGCGTAGGTTTCAGATCCACCGGATTCTGCGGGTCAGACTGCACCAGGCGCTGATAGATGTTCGTAAAAGCCTGAACGCTGGTCAGTTCAAACCCTTTAGCCGGGTCGAAGCTGTCTGCGTCGTCAGTTGATTGTGCAATCACCAGCGTATCTTTGGGTGTTGCGGCCTGGGCTGTGAAGGCGGCAGCCAGCGTCAGCGCCAGCAATGATGGAATTATAGTTTTCATGAAATTTCCTTGCCTCTAAAAAGTTACGCGAGTTTACGAAAGGGCCGATGCGAAGAATAGTCGAATATGGGCTAATCATATGCCAAAAGGTTATAAGCATTACCTGGCGGTTATAAGAAGATCGCCACGCTGTTACCGAAGCGGCAACCTGAGCAGAAACAAATCCTCAACGAAACCGTTATTCAATACGTTATTGCTTTACCGACGCCGGCCTCTCTTTATAATGGCGGCAGATAACTTCAGGAGAATTCAGTTGGACAGTCACCCGAGATTAACCTTTATTCTGGCAAGCTGAGTTTCCTCTGCTGCTTGCCAACCGGCGAGCAGCGATCCCCGCTTTAATTAACGATCGCGCTCCTTAATTTTAATCCTGTCATCACCAGGAGTGCGCGTTATGCTGCTGTTTATATTCGCTCTTTTTCCTCCGCCCCGTCTGGCGTAGCCCAGGCTGCGCCCAATCGCTGATATCAGACTTTTAAAACGCCGCGTATAACCGGCGTCAGGTAACCCTGCGCGCGTCATTATTTAGCGCGCCGGCGGAATAACCTGACTGTTTCTGAAAGTCACCCCATTAAATAACCCGGCCACGCCAGGTTTTATCCATGCACGATATTTCCCGTGCAGGACAACTATTGCTTTAAATCAGGGAGATGTCGAAATGAGCGACATGAAACTGGAACAGGTTGCGATCACTTCATCCGGCAACCGTAATGATAAAAAAAGTAAAAAAATGTTTGCTGTGGCGCAGCAGGCAGACCAGCACATTGATATGACGCTGGCGAACCTGCGCAGCCAGCGTCAGGGTCTGACCCAGGCTGAGGCGGCGAAACGACTGGCTTTGTATGGCCGTAATGAAGTGGCGCATGAGAAAGCGCCACCCGCGCTGATTCAGCTGCTGATGGCGTTTAATAACCCGTTTATCTACGTATTACTGGTCCTGGCGCTGGTGAGCCTGTTTACCGACTATATTCTGCCGCTGCGCGCCGGTCAGGAGACCGATCTCTCCGGCGTCATCATCATCTTCACCATGGTGATGCTGAGCGGGCTGCTGCGCTTCTGGCAGGAGTTTCGCACCAACCGTGCGGCGCAGGCACTGAAGTCACTGGTGCGCAGCCAGGTCACCGTGTTGCGCCGTGAGCCGGGCAGCGAAACCGCGCAGCGTCAGGATGTGGATATGAGTGAACTGGTGCCGGGCGATATCATTCTGCTCAGCACCGGCGATCAGGTGCCTGCCGATGTCCGTCTGCTGAGTTCACGTAATCTGTTTATCAGTGAAGCAGTACTGACCGGTGAGTCGCTGCCGGTTGAGAAACAGAGCAGCGATGCGGGTATCGATGCCGGAGGTCAGACCGCCCAGGAGCGGCTGGCATCACCGAATATCTGCCTGATGGGCACCAGCGTGGCCAGCGGCACAGCCAGCGCAGTCGTGGTAGCGACGGGCGGCGAAACCTGGTTCGGTTCACTGGCCTCATCGCTGACCGGAAGCCGTCCGCAGACCGCCTTTGATCGCGGGGTGAACAGCGTCAGCAAGCTGCTGATCCGCTTTATGCTGGTGATGGTTCCGGTGGTGCTGCTGATTAACGGCTTTACCAAAGGCGACTGGATGGATGCCACACTGTTTGCACTGGCGGTCGCGGTCGGACTGACCCCGGAAATGCTGCCGATGATTGTCAGCGCCAACCTGGCTAAGGGCGCGATTGCGATGTCACGCCGCAAAGTGATCGTTAAAAAACTCAACGCCATTCAGAACCTCGGCGCGATGGATGTGCTCTGCACTGATAAAACCGGCACGCTGACCCAGGACACTATCCTGCTGGCGCATCATCTGGACGCGCGGGGCAACGAAGATGCACAGGTGCTGCTGCTGGCATGGCTCAACAGCGGCAGCCAGAGTGGCGCGAAAAACCTGATGGATCGCGCCTTACTCTGCGCGGGCGACAAGGTCATTTTACAGTCTCAGCGCAGCCAGTTCCAGCTGATCGATGAGCTGCCGTTTGATTTTACCCGCCGTCGGGTGTCGGTGCTGGTGGAAGATCTGACTCAGCATCGTTCACAACTGATCTGCAAAGGCGCAGTGGAAGAGATGCTGGCCGTCAGCATTGCCGTGCGGCAGGGCGACACGGTGGTCGCACTGGATGCGGCACAGCGCGCGGCGCTGCTGGCGCAGACTGAACACTATCATCAGCAGGGTTATCGCGTGCTGCTGGTGGCAACCCGTGATGGCGAGCTACACGCGCCGCTCAGCGACAGTGATGAGCGCGATCTGATTATCCAGGGAATGCTGACCTTCCGCGATCCGCCTAAAGCCAGCGCGGGTAAGGCGATTAAAGCCCTGCGTGACAGCGGTGTGACGGTGAAAGTGCTGACCGGTGACAATCCGCTGGTGACGCTGCGGGTCTGTGCCGATGTCGGGCTGACCGATCCGGCCATGCTGACCGGCGATCAGATTGAGGCGATGAACGATGATGAGCTGGCTCAGGAAGCAGAGCGCTGCATCCTGTTTGCTCAGCTGACGCCGCTGCAAAAATCCCGTCTGGTGCGGCTGATGCAGCAGAACGGTCACACCGTCGGGTTCCTGGGCGATGGCATTAACGACGCGCCTGCGCTGCGGGCAGCCGACACCGGGATTTCCGTGGACAGCGCGGCGGATGTGGCGAAAGCCTCATCGGACATCATCCTGCTGGAGAAGGATTTACAGGTGCTGAATGAGGGTGTACTCAAAGGACGCGAGACCTTTGGCAACATCATCAAGTATCTCAACATGACCGCCAGCTCCAACTTCGGCAACGTTTTCTCGCTGCTGGTGGCCAGTGCCTTTATTCCGTTTCTGCCGATGCTGTCGATTCATCTGCTGATTCAGAACCTGATGTATGACGTTTCCCAGCTGGCGCTGCCGTGGGACAAGGTTGACCGTGAGTTTCTGAATAAGCCGCGTAAATGGGATGCCGGCAACATCAAGCGTTTCATGCTGTGGATGGGTCCGACCTCGTCAATTTTTGACGTCACCACCTTTGCACTGATGTGGTTTGTTTTCGGCGCTAACCATGCAGGCGTGCAGTCGCTGTTCCAGTCCGGCTGGTTTATTGAGGGGCTGCTGTCACAGACGCTGGTAGTGCATATGCTGCGTACCCGGAAGATTCCGTTTATCCAGAGCCGCGCCACCTTACCGGTGATGCTGACCACGCTGGCGGTGATGGCGCTGGGCATCCTGATCCCGTTTTCCCCGCTGGGTGCGATGGTCGGTCTGGTGCCACTGCCATGGCAATATTTCCCGTGGCTGGTGCTGACGCTATTCAGCTACTGCCTGGTGGCGCAGGGCATGAAGCGTTTCTATATCCGTCGCTTTGGTCAGTGGTTCTAGGGAGGAGAAGATGAAAAAAGGCAGGCTCGATACGGTATTTGTCGGCGTGATGATCATCGGCTTAACTCTGATTGTGCTGACGGTCATCGTGCGGTGATGGCGTTGTGATAGTGCGGTAAGTGAGAGGCAGCGAGGCGACTCGCTGCCTTTTTTTATTGATGCAGTTACTCTTCGTCGCGCTCACGGCTGGCGCGCTGGCGCTCGTAATATTCATCTTCTGCCGTGATGATCTCATCCATCAGAGAATCCATATCGACTACGCGCTCCTCTTCCACAAACTTCCCGGTAAGCGGTGTTTCCGGGGTGAGCTTGCCATCTTCATAGAGCAGCCAGATCTCTTTGGCGTAGCGCGTCTTCAGCAGCTGCGGAGCGAACTGACCGTAGTAAGAGGTGATATTGTCCACGTCACGTTCAAACATCGACTCGGCATGGTTATTGGCCGCCGCATCAACTGCCTGTGGCAGGTCGATAATCACCGGGCCCTGTTCATCCAGCAGTACGTTGAACTCGGATAAGTCACCGTGAACGATACCGGCACAGAGCATACGGACTATGTTGCGGATCATGGTGTGGAAATCCGTCACCGCCTGCTCTTCAGACAGAGAGACATCGCTGAGACGTGGCGCGACCGAGCCATTGGCATCGGTCACCAGCTCCATCAGTAACACACCGTCGATGCAGAGATAAGGCTGTGGAACGCGAACACCGGCGTTCGCCAGGCGGAACAGGGCATCTACTTCGGCGGTCTGCCAGGACTCTTCCTGCTGCTTACGGCCGAACTTTGTGCCTTTCTGCATGGCGCGGGCGTTACGGCTGTTACGGGTTTTACGGCCTTCCTGATACTGCACGGCCTGCTTAAAGCTACGCTGGGTCGCTTCTTTATAGACTTTGGCGCACTGCACCTTGCCGCCGCATAGCACGGTATAGACGTCTGCTTCTTTGCCGCTTTTCAGCCGCTGCAGGACATCGTCAATCAGGCCGTCATCGACCAGGGGCTGGATTCTGTTTGGGATTTTCATGCGGCTTTATACCTTATTTCACCCGCTTTTCGTATCACTTTGCGATGATGGAAAACATTGGCAATGACTGAACAAAGTTTCTAATTCTACCCTGGAAAGTCGCTTTGTGGGGATGAACCTTGATGAGCTGCGCTTTTGACCTTTGTTTTATCATAAACAATGGATTAGAGGGGAGAGCAGGAAGGTTTTATCCGCCAGAGCAACGCTTTGTCTTGTAACAGCCCTGTGGGCGGGGATTTAGTGTCAGAGAAATGTGCCTGAATAGCAGGCTGGCGGGAGGCTGAAAGCCGGAATTCTGCCAACAGAATTTCGGCCCGCCTGCGGGATTACTTCAGACCTTTAAGCACTTTAACCGTGCTTTCAATGTCGATCTCATCTTCAGAGAAGATCAGTGTCGTACCCTGGAAGGTGGTGACCGCCAGCTTTTTCAGCGAGCGCATCTCATTGGCGTTCGGGTCAGTTTTCGGCCGGATATTATTCAGCAACAGGCCCACTGACAACACCGCGTTCTCTTTATCGACACCGGCATCGACCGGCACTTCTTCGTTGTAGACCAGATAAGACTTAATCGAGGTGATCTTGAGCCGCTCGCCTGCGATATAGATGTATTTGCTGGTCGGGGCGACCTTCACCGCATAGGCGGATAAGCCCTTGTTGTTGGTGGTGGGTTCAAACGTCACCGCCGCATCTTTCTTGATCAGATCAGGATTGGCGACCTTAATCACATGAAAATAGCGGTTATCACCGTTTTCATCTTTGATAAAGCCAAAACCTTTATCTTCAAACCAGGTTGTGATTGTTCCGTTCATCGCCATTTTTGCCTGCTTAATCTACTCAGTTTTTTACAGCGCGCAGTGTAAAACACAATGCCTGCGCAGACTATATAAGTCTGGATGATAATTTTCAGGTGCGCCAGAGGGTGAGCGGCGGAAGGGGGCTTTGTGGCAGATGAAGGCGTGTGTGATGGAGTGTGTGTAGCGGCAGATAAAGACGAAGTGATGGGTCGGTAGAGCCGGGAACGGACATCAGCCACGTGATACACGTGGCTGTCAGCACTGGGCGTTGTTACGGGGATACCGGCGCTGTGTCGAATCAGGTTGTTGAGTCAGGCAGATTAACCGGCGAACTGCGCAAAGCTCGTCTGCCGGTGAGCGTCTGTTACTCGTTGCCCCAGCGGTTCAGGAACTCGGCAATTTCATCAATACGCTGCTCATCGATACCCGCTTCACGCGCCATATCTTGCTGCGACTCTTCACTGATCTCTTCGTTGTTCATCAGACGGGTGATCAGCAGCTGGAAGTAATGCGCCAGTGGGGTACGTTCAGCTTCGCTCACCGGCTTAGCGGACTCCGTCGCATACTCATCTGCGACATCATAGTATTTGAGAGAGATTTCGTTATTCATAGGGTGTCCGCAGAGTTGAGTTTGGGTTTAAGCGTTGGCAGGGCATTGTGGCCCGGCGTAGAGGGGTATTATTTCGTGTTTGGGTTGGGGCTGTAAAGGGGGAGTGGGGAGGCGGAAGGGAGTATAGTAATGACGTTGCAGAAAATGTTGATATACATGCCTGAAGCGCATTCGTACGGAAGGCCGCAAGGCTGCACAGACACAAAAAGCCCGCAGTACGTTTATCTCGCGGGCTCTGAGGAGTTCGACGAAGTTCTGGTAACCCTCCATCGAACACCAATGCTCGTTTATAAGGGATTGCCATGGTCACTATGCTTGTTGATGCTTTCGAGTATTCGCAGAAGCAACCCTTTACCATCTTCCGGTGCAAAGGCGTTAATATACCTGTCTCTGAACTCTGATTTTATCATTTCATCGTCATATGTCAGAAAGTTCATCACTTCTTTTTTTAGGTCTTCACGATCCTGGAGTGTTAATTCAGCTGTATAAATATCAATAGCTTCATCAATGGTGTCAGCACCTGTAATAAAGTCAAAGTCCTGATTTAATGTCCCTTCAATCAGAATATCTATATTAGTAGTGAGTAACATAGTTTAAACCTCCGGGAATGCAGTCAGAATATAGTAAGGCTTGCCGTTGTACAATTCATATTTAAGAACAACTTTAACTTTCGTTGCCGGAGTCAGTTTTTGACTATCCCTGAACAGGGAATAACCAATGGCTTTCCCGGTGTCATATTTGATATTTAAATTATGTCCTGGTCTGCTTGCCGCCCAAATCTTTACCCACTCTTTATTTACCTTTATGGCATCGGATATTGATTTTTCGGCCAGATCTATATTGGTGAAAGAGCTAATAGCATTTGGCGGGCGAGCCATATTTTCTGTGCTTTTTAACCGGGCTGCTAGTTCATGCTGCGTTTTACCAATATGCTTTAAAATTGCATGACCTCCGGGCGTGTTACCAGTTACTGATTCATGATGAATAAGTTTGATGCGTCCTGTGCGAATGGCTGCAATTCTCGCCGCTCCTACTCCCAGAGAAAGAGCAACAGGTACAGCAACATCGAAGGTCAAACCTACCTTCCAGGCAGTATCTTCATCAGCACCAAACTGTTTTGCCATCTCAATGGCGGTCCGATATGTTGCACTACGAACATTCTTGCCGCTCAGAACCTGATTTGCTGCAGTATTAATACTGTCCATGCTGTGCGAGCCAACCACGATGCAGGCCGCCTTTGTTAAGCCTGTAGGCTCGGGTGCCATACAAAGCGCAGTTGCCCCGGCCAGCTCAAGCGTTCCCATTACCAGCCCCAGCCCGCCCATAAGACGGTTAGACATTGTCTCAGATTCTGTGACTGACTTGTCAGAAAGGGCAGCAGCAAGCTGGACAGGAGACAATACTATCTTTAACCCATCATCCATGATTCAACTCCATCTGTGTGAACGACATCCTTTTTAAATCAGGCAGGTACGTGCCTTGACTAGATCTACTTTAAATAAACACTGTTTCTCTAAATCTTCGTTATCTGAATTATTCATTATTTGTTTTTAAAATAATATACTCAGGTCACTAACTATGGGGATTAACTCACACAGCAGGGTGCTAGCTAGTTTCGTTAGTTTATGAAGTTAGTCATAAGATTAAGCAATAATTGCATCAATTGGGATGTATGTTTTAAAGAAGATCGCAGATACAAAAAGCACGTAAAATTTTCATCTTACGCGCTCTAAGGACTTCGATAATGGTCGGCAGGCTGAGCCTGAATAGGTTATATGACTTGTTGTTCAGTGGCTTGTGATCTTCAGTTAGACTTTCATTTTGGAACCATTGTTGGTCCTAAAAGAAAATGTCAGGTTTTTTGTGGGAAGGGGAGTTTACAGAAGGAGTCTCTTCGTCTGTGAGATTAGCATTTTGCTTTCCTTACGACAGGTTGACAGGGGAAACCTGTCAACCTGCAGGCACGACGTTTCGAAAGCCCCATTGCCTAACATTTGACTTCCAAGGCATCCCGCATCTGGTCTGTCAACAGAGCTATCGGCCCAGTGCTGCTTCACTTCGGGTACCTCCATGCCGCCAAACTTTTTGCGTCAAGTGTAGAAGGTAGCGTTTGAAATAGCATGCTTGCCGCAGAGTTCCCGTGCCGAAACCCCGCCTTTGGTCTCGCGGAGGACATTGATGAGCTGCTCGTCGGAAAATCGCTTCTTCATGGGGATGTCTTCATGTGACTTATGAAGACATTACTAATATCGCGGTGAATTAATCAAAGAGGAGCAGGTCATCAATGCTGGTTAAGTGCGTTATTCAATGAATTTTATCGCTTAAATAATTGGGTTAATTTTGATGGCGATTTGCTTTTAACCCTCGCAAATTAGAAGTATTATTTTGAGATTATTCCACTTGCTATGCTTTTCCTCACCCTCTTTTCGGTGTGCATGAGAAGTCATTTTTAAGGTTTATATTCATGGAGTTATGGATATTTTTAGCAGCGATTTATGTTATTTATTTGTTTTTTTTCAAAAAGAAAAAGCATAGGTCTGCAGGGCCTTCTGTTCCCAGAACAGTCAAAGCTCCACCCAAAGCATGGGTTGCTGACATCAAGAAAAAAGAGGACCTTGTGCGAAAAGATGATGGTAAAGATGACGACTTGGCAACCTTTACACTGAGCAGTGGCCGGGGCGTAGAATTCCGAGTAACAACCAATCATCATCAGAAAACTTCAAAATCAGCAGGAGCATTGGCGCGGTGGGTACTTCCAGGTGAGATGATAACTGTAGCTGGTGTAGCAATTAGCGGTGGCTACATTTACTTAGGGCAACGTATGAAGCCCTCAGATCAGGAGTCAGGCGGCTATTATGACGATGGAAGTGAGGCATCATTAATTGATGACACATGTAAGATACAACCCACTTCTTTTTATTACGAAGACAGTTCATTAGGGTACTGGCCCAGTTTTTTCTCTCTTTCACCAGAAGCACGTGGCGCGTATGTCAGTTGGCTTGCCAGCGATAGGTCCGACCCTTCATGTCCCATAGGCTATGTTTTTATATATCTCTACGGTCTGGAAAGAAAAGCACTTGTAGATTCTACTGACCAAAATGTCTCTGATGCTGAGTTCCGTAACCTGTTCAATGAAATCTCCCGGTTAAGATCAGTATTCAATGAGAACCGCTCTTTCCGTGGATATTCGACCCAGTTACTCGAAGCCATGTCTATTCTGCGCCCGAACATGGATTTAGCCACTGCGCTCGATAGCGACTCAGGTTTCAGCAATGGCATGCAATTTAAGCTGGCTCTGGCAAAAACTGTGCATGAGGGCGTTCCTGTATCTGCCGAACTGGCATTGAAATGGGTAATAAACCATACCGAGTATGCGCTGCGTACCCCGGCTCGCCGCTGTGCCAAAGAGTTTGCTGCACTTTTCAAACGGCGTTACACCCTCAAATATGGTGAAGGGATGGTCGTTAAGGCGAATAAAACGCGCTTACGTTTAGATTACACTCCGGCAAGTCCTAGTTTACGAGGCGTCCGACTTCCTGTTCCCGACCTGCCTGATCCAAGTGCATTGAAGGGACCTGTCCAGAAAATTATGGCCCTTGCCGAAATATGTACAGATGAACTTGATGCTTACAGTCGTTACCTTGGTAGAAAAGGTACTTCAGTCAATGATACTGCTGCAATTATGTTGCTCCCTTCAGAGATCGTTAATGAAAGCGCAGAAAAAATATTAAGCTCATTCAAACTCTGGGCTGATGAGGCGATCCTCGGTAAGGAGGGATTAGTCTCAGTTGCTGACTTTTGGGCACATATGAATGCCACTTGCCCCACTAAGATCAATAAAAAAGAGGTCGATTTGATGCAGGCCTTTGCTCTGAAGATGGGCTACAGTCTGGCACCTGACCCATATTATCACCATGTGAAGGCTGATGTTGATGGTGCACTTGTTCTATTCCCAGCCGCCGAAGGTGGACGTTTCTCACCTTCAGCTGAATTTATTTCAGCTGTAATGACTCTCAGATTAGGGGCGATGGTCGCCTTGATTGACAATTCTCTTGATCAAGCTGAGCAGAAAGTGCTTGAGAATGCCATCAACAATAATACTGGTTTCACCGATGATGAAAAGCGCTCTCTACATGCGTATTTAACGTGGCAGCTTCATACCCCAGCCAATATGACTGGAATGAAAAGCAGGATTGAGTTGATGGGGGCTGCGGAAAAAGCTGCTGTGGGTAAAGTTATCGTTAGTGTTGCCTGCTCGGATGGGACAATAGCGCCTGCCGAAATCAAACAGCTTGAGAAGATTTATGCAAGTTTGGGTCTGGATCCCTCATCTGTCTCGAGCAATATCCATCAGCATTCCGCAGCTGAACATGATCTCGTCTCGTCTGTACCAGCTGTTCAGCCAACGGCAGGGTTCACACTGGATGCTAATGTACTTGCCCGCCACGAGTCTGCCACGGATGATGTCCGTAAATTACTGAACACAATTTTCACCGAAGAAGAATCGGAAGAACCAGTAAGTGCTCCAGTCTCATTAACGGAGGCGGGGGGCCTTGATTTCGCACATAGCCAGCTTTATCGCAGTTTGCTGGAGAAAGAACAGTGGTCCCGGAAAGAGGCGACAGAATTGTGCAGAAATTTTAATTTGATGCTCAGCGGTGCGCTTGAGGTGATCAATGACTGGTCCTATGCGGTTGTTGATGCTCCGGTGCTGGACGATGCCGATGATGATATCTGGGTTGACCTGGAAATTGCCAAAGAATTAGAGGGATAGTGAATGTCTGTAACACGTATAAGAGTGAAAGAACGCGATGCTATTATTCAATCACTTAAGTCAGGTGTAACGCCAAGGATAGGCATTCAGCATATCCAGGTTGGCCGCGTGAATGAGATCACTGCTCTCCATCAGGATATTGAGAGGATTGCTGACGGTGGTGCAAGCTTCAGGCTTATCATCGGTGAGTATGGTTCTGGTAAAACGTTCTTTCTGAGTGTTGTGCGCTCTATTGCGCTAGAGAAGAAGCTGGTGTCAGTCAGTGCAGATCTTTCTCCTGACAGACGTATTCACTCATCGGGAGGTCAGGCTCGTAATCTCTATTCAGAACTTATGAAAAACATGTCCACCAGAAACAAGCCGGATGGTAATGCGTTACTTAGCGTTGTTGAAAGGTTCGTTACCGAGGCAAGAAAGGAAGCTGACACGGACGGCTCAGAGGTTTCATCAGTTATTCATAAACGCCTGGCAGCTCTGTCAGATATGGTGGGCGGATATGACTTTGCGAAGGTCATTGATGCATTCTGGCGGGGACATGAGCAGGATAACGAAACGCTAAAATCTAATGCCATTCGCTGGTTGCGGGGAGAGTACACCACCAAAACTGATGCTCGAAACGATCTCGATGTTCGGACTATTATCTCAGACGCTTCATTCTATGATTCTTTGAAACTGATGAGTCTTTTTGTCCGACAGGCAGGCTATGCCGGTCTTTTGGTCAGCCTCGACGAAATGGTGAACCTCTTTAAGCTGAATAATACGCAAGCAAGAACAGCGAACTACGAACAGATTCTGCGGATTCTGAATGACTGCCTGCAAGGCTCAGCCGAGAATATTGGTTTTATTCTCGGGGGGACGCCAGAGTTCCTTTTCGATCCGCGCAAAGGTCTTTACAGCTATGAGGCGCTCCAATCACGTCTGGCTGAAAACCGGTTCGCGCAAAAAGCGGGAGTGATTGACTATTCGTCTCCCACTTTGCATCTTGCAAGCCTCACCCCTGAGGAACTCTATATTTTACTGAGAAATCTTCGCCATGTTTTTGCAGGCGGAGAGTTAGAGAATTATCTGGTACCAGATGAGGCACTGACTGGATTTCTGCATCATTGTAGTAAAACCATTGGAGACGCTTACTTCCGTACCCCCCGTAATACCATAAAAGGTTTCCTGGATATGCTGGCCGTGCTGGAACAAAACAGAACGATGAACTGGCAAACACTAATCGAGGATGTGGCAATTGAAGTGGACAGACCCAGCGATATGGATGACGCCATTGTGGAGGAAAGTGATGACGACGACGGCCTTGCGAACTTCAAACTATGAGCAGTGCCTACGATAGTCTCGATCCCCGCGTCCGTAAGTGGGTTTACAAGCAGGGGTGGTCTACATTAAGGCCCTTGCAGGAGAGTTCTATCCCGGAAATTTTAGCCCGTGATCGAGATGTGCTAATTAGTGCAGGTACAGCAGCGGGTAAAACAGAGGCTTTCTTTCTTCCTGCCTGTTCGGCAGTTGCAGATCTCACTGATGGATTTGGCATCATCTATATCAGTCCGTTGAAGGCATTGATTAACGATCAGCATCGTCGTCTTGAGAGCCTTGGCGATGCATTGGACATGCCAGTGACTCCCTGGCACGGGGATGTACCACAAAGCAAAAAGAAGAAGGCTCGGACGAACCCAGCTGGCATTTTACTGATTACACCTGAGTCACTTGAGTCTTTACTCATAAACTCAATGGGCTGGCTCAAACAGGCGTTTTCTTCAGTCGCATACATTGTTATTGATGAGTTTCACGCTTTTATTGGCTCAGAGCGAGGCGTACAGCTGCTTTCTCTGCTCAATAGAATTGACCATGTGCTAGGACGCCAGGTAAATCCAATTCCCCGCGTTGCGTTGAGTGCCACGCTGGGGGAACTGGATAAAGTGCCTGAACTGTTGCGCCCGGACAAACGACTCCCCTGCGTAACTGTTACTGATAGTAATAGCACGGCCACTCTTCAGGTACAGGTCAAAGGGTACCTGGAGCGAGTACTCCAAAAAGAGAAAGAACTTCAGAGTTCAGCTGAACATGACGTTTGCTCTGACATTTTTAGACTTTGCCGTGGCGATTCTCATTTGGTCTTTGCAAACAGCCGAAAGCGCACTGAAAGCATTGCGGCAACGTTGAGCGACATGTGTGAGGAACATATTGTTCCGAATGAATTTTTTCCCCACCATGGTTCTCTTGCCAGGGAAATACGTGAGGCGCTTGAAGCTCGGCTTCAGAAAGGAAATTTACCCACAACAGCTGTTTGTACAATGACACTCGAGTTGGGAATTGATATCGGTAAGGTTAAGTCGGTTGTTCAAGTTACGCCTCCGCATTCTGTTTCCAGTCTGCGTCAGCGCATGGGGCGTTCTGGGCGACGCGACTCCCCATCAGTTCTAAGAATGCTAATTACAGAAAATGAGCTTACTGTGACTAGCAGTATCGTTGACCACCTACGGCTGCAGTTGGTCCAGTCGATGGCAATGATCAGACTGATGATCTCTAAACAATGGTTTGAACCAGCTGATGCTCGACAGATGCATTACTCCACGCTGCTACACCAGGTTCTTGCTATTACGGCACAATGGGGTGGAGTTCGTGCTGATCAGCTCTGGTCACAACTATGTCAGACAGGGCCGTTTAAAAATGTAGATTTAAACGATTTCAAAAGTCTGCTTAGACATATGGGAACCTGTGGCCTGCTCACTCAACTTGCTAGCGGCGAAATGGTTGTTGGGGCAGAGGGGGAGAAACTGACTAACCATTACACTTTTTATGCCGTGTTCAATACACCAGAAGAGTTCCGCATTGTCACCGGAAACAGAACCCTTGGAACAATACCTGTGGACTCCCCACTGCTACCAGACCAACACATCATCTTCGGTGGGCGGCGCTGGAAAGTGACAGAGATCGAGACAGAGAGAAAAGTTATCTATGTAGAGGCGACCAAAGGCGGTCAGCCACCACAATTTAGTGGGGGAGGAATGTCTATTCATGATGCCGTTCGTCAGGAAATGCTCGCTATCTATAGGGAAAGTGATTACCGCATAGCGATAGGTTGTAAGAGAGTAGATTATGCCGATGCTGCCGCCAGAAACCTATTTGCGGAAGGCAGTAGTAACTTTCAGCGTTATAACCTGCAAAATGAGTATTTTATTACGAGTGGGCAACACTGTTACGTAATTCCCTGGATGGGGGATAAAGTTGTGAATACGATTACAGCCTTGCTCATACGTTGTGGTTTTAAAGCTAATTCTTTCGCAGGTGTTATCGAGATTGATGATGCCAGTGTAACAACTGTTCAACAGGCGCTTAAAAAAATGCTGTTGTCAGGCTTACCATCTGCATTTGATCTTGCTACAGATGTTCCAGAAAAGTACTTGGATAAATATGACGAGTATTTACCAGAGTCCCTTCTTGCGAAGGGATTTGGGGAAAAAGCGTATGACATTGAAGGTACCTGTATTTGGTTGAAGCAGCATCTTCAATAAACTAGCTACGCAATAGTGGGATTTGTTCCCCCGTTGTTTGAGGCCAGTTGCTGTTAGCAATGCCCCCTCTTGGTGCAAAGCGGACGATGAGGATTCTGCTCAACGTCACCTAGTTCAGCTCCTGGCGTTAAGATGCTCGCGAGTTGGGCCTTGTTTGGAATCCAATCAGTTGTCTTCAGACTTCACGGGACAAATTACAAACACAAAAAAGCCCGCAAGGCTTTCACCTTGCGGGCTCTCAGGACTTCGATGATGGTTCTGGTAACCATCAACCAAGAATTTTGGTGGAGCTGGCGGGAGTTGAACCCGCGTCCGAAATTACTACACCGTCGGCACTACATGCTTAGTCAGTTTTTACATTCGCCGGTTAGCTGCGAACAGACACGCCACTAACAGACTAGCCTGATTGGATTTAACGCTTCAACCCCAGGCAAGGCATCCACGCGATCTCTTTTGGGTTTGACTTCTCTTGATCCCCGTCTTAAGAGCGGAAGCTAGGGAGAGAAGGCTCTAAGCAGGTTATTAAGCTGCTAGTGCGTAGTTTTCGTCGTTTGCGACTATTTTTTTGCGGCTTTTTACGAGGCAAACCGCCCCTCGGCATGCTCCTAAGGCTTCACAATCCCGTCGAGTCCAGAATCAGCCCCAGAACTTCAAATACTAACAACAAAAAAACTAAAAATCCAGTGCTTAACGCTTTGAATTCTTCATGATACGTGCTTTGTCTAATTGCCATTCGCGGTCTTTGATATCATCGCGCTTGTCGTGCTCTTTTTTACCGCGTGCAACACCAATCTTCAGTTTGCACCAGGCGTTCTTCCAGTACAACGACAGCGCCACGATGGTGTAGCCTTCGCGGTTGACGCGGCCATACAGGGAGTCGAGTTCACGTTGCTTCAGCAGCAGCTTACGGCTGCGCGTTGGGTCACAGACCACGTGACTGGAGGCAACGGCTAAGGGTTGAAAGGTTGAACCGAACAGAAAGGCTTCGCCATCGCGCAGCAGAATATAGCTGTCGCTGATGTTGGCTTTACCAGCACGAAGTGACTTAACTTCCCATCCTTGTAACGACAATCCCGCTTCATACTCCTCTTCAATGAAGTACTCGTGACGGGCGCGTTTGTTCATGGCAACAGTGGCAGAACCGGGTTTGTGTGCTTTTTTCTTTGTCATAGTGCGGCGTATTTTACATCACTTAGTCGGTTATCGCATCCCCAGTCCAGCGGGGCGGCAGGAAACGGGATATTCTAGCACACCCTCACTCGGGGACATTTTTGTTTAATCGCTGAAAATGCTATTATTCAGCGGTTTCGTGATGAACAGGAACCATTATGGCTCAGATTAGTCGTTCGGCGCTGGTCCCGTTTAGTGCCGGGCAGATGTACAAACTTGTAAATGATGTGGATGCCTATCCGCAATTCCTGCCGGGTTGCACCGGAAGCCGCGTGCTGGATGCGTCAGATAATCAGATGACTGCGTCCGTGGATGTGTCGAAAGCGGGCATCAGCAAGACATTTACCACCCGCAATACCCTGACAGATAACCAGAGCATCCATATGCAACTGGTTGATGGACCGTTCCGCAAGCTGACCGGCGGCTGGAAGTTCGTCTCGCTGGGCGATGACGCCTGCAAGGTTGAATTAAGCCTGGAGTTTGAATTCACCAACATGCTGGTAGAGATGGCCTTTGGACGTATCTTCAAAGAGCTTGCTAACAGCATGGTGCAGGCTTTCACTCAGCGTGCCAAAGAGGTCTACAGTGCCTGAGATCTCCGTTGAGGTGGTCTACGCCTTACCTGAAAAACAGTATCAGCTTTACGTGAAAGTGGAGCAGGGCAGTACGGTAGAGCAGGCCATCCAAAAGTCAGGGCTACTGGAACTGCGTCGGGAGATTGACCTCACCAGTAATAAAGTCGGCATCTACAGTCGGCCAGTGAAGCTGGGTGATGAGGTTAATGAGGGCGATCGTATTGAGATCTATCGTCCGCTGATTGCCGATCCCAAAGAGCTGCGCCGTCAGCGCGCAGAGCGAGCGGCAGAAAGCAAAAAATAAGTCGCTATCCCTTCAGGCTCAGTGGATAGCGGGCATAAAAAAAGGCGCTCAGTGCGCCTTTTTGCTGTCTGCCGTTTAAACGGTCTTCCGTTCAATCAGTCGCTGTTTCTGGCCAGATTCTGCTTATTGTCGATGTTAGTCAGAACACCGTTGCCATCAAAGTTCAGCGTCAGCGTCTGCTGCTTCACGCGCTCATGACCTGGCTCCTGACGGAACACGTAATACCATACGTTGCTGCCAAACGGGTCTTTCATCATCGGCGTACCGAGGGTGTAAGCCACCTGTTGCTGTGTCATACCGGTATGGATCTTGGCTACGTCGTTAGCTACCAGATAGTTACCCTGGTTGATATCAGGACGATAGACCACGCGCTCTAAGGTGGAACATCCGGCGGTCATCATCAACATTACTACTGCCGCGGCAGTCAGCGTTTTACAGCGCATCTATACATTCCTTTTCCGGGGCCAAACGCCTTTTACAGGCGGTTTTCTTGCCATCAAAATCTGAACTCTGCCTGCGGCAGGCTTTATTACTTTGGCGACATAAGTGCCGATGATAATAAACCTTTTCGCTATTGGAAACCTCTACAGAGCAAGCTTATGACCCCAGCCGGTTAAAAAAGTGCGCTGCTATGCGGCTAAAAGTTCTTTTGCGTTGGCCAGGGTATTGCGTGTGACCTCGCTGCCACCCAGCAGTCGCGCCAGTTCCTGCAGACGTGCACGCTTGTCCAGTGGCTGCATATGGGTCTCGGTCATCGCTCCATCGGTCTCTTTGCTGACATAAAAATGCTGATGACCACAACCGGCAACCTGCGGCAGGTGGGTTACACACATCACCTGAGTCGATTCGCCCAGCTGACGCAACAGCTTACCTACCACGGCGGCGGTCGGGCCGCTGATGCCGACATCCACTTCATCGAAAATCATCGCCGGCGTTTCCATTTTCTTCGCGGTGATTACCTGAATCGCCAGGGCGATACGTGACAGTTCACCGCCTGAAGCAACTTTGCCCAGCGGCTGCAGTGGCTGACCTGGGTTAGTCGTCACCTGGAAATCAACGCGGCTCGCACCGTCTGCGGTCAGCTGATCCGGATTAAAGGTCAGCGCGATTTTAAACTGGCCATGCGGCATCGAGAGCAGGTGCATACTCTGGGTAATCAGCAGCTGCAACTCATCGGCATAGTGGCTGCGCTGCTGATGCAGCTGCTCTGCGCTTTGCAGCGCGGCCTGATAGTGTTCACCCACCAGTAATTGCAGGCTCTCCTGATCGCTCTCCTGCTGAGACAGCAATTCCGCTTCCGCCAGCAGTTGCTGATGCAGTTCAGGCAGCCCTTCAGGGGTGACGTGATGCTTACGGGCTAAGGCGATCTGGCGCGAAATACGCTGTTCCAGTTCATACAGGCGGTTAGGATCCAGATCGAGGCTGTCGCAGTAGTGGCGCAGCTCATCGCTGGCTTCGCTCAGCTGAATCGCCGCCTCTTCCAGCAGGTTGTGAACGCCGTTCAGTTTCTCATCCAGCGAGGTCAGTTCTGAAATCATCTCACGGGCGCTGTAGAGCAGGCTGTTGAGATTATTGTCATCGCTGTCTGCTAACAGTTGCAGTGCCTGCTGGCTGGTTGACAGCAACTGTCCGCTGTTGGCCAGACGCTTATACTCTTCGTCGATCTGCTCATATTCACCCTGCTGCGGAGCGAAGTCGTTCAGCTCTTTCAGCTGATACTGCAACAGCTCGCGGCGGGATTCGCGCTCCTGCGCCTGCTGCTGATGCAGCGCCAGGGTGCGGCAGCTCTGATGCCAGGTCTGATAGCTGGCGCGCATTTGCTGCAGCAGATCGTCGTGACCGGCATAGGCATCCAGCAGATGTTTCTGATGGTCTGGTTTGAGCAGAAGCTGATGGGCATGCTGGCCGTGAATCTGAATCAGTAACTGGCCGAGATCGCGCAGCTGAGAGAGCGGCACTGCCGTGCCGTTGATAAAGCCGCGGGAACGTCCGTCAGCGCTGATAACCCGGCGCAGCAGACATTCGTTGCCGTCATCCAGATGATTATCTATCAGCCAGCGCTGAGCAGAAGGGGAGGACTTAAGCTGGAAGCGGGCGCAGAGGTCGGCCCGGCAGGCACCCTGACGGACCATGTCGGCATCAGCACGACCGCCCAGGCATAATCCCAGCGCATCAATCGCGATAGACTTACCGGCACCGGTCTCACCAGTGATTGCTGTCATGCCGCGTTGAAAATCAATGTCGAGCTCACGAACGATAGCGAAATTACTGATGGTCAGTTGGGCCAGCATAGGTTCACCTGTATGAATAAACACATATGGTTTTTCATACAGTATAAACTGGTTTTTTATCCAGTAAAGAGGGGAGGCTGCATTTCAGAACAATTTTTTTGACCAGCCCAGTTTTGAACTCAGCGTATTGAAATAGCTGTAGTTTTTGGGGTGAATCAGGTTCAGGTGGTTGCTGCTGCGTCGAATCAGTACATCCTCGCCTTCCTGAATCGGCAGCGCAATCTGGCTGTCACAGCTGATTTCCAGGTCGCTGCGGCGTGAGGAAAAGCGCAAACGGATGGTACTGCTGCTGTTGATGACCAGTGGCCGCGCTGACAGCGTATGCGGGAACATCGGCACCAGCACAATCGCTTCAAGTGACGGCGTCAGAATCGGGCCGCCCGCAGAGAGTGAATAGGCGGTCGAGCCGGTGGGTGTCGAGATAATCAGCCCATCTGATCGCTGGGAGAAGGCGAACACTTCATCGATGTAGACTTCAAATTCGATCATGTGCGCGACTTTGCCGGGATGCAGCACCACTTCGTTGATAGCGGAGCCAATGCGCGGCGAGCAGTCAGATTTGCACACCTGCGCTTCCAGCAGAAAGCGGCTTTCGACGAAATAGTTGCCCTGTAGCACCTCATCCAGCTGCTGCTGCGCATTGTCTGGATCAAGATCGGTGAGAAAGCCGAGATTACCGCGGTTAATCCCAATCACTTTAATGTCGTAGCGCGCCAGCACCCGCGCTGCGCCCAGCATATTGCCATCACCGCCCACCACGACCGCTAAATCGGCTTGCTGACCAATCTCCGCCAGCGTGCCCGTCTGCACGTCGTGAAGCGACAGCTCCTGCGCAATTTGCTTCTCAACGATCACTTGATAACCTTTGGCTGTCAGCCAGCGCCAGAGCATCTCATGCGTGGTTAACGCGGTGGGATGGCGCGGATGACCCACAATACCAATGCAGTTAAAGTGTTTGTTCATCTGGTCGGTGTTCCTTATAAGCCAAAACGGTAAGGCAATGTGATAGGTTCCCTTGAATCCGTCATACCAATCCCCATAATAAGCCAACCAGCGAAATGAATGTGCAAAACGCGGAGAAATTCATGAGTAGTAAAGAACAGAACACCCCAAACGAGCAAGTCTCAGACGAAATTCAGCAGGATCAGCAGCAACCTCAGGAAGCGGAGACAGCGGCAGAGGTGGATCCGCGTGATGAGCGTATTGCTCAGCTCGAAGCTGAATTAGCGCAGTCGCAGACCGGTGTGCGCGATGCCCAGCTGCGTGCGCAGGCAGAGATTGAGAACATTCGTCGTCGTGCCGAGATGGACGTTGAGAAGGCGCACAAATTTGCGCTGGAGAAGTTTGCCAACGAACTGCTGCCGGTAATCGACAGCCTCGAACGTGCGCTGGAAGTGGCGAACAAAGAGGACCCACAGCTGGCTTCGATGATTGAAGGGATTGAACTGACCCTGAAAGGCCTGCTGGGCGCCGTGCGTAAATTCGGTGTTGAAGTGGTCGGCGAAACCGGCGTGCCGTTTAACCCGGAAGTGCATCAGGCGATGTCGATGATGGAGTCTGAAGAGTTTGAGCCAAACCATGTCATGCTGGTGATGCAGCGTGGCTATACGCTGAATGGTCGCCTGCTGCGCCCGGCGATGGTTGCGGTTTCCAAAGCGAAAAGCTGATTCAACGCCTGAATCCCGTTACACGGCCGCGCACTGACGCGGCCGTGTGCTTTCTGGCGTTAGTCCGGTAAAACCGGCGTCCAGTCCACCGGCTTTTTACCGGCAGCGCTCAGCAGCTCATTGGTTGTTGAAAAGTGTTTGCAGCCGAAAAAGCCACGATGCGCGGAGAGCGGCGAGGGATGCGGAGCCTGCAACACGTGATGGCGCTGGCGATCGATAATGCTGCCTTTCTTCTGCGCATGTGAACCCCACAGCAGAAAAATCACCCCTTCACAGTGCTGGTTAATCGCCGCAATCACATTATCCGTAAAGGTCTCCCAGCCAAATCGCGCATGGGAATGCGCTTTACCTGCCTCAACCGTCAACACGGTGTTGAGCAACATCACGCCCTGTTTTGCCCAGCTCTCAAGAAAGCCGTGACTGGGCTTCTGAAAGCCTGGAATATCCTGCATCAGCTCTTTGTAGATATTCTGCAGCGAGGGCGGCACCTGGACGCCGGGCAGTACCGAGAAGGCCAGGCCGTGCGCCTGATGAGGCCCGTGATAGGGATCCTGACCGAGTATCACGACGTTGACGTCGCCCAGTTCCGTCAGGCGAAAGGCGTTGAAGACATCTTTCTGCGGCGGATAGACCGTGACACCTGCGGCGCGTTGATCGGCGACCTGCTTCAGCGTCTCGATAAAATAGGGTTTCTCTTTCTCTTCAGCCAGCACGTCGTGCCAGGTCAGCTTTTCAGCCATGTTTAACTCCCTTAACGTTAGTGCCATAAGCTTAGCGGTTCCTGCCGCTGACCTGAAGGCAAAAATAATTTGAATAATACAAATTAAGTTTAGGTGGCAGGGGTATTGAGATCAACGGGTTAGCTTAAAAGCGGTCGGAATGCCTGATTAATATTGATACAGGTCAAAGCTGTCCGAAATCAAAGGTGATATACCGGGGCCTCAAATTTGATTTATCCACGTATTACCCGGGAGACGCAATCATGATCACTGGTATCCAGATCACTCAATCAAACAATTCACAACTACTGAACTCCTTCTGGCTGCTGGACGAAGAGAAAGCCGAAGCGCGTTGCTTGTGTGCAAAAGCGGGCTACGAAGAAGATCAGGTTGTCGCCATCAGCGAACTGGGCGAATTCGCTTACCGCGAAGTGCCGGTTGAAATCAAACCACAGGTACGTGTTGAAGGTGGACAGCATCTGAACGTCAACGTTCTGCGCCGCGAAACGCTGGAAGATGCAGTTAAACATCCTGAAAACTATCCGCAGCTGACCATCCGCGTTTCAGGCTATGCCGTGCGTTTTAACTCACTGACACCTGAGCAGCAGCGCGACGTCATTACCCGTACCTTTACTGAAAGTCTTTAAGCAGCCTGAGTTATCGGCTGCTGAAAATTAGCGCAAAGCGCACACAGCAATTTTTATTAATATTATGAATAAGATAACCAGTTAACTGCCCGGCACGCTGATGCCAGTGTCATGAAGAAAGCGCTCTGGCAGATAAAAGATTGTGAAAGGGCTGTTACTGATTATCAGATAAAAAAAATCGCCTCCTGTGAGGCGATTTTTTTATAGCTGCGATGATTTATTCCGCATTCTCGTTAGCTGGCGTACTGCCGCTTGCCTTGCGGCGTTTGCCGACATTTTTGGCATCACGATGGCGTTTTTTCACACGCGGTTTTTCTGTTTCACTGGCTTTCTGCTCTGCGCGCTTCGCCAGAACCTTTTTCGACGGTTTACCGGTCGTTTTGGCACTTGGCGCCCGCGTCTCAGGACGCAGCTCATCAATCACGCGCGCTTTGATCGGCTCGTTCACATAGCGGGTGATTTTGCCCAGCAGCACAAAATCGTGCGCTTCAACCAGTGAGATGGCGATGCCTTTACGGCCCGCACGGCCGGTACGCCCGATGCGGTGCAGATAGGTATCAGCGGTGCGCGTCATGTCATAGTTGAAGACGTGACTGACATCTTCAACGTCAATGCCGCGCGCGGCGATATCCGTCGCAACCAGCACGTTAACGCGGCCTTCACTCAGACGTTTAATCGCTTCGTTACGCTTCGCCTGCACCATTTCGCCTTCAAGATAGCTGCTACGAATCCCCGCTTCGTGCAGCCAGCTCACCAGCTCATGCAGACGTTCACGCTTACGCACGAACACGATGCTGCGCGTCACATCCGGCTGTTTCAGCAGATGGATCAGTAATTTGGTTTTGTGCTGCAGATCGTCAGCGCGGTAGTACCACTGCTGGATCTTTTTGCGCTCACGGCGGCTTGGGTCCGCTTCCAGCTCAACCGGATCGTTCAGCAGACGCTCGGCGAAGTCACGGATATTGTCGCCTTCCAGCGTGGCAGAGAACAGCAGGGTCTGCTTGCGCCAGCGCGTTTCAGCCGCGATGGTTTCGATATCCTGGGCAAAGCCCATATCGAGCATGCGGTCCGCTTCATCCAGCACCAGGGTTTCTACTGCACGGCAGTCAAAGTTCTCTTCTTTGATGTACTGCAGCAGACGGCCGGTGGTGGCGACCACGATGTCCTGGTTTTCGCTGAACACTTCGGCATGGTTCATATAGGCCACGCCGCCGGTAATGGTGGCGATGTCCAGATGGGTATGTTTCGCCAGCTCACGCGCATGATCGGCGACCTGCATCGCCAGTTCGCGGGTCGGGGTCACAATCAGGATGCGTGGCGGGCCAGATTTCTTACGCGGAAAATCAAGGAGGTGCTGCAACGCCGGTAACAGATACGCGGCAGTTTTCCCGGTCCCTGTAGGTGCCGAACCCAGAACGTCACGGCCCTCCAGCGCGGGCGGAATTGCAGCAGCCTGGATCACTGTTGGGCGCGTAAAGCCTTTTTCCTGCAACGCTTGTAGCAGGCTTTCGTCGAGTTCGAGTTCGGAAAATGTGGTTACTGTCATGGTCTACCTCAGTTTGGGGCGCTGATTATAGACAGATCAGACTGAATCTTCATCTGTTAATCCGTTTCGGCTGCGCCTGGGGTTGTCTGCCGCGTGAATTCCCTCTGTTGTCACGTTACACTCATGCGCTGCCGTACGGCAGGAAAAAAACGATGGTAGTGACGAATGATGCAGGATAAGCCGCGTGAACGGCCACAGTTAAACAAGAACGGTTTTACCTTTAAACAATTTTTTGTCGCGCACGATCGCTGTGCGATGAAAGTGGGCACCGATGCCATTCTGCTTGGGGCCTGGGCGCCGGTTGCCGGGGTAAAACGTATTCTGGATATTGGCAGCGGCAGCGGGCTTATCGCGCTGATGCTGGCGCAGCGTACGCCATCGCTGGTCAACATCGATGCGGTTGAGCTGGAACCGGAAGCCGCGCTTCAGGCGCAGGAGAATGTGCAGCAGTCGCCGTGGCCTGAACGTATTCAGGTTCATCAGCGTGATATCGCCGACTGGGCTGAACAGTGCGATAAACGTTACTCGCTAATCGTCAGCAATCCGCCTTATTTTGCACCTGGCGTGGCCTGTTCTACTGCGGCACGGGACAGCGCCCGTGCGACTGCCTCGCTCGATCATCAGACACTGTTGCGCAGTGCTGCATTACTGATTGAAGAAGAGGGGATGTTCTGCGTGGTGCTGCCCACCGCGACCGGCCAGGAATTCATCGCCCTGGCGCAGGCGGATGGCTGGCATCTGCGTTTCCGGCTGGACGTGGCGGAATATGCCCATCGTCCGCCGCACCGCGTCCTGCTGGGGCTGTCGCCGCAGGCCGGGGAAACCCTGCTGGAGCGCCTTGCTATCCGCACGCCGGACACCCGCTATTCTGATGAGTGGTGTAGCCTGACGCGGGAGTTCTACCTTTTTATGTAGTCCGGCGGCGTCAGGATGGTTGGCCGCGCCTCGGGCAGTAAATCCGGGTAGTCGCGGATATAGTGCAGGCCGCGACTCTCTTTTCGCTCCAGCGCACAGCGCACCATCAGGTCAGCGACCTGCACCAGATTCCGTAGCTCCAGCAGATTATTGGAGAGGCGGAAATGACGATAATATTCATCGATCTCCTGCTGAAGGAGGTTGATGCGGCGCAGCGCCCGCTCCAGCCGCCGGGTCGTGCGGACGATTCCCATGTAATCCCACATGAATAACCGCAGCTCGTGCCAGTTATGCTGGATCACCACGCGCTCATCGGCGTCATCGACCTGGCTTTCATCCCATGCGGGTAGCGCAGTAACGGCTTCGATGGCGGGCAGGGTGCGAATCAGCTCCTCTGCGGCGGACCAGCCATAAACCAGACACTCCAGCAGCGAATTGGATGCCATGCGGTTAGCGCCATGCAGGCCGGTATAACTCACCTCACCGATGGCATAGAGGCCACTTACGTCGGTCTGGCCATGCTGATCAACGACTACGCCGCCACAGGTATAGTGCGCGGCAGGCACAATCGGGATGGGTTCTTTGGTGAGGTCAAAGCCAAAGGTCAGCAACTTCTCATAGATCATCGGGAAGTGCGCGCGAACAAACTCCTCAGGCTGGTGGCTGATATCCAGATACATACAGTCAACGCCCAGCCGCTTCATCTCATGATCGATGGCCCGGGCGACGATATCGCGCGGGGCGAGTTCGGCACGCTCATCGAAATCAGGCATGAAACGGCTGCCATCGGGACGCAACAGCCAGGCACCTTCTCCGCGTAACGCTTCGGTTAACAGGAAATTCTGCGCCTGCGGATGAAACAGGCAGGTCGGGTGGAACTGATTAAATTCCAGATTGGCAACCCGGCAGCCGGCACGCCAGGCCATCGCGATGCCGTCACCGGAGGCGATGTCGGGATTAGTCGTATATTGATAGACCTTGGCGGCACCACCGGTTGCAACCACCACGGCCCGTGCCCGACAGGTTTCCACCTGTTCGCGATTACGGTTCCAGATCCACGCGCCTACTACACGGCGTGGGCCTGGCAGGCCGATTTTATCTGAAAGAATCAGATCGACCGCGTTGGTGCGTTCCAGAATCCGGATGTTGGGATGGCTCAACGCCTGGCTTACCAGCGTCGTTTCAACCGCATGGCCGGTAGCGTCAGCGCTGTGCAGGATACGGCGATGACTGTGGCCGCCTTCCCGCGTCAGGTGATAACGCATGTCGCCGGCCGCCTGCGGATCGAGATCAAAGGCGACACCGTTGTCGATCAGCCACTGCACGCAATGCCGGGCATTACTGGCGATAAACGAGACGGCTTCACGGTCGCATAATCCGGCACCGGCAATCAGCGTATCTTCGATGTGCGACTCGATACTGTCAGTCTCATCAAATACCGCAGCAATACCGCCCTGGGCGTAAAGGGTTGACCCCTCATTGACCTGCGCTTTACTGAGAACTGTCACCTGATACTGTTTTGCCAGCCGCAATGCCAGCGACAGGCCAGCAGCACCGCTGCCCACAATGAGTACATCACACTGATAATCCGGGTTCGCATTCATCATAATGTTTAATTTACTAAACAAGAATAGGGCTGAGCATAAGCGCAATGGGGGTTGTTGTGAAGTATTTTAAACATCTGGCGCAGGTTTTTGTCTGATGATTTCCCAAAGTTACTTAATATCAGTGAGTTAAAACCGGACTGCTTTTGGCGCGGTTTTTTATAGCAAACTTATTAAACCTAAAGGATTTAATGATGAAAAAGCTGTTGTCATAGGTTACTCTGCCTGCGATTTACGCTCCTTACACTGAACGAAAACGAAGAACCTGTGTAATGTCCATCGGAGCGGTAAATATCAGGGCGAGAAGTGAACTTCGCACCACATCACAACTCTAAGCGCATGCTTGCTCAGAACCATGAGATGTGCTGGCAGTTACTTTATGCGTATGAAAAATTTGGGGAGACATTACCTCGGATGAGCGAGCAGTTGACGGACCAGGTCCTTGTCGAGCGCGTACAGAAGGGAGATCAAAAAGCTTTCAACTTACTGGTGATTCGTTACCAGCATAAAGTGGCGAGCCTGGTTTCACGCTATGTTCCCTCGGGCGACGTACCTGATGTAGTACAGGAATCGTTTATTAAAGCGTATCGCGCGCTGGATTCATTCCGGGGCGATAGCGCGTTTTATACCTGGCTGTACCGCATTGCGGTAAATACAGCGAAAAATTACCTGGTTGCTCAGGGGCGTCGTCCGCCATCCAGCGATGTGGATGCTATTGACGCAGAAAATTTCGAAAGTGCGGGTGCATTAAAAGAAATTTCGAACCCTGAGAACTTAATGTTGTCAGAAGAATTGAAACAAATTGTCTTTCGTACCATCGAGGCGCTACCCGAGGACTTGCGTATGGCAATCACCCTCAGGGAACTGGACGGTCTGAGTTATGAAGAGATCGCCGTCATTATGAATTGCCCGGTAGGCACTGTTCGATCACGTATCTTTCGTGCGCGAGAGGCCATTGATAACAAAGTTCAACCGCTTATCCAACGTCAGTGATAACGGCTACTGGAAGGGTACATAGGCATGCAGAAAGAAAAACTTTCCGCTTTAATGGATGGTGAGACCTTAGATAACGAGCTGTTTTCCGCCTTGTCTAAGGACGCAGAATTACAGAAAAGCTGGGCAAGCTATCATCTCATTCGCGATACCATGCGCGGTGATGTGGGCGATGTCCTGCATTTTGATATTTCTGCGCGCGTCGCTGCTGCCATCGAAAAAGAACCGTTGCGTACGGTTACAACGTTGATCCCTGAAGCTCAGCCAGAACCTTCCCGCTGGGAAAAAATGCCGTTCTGGAAAAAAGCGCGCCCGTGGGCTGCGCAACTGACCCAGGTCGGTGTCGCTGCCTGTGTTTCACTGGCCGTGATCGTAGGCGTTCAGCACTATAACCAGCCAGAGGGCAGCGCCACGCAGACCTCTGACTCTCCGGTGTTCAATACGATGCCGATGATGGGCAAAGCGTCTCCGGTGAGCCTGGGCGTGCCTTCTGATGCATTTGACACCAACAGTTCTAACCAGCAGGTTCAGGACCAGCGTCGTCGCGTAAATGCCATGCTGCAGGATTACGAACTGCAACGTCGCCTGCACGCTGACCAGCTGCAGTTTGAAACCACTGCGCCAAAACAGGCGCAGGTTGATGTTCCCGGAAATCAATCATTAGGACAGCAACAGCAGTAATGAAGCCGCTTTGGTATGCTGTTAGCCTGCTGACAGGCAGCCTGTTGTGGTCATCTGCCGCCCCGGCGCAACCTTCTGCGTCCGGGGCGCTATTGCAGCAGATGGAGCAGGCAAGTCAGAACCTCAACTACGAATTCGCCTATATCAACGTCTCCCGCATCGGCATCGAATCGCTGCGTTATCGTCATGCTGTAATCGATAACCGGATATTCGCGCAGCTGTTGCAGATGGACGGGCCACGTCGGGAAGTGATCCAGCGCGGCAACGATATCAGTTACTTCGAACCCGGCCTCGATCCCTTTTCGCTCCCCGGTAATCACATTATCGATGCTTTGCCGTCGGTGATTTTTGCTGACTTCACCAAGCTCGCTACAGCCTATGATTTTATTACCGTAGGCCGCTCGCGCATTGCCGATCAGATGTGTGATGTGTTGCGCATCGTTTCACGCGATGGCACCCGTTACAGCTATGTGGTCTGGCTGGATGTGGACACCAAGCTGCCGCTGCGCATCGACCTGCTCGATCGTGACGGCGAAACGCTGGAGCAGTTCCGCGTCATCAGCTTTGCGGTGGACGAAGGGGTGCGCAATCTGATGAAGGGTCTGGAGAAAGCCAATCTGCCTCCGTCGCTATCGGTGCCGAAAGGGGATGCGGTCACGCTCACCTGGCAGCCAGGCTGGATACCTGCCGGTATGTCGCTGGTGTCGCAGAATCGCCGCACGCTACCCGGTCTGAATAAAAATATGGAATCGAAGCTCTACAGCGATGGCCTGTTTAGTTTCGCGATCAACGTGACGCCGGCCGATAAAACCAGCACAACGCAGACATTGCGCACTGGGCGTCGTACGGTCCAGACCGTTGTGCGCAATAATAACGAAATAGCAGTGATCGGCGAATTACCGCCCTCGACCGCAAAACGTATTGCGGACAGCATCGACCTGGGGTCACAAAAATGATGAGAGAATGGGCCACCGTGGTGGCATGGCAGGATGGCATCGCCACGCTGCACACCGAAGCTAAAACCTCCTGTAACAGCTGCCAGGCACGTAAAGGTTGTGGCAGCCATATGCTGAATAAGCTCGGTCCGAAGAATGCCCACGTGATGCAAATCGCCAGCAGCAAGCCGCTGCAGCCGGGGCAGCGGATCGAACTTGGTATCAAAGAGAGCAGCCTGCTGGGTTCAGCGTTGCTGGTCTACATGACGCCGCTGTTTGGCCTGTTCCTGGTTTCCGGGCTGTTTCAGGCGCTGTTCAGCAGCGATCTGGCCGCCGCCTGCGGTGCGCTGCTGGGCGGCATCGGGGGTTTTATTGTCGCCAAAGGCGTTTCAATGAAATTCGGCGATCGGGAAGCCTTTCAGCCGGTCATTCTGAACATCGCCTTGCCTCCCGATGCGCTGCGTGTTGAAAGCGAAGCGTAACGCACGTCCAGGCCGCGCATCCCGCGGCCTTTGTCTGTTCTGCCTCGCGCAGATATCTGTTTCGCTTCCACCACGTTCCATTCTTTTATGCGCGGCGTTAACAGTGTAATATGCGTCGTCATTAATGAGGCTGACAGGATTGTGGGTAAAGAGCGATCTTCCTGAATGTGTCTGTGCTCAGGTTTTCAACTGAATTTTAAGCGAAGATATCCCAATAAATGAAGCACATAAGAAATTTCTCCATCATCGCTCATATCGACCATGGCAAATCTACGCTCTCTGACCGCCTGATTCAGATTTGCGGCGGCCTCACCGCTCGTGAAATGGCTGCGCAGGTTCTTGACTCTATGGATCTGGAGCGCGAGCGTGGCATCACCATCAAAGCACAGAGCGTCACACTCGATTACCACGCGAAAGACGGCCAAACTTACCAGCTCAATTTCATCGATACCCCAGGCCACGTAGACTTCTCCTATGAAGTTTCCCGCTCACTGGCCGCCTGCGAAGGCGCGCTGCTGGTGGTGGATGCCGGTCAGGGTGTTGAAGCGCAGACACTGGCGAACTGCTACACCGCGATGGAGATGGATCTGGAAGTGGTGCCGGTTCTGAACAAAATTGACCTGCCCGCTGCCGATCCCGATCGCGCCGCGCAGGAAATTGAAGATATCGTCGGCATTGATGCGACTGACGCGGTGCGCTGCTCAGCCAAAACCGGCGTAGGCGTTCCGGAAGTGCTGGAGCGCTTAGTGCGCGACATTCCGCCGCCAGAAGGCGATCCGGAAGCGCCGCTGCAGGCACTGATTATCGACTCCTGGTTCGATAACTACCTGGGTGTTGTTTCCCTGGTGCGCGTGAAAAACGGCACCATGCGTAAAGGCGACAAGATCAAAGTCCTGAGCACCGGCCAGGTTTATAACGCTGACCGCCTGGGTATCTTCACCCCAAAACGGGTTGATCGTAATGAGCTGAACTGCGGTGAAGTAGGCTGGCTGGTCTGCGCCATTAAAGATATCCTCGGCGCACCCGTGGGCGATACGCTGACTACCGCACGTAACCCGGCAGACAAAGCGCTGCCAGGCTTTAAAAAAGTGAAGCCACAGGTTTACGCCGGTCTGTTCCCAATCAGCTCTGACGACTATGAAGCGTTCCGTGATGCGCTCGGTAAGCTGAGCCTGAACGACGCCTCGCTGTTCTATGAGCCAGAAAGCTCAACGGCGCTGGGCTTTGGTTTCCGCTGCGGCTTCCTCGGTCTGCTGCACATGGAGATCATCCAGGAGCGTCTGGAGCGCGAATACGATCTCGATCTGATCACTACTGCACCGACGGTGGTGTATGAAGTCGTGACGACCAGCGGCGAAATCGTTCATGTCGACAGCCCATCCAAGCTGCCGGCACTGAACAATATCGAAGAGCTGCGTGAACCGATTGCCGAATGTCACATGCTGCTGCCGCAGGAGTATCTGGGCAACGTCATCACGCTCTGTATTGAGAAGCGTGGCGTGCAGACCAACATGGTTTACCACGGCAATCAGGTGGCACTGACTTACGAAATTCCGATGGCTGAAGTGGTACTCGACTTCTTTGACCGTCTGAAATCAACCTCGCGCGGTTATGCCTCGCTGGATTACAACTTTAAACGTTTCCAGCCTTCAGACATGGTACGCGTCGACGTACTGATTAACTCTGAACGTGTGGATGCGCTGGCGCTGATTACTCACCGTGACAACGCGCCTTATCGCGGACGCGATCTGGTTGAGAAAATGAAAGAGCTCATCCCGCGTCAGCAGTTTGATATTGCGATTCAGGCTGCCATCGGCAACCACATTATCGCGCGTTCAACGGTGAAACAGCTGCGTAAAAACGTTCTCGCCAAGTGTTATGGCGGTGACGTCAGCCGTAAGAAGAAACTGTTGCAGAAGCAGAAAGATGGTAAGAAGCGAATGAAGCAGGTTGGTAACGTTGAGCTGCCACAGGAAGCGTTCCTCGCCATTCTGCATGTCGGTAAGGACAGCAAATAAGGATTTCCAATGGCTAATATGTTCGCCCTGATTCTGGCGATAGCGACGCTGATTACTGGCATCGTATGGGTAATTGATCGTTTTAAATGGGCACCCGCGCGTCGCGCGAAACAGGCTGAGGCTCAGGCCCAGACCGGTAACGCGCTCGACAGCAAAACGCTGGCGAAGGTCGCTGCAAAGCCAGGCTGGGTTGAAACGACCGCATCCGTGT
Source organism: Pantoea sp. RG18 (assembly GCF_025910075.1). Taxonomy (NCBI): domain Bacteria; kingdom Pseudomonadati; phylum Pseudomonadota; class Gammaproteobacteria; order Enterobacterales; family Erwiniaceae; genus Pantoea; species Pantoea sp. RG18. The sequence goes on from NZ_JAPCIL010000001.1 coordinate 62,044, forward strand.
TCCCGGTGCTGGCCGTGGTTTTCATCGTGCGTTCGTTTATCTACGAACCGTTCCAGATTCCCTCTGGCTCGATGATGCCGACACTGCTGATTGGTGACTTTATCCTGGTGGAGAAGTTTGCTTACGGCATCAAGGATCCGATCACCCAGACGACGCTGATCCCAACCGGTCAGCCGAAGCGCGGCGATATCGCGGTATTTAAATACCCGAAAGATCCGAGCCTGGATTACATTAAGCGCGTTATCGGCCTGCCGGGCGACAAAGTCATTTATGATCCTTACAGCAAAACGCTGACGGTGAAACCGACCTGCTCCGATGATAAAGCCTGTGACACAGCGTTAGCGGTAACTTACACCGACGTTGAGCCAAGCAACTTTGTTCAGACCTTTAGCGGCTTTGATGGCAACGAAACCGGCAACGGTTTTTATCAGGTGCCGCAGGGCGATACCCTGCGCGGTGGTTTGCGCCTGGGAACCCGCAAAGAGACAATCGGTAACGTGACGCATGACATTCTGCTGGTAAACGAAGCGCAGAGTCAGGCAGGCATGTATTATCAGCAGCCGGGTCAGCCGCAGGCAAGCTGGGTCGTGCCGAAAGGGCAATACTTCATGATGGGCGACAACCGTGATAACAGCGCCGACAGCCGCTACTGGGGCTTTGTCCCGGAGCGTAATCTGGTCGGTAAAGCGGTCGCTATCTGGATGAGCTTTGAGAAACAAGAAGGCCAGTGGCCAACCGGCGTGCGATTCAGTCGCATCGGTGGTATCCACTAACATTATTGTCTGATTAACAGGCAAATCGGGTGGCCTCCTCAGGGAGGCCACTGCACACCAAACGGAACGTGTTGGATTACCAGCCCCGTTTGGTATGCAGAGTCACAGACGCAACAAAGAACTGGAATCGCATGAACCCCATCCTGATTAACAAGCTTCAGCGCAAACTGGGCTACACTTTTACTCATTCGGAACTGTTACAGCAGGCCCTGACTCACCGCAGCGCCAGCAGTAAGCACAACGAACGCCTGGAATTTCTTGGCGATTCTATTCTTAGCTATGTGATTGCTAATGCCCTTTATCACCGCTTCCCGCGGGTTGATGAAGGTGACATGAGCCGCATGCGCGCCACGCTGGTGCGGGGCAACACGCTGGCTGAAATGGCTCGCGAATTTGATCTTGGCGAGTGCCTGCGCCTGGGACCCGGTGAGCTGAAAAGCGGCGGTTTCCGTCGTGAATCGATCCTGGCGGATACGGTGGAAGCGCTGATTGGCGGTATCTTCCTCGACAGCAGTATTGAGCGGGTAGAGCAGCTGATCCTCGACTGGTATCAGACCCGCCTCGACGAAATCAGTCCTGGCGACAAACAAAAAGATCCGAAAACGCGCCTGCAGGAGTATCTGCAGGGACGTCATCTGCCGCTGCCAAGTTATCTGGTAGTACAGGTACGTGGCGAAGCCCACGATCAGGAATTCACCATTCACTGTCAGGTGAGTGGCATGGCCGAGCCGGTTGTCGGCGTCGGCTCCAGCCGTCGTAAAGCTGAGCAGGCAGCGGCTGAACAGGCACTGATAAAATTAGGTCTTGAATAGATCTGTCGGGATGACAGTGCCGGAACCGGCACTAAACCATTAACCTGACACTCTATCCCGGCGTCAGAAGACGCTGAATGACACATGACTCAAATAGCACTCTTTCGGCGCCGCATCAGGCGCTGAACAATTCAGGACTCGAATGAGCGAAAACGTTACTTATTGCGGCTTTGTCGCGATTGTTGGCCGACCAAACGTCGGTAAATCCACCTTACTGAACCAGTTGCTGGGGCAGAAGGTGTCGATCACCTCGCGTAAGCCGCAAACCACGCGCCACCGCATCATGGGCATTCATACCGAAGGCGAATATCAGGCGATCTACGTCGATACTCCCGGTCTGCACATGGAAGAGAAGCGCGCCATTAACCGTCTGATGAACCGCGCAGCCAGCAGTTCTATTGGCGACGTAGAACTGGTGATCTTCGTGGTTGAAGGCACCCGCTGGACGCCCGATGATGAGATGGTATTGGGCAAACTGCGCGACAATAAAGTGCCGGTGGTGCTGGCGATCAATAAGGTCGATAACATCCAGGACAAAAGCATTCTGCTGCCGCATCTGCAGTTCCTGAGCCAGCAGATGAACTTCCTCGATATCGTGCCTATTTCCGCTGAAAGCGGCAAAAACGTCGATACCATTGCGGCGATTACCCGCAAGCATCTGCCGCAGGCCGATCATCACTTCCCGGAAGATTACATCACCGACCGCTCACAGCGTTTCATGGCGTCAGAGATGATCCGTGAAAAACTGATGCGCTTCCTGGGTGCTGAACTGCCTTACTCCGTTACGGTTGAGATCGAGCGCTTCGTGACCAACGAACGTGGCGGTTACGACATTCACGGTCTGATTCTGGTTGAGCGCGAAGGGCAGAAGAAGATGGTGATTGGCAACAAAGGCGCCAAAATCAAAGTCATCGGAACAGAAGCGCGCAGAGACATGGAAGAGATGTTCGAAGCGAAAGTGCATCTCGAACTGTGGGTGAAAGTGAAATCCGGCTGGGCAGATGACGAACGTGCGCTGCGCAGCCTGGGTTATACAGACGATCTCTGATTCAATGGAAGGCTGGCAACGCGCCTTTGTGCTGCATAGTCGCCCCTTCAGCGAAACCAGTCTGCTGCTTGACCTGTTCAGCGAAAGTGAAGGGCGGGTGCGGGTTCTGGCCAAGGGCGCACGTTCGCGGCGCTCGCAGCTGAAGGGGGCGTTACAGCCTTTTACCCCGCTGCTGGTTCGCTGGAGCGGGCGCGGGGAAGTCAAAACTCTGCGCAATGCCGAAGCGGTGTCGCTGGCTTTACCGCTCAGCGGCATCACGCTCTACTGCGGTCTCTACGTTAATGAGCTGGTCTCTCGCGTATTGCAGCAGGAATTCCCCTTCTCAGAACTCTTCTTCGACTATCTCAACTGCCTTCAGGCATTAGCCTCAACGCACGGCAAGCCCGAACCGGCACTGCGGCGCTTTGAACTGGCGCTGCTCGGTCACCTGGGTTATGGCGTCGATTTCCTGCACTGCGCCGGCAGCGGCGAGCCGGTCAGCGACAACATGACGTACAGCTACCGCGAAGAGCGCGGCTTTATTGCCAGCCTGGTGGTCAATCAGCGCAGCTTTACCGGCCGCGAATTGCGCGCCCTGTGCGAGCGAGAGTTTCCCGATGCCGACACCCTGCGCGCCGCGAAGCGGTTTACCCGCATCGCCCTGAAGCCCTATCTTGGTGGCAAGCCGCTGAAGAGTCAGGAGCTGTTCCGCCAGTTTATCCCGAAGAAAAAGCCTGAACAGGCAGAAGAATAGCGCGGGTCGTACCGCCTGTTTAACTTTGCGCGGTACACTCAACATCACGATGAAAAAGAAGTGAGGATGGTCATGGCTGAGTTGCTGTTAGGCGTCAATATCGATCACATTGCTACGGTGCGTAACGCCCGTGGGACAAACTATCCCGATCCGGTGCAGGCAGCGTTTATCGCCGAGCAGGCGGGCGCAGATGGCATTACCGTGCACCTGCGCGAAGATCGCCGTCACATCACTGATCGCGACGTGCGTATCCTGCGTGACACCATCCAGACGCGTATGAATCTGGAGATGGCGGTCACCGATGAGATGATCGGCATCGCCTGTGATATCCAGCCCCACTTCTGCTGCCTGGTGCCGGAAAAGCGTCAGGAAGTGACCACTGAAGGCGGGCTGGATGTGGCGGGGCAGCAGGAGAAGATGAACGCGGCCGTACGACTGCTGAGTGACGCGGGCATTCTGGTTTCGCTGTTTATCGATGCCGATCACCGTCAGATTGAAGCGGCCGTGGCCAGCGGCGCGCCTTACATCGAAATCCATACCGGCGCTTACGCCGAAGCACCAGAGGGACTGGCGCGTGACGCTGAGCTGGCGCGTATCCGCCACGCCGCGACCTTTGCCGCCAGCCTGGGACTGAAGGTCAATGCCGGTCACGGTCTGACCTACCACAACGTGCTGCCGATTGCGGCGCTGCCGGAAATGCATGAGCTGAATATCGGCCATGCGATTATTGGTCGTGCGGTGATGAGTGGCCTGCCGGATGCGGTGAAAGAGATGAAGCAACTGCTGCGTGAAGCCCGTCGCTGATGGCTATTCTGGGACTGGGTACGGACATCGTTGAGATTGAACGCATCGCCGGAGTGCTAGAGCGCTCCGGCGACCGGCTGGCGCGGCGGGTGCTGAGCGAAGCCGAATGGCAGCAATATCAGTCGCACAAGCAGCCGGTGCGCTTTCTCTCTAAACGCTTTGCGGTAAAAGAGGCGGCGGCAAAAGCCTTTGGCACCGGCATTCGCGGTGGTCTGGCGTTTAATCAGTTTGAAGTTTACAACGATGCGCTGGGAAAACCGGGATTACGCTTCTTTCAGCATGCCGCTGAAGTGGCGGAGAGGCTGGGCGTTAAACACGTTCACGTGACGCTGGCCGATGAGCGTCACTACGCCTGCGCCACGGTGATCATTGAAAGCTAGCCGTGCAGCAGCACGAACTTCTCCCACAGGGCATCACGTGATTCGGTGTGCTGTGGGTCAATGATGATGGTGTTGTCGATGGGGCATACCTGCTGACAGGTTGGCGCCTCATAGTGCCCGACGCATTCCGTGCAGCGGCTGACATCAATCTCATAGATCGTATTGCCCAGTGAAATGGCCTGGTTCGGGCACTCCGGTTCACACATATCGCAGTTAATGCATCTGGACGTAATCAACAGCGCCATTTTACCCACCTGATAACAACAGAAAAAGCGCGGGTATTATACGCGCTGCCGCTGATCAGACCAGCTTTTTCACCAGCGCTTCGCTGTGGCGAATATGACTGGACGCGCGTTCCGGATCGTTTTGCACCAGCGCCATAAACAGCAGATCGGTCAGGGCCAGCTGCGCCGTGGTCGAGGAGATGGCCGCGCTGCGGGTACTCTGCTCTTCCGCCACCGTATAGAGACAGTAACTGGCGCTCTGCTGCAGCGTATTCGGCGTAAAACCGGTAAACGCCACCACATCGGCGCCTACCTGAACCGCCTCCTGCGCGGCCAGATTGATCTCCCGCCGTTCACCGGTGTAAGAGATGGCGAGCAGCACATCGCCGGGCCCCATCGCCTGCACACTGGCCAGCAGGGCGTGCATATCCTGCTCCGCCACCGCATTAATGCCGATCTTCATCAGCTTCCAGGAGAAGTCCTTCGCCACCAGACCCGAAGCGCCAATGCCTACCAGTAAAATACGCCGGGCATTTTTCAGCAGCTGTAACACATCGTTGAGTTTCTCTTCGCTGTTGATATCCAGCGTGGCGCGGATCGCCGAGAGTTTCTCTGTCAGCAGCTTCTCGCCCACCATTTTAAGGGGATCGTCGCTGAGGATATGGTTATGCACGGTAATGGCATCTTTGTCCGCCAGTGACTCACTCAGAGCCAGCTTAAGCGCCGGAAAGCCTTTGTATCCCAGTTTCTGAGCAAACTTCACCACGCTCGACTGGCTGACGCCAGACTCTTCCGCCAGCTTTTGCGAACTCAGGTGGCGCGCCCGATCGGGTTGCGACAGTAAAAAATCAGCCAGCCGACGCTCGTTCAATGCCAGACGTGGATAAAGCTGGCGAATGCGCAGCAATGAACTCATGCCCAATCCTCGTAATTCAGGGATAATCTGTGAAGAATAAACTATTCATCAGGCATTGTAGTCATCGGAATTAAAAATGACAGTCATCGCCGTAGCGCCTGATGATGGCTACACTACTCTTTATCATTCCAGAATCAGCCTGAAGGAGAGTTGTTTGACCAGGGGAACACAACGTCGCGTCGTATTTTTTGACCTGGATGGCACTTTGCACCAGCAGGACATGTTCGGCACTTTTATGCGCTATCTGCTGCGTCGCCGCCCGCTTAATCTGCTGCTGGTGGTGCCGTTATTGCCGGTAGTGGGTATCGGCTTGCTGTTTAAAGGCCGGGCGGCACGCTGGCCCATGAGCCTGCTGCTCTGGTCTATTACTTTTGGCCGTTCTGAGCGGACGCTGCTGCAACTCGAAGCCGAATTTGCGCAGTGGTTCCGCCTGCGCGTCAAAGCCTTTCCGGTGGTTCAGCAGCGCCTGACCGATTATCTCGGCAGTGATGATGCTGACGTCTGGCTCATCACCGGATCGCCACAGTCTCTGGTGGAGCAGGTCTATTACGACTCCGCGTTTCTGCCACGCGTGAAGCTGATTGCCAGTCAGATGCAGCGCGGCTGGGGCGGGCGGGTACTGGCAATGCGCTGCCTCGGCCATGAGAAAGTGGCACAGCTGGAAGAGAAAATCGGCACGCCGCTACAGCTCTACAGCGGTTATAGCGACAGCAAACAGGACAACCCGCTGCTGTTTTTCTGTCAGCATCGCTGGCGCGTAACACCCGCAGGTGAGCTGCAACAGCTGGAATAAGTTTCTAAAGGATCGGTGAGACCGCTATAATGCGCCGCTTTTCTGTCGCCCGGAGTGGTCAGCATGAAACAACAAGATGAATACTGGATGCGCCATGCGCTTGACCTGGCGCGCCGGGCCTGGGAGCAGGGCGAGGTGCCGGTGGGTGCGGTGCTGGTTCAGAATGACCGGGTGATCGGTGAAGGCTGGAACCGGCCCATCGGCCAGCATGATCCGACGGCGCATGCGGAGATTATGGCGTTGCGGCAGGGCGGTAAAGTGCTGGAAAATTATCGTCTGCTGGACACCACGCTCTACGTAACGCTGGAGCCGTGCGTGATGTGCGCCGGCGCCATGGTGCACAGCCGCATCAGCCGGCTGGTCTACGGGGCGCACGATATCAAAAGTGGGGCGGCAGGATCGCTGCTCGATGTGCTGGGTCACCCCGGCATGAATCATCAGGTTAAATTGCAGAGCGGCGTGCTGGCTGAAGAGTGTGCCGCTATGCTGAGCGACTTCTTCCGTATGCGTCGCGAGCAGAAAAAAGCGCTGCGTCAGGCGCAACGCCAGGATTAATTCATGGCGATCTTCGGTTCAACCGCCGGATAGCCTTTGGCCAGTTCGGCTTGTGCTTCTTGTGCTTCAGCCTGCTGCGCCAGGCGCTTTTCCTGCTCCTGCAGATAACCCACCAGGCTTAACTGATACTTACGGATGTTCTCCACATAGTTATAGGCCTCATGCCCACGGGCATAGCCATAAGCCGTCTGGGTGTAGTAACGCTTCTGGCTCAGCATGGGCAGACGCAGCTTCACATCCGCCCAGCTATCCGGATTACCCCCCTGGCGGGCAGTGAGTTTACGGACATCCAGCATATGGGCATAGCCCATGTTATAGGCCGCCAGCGCAAACCAGATGCGCTCATCTTCCGGGATGGTCTGCGGCACCTTCGCCATCATATCCTGAAGATACTGACTGCCGCCGCGAATGCTCTGTTCGGGATCGGTCCGGTCGCCCACATCCAGGCTCTCAGCGGTATTACGGGTCAACATCATCATGCCGCGCACGCCGGTAGGGGAGGTGGCCTGCGGGTTCCAGTGCGACTCCTGATAGGAGATTGCCGCCAGCAGTCGCCAGTCAATGCTGGTGGCGTACTTCTCAAACAGCGGTTTGATGTCAGGCAGCGTGTTGTCGATGGCGCGCAGGAAAGTGCGGGTATCAACATAATCAAAGGTGCCGACGTGGCCGAGATATTTCTCTTCCAGCCGCGCCATCGCCCCTTCTTCACCCATACCGTTAAAGAAGTCGAGCATTGCCGCATTCAGGCTGTCATCTTCACTGTGCCGCACATACCAGGTGACCGGCTCTTCATCAGTGACGTCAAACGCCACCGCCAGCTGCGGATAGATGCGCTGCAGCAGAGCGATGGTCACGGAGTCACCAATCGTATAGTCGAGCTTGCCGTCTGCCACCGCTTCCAGCAGGGCTTTAGGACTTTGATCGGTGGAGATCGCCCAGTCCAGATCGGGGTACTGATTTGACCGCGCGCTCTTCAGCGTTGACAGATAAGCCGATCCAGACGCGACAGTCAGCCGCCCCTTTAAGTCACCGAGGTTTTTAGGGCGCGGCTTATCCACGCGATAGACCAGCTGCTGCGAAACGTTGTAGTAGCCTGGCCCGGTCTGATAGCGGGTCAGGCGTTCGCTGTTGTAGTTCAGACCCGCGGCCAGCAAATCGGCTTTGCCATCATCTAAATCGTCAAACAGATCGCTCAGGTTGGGACGTACTGTCACCTTGAGTTTGACGCCCAGATAATCGGCGAAGCGTTTTGCCAGCTCATAATCCATACCGGCCGGAGATTGGTTCACTGTGTAGTAAGTCAACGGGGAATTGATGGTACTGACACGCAGTACTCCCCGTGATTTAATCTGTGAAATCTGGTCCTGCCCACCCCCATACCAGGGAATGGATGGCCATAGCGCTAACGCTAACAGCACGGCAACCAGACCGATAAACAGATAATTAAATTTTAGGCGTTTCAAATAGTTATCTCTCGCTGGCTCTAAGGCCTCTGTCTTTTAAAGGCAGTATTTGTCTTCTTTGAACTCCCAGAGCGAGGGGCATTTTGCGCAACAAAATCACGCTGAGCAACTTTTATAGCAGCTTTTGCGCAAAATTCAGGCAAATCCGGGTCGCCAAAAATTGTGCGCAAACGGTTTCGTCGCGAGGTCGCTTTCTCTATAATACGCCCCGTTTTCCCTGTTGCGCCCAATGAAGCGTCGCCCGGCGCCCTGACGAGAGATTTATTAATGGAAATTCTGCGTGGTTCGCCCGCCCTGTCGGCATTTCGTGTAAACAAACTGCTGACCCGCTTTCAGGACGCTCATCTGCCGGTGAGTGATATTTACGCTGAGTACATCCATTTTGCTGATGTCAGCACGCCCTTAAGCGCTGACGAACAGAGCCGTCTGCAGCGCCTGCTGAAATATGGTCCCTCTCTCGCTGAACATGCCCCACAGGGGCGTCTGCTGCTGGTGACGCCTCGTCCCGGCACCATTTCGCCCTGGTCATCCAAAGCCACTGACATTGCCCACAACTGCGGCCTGCCGCAGGTACGTCGCCTGGAGCGCGGCCTGGCCTTTTATGTACAGGCCCCACAACTGACGGAAGCACAGTGGCAAACGCTGGGCACACTGCTGCACGATCGGATGATGGAAACGGTCTTCGGCGATCTGGCGCAGGCTGAACAGCTGTTCGCGCATCACACGCCACAGCCGGTGAAAAGTATCGATCTGCTGGGTGAGGGCCGTCAGGCGCTGGTTCAGGCGAATATCTCACTGGGTCTGGCGCTGGCCGACGATGAAATCGACTATCTGGTGGCGGCGTTTACCGCACTGGGCCGCAATCCCAACGACATTGAACTCTATATGTTTGCGCAGGCGAACTCTGAGCACTGTCGTCACAAGATCTTCAACGCCGACTGGATTATCGACGGCGAGAAACAGCCAAAGTCGCTGTTTAAGATGATTAAAAACACCATGGAGCAGACGCCGGACTACGTGCTCTCTGCTTACAAAGATAACGCCGCCGTGATGGAAGGCTCAGAGGTTGGCCGCTTCTTTGCTGACGCCGGAGAGAGCGAATACCGCTGGCATCAGGAAGCCGCACACATCCTGATGAAGGTGGAAACCCATAACCACCCGACGGCCATCTCGCCGTGGCCTGGTGCTGCGACCGGTTCCGGTGGTGAAATTCGTGATGAAGGCGCAACCGGAAGGGGTTCAAAGCCAAAAGCGGGCCTCGTCGGTTTCTCCGTATCGAACCTGCGTATCCCTGGCTTTGAACAGCCGTGGGAAGAGGACTTCGGCAAACCGGCCCGCATCGTCAGCGCGCTGGAAATTATGACCGATGGCCCACTGGGCGGTGCTGCATTTAACAATGAATTTGGTCGTCCGGCTCTGAATGGTTACTTCCGTACCTATGAAGAGCAGGTCACCAGCCACAACGGCACTGAGCTGCGTGGCTACCATAAGCCGATTATGCTGGCGGGCGGCATCGGGAATATCCGTGCCGATCACGTGCAGAAAGGTGAAATCACCGTAGGCGCGAAGCTGGTGGTGCTGGGCGGTCCGGCAATGAACATCGGCCTGGGCGGCGGCGCGGCGTCATCGATGGCCTCGGGTCAGTCTGATGCCGATCTCGACTTTGCCTCGGTACAGCGTGATAACCCGGAGATGGAGCGCCGTTGTCAGGAAGTGATCGACCGCTGCTGGCAGCTGGGCGATGAGAACCCGATTCTGTTTATCCACGACGTGGGCGCTGGCGGCCTCTCCAATGCGATGCCGGAGCTGGTCAGCGATGGCGGTCGTGGCGGCCGGTTTAACCTGCGTGACATCCTGAGTGATGAGCCTGGCATGAGTCCGCTGGAGGTCTGGTGTAACGAATCACAGGAACGTTATGTGATGGCAGTGGCACCCGATCAGCTGGCGCAGTTTGAGGCAATTTGCCAGCGTGAACGCGCACCGTTCGCGGTCATTGGTGAAGCCACCGAAGAGCTGCACCTGAGCCTGGAAGATAGTCATTTCGGTAATAAGCCGATCGATATGCCACTTGATGTCCTGCTGGGCAAAACGCCGAAGATGACGCGGGATGTGGTGACGCAGCAGACACAGGGCACTGCCCTGCAGCGTGACGGCATTACGCTGGTCGATGCGGTAAACCGCGTGCTGCATCTGCCTGCCGTGGCGGAAAAAACCTTCCTGATCACCATCGGTGACCGCAGCGTGACCGGCATGGTTGCGCGCGACCAGATGGTGGGACCGTGGCAGATCCCGGTTGCCAACTGTGCGGTGACTACCGCCAGCCTCGACAGCTATCACGGCGAAGCGTTTGCCCTGGGCGAACGTTCACCGGTTGCGCTGCTGGACTTCGCGGCGTCGGGTCGTCTGGCCGTCGGTGAAGCACTGACCAACCTGGCGGCTACCCATATTGGTTCGCTGAAGCGTGTGAAGCTTTCCGCAAACTGGATGTCCGCAGCCGGTCATCCGGGTGAAGATGCCGGTTTATATGCGGCGGTGAAGGCAGTCGGCGAGGAGCTTTGCCCGGCGCTGGGGATCACCATCCCGGTCGGTAAAGATTCGATGTCGATGAAAACACGCTGGCAGGAAGGCAGCGAACAGCGCGAAATGACCTCACCGCTGTCGCTGGTGATTACCGCTTTTGCCCGCGTCGAAGATGTCCGTCGCACCGTCACGCCACAACTGCAGGCCGATCAGGATAACCTGCTGCTGCTGATCGATCTGGGCAACGGCGCGAATACGCTGGGCGCAACCGCGCTGTCGCAGGTTTACCGTCAGCTTGGCGACAAACCTGCCGACGTGCGCGATGCCGCTCAGCTGGCGGGCTTCTTCAATGCCATCCAGGCGCTGGTGGCTGAGCAGAAACTGCTGGCTTATCACGATCGTTCCGACGGTGGTCTGCTGGTGACGCTGGCCGAGATGGCGTTTGCCGGTCACTGCGGCATCGACGTTGACATCGCCTCGCTGGGTAACGATGCGCTGGCCTCCCTGTTTACCGAGGAGCTGGGCGCGGTGATTCAGATCAACGCCGCCGATCGCGCCGTGGTTGAGCAGATCCTGGCGGATCACGGCCTTGCCGACTCGACGCATCTGCTGGGCAGCGCGCAGCCGGGCGATCGCTTTGTGATCCGTTCTGGTGACAGTGCGGTCTACAGTGAAAGCCGCAACACGTTGCGTACCTGGTGGGCGGAAACCACCTGGCAGATGCAGCGTCTGCGCGACAACCCGGCGTGTGCCGATCAGGAGCATGAAGCGAAGAAAAACGACAGCGATCCTGGCCTGAACGTTAATCTGACCTTTAATCCGCAGGAAGATGTTGCTGCCCCGATGATCGCCACTGGCGCACGTCCAAGGGTGGCGGTGCTGCGTGAGCAGGGCGTGAACTCCCATGTAGAGATGGCCGCCGCCTTTGATCGGGCAGGTTTCACCGCCATTGACGTTCATATGAGTGATCTGCTGGCCGGACGTCGCGGTCTGGAAGAGTTCCAGGCGCTGGTCGCCTGTGGCGGCTTCTCCTACGGCGATGTGCTGGGTGCCGGTGAGGGCTGGGCGAAATCGATTCTGTTTAATCCGCGCGTGCGTGACGAGTTCGAAACCTTCTTCCACCGTCCGCAAACCCTGGCGCTGGGCGTCTGCAACGGCTGCCAGATGATGTCTAATCTGCGTGAACTGATCCCAGGCAGCGATCTCTGGCCGCGCTTTGTGCGTAACCAGTCTGAGCGCTTTGAAGCGCGTTTCAGTCTGGTAGAAGTGGCCGCCAGTCCATCGCTGTTGCTGGACGGCATGGCCGGTTCGCATATGCCCATCGCCGTTTCGCACGGTGAAGGCTTTGTTGAAGTGCGTGATGCTTCGCATCTGGCGGCGCTGGAGTCGAAAGGGCTGGTGGCACTGCGCTTTGTCGATAACTTCGGCAAGGTAACAGAAACCTATCCGGCTAACCCGAATGGCTCACCAAACGGCATCACTGCTGTGACCAACGAAAGTGGTCGCGTCACTATCATGATGCCGCATCCGGAGCGGGTGTTCCGCACCGTCAGCAACTCCTGGCATCCGGCAGAGTGGGGCGAAGACAGCCCGTGGATGCGTATTTTCCGCAATGCGCGTAAACAGCTGGGTTAATGTAATCCGCTGAAAAGAGCAGGAGACCAGTGTGCCTCCTGTTCTTTTTTGTGACTCTGTTGGCAAATGGCGACAATGAGCAGGTCGTACTGTCTCTTTTTGGCGACATCTATCTCGTTGATTTTTAATGAACGCCCATCCGGCGCGATTTCATGTCGCTCAGCGGAGACAGTTTTCCCTTACTGTAATCAGATTTTGCGCAACAGTTGTCCGGTAAGCTTATTCAATCTGCTGAAAAATATAATGATTTATTTTCTGGCATGGAACTTGCTATACTCATGCAGCTGCTCATTCACCTGTTTATGATTGCCCCGCTTAGCGGAGAAGAGCTCATAAAGCCCGAATGACGCACCAAACGGAGCCTGCCGTCCAACTGACCGATAATCGCTTGCGTTATCAAACACCGGACGTAACGTTGAGTAAGGCTCCACCCATTTTTACGCGATGCATCACGCGTCGTGCCAGCGGCAGGCCATTGAGCCTGCCGTTTTCTTTTGTTCCCCTTTCTTCCGCCGACACCTTTCTTCCGCTGACAGAGTCCGTTAGCATCCAGACAGCAAATCTTAAGGAAGCGGCTGCGTGAAAAAATGGCGTTTATTTCCCCGTTCTCTGCGTCAGCTGGTGCTGATGGCATTTGTACTGGTGCTGCTGCCGTTGCTGGTGCTGGCCTGGCAGGCGTGGGAAAGTCTCTCTGCATTAAGTGAACAGGCGGCGGATACCAACCGCAATACCTTCACCGACGTTCGCAGAAGTGAGGCGATGGCGCGAACGGCGGTGGAGCTGGAGCGCAGCTATCGCCAGTACTGCGTGCTGGATGATGCCTCGCTGGCGCGCCTTTATCAGACCCAGCACACCCGCTACAGCCAGATGCTGAGTTCGCACAGCGCCAGCCTGCCCGAGCTGCCCGCATTCCAGACTTTACAGGCGACGTTGCCGCTGCTGACACCGTTAAAGTGCGATAACGGCAATCCGGTTACGCCTGCCGCAGAGGCGCTGGATCGTTTTTCTGCCACCAATGCGCAGATGGTGCAGGACACGCGCGAAGTGGTGTTTTCGCGCGGCCTTCAGCTGCAGCGCGAAATTGCCGATCGCGGCCAGTTTTTTGGCTGGCAGGCGCTGATTCTGTTTATCATCAGTCTGGCGTTGATGACGCTGTTTACCGGCATGATTATCGGGCCAGTCAAGCGCATTGAGCGGATGATCAACCGGCTTGGCGAAGGCCGGGAACTGGGTAACAGCGTGACATTTCGCGGCCCGCGCGAGTTACGCTCGCTGGGACAGCGCATCGTCTGGCTCAGCGAACGGCTTCAGTGGCTGGAATCGCAGCGCCATGAATTCCTGCGCCATCTTTCTCACGAACTGAAAACGCCGCTGGCCAGCCTGCGTGAAGGCACCGAACTGCTGGCGGACGAGGTAGCCGGGTCGCTGAACGCCGATCAAAAAGAGGTGGTCACTATCCTCGACGGCAGCAGCCGTCATCTGCAGCGGCTGATTGAACAGCTGCTTGATTACAACCGCAAACTGGCAGATGGCCCGATCCAGCTGGAACCGGTCAGCGTAGCGGAAATTGTGGAGGGGGTGGTGAATGCACACGCACTCTCGGCGCGCGCCAAACTCATGCAGACGGTTGTCGATCTGGCGGTCAGTCATTGCCTTGCCGAACCGATGTTACTGATGCGGGTCATCGATAATCTCTATTCGAACGCCGTGAACTACGGCAGCGAATCCGGTACCATCTGGCTGCGCAGTCAGCAGCAGGGCGATCGGGTCTGGATTGAGGTCGCGAACAGCGGTACGCCGATCCCGCCGGAAGAGCAGGCAATGATTTTCGAACCTTTCTTCCAGGGTAGCCAGCAGCGCAAAGGGCCGGTAAAAGGCAGCGGGCTGGGATTGAGTATTGCCAAAGATTGCCTGCGCCGGATGCATGGCGACCTGACGCTGGTCTCCTGCGAGCAGGCTGACGTCTGTTTTCGAATTGAACTGAACACCACAGCCGGGAATGTCTGACTGATGAAATATTTACCCGCTTTGCTGTTGAGCACACTGACCACGCTGCTGCTCAGCGGATGTACGACCTCCCCGGCCACCTCATCCCTGCCGTCAGGCCATCAGGTAGCGGAACCCGAGGTCAGCGTGGCTGATTACCTGGCGACCCGCTGCAGTGACCTGTGGACGATAGAGAATAGTGCGGCACTGAGTAATCCTCTCTACTGGATGCGGGCGATCGATTGTGCTGAACGCCTTTCCCCCGCCGAGGCCCGAGCCGAAGCTCACCGCTGGCCGGTTGAGAGCTGGTCGCGCGCCTTCAAGCAGGGCGTGCTGATGTCGAACGGCAACGTGACGCCAGTGGAGCGTCGTCGCTATGTTGAAACCCTGGATCGCTACAGCAGCGATTTCCCGCAGTCTGTGCGTCCGCTGCTCCAGTTGTGGCGCAGTAATCAGGCCGCGCAGCTCGACCTGAGTGAAGCGCGCACCCGTTATGTTCATCTGCAACAGAGCAGCGATACCCAGCTGGAGGCGATACGCCAGCAGATGGTTAAACAGCAGCTGCAGCTCAGCGACACGCAGCATAAGCTGGAGCGACTTACTGATATTGAGCGCCAGCTTTCATCGCGGAAAGCCCCGGATGTGTCTGACAGCGGCCATGGCACTGCGCTGCCGCAGGATGAGGAGCAATAATGGTCAGACAAGCGGCAAAACTGCTGCTGGTGGATGACGATCCCAGCCTGCTAAAGCTGCTGGGCATGCGTCTTCGCAGCGAAGGGTATCAGGTCACCACCGCGGCCAGCGGCCCCGAAGCGTTGCGTCTGCTGCAGAAAGAAAAAATCGAGCTGGTGATCAGCGATCTGCGGATGGATGAGATGGATGGTCTGGCGCTGTTTGGCGAGATCCAGAAACGCCACACCGGTCTGCCAGTGATTATCCTGACGGCGCACGGCTCAATCCCGGACGCAGTTTCCGCCACGCAGCAGGGCGTCTTCAGCTTCCTGACCAAGCCGGTGGATAAAGATGCACTTTACAAAGCGATTGATGAAGCACTGGCTCAGCAGGCGCCGGTGAGCGATGACCGCTGGCGGGAAGCGATCGTCACCCGCAGCCCGCTGATGTTGCGGCTGCTGGAGCAGGCACATATGGTGGCGCAGTCGGACGTCAGCGTGCTGATTAACGGGCAGAGCGGTACCGGTAAAGAGATGCTGGCACAGGCGATTCACGCCGCCAGCCCGCGAAACGGCAAGCCCTTTGTCGCCATTAACTGCGGCGCACTGCCGGAGCAGTTACTGGAGTCAGAGCTGTTCGGGCATGCCAAAGGGGCCTTTACCGGCGCAGTCAGTGCCCGTGATGGTCTGTTTAAAACTGCAGGTGGCGGGACGCTGTTCCTGGATGAGATTGGCGATATGCCGCAACCGCTACAGGTTAAGTTGCTGCGGGTATTGCAGGAGCGTAAGGTCAGGCCGCTGGGCAGCGATCATGATATTGAGATCGACGTGCGCATTATTTCAGCCACGCATCGCGATCTGCCGAAGGCGATGGAGAAAAAGGAGTTTCGTGAGGATCTCTTCTATCGTCTTAATGTGGTGAACCTGAAGATTCCGGCGCTGCATCAGCGCACTGAAGATATTCCGCTGCTGGCTAATCATCTGCTGCGTCAGGCGGCGGAACGGCATAAACCGCAGATCCGCAGTTTTTCCGTTGATGCGATGAAGCGGTTGATGGCGGCCAGCTGGCCGGGCAACGTGCGTCAGCTGGTTAACGTGATTGAGCAGTGTGTGGCGCTGAGTTCATCGCCGGTGATCAGCGATGCGCTGGTGGAGCAGGCGTTGAGCGGTGAGAACAGCGCTTTGCCGACCTTTGCTGAGGCGCGCAATCAGTTTGAGCTGAACTATCTGCGTAAGCTGTTGCAGATGACTAAAGGCAATGTGACCAATGCCGCACGTCTGGCTGGACGCAACCGCACGGAGTTCTATAAGCTGCTGTCTCGTCATGAGCTGGATGCCAGTGATTTCAAAGAGTAGCGGAGGCTGCGGAGTGATACCGGCAGGTTGCCTGCTCAGGCCCGAATCAGAATGGGTGCGGTCAGCATAATCTGGCAGCGCTTGCGGCAACCTGAAGAATCCCGGATATTACCGCCCGACAGCGCCAGCAACATTTATACTTGATAAACCCTCTGACCATGGAGGGAGTGAAAAAGGGTCTGACATGAAAAAGATTGATGCGATTATCAAACCATTCAAACTCGATGATGTCCGTGAAGCCTTAGCGGAAGTCGGCATCACCGGGATGACCGTGAGTGAAGTAAAAGGTTTTGGCCGCCAGAAAGGGCACACCGAGCTTTACCGCGGCGCAGAGTATATGGTCGACTTTTTACCTAAAGTGAAAATCGAGATGGTGGTGGGCGACGATATCGTTGATACCTGCGTCGAGACCATTATGCGCACTGCGCAGACCGGCAAAATCGGTGACGGTAAAATCTTTGTCTTCGACGTGGCGCGCGTGGTGCGCATCCGTACTGGCGAAGAGGATGAAGAGGCGATCTGATTGTCTCTTTATCAGCATAAAAAAGCCCGCGCTGCGGGCTTTTTTTATTGCTCAATTACATCCCTTTGTGCGGGCCAAAAAGTTCGTAATGAATGCGTGTATCTGCCACGCTGGCATCGCGCAGTTGCGCCACCACATGCTGCATAAAGGGCAGCGGACCGCAGAGGTAGAAGTGGGTGTCGGGTGAGGCGAGACGTGCGGAGATCGCGGTGATATCCATCAGACCCTGCGCGTCATAGCGACCGGCATCTTCAGCGGCGGGATCGCGATACCAGACCTGACTGACGAAATCGGTGAGCTGCGCGCCCGTAGCCATCACTTCCGGGCCAAATGCATGCTGTTTGCCGTTCTCTGCTGCGTGCAGCCAGCTGACCGGCGCGCGGTGCTGGCGGGCCGCCAGGGCATGCAGCATGGCCAGCATCGGCGTCTGACCCACGCCCGCGGAAATCAGCGCCACCGGGGTTGCAGCATCGACCTCAAGGAAGAAGTCGCCATGCGGTGCGGCCAGCATCAGCTCATCACCCACTTTGCCATTCTGATGCAGCCAGCCGGAGACGGTGCCCTGCGCTTCACGTTTCACCGCAATCCGATAATCTTTGCCATTACTGAGGTGAGTAAGCGAGTACTGACGAATCTGGTGATGTTCGAAACTGGCGGGCTGCAGATGCACCGTCAGATACTGACCCGGTTTAAAGGCCGCTACCGGGCCGCCATCTACCGGACTGAAGGTAAAGCTTTTAATCACCTCGCTCTGCTGCTCAATAGCACTGATGCGAAACGCACGAGTGCCGCGCCAGCCACCCGTTTGCTGCTCCGTCGCCTGATAAATTTCCTCTTCGCGATTAATGAACACATCCGCCAGTACGCCATAGGCCCGGCCCCAGGCTGCCAGCGCCTCTTCACCCGGATTCAGCAGCTCTTTAATGGTTGCCAGCAGATTTTCACCGACGATGGCATATTGCGCAGGCTGAATATTCAGGCTGGTATGTTTCTGCGCAATCTTTTCCACCGCAGGCAGCAGCACGGCCAGGTTCTCCAGATTCGCACCATAGGCGCAAATGGCGTTGAACAGCGCTTCACGCTGATCGCCATTGCGCTGGTTGTTCATATTGAAAACATTTTTGAGTTCCGGATGGTGCGACAGCATGCGGTCATAGAAGTGTGCGGTAAGCGCAGGACCACAGGCGGCGATAGCAGGCAGGGTCGATTTAACCGTGGCGATAGTGTGTGCATCAAGCATAAAAGCGGCCTCTCATTTAAAGTTGTATTTTAAATACATCTTATAGCCGTCTCGCCTGTGGTGTAAATAACCCGATAAATTTCCCGGTTGTCAAAGTGGCAACTTTTTGGTGCATCCTGAGAAACCGCCGTCACATCCTGAAGAAAAATCGTGGCGTGTGAACAGGGTGAAAAGGTGTAAAAAAGCCCTGCCAGTAGCCAGCCAATCGTTTGCGTAAAAAGAGGAGGTTCACCCTACCTTCACCTGTTAAAACGGTTTACACTGTGGGCCTTCGCCCCTGAAGGGGGGTAAATACCGTCAGAAAGTTAGCTGAGTCAGGAGATCCGGATGTTAAAGCGTGATATGAACATTGCCGATTACGATGCCGAGTTGTGGCAGGCGATGGAGCAGGAGACAGTGCGTCAGGAAGAGCACATTGAACTGATTGCTTCTGAAAACTACACCAGCCCGCGTGTTATGCAGGCACAAGGTTCTCAGCTCACCAATAAATACGCTGAAGGCTATCCGGGCAAACGCTACTACGGCGGCTGTGAGTACGTTGATATCGTTGAGCAGCTGGCGATCGATCGCGCAAAAGAACTGTTTGGTGCCGATTACGCTAACGTGCAGCCACACTCAGGTTCACAGGCTAACTTTGCGGTTTACACCGCGCTGCTGCAGCCGGGCGATACTATTCTGGGGATGAACCTGGCGCACGGTGGACACCTGACTCACGGCTCACCGGTTAACCTGTCGGGCAAACTCTATAACGTCGTGGCTTACGGTATCGATGAGACCGGTAAAATTGACTACGACGAGCTGGCTGAACTGGCGAAAACCCACAAGCCAAAAATGATCGTTGGCGGATTCTCAGCTTACTCCGGCGTTTGCGACTGGGCGAAAATGCGCGTAATCGCGGATAGCGTAGGTGCATGGCTGTTTGTGGACATGGCACACGTTGCCGGCCTGATTGCTGCAGACGTTTATCCAAGTCCGATCCCGCATGCGCACATCGTGACCTCTACCACTCACAAAACGCTGGCGGGTCCGCGCGGTGGTATCATTCTGGCGAAAAACGGCGACGAAGATTTCTATAAGAAACTGAACTCTGCTGTCTTCCCTGGCGGTCAGGGTGGTCCTCTGATGCACGTTATCGCTGGTAAAGCGGTTGCGTTCAAAGAGGCGATGGAGCCGGAATTCAAAACCTACCAGCAGCAGGTGGCAAAAAACGCCAAAGCGATGGTTGAGGTGCTTATTGAGCGTGGCTATGACATCGTTTCTGGCGGCACGTATAACCATCTGTTCCTGATCGATCTGGTGAGCAAAAACCTGACCGGTAAAGAAGCGGATGCGGCATTGGGCCGTGCCAACATCACGGTTAACAAAAACAGCGTGCCTAACGATCCGAAAAGCCCGTTTGTGACTTCCGGTATCCGTATCGGTACGCCAGCTGTTACCCGTCGTGGCTTCAATGAAGCGGACGTGCGTGAGCTGGCTGGCTGGATCGCGGATGTGCTGGATAACGTCAATGACGAAGCGACCATTGAGCGCACCAAAAAGAAAGTGCTGGAAATCTGCAGCCGTCTGCCGGTCTACGCTTAATCGTTAACCTGTTGTGAGACAGCATACAAAGGATGGCATCAGCCATCCTTTTTTATAGTTAAAAAACGAGTGCGTGTTAGCTGTGATACCGGAGTTGCTCAGGAAACACGGTCAGATCGGAAAGTCGCTAAAGCCAATCCCTGGCCGCTCGGCCCGCGCGACTACGCACCTCATCCCTGAGGTGCGCCCGTAACCGGGCCAACGCTTTGCATTGTTCAAAAACGCTCCCGGCGTTTTTGTCCGTGGCGCGGGACGCTTTCCTCCTCTGACCGTGTTTTCTGCGCGTGAAATTCAGATGTAGCGGCAAGAGGCGCTCTGATTTGGATTGGTTAGTGTTCTGAAAGGATGGCATCAGCCATCCTTTTTTATTGCCTGTCCTGCGGCGCTCTGCCAGAGTAGCGCCCACTCATGCTGCCAGGCAGCACTCTTGCTGGAGGGAATATGGCAATCGGCTCCGCCAGATGGCTCGGATTGGGCTACTTCACTTACTTCTTCTGTTACGGCATCTATCTGCCATTCTGGGGCGTGTGGCTGAAAGGCACCGGTCTCGATGCTGAAAAGATTGGCCTGCTGCTCGGCTGTGGCATGGTGGCACGCTTTGTCGGCAGTCTGCTTATCGCCTCTCAGGTCAAAAATCCTTCACGGTTGATTACGGCGCTGCGTCTGCTGGCGCTGATGACCTGTCTGTTCGCTGCCGGTTTCTGGGTGGGTGAGCAGTGGATGTGGCTGCTGACGGTCATGATCGGTTTTAACCTCTTTTTCTCGCCGCTGGTCCCGCTTAGCGATGCGCTGGCCGCCACCTGGACACAGCAGATAGGGCTGGCGTATGGGCCGGTCAGGCTGTGGGGTTCGCTGGCCTTTGTGATCAGCTCGGCTTTAACCGGCGTGCTGGTCAGTGCTTACTCTTCAAACGCCATTCTGCTGCTGCTTTCCGTCGGCGTCATCTCTATGCTGGCAGGCATGATGCTGTCACCCGCCACCCAGCCACAGGGTAATGAACGGCAGGGCGCGGCGGGCGGCGGCTGGCAGGTGTGGCGTGAATTGCTGCGTGAGAATGCGGTATGGCGATTTATGCTCTGCGTAACACTGCTGCAGGGTGCGCACGCCGCCTATTACGGCTTCAGTGCTATCTGGTGGCAGGAGAGTGGCTATTCCGCCTCCACGGTGGGTTATCTCTGGTCGCTGGGCGTGGTGGCCGAGATCGTCGTGTTTGCTTTGAGCAACCGGTTGTTCCGCCGCTGGAGCGCGCGCGATCTGCTGCTGCTTTCGGGCATTTGTGCGTTGATCCGCTGGAGTCTGATGGGGGCCACTACCGCGCTGCCGCTGCTGATTGTGGCGCAAATCCTCCACTGTGGCAGCTTCACCGTCTGTCATCTGGCGGCGATGCGTTTTATTGCGGCGCGTCAGGGAGCGGAAGTGATCCGTCTGCAGTCGCTCTATTCCGCGTTGGCGATGGGGGGTGGCATTGCGATAATGACCATGATCTGCGGCGTCCTGTTCGCTCATCTGCAGGGGCATCTGTTCTGGGTGATGGCACTGGTGGCACTGCCCGCGCTATTTCTGCGTCCCGGCTACGACTCCAGTAAATAACGAATCCGCTGCTGATGGTGTAACGTCAGCGGCAGTTCCGCATGCACCAGCGGCGGAGAGAAGAGTGGCAGCGAGGTGGGGTAGGGCGAAATGATGATGTCCACATCCCGCGGTGCGCCATCCCGCTGAAACTGTTTCACGTCCTGATAGGTAATATTGATCGGCAGCAGCGTGATCTCCCGGATCTGCTGCTCCACATCCTGCTCCAGATCGGTATCGTCACCCGTCAGAATCAGCACCTGCTTCTCCTGCAACGCATTCTCCTGCATCAGCCAGGCACCAAAAATAACGGTAATTAAGCTCACCTCTTCCGGGCTGAACGCAATCCCGTATTGCTGCTCAAACGCATGCAGCGCCTGCTGAGTGGTACGCAACAGGCGGGGATAGAGGCGGCTGACATCCAGCGCCACGCTGTTGTCGATGCCGATAGTGAAGTGGGTGCGATCCAGCGCCTGCGCCAGATGAGGATAGAGCTGGTTAAGCAGCTCGTCGCGATCAGCAAAAGTAATGTCGGCACACCGTTCAAAGTCATTAATCAACTGTTGGGTCGCAGCCATTAACTGCTGCTCAGCTGGATGTGCAATCGCATCCACGACAGGCGTATGTATCTGGCTGAACAGCAGTGTCCAGAAGTCGGTTTCACTGACGGGCGGCGCAAGGTGGCAGCGTTTGCGCCAGTGGTGAATCACATCCTCGGCGGCCTGCCGCTCAGCCTTCTGCTGCAGCCAGTGACACTGCGCCTCACTGAACAGCACCGGCTGGCGCTGGCACAATCCATACTTCATGAAAATCTGCAGAAAAAGCCGGTCACGTTCGCTGAAATCGCGCTTCAGACGCAGGCTACAGTGCTGGATCAGCGCCTGTAAATTGGTCTCATCCCACAGCGCCTTCTCAATCTTCATCACCTTCAGGCGCTGACGCAGGGGAGCTGCAAAATGATCGCAGACGAAATCCTGCGATAAACGCAAACTGCGTCGCAGGTTGTGCAGCAGACAGAGGCGCCGATCCAACTCTGTGCCATGAAGACGAAAGCTGCCATCCACCATCTGATGCAATTCCAGCTGGTGATATCGCTGTATCTCAAGGCCCACATCCGCGATATCCTGTCGGGCAACGGCAGGATCGACGCCATTCAGCTGGCAGACTTTTTCAAGCGTAAGCACGGGTGTCGGCAGAAACAGCAGCAATAAAAGATGGCACTGACGCTGTGAGCGGGTGAAGAGTGGTGCCAAAGGGGTAGCAGAACTCATCAATCAGGTTTCCAGCAGGCTATTTTGAGCTAAGAATAGTCAACCCCGTCAGCGCCTGCGCGGTTTACGCGGTTTATTTGCCGGAGGTTTAAGGCGGGTCACAAAATTTTGTTACTTATAGATTCTTTTCATCGGGAACGTTACTTTATAACATTATGAAACGCACACTCTTTGCCCTCTTGATGGTCTTAAGTCCGGCTGTAATGGCACATCCTCACAGCTTCATCGATATGAAAACCGAACTGGTGGCGCAGGATGACACCTTTACGGGATTAAAGATGACCTGGACCATGGATGAGATTACCTCCGCCGATCTGCTTTATGACGCGGGCGAGGCGAAACCAGGCAGCGTGGTGTGGAAGAAGCTGGCGGCAGGCGTGATGGCGAACGTGCTGGGCCAGCACTACTTTTCTGAAATCTGGCACAACCAACAGCGGGTAAAGTTTTTGAATCTGCCAACCGAATACAACCTGTCACGTAACGGCCATAAAGCGGTGCTGGAATTTATTCTGCCGCTGGCGGAACCCCCGAAGCTGACCGGGCAGCGCTTTGAGATCCTGACTTTTGATCCCACCTATTTCGTCGATATGTTCTATGACAATCCCGGTGCGTTAACGCTGCCGACGGCGCTGCAGGCGCGCTGCAAGTTCGCGCTGAACACGCCAAAGCCCAATGATTCACTGAAGCAGTATGCGCTGTCGCTGGATAAAGCCGACGCGCCTGCAGAGGAGATGGATTTAGGCCGCCAGTTTGCCCAGACGGTGATACTGACATGTCAGTAATCTCCACACCGTTACGGGCTTCCCGCCTCTGGCCGCTGTGGCTGATGGCGGGCGTGCTGCTGAGCAGCGCATTGCTGGTCTGGCTCTACTGGCCGCAGATTCTGATGCAGAGCATACTGTGGCAAAAAGATCTGCATCGGCAGATGACTCAGTTGCTACAGCAGGTTGCGGAGCAGCCCCACCAGGCAGGCATTTCGTTGGTGATATTCAGCCTGCTGTATGGCGTACTGCACGCGCTGGGGCCGGGCCATGGCAAAGTGGTGATCGCGACCTTTCTGGCAACCCATCCCACCAGAGTGAAAACCAGTATCAGGCTGACGCTGCTCGCCTCACTGCTGCAGGGTTCGGTGGCGATTGCCCTGGTGACGGTGATGCTGGTGCTGCTGAAAACGTCATCGCGACAGCTGCATCTCAGCAGTTTCTGGCTGGAGAAGGGCAGTTATCTGCTGGTGATCGGGCTGGGTGTGATGATCGGTTATCGGGCGCTGCGTTCGCTGTGGCGGACATTGCGTCCGCGTCCGGCCCCGGTATTTCGCACCTTCAAACCTCACCATCAGCATGACGATCAGTGCGGATGCGGACACGCACATCTTCCGACACCGCAGCAGATGAGCGGCAATCTCAGCGTGAAAACCCAGCTGCTGGTGGTGGTGTCGATGGGATTACGTCCCTGTTCCGGCGCGATTATGATGCTGCTGTTTGCCAAAGTGATTGGGGTCTATGGCTGGGGGGTGATCTCTGCTGCGGTGATGGCGCTGGGCACGGCACTGACCATTTCGGCGATTGGCCTGCTGGTTCAGCAGGCGCGCACGGTGGCACAACGGCTGGCACAGCCTGGCGTTACCGCAGGCATGACGCGACTGCTGATCCCCGCGCTGGCCTTAACCGGCAGCCTGATTTTAATCGTAGCGGGTATCGCGCTATGGCAGTCAGCGCAGATGACGCTGGGTGGCGGAATTCGACCTTTCTGAATAAAAGCGCAGCGGAAATAAAATTGCCGCTGCGCTCTTCTCTTCGTTAATTATCTCTGAATTCATCTCTTTATTTTTTTCTCTGGCTGGTTTAGTGGTGAAATGACTATTCCCTGTCTACGCTGATAATACCAAAACGGCATTCCGCCGTCGGGATGATAAAAGATCAAGACCGCTTTCTGTTTATTGCGAGGAGTATATTTCATGGCTGATACCCGTATTAATAATGGCTATACCGAAACGCTGGCGACCGGGCCGGCTGGATTGCCGTTAAAACGTATTTCCTGGAGCGCCGTGTTTGCCGGTGTCATTTGTGCATTGATCGTTCACATTATTCTGACGCTGCTGGGAACCGCCATTGGTGCCACCACCATTGATCCGATGAAAGAACAGAATCCACTCGACGGCCTGGGCACAGGCGCGCTGGTCTGGACTGCCATTGAAATGCTGGTCGCGATGGCTGCAGGTAGTTATGTTGCAGGCCGACTGGCTCAGCGCGAAGGCGCACTGCACGGTTTACTGATGTTTGGCCTTAGCACAATTTTCACTATTTACCTGGCTATTGCGCTGGCGACCAGTGTATTAGGCGGCGCGATGAATATTGTGGGCTCAGGCTTCCAGGCGCTGGGTAGTGGTATTTCCGCCGCTGCGCCATCCGTTACCCAAATGGCAAAAGACAAACTGCAGGAGAGTAATATTAATTTAGATAACCTGCAGAACGAACTGGAAACGACTTTACGCCAGACCGGGAAACCGGAATTACAGCCAGAGAACTTAAAGCAGGATGCAAATAAAGAAGCGCAGAATGCTGAAAACCAGGCTAACAACACCGCAAACCATCCACAGACAGCGGATACTGATCTGGCTAACTGGTTAAAAGGGGTGATGGATCGTCATTCCGATACCCTGCAGGCAGCCGATCGTGATGCGCTGAAAAATATTATCAAAGCGCGCACCGGCAAAAGCGATCAGGAAGTGGATCAGATCGTGGCCAAAACTGAACAGAGCTATCAGCAGGCCGTTCAGAAGTATCAGGAACTGAAACAGCAGGCTGAACAGAAAGCGCGTGAAGCTGGTGAAAAAGCCGCTGCCGCGACTGCGAAAGCGAGCTGGTATGCCCTGATTCTGCTGATCATCGAAGCGGTGCTGGCAGGTGTGATGGGTATGGTAGGTCGTCGTACTCAGCCTCGTCAGGTGCTGTCACACGAACGTCGTTAATCATCACTGAGTAACAGGCAATAAAAAAGGCGGCTGAGAAGCCGCCTTTTTCTGTACTGAGACTTAGCGTTTTAACGCTTCGCTCAGCTCATCACGCATGTTCGACAGCATCGATTTCACCACACGTGGGTTACCCGCGACCAGGTTACCTGACAGCAGATAGCCGTGGTTGCCGGTGAAATCAGTCACCAGACCGCCCGCTTCACGGACCAGCAGTTCACCCGCCGCAAAATCCCACGGCTTCAGGCCAATCTCAAAATAGCCATCTACGCGACCGGCAGCCACATAGGCCAGATCCAGCGCAGCAGAACCGGTGCGGCGGAAGTCAGCACACTGGGTAAAGAGTTTGGTCATGATATTCATGTAAGCCGGCGCGTGCTGCTTCATTTTGAACGGGAAGCCGGTCGCCAGAACGGTGCCATCCAGATCGCGTGCCGTGCTGCCACGCAGACGATAGCCATTCAGCTGAGCGCCCTGACCGCGTGAAGAGGTGAAGAGTTCATTGCGCATTGGATCGTAAACGACGGCGACTTCAGTGCGGCCTTTAATGCGCACAGCGATAGAAACAGCAAAGTGGGGTAAACGTTTGATGAAGTTTGAGGTGCCATCCAGCGGATCGATAACCCATTGAACATCCTGATCTTCGCCCGCCAGTTCACCGCTTTCTTCAGTGATGATGGTATGTTTCGGGTAAGATTTACGAATAATTTCGATAATCAGGCGTTCTGCTTCGCGGTCAACATTCGTTACGAAGTCGTTGCTGCCTTTCTGGCTGGCTTCGACGGCGTCCGGGGTTTCATAATATTTGGCAATTAAATTTCCGGCCTTGCGCGCTGCGCGCACGGCAATGTTGAGCATTGGATGCATCGGTATCTCTCGCTGGATGTTAAAGAACGGGGAAAACGGCGCGGAGTATAGCAGCGTGTTCGGTAAATGTCCTGCTTTATGTTAATATTCTCTCTACTGATTTTACTGACCCGTTTCTGAGTATCCCTAATCATGTTGCAAAATATTCGTATCGTGCTGGTCGAGACTTCTCACACCGGTAACATGGGCTCCGTTGCGCGCGCCATGAAAACCATGGGCTTAACCAACCTCTATCTGGTTAACCCGCTGGTCAAGCCTGACTCACAGGCTATCTCACTCGCGGCCGGTGCCAGCGACGTTATCGGCGACGCAAAAATTGTCGACTCGCTGGATGAGGCCATTGCCGGATGCAGTCTGGTGGTCGGCACCAGTGCACGCTCCCGCTCGCTGCCCTGGCCGATGCTGGATGCGCGCGAATGTGGCGTGAAAAGCGTGGAAGAGGGCCAGCAGGCACCGGTTGCGCTGGTATTTGGTCGTGAACGTGTCGGCCTGACCAATGACGAGTTGCAGAAGTGCCACTATCACGTCGCGATTCAGGCAAACCCGGAATACAGCTCGCTGAACCTGGCGATGGCCGTACAGATTATCGCCTATGAAGTGCGCATGGCATGGTTACAGGCGCAGGCCAGCCCACCACCACAGTATGAAGAGTCACCTTATCCGCTGGTGGATGATCTGGAGCGCTTCTATCAGCATATGGAACAGATGATGCTGAACAGCGGCTTTATCCGTGAAGCCAATCCTGGCCAGGTGATGAGCAAACTGCGTCGTCTTTACACCCGCGCCCGCCCGGAACGCGATGAACTGAACATCCTGCGCGGCATGCTTTCGTCGTTTGAAAAGCGAAAAAACGATAAAAAAGAAGCAGATAATAGTTGAGTGAATTACCAGGTTAAATACCTGACTAATTTACCAGGTTAAATAGTTGACCAATTTACTCGGGAATGGCAGACTTCAGAGCATCTGTTGCTAATCCTCCGATAACCGGACGCTATTGAGGTCGTACGCTATGAGACTGACATCCAAAGGACGTTATGCCGTTACTGCAATGCTGGACGTTGCCCTTCACTCCCATGAAGGCCCGGTCCCGCTGGCTGATATTTCAGAGCGTCAGGGCATTTCGCTCTCCTATCTGGAGCAGTTATTCTCCCGATTGCGTAAAAATGAGCTGGTGTCCAGCGTACGTGGTCCGGGCGGCGGTTATCTGTTGGGCAAAGCGTCTAATACCATCTCTGTCGGTGAAGTGATCACCGCCGTTGATGAGTCTGTTGATGCCACCAAATGTCAGGGTAAAGAAGGCTGCCAGGGCGGCGAGCGTTGCCTGACTCACGTGCTGTGGCGCGATCTGAGCGTGCGTATCAGTGACTTCCTGAACAATATTACACTGGCTGAGCTGGTGAATAATCAGGAGATCCTGGATGTAGCCGATCGTCAGAATGCGATTGATAATCGTCGCTTCCAGAGCCCGCGCACGCAGGAAATTAACGTCAACCAACGCGCCTCGTAATCCCCGCTGTTGCGGCCCTTACTGCTAACGCGGTCAGGGCCGAATCTGCTATAAAGACGTATGATTTTTTATACGGAGCTGTAGCGCAATGAAATTACCGATTTACCTGGATTACGCCGCCACCACGCCGGCCGATCCGCGTGTGGCCAGCAAAATGATGCAGTTTCTGACGCTGGATGGCACGTTCGGTAATCCGGCCTCGCGATCGCACCGTTTTGGCTGGCAGTCTGAAGAAGCGGTTGATGTTGCGCGTAATCAGATCGCCGAACTGGTCAATGCCGATCCGCGTGAAATCATCTTTACCTCTGGCGCCACCGAATCCGATAACCTCGCGATTAAAGGTGCA
Organism: Pantoea sp. RG18; assembly: GCF_025910075.1. Classification (NCBI taxonomy): domain Bacteria; kingdom Pseudomonadati; phylum Pseudomonadota; class Gammaproteobacteria; order Enterobacterales; family Erwiniaceae; genus Pantoea; species Pantoea sp. RG18. Next base: position 90,588 of record NZ_JAPCIL010000001.1, read on the forward strand.
GCTCACGCCCATCAGGCGCGCGGCAAACATATCATCACCAGCCAGACAGAACATAAAGCGGTGCTTGATAGCTGCCAGCAGCTTGAACGTGAAGGCTTTGCTGTCACTTATCTCACCCCGGCCGCTAACGGCATTATCTCGCCTGACCAGCTGCGTGCGGCGCTGCGCGACGACACGATTTTAGTCACCCTGATGCACGTGAATAATGAAACCGGAGTGATTCAGGATATCGCCGCCTTTGGCGAACTCTGCCGCGAACGTGAGATTCTGTTTCATGTGGATGCGACCCAGAGCGTCGGCAAGCTGCCTATCGATCTCAGCCAGTTACCGGTTGATTTGATGTCCTTTTCTGCCCACAAACTCTATGGCCCGAAAGGCATCGGCGCACTCTATGTCCGGCGTAAACCGCGTGTGCAGATTGCTGCGCAGATCCACGGCGGCGGACATGAACGCGGTATGCGATCCGGGACATTGCCGGTGCATCAGATTGTCGGCATGGGCGAGGCGTATCGTATCGCAGCAGAAGAGCGCGAAACCGAGATGGCGCGCCTGCAGACTCTGCGCGATCGTCTGTGGCAGGGCATCAGCACACTGCCCGGCGTCACCCTCAATGGCGATCTGCATCAGAGCGCACCGAACATTCTTAACCTCAGTTTTGCTGACGTTGAGGGTGAATCACTGATCATGGCGCTGAAAGATCTGGCGCTCTCTTCCGGATCGGCCTGCACCTCCGCCAGCCTGGAGCCTTCCTATGTATTGCGGGCGCTGGGCCTGAGTGAAGAGCTGGCGCACAGTTCGCTGCGCTTCTCGCTGGGACGCTTCACTACCGAGGAAGAGATCGACTACGCCATTGCCCTGGTGCAGAAATCAGTGACCCGTCTGCGGGCCTTAATGAAATCCTGATATCCGGTCATAGTCCGGAAATTGCGCCTATATTTGCACTTCGCTGGCAACACCTGACGGAATCTGTTATCAGGTCTCTCTGCGAATTATATTTAACATCTTATTAAAGCCGTTATAACAATCAGGCTGGATGAAACAGATAACGATTATGGAGCTTTTCGATGACCACACAACCCATGAATATTACGCTTAGCAGCCAGCCCGCCGATGCGCGCTGGGGCGAAAAAGCGATTCTCAGCAGCAACGACAGCGGCATGATACTGCATCTGACCGGCGCGGATGCGCTGAATATCATTCAGCGTGCGGCTCACAAAATCGACAGCCAGGGGATCCGCCATGTGGCGCTGACCGGCGAAGGCTGGCACCTTGAGCAGTGCTGGGCATTCTGGCAGGGCTTCCGTGGTCCGAAAGGCCAGCGTCAGGTTGAGTGGCCGGCGCTGGGCGAACATGAGCAGGCGGAGTTTGATCGCCGTCTGAAAATTATCGACTGGGTTCGCAACGTTATTAACCTGCCCGCGGAAGATCTGGGGCCGGAACAGCTGGCGCACAATGCAGTCGATCTGATCAGTGAAGTGGGCGGAAGCGCCGTCAGCTATCGCATCACCAAAGGCGACGATCTGCGGGTACAGGGGTATATGGGCCTGCACACTGTTGGACGCGGTTCAAATCGTCCGCCGGTATTTCTGGCACTCGATTACAACCCGACCGGCGACGACGATGCCCCGGTCTACGCCTGTCTGGTCGGTAAAGGCATCACCTTTGATACCGGTGGCTACAGCCTGAAGCAGAGCAGCTTCATGGACTCAATGAAATCTGACATGGGCGGCGCGGCGACCGTCACCGGCGCGCTGGCCATGGCGATTTCGCGCGGTCTTAACAAGCGCGTCAAACTCTACCTCTGCTGTGCCGATAACATGGTCAGCAGCAATGCCTTTAAACTGGGCGACATTATTCGCTATCGCAACGGTAAATCGGTGGAAGTGATGAACACCGATGCGGAAGGGCGTCTGGTCTTGGCCGACGGTTTAATCGACGCCAGCGAGCAGAACCCGACGATGATCATCGATGCTGCGACGCTGACCGGTGCGGCCAAGACGGCGCTGGGCAACGATTACCATGCGCTGTTTACCTTTGATGATGTGATGGCACAGTCGCTGATGGGCAGCGCGGTGAGTGAGAACGAACCTTTCTGGCGTCTGCCGCTGGCCGAATTCCATCGCAGCCATCTGCCGTCTAACTTCGCCGATCTCAATAATATCGCCAGCCCGTCACATGCGGCGGGTGCCAGTAGCGCGGCAGCGTTCCTGTCACACTTCGTCAGTAACTATCAGCAGGGCTGGCTGCACATCGACTGCTCCGCGACCTATCGCAAAGGCGCAGTTGACCAGTGGGCGGCGGGTGCAACAGGTCTTGGCGTGCGTACCCTCGCCAATCTGTTACTGAAATAAGCCGATCTCAGCGGTGGCTGATGCCGCCGCTGTTCAGAGGGAAACTATGAATCGTCTTGAAGAGGTGCTGAAGCTGGCGGCCACTGAGCCTGCCCATCGGCCCGAGTTTTTTCAGCTGCTGCTGGAATCTGATGCCTGGGTGCCAGGTGAAAGCACCACGCAACAGCTTGATGCCAGCACGCCCGTTGATCTGCAGCACTGGGAAAAAGAGGATGGCAGCAGCATCATTCCTTTTTTCACGTCAGAAGAGGCGATGAGTGAAGCGGTGAGCGGTGAGCAGTCCTGGCTGCGTCTGCCGGTACGGACGCTGTTTGAGATTACACGTGGCGAGACGCTGTTTCTCAATCCCAAACTGCCTTCCGGTAAAGAGTTTACTGCGGCCGAGATCACCCATCTGCTGGCTGAAGAGGGCAGTGCTCTAAGTCAGCAAACCGTTCTGGAAGGCGGACAGTCACTATTGCTGTCTGAGGTGGCTGAACCCCCTGCGCAGATGATCGACTCACTGACTCAGCTCTTCAGCAAGCATAAGCAGGTGCGTCGCGCGTTTATCGCCAGTATCCGTGAGCGGGCTGACGAAGCGCCCAATCTGCTGATTGGCATTGAAGCGGACAGCAATATTGAGACGATCATTCAGGCGGCGGGCAGCGTGGCAACCGATACGCTGCCGGACGATGCGCCGGTTGATATCTGTGAGGTGACGCTGAACGATCGCGGCATCAGCCACTTCTTTACCGCCCATATCACGCCATTCTATGAGCGTCGCTGGGGCAGTTTCCTGCGCGACTTCAAGGGAAGTGAGCGGATTATCTGAGACAACAAAGTAAACAGGCGGCTCATGGGCCGCCTGTTTTTTATTTCGCGATAGGTAAGTCGTCGCGACTGCCCCATTCGCCCCAGGATCCGTCATACAGCGTGACATCCCGTGCGCCCAGCGCCGTCAGCGCCAGAATCACCACCACCGCCGTCACGCCTGAGCCACAGCTGGCGACCACCGGTTGGGTAATATCGACGCCCGCATCGGCAAACAGCGTCTGAAGTTCCGCCTCCGGCTTGAGTTTTCCCTGTTCAACCAGGCTGTTCCACGGCACGTTCAGGCTGTTGGGAATATGGCCACGATGCAATCCGGGACGTGGTTCATCCACTTCGGCGTTAAAGCGATTGGCAGGACGCGCATCAATAATCTGTGCGCCGCCTTCATGGCTGATCAGCAGTACGTCCGTCAGGCGCTTCACCCGGCTTTCATCTGCGTGGGCCTCAAACTCACCTTCCGGCAGATTCACTTCGCCGGTTGCCAGCGCAAAACCGGCTTCTTTCCAGCCCTGCAAGCCCCCGGCCAGAATCGACACCTGAGCCACACCAAAGGTTTTCAGCATCCACCAGGCGCGTGGCGCAGAAAAGAGATTACCCTCGTCATACACCACTAGGTGCTTATCACTGCTGACACCCAGTTCACGCATCGCGACGGCAAAACTTTCGGCGCGGGGCAGCATATGGGGGTAAGGGCTGGTGTGATCGGAAAGCGCTTCAATATCGAAGTAAGGGGCGTCGGGTAAATGACCCGCCAGATATTCGGCCTGGATATCGCGAACCGCTTCCATCCCGGGTGGCAACAACCGTGCATCCAGCACCTGAAGCCGCTCATCGTTGTAGTGCTCTTGTAACCAGTCGGCGGACACAAACAGTGGCGTCGTCATAATAACCTCATCTCAGCAATCTGTCATACCAGTGTCAGGGAATGTGCGCACCATCTCAAGAGAAGCGTTGATTAAATGCGAGCATTGATATGAAATTGCGCTGCGTAATCAAACGACACTCCCTGCGTCCCGGTGAAGGAACTACCATGAAGAAACGCAATACCCGGCTGCTGCTCAGCATGCTGATCGGTGGTTCGCTGCTGTCAGCGACCCTGTTACCTGTTTTGCCTCTCCAGGCGGCAGAAGCACCCGCAACCTCCCAGGTCAGCAAACCGCTGACGATTATCGATCTCTCGGAACTGCAGATCGATAATGCCGCTGCGCTGGTCTTAACCTTCAGTCAGCCGCTTGATGATAAACAGGATATCGCGCAAAAAGTCAGGCTGACCGACGATAAACAGGGCCGGGTGGATGGCGGCTGGGAGCTTTCCGCTAACCGCAAAACGTTGCGCTTCCGCCATCCCGAGCCGTCACGTCACTTCACCGTCACGGTGGATGCGGGACTGCGCGCGGCCAGCGGAGAGACGCTTGCCGCCGATTACAGTCAGAAAATCGCCACCCGTGATATCCAGCCGATGGTGGGCTTTGCCATTCGCGGTTCACTGCTGCCGCTGCGTATCACGCAGGGACTGCCGGTGCTGGCGCTGAATGTTGACCAGGTCGATGTCGATTTCTTCCGGATAAAGAATGCCGGCCTGGCGGAATTTCTCTCGCAGTGGAATTACGGCAACAACCTCTCAAGCTGGCAGTCGCAGGAGCTGCTGAAAAGCAGCCAGCTGGTCTATAGCGGACGCTTTGAGCTCAACCCGGCGCGTAACACGCGTGAAAAATTGCAGCTGCCGATGCGTGACATTACCGCACTTCAGCAGCCGGGCGTCTATCTGGCGGTGATGAAGCAGGCCGGTACTTATCGCTACAGCCAGCCCGCCACGCTTTTCACCCTCAGCGATATTGGCCTGTCACTGCATCGCTTCCCGACCCGGTTTGAACTGTTCGCCCAGAGTCTGGCAGACGGTCAGCCGCTTTCCGGGGTCAGCGTCAGGTTACTGGATGAGAAGGGGCAGGTGCTGCAAAGCGGAACCAGTGACAGTACCGGTCATCTGAGCCTCAAGGCGGATGAAAAAGGCAAGCTCCTGCTGGCAATTCAGGGAGAACAGACCTCAATGATCGACCTGGCGCGTCCGGCGCTGGATCTCGCTGAATTCCCGGTCGCGGGGCCGCAGGGCTATGACAAACAGCTGTTTGTTTTTGGTCCGCGCGATATCTATCGTCCTGGCGAAACGGTCATCGTGAATGCGCTGCTTCGCGATGCCGACGGACACCCCTTGCCCGCGCAGCCGATCAAAGCGGAGCTGGTGCAGCCCGATGGCCAGGTGATGCGGACTTTTGTCTGGCAGCCTGAAGCGGGATTCTACCAGCAGCGACTGGCGCTGTCCGCATCGGCCATGACCGGCGACTGGATGTTGCGACTGAATACCGGCGATAACCTCAAGCGAGAGTGGAAGTTTCACGTCGAAGATTTTCTGCCGGAGCGTATGGCGTTAACCCTGAAAAATGACCCTCAGCCACAGGCCGCTGATGCCAGTGTTGAGTTCGGTATTGAGGGGCGCTATCTCTATGGCGCCCCGGCAGCAGGTAACACGCTACAGGGTCAACTCTATCTGCGACCGGCACGCGAGGCGGTGACTGCACTGCCAGGCTACCAGTTTGGTGACATCACCGAAGAGGGGTTAAAGCGGACGCTGGATGAGGTGGATCTCAAGCTCGATGCCAGCGGTAAAGCACAACTCACGGTAGAAAATCAGTGGGATCAGCTCCACTCTCCGCTCAATCTGATCCTGCAGGCCAGCCTGCTGGAAACCGGCGGACGTCCGGTCACCCGTCGTGCCACCCAGGCCATCTGGCCCGCTGAAGCGCTGCCGGGTATCCGGCCGCTGTTTGGTAACAAGGCGGTTTATGACTACCGCAGTGACAGCTATCACGATGAGCCGACCGTGCCGGAACAGAGCCTGGCCGAATTCGACATTGTCTATGCCAACAGTCAGGGCAAAAAACTGGCGGCAGAGAAGCTGGATGTTCGCCTGATCCGTGAACGCCATGATTACTACTGGAGCTTCTCTGACAGCGAAGGCTGGCAGTCGCAGTATAGCGACAAGGATCTGCAGGAAGATGAACGCGCCATCTCTGTCCCGGCTGATGGCAGCACCAAAGTCAGCTTCCCGGTCGAGTGGGGCCACTACCGGCTGGAAGTGCAGGCGGGCGAGAAGATCGTCAGCAGCGTCCGGTTCCAGGCGGGTTATGACTGGCAGGATAACACCAACGGCACGGGTGCATTGCGCCCGGATCAGGTCAGACTGAAGCTGGATAAAGCGGCTTACCAGCCGGGCGATACCGTGCATCTGCAGGTTGAGTCACCGGCGGCCGGTAAAGGTTACCTGATGGTGGAGTCGAGCAGCGGCACGCTCTGGTGGCAGCCACTGACCGTACCAAAGGGCGGCACAACGGTGGATGTCCCTGTTGCTGAGAGCTGGCAGCGTCACGATCTCTACTTCAGCGCCATCGTGGTGCGTGACGGCGATAAGGTCAGTGGCGCAACGCCAAAACGCGCGGTGGGGCTGTTGCATCTGCCGATGGCGACGGAGGCGCGCCGCTTAAATCTGACGCTGGATGCGCCCGATAAAATCCGTCCTGAGCAACGCCTGACGGTAAAAGTCCACGCCAGTCGTGATGGCGGCCCGCTGCCTGAAAAAGTGAATGTACTGCTGTCAGCGGTGGACAGCGGCGTTCTGAGCGTGACGGATTTTAAAACGCCCGATCCGTGGCAGGCTTTCTTTGGCCGTAAACGCTACAACGTCGATCAGTACGACGTCTTTGGCCAGCTGATCGAAGGCGGTGGCCGGCTCGCGGCGCTGCGTTTTGGTGGTGATGGCGAGGATGAATCGATGACGCGCGGCGGCAAAAAGCCGGTGACGCACGTCAATATCGTGGCGCAGCAGTTACAGGCAGTCACACTGGATAAAGAGGGCAACGGATCGATTACGCTGCCGATCCCGGCCTTTAACGGCGAACTGCGGCTGATGACTCAGGCCTGGAGCGACGACAGCTTCGGCGCGGCAGAGCGCAAACTGGTGGTCGCGGCGCCGCTGATCAGCGAACTGGCCACCCCGCGCTTCCTTGCCAGCGGCGATACAGCCTCACTGGCGCTGGATCTCACTAACCTGACCGATCTGCCGCAAACCCTGAAGGTGGATCTGAGCAGCAGTGGCTTAGTGGATCTGGCCGGGGCTGCCAGCCAGAGTGTGACGCTGGCCAAAGGCGCGCGTACCACACTTCAGATTCCGGTCATGGCGAAAACCGGCTTTGGTGATGGCGAGGTTGCCGTGCAGATTTCCGGTCTGAACCTGCCGGGCGAGCAGGTGAAGCCCAGCAAACAGCAGTGGAAAATCGGCGTCAGACCACCTTATCCGGCCCGGACGCTGAATTTCGATGCCGTCATCAATTCCGATCAGCCCTGGCAGGTCGCGGCAGCCGCGTTTACCGGCCTGGATGCTCAGACCCTGAGTGGACAGCTGACGCTGAGCAATCGTCCGCCGCTCAATATCGCCAGCTATATCAGTGCGCTTTACGCCTATCCCTACGGCTGTCTGGAACAGACCACCAGCGGCCTCTGGCCGTCGCTCTACACCAGCCATGCCGAGCTGACCGCGATGGGGATAAAAACCAGCAGTGATGAGGCGCGCCGGGCCGCCGTCGACACCGGCATTGCCCGTCTGGCGGGCATGCAGCGGGCCAACGGTAGCTTCGGGCTGTGGGACAAGCAGAGTGAGGAGGAGTTCTGGCTGACGCCTTACGTGACCGATTTCCTGCTTCGCGCCAGCGAGGCGGGCTATGCGCTGCCGGATAATGTAGTTGACCGCGCTAACGCACGGCTGCTGCGCTATCTGCAGGATCCCGCGCAGATCAGCGGCGGCGGCAGTGATAACAACGCCGCGCTGCAGTTCAGCGTGCAGGCTTACGCCGGACTGGTGCTGGCGCGTCAGCAGCGTGCGCCGCTGGGGGCGCTGCGCGCATTGTATGAAAAGCGTGAGAAGGCCCGCTCCGGTCTGGCGCTGATGCAGCTTGGCGTGGCGCTGAAGCTGATGGGTGACGGGCAGCGCGCATCGCTTGCGATCATGCAGGGTGCCAGTCTGACGCGCTCAGATAAAGAGTGGTATGGCGACTATGGCAGCACGGTGCGCGATGAGGGGATGATGATATCCCTGTTAGCAGAGAATAAGCTGCAGCCCGATCTACAGAATAGTCTGCTGCTGTCGCTGTCAAAAGAGGTCAACGGCAAGCGCTGGTTCTCGACTCAGGAGAATAACGCGCTCTATTTAGCGGCGCATACGCTGCAGCGTGCGCAGGGCGGAAGCTGGCAGGCGCAACTGTCGGGCAATGCACAGCCTCTGCAGGGTGATGCGCCACTGAATAAAGGGCTGGGGGCTGAACGACTGTTGCAGGGCTTAGCCATCAGTAATCCGGGCAGTGCGCCGCTGTATGGTCGTCTGGATGTCACCGGTTATCCGCTGGCCGCGCCACAGCCGGAGAGCAATGTGCTCGGGATAAAACGTGAATACTTTACGCTGGATGGCAAAGCCGCCGATCTCAGCAATCTGCGCAGCGGCGAGTTGCTGGTGGTGCGTCTGACCGTTTCGTCGAAGCGCAGCATCACCGATGCGCTGGTGGTGGATCTGCTGCCTGCCGGTCTGGAGCTGGAAAACCAGAACCTGGCTGACAGCAGCGCCAGCCTCGGCGACAGTGCGGATGCGCTGAAGGAGAGCATGGGTGACATGCAGCAGGCAGACATCAGACACATTGAGTTCCGTGACGATCGCTTTGTGGCGGCACTGGCGGTGGATACTTATCGTCCCGCGACGCTGGTCTACCTGGCGCGGGCGGTCACACCGGGTCGCTATCTGATGCCACCACCGCAGGTCGAGTCGATGTATGTGCCGGAGTGGCGCGCCACCGGCAGCACGCCGTCGCAGCTGCATATTCAGTAAGTGACGCGACGCGTGGTAAACGTCAGCAGCATCAAAAAGTGGTGGCTCGCGCTGCCGCTTTTTTTTCTGGCGCTGTGGCTGGCGACATGGGGGCTGGATCGGCTTTTCCCATTGCCGCTTAAACAGGTGCAACCTGCGCGGGTGATTGTTGCCAGCGACGGTACACCATTGTGGCGCTTTGCAGACAGCAAGGGGATCTGGCGCTATCCGGTCACGCCAGAGGAGGTGGCTCCGGCCTATCTGCAGGCGCTGCTGACCTACGAAGATCGCTGGTTCTGGTATCATCCCGGCATCAATCCCCTGGCTCTGCTGCGTGCCGCCTGGCAGGATCTGCGCCATCAGAGCGTGATTTCCGGAGGCAGCACGCTGACCATGCAGGTGGCACGCCTTATCGACCCGCAACCCCGGACGCTGCGCGGCAAGCTGATTCAGGCGTGGCGGGCGCTGCAGCTGGAGTGGCATCTTTCCAAACGTGACATCCTGACGCTCTATCTTAACCGTGCGCCCTTTGGCGGCACGCTGGAAGGGGTGGGCGCGGCCAGCTGGAGCTGGCTGGGAAAAGCCCCGTCACAGCTGACGCCGGGCGAGGCGGCGCTGCTGGCCGTTTTGCCGCAGGCACCCAGCCGTCTGCGACCCGATCGCTGGCCGGAGCGGGCAGAAGCCGCACGCAACAAAGTGCTGGATCGGCTGGCGGAATACCGCATCTGGTCCGCTGAACAGGTGGCGGAAATCCGCCAGGAGCCGGTGTGGCTGCCGCCGCGCCAGATGCCACAGATGGCGCCGCTGCTGGCCCGGCGGCTGCTGTCGATCAGCCACAGCGATAAGATTGTCTCTACACTTGACCCCTCACTGCAGCGCGAACTGGAAAGCCTGGCGCTGAATGTTAAAAATCAGCTTCCACCACGCACCTCGCTGGCGATGCTGGTGGTGGATCACACCACCATGGCGGTTCGCGGCTACGTCGGCTCGGCTGACTTTACCGATGACAGCCGTTTTGGCCATGTAGATATGATCGCCAGCGTGCGTTCGCCAGGCTCGGTGTTAAAACCCTTTATTTACGGCATGGCGCTGGATGAGGGGCTGATTCATGCTGAATCACTGCTGCAGGATGTGCCGCGTCGCTTTGGTGATTACCGGCCAGGCAACTTCGATACCGGATTTCACGGGCCGGTCAGCGCCAGTGACGCACTGGTGCGGTCGCTGAATCTGCCTGCGGTGCAGCTTCTGGAGGCGCTGGGACCGAAAAACGTAGCAGCGCGCCTGCGCAATGTCGGTCTCAACTTACGTTTTCCCCCCGGCGCTGAACCTAATCTTTCGCTGATTCTCGGCGGCACCGGAGCGCGCATGGATGAGATCGTGGCAGCCTACAGCGCCTTTGCCCGCCACGGCAACGCCGGCCAGCTGCGCTGGATGCCCGATCAACCCTTACAGCAGCGGCCGCTGCTTTCGCCTGAGTCGGCGTGGATCATCCGGCGTATCCTGGCCGGGGAAGCGCAGCCCGCGGGCAATGGCAGCGTACCCGATGTGGTGCCACTGGCCTGGAAAACCGGCACCAGTTATGGCTACCGCGACGCCTGGTCGGTGGGGATCAATCCCCGTTATCTGATTGGCGTCTGGGTCGGAAGACCGGATGCGACGCCGGTTGCCGGGCAGTTTGGTTTTGCCTCTGCCGTGCCCGTCATGAATCAGATCAACAGCCTGCTGATGAGTCGCCTTGGCAGACGTGACGTTCCGGGCGATCCGCGGCCGGCCTCGGTGACGGTGGCGACCATTTGCTGGCCTGGCGGTCAGCCGTTGCCCGCCGGAGACGAAAACTGTCGCCAGCGGCGGCAAAGCTGGGTTGCCGCCGACACGCTGCCGCCTACATTGCTGGCTCCCGGTCAGGAGAGCCTCAGCGGATTACGCCTGGGCTACTGGCAGAATGCGCAGGGACTGCGCGTCGCAGCAGACTGCCCCGACGCCACCCGCCATGAACGGCTGGTCTGGCCGCTGCCGCTGGAAGCCTGGCTGCCGCCTCAGGAGCGGCGGGCGCAACGCCTGCCCCCTGTCGATGCCCGGTGTCCGCCGTTACAGCAGGGCAGCAGCGCTCCGCTGATCGTTACCGGCGTGATTGAGGGGCAAATTGTCAGACCGCTGCCGGGCAGGAGCGCGCTGACAATGCCGGTCGCGGTGCAGGGAGGGCAGGGCGCGCAGCGCTGGTGGTTCCTGAATGGTGAGCCTCTGATGACGCAGAACGCCGCAGACAGCCTGTCGCTGCAGCTCGATCATCCGGGCGAGTATCAGCTGGTGGTGATGGATGAAGAGGGGCAACTTGTCTCGGTCACCTTCAGCCGGGGCTGACGATTTTTTGCGCTAAATCATAACTATGGCGCGTCTGCTTCGACTCAGATCAAGATTTTTCATCAAATTAGGGATCTCTGATAGGCAATGCCGGACTCAGCCCCTATAATCGGCGCCGTTTCTTAACCGGGGCGGACGCCACCGGTTTCTTCAGAACGTCAAGACAGAGGTCATCATGGCAATCGAACGTACTTTTTCTATCATCAAGCCAAACGCCGTCGCTAAAAATGTGATTGGTGCTATCTACAACCGTTTTGAAAGCGCTGGCTTCAAAATCGTTGGCGCAAAAATGCTGCAGCTGAGCAAAGAGCAGGCTGAAGGTTTTTACGCTGAGCACCAGGGCAAGCCATTCTTCGATGGTCTGGTTGAATTCATGACCTCTGGCCCGGTTGTTGTTTCCGTGCTGGAAGGTGAAAATGCCGTTCAGCGTCACCGTGACCTGATGGGTGCCACTAACCCGGCAAACGCACTGGCTGGCACACTGCGTGCTGACTACGCTGACAGCTTCACCGAAAACGCCACGCACGGTTCAGATTCTGCTGAATCCGCTGCCCGCGAAATCGCTTATTTCTTTGGCGAAAACGAAATCTGCCCACGTACCCGTTAATCGCCTGGCGATAAACGTTACGTCGGCTTTACAAAAATCTGCGTAGGGGAGGTCACTCCCGCCTGTTATCAGGCTGCAGATGTTGTACAATATTGCGCCTTCATTGACTCAGCTTAATGAAGGCGCAATTTTTTTCACCTATCCCTGAACAGCGCCATAACGTGTAACAACGAGGCCAGAGAATATTATGTCCGAACAGATTGTGACGTCCGCGTCAGCATCCCCTATTGTCGTCTCCCCCAAAAGCCAGAAAATAAACCTGCTGGATCTCAACCGTCAGCAGATGCGCGAATTCTTCCTGTCGCTGGGCGAAAAGCCTTTCCGCGCCGATCAGGTCATGAAGTGGATTTATCACTACTGCTGCGATGACTTCGAGCAGATGACCGACATCAACAAAAAGCTGCGTAACCGGCTGATGGAGCTGACGGAGATCCGTGCGCCAGAAGTGGCAGAAGAGATGCGCTCTACCGACGGCACCATCAAATGGGCCATTCGCGTGGGCGACCAGCTGGTGGAAACGGTCTATATCCCGGAAGGGGACCGCGCCACGCTCTGTGTCTCTTCACAGGTGGGTTGTGCGCTGGAGTGTAAATTCTGTTCGACCGCACAGCAGGGCTTTAACCGTAACCTGCGGGTGTCAGAAATTATTGGTCAGGTGTGGCGCGCGGCAAAAATTGTCGGCGCAGCGAAAATCACCGGCCAGCGTCCTATCACCAACGTGGTGATGATGGGCATGGGCGAGCCGCTGCTCAACCTCAATAACGTGGTCCCGGCGATGGAGATCATGCTGGATGACTTCGGTTTTGGTCTGTCGAAGCGTCGCGTGACCCTCTCCACTTCGGGTGTGGTGCCTGCGCTGGATAAACTGGGCGATATGATCGACGTCGCGCTGGCGATTTCCCTGCACGCGCCTAACGATAAGCTGCGTGATGATATTGTCCCGATCAACAAAAAGTACAATATCGAAACCTTCCTGGCGGCGGTGAAACGCTACATTGGCAAATCCAACGCCAATCAGGGACGCGTGACCATTGAGTATGTGTTGCTGGATCACGTCAATGACAGCACAGATGATGCGCATGAACTCGCCGCATTACTGAAAGAAACACCGTGTAAAATCAACCTGATCCCCTGGAACCCCTTCCCGGGCGCGCCTTATGGCCGTAGCTCCAACAGCCGCATCGATCGTTTCTCCAAAGTCCTGATGGACTATGGTTTTACGACCATCGTGCGTAAAACCCGTGGCGACGATATCGATGCCGCCTGTGGTCAGTTAGCCGGTGAGGTGATCGACCGTACCAAGCGTACGATGCGTAAAAAAATGGCGGGTGAAGCCATCTCTGTGAAGGCTCTCTAGAAGAGTGACTCAGAGCGTTTCCTGAAGTGATGACGCGTGGCAGGCTGCAGCCTGTCAACGTCAAGCGGATGGAAACGATTATGCGTAACGGATTACCTGCAGTTTTACTGGCGCTGTTTGTTGTAAGCGGGTGTGTCAGCCAGCATCACGAACCCGGAGCAGAAGAGGTGCGTCTGCAGTTAGGGATGCACTATCTGGCGGGTGGCGACTATGCCGCAGCTGAGCGAAACTTTCTGCGGGCACAGGCCGCCGCGCCAGAGGATTACCGGGTCTCGCTTGCGCTGGCTCGACTGGCGCAGAAGCAGGGTAATCAGACAGCGGCGCAGGCACGGTTTATACTGGCACAGCAGCAGGCCCCGGATAATGGTTTTGTTGCTAACAATTACGGTGCGTTTCTCTGCGCTTTAAGGCAGTATGGCGAAGCGCATCAACAGTTTAGTCGGGCAAGCGCAGCACCGCAGTTTGATGCACGCAATGACGCGCTTGAACTGGCAGGGTTTTGTTATCTGCAGGCTGGCGATATTGCCGCTGCCCGCAGGACACTACGCCAGGCCATTGAGGCTGACAGACGCAAAGCTGATTCGCTGCTGTCGGAAGCTGAAAAGCAGTTGGCAGATAACCATCTGGCGAAGGTGCAGGTTTTGCTTGATATTTACCAGCAACAGCTGCCCGCAACGGCACGAAGTCTGGCGTTACACTTACGTTTCGCCGCGCTACAGGGAGATGCCGCTGACGTTTCACGTTATGGCGACCAGTTAGCGCGACGTTTTCCGCAATCGATACAGTACCAGCGTTATTTAGCTAATGAATACTGAAGCCACTCAAGAAAACTCTGCATTACATTCAACAGGTGAACGCCTGCGTCTGGCCCGTGAGCAGATGGGGCTGACGCAGCAGAACGTCGCTGAACGCCTGTGCCTGAAACTTTCTACCGTGCGTGATATCGAGGAAGACAAATCGCCTGCCGATCTGGCCTCCACGTTCCTGCGCGGATACATTCGCTCCTACGCGCGTCTGGTGCACATTCCTGAAGAGGAACTGCTGCCGATGATGGCGAAACAGACACCGATTCGGGCTTCAAAGATCGAGCCGATGCAAAGTTTCTCGCTGGGCAAACGCCGCAAGAAACGCGACGGCTGGTTGATGATTTTCACCTGGCTGGTGGTGTTTGTGGTGGTGGGGCTGACCGGTGCCTGGTGGTGGCAGAATCATAAAGAGTCGCAGGATGATCTGGTGCCGATGACCGATCAGAACAGCAGCAGCGGTGATAGCGGCCAGTCGATTCCGCTGGGTGAATCCAGTGGTGACAGCGCGGCACCTGCCGCGCCTGACGAAAGCAATACCACCAGTGACAACAGCGCAGCCAGTGCGCCAGCGAGTGCGGCTCCGGCCGCCACTGGCAGCAATAGCGCGACCACCGCACAGCCGGATACCACCAGCAATGCCGTGGTTTCGCCGAGCCAGGCGCCCGTGGACAACTCAGCGGCTGCACCTGCGGCCGCGAACACGAATACCAATACCAGCACGGCACCTCAGATGCCAGTAGGTGCAGCGGCGGTCAGTGAACCGGCTGCTGACCCTAATGCGGTGGTGATGACTTTTAACGCCGACTGCTGGCTGGAAGTGAGCGATGCCACCGGCAAAAAACTGTTCAGCGGCATTCAGCGCAGTGGTGGTAAACTCAGCCTCGCAGGAACGCCTCCGTATCGTCTGAAAATTGGCGCGCCTTCCGCTGTTCAGGTGCAATATCAGAATCAGACCGTTGATTTAAGTCGTTTTATCCGTAATAACCAGGTTGCTCGCCTGACGTTGGGTGCGCAATAACAGCGTATCGCGTACCGGGCAATTGTGGAGAAGAAATATGCATAACGAAGCACCCATTATCCGTCGTAAATCCAAACGCATTTACGTCGGCAAGGTGCCGGTCGGTGACGGCGCACCCATCGCTGTCCAGTCGATGACCAACACCCGCACCACTGACGTGGAGGCGACGGTAAATCAGATCAAAGCCCTTGAGCGAGTCGGTGTCGACATCGTTCGTATCTCGGTGCCTACCATGGATGCCGCAGAAGCATTCAGGCTGATCAAACAGCAGGTAAACGTCCCGCTGGTTGCAGATATTCATTTTGACTACCGCATCGCCCTGAAAGTCGCCGAGTATGGCGTCGACTGCCTGCGCATCAATCCCGGTAACATCGGGAACAATGAGCGCATCCGTATGGTGGTCGACTGCGCGCGCGACAACAATATTCCGATTCGAATCGGCGTGAACGCCGGTTCGCTGGAGAAAGATCTGCAGGAAAAGTATGGCGAGCCGACGCCGCAGGCGTTGCTGGAATCTGCCATGCGCCATGTCGATCATCTCGACCGTCTTAACTTCGATCAATTCAAAGTCAGCGTTAAAGCCTCTGACGTTTTCCTCGCGGTTGAATCTTATCGTCTGCTGGCGAAACAGATTGAACAGCCACTGCATCTCGGTATCACCGAAGCGGGCGGCGCGCGGGCTGGCGCAGTGAAATCGGCGATTGGACTGGGTCTGCTGCTGTCAGAAGGGATCGGCGATACGCTGCGTATCTCGCTGGCCGCCGATCCGGTAGAAGAAGTCAAAGTCGGTTTCGATATCCTCAAGTCACTGCGTATCCGTTCTCGTGGCATCAACTTCATCGCTTGTCCGACCTGCTCACGTCAGGAGTTCGATGTTATCGGCACGGTCAACGCGCTGGAGCAGCGTCTGGAAGACCTCATCACCCCGATGGATGTCTCCATTATCGGCTGCGTGGTCAACGGACCTGGCGAGGCGACCCTCTCTACGCTGGGCGTGACCGGCGGCAGCAAGAAGAGTGGTTTCTACGAGGATGGTGTGCGTCAGCGCGATCGTCTCGACAACAATGACATGATCGATCAGCTGGAAGCGCGCATTCGTGCTAAAGCGTCGATGCTGGATGCCAGTCGCCGTATTGATGTGCAGCATCTGGAAAAATAATGGCGTACGCGGTTTGCGTGCGTGACTTTTTTGACTGAACCTGTGCGGTTTCATCCTCATAAGGTATGATGCCGGACAGGTTTTTTTGCATTAAGAGATTCTAACGTGGCGAAGAATATTCAGGCGATTCGCGGGATGAACGACTACCTGCCTGCGGATACCGCCCTCTGGCAACGGATTGAAGGCGTTCTCAAGCAGACGCTGGCGAGCTACGGTTACAGCGAAATTCGCTTACCGCTGGTGGAGCAAACCCCACTGTTTAAACGCGCCATCGGTGAAGTCACCGACGTGGTTGAAAAAGAGATGTATACCTTCGAAGACCGCAACGGTGAAAGCCTGACGCTGCGTCCGGAAGGCACTGCAGGTTGCGTGCGAGCCGGTATTGAACACGGTTTACTCTACAACCAGGAGCAGCGCCTGTGGTATATGGGCCCGATGTTCCGCTATGAGCGTCCGCAGAAAGGCCGCTATCGTCAGTTCTACCAGATTGGCGTGGAAGTGTTTGGTCTGCAGGGACCGGACATCGATGCTGAACTGATCATGCTGAACGCCCGCTGGTGGAAAGCCCTGGGTATCTCTGAGCACGTTCGTCTGGAACTCAACTCTATCGGTTCGCTGGAAGCACGCGCGCATTACCGCGACGCGCTGGTCGCCTTCCTTGAACAGCATAAAGAGGTGCTGGATGAGGATTGTAAACGCCGCATGTACACCAATCCGATGCGCGTTCTCGACACTAAAAATCCCGATATTCAGCAGTTACTGAATGATGCGCCACAGCTTGGCGACTATCTTGATGACGAATCACGTGAACATTTCAGCGGCCTGTGTGCCCTGCTGGATGACGCCGGGATCAGCTACACCGTCAATCAGCGTCTGGTACGCGGTCTTGATTATTACAATCGCACCGTGATTGAGTGGGTCACCGATAGCCTGGGTTCACAGGGCACGGTATGTGGTGGCGGTCGCTATGATGGCCTGGTTGAGCAGCTCGGTGGCCGCGCAACACCTGCCGTTGGCTTTGCCATGGGCATGGAGCGTCTGGTGCTGCTGGTTCAGGCGGTTAATCCTGAATTTGAACCGACGAGCAATGTGGATGTCTATGTTATCGCTTCAGGTCAGGGCGTGCAGTCTGCTGCGATGCAGCTGGCTGAGAAATTGCGTGATGAAGCGCCAGAACTGAGGCTGATGACCAACTTTGGCGGCGGCAACTTCAAGAAACAGTTTGCCCGTGCTGACAAGTGGGGCGCTCGCGTCGCACTGGTGTTAGGCGAGGACGAGGTCAAAGCCGGTCAGGTCGTGATTAAAGATCTGCGCCGTGGCGAGCAGCAAACGCTGGATCAGGCAGAGGCTGCTGCTGTCTTGCGCTCGCTGTTACAGTAAGCGTGACACAGCACCAACCATAGAAAGGAGAGGGATTGCGTGGAAGTGTATAGCAATGAGAACGAGCAGACCGACGCGCTGCGCAACTTTTTTGCCAACAATGGCAAAGCGTTAGCTATTGGCGTAGTGATCGGCATTGCTGCGCTGGGCGGCTGGCGTTACTGGAGCAGTCATCAGGACGATACGGCGAAGACAGTATCAGCGCAGTATCAGCAGCTCACCAGCGCCATGCAGGCGGGCAAACCGGAGACGCTGGAAGCGGTAAACCGTTTTGCCAGTGAAAACAGCAACACCTACGGTGCGCTGGCTGCGATGGATCTGGCGAAGCAGTATGTTGACGCCGGTCAGCTTGATAAAGCCGCGACGCTGCTGCAAAACGGACTGAAAGATACCAAAGATGCCAATCTGCAGGCGGTGATTAACCTGCGCCTGGCACGCATTCAACTGCAACAGAATCAAGCGGATGCGGCGCTTAAAACCCTTGACGGTGTGAAGGGTGATGGCTGGACAGCCATTGTGGCCGATATTCGCGGCGAAGCGCTGCTGACCAAAGGCGACAAGCAGGGCGCGCGCGATGCCTGGAGTAAAGGGGTTGAATCTGACGCCTCTCCGGCATTGAAGCAAATGATGCAGATGAAGATGAATAACTTAAGCTAAGCCAGTCAAGAGAGAGCGCATGGAATTACGTAAATACCTGCTGCCGGGACTGATTTCAGTCACTTTGCTCAGCGGTTGTTCGCTGTTTAGCGGCGAAGAAGATGTAGTAAAAATGGCCCCGTTGCCGAAGGTGGAAAATCAGTTCACGCCACAGAAAGTGTGGAGCACCTCGGTAGGCGATGGTGTCGGTGATTTCTACTCAAATCTGCATCCTGCCTGGCAGGATAATACGGTTTATGCTGCCGACCGCTTTGGTATTGTCAAAGCGCTCGATGCCGCAGACGGTAAAGAAAAATGGAAAGTCGATCTCTCTGAGAAAACCGGCTTCTTCTCTAAAAATCGCTCAGCCATGTTATCAGGTGGCCTGACGGCTGATGGCGATCGGGTCTATGTGGGCAGCGAGCGCGGCCAGGTTTATGCCCTCAACAGCAGTGATGGTAGCCTGGCGTGGCAGACGAAAGTCGCCGGTGAAGCACTGTCACGTCCGGTAGTCAGCGATGGTCTGGTGCTGGTTCATACCAGCAACGGCATGTTGCAGGGCCTGGATCAGAGCAGCGGTGCCGTAAAGTGGAGCGTCAACCTGGATATGCCAGCGTTGTCTCTGCGCGGTGAATCTGCTCCGGCTGTCGCTTTTGGTGGCGCGATTGTCGGTGGCGACAATGGTCGTGTCAGTGCCGTGGTGCTGAACCAGGGACAACTGGTCTGGCAGCAGCGTATTTCTCAGGTCAGCGGTGCCACTGAGATCGATCGTCTGAACGATGTCGATACCACTCCGGTTATCGTCAATGGCGTGGTTTACGCGCTGGCGTATAACGGTAATCTGACAGCACTGGATCTGCGTTCCGGCCAGATTTTGTGGAAACGCGAAATTGGCGGTGTGAAAGATCTGATTGTGGATGCCGGCCGCATCTATCTGGTCGATCAGGACGATCGTGTGATTGCGCTTAACGCTGACGGCGGTGTCGCCATCTGGCGTCAAAGCGATCTGCTGCATCGCAACCTGACTTCGCCGGTGCTCTACAACGGCTATCTGGTTGTCGGCGACAGCGAAGGTTATCTGCACTGGCTGAACACCACGGATGGTCGTTTTGTTGCGCAGCAGGAACTGGATAGCTCAGGCTTCCAGACCGAGCCGGTGGTCGCCAGCGATAAGCTGCTGATCCAGTCGAAAGATGGTGAGGTTTATGCGATTACCCGTTAACGGGTACACGTCTGGCAGGTGAAATCCTCCGTTCCGACGGCTCCTGATTTAATCAGGGGCCGTTTCGTTTTTAGTCAGGCATGGTATTCTTTGTGCCTTAAGCCTGAACTTGACGGCCAGAGCCGTTATAATCACGCCATTCGGGCGATTAATTATTTATTGAGGCATTTTGTTATGGTACCTGTGGTCGCGCTGGTTGGGCGTCCCAATGTGGGAAAATCTACGCTATTTAACCGCTTAACCCGCACACGTGATGCGCTGGTAGCGGATTTTCCTGGACTGACTCGCGATCGCAAATATGGTCGCGCCGAAGTGGAAGGGCGCGAATTTATTGTTATTGATACCGGTGGTATCGACGGCACCGAAGAGGGTGTTGAAACGCGGATGGCCGAGCAGTCACTGCTGGCGATTGAAGAAGCGGATGTCGTGCTGTTTATGGTCGATGCGCGTGCGGGCATGATGGCCGCCGATCAGCAAATCGCTAAGCATCTCCGTTCCCGCCAGAAAGCGACTTTCCTGGTGGCCAACAAAACTGACGGGATGGATCCTGATCAGGCGGTTGTGGACTTCTATTCACTGGGCCTGGGCGAGATCCACGCCATTGCGGCATCGCATGGTCGTGGTGTGAGCAGCCTGATAGAAGAGGCACTGCTGCCATGGATGGACAAAGTTGAGACGGTCGAGCTCACGGAAGAAGAAGAGAACCAGGCATACTGGGCTGCGCTTGAAGCTGACGAGATTGCTGAGCAGGAAGCCGCCGAGGAAGAAGAAAACTTCGACCCGACGGGCCTGCCGATCAAACTGGCGATTGTTGGCCGTCCTAACGTAGGTAAGTCAACGCTTACCAACCGTATTCTCGGTGAAGACCGCGTGGTGGTCTACGATATGCCGGGCACCACCCGCGACAGCATCTATATTCCGATGGAGCGTGATGGACGTGAATACGTTCTGATCGACACGGCGGGCGTGCGTAAGCGTGCCAAAATCTCTGACACTGTAGAGAAATTCTCGGTGATCAAGACGCTGCAGGCGATTGAAGATGCCAACGTGGTGATGCTGGTGATTGATGCCCATGCCGGTATTTCCGATCAGGATCTGTCGCTGCTTGGCTTCATTCTCAACAGTGGTCGTTCGCTGGTGATTGTGGTCAACAAATGGGATGGCCTGTCGCAGGAAGTGCGTGATGAAGTGAAAGAGACACTGGACTACCGTCTGGGCTTTATCGACTTCGCCCGCATCCACTTTATCTCTGCGCTGCACGGCAGCGGCGTCGGCAATCTGTTTGAGTCGATCACTGAAGCCTATGACTGTTCGACGAAGCGTGTAAACACCTCGCTGCTGACCCGTATCATGAACATGGCGGCAGACGATCACCAGCCACCGCTGGTACGCAGTCGTCGC
Source organism: Pantoea sp. RG18 (assembly GCF_025910075.1). Taxonomy (NCBI): domain Bacteria; kingdom Pseudomonadati; phylum Pseudomonadota; class Gammaproteobacteria; order Enterobacterales; family Erwiniaceae; genus Pantoea; species Pantoea sp. RG18. The sequence goes on from NZ_JAPCIL010000001.1 coordinate 111,601, forward strand.
GTTAAGCTCAAATACGCGCACGCGGGGGGCTATAACCCGCCTATCGTGGTAATCCACGGTAATCAGGTTAAGGATCTGCCCGATTCTTACAAACGCTACCTGATGAACTATTTCCGTAAATCACTCAACGTGATGGGAACGCCAATTCGTATTCAGTTCAAAGAGGGTGATAACCCTTATGAAGGCAAACGTAACCTGCTGACACCAACGCAGCAGCGTAAACGTAAGCGTCTGCTGGCGCATATGAAAAAGAACAAGCGTTAAGAATAGAGGGCCATCTGGCCCTCTTTTTTTTACCCTGAATAAACCGGAGCAGGGAGAAAATAGTGACTATTATTTGCGAAAAATGTCAGCAACCGCTGTCGCTCAGTGACGGTGAATTTATCTGTAATACCTGCGGTACGCATTACCCCGCACAACCCTGCTGTCCGGCGTGTCATCAGCCGCTTGAAGTGCTCAAAGCCTGCGGCGCGGTGGACTATTTTTGCCGGAACGGACATGGCCTTATCTCCCGCAAGCGCGTCCTTTTCCAGCCGCCAGGTCACTGACGCCGCTTTCAGCTACGCTTAAAACGTCTGAGAATTCAGAGCGACGACTGGCTCATTTTGTAGCAAAAATGCTATTGCGCCGTAACAAATGAGTTGTGGATGTTCACTCTGTAATGTACCAGGTGGTACAATCCTGCCGCGTCGTGGGAGGGGCAAGCCACATCCGTGTTCTTCCGGCCCCTCGATCTCACGGACGCGGGTCTGTTTATATTCGATTTGAAACCGAGCGATGCCTGGCGCGGACTGTCTTAACGCGCCGGCGTCCGGATGGCATCTGTCCGGGTGCTCTGTTTATTCAGGAGAGTAAGTATTATGGCTGAAACATCCTCCCGCTCCGGAAAGGGGCTGGGAATAGCATCCGTGCTGCTCGGACTGGTGCTACTTGCCACCGGTCTGTTTTTTGCAATTGGCGGCGGCAAACTGGTTGCACTTGGTGGCAGCGGGTACTTTTTAATTGCGGGTATCGTCACTGTACTCTCCGCAATTCAGTTCTTCCGTCGTAAATCCTCGGCAGTGGTTCTGTTCCTGCTGGTCTTTGTCGGCACCCTGATCTGGTCGCTGTTCGACGCGGGCCTGGAGTTCTGGCCGCTGGTATCACGCCTGATGGTGCCTGCCGGACTGATGCTGCTTGCCTTCCTGATCTGGCCTTCACTGCGTAAGCATGAAGGTAAGCACTCACTGGCAAAACCCTCTTATGTGTTCTCTGCGCTGCTGGCGGCAGGTATGGTTGTTACGCTGGTGCAGATGTTCCAGCCACATCCTACCGTTGCAGGCACGGGCGAAGAGCTGCCGCTGATCCCGGTAGATAAAGCGAAACAGCAGAAAGACTGGGATAACTACGGTAATACCCCGCAGGGCAGCCGCTTTGTGGCGCTGGATCAAATCACCCGCGACAACGTGAAAGATCTGCAGGTGGCCTGGACCTTCCGCACCGGCGATACCCCTGTCAGCCCGACCGGCAACGGCGCAGAAGATCAGCAGACACCGTTGCAGATTGGCAATACCCTTTATCTCTGCACACCGCACAACAACGTCATCGCCGTTGAAGCCAACAGCGGTAAGCAGATCTGGAAACGTGAAATCAATGCCAAAGCGGAAGTCTGGCCGCGCTGCCGTGGTCTGGCTTACTTTGACGCCACGAAACCGCTGCAGCAGCCAGATAAGCCGGGGTCTTCACCTGTGACTGCCGCAGTGTTGCCAGCCGGTGACAGCTGTCAGCGTCGTATTCTGATGAACACCATCGACGCGCGTCTTATTGCGATCAATGCTGACAACGGTGAGTTCTGTGAAAACTTTGGCGATCACGGCATCGTTGATCTCAAAGCGGGCATGGGCAAGGCACCGGATCCGCAATATCAGCTGACCTCAGCGCCAACCCTGGCTGGCACCACTGTGGTGGTCGGCGGTCGCGTAGCGGATAACGTGCAGACGGATATGCCGGGTGGCGTATTGCGTGGCTTTGACGTTATCACCGGCCAGATGCGCTGGGCGTTTGACCCAGGCAATGTTGACCCGAATGCGATATTGATGCCGGGTAAAGATTATACCCGCAGTACGCCGAACTCATGGGCGCCAATGTCTTACGACCCGGCAATGAACACCGTGTTCATTCCAATGGGCAGTTCGTCGGTTGACCTCTGGGGTGCGAACCGTACTGAACTGGATCACAAATATGGCGCATCGGTTCTGGCGCTGGATGCCACGACCGGTAAAGAGAAGTGGGTTTATCAGACCGTGCATAACGATCTGTGGGACTTTGACTTGCCGATGCAGCCAAGCCTGATCGACTTCCCGCAAAAAGATGGCACTACCACACCAGCGGTAGTGATTGGCGGCAAAACCGGCATGATCTTCGTACTTGACCGTATGACCGGCAAGCCGCTGACCAAAGTCGAAGAACTGCCGATGCCGCAGGGTCATATCCCGAACGAGCAGTACACTAAAACGCAGCCACACTCGACCGGGATGCCGCAGATTGGCAACCAGACGCTGAAAGAGTCTGACATGTGGGGTGCCACGCCGTTTGATCAGCTGGCCTGCCGCATTGGCTTCAAATCCATGCGCTATGATGGCCTGTTCACCGTGCCGGACACCGACAAGTCTCTGAGCTTCCCGGGTTCGCTGGGCGGTATGAACTGGGGCAGCATGTCGGTCGATCCGAACAACCACCTGTTGTTCGTCAATGATATGCGTCTGGGTCTGTGGGTTCAGATGATCCCGGCTGATACCAGCAATATTGCGCGTGGCAGCAACGGCGGCGAAGCGATCAACACCGGTATGGGTGCCGTTCCGCTGAAAGGCACGCCATATGCTGTGAATAAAAATCGCTTTATGTCACCGCTGGGTATCCCATGTCAGAAACCGCCATTTGGTACGCTGTCGGCGATTGACATGAAAACGCAGAAAATCGTCTGGCAGGTGCCGGTCGGCACGGTGCAGGATACCGGACCATTCGGTATCAAGATGCGCGTGAAAATGCCGGTTGGCATGCCAACGCTGGGCGGTACGCTGGCCACGCAGGGCGGCCTGGTGTTCATCGCGGGTACGCAGGATTACTATCTGCGCGCCTTTGATTCTTCGACCGGTAAAGAGGTGTGGAAAGCACGTCTGCCGGTGGGCAGTCAGGGTGGCCCGATGAGCTACGTCTCACCGAAAGATGGTAAGCAGTACATCCTGATCTCGGCAGGTGGCGCACGTCAGTCACCGGACCGTGGTGATTATGTGATTGCTTACGCACTGCCAGACAGCAAGTAACAACACTTAATGAAAAGGGCCGACATTGTCGGCCCTTTTTTTTTGCTTATTTGCCGTCGCGCCACAGCGCCTGCAACTCAGGCGGCGCCACCTGTTCCGGAATCAACAGCACTATCGTCCCAACCTCGCGGTGGGTTGCATACTGAATCTGGATGCGAAAATAGCGCTGGTCGCCACTGCCCACCTGCGCGGCTTTCTCCTCCGGTTCGCCCAGCGGCATCGCCTGCTGCAGCGCATGGCAGACGCGCTCTCTTTCTGGCGGCGGCAGATCGCCCAGCATAAAGCGTCGTTCGGCGCGTAGCCCCGGAATAAAGGCCATGCCGCCTTCACGCGCGACGATGATGGTGGCGTCATCAGTGAGTTCGGGCAGGTCACTCATAGCACGCCAACCTCCTTCCACGCCTGTTCAATGGCACTGCCGACCGATTCGTTGAACCGTTTTTTACCATGCTGAACGGTGAAGCGGGCAAAGGTCTTAAAGTCAGCATCCTGTGGCAGTTCGTCGTCACACACCGTGTCGTACCAGGCATATCCCGCCTGTTCCCACGCATAACCACCCAGCGCTGTTGCTGCCAGATAAAAAGCCCGGTTAGGAATACCGGAATTGATATGAACCCCGCCATTATCTTCGCGTGTCTTCACGTAGTGATCCATGTGCGCCGGTTGCGGATCTTTGCCCAGCATCGGGTCATCATAGGCGGAACCAGGTTCAGACATTGAGCGCAGACCACGCCCATTGATGCCGCTTGCCAGCAGGCCTTCGCCGATAATCCAGTCCGCCTCATCGGCGCGCTGTTTTTTACTGAACTGTTTTACCAGCGAGCCAAACACATCTGACAGTGACTCGTTCAGTGCACCAGCCTGCTCGAAGTAGATCAAGCCGGCTTCATTTTCCGTCACGCCATGCGCCAGTTCATGCGCCACAACGTCAATCGCAATGGTGAAGCGATTAAAGATTTCGCCGTCACCATCACCAAATACCATTTGCTGACCGTTCCAGAAGGCGTTCTGGTATTTGTCACCGTAGTGCACGGTACCGAGCAATTTCAGCCCCTGATTATCCAGCGAGTTACGCTGATAAGCCTGCCAGAAGAAGTCATAGGTTACGCCAAGATAGTTCCAGGCTTCCTCAGCCGCCACGTCGTCATTGCCGGGCTGGCCCTCCTGACGAATCAGCTTACCTGGCAAGGTCTGCTGACTTTGCGCATCATAAATTTCACGATCCACGTGGCCGCCTGCCGCGGTTTTTGCCACCGGTTGCTTTTGCCAGTGTTCCGCCATCAGGTGCTGGACATGTGTCAGGGTGCGACGCGCCTGCTCCTGCTGGTGGCCGGAACCGTGCGCGATGATTTTGCGAAGGATATAGGGAGGAATAACGCAATAAGCCATCTGAAACTCCTTGGCGACAGGGAATGTGCCAGAAAGTATAGACCC
>NZ_JAPCIL010000010.1:0-26108 GCF_025910075.1 Pantoea sp. RG18
CGCCTCTCAACCTGTCATTCCGTTGCCGGTGTTCCGTGTTGATGGATGCGCATTATAGGGAGTTGTCTGAGAGGCGCAACCCATAAATTGCATAAAAAAGAGCGTTCGCTGCATTCCACAGCAAAAGCGGCTGTTATACGCAGTTACACACAATGTTATCCACATTAGTCGGGCCAGATAAATTTAGGCGAGCATCACGCAAACGTTTTCGCTACAATGCCGGGCGAAGTTCCGGACACCCCTTTTCGGGGCGTTACCTGAGGTTTTTGATTTTTTCTTCCTATATAGAGAAGAGAAAACCGCTGTAAAGCCTGATGTAACGCTCTTATATACGCGAAACAAAGCCAAGGGATAAACCACCATGCAACAAACTCGTCCTGTACGCCGCGCATTGCTCAGTGTCTCTGACAAAGCCGGTATCCTCGAATTTGCTCAGGCGCTCTCAAGTCGCGGTGTCGAACTGCTCTCCACAGGCGGAACAGCTCGCCTGCTGGCGGATGCGGGTCTGGCTGTCACAGAAGTCTCTGACTACACCGGTTTCCCGGAAATGATGGATGGACGCGTCAAAACCCTGCATCCCAAAGTGCATGGCGGCATTTTAGGTCGTCGCGGCCAGGATGATGCCATTATGGCGCAGCACGACATCAGCCCAATCGACATGGTGGTCGTTAACCTCTATCCCTTTGCACAGACCGTCGCCCGTGAAGGATGTTCACTGGAAGATGCAGTGGAAAATATCGACATCGGTGGCCCGACCATGGTGCGCTCTGCTGCCAAGAACCATAAAGATGTGGCAATCGTGGTCAGCAGCGGCGACTACGAAGCGATCATTGCCGAAATGGATGCCCATGAAAATGGCCTGACGCTTGAGACCCGTTTCGATCTGGCGATCAAAGCGTTCGAACACACCGCCGCGTATGACAGCATGATTGCTAACTACTTTGGCAGCCTGGTACCCGCCTATCACGGTGATCGTAATCAGCCTGCTGGCCGTTTCCCGCGTACCCTGAATCTGAACTTCATTAAGAAGCAGGATATGCGCTACGGTGAAAACAGCCATCAGGATGCTGCCTTCTATATAGAAGAGAACATCACTGAAGCTTCAGTGGCGACTGCCCGGCAGGTTCAGGGCAAAGCGCTCTCCTATAACAACATTGCTGACACGGATGCTGCACTGGAGTGCGTAAAAGAGTTCAGTGAACCCGCCTGCGTCATCGTCAAACATGCGAACCCTTGTGGCGTAGCGACCGGTGACTCTCTGCTGGCAGCCTATGAGCGTGCTTACCAGACCGATCCGACCTCCGCATTTGGCGGCATCATCGCCTTTAACCGCGAGCTGGATGAAGCAACTGCGCAGGCCATTATCAGCCGCCAGTTTGTTGAGGTGATTATCGCGCCAGCGGTTTCCGAGGCCGCGCTGAAAATTACCGCCGCGAAGCAGAATGTCCGTGTCCTGATCTGCGGCCAATGGCAAAACCGTACTGCTGCACTGGATTTCAAACGCGTCAACGGGGGTCTGCTGGTACAGGATCGCGATCTCGGCATGGTTGATGCCAGCCAGCTGCGCGTCGTCAGTAAACGTCAGCCAACCGAACAGGAGCTGCGTGATGCGCTGTTCTGCTGGAAAGTAGCGAAGTTCGTTAAGTCTAACGCCATTGTTTATGCACGCGACAACATGACCATCGGTATCGGTGCCGGACAGATGAGCCGTGTCTATTCCGCTAAGATTGCCGGCATTAAAGCAGCCGATGAAGGGCTGGAAGTAAAAGGATCAGCCATGGCGTCGGATGCCTTCTTCCCGTTCCGTGATGGCATTGATGCGGCAGCCGCGTCAGGCGTGAGCTGCGTCATCCAGCCTGGCGGCTCCATCCGCGATGAAGAGGTGATTGCGGCGGCTGATGAGCACGGCATTGCCATGATCTTCACCGACATGCGTCACTTCCGCCATTAATCGTTCTGGAGAGAAACAGATGAAAATTTTAGTAATCGGCAATGGCGGACGTGAACATGCTCTGGCCTGGAAAGCTGTCCAGTCGCCGCTGGCGGAAACCGTGTTTGTGGCACCGGGTAACGCGGGCACCGCATTAGAGCCTGCGCTGCAGAATGTCGCGATTAGTGCAACTGATGTCCCTGCCCTGCTTGAGTTTGCCCGGCGTGAAAAGATCGATCTGACGATTGTCGGCCCCGAAGCGCCGCTGGTGATTGGCATCGTGGATGCCTTCCGTGAGGCCGGGCTGGCTATCTTTGGTCCGACTCAGGCTGCTGCGCAGCTGGAAGGCTCTAAAGCTTTCACCAAGGATTTCCTGGCGCGTCATCAGATCCCGAGTGCGGAATACCAGAACTTCACCGAGGTTGAGCCCGCTCTCGCGTATCTGCGTGAGAAAGGCGCCCCTATCGTCATCAAAGCCGACGGCCTGGCCGCAGGTAAAGGCGTGATTGTGGCGATGACGCTGCAGGAAGCTGAGGATGCGGTTCAGGATATGCTGGCCGGAAACGCCTTTGGCGATGCCGGACACCGCATTGTGATTGAAGAGTTTCTGGATGGCGAAGAAGCCAGCTTCATCGTGATGGTGGACGGCGAGCATGTGCTGCCCATGGCCACCAGCCAGGATCACAAACGCGTGGGCGATGGCGATACCGGTCCGAACACCGGCGGAATGGGTGCCTACTCTCCGGCTCCGGTTGTCACCGATGAGATCCACCAGCGCGTTATGGATCAGGTTATCTGGCCGACCGTGCGCGGCATGGCGGCTGAAGGCAACGTCTATACCGGTTTTCTCTATGCCGGCCTGATGATCGATCACACCGGGCAGCCGAAAGTGATCGAATTCAACTGCCGCTTCGGCGATCCGGAGACTCAGCCGATCATGCTGCGCCTGCAGTCGGATCTGGTCGATCTTTGCCTGGCCGCCTGTGACGGTAAACTGGATCAGAAAACGTCACAATGGGATCCCCGCCCTGCGCTGGGTGTGGTGCTGGCGGCGGGCGGTTATCCGGGTGACTACGCTCAGGGCGATCAGATTCACGGTCTGCCACTGGAAGAAGTGGCTGACGGCAAGGTATTCCACGCCGGAACACGGCTGGAAGAGGACCTGGTGCTGACAAACGGTGGCCGCGTGTTGTGCGTAACCGCGCTGGGCGACGATGTGGCCGCGGCACAAAAGCGGGCTTATGAGCTGACACAGCCGATCTCATGGCAGGGCAGCTTCTGTCGCCGCGATATCGGCTACCGCGCCATTAATCGCAAATAAGTTCAGGGGGCACCAGGTGCCCCCTTTTCAATTCACATATCTTCTTCTGTCGGCTGCTGTGAGCAGTCATCCTGCTGACTGACCCGCAATAGCTGTATCCCTTCCGGCGCTTCAAGCCATGACACCATCAGCGGTGCCGATGCGCGGCGTTGCTGCTGTGTCAGCATCTGCAGAGCGTCGGCGTCAAAAGCGGGTCTGACCTGCTGGCCTTCGCAACTCTCCAGCACATTGTTTCCCAGCCAGTGTCCCTGTCTGAGGAACACCTGACCGCTTAATAGCGCATCGCTGAGGTTACGCATCCGCTCGGCATCAAACTTATAGAGCTCAACCGCATCCGGGCTGACCGCTTCACGCCGGCCTGAAAGCTGGCGCTGCATAAAGTTAAGACCGCCAGCCTGGTCAAAGCGCAGGGTCACATCATCAGGCTGGTTGCCCTTCACCTGACGCTGGATGCTGATCAACGACTCTTCCAGCCAGACATAATCCGTCACTTCACCCTCACCCCCACTGAACGGCGTATAGAAGGTGCGGATATGGACCGACTGGTGGTCGCTGTTTTTACGCCAGATACGAACAACACCACGATCGGCAAGATAGCCACTGGCAGAAAAGGGGGGAATATCCGGAGTAGAGCTGCAACCGAAAAGAAAAAGGGAGAGAAACAGAACAGATAAACGCTGAAACAGCGGGGTCATGATGGCTGGCCTCTTAAACAAAAGGGGCGAAACGCCCCCTGTTTTAAAGCTTAACCGCAGTGCGACGTCTTACTTAACGGCGTCTTTCAGCGCTTTACCAGACACGAATGCCGGTACATTTGCTGCAGCGATTTTGATCTCTTTGCCAGTCTGCGGGTTACGACCGGTACGCTCAGCGCGGTGGTTCACTTTAAAAGTACCAAAACCAACCAGTTGTACAGCATCACCATCTTTCAGAGACTCAGTGATCGCAGCCAGAGTAGATTCCAGCGCTGCCTTTGCCTGGGTTTTAGACAGGTCAGCTTTTTCTGCGATCACATCAATCAGTTGAGTCTTGTTCATAAGTTATCCTTAAAGTGTATTTATCGCTTGCTAAGCAACGAGTGCGAGGGAAAAGCCATATTCTGGCACTCTTCTGCCTGCACGCACCGATAGCCACAATTTTCAGCCCCCCAAATGTAGACCAGACAGGGGGCCAATGTGAAGCCTCCAGGCGCGCTAATTCGGGCCTGAAGTCACGTTTTATCGCCTTACTGCTGGAAATTTATACCGATGTTGCTAATTCCCGCTTCACGCAGGTCAGATCGCAGACCTTTAATCAATTCAAGGTCGCGCTCTTCACACTCCGCCAGCAGGCGGAAAATCTCCCACTGAAGGTCCCACTCATCGATGATAGCCGGGTTTTCACGCAGCTCTTCGTCGGTCATTTCGCGTCCAGCCTGGGTCATTTCCAGCATGGCGATAGTGGTAATTGAGGTCTCGCTGACTTCAATTGCATGCTCAAGAGTTTCACCGCTCAGCTGCGCATGTACGACTTCGCTTAATGCCACACAGGCATCGATAGCCGGATAAACGCCGTAAACCTCAAACGCATCACCATCCGGAATGGCGGCTTCGAGCTTTTCCAGCTGGCTGTCGAAGTTAATCTTCGCATCTTTGACCGTCAGGTTTTCCCAGATCAGATCAAGAATACGGCGATAGAGTGCCGGATCGGCAAATTCAGTCTGCTCGCAGAACGCGCGATAGTTGGGATACATGCGCTCGCACAGGCAGGCCATAAAAGTAAGGTGCTGCCAGCTTTCCAGCTTCGCCAGACGCAGATGAACGGGATTTTGTAACATAAAGGTGGCTCTTATTCGTTTCGCTGGCCGCAGTGTAACTGCAAAACCGCAGCACAAACAGTGTTAAAGCGCGTTTTGCCAGCGCTGGAAAGCGGTTCGGTTCGAGGCAACCGCGTCGGCCCAGCGGGTCGGTTCCGGCAGCCGGTAACCACGCGTACAGTTTTCGACCCACTGCAGCGCGGTATCCAGGCTGACACGATGGCCGGTGGCGACAAACAGCGGATTACACCGCAGCTTGCTGCGCCATACCCAGCCTATCTGCTCGCCTTTGTCGATCAGTGGCTGACGACTGCCAGGCTGCGCATCCAGATCGGCAAAACGGCCACACAGGCGACTTTTCGCGACACCAATGGTGGGCACATCGACCAGCAGGCCAAAATGTGACGCGACGCCAAGTCGTCGTGGATGCGAAATACCATGTCCATCCACAAACAGCAGGTCCGGCTTTTGCTCCAGCATCTGCCAGGCGGCCATCAGCGCTGGATATTCACGGAATGAGAGAAAGCCCGGAATATAGGGCATGGTGGTCTCAACGCGTGCGATGCGGTGCTCCACCAGCTTTAAGGAGGGATACTCCAGTATCACCATCGCCGCCCGGGTGATGGTGCCTTCCTGCTCAAATCCAACGTCCGCCCCGCCGATAAAGCGGGGTGGCAGCACATCAAAGTCATCTTCACGCACCACATCAGCGGCGCGTTGTAACTGCTCAGCGCGAAGTGCGGCAATATCCATGATTACTCCTGATGCCAGGGACGTGATAAACGGTGTACCGCCTCAACAAAGACGCCCGCATTTTCCGGTGGCACATCCAGATGAATACCATGCCCCAGATTAAAGACATGCCCGGTGCCCGAGCCAAAGCGCTCCAGAATCCCAGCCACTTCCTGTTCGATGCGCTCAGGTGCCGCATAGAGCATAGAAGGATCCATGTTGCCCTGCAGTGCGACTTTGTCGCCCACGCGACGGCGTGCGTCATCAATATCGGTGGTCCAGTCGAGACCCAGCGCGTCACAACCGGTGGCGGCCATCGCTTCCAGCCACTGTCCGCCGCCTTTGGTGAAGAGCGTTACCGGCACGCGGCGGCCGTCGTTTTCACGCAGCAGGCCATCGACAATTTTGTGCATGTAATGGAGTGAGAATTCGCGGTAATCACGACCGGTCAGCACGCCGCCCCAGGTATCAAATACCATAACGGACTGCGCACCGGCGCGGATCTGAGCATTGAGATAGAGGATGACGCTGTCGGCCAGCTTATCCAGCATCGCGTGGAGCGTAGCGGGATCGGCATACATCATCTTCTTAATTTTGGTAAACGCCTTGCTGCTCCCGCCTTCCACCATATAGGTGGCCAGCGTCCACGGACTGCCGGAGAAGCCAATCAGCGGCAGATCGCCGTTCAGGTTCTTACGGATGGTACGGACAGCATTCATCACATAGCCCAGCTCCATTTCGGGATCGGGCACCGGTAAACGCTCAACGTCAGCGCGACAGGTCACAGGGTTTGAGAAACGCGGGCCTTCGCCGGTTTCAAAGTAGAGACCCAGTCCCATCGCATCCGGAATGGTCAGGATGTCACTGAAGAGGATGGCGGCATCCAGCGGATAACGGCGCAGCGGCTGCAGGGTGACTTCACAGGCCAGCTCGGCGTTTTTACACAGCGACATAAAGTCACCCGCCTGGGCGCGTGTCGCTTTGTACTCCGGCAAATAGCGCCCGGCTTGTCGCATCATCCAGACCGGCGTGACATCAACCGGCTGACGTAACAGGGCACGCAAATAACGATCGTTCTTCAGTTCACTCATCTCAACACTCTCTCAATAACAGGCGTGTAGTGTAGCACTTTCACACTTCGGCGCGGCACAGGGCGACGGTATCTTCAATCAGGCGGCGCGCCACGGTGCCTGGCGGTGGCAGCAACGGCAGCTCATCAAAACGGAACCAGGCCGCATCCAGCAGCTCTTTACCGTCGTGCTGCAGATCGCCGCTGTCATACTCCGCCATAAAGGCTGTCATCAGCGATTGCGGGAAGGGCCACGGCTGGGAGGTAACGTAACGGACGTTTTTGACGCGGATATTGCTCTCTTCCATCACTTCGCGGGCAACGGCCTGCTCCAGCGTCTCGCCCACCTCCACAAAACCTGCCAGCACGGTGTAGACCTTGTTGCGATGGCGGGCATGATTCGCCAGCAGGATTTCATCACCGCGACGGATAGCCACAATGATGCAGGGTGCGATCTGCGGATAGTAACGCTCGCGGCAATGGCTGCAGAGACAGGCAAATTCATGTTTGCTTTGGTGCATTTCATGGCCGCAATAGCCGCACCAGCGATGAGAACGGTAGAATTCCGCCAGTTGCACACCGCGACCCACCAGCTGAAACAGCGCCACATCCTGATCGATCAGCTGTCGTACTGAGAACATATCGGCAGAACGCGGCTCACAAATCAGCCAGACTTTTTCGCCCTGCCACTCACCGATGGTCCGGGCTTTACTGCCGGTCAAACCAAATTTTTCGGCGTTTCCGTGGGGTAAATCACCTTGTGGCAACCAAAGTTTCTGTTCATGGCTGACAATCCACCATCCAGCGTCTACGCTTGAGATTTCGCATTGCATTTATTTCGTCATCCTTAGCGTCAACTCGCACGCTGAAGCCCTGATGTTAAGTGTGTAGATAAACAACTATAACTCACATGGAGTTAGATATGCTTAACCAGTTAGACGTCCTGGCTGAACGCGTAGGTGGCAGTAATGAACTGGTCGATTCGTGGCTTGAAGCCCGTCGTCAGCTACTGGTGACCTATTATCACCTGGTCGGACTTAAACCAAACAAAGAGGCGCTGACGCGTCTTGATGAGCAGGCTCTGGACAACTTCTGTCACGGTCTGGTCGATTATCTTTCTGCGGGTCACTTCAGTATCTATGAACGCGTGATCAGTGAAATGAGTGGCGACAGCCCGATGATTGCCGCCGCACAGATCTATCCACCGCTGGAAGCCAATACTGAGCGTCTGATGCAGCTGTATGACGGCCACCTGCAGCAGGCGATCGACGACGAGAACTGCATGACCTTCCAGCAGGCACTCTCCGAAGTGGGTGAAGTGCTGGAAGCACGCTTTACGCTGGAAGATAAGCTGATCCAGCTGGCATGGGATAACCAGCTTGTCCCCCCGCCGGTAGCCAATGACAGCCATATCGCGCGTCCGGCTTAATCATCATCTCCGGCAAAGGGGTTGAGATTATCCCGTAGCCCTTTTATGCTGAACAGGTTCTGAGGAGAGTGCTCCAAAGAACCTTTTTGATTTTTGCTTTGAAATATAAGGTTTTTACGCCTGGCTCTGTTATCAGACACCCGCGTAAAAACCGCTTCTTGTCGGAGTGCCCAGTTGGGCTGAGACCGTTAATTCGGGATCCGCGGAACCTGATCAGGTTAGAACCTGCGAAGGGAACAAGAGTAAATATTCTCTGTATGCCAGCATGCTTATGCTGTCTATACGGTTACTCCTTCCGAACTCCGGACAAGCATCGTTCCCCCTTAACAGGAAGATTGCTATGTCTGACCAAAAAACAACCCGTCGTGAACAGCGTGCCCAGGCGCAGGAATTTATCGATTCCCTGCAAAGCGGCAGTGCATTTCCCCAGTCCCGCCGCATCTGGATTACCGGCAGCCGCGAGGATATTCGCGTTCCCATGCGTGAAATCGTGCTAAGCCCGACTCACATCGGCGGCAGCAAAGAACAGCCTCTCTATGAGCAGAACGAAGCGGTACCGGTCTATGACACGGCGGGTGCCTATGGCGATCCCGCGGCACAGATCGATGTTCATCGTGGCCTGGAAAAGCTGCGCGCCCGCTGGATTGCTGAACGCGACGACAGCGAACTTCTCGAACAGAACAGCTCAGGGTATACCCAGCAGCGGCTGGCTGACGAGGGACTGGATCATCTGCGTTTCGATCAACTCCCTACACCGCGCCGTGCCCGCGCAGGCTGCTGCGTCACGCAATTGCACTATGCCCGCCAGGGGATCATCACCCCGGAGATGGAATTTATCGCACTGCGGGAAAACATGGGCCGTGAGCGAATCCGCAGTGAGGTATTGCTGCAACAGCATCCTGGCCACAGTTTTGGCGCGCATCTGCCAGCCAGTATCACGCCCGAGTTTGTGCGTCAGGAGGTCGCTGCCGGACGTGCCATCATCCCTGCCAATATCAATCACCCTGAATCAGAGCCGATGATCATTGGCCGCAACTTTCTGGTTAAGGTCAATGCCAACATCGGTAACTCGGCGGTGACCTCTTCTATTGAGGAAGAGGTGGAAAAACTGGTCTGGTCGACTCGCTGGGGTGCCGATACGGTGATGGATCTCTCTACCGGTCGTTATATTCATGAAACGCGCGAATGGATTTTGCGAAACAGCCCGGTGCCAATCGGTACAGTGCCGATTTATCAGGCGCTGGAAAAAGTGAATGGCGTGGCCGAGGCGCTGAACTGGGAAATATTCCGCGATACGCTGCTTGAGCAGGCGGAACAGGGTGTCGATTATTTCACTATCCACGCTGGCGTGCTGCTGCGTTATGTCCCGATGACGGCGAAACGTCTGACCGGAATTGTATCGCGGGGTGGATCTATCATGGCGAAATGGTGCCTGTCGCATCATCAGGAGAGCTTCCTGTATCAGCACTTCCGGGAGATTTGTGAAATCTGCGCCGCCTATGATGTCTCCCTGTCGCTGGGCGATGGCCTTCGTCCGGGTTCCATTCAGGATGCCAACGATGAGGCGCAGTTTGCCGAACTGCGTACCCTGGGCGAACTGACCCGTATTGCCTGGGAATATGACGTTCAGGTCATGATTGAAGGCCCGGGGCACGTCCCGATGCATATGATCCGCCGCAACATGACCGAACAGCTCGACCTGTGCGATGAAGCCCCCTTCTACACCCTTGGCCCGCTGACCACCGACATCGCGCCCGGCTATGACCATTTCACCTCCGGTATCGGTGCTGCCATGATTGGCTGGTTTGGTTGCGCCATGTTGTGTTACGTCACGCCCAAAGAGCATCTGGGTCTGCCGAACAAAGAGGATGTGAAGCAGGGATTGATCACCTACAAAATAGCAGCGCATGCCGCCGATCTGGCGAAAGGCCATCCGGGTGCGCAGATCCGTGATAACGCCATGTCCAAAGCGCGCTTTGAGTTCCGCTGGGAAGATCAGTTTAATCTGGCGCTGGATCCCCATACGGCGCGGGCTATGCATGATGAAACCCTGCCGCAGGAGTCGGGCAAAGTGGCCCATTTCTGCTCGATGTGTGGCCCTAAGTTCTGCTCGATGAAAATTTCACAGGAGGTGCGCGAGTTCGCAGCACGTCAGGATACGCGCGCCGAGCCCGTTGAAGTGGGCATGGCGCAGATGTCAGACCGTTTTCGTCGGCGCGGCGGTGAGCTTTATCATCCCGCCGATGCCATTAAGGAGGAGTAACGATGCCCGCATTTCCCGCTACCGCCCCGCGCCTGGGGCTTTATCCGGTGGTTGATAGCCCCGACTGGATTGAGCGCCTGCTGAAGATGGGCGTTCGTACACTGCAGCTGCGCATCAAAGATCAGCCCGATGAGATCGCCGAACCCGCCATCGCTCAGGCGATTGCACTGGGTAAACGCTATGACGCGCGCCTGTTTATCAATGACTATTGGCAGCTGGCGATAAAGCATCAGGCTTATGGCGTGCATCTGGGTCAGGAGGATCTCGATGTCGCCGATCTTGCCCGGATTCATCAGGCAGGATTGCGTCTGGGGCTCTCCACCCATGACGATGCTGAACTGGACCGCGCACTGGCAATCCAGCCCTCTTACATCGCGCTTGGACATATTTTCCCGACGCAGACCAAAGAGATGCCTTCTGCGCCGCAGGGCATTGAGCAGCTGAAGCGGCATCTGACGCGCCTGACGCATATCCCCACCGTGGCAATTGGCGGTATTTCGATTGCACGGGCACCTGACGTGCTGGCAACCGGCGTAGGGAGTATTGCGGTGGTGAGTGCGATTACCCAGGCAGATGACTGGCGTGAAGCAACACGTACTTTGCTGGCGCTGGCAGAGCTTCACCAATAAGGATTTGTGGAAGCTGTCCCGCATAGCGGCTGCAAAACCAGTAACGCCAGCGTTTCTGCCGGGAAAGCGGTGCGCAAAAGCGTAAGTTGCCGCTGGCGTGCTCTGATCCAAAACCTTAACGTGGCCTCCGTCAGGTTAAGGTTATCTGACCAGGGCCGGTTCCCTCCTCTTGCCGGCCCTGCTTCTTCTTTTCGCTATGCGAGAGTTGAAGCTGAAATCTGCGTTTCATGCTGGCACGAGAGCATGGCGCGTTCGACGGCTGCACCCACCAGCGCCAGCGCCTTTTCAGTCTGCTCGTTGATCGGCAGCCCGTAGTTTAAGCGCAGACAGTTACGGTATTTACCCGAGGCCGAAAAGAGTGAGCCTACGGCTATCTGAATTTTTGACTCGCGCAATTCGCGGTTGAGCCGGACCGCATCAAACGCTTCGGGGAGCTCTATCCACATCAGAAAACCGCCCTGAGGACGGGAAACGCAGATGCCGCAGGGAAAGTAGTGGCGCACCCAGCAGCTAAAGGTTTCATAGTTACGATGATAGATTTGCCGCATCCGGCGCAGATGGGGCTGATAATGGCCCTGGCGGATAAACTCGGAGACCGCATGCTGAGGCTGTGTGGCGGTGGAACCTGTGACGATATATTTCATGTGCAGTACACGGTCGCGATAGCGGCCGGGTGCAACCCAGCCGACACGCAAACCTGGCGCCAGCGTTTTGGAAAAGGAGCTGCACAGCAGAACCCGGCCATCGAGATCCAGCGCTTTAATGGTCGCTGGGCGCGGATATTCCCAGGCTAACTCACCATAAACATCATCTTCAATGACCGCCGCGTCAAACCGCTGCGCCAGGGCAAGCAATGCCCGCTTACGCGGCTCAGGCATGATAAATCCCAGCGGATTATTACAGTTCGGTACAACAACGACTGCTTTAATCGGCCATTGATCAAACGCCAGTTCCAGCGCTTCCAGGCTGATGCCGGTTACCGCATCAGTCGGGATCTCAATGGCACGAATGCCAAATCCGCGCAGGGTTTGCATGATCCCGTGAAACGAAGGCGACTCAACAGCAATGATATCGCCCGGCTCGCAGACCGCACGCACGGCTACCGATAAGGCTTCATGGCAGCCGGTGGTAATTACAATGTCATCGGCGGTGAGCTGGCAACCGCTATCTATCGCCAGTCGTGCAACCTGTTGCCGCAGTGCGAGAACACCATAGAGGTTGTCATAATTGAGCAGCGCGATGTCCTGCTTCTGAGCCTGTCGGCTGAAGGCTTTCCACAGCGGCTTAAGCGTCGGCTGGGTCAGATCGGGCATACCGCTTCCCAGCTGCAACACATCATCTTCCAGACGGCTGTTAATCAGCTCCAGCACCGCATCCCACTGCGTTACCTCAACCGGCCGCTGTGCGGGACGGGTCAGCGCAGGCATCGGGGGCGTCGCCTTACGCGAAGCCACAAAATAGCCAGAGCGCGACTGCGGCGTAATCATCTGCTTCTCTTCCAGCAGATGATAAGCCTGCTGCACGGTGCTGATACTGACGCCATGTTCGGCACTCAGACTGCGTACCGAGGGCAGGCGCTCACCACTGCGATATAAACCTTGTTCAATACGCTGAGCCAGCAGCGTGGCCAGATGTTCATATCGCGTCATTGTATTTCCTCTGACTCAGGAGCTGAGCATTAACCGGTACAGTTATGCCTCTTTTTTACCATTCAGATCGCCATTACCGCAATCTGTATGTTAAAGAAAGGTGATTTTTGCGTCTGTATCATACAGAGCGATCCGCTGAGAATAGTCCTCAGACAATTCACTGAGGGCACTATCATGGGATACGACGAGAATCGCGCAGCTAAACCTTTTACAGGCACGCCTTACCAGTTGGTTCGTTACTTATGGCGCAGTTATAAACGCTGGCAGCTGCGGCGTGAGACACGCGTCATCCTGTCGAAGCTGAGTGACAGTCAGCTGAAAGACATTGGCCTTGGCCGCAACGACTGGAATGTCTGAATCAGAGACAAAAAAAACCCTGCCGAGGCAGGGTTTTTATCAGGCAAAGGACGATTAATCGTCTTTGTTGCCGCCGAGACCGGCGTTCAACAGTTCAGCCAGGCTGGCTGAGGCTTCATCCGCAGTAACCTGCGGTGCAACCGGAACTTCACCTGCCGCTTTGCGGCGCATACGATCCTGATGGTACGCATAACCGGTACCGGCCGGGATCAGGCGACCCACGATTACGTTCTCTTTCAGGCCGCGCAGTTCATCGCGCTTACCTGCTACTGCTGCTTCGGTCAGGACACGCGTGGTTTCCTGGAACGATGCTGCAGAGATGAACGATTCGGTAGCCAGTGACGCTTTGGTAATACCCAGCAGGTCACGCATGAAGGTTGCGCCAACTTTTCCGTTCGCTTCCAGATCACGGTTAGAGATCTTGATGCGAGAGAATTCAGCCTGCTCACCTTCCAGGAAGTCTGCACTTCCTGCGCTCACGATGGTTGCTTTACGCAGCATCTGACGAACGATGACTTCGATGTGCTTATCGTTAATCTTAACGCCTTGCAGACGGTAAACTTCCTGCACTTCGTTAGTGATGTAACGGGTCACCGCATGCACGCCACGCAAGCGCAGGATGTCATGTGGAGACTCTGGGCCATCGGAAACCACGTCACCGCGCTCAACACGTTCACCTTCGAACACGTTCAGCTGACGCCATTTCGGAATCATCTCTTCGTACGGCTCACTGCCATCCAGCGGAGTGATGACCAGACGACGCTTACCTTTGGTCTCTTTACCGAAGGAGATGATGCCGCTGATCTCCGCCAGAATAGCTGGCTCTTTCGGACGACGCGCTTCGAACAGGTCAGCAACGCGTGGCAGACCACCGGTAATATCCTTGGTACCGCCAGATTCCTGCGGAACACGCGCCAGCGTGTCACCAGCACTGATCTTCACGCCATCTTCCAGCTGAACAATCGCTTTACCAGGCAGGAAGTACTGAGCCGGCATGTCGGTGCCCGGGATCAGAACGTCATTGCCGTTGGCATCAACAATTTTCAGCGCAGGACGCAGATCTTTACCGCCCGCAGTACGTTCAGCACTGTCCAGAACCACCAGCGAAGAAAGACCGGTTAAGTCATCTGTCTGACGGGTAATGGTCTGGCCATCAACCATGTCCGTGAAGCGAATGAAACCGCCCACTTCGGTGATGACTGGCATGGTATGCGGATCCCAGTTTGCGACGGTTTCGCCCGCTGCAACCTGCTCACCATCACCTTTCGCCATGGTAGAACCATAAGGAACTTTATAGCTCTCTTTGGTACGACCAAATTCGTCGATCATTTTCAGTTCAACGTTACGCGAGGTGATCACCAGCTTACCTGCCGAGTTCGTTACCGACTTAGCGTTGGTCAGCTTGATGGTACCTTTGTTCTTCACCTGAATGCTGGATTCAGCAGCCGCACGTGATGCCGCACCACCGATGTGGAACGTACGCATCGTCAGCTGTGTACCTGGCTCACCGATGGACTGTGCCGCGATAACACCGATCGCTTCACCTTTGTTGATGATGTGACCACGTGCCAGGTCGCGACCATAGCAATGCGCACATACACCAAAGTCGGTTTCACAACCTACTACTGAGCGGACTTTCAGGCTGTCGACTGAGTTCAGTTCCAGCACGTCACACCAGTGCTCATCGAGCAGCGTGTTGCGTGGAACCAGAATATCAGCAGTACCCGGCTTCAGAACGTCTTCAGCGGTCACACGACCCAGAACACGTTCACGCAGTGGCTCTTTAACGTCGCCACCTTCGATGACAGGTGTCATCATGATGCCTTCGTGTGTACCACAGTCATCTTCGGTAACAACCAGATCCTGTGCAACGTCAACCAGACGACGCGTCAGATAACCGGAGTTCGCCGTTTTCAGTGCGGTATCCGCCAGACCTTTACGAGCACCGTGGGTTGAGATGAAGTACTGGAGTACGTTCAACCCTTCACGGAAGTTCGCCGTGATTGGTGTTTCGATGATGGAGCCATCTGGCTTCGCCATCAGACCACGCATACCGGCCAGCTGACGAATCTGTGCAGCAGAACCACGCGCACCGGAGTCAGCCATCATAAAGATGCTGTTAAAGGAAACCTGTCGCTCTTCTACGCCGTCACGGTTAATAACGGTTTCAGTTGAGAGGTTTTCCATCATCGCCTTGGCAACACGTTCGTTGGCTGCTGCCCAGATATCGATGACTTTGTTGTAACGTTCGCCTGCGGTTACCAGACCAGACTGGAACTGCTCCTGGATCTCAGCCACTTCTGCTTCCGCTTCGGTGATGATTTCCACTTTCTTCTCTGGAATAACCATGTCGTCGATGCCGACAGACGCGCCTGAACGGGCTGCGTAAGCGAAACCGGTGTACATGGTCTGGTCAGCAAAGATAACGGTCGGCTTCAGGCCCAGAATGCGGTAACAGGTGTTCAGCATTTTGGAGATAGCTTTTTTGCCCAGCGCCTGGTTAACGATGGAGAAAGGCAGACCTTTTGGCACGATCATCCACAGGATGGCACGGCCAACAGTGGTGTCGATGATGCTGGTTTTAGCAACCCACTCATCCTGCTCATTTTTCTCGTGTTCGGTGATACGCACCTTAACGCGAGCATGCAGCGATGCGAGGCCAGCGCGATAAATACGCTCAGCTTCTTTCGGGCCAGTCAGCACCATGCCTTCGCCTTTGGCGTTAACACAGTCACGGGTCATGTAGTACAGACCCAGTACAACGTCCTGAGAAGGAACGATGATTGGCTCGCCGTTCGCAGGTGACAGGATGTTGTTGGTCGACATCATCAGCGCACGCGCTTCCAGCTGGGCTTCCAGCGTCAGCGGTACGTGAACAGCCATCTGGTCACCATCGAAGTCGGCGTTGTATGCCGCACAAACCAGCGGGTGCAGCTGGATCGCTTTACCTTCGATCAGAACCGGTTCAAAGGCCTGAATACCCAGACGGTGCAGCGTAGGCGCACGGTTCAGCAGAACCGGGTGCTCACGGATCACTTCGTCGAGGATATCCCAGACAACCGCTTCTTCGCGCTCAACCATTTTCTTCGCGGCTTTGATGGTGGTGGCCAGGCCACGCAGTTCCAGCTTGCCGTAAATGAACGGTTTGAACAGTTCGAGTGCCATTTTCTTCGGCAGACCGCACTGATGCAGGCGCAGGTATGGACCTACGGTGATAACCGAACGACCAGAATAGTCGACACGTTTACCCAGCAGGTTCTGACGGAAACGACCCTGCTTACCTTTGATCATGTCAGCCAGTGATTTCAGCGGACGCTTGTTGGAACCGGTGATCGCACGACCGCGACGACCGTTGTCCAGCAGTGCATCGACCGCTTCCTGCAACATACGCTTTTCGTTGCGCACGATGATATCTGGCGCAGCCAGATCCAGCAGGCGTTTCAGGCGGTTGTTACGGTTGATCACGCGACGATAGAGATCGTTCAGATCCGACGTTGCGAAACGGCCACCATCCAGCGGTACCAGCGGACGCAGATCCGGTGGCAGAACAGGCAGCACGGTCAGGATCATCCACTCTGGCTTGTTGCCAGACTGTACGAACGCTTCCAGCAGCTTGATGCGCTTGGTCAGTTTTTTACGTTTGGTTTCGGAGTTAGTTTCGTTCAGCTCTTCACGCAGCTGCTCGCACTCCTGCTCCAGATCCATGTTTTTCAACAGGGCCTGGATCGCTTCGGCGCCCATTTTGGCGTCGAACTCGTCACCGAACTCTTCCAGAGCGTCAAGGTACTGCTCTTCAGTCAGAATCTGACGCTTCTCGAGGTTGGTCATGCCACCTTCGATTACTACGTAAGATTCAAAATAGAGCACGCGCTCGATGTCACGCAGTGGCATATCCAGCAGTAAGCCGATACGCGATGGCAGTGACTTCAGGAACCAGATGTGCGCAGTCGGCGACGCCAGTTCGATGTGGCCCATACGCTCACGGCGTACTTTAGTCTGGGTCACTTCAACGCCGCACTTCTCACAAATCACACCACGGTGTTTCAGGCGCTTGTATTTGCCGCACAGGCACTCATAGTCTTTTACCGGCCCGAAGATACGGGCACAGAACAGACCATCGCGCTCTGGCTTAAAAGTACGGTAGTTAATGGTTTCTGGCTTTTTCACTTCACCAAAAGACCAGGAACGGATCATGTCTGGCGAAGCCAGCGCAATTTTGATCGCATCAAACTCTTCGGTCTTAGTTTGCGCTTTCAGAAACTTAAGTAAGTCTTTCACGGATTAGCTCCCGTCGGAGTGAGACTCAGAGGGCGTCCAACCGAAATTGAACGCCCCGTAACCAGTACAATTGCGAGCGCTTTAAACCCTGCGCTTTCAGGCGGCGGCGAACCGCAGCCTGAAAAGGGGGTTACTCGTCTTCCAGCTCGATGTTGATACCCAGCGAGCGAATCTCTTTCAACAGTACGTTGAAGGATTCCGGCATGCCCGGTTCCATCTGATGGTTACCGTCAACGATGTTTTTATACATCTTGGTACGGCCGTTGACGTCATCAGACTTAACGGTAAGCATTTCCTGCAGGGTATACGCGGCACCATATGCTTCCAGTGCCCATACTTCCATCTCACCAAAGCGCTGACCACCGAACTGTGCCTTACCACCCAGCGGCTGCTGAGTAACCAGGCTGTAGGAACCGGTTGAACGTGCATGCATCTTGTCATCAACCAGGTGGTTGAGTTTCAGCATGTACATGTAGCCAACGGTTACCTGACGTTCGAACTGCTCACCGGTACGGCCGTCAAACAGGGTAATCTGACCGGAAGAAGGCAAGCCGCCGAGCTGCAGCAGCTCTTTGATTTCGCTCTCTTTCGCGCCATCAAACACCGGAGTGGCGATTGGCATACCTTTCTTCAGGTTCTCAGCCAGACGCAATACTTCGTCGTCGGAGAAGGTGTTCAGGTCAACTTTCTGACGCAGATCGCTACCCAGGTCATAGGCGCGCTGGATGAATTCGCGCAGTTTCGCGACGTCTTCCTGCTTTTTGAGCATGGCGTTGATCTTCTCGCCGATGCCTTTCGCTGCCATACCCAGGTGGGTTTCCAGAATCTGACCGATGTTCATACGCGATGGTACGCCCAGCGGGTTCAGAACGATGTCAACCGGCGTGCCGTTTTCATCGTAAGGCATATCTTCGATCGGGTTGATCTTAGAGATAACACCTTTGTTACCGTGACGGCCTGCCATTTTGTCACCCGGCTGAATCTGACGCTTAACAGCCAGATAAACCTTAACGATTTTCAGCACGCCTGGTGCCAGATCATCGCCCTGGGTGATTTTACGACGCTTACCTTCGAGTTTTTTCTCAAACTCGTGCTTCAGCTCGTCGTACTGCTCTGCCAGCTGCTCCAGCTGGTTTTGCTTGGCTTCGTCAGTCAGACCCAGTTCCAGCCAGCGCTCGCGCGGCAGCTTGTCCAGTTTGTCTGCTTCAACGCCACCAGAAATCAATACGTTCTGGATACGGCTGAACAGGCCCGCTTCCAGAATCTGCAGTTCTTCAGACAGGTCTTTCTTGGCCTGCTTCAGCTGCATCTCTTCAATTTCCAGCGCACGTTTGTCTTTTTCCACGCCATCGCGGGTAAAGACCTGAACGTCGATCACGGTGCCTGACACGCCATTCGGTACGCGCAGTGACGAATCTTTCACGTCAGAGGCTTTTTCACCGAAGATAGCGCGCAGCAGTTTCTCTTCTGGCGTCAGCTGGGTTTCACCTTTTGGCGTAACCTTACCAACCAGAATGTCACCACCGGTCACTTCAGCACCGATGTAGACGATGCCTGACTCATCCAGTTTAGAGAGTGCAGCTTCACCCACGTTCGGGATATCAGCGGTAATCTCTTCCGGCCCCAGTTTGGTGTCACGCGACACGCAAGCCAGTTCCTGAATGTGGATAGTCGTAAAGCGATCTTCCTGAACCACACGCTCGGAGACCAGGATGGAGTCTTCGAAGTTGTAACCGTTCCACGGCATGAACGCTACGCGCATGTTCTGGCCCAGTGCCAGTTCACCCAGATCGGTGGACGGGCCATCTGCCAGCACGTCGCCGCGCTCAACCGGCTCACCCAGAGAAACACATGGCATCTGGTTGATGCAGGTGTTCTGGTTAGAACGGGTATATTTGGTCAGGTTGTAGATGTCGATACCGGCTTCGCCAGCATGCATTTCGTCTTCGTTAACTTTGATAACGATACGTGATGCGTCGACGTACTGTACGGTACCGCCACGTTTGGCAACGGCAGTTACACCGGAGTCAACGGCAACAGCACGTTCCATACCCGTACCAACCAGCGGCTTATCAGCACGCAGAGTCGGAACGGCCTGACGTTGCATGTTCGCACCCATCAGGGCGCGGTTAGCATCATCGTGTTCCAGGAACGGGATCAGGGACGCACCGACAGAAACGATCTGTTGAGTCGAAACGTCCATGTAGTCAACCTGATCGCGGCTGAACAGACTTGATTCGCCTTTGCTACGGCAGGTGACCAGGTCATCAACAAACGCGCCGTTATCATCAAGAGGGGCGTTCGCCTGAGCGATAACGTAGTTACCCTCTTCGATAGCAGAGAGGTAGTGAATCTCGTCAGAAACCAGACCGTCGATAACACGGCGGTAAGGCGTCTCAAGGAAACCGTACTCGTTGGTCTGTGCATACACAGACAAGGAGTTGATCAGACCGATGTTCGGGCCTTCAGGGGTTTCGATTGGGCAGACACGACCGTAGTGCGTTGGGTGTACGTCACGCACTTCGAAGCCGGCACGCTCACGCGTCAAACCACCCGGGCCGAGAGCAGAGATACGACGTTTGTGCGTAATCTCTGACAGCGGGTTGTTCTGATCCATAAACTGAGAAAGCTGGCTGGAACCAAAGAACTCTTTCACCGCGGCCGAAATTGGCTTCGCGTTGATCATGTCCTGTGGCATCAGGGTATCAAGGTCGCCCAGTGACAGACGCTCTTTCACCGCACGCTCAACACGTACCAGACCGACACGGAACTGGTTCTCAGCCATTTCACCGACTGAACGAATACGACGGTTACCGAGGTGGTCGATATCGTCCACTTCGCCTTTACCGTTACGGATGTCGATCAGCTTCTTCATCACTTCGATGATGTCATCTTTGCTCAGGATGCCTGAACCTTCGATTTCATCACGCAGCAATGAACGGTTGAACTTCATACGACCCACAGCAGAAAGATCGTAACGATCTTCAGAGAAGAACAGGTTCTCAAACAGATTCTCTGCTGCTTCGCGTGTTGGCGGCTCACCAGGACGCATCATGCGGTAGATCTCAACCAGTGCGCTCAGACGATCGCTGGTTGGGTCGACACGCAGGGTCTCGGACATATATGGACCGTGGTCCAGATCGTTGGTGAACAGCGTTTCGATGCGCTTGTGACCGGACTGGCTCAGTTTGGCCAGCAGATCCAGTGACAGTTCCATGTTCGCTGCAATGATCAGCTCACCGGTGCTCTCATCGATGTAGTCTTTAGCGACCACTTTGCCCGCGATATATTCAACCGGAACTTCGATGTGCTGAATGCCATCTTTTTCCAGCTGACGGATATGGCGCGCAGTAATACGGCGTGCTTTTTCGACGTAGACGGTGCCGTTCGCTTCGATATCGAAGGTCGCAGTTTCACCGCGCAGGCGCTCAGGCACCAGCTCCATCTGCAGCTTGTTGTCGCGAATTTCAAACACCACTTTCTCGAAGAAGATATCGAGGATCTGAGGTGTAGTGAACTGCAACGCACGCAGGATGATAGTGGCCGGCAGCTTACGACGACGGTCAATACGGACAAACAGGTTATCTTTCGGGTCAAACTCAAAGTCGAGCCATGAACCGCGGTAAGGGATGATACGTGCGTTGTAGAGCACTTTACCCGATGAGTGGGTTTTACCCTTATCGCTATCAAAGAACACGCCAGGACTACGGTGCAGCTGAGAAACGATAACGCGCTCGGTACCATTGATAACAAAGGTACCATTGTCGGTCATGAGCGGAATTTCGCCCATGTAGACTTCTTGTTCTTTAATGTCTTTTACGGTGCCTTCTGGCGCTTCGCGCTCATAGACCACCAGACGCAGTTTCACGCGCAGCGGTGCCGAATAGGTCACGCCACGGATCTGACACTCTTTCACGTCAAAGACAGGTTCACCCAGGCGATAGCTGACATACTGCAACTCAGAGTTGCCGCTGTAGCTCGCAATAGGGAATACAGAGCGGAATGCAGCTTCCAGTCCGTACTGACCTTCTGGATCTTGCTCGATAAACTTCTGGAACGAGTCGAGCTGGATGGAAAGGAGATAAGGTATGTCCAGTACTTGCGGACGTTTACCAAAATCCTTACGAATACGTTTTTTCTCGGTATAGGAGTAAACCATAGGGTTCCTCAGCTAGCTGACAAGTCGACCCACGCTGTCCGTCCTGACAGGACAGTTCATGCAACACGATTTTGTTTGATTCACTGGCTGCGCAGCAGCAGTGCAATACCTCTTTCTATCACGCTTAAATCATTTCATCGCTGTTGCGAGGGCAGGGAACCCGCACAGGTAGAGCGGTATATTAAGTCGTCGATAGAGAAAGATATTGAAGAGTAACAATGGACAAACAGTGTGAAACCCCATTGAGACCCTGTAGCGCAAAAAGGCTGGTGACCAAAAAGTCACCAGCCATCAGCCTGAAACTACTCAGACTGCAACCCGAAGGCTGTCTTACTTAACTTCAACTTCAGCGCCAGCTTCTTTCAGAGCAGCTTCAAGTGCAGCTGCGTCATCTTTGCTGATCGCTTCTTTGATTACGCCAGTTGCTTCAACCAGATCTTTGGCTTCTTTCAGGCCCAGACCAGTTGCAGTACGTACGGCTTTGATTACTGCAACCTTGTTCGGGCCAACAGCTTTCAGGACTACGTCGAATTCAGTTTTTTCTTCAACAGCTTCAGCCGGGCCCGCAGCAACAGCTACAGCAGCAGCAGCAGAAACGCCGAATTTTTCTTCCATAGCAGAAACCAGCTCAACTACTTCCATTACGGACATCGCTGCAACAGCTTCCAGAATTTGGTCTTTAGTAATAGACATGACAATTGTTCCTAAGAATCAGAAAAAGTTTATACGTAAGCAAGTACGAAGAAAAGAAGATGGCCTTAAGCCGCTTCTTTTGCATCGCGTACAGCAGCCAGAGTGCGGACCAGTTTGCCGGCAGCGGCTTCTTTCATGGTCGACATCAGACGTGCCAGTGCTTCTTCGTAGGTCGGCAGCGTTGCCAGACGGTCAATATTGGCCGCCGTGATCAGCTCACCTTCAAAGGCTGCAGCTTTGACCTCAAATTTTGCATTCGCTTTCGCGAAATCTTTGAACAGACGAGCAGCAGCGCCCGGGTGTTCCATAGAATATGCAATCAGGGTCGGACCAACAAACGTGTCTTTCAGGCACTCAAACTGAGTTCCTTCAACGACGCGGCGCAGCAGGGTGTTACGAACAACACGCATGTAAACGCCAGCTTCACGGCCTGCTTTACGCAGTTCGGTCATTTTATCAACGGTAACGCCACGGGAATCCGCAACAACCGCTGAAAGCGCACCTTTGGCTACTTCGCTGACTTCAGCAACAATCGCTTGTTTGTCTTGAAGATTTAATGCCATTAGCTTTTGCTCCTGGATTTGACCGGGAAAGGATTTCCCCGGAACTCACTTCACTTACTCACCCCAAGGGGAAATAAGCGCTCGAACACGGTGAGCAGAATCCAGCTAAGAAAAAATTCTTTTGGTTCTGTCACCGTCTACGCAGGGTATTAAGCGGAATATCCGGAGATAAGCAGCTCCTGCGGTCTTGGACGGAGGCCAGGATAAGGCCTGGCTCCAACCTAAATTCTGTGCGACGCAGCAGAGTCAGAGGGAAAGGCGATACACGCAACAATCAGTTCTGGCTCTCTGGTGTCCTGTTCCGTTAATAACAGAACAACGGGCGTAAGATTCTAGGTGAATTTTTCGCCCGTTTCAAGCAGCAATTAGTTTGCTGTTGCGTTCAGACCAGCCTGGTCAACGGCAACGCCGGCGCCCATGGTGGTTGAAAGGCTAACTTTCTTGATGTACACGCCTTTCGCCTGAGATGGTTTTGCTTTTTTCAGCGCAACCAGCAGAGATTCCAGGTTTTCTTTCAGTTTGTCAGCGTCAAAGTCCACTTTACCGATGGTAGTGTGGATGATGCCGTTTTTGTCGTTACGATAACGAACCTGACCCGCTTTAGCGTTCTTAACCGCTTCAGCAACGTTAGGCGTTACAGTACCGACTTTCGGGTTTGGCATCAGGCCACGTGGACCCAGAATCTGGCCCAGCTGGCCAACAACGCGCATTGCATCCGGAGAAGCAATAACAACGTCAAAATTCATTTCGCCTTTCTTGATCTGATCAGCCAGGTCTTCCATGCCTACCAGCTCAGCGCCTGCTGCTTTAGCAGCTTCAGCGTTGGCGCCCTGGGCGAAGACAGCAACACGTACTGAACGACCAGTACCGTGTGGCAGAACGGTCGCGCCGCGAACGTTCTGATCAGATTTACGTGCATCAATGCCGAGGTTGACAGCAACGTCAACGCTTTCAACGAACTTGGCAGTAGCCAGTTCTTTCAGCAGAGCAACAGCTTCAGCAATATCATACTGCTTGGTCGCGTCAACTTTGTCGCGAATTACGGTCATGCGCTTGGTCAGCTTAGCCATTTCTTAGTCCTCTACTACCAGGCCCATGGAACGAGCAGTACCTTCGATTGAGCGAGTCATCGCTTCAACGTCAGAACCAGTCATGTCCGCAGCTTTGGTTTCTGCGATTTCACGTACCTGAGCACGAGTCACTTTACCGACTTTATCTTTGTTCGGCTTACCAGAACCAGACTTGATGCCCGCTGCTTTTTTCAGCAGTACGGCAGCCGGAGGCGTTTTGGTAATGAAGGTAAAAGAACGGTCGCTGTATACGGTGATAACAACAGGAGTCGGCAGACCTTTTTCCAGAGATTCGGTCTTAGCGTTGAACGCTTTGCAGAATTCCATGATGTTAACACCCTGCTGACCCAGAGCTGGACCAACCGGTGGACTTGGGTTCGCCATACCAGCTGCAACCTGCAGCTTGACGTAGGCTTGGACTTTCTTAGCCATGATATTTCCTCAATTGGGTTATAGCGCCTGTAAAGGCTCCCCGTGATAACGATTTACACGCTGTTGCCAGCGCATAAAAACAAAAGGCGCGAAATTGTAGTTAAATTTCGCGCCTGCTGCAACAGCTAATTTGTGAGCGGAAAGAGGTTAACCTTTCTCCACCTGACCGAAGTCGAGCTCAACCGGCGTGGCACGTCCAAAGATGGAAACGGATACCGTCAGGCGGCTCTTCTCGTAATCCACATCTTCAACCACACCGTTAAAGTCAGCAAAAGGACCGTCATTAACGCGAACCATTTCACCTGGCTCAAACAGCGTTTTCGGACGAGGCTTGTCGCCGACCTGCTGCAGACGGTTCATGATCGCATCAACTTCTTTATCGCTGATAGGTGCCGGACGGTCAGATGTACCGCCGATGAAACCCATCACGCGTGGGACGCTGCGTACCAGGTGCCAGCTGGCGTCATTCATCACCATCTGAACCAGTACGTATCCCGGGAAAAACTTGCGCTCGCTCTTACGACGCTGGCCACCACGAATTTCAACGACTTCTTCAGTCGGAACCATGACGTCGCCAAACAGCTCTTCCATGTTGTGCAATTTGATATGCTCGCGCAGCGATTGTGCTACGCGGCCTTCAAAACCGGAAAACGCCTGTACGACGTACCAGCGTTTCTTTGGAGCTTCAGACATCTCAGAACCTCAGGCCAGTGATAAACGATACCAGACGGACCAGAATACCATCCAGCCCCCACAAAATCAGTGACATCACGGCAGTAACCGCGGCAACGATTAACGTGGTGTGCAGCGTTTCCTGGCGGGTTGGCCAGATAACCTTACGCATTTCTGTTCTTGCTTCACGAGCAAAAGCCACGGTCGCTTTGCCTTTGGTCGTTAAAAGCGCAATGCCGCCAGCCGCTGCAATCAGTACAACTACGGCTAAAGCACGCAGTGGCAGTGACACATCACGATAGAGGTAGTTACCTACAATCGCTGCAAGCAGCAGTAACACGACTACTACCCACTTTACCGCTTCCAGGCCACGCCCGCTCCCTTGAGCTTCGGTATTCGCACTCATAAACCAACCTGCCACAATAATTCAGAAACTATTCTGCCCCGCAGTGCGAGGCGTCCAAACCGAATGAGCTTTTGGGGCGTAACTCGGTATCCAACGCCGCATAACAGAGCCTGTCTCAGCAATGATTATGATTCAAAAAATCACTGATGAGCCAGGTTCTATGAAACAGCGTGCAAAAAGGGCATCAAATGATGCCCTTTCCGTGTGCATTGCGTCAAACGTTATCGGTAATTATGCGATAACTTTAGCAACAACACCCGCGCCAACGGTACGGCCACCTTCGCGGATTGCGAAGCGCAGACCTTCGTCCATTGCGATTGGGTGGATCAGGGTAACAACCATTTTGATGTTGTCGCCTGGCATGACCATCTCAACGCCTTCTGGCAGCTCTACTGAACCGGTTACGTCAGTTGTACGGAAGTAGAACTGTGGACGATAGCCTTTGAAGAACGGAGTATGGCGGCCACCTTCGTCTTTAGACAGAACGTAAACTTCTGACTCGAACTGGGTGTGCGGCTTGATTGAGCCTGGCTTAGCCAGAACCTGGCCACGCTGGATGTCTTCACGCTTGATACCGCGCAGCAGAACACCACAGTTTTCGCCTGCCTGACCCTGGTCCAGCAGCTTACGGAACATCTCAACACCGGTACAGGTTGATTTC
>NZ_JAPCIL010000011.1:0-5264 GCF_025910075.1 Pantoea sp. RG18
GCAGTATCTTTGATACCCACGATTTCAACTTCGTCGCCGACTTTAACGATGCCGCGCTCAACACGACCGGTTACAACGGTACCACGGCCAGAGATTGAGAATACGTCTTCGATTGGCAGCAGGAACGGCATGTCGATCGCACGGACTGGATCCGGGATGTAGTTGTCCAGGTGTTCAGCCAGCTCAACGATTTTTGCTTCCCACTCAGGAACGCCTTCCAGCGCTTTCAGAGCAGAACCACGAACGATTGGGGTGTCATCGCCTGGGAAGTCGTACTGTGACAGCAGGTCACGAACTTCCATCTCTACCAGTTCCAGCAGCTCTTCATCATCAACCATGTCACACTTGTTCAGGAACACGATGATGTAAGGAACGCCAACCTGACGACCCAGCAGGATGTGCTCACGGGTCTGTGGCATTGGGCCATCAGTCGCAGCAACAACCAGGATCGCGCCGTCCATCTGCGCAGCACCGGTGATCATGTTTTTCACATAGTCGGCGTGGCCTGGGCAGTCAACGTGAGCGTAGTGACGTGCAGCAGT
The DNA here is from genome assembly GCF_025910075.1 of Pantoea sp. RG18. Taxonomy (NCBI): domain Bacteria; kingdom Pseudomonadati; phylum Pseudomonadota; class Gammaproteobacteria; order Enterobacterales; family Erwiniaceae; genus Pantoea; species Pantoea sp. RG18. Next base: position 543 of record NZ_JAPCIL010000011.1, read on the forward strand.
CTCATACTCAACGTGTGCGGTGTTGATGGTGATACCGCGGGCTTTTTCTTCAGGCGTGCTGTCGATCTGATCGAATGCACGAGCCTGGCCGCCGTTGGTTTTAGCCAGTACGGTAGTGATAGCTGCAGTCAGGGTGGTTTTACCGTGGTCAACGTGACCGATGGTGCCCACGTTTACGTGCAGTTTGTTACGTTGAAATTGCTCTTTAGCCATCGCTAGTCCCTCTAAGACACGGATATATCAATGATATCATCACATTAACCAGGCAATGCCTGACTGCAAGGAAGTTACAGAGAAAATCAGGAGGGAGATTAAAGGAAGTGGTGCTGATACCCAGAGTCGAACTGGGGACCTCACCCTTACCAAGGGTGCGCTCTACCAACTGAGCCATATCAGCACATCTGGAGCGGGCAGCGGGAATCGAACCCGCATCATCAGCTTGGAAGGCTGAGGTAATAGCCATTATACGATGCCCGCATCCTGGAACTCGGCTACCTGTTCTTTCTGTAGCTTGCAGATAACAGAGATGTTTCTCTACTATCTACTGCCTGTCAGCGAAGCTGACCGACTTTGACTTCGCTAACGCTCAGTCTGAATTCAGGGTGATAAGTGACTCACCTGACAGATAAACAGGTTGTTTATCTGCGTACCCAACCGCGAGGTTGAGATGGTGGTGGGAGAAGGATTCGAACCTTCGAAGTCTGTGACGGCAGATTTACAGTCTGCTCCCTTTGGCCGCTCGGGAATCCCACCTACTTGATGGTGCCGGCTACCGGAATCGAACTGGTGACCTACTGATTACAAGTCAGTTGCTCTACCAACTGAGCTAAGCCGGCATCAAGTGGAGCGCATTCTAGGAAGGTCGGGCTCTGGATGCAACTAAAAAATCGCTTATTTTTTTCTATCGCTTACTATTTGTGCAAATCATCGCATTTTAGTGTTTTTGTGCAGAATATTTGTGCAATCTGGTCCTGTTTTCATAGGATCAGTCGGTTCGCGCTAATGCCTTAGGCCTCTCTCTGGACCGCTTTTCAGCAGGTAAATGATCTGCAGGCAGTATTTTTATTTCACACGCCCATACCGAACGATGCTTTTTTGACCTCGCCTGCGCTTTTTTTTCATGTGCAGGCACTTTTCTGTAGAAAGCAGGCCTGTTTTGACATGCGTGTCCCTTATGTCGGTACGACGATGACCAGGCGTGGAGCCTTTCAAAATGACTCTACGCCGTTTGTTCTTTTGCTGAAGTTCTTATGGCACATATTGAATTTGTACCGCCTCAGCCTCTCTCTATGCCCTTATAGCGGCGTTTTGTCATTCAGACGTTGTCAGATGTAAAAAGCAGATAAAAGCCGCACATGCGCTGTGATGACCTGCAATATCATAAACAACGATAAAGCAGTAAAAATTAAAGCCACCATGATGTTTTGTGGGTATGCCGACGAAAGCGAGATCACGTTTATCTTTTTACTTCTGTTAAAAGCCATACTGGTGATACCCTCCAGCCCATTGTTCTCACTGATAAACTAGCGATTCGTGATTCACTTCACCTGTGCTGTCCTGCTTATCGGATAACACGCGGTTGATAGCCATGAATTTGCGGTCAGATGCATGCTTATGGATAAAACGACCCCCCTGACAACGCCTTATTTAGAGTTCACTCGTGAGCAATGGGCTGCATTACGTGATTCCGTACCTATGACGCTGTCAGAGGAAGAGATCGCGCAGCTGGAGGGCATCAACGAGGATCTCTCGCTGGAGGAAGTAGCGGAAATTTATCTGCCACTTTCGCGTCTGCTTAATTTTTATATAAGTTCTAACGTTCGCCGACAGGCTGTACTGGAGCAATTTCTGGGCACCAATGGCCAGAAAATCCCCTATATCATCAGTATTGCGGGTAGCGTAGCGGTCGGTAAAAGCACGACTGCGCGTGTCTTGCAGGCTTTGCTCAGCCGCTGGCCTGAACATCGCAAAGTCGAATTGATCACCACTGATGGCTTCCTTCATCCTAATGCCGTGCTGAAAGAGCGTGGGTTAATGAAGAAAAAAGGATTCCCGCAATCCTACGATATGCACCGGTTGGTCAATTTCGTCTCCGATTTGAAGTCGGGAGCCAGTCAGGTGACCGCACCGGTCTATTCACATCTGATTTATGATGTCATCCCTGATGGCGATAAAGTGATACAGCAGCCTGATATTCTGATTCTGGAAGGTCTGAATGTATTACAGAGTGGAATGGACTATCCCCACGATCCCCATCATGTCTTTGTTTCAGACTTCGTCGATTTTTCTATCTATGTTGATGCAGAGGAAGATCTCCTGCAAAGCTGGTATATCAATCGATTCCTGAAATTCCGCCAGGGCGCATTTACCAATCCGGACTCCTATTTCCATCATTACGCCCAGCTTTCAGAGGCAGAAGCGGTTGAAATTGCTGGTAATTTATGGAAAGAGATTAACTGGCTTAACCTGCAGGAAAATATCCTGCCGACGCGCGAACGAGCCAGCCTGATTATGACCAAAAGTGGCGATCATGCAGTCGATAAGGTTCGCTTGCGTAAATAACTGCTGTCATAAAAAAGCCTGCGTTTCTGCAGGCTTTTTTTACTCAGACAGGACGCAGTGATATTTCTCCACCCACCCAGGCTTTTATTTCGCCATCCTGTTCCAGTAACAGGCCACCCTGGCTGTCTACGCCTCGCGCAATACCATGGACCTCACGTTCACCGATAAGCAGCTTAACCGGCCGGTTAATAAAGTTATCCAGCGCAGCCCAGCGTGCGACAAACGGGGTTAATCCCTCCTGCTCAAAGAGCGGCAGAGCTTCGCGCAGACTGTTGATCAGACGTGCCGCCAGCTCATTGCGGTTTACCGTTACCCCGGCCTCCTGCAGGTTAATCCAGCCCTGATTAATCTGTGATGCATCGGCTGTTCGCATCGCCAGGTTAATCCCCGCACCAATCACGATCTGCGCAGCATCGCCGGTTTTACCTGTCAGTTCGACCAGAATACCCGCCAGTTTACGATCGTTCAGATAAATGTCATTGGGCCATTTTACGCGGACATCATCGGCCCCTAATGAACGTAATGTCTCAGCCATGATAATGCCAATTACCAGGCTCAGACCCATCGCCGCTGCCGGCCCCTGCTCCAGACGCCAGTACATAGACATGTAGAGGTTCGCGCCAAAGGGCGAAAACCACTGACGGCCACGACGGCCTCGACCCGCCTGCTGATATTCCGCAATGCAGGCAGCACCCGACTCCATTTCATGCATACGTTCCAGCAGATACTGATTTGTGGAATCAATCACCGGGATTACCGAGACGTTACCCTGCGTAACCTGTGAGAGTATCGCCTGCTCATCCAGCAGCTGTATCGGGGCAGAGAGACTGTAACCTTTACCTGTCACGGTATAGACATCAAGACCCCAGCTTTTTAACGTCTGGATATGCTTATTTATGGCTGCGCGACTCATGCCCAGCGTTTCACCCAGCTGCTCACCGGAATGGAACTCACCGTCAGATAAGATATCAACCAGCTTTAGCGGAACATTATGGTCTTTCATGCGATCACCCCGACGGCATTACACTCACCCTGCGCCTGAATAAAGCGCACTTCGGGCTCAAGCCAGACATCAAATTTTTCACCAACCTGAGCGCGTACGGTTTTTGCCAGCGCAACGATATCGTCGGGAGTGGCATTTTCAGCGTTGATCAGCACCAGAGCCTGTTGCTGGTGAACTGCCGCGCCCCCGATGCGGTAACCTTTCAGCTGGCACTGATCGATAAGCCATCCTGCTGCCAGTTTGATTTCACCATTTGGCATCAGATAGTGTGGCATAGCCGGAAAATGCGTCAGTAGTGAGCTGCACTGCGCCTCGGTGACGACAGGATTTTTAAAAAAGCTGCCTACATTACCGGTGACTTTCGGATCGGGTAATTTGCTCTGCCGCATCTGGCATACCGCGTGATAGACATCCCAGGCATTGGCCGTCACCGGATTGAGCGTTTTCAGATCGCCGTAGGTTAATACCGGTTGCCATTGCTTAGGCAATATTATCCCGACTGCGACGATGACATAGCCTGACTGGTAGTGATGTTTAAAAATGCTGTCACGATAGCCAAACTCACAGGCTTCACGATCGAGACGTTCTGTCTGACCACTGTGCAGATTAAGTACATCCACGTATTCGCAGACGTCTTTTAATTCCACGCCATAAGCACCTATGTTCTGAATCGGTGCCGAACCGGTCATACCAGGGATCAACGCCAGATTTTCCAGGCCTGTGATTCCTTTTTCCAGCGTGCTTTTAACCAGCTGATGCCAGTTCTCACCTGCCCCGACGTGCAATTTCCAGCACTCATATTCATCCTGAATTTTGATGCCTTTGATGCGGTTCAGCACCACTGTACCGGCAAAATCTTCCAGGAATAGGACATTGCTGCCTTCACCGAGCACAAGGAAAGGCGTTTGATCACTCTGGCTTGCCTGCCATGCTGCCAGAATGGCGGCTGGCGTCTCGGCGACGATGCGTTTCTGTGTATGTACTTCAAGCCCAAGCGTATTGTCGGCTTTTAAGGAGGGATGCTGGCTGGACATTTGGCGGCCTTTACTGAGTTATCTGGCCGTAGTTTACCGTATCAGAGAGGGGTTCTCAGGCTGTTTTCGGGGGTTATGATGAGGTTTTTCACAATCTGCAGACGTAAAAAAGCCCCGCACTTC
>NZ_JAPCIL010000012.1:0-245849 GCF_025910075.1 Pantoea sp. RG18
GCAGTCTCCTGTGCCTCTCAACCCGATTCCCGTTGCCGGTGTTCCGTGTCGATGGAGGCGCATTATAGGGAGTTCGCGCGGGCTGACAAGTGTTTATTACGAAAAGATTATCGTTCGCAGTAATTTTCATCAAATCGCGCTATTTCGCTACGATTTGCCTGGTAACTGTGCAAAATCATTGGCAAAAGTGCTTACCTGCTGCCAGTCCGTGTACTCCACTTCTTTCGTCGAATCTGTCTCACCACCGGTCATGCGCATAATCAACTGGATCATGACGCGATCGAACCAGCGATAGCGCGGATAATAGAGCGCGCCTGCGAACACGGCACAGCAATCAGGCTGCCACGGCGAGTGTGCCAGGAACTTCTGCGTATAGGCATTGGTTTCAGGAGAGCGCTTCTCAGGTTTGCGCGCCGTCAGGTTCACCGAAAAGAAACCGCTGGTACGCTGCTGCAACTCATGAAGGTGTTGTTTAACGAACTTATCGACGACCGGCTGAAAATGGCCATAGCGGATAGATGCGCCAATTAACACGCGATCATACTGTGCCCAGTCAGGCAGAGTGGCATCCTGAATGTTCAGTACATCACACTGCTGCTGCTGACGGATCACATCAGCAATAGAAGAGGCAATCTTCTTGGTTTGTCCGTCGCGAGTGGAATAGAGAATCAGCGCTTTCATGTCAGCATCCTTATTAATTATTCACGCCAGAAAGTAGGCGTAAACAGCACCAGCAAGGTGAATACCTCGAGACGCCCGAATAACATGGTGGAAATAAGAATCCATTTCGCCACGTCATTCATTGAAGTGAAGTTATCAGCTACGACCCCTAAGCCAGGGCCGAGGTTATTGAGCGTCGCGGCAACGGCAGCAAAAGCCGAGAAGTCGTCAACGCCGGTGGCGATGATCGCCAGCATGCTGATCAGGAACACCAGCGCATAAGCCGAGAAGAATCCCCATACGGCTTCAAGGATACGTTCCGGCAGCGCCCGGTTGCCCAGCTTAATGGTGTAGACCGCATTGGGGTGAACCAGACGCTTAAGCTCACGGTTACCCTGCTTGCATAACAGCAGTATGCGAATCACCTTCAGACCACCGCCGGTTGAACCGGCACAGCCGCCGATAAAGGCGGAGCACAACAGCAGTACCGGCAGGAACAATGGCCAGCGTGCGATGCTGTCGGTCGTGAATCCCGCCGTCGTCGCCATGGAGACCACCTGGAAAAAGGCCTGGTTCAGCGTCTGCCAGCCACTTTCATAGACATTATGGAACCAGAGCACCAGGGTACAGATCAACACCAGCGTCAGCTGAACGCCAATAAACATGCGGAACTCAGGGTCGCGCCAGTACACACGCAGATTGCGTCCGCTTAACATGGCAAAGTGCAGGCCGTAGTTGCAGCCGGAGATCAGCAGAAACACCGCCACGATGGTATTGATAGTGCCACTGTTAAAATAGCCGATACTGGCATCATGGGTTGAGAAGCCGCCAATGGCGATAGTCGAGAAACTGTGGCCGATAGCATCAAACGCTGGCATTCCCGCCAGCCACAATGCCAGCGCACAGGCTATCGTCAGCAGGACGTAGATCAGCCAGAGTGTTTTAGCCGTCTCGGCGATACGCGGTCGCATTTTATTATCTTTCAGCGGCCCCGGCATTTCAGCGCGATAGAGCTGCATGCCCCCGACGCCCAGAATCGGCAGTATCGCCACGGCTAATACGATGATCCCCATACCGCCCAGCCACTGCAGCATCTGCCGATAGAAGAGAATCGCCTTAGGCAACGAGTCCAGCCCCACCAGCGTGGTGGCACCGGTGGTTGTCAGGCCAGAGAAAGATTCAAAGAACGCATCCGTCACCGAAAGATGCGGCTGTTCGGCAAAGATAAAGGGCATCGCCCCTACGCTGCCCAGCACCGTCCAGAACAGGACCACAATCAGAAACCCTTCCCGCGGTTTGAGTTCGGTTTTCTTTTTGCGATTCGGCCACCACAGCAGCGAGCCGATCACCAGCGCCATCATAAAAGTCTGGCTAAACGCCCGCCCTGCGCCATCGCGATAAATTAAGGCGACCAGGCCGGGCAAAATCATCGTCACTGAAAAGAGGATCACCAGCAGACCGACTATGCGGGTAATGGCGCGAAAGTGCATTCAGCCGTTCCTTTAAATAAAAGAGATGAACATCATGGTGTGAGCGGGATCAGCGATAACGCGCCCCGACTAAAGTCTGACAGATTTTTTTTGAACCCGTCGATCTGTCCGTAAGGTACAGCCAGCGTCAACGCAATACGATCCTGAAACTGGCTGTCGGTCACCTTACCTTCAAAACGCTGTACCAGCCGTTCAATATCACTGAGCTGTGCATAGTCACATTGCAAAGTGAACAGCTTCATCGGCACTTTGCGCTGCCGTGGCAGCTGCTTAAGCCCCTGCTGGACGCCACCACCATACGCTTTCACTAAGCCGCCGGTTCCCAGCATGATGCCACCGTAGTAACGCACCACCACAGCGGTAATCTCGCCAATATCCGCGCCCATCAGTTGCGCCAGCATCGGTTTCCCTGCCGTACCCGAAGGTTCACCATCATCAGAGAAACCGAGTTGCTGAGAATCATTCGGCGCGCCCGCTACCCAGGCCCAGCAGTGATGCCGGGCAGTGGGATGCTCGCTTTTAACCTGCTGGACAAACGCGCGCGCTGCCTCTGCACCCTCGGTGTGCGCCAGTAGCGTAATGAAGCGACTCTTTTTGATTGTCTCCTCACTGCTGCTTACTGGCACAGCGGGAATATCAAAGGCCTCCATCAGGCCAGATGCAGATCGCGGGTCATGTTCTCAACGCGATGCGCATGGATCACCACGTTATCCTCGATACGAATCCCGCCATAAGGCCGAAGCGCATCAATGGCATGCCAGTTAAAGTGCTGACTGAAACGACCTTCACGCAGCGGCTTCAGTAACGAATCAATAATATAGAAGCCCGGCTCAATGGTTAATACCATGCCCGGTTGCAGCACGCGGGTGCAGCGAAGATAAGGATATTGCGCTGGCGCGGCGAGATGGGTGCCCTGCTCATCCTGCATAAAACCGGCAACGTCATGGACCTGCAGACCCAGCGGATGCCCCAGGCCATGTGGCATAAACGGACCGGTCAGATCTTCAGCCACCAGCGCTTCTTCGCTGATTCCCTGAACCAGCTCAAACTTCAGCAACATCTTCGCAATACGCTGATGCATCTGAAGGTGGTAATCGGTGTAGCGTACGCCCGGTTTCAGCGTGGCTATCAGGGCCAGCTCTTCAGTGTTCATCGCCTCAACCATTCTGGCATAGAGCGAACTGCTCTGCGCCGCATAGCTGCGGGTCAAATCAGCGGCATAGCCAAGATACTCGGCACCCGCATCAATCAAAAAGCTATGGCGTTTCGCCGGTGGCTGATGATCCAGCCGGGTGTAGTGCAGCACCGCAGCGTGCTCATTCAGCGCAATGATATTGCCGTAAGGTACATCGGTGTCGCGATGACCGGTAGCGGTCAGATACGCCTGATTGATATCGAACTCACTTAAGCCCGCCGAGAACGCCTCTTTCGCCGCGCGATGACCGGCAACCGCCAGCTTCTGCGCCTGGCGCAGACAGGCGAGTTCATAATCAGTTTTGATGCTGCGATGGAAGTGCAGGAAGTCGATTACCGCTTTGGGATTAATATTGCCAGAGGCGATGCCGAGCTGAGAAGCACGCGCGTTAACCGGGCCGATATAGGCGACGTTATCACGCTGTGCAGGCAGCAACTGCGCTATCTCATCCGCATTTTTCAGGCCGATAACGTCGACATCCCCGGTCCAGAAGCTATCCGGCAACGGTTCAACGTTATGCCAGTAATCCACCGGAGAGTAGAACCACAGTTTCGGTTTGTTCACCCCATCAATCCAGAGCCAGCAGTTGGGCACCTGCGTCACCGGCACCCAGGCCTTGAACTGCGGATTCACCTTAAACGGATAAGTGTGATCATCCAGAAACACCGTCAACAACTCACCGGAATGGATCAACATCGCATCCAGTTTATTGCGTGCCAGCACCTGCTGCGCCCGTTGTTGCAACGTGGCGATGTGCGCGTGATACAAGGTCTTCAGTGAATCCATTGACGTCTCTCCAGTGTCGCGAAATGGCCGCAGTTTAGCATACCCCTTGCGCAGATGCCGAAGTCGGCGCAGCTGTGATCTTGTTAGCAAATAAGCAAAGACCAGTTTGCAAAAAATTAACATCGCTCCCACACTCACGATCATCTGGTATGACCAGATCACCTTTCGCGGTTTCAGGAGACGCACATGCTCTACCAAGGCGCTAACCTTACTCTTCACTGGCTGGACGATGGCATCGCCGAGCTGGTTTTTGACGCTACGGGCTCGGTCAACAAGCTCGATACGCAAACTGTCGCCAGCCTGGGCGAGGCAATAGCTGTGCTGGAGCAGCAGCCAGAACTGCGCGGCCTGCTGCTGAGCTCCGCTAAACCTGCATTTATTGTAGGGGCAGATATCACCGAGTTCCTTTCACTGTTTGATGCACCCACCGAAAAGCTGAGCCAGTGGCTGAGTTACGCCAACAGCATCTTCAATCGTCTGGAAGATTTGCCGGTACCGACTCTGGCCGCCATTGACGGCTATGCACTGGGCGGCGGATGTGAATGCGTACTGGCAACCGATCTGCGTATCGCTACTGCGGACGCCCGTATTGGCCTGCCGGAAACCAAACTCGGCATCATGCCGGGATTTGGCGGCAGCGTGCGATTGCCGCGCCTGCTGGGCGCCGACAGTGCGCTGGAAATTATTGCGGCGGGAAAAGATGTCGATGGCAATGCCGCTCTTAAACTCGGTCTGGTCGATGCGGTGGTGTCTCGCGAGAAACTGCGTGAGGCGGGAATCACCATGCTCAAAGCCGCTGCCACTGATGGCAGCTGGCGCGCCCGCCGGGCCCCTAAGCTGGCTCCGCTGAAACTCAGCCCGATTGAAGCGGCCATGAGCTTCACTATCGCGAAAGCCATGGTGCTGCAAACCGCAGGCAAGCATTATCCCGCTCCGCTGATGGCGGTAAAAACCATTGAAGCCGCAGCCAGCCTTGGCCGCGATGACGCGCTGAAGCTTGAAACCGCAGCGTTTGTGCCGCTGGCCCAGTCTGATGAAGCACGCGCGCTGGTCGGCATCTTCCTCAACGACCAGTATGTGAAAGGTCTGGCGAAAAAGCGCGGCAGCGAAAGCGGCGCACCCGCTCAGGCAGCGGTACTGGGCGCAGGCATCATGGGTGGCGGCATCAGCTACCAGTCTGCGTGGAAAGGCGTGCCGGTCAGAATGAAAGATATTAATCCACAGGCGTTAACGCTGGGGATGAACGAAGCCAGCAAGCTGCTCAATAAGCTGCTGGAACGCGGCAAAATCGACGGCAACAAACTCGCCAGTGTGATCGCCACTATCCAGCCCACGCTGGATTACGCCGGTTTTGAACAGGCTGATGTGGTGGTTGAAGCGGTGGTAGAGAACCCGCTGATCAAGGCAAAAGTGCTGGCGGAAACCGAACAGCATCTGCGTGAGGATGCGATTCTGGCCTCCAATACCTCGACCATTCCCATCAGCCAGCTGGCGCAGGCGCTTCAGCGTCCGGAAAACTTCTGCGGCATGCACTTCTTCAATCCGGTACCGCGTATGCCGCTGGTAGAGGTGGTTCGTGGCGAGAAAACCAGTGAAGCGACCCTGAGCAAAGTGGTGGCCTGGGCCAGCAAAATGGGCAAAACCCCGATCGTAGTGAATGACTGTCCGGGCTTCTTTGTTAACCGGGTGCTGTTCCCTTACTTCGCCGCTTTCAGCCTGCTGCTGCGCGACGGCGCCGATTTCCGTCAGATTGATAAAGTGATGGAAAAACAGTTTGGCTGGCCGATGGGCCCCTCATGGCTGCTGGATGTGGTCGGCATCGATACCGCGCACCACGCGCAAAGCGTCATGGCTGACGGTTTCCCGGATCGTATGAAGCATGACTATCGTGATGCGATCGATCTGCTGTTTGATGCTGGTCGTTTTGGCCAGAAAAATGGCAAAGGCTTCTGGCGCTGGGAAGAAGATAAAAAAGGCAAACTGACAAAAGTGGCTGATACCGAAGTGGATACGCTGCTGGAGCAGGTCTGCCAGCCTAAGCGGGTCTTCAGCGACGAAGAGATCCTGAATCGCATGATGCTGCCAATGCTGAATGAAGTAGTGCGCTGCCTGGAAGAGAAGATTATTGCCTCGCCAGCGGAAGCGGATATGGCGCTGGTCTATGGTCTCGGCTTCCCGCCTTTCCGTGGCGGCGCTTTCCGCTATCTCGATACCCTGGGCAACAGCAATGTGGTGGATCAGGCCCGGCGTTATAGCGCGCTCGGTGGCTTATATGCCCTGCCTGCGCTGCTGGTGCAGAAAGCCCATCAGCATGAAAGCTGGTATCCCGCCGCCAAACCGATTGATGAAGCCGCGCTGAAAAGCGCCTGAGGGCAAAAAGATGGAAAATGTGGTGATTATTGATGCGGTGCGCACGCCAATGGGACGTTCAAAAGGCGGCGCCTTTCGTCACGTGCGCGCTGAAGATCTCTCTGCGCACCTGATGCGCGAACTCCTGAGCCGCAACCCGGCGGTGAACCCGACATCACTGGACGATATCGTCTGGGGCTGCGTACAGCAGACGCTGGAACAGGGATTTAATATCGCGCGTAACGCCGCGCTGCTGGCCGAAATCCCGCATTCAGTGCCGGCCACCACCGTCAACCGACTGTGTGGCTCTTCAATGCAGGCGCTGCATGATGCGGCCCGCGCCATTATGGTCGGTGATGCGCAATGCTGTCTGATCGGTGGCGTGGAGCATATGGGACATGTGCCGATGAATCACGGCGTCGACTTTCATCCCGGTCTGGGCCGTACCGTGGCAAAAGCAGCAGGCATGATGGGCTTAACGGCTGAAATGCTGGCACGGATGCATCATATCAGCCGTGAGCAGCAGGATGCATTTGCCCTGCGTTCACACCAGCGGGCCTGGCAGGCCACCCAGCGTGGGGACTTTGCAACAGAGATTGTCGCCACCTATGGTCACGACAGCGACGGCATTCTTAAACGCTATGACTTCGATGAGGTGATTCGCGAGGAGACCAGCGCCGAAGGACTGGCGGCACTCAAACCCGCCTTCGATCCGGTAAACGGCACCGTCACGGCGGGTACATCGTCGGCGTTGTCAGATGGCGCGGCCGCCATGCTGGTCATGAGCGAATCACGCGCCCGTGAGCTGGGGCTGACAGCGCGCGCGCGCATCCGCAGCATGGCGGTGGTGGGCTGTGATCCTTCGATAATGGGTTATGGACCGGTACCGGCCAGCAAACTGGCATTGAAACGGGCGGGACTGAGCGTCAGTGATATCGATGTGTTTGAGCTGAATGAAGCCTTTGCCGCGCAGACGCTGCCGTGTATCAAGGACTTAGGTTTGCTGGAACGGATGGATGATAAGGTCAATCTGAATGGCGGCGCGATTGCGTTAGGCCATCCGCTGGGCTGCTCCGGCGCACGCATCAGCACGACATTGCTGAATATTATGGAGCGACGCGATGCCCGTTTTGGCCTCGCCACCATGTGCATCGGACTGGGTCAGGGCATTGCGACCGTATTCGAGCGTCTGTAATACGTTGAGTCTTACTTTGTCAGATTTACCCGCCGTAAACCGGCGGGTTTTTTCTGTCTGCTACAGGCTGCTACAGGGAATCAGATAAAGGCAAACGCATCGCCATACATCTGTGACTCCACCGCGCCACGCTCGGCACAGAAACGATCGCGGGCAATCTTCGCCATCTCAAAACGTCCGGCGATGTAGATCTCATGCTCGCTCAGCGTACTGAAGTCCTGCATTACTGCCGTCAGTACCGTGCCTGAACGGCCCTGCCAGCCCGCTTCAGGTTGCTCGACAACCGGAATCACCTTCAGGTTCGGGTGCTTCACTGCCAGCGCATCCAGCTCTTCCAGATCGTACAAATGCTTGAGCTCACGTCCGCCCCAGTAAATGGCGATATCGCGCTCTGGCTGTTCCGCCAGTGCAGTGAGCAGAATCGAACGGGCATAGGAGAAACCGGTGCCGCCTGCAATCAGGATCAGCGGCTTGCTGCTCTCTTCACGCAGCCAGGCATCGCCGTGCGGCATATCAACCGTAATCTGGCGATCGTTACGGATGCGATCCATGACGGCCATGGCATAGAGGTTCAGATCGGACGCGCCGATATGCAACTCAATGATATCTTTTTCCATCGGCGTTGAGGCCAGTGAGAACGGACGCTTGTCACGCTCGTCCATCACTACCATCAGATACTGTCCCGCGCGAAAACTGAATTCCGCTTCAGGGATCAGGCGAACGCGATAGACCGTGTCGGTAATCGCCTCAACCGAAGTTACTTTACAGCTTAACGTTGTCATGCGTTCCCTCTGTCGGGTCGTCTTTATGGTTGTGCTCGCCATCAACGCTGTGGCGGCTGATCAAAAATACCTAGCTCATCCCAGATAGCATCAATGCGCGCGGTGACCGCAGGATCTTTAACGATAGGTGTACCCCATTCGCGCTGCGTTTCACCTGGCCACTTATTGGTCGCATCCATCCCCATCTTCGATCCCAGCCCGGAAACGGGCGAAGCGAAATCGAGATAATCGATTGGGGTATTTTCCACTAATACCGTATCGCGGGCCGGATCCATACGCGTGGTGATCGCCCAGATCACGTCGTTCCAGTCACGCGCATTAACGTCATCGTCACACACAATAACAAATTTGGTGTACATGAACTGCCGCAGAAACGACCAGACGCCAAACATGACACGTTTGGCATGCCCCGCGTACTGCTTTTTAATCGTCACGACCGCCAGCCGGTATGAACACCCTTCTGGCGGCAGATAGAAGTCCACGATCTCCGGGAACTGCTTCACCAGAATCGGCACCAGCACTTCATTCAGCGCCACACCCAGCACCGCAGGTTCATCTGGCGGACGGCCGGTATAGGTGGAGTGATAGATAGGCTTATGGCGCTGCGTAATATGCGTAACGGTAAACACCGGGAAGCTATCTACTTCATTGTAGTAGCCGGTGTGGTCGCCGTAAGGTCCTTCCGGCGCCATATCGCCCGCTTCGATATACCCTTCCAGCACGATTTCCGCGCTGGCAGGAACTTCGAGATCGTTCGAGAGGCATTTCACTACTTCGGTTTTATTGCCGCGCAGTAAACCGGCAAACGCATATTCTGACAGCGTATCAGGCACCGGTGTCACCGCACCGAGGATAGTGGCAGGATCGGCACCCAGCGCCACCGAGACCGGAAAACGCTCACCCGGATGCGCTTTCGTCCACTCCAGATAATCGAGCGCACCGCCACGGTGCGACAGCCAGCGCATGATCAGCCGATTTTTGCCGATCACCTGCTGCCGGTAGATACCGAGATTCTGCCGCTCTTTGTGCGGGCCGCGCGTCACGGTCAGCCCCCACGTAATCAGCGGGGCCGCATCGCCCGGCCAGCACTTCATCACCGGAATCCGCGTCAGATCGACTTCATCGCCGCTGAACACCTCTTCCTGACAGGGTGCATTGCGCAGGCGTTTGGTCGGCATGTTCAGGACCTGCTTAAACTGCGGCATCTTATCGAACAGATCGCGGAAGCCTTTTGGCGGCTCCGGCTCTTTCAGGAAGGCCAGCAGTTTACCCACTTCACGCAGTGCGCTGACCTCTTCCTGGCCCATGCCCATTGCCACACGCTTTGGTGTGCCGAACAGATTGCACAGTACCGGCATGTCGTACCCTTTCGGGTTTTCAAACAGCAGAGCCGGGCCACCGGCACGCAGGGTGCGGTCGGCGATTTCAGTCATTTCCAGTTCAGGATCGATTGACTGGGTAATGCGCTTTAGCTCACCGCGCTGTTCGAGCAGCGCGAGAAAGTCTCTTAAATCGTGATATTTCATGCGGCTTTAGCTTTCCGGCCAGAGTGAATCGGCCATTATAGGTCTGATTAAGCGGTTATGCTGAGGTTTATATGGCAGCGTCATACGCACTGAAAGGGAACCAGCGGTTGTAACGCGCGGGCATCGTGATACCCCTGAATCGGCTCGCCGTGGCGAAACAGTTTAAAATCTTCGTTTCGCACGCTGTGATAGCGCAGCTGATTGTCGTGAACGTGCAGAAAACTGCCTTCACGCAGTGCAATCACCGACTCAGTCGGATTAACTGCACAGAACTCTGCCAGCCGTTCGTCACGGGTTTCGCCCATATGACCGCTGACGCTGGCATCCAGATAATGGGGATTAATCTGCACCGGAAAGAGTCCCAGCGCAGGCAGCACCACGCTGCTGCGCACCGGCATATCGTTCGTGGTACGGATTGAGGGCGTCGCCACGTTGCAGCCTGCGCTCCAGCCGACATAAGGTACCTGCCGCTCCCGCACCGCGCGCTGAATCGCCCCGATCAGACCCTGCTCATGCAGCATCTGATTCAGGAACCAGGTGTTGCCGCCGCTGACTAAAATCAGCTCTGCCTGCGCAATCGCTTCAGCCGGTGAGGCGAATGCCTGAACCCGCTCAACCTGAATGCCCAGAGAGGCACTGAGTTCGGCGGCGCGTTGCTGCTGATCGCCACGAATAATCGCGTAGGGGATCAGTACCGCCGAGCGGATAGCGCGTCGGGCGATCATGGCGTGCAGCTGCGGCTGCGCATAGCCCAGCAGCGGCGCATCATCCGCCAGCTTGCCGTTGCTCAACAGAAAGAGTTCCATCAGAGGATCCTTTTGCAGATGTGATGGACATTGAGTCTGATACAGAGCAATAGCAGACGTCAATTTTCAGTCACCTTTTCTGCTGCCATCGGGCATCTTAAGAAAAGTCTCAGTTTATTTTCTTTGCGGGACGCTTTACCCTGCCCCTGCGCTATAACTCTGGCAACAGGTTTGCTATTCTTAGCGTCCATTCAATGGGAGCAGTTATGGAATCCTGGTACTTACTCTATTGCAAACGTGGACAGCTACTGCGCGCGAAGGAGCATCTGGAGCGGCAGGAAGTGCATTGCCTCAGCCCGATGATCGCTCTGGAAAAGATCGTGCGCGGTAAACGCACCACCGTGAGTGAGCCCCTGTTCCCGAATTATCTGTTTATCGAGTTTGATCCGGAAGCCATTCACACCACGACGATCAGCAGCACCCGTGGCGTCAGCCACTTCGTGCGCTTTGGCACGACGCCCGCGACCGTGCCTTCAGCCGTGATTGAAGCGCTGGAAACAGACGTCCCGCAAATCCTGCTTGACCCTGAAACGCCGCAAAGCGGTGATGAAGTGGTCATCACCGACGGGACGTTTGAAGGGCTGCGCGCCATCTTTGCCGAGCCGGATGGTGAAACGCGCTCAATTCTGTTGCTTAATTTGCTGAACAAGCAGGTAATGCGCAGCGTCGACAACAAGCAGTTTCGCAAGATTTAAGCCAGTCTGAATAACGTCCGCGCATTATGGTCGATGCGGGTCGCCAGTTCCTCAGCACTCTCACCACGCCATGTCGCCACCTGGTGCACAATATGCGGTAAAAAGCAGGGTTCATTACGGCGCGAAGTCGGGCGTGGACGCATGTCGCGCGGCAGCAGATATGGGGCATCCGTTTCCAGCAGCAGGCGATCGGCCGGAATCAGTGGCAGCAGCTCGCGCAACTCCAGACCACGGCGCTCATCGCATACCCAGCCCGTAATCCCTACCGATAATCCCATGCCCAGACAGGCTTCCAGTTCGTCACGCGTGCCGGTAAAGCAGTGGATTACCGCGCCAGGCAGTTTTGGCAGCCAGGGCGCCAGCACTGCGGCGAAACGCGCATGGGCTTCGCGGCAGTGCAGAAAGACCGGCATATTGAGTTCTGCCGCCAGAGCCAGCTGCGCATCAAACGCATACTCCTGCTGCTCATGAGCCGACAGATTGCGATTGAAATCGAGTCCGCATTCACCGATGGCAACCACTTCCGGTTTTTCAGCCAGGCGACGCAGGGTGCTGGCAATTTCCGTTGACCATTCGCTGGCATGATGAGGATGAACGCCCGCGGTAGACCAACAGAAGCCCGCTTGATCTTCAGCCAGTCGCTGAGCCTGCTGGCTCTCCAGCGCGTTAGTGCCGGTAATAAGCATGCCGGTGACGCCCGCATCACGCGCGCGTTTAACCACCTTTTGCCGGTCGGAGGCGAATTGCGTGCTGGTCAGGTTTACACCGATATCAAACATAATTTTTCCCACAGTTTATAAACAAAAACCGCCCATCAGGGCGGTTTGGATTAATCGCTTCCCGCCAGTGCGGGTAAAGCTGTCCGCATCAGGAGTCGGTATTCTCTTCTTCATCCTGTAACCGGCGGCCTTTACCCACATAGTAACGGGAAAAGAATACGCCGACTTCAAACAGGCAGTACATCGGAATAGCGAGCAAAGTTTGGGAAAAAACATCCGGCGGTGTGAGCAACATCCCGACCACGAAGGCGCCCACCAGAATATAGGGACGTTTCTTCTTCAACTCTTCCGGGCTGGTGATACCGGTCCAGCACAGCAACACAATCGCCACCGGCACTTCAAACGCCACGCCAAATGCCATAAACAGCGTCATGACAAAATCGAGGTATTTGGAGATATCCGTTGCTACAGTCACGCCGATCGGCGCTGTCTTGGTGAAAAAACCAAATGCCAGCGGGAAGACCACGAAATAGGCAAAGGCCACGCCGAAGTAGAACAGGAAGGTGCTGGAAAACAGCAGCGGCATAACCAGCCTGCGCTCATGACGGTAAAGCGCCGGGGCGACAAATGCCCAGACCTGATAAAGGATCACCGGCACCGCAAGAAACACCGACACTATAATGGTCAGCTTAATCGGGGTGAAAAACGGTGAGGCCACATCGGTCGCGATCATGCTGGAGCCCACCGGCATCTGGCTGATTAGCGGTGCCGCAACCAGCTGGTAGATGTCGTTGGCGAAATAAACCAGCACCAGGAAAATCGCTAATACGGCGATGATGCAGTTCAGTAGTCGCTTACGCAGCTCAATCAGATGACTGATGAGCGGTTGGGTATCTTCAACGGCCATTATCGTTCATCACTTGCAGAAGAGGGGGTAGCGGACTGACGCGCAGGATCGGCCGGCCTGGCGACGTCGCCAGTGGGTGCCTGTGCCGGTGCGCTGGCCACAGCGGTTGGTGCGGCAGAGGATTGCGCCGCCGGACCTGATGAAACCGCTGAAGAAGCCGGTGCCGGAGCAGTGGCGACGGCTGAAGGTGCGGCAGAGGATTGCACCGCCGGACCTGAGTCTGAAACCTCAGACGGTGTCTGTGCCGGGGCACTGGCCTGGTGTTCTGCTGTAGCCGGTGTCGCCGAAGGCTCAGCCGGAGCAGGCGCGGGCCTGTGCTGAGCCGAATGGATGGTGTTTGCCTCGTCTTCCTCTTTTTCAATGTCGATGCTCTGACTGACCGAGCGTTTCATTGAATCCGCAGTTTTACGCAGCTCTTCCATCGACTCTTTCAGCTCTGGTGAGAGCGTGCCACGGCCCGCTTCTTCCACCTTTTTCAGGCTCTCCTGCAACTCCTGCAGCTTGAGCTCCTGCGCCAGTTCATGTTGTACATTGGCTGCCAGCGAACGAATCGCCCTGATCCAGCCGACCACGGTTTTCACCGCAACCGGTAAACGTTGCGGGCCGAGTACAATCAGCCCGATCACGAACACCAATACCAGTTCACTAAAACCAATATCAAACACGGTTTACACCTGCTTGTCGTTCTTGGCTTCTTCTTTGTTAGCCGAAGTTTGCTGTTTGTCCGCCAGCGTTTTGGCAGCGAAGTCAGCGTCCTGCTCTTTCGGTTGATCCTTTTTGTCGTCCTCGTCACCCATGGCTTTTTTGAAGCCACGAATCGAAGAACCCAAATCTGAACCCAGATTACGTAATTTGTTGGTACCGAACAGAAGTACAACAATCACGGCAATGATTAACAATTGCCAGATACTGATACCGCCCATGAGATAGCCTCTAATATTCTGTGAAAACGATGAGGTAATGCACCACAGAGTGCCCTTTTCAACCGGGCCTGAGCCAGCGACATTACCTTTTTTTAGACGGGCGTGACAATCAGTTTGTCTTACGCCAGCCGATTAACCAGGAGACAATTCCTGCTGCCATCAACACCGCCGGGAAAAAGTCCCAATCCGGTCGGGTGAGCAGCACAGCCGTTCCGCTTAACAGCAACGTTGCACCGACGCCGAACAGGTAACGCGCCTGATGGTGCCGGACGCGCTGCGCATTCATATCGCCCACTAATTTATCGACGCTGTGCCGCAAAAGTTTGTGCTGGCGCATGCTGTCGTAAAACAGCTCCGGCAGCTCAGGGAGCTTCTCAGCCCAGAATGGCGCTTTCTCTTTTACCGCACGGATAATAGCCGGTAATCCCACCTGATCTTTGATCCACTCTTCCAGGAAGGGCTTGGCTGTCTTCCACAGGTCGAGCTGCGGATAGAGCTGACGGCCGATGCCTTCAACATAGAGCAGCGTTTTTTGCAGCAGGACCAGCTGCGGCTGCACTTCCATATTAAAGCGGCGTGCGGTGTTGAACAGGTTCAGCAGCACATGCCCGAAGGAGATTTCAGCCAGCGGTTTTTCAAAAATCGGCTCGCAGACCGTACGAATCGCAAACTCGAAATCTTCTACGTTGGTATCGGGCGGCACCCAGCCTGAGTCAACGTGCAACTCCGCGACCTTACGGTAGTCACGGTTGAAGAAGGCGATAAAGTTTTCAGCCAGATAGCGCTTATCTTCTTTGTTCAGTGAACCCACGATACCGCAATCGATGCCGATATATTGTGGATCTTCCGGATGTTCATAGCTGACAAAAATATTGCCAGGATGCATATCCGCATGGAAGAAGCTGTCGCGGAAGACCTGGGTGAAGAAGACCTGCACGCCACGTTCTGCCAGCAGCTTCATATTAACGCCATGACGCTCCAGCGTGGCAACATCTGAAATCGGAATGCCGTAGATGCGCTCCATCACCATCATGGTTTCGCTGCAGTAGTCGGAATAGACTTCCGGCACATAGAGCATGCGGCTATCTTCAAAATTCCGGCGCAGCTGAATGGCGTTGGCCGCTTCACGTAACAGATTCAGCTCATCAAGCAGGGTTTTCTCATAATCGCGCACCACTTCAACCGGACGCAGACGACGGCCATCCGGCAACAGGCGCGGGACCCAGCGGGCCAGGCGATAGATCAGCTTCATGTCCGCCCGAATCACCGGCAAAATATCGGGGCGAATCACTTTGATCACCACTTTCTTGCCAGTTGATTTCAGCGTAGCGGTGTGCACCTGCGCAATGGATGCCGAAGCCAGTGGCTTGATATCAAAATCATCAAACCAGGTTTCAATCGGCGCGCCCATTGAAGCTTCAATCTGCGCTTTGGCTTTGACGCCATCGAACGGCGCAACACGGTCCTGCAGGATCGCCAGTTGATCGGCAATCAGCGGCGGGAAGAGATCACGACGGGTCGACAGCATCTGGCCAAACTTGATCCAGACCGGACCCAGCTGCTCCATCGCCATGCGCATACGTGCGCCGATCGGTTCATGCTGATGCAGATTAGGGATCCAGAAAACAGAGCGACGCCACAGGCGGAACAGGAAAGTGAGGCGTGTCTGAGGAATCAGTTCATCAAGGCCATAGGTCAGAAACACCTTCATGATCAGATATAAGCGGCGGATCTCTCCAAAACTCATTTTGCCTCCAGCTGCGCCAGACGCGCATCAAGCGCCTCAAGCGAACGTTCCATCGCATCGACCTCCTCAGAAAACCAGGCTAATTCCAGCGAGCCAGGCGCAACACGCCACTCTTCGGTTATGGCCTGTCCGAGATAATCCTGGCGACGCTGCACTTCACCTTTGAAAAAGCGTAATGCCTGTTGTGAGCGCTGGCTGATCCCCTGTGCGGCGATATCGCCGACCCAGGGAGCCAGATATTCTGCCGGATCCAGCTCAGCCAGATCCATCAGCGCAGAGAACTGCTGCACCACCTGCAGGTCACCTTCAACCTGCAGTTCACCGCTGCGGATCAGCGGCGTCAGCTGCTGGCGATCGCGCAGCTTCGGCAGGGTTTTCAGCGAGGTGATCACCGTGCAGTCACTGCGATCCTGCCAGTCAGCCAACACATCGACCTGCTGTTCACTGAAGACCAGCACCAGCGGATGAGAGAACTCATTCAGGCGCAGCGTCAGCACTTTGCCATTCAGGCGTTGCCGCGCCGGTTTCAGGCCACGATCGCGATAGAGAATACGGTTCAGCGCCGTTTCCAGGCCCGCGGTAATCAAGGGCGTCAGGTTCATTACCATCTCACTCAGAACTTAAATCCACGATGCAGCGCCACAATGCCGCCGGTCATATTGGAGTAAGTGGTATTTTCAAAACCGACATCGTTCATCATCGCTTTCAGGGTCTCCTGATCGGGATGCATGCGGATCGATTCGGCCAGATAGCGATAGCTCTCTGCATCCTGCGCCACCAGCTGTCCGATACGCGGCAGAATATGGAACGAGTAGGCGTCATACGCTTTGCTCAGCGGATCCAGGACGGGTTTAGAGAACTCCAGCACCAGCAGGCGTCCGCCCGGCTTGAGTACCCGGAACATAGAGGCCAGCGCCTTCTCTTTTTCCGTAACGTTACGCAGGCCAAAAGAGATGGTAATGCAGTCGAAATAGTTATCAGGGAAAGGCAGGGCTTCGGCATTGGCCTGTACGTAACTCACATTGCCGACCACGCCCTGATTGCGCAGCTTTTCGCGGCCCATCTTCAGCATGGAACTGTTGATATCGGCCAGTACAACCTGACCCGTTTCGCCCACCAGGCGAGAAAATTTAGCCGTCAGATCGCCGGTACCCCCCGCCAGATCCAACACGCGCTGACCGCGACGTACGCCGCTGCTGTCAATGGTAAAACGCTTCCAGATACGATGGACGCCAAACGACATCAAATCGTTCATCAGGTCATATTTTGCCGCTACGGAGTGAAACACGTCCGCGACTTTGTCAGCTTTTTCGCTTTTGGCGACCGTCTGAAAGCCAAAATGGGTAGTTTCCTGCTGTGATTCATCTGCCATCGGTTTTACCTGCTCCACAAACAATACTTCCCGAAGTGTATCAGAGTCACGGAAGTCAGGCACGCTGCGCCCATACTATTCGTGGAGGCGCCTCACATGCATCTCACTCTCATCCGCATCACTGTCATCATCTGCGTCATCAGCCGCCCGGTTTTCCGGCATGGCACGTTCGGCCAGCTGAGGATTGATTGGTCGTTTGATCTCCACGCCCAGCGCTCGAAATCCTTCAGTCTGCGCAATCAGATTGCCGCGCCCTTCTGACAGCTTTTTCATCGCCTCGCGATAGCTGTTTTGCGCCTTATCCAGGCTGTGACCAATGCCGCTCATGTCATCGACAAACAGCCGCATCTTGTCATAGAGCCGCGTTGCCCGATCGGCAATACGCTGTGCATTGCGGCTCTGATGCTCATAGCGCCACAGATTATTAATGGTACGCAACGCCACCAGCAGCGTGGTGGGGCTGACCAGCATGATGTTCTGCTGCAGCGCCTCACCAATCAGCTCAGGCTGGCGGTCAATGGCCAGCAAAAAGGCGGGCTCCACCGGGATAAACATCAGCACATAATCCAGCGATCGTAAGCCGGGCAATTGTTGATAATCTTTTCGTCCCAGCAGGCGGATGTGCGCCCGCATGGCAGCGACATGTTCCTGAATAGCCTGCTCTCGCTCGATCTCATCATCCGCATTGAAGTAGCGCTCATAGGCCACCAGCGTCATTTTGGCGTCCACCACCACATCTTTGCCCTGCGGCAGGCGCACAATCACATCCGGCTGCATCCTGCCCTGCTGTTCTGACTGAATGCTCACCTGGGTTTCATATTCGTAGCCTTCACGCAGTCCGGAAGCTTCCAGTACCCGGCTCAGCACCACTTCACCCCAGTTACCCTGGATTTTATTATCGCCCTTCAGCGCTTTGGTCAGGTTAAGCGCCTCCTGCGCCATCTGCGCATTCAGCTGCTGTAACTGCCGGATTTCATGGGTCAGGGTATGCCGTTCACGCGCCTCTGCGCCAAAGCTTTCATGAACCTGACGACGGAAGCCATCAAGCTGTTCACGCAACGGGCCAATCAGCCCGTCCAGACTTTGCCGGTTCTGTTCATCGACGCGACGGCCGCTGTTTTCGAAAATACGGTTGGCGAGGTTTTCAAACTGGGCGCTAAGGCGTTGTTCGCTGTTGGTCAGCAGGCGCTGTTTCTCTTCTGCGGCGAAACGGGTCTCTTCAAGGCGAATGGTCACCTCGCGCAGCTCCGCTTCCTGCGCGCTGTTGACCTCCAGCTGATTGCGCAGTTCACGATTAAGCTGCTCACTTTCATTACGCCAGTAATCAAGCTGTTGCAGCCGCTCATTGGCACCGCTCAGCGCGCCGTGCAGCTGACGAAGCTCCTGCTCACGCTGCTGCGTCTGCTGCTGAAGCTGTTCGATCTGCTGCTGCTGACGCTGTTGCGCCTCTTCCTGCAAACGGCGCTCGGTCTGGAAACTGGCGACCTGATGGCCGGCACGTAACTGTGCCAGCATCCAGCCAATCCCTAACCCGGCAAGCGCCAGACAGGCGCTGATAATGATGTGCTGATCCATGATTTCCCCCGCGACTCAGGCTGCTGAGGGAAAGGTAGAGTCGCACTGTATGAATGTCCAGATAATTTTAGCAGGATTCAGCGCCTTACAGCGCCGCCACCGTGAGCTTGCCAGCCTGCCACTCATCAATCAGGAAAAACGGCATGGGCAATAGCCACTCACCCTTTTTAACCTGCGCCAGATAGTGCCAGGTTGTCCCGCCCGAGGTAATCGCGACGCGCTGTCTGCTTCCCTCAGCGGCGCTGGATTTGCCGGTCATACTGGCAAAACCGGCATTGCTGCCCACATGGAAATGCGGCGTCTGCCAGCGCACGGGGGCATGGTCAGGCCACGGCTGGGCCTGATGAAAATGAAACAGCGCATCGTGGCTCAGGAGGCTTTCACGCACCGTCGGCCACAACGCCACCTTGAGGAAATATTGATCGGTGAAGCGCTGGCTGCCCTGATACTGCGCAATGAAATCGCGCATCGCCTGTTCCACATCCCGGAAGACGCCGTGACAGCCGCCCCACATCCCTGCCAGCAGCAGCTCAGTATGGGAGAAGTAGTCACGCATATGGTGGAACCAGTAAGGCGACGCCAGCCAGGCGTTAACCGCCGCCGCTTCGCGCTCCGAGAGCAGCGAGTCGGCATCACGCACGATAAAACGCTTCACGCCAGGATCGTCCATCACCAGGAAACGCCACAGGGTCGGAAACAGCGTTTTCTCGTGGGACATATCGATCAGCTGGACGTGCGGCTGGTCAAGGCGCTGCCAGACATGCTGCGGCACGCTGTCATCGAGGTAGATGCGGCAGACCCAGCCGGGATAGAGCTCAGGCGCCACTTCAACGTTTTTGATTAAGGTTTCACAGTAGCGCGGCTGATCGCCATAGAGGCAGAAAGCGATGACATTCTGGTGCGGATGAGTGAGATCGACAGGCTCCGGTTGCGGAGCGGGAAACGTGGCGCGCTGCCCCTGACTGAAACGCGCATCAGAGCGCATCAGCGAGGCCAGCCCATGACGCGCCACCTCATCCTTTTTATCCAGCCAGCCACACACTTCGGTCAGGCCATCCAGCCAGGTTTCGGAGGCGGTAGCCTGCACCGCGGGCGGCGACTGATAAATCTTCTGGTAGATTTTGTACGACTTATTGTACTGACCCAGACGCAGCAGGCAGAGCGCGTAGTCGCTCAGCACCTGCATCTGATTGGGCATCGTGCGCAATACCTCTTCACAGCATTGAGCGGCCAGCGCATAGTCGCCCTGTTGCATGGCGGCACGGAAACGTTCGGCACTGCGTTCCAGCATGGCTTTGAGTGCGGCCGGATTAGCACCAGGGGCAGGACGTCGGACGGGAATAGTATTGCGCATAAAAACTCTCAGGTTTCACTGATGTTACGCGCCGTTAACTACCGGCAGCAGGTTTTGAGTCTGGACAAAAAACCTGCTGCCAGACGCGGTCGTTATAGTAAGCGACGCGCCGCTTCGACCACAATCTTCACTGCGTCACTTTCTGTCTGTTTCATGGTGACCGCATCCGGGATCTCTTTCTGAGTGCGGTTCACAATCACGCCCGCCACCATGCCGGCTCGCAGACCCTGGCTGGCGCACATGGTTAACAGTGTAGCGGATTCCATCTCATAGTTGAGAACGCCCATCTCCTGCCACTCTTTCATCGATCCCCTGAAGCGACTGACTACGCGGCCCGAGACGGTGTCGTAGCGCTCCTGACCCGGATAGAAGGTGTCAGAAGAGGCGGTGATGCCGATATGCGTTTTCGCGCCACAAGCTTCTGCGGCGGCAACCAGCGCGGTGGTGCAGGCGAAATCAGCCACTGCCGGGAACTCCATCGGCGCAAAATGCAGGCTGGCCCCGTCCAGGCGAACAGACGCAGTGGTCACCAGCACATCGCCGACATTGATATGCGGCTGGATAGCGCCCGTGGTACCGACACGCAGGAAGGTACGTACGCCAAGCTGTGCCAGCTCTTCGACCGCAATCGAGGTAGACGGACCGCCAATGCCGGTTGAGCAGACCACGACCGGCTTACCATCAATTTTTGCCAGCCAGGAGGTAAATTCACGGTGTGAGGCGAGATGCGTGGCATCTTCCATCAGTCCGGCAATTTTCTTCACGCGCTCCGGATCGCCCGGCACAATCGCCAGGGTGGCGCCCTGCAGATCGGCTTTGGTCAGGCCAAGATGGAAAACGTCAGACTGTGTCATTTTCAGACTCCTGTTAAGGGAAGGTAGCGCGCCACTCTACGCCAGCACGCCCAATAAATATGTGACAACATTCACTTAAGAAAATGAAAGTTACATTTCCCGAAAGATAAATTGTGACGACAATCACACAATAGCATCTTCCGGGTGCGGATAGCTCTCAGTGGGGCTGTGTCAGGATCAGCGCAATGTTAAAGAGGAGGATGATTTTATTCGCTGCTGATTCTGTGACCCGACACCTGGCGCATACGCTTTCCGGCCAGGCTATAGTTACGTGATTGCGCAAATGCTTGCACGGAGAGAATAATGAAACCCAGTGATAATATGGCACAAAAACCGGCGACGGGCGGCTTTGCCCCTGCCGTGCAGCCCACCGCCTCCACCACCATCATTACCGACAGCCCGGCGATTCACGCGGGTGAAACCTCAGTGCCCAGTCAGGGCGAAAACATGCCGGCATTCTTTGCAAAACCCCAGTCAGCGGAAGGCCCGTGGCCTGTCGTGCTGGTCGTGCAGGAGATCTTTGGTGTGCATGAACACATCCGGGATATCTGCCGCCGTCTGGCGCTGGAAGGCTATCTGGCGATTGCGCCTGAGCTCTATTTCCGCGAGGGCGATCCCGCTGAGTATAACGATATCCCGACGCTGTTCAGCGAGCTGGTCAGCAAAGTGCCTGACAGCCAGGTGCTGGCCGATCTCGATCATGCCGCCAACTGGGCCGCACGCAACGGCGGCGATATTCGTCGCATGGGCATCACCGGTTTTTGCTGGGGTGGTCGCATCAGCTGGCTCTACGCCGCGCATAACCCGCAACTGCGCGCCGCCGTGGCGTGGTATGGACGACTGACCGGTGAGCGTACGCTGAAGCAGCAGAAGCATCCTATTGATATTGCGGTCGACCTGAATGCGCCAGTATTAGGTTTGTATGGTGGCCAGGATGAGGGTATCCCGCTGGAGAGCGTCGAGCAGATGCGTCAGGCACTGCATGCCGCCAATGCAACCGCAGAGATCATCGTCTATCCCGAAGCGGGCCATGCCTTTAATGCTGACTATCGTGCAAGCTACCATGCTGAATCTGCCAATGATGGCTGGCAGCGGATGCTGGCCTGGTTCAGGCAGTATGGTGTTGCATCGCAGTAAATGAAAAAGGGGCGCTTATGCGCCCCTGATTTTTTCGCCCCACCAGACCCGATTCCCTATGCCGTTTCTCCACGCAATTTCTTCGCTGCCGTCACCATGTTCGCCAGCGCCTGACGCGTTTCCGTCCAGCCCCGTGTTTTCAAACCGCAGTCCGGGTTCACCCACAGACGCGCTTCCGGAATGCGTTTCGCCGCCTTTAGCAACAGTGCTTCTATCCACTCCACGCTGGGGACATTAGGCGAATGGATGTCGTAGACGCCGGGACCGATTTCATTCGGGTAGTCGAAGTTCTCAAACGCCTCCAGCAGGTCCATGTCAGATCGCGAGGTTTCGATGGTGATCACATCGGCATCCAGCGCCGCGATAGCGTCCATAATGTCGTTAAATTCGCAGTAACACATATGGGTGTGAATCTGGGTTTCATCCCGCGCCACCGCCGCATTCAGTCGGAAGGCCTCCACCGCCCAGTTCAGGTAGGCGGCCCATTCAGACTGGTGCAGTGGCAGACCTTCACGCAGCGCAGGCTCATCAATCTGGATAATCCCGATGCCCGCCTTCTCCAGGTCTTCGACTTCATCACGCAGCGCCAGCGCGATTTGTTTCGCGATGGTTTCGCGTGACACATCTTCACGCGGGAATGACCAGCAGAGGATGGTTACCGGACCGGTCAGCATCCCTTTTACCGGCTTGTTGGTCAGCGACTGGGCATATCTGGCCCACTCAACGGTGATCGCCTCCGGACGACTGACATCGCCAATAATGACAGGCGGTTTCACACAGCGTGAACCGTAGCTCTGAACCCAGCCATTCTGTGTGAAGACAAACCCCTCCAGATGTTCGCCGAAGTACTCAACCATGTCGTTACGTTCCGCTTCACCGTGAACCAGCACATCCAGCCCCAGCCGCTCCTGTTCGAGAATCGCCTGCTTAATGTGCTCCGCGATGCCGGTGCGGTAATGGTTGCTGTCGAGCCGGCCCTGTTTAAAGTCGAGGCGCAGGCCGCGAATTTCAGTGGTCTGCGGAAAAGAGCCGATGGTGGTGGTAGGCCAGGCTGGCAGATTGAAACGCTGACGCTGCAGGACCGCCCGCACCGGATAAGCGCTCTGGCGTTCACTGTGCTGTGGGGTAATGGCCTTAATACGCTGGCCCACCGCCGCATTATGCACGCGGCGGGAGTGAGCGCGGGCGTGTACCGGTGCGCTCCAGGCTTCCAGCGCCGTCGCATCGTTGTTGTTGAGTGCCTGACTCAGCAGTGATAGCTCGGCACATTTCTGCAGCGCAAAGGCGAACCAGCTTTTGACTTCATCATCCAGACGGGTCTCGACGCTCAGGTCGATAGGGCTGTGCAGCAGCGAGCAGGAGGAGCCGATCCACACCTGTTCACGCGCTCTGGTCAGCGGTTGCAAGCGGCTGAACCAGCGGCTCAGATCGGCGCGCCAGACGTTGCGTCCGTTGATCACGCCGAGCGACAGCAGCCAGCTGGCGGGCAGTTGCTGATTCAGTTGCTGAATATCATCACGACCATGGACCAGATCGACATGCAGCCCCTGCACCGGCAGCGCACGAATCACATCAATGTTCTGGCCGATGCTGTCAAAATAGGTGGTCAGCAGCAGTTTGCTGTGACCCTGCAGTGCGTCATACGCCGGCTGGAAGGCTTCGCGCCACGTCTGCGGCAGCTCCAGTGCCAGAGCGGGTTCATCAATCTGTACCCATTCGATGCCGCGCTTAGCCAGTTCCGCCAGCACCTGCTGATAGACCGGCAGAATTCCCTCCAGCAGCGACAGACGTTCAAACGGCTCACCCTTCACTTTACCCAGCCACAGATACGTCACCGGCCCCAGCAGCACTGGCTTGATGTTGTGTCCCAGCGCCAGTGCCTCATCCACCTCGTCCAGCAGTTGGGTCCAGGTCAGTTTAAACGTCTGACCCTGGGTAAATTCCGGCACCATGTAGTGATAGTTGGTGTTAAACCATTTGGTCATTTCTGCCGCCGCCGCAGGCTCACCGGTCGGCGCACGACCGCGTCCCAGGCGGAACAGGGTGTCGAGGTCCACAGTGCCGGCTTTGTTCTGATGACGCGCGGGCACGTTACCCAGCATCAGGCTGGTGGTCAGCACATGGTCATACCAGGCGAAATCGCCGACCGGCAGCAGATCGACGCCCGCCTCTTTCTGTTGTTGCCAGTGTCGTGCACGCAGCTCACGGCCCGTCGCCAGTAATGCCTGCTGCGTGCTGTCGCCAGCCCAGTAGCTCTCCAGCGCTTTTTTCAGTTCACGGCGCAGGTCAATACGGGGAAAGCCGAGGGTATGGTTCAGGATAGTCATGTGCTGTTCTCCAGATAATCTTTCACTTTGGCTGAAATGGGCAGCCAAAGATGTTTAGCCGTCCAGATGTTTACACTGCTATACTCTGCGGGTACTGTATATTGCTCAAGCGCAATATGTTCATTTTCGATGTGAAGGACTCTCATGATCGAACTCAAGCACCTGCGGACGCTTCAGGCTCTGCGCAATACGGGATCGCTGGCGGCGGCGGCGGCCCAGCTTCATCAGACGCAATCGGCGTTGTCTCATCAGTTCAGCGATCTGGAGCAGCGGCTGGGATTCCGCCTGTTTGTGCGTAAAAGTCAGCCGCTGCGCTTTACGCCGCAGGGCGATATTCTGCTGCAGCTGGCAGAGCAGGTGCTGCCGCAGATTCAGCAGGCATTGCAGGCCTGCCATGAGCCACATCAGACCACGCTGCGGGTGGCGATAGAGTGTCATAGCTGCATCCAGTGGCTGACCCCCGCGCTGGATAAATTCCGTCAGAGCTGGCCGCAGGTGGTGATGGATTTCAAATCGGGCGTGACCTTTGATCCTCAACCCGCCCTGCAACAGGGTGAGCTGGATGTGGTGCTGACCTCCGATATCCTGGCGCGCTCGGGTCTGTTCTACTCCCCGATGTTTGATTATGAAGTGCGGCTGGTGCTGGCAACGGATCACCCGCTGGCGCAGGTTGAGCAGATTTCGCCGGAAGATCTAGCCGATGAGGTGTTGATGATCTATCCGGTGCAGCGTCAGCGTCTGGATATCTGGCGTCACTTCCTGCAGCCCGCAGGCGTCAGTCCGGCACTGAAAAGTGTGGATAACACCCTGCTGATGATTCAGATGGTCTCGGCGCGTATGGGGATTGCCGCGCTGCCGCACTGGGTGGTGGAGAGTTTTGAGAAGCAGGGTCTGGTGGTCACCCGCACGCTGGGCGATGGCCTGTGGAGCCGTCTTTATGCGGCCGTGCGCGAAGGGGAGCAACGTCAGCCGGTGCTGGAAGCGTTTATCCGCTTTGCCCGTCAGCACGCCTGTGAGCATCTGCCTTTTGTGCGCGACGCCGCGCTGCCCGGTGCGGTGTTGCAGCGATAATCTGGCGGGCACAAACCTGCGCGAAGGCGGGCAAAATCCCCTATAATGCGCAGCCTGTCGACTGACCACGAGAAGATTTCACCATGACTAACAATGATATTCTGCGCAGCGTGCGCTATATGCTCAACCTGAGCGATGCCAAAATGGTGGAGATTTTTGCGCTGGCGCAATGTGACGTGCCGCTGGCGGATATTCAGGCGTGGCTGAAAAAAGATGACGATGCTGCGTTCCGTCCCTGCCCCGATGTGCTGATGGGTTATTTCCTGAATGGCCTGATCTTCTACCGTCGCGGCAAAAGTGAAGATGCGCCCGCGCCGTCGATTGAGCGCAAGATGACCAATAACATCTTCATGAGAAAGCTGCGTATCGCTTTTGATCTGAAAACCACCGACATTCCTGATGTACTGAAACGCGTGAATTTTACCGTTTCACAGGCTGAGATTGGTGCGATTTTCCGCAAACCTGATCATAAGAACTATCGCGAATGCGGCGATCAGATTCTGCGTAACTTCCTGAAAGGGCTGGCGATGATTCAGCGTCCTAAGAGTGAAAAGCCTGCTTAACGTCTGTGGCTGATCGCTTCGGGTACCTGCGTGGTCAGAAGTGGCGCATCTGATCGCAAAGAAAGCCTGCATCCATGCAGCACGGCCTCGCCATCCCTGGCTCGGACGCTTTGCTCCTCAGTTGCGCCACCTCTTCCCTTAAGCTTCTTCATGGCTTTTTAATTAGCAACACCAGGCCAGCCCTGGGGAGTGAAAGCGGGTCATCGGTAGAGCCTTCGTCGCAGGGGAAAAAAGCGCCGGGAGCATTTCTGAACCATCCTGGAAGATTCCTTCGCGATCGCACACGCCAGCTCCATCGCGAATGCTCTACGTTTCAGCGCTCCATCCCCTCCTTCATATTCGCTCTGAGCCCCTGGTTCAACTGCGATGATGCTGTTAAGTCTCCAGGGCTGGCGCGTCTGAAGAGCGAAGCGTCCGGGCCAGGGATGTGAGATTCCTTCGCGATCGGACGCGCCAGCCCGGGAGGCCGCACCCATGCAACAGCCCTGTTTATGATCGGTCACCGCGCCCCACCACCCAGCGCTTATGCACCCACAACGAGGCGAGGATCACCAGTGCGCCCGCAATAAAGCTTGGCCAGTGCGGTTTCTCCTGCCAGATAGCCAGATTCACCAGCAGCCCGGCAGGAACGTGCATGTTATTCATAATGCCCAGCGTGCCGGCATCGACCTGGGTCGCACCATAATTCCACATAAAATAGCCGAGACCGGAAGCCGCAATGCCCAGCCAGACCAGAATGCCCCACTGCAATGAGGTGGTCGGCAACTTCTGTGGATTGCCCCAGGCACACCAGGCGATCACCGCAATCAACACTGCACCCAGATAGAACCAGGAGAAGGCCGTGTGCTGCGGCATCGGGCGGGTCTCCTGCAGACGCTTATAGCCCACCATTCCCGCCGCAAAGCAGATATTTGCCAGTTGCACTAACAGCAGACCAAACCAGAAATGATCGCTGACTTTGTCATAGCGAATAATGGCCGCACCTGCCACAGCCAGCAGTGCACTGAAGATATAGCCGATGCGCAGTGGACGACGGCTGATCAGATCGTAAATCAGCGTCACATAAAGCGGCGTCATCACCGTAAACAGCAGGAATTCCGACACGCTAAGATAGAGATAGGCTTCGAAACTCAGCAGATACATCACGCCCAGCTGCAGCATCCCGACCAGCATGTAAAGCAACAGCGTTGAAGGGCGATGACCACGCCAGCGCAGGAAAGGTAAAAATACCAGCGCAGCCAGCGCCAGTCGCATCAGTACAGAGAACCAACTGTCCACCTGCCCGGCAAGGTATTCGCCAATCAGACTGAACGAAAAGGCCCACAGAATGGTGGTAATAATCAATAAAAACACGGTGACGACCCCGAAATTAACAGGCCGTCAGTGTAAACAATGTGCTGCCATCAGGCTGTGAAATCTGGTTGACATCTGATTACAAACCAGGCGATCAGAATGTCCATCGGTAAAGGACTCTCGCCTCCTGACATAACTGTCTGCATAAAGATCTTTCAGCCAGATAAAATGCGCGAAATGATCCATCGCATGATCACTTCCGCTCCAGAATGTAATAAAAGTGTAACAAATGTGTCATTCATCACAGTAACGTTGCGCAACTAACACTATTCTTTGCGCGAAATGGAACATTCTGCGTCCATTTTCTTCTGCTATTTTCCTGCCCCAACCTGCTGGGAATTAAAAACCATAATGTGCCCTGGAGGGCCTCACTGATGCTGAGCATTTTTAAACCTGCACCACGTCAGCCGCAGGTGGCGGAGGATCACGTTGATCCGCTCTACCGTCGTCTGCGCTGGCAAATTTTCATCGGGATCTTCTTTGGTTACGCCGCCTACTATCTGGTCAGAAAAAACTTCGCACTCGCCATGCCCTACCTGGTAGAGCAGGGTTTTTCACGTGGCGATCTCGGTTTTGCCTTATCCGGCATATCCATCGCCTACGGCTTTTCAAAATTCATCATGGGATCGGTCTCTGACCGCTCAAACCCGCGCGTCTTCTTACCGGCAGGCCTGATTCTGGCTGCGACAGTGATGCTGATCATGGGATTCGTTCCCTGGGCCACCTCCAGCATTATGGTGATGTTCGTGCTGCTGTTTATCTGCGGCTGGTTCCAGGGCATGGGCTGGCCACCTTGTGGACGTACCATGGTTCACTGGTGGTCGCAGAAAGAGCGCGGCAGGATCGTTTCGGTCTGGAACTGCGCCCATAATGTCGGCGGCGGTATTCCGCCTCTGCTGTTCCTGCTCGGTATGGCGTGGTTCAACGACTGGAAAGCGGCACTCTATATGCCGGCGTTTGGCGCCATCGCCATTGCGATTCTGGCCTTTGCGCTGATGCGTGATACGCCGCAATCCTGTGGTCTGCCACCGATTGAAGAGTACAAAAACGACTATCCGCCCGACTATGATGCCAGCCACGAAGAGGAGCTGACGGCTAAACAGATCTTCATGAAATATGTGCTGCCGAACAAGCTGCTGTGGTACATCGCGCTGGCCAACGTGTTTGTTTATCTGCTGCGCTACGGCATTCTCGACTGGTCGCCGACCTATCTCAGAGAAGTAAAACACTTCACGCTGGATAAATCGTCGTGGGCTTACTTCCTGTATGAGTATGCGGGGATCCCCGGAACGCTGCTGTGCGGCTGGATGTCGGACAAAGTGTTCCGCGGTAATCGCGGTGCGACCGGGGTGTTCTTTATGACGCTGGTAACCATCGCGACCGTGATCTACTGGCTTAACCCGGCGGGCAATCCTGGCGTCGATATGGCCTGTATGATTGTGATTGGCTTCCTGATCTACGGTCCGGTGATGCTGATTGGTCTGCACGCGCTGGAGCTGGCCCCGAAAAAAGCGGCGGGGACAGCGGCGGGCTTCACCGGCCTGTTCGGCTATCTGGGTGGATCGGTGGCGGCCAGCGCCATTGTCGGTTACACCGTCGATTACTTCGGCTGGGACGGCGGCTTCATGGTGATGATTGCTGGCTGTGTGCTGGCGGTTATCCTGCTGTTACTGACCATGGTCAGCGAACACAAACACAAAAAGACCCCTGCCTGACGGCAATAAAAAAAGGGCCGGATATCCGGCCCTTTTTTTGCGCTGACGGCTTAAGCAAGATAGAGCGTGCGCAGCGTCTGCGGCACGGCATCATCGGCATTTGAACCGATCACATCCAGCTCCGGCAGCGTATCTTTCAACCTCTGATGGGCGTTCTGCATGATAAAGCCCTTACCCGCCATGCTCAGCATCTCCACATCGTTCATGCCGTCGCCAAAGGCGATACAGCTTTCCAGTGAATGGCCCAGCGTTTTCGCGACCGCTTCCAGCGCATGCCCTTTCGACACGCCGCCCGCCATCACTTCCAGACAGGTAGGCAGTGAGAAACTGACGTTAACCCGATCGCCCCAGCGCGCTTCAATCGCCTGTTCCATCGGGATCAGATGCTCGGGATTTTCGCAGGTGAAAAAGACCTTGCTGATATTATCGGTTGGCAGCAGACCCGGCTCATAGACCTGATAGTTGAACACCGACTCGCGGAAATAGTCCTGCTCAGCCGGGCTTGAGCGGCTGACAAACCACTCATCGTCGCGGTAAACGTGGGTCAGAATATCGCTGTGATGATATTGCAGGCCAAACAGATCGCTGGCGATATCCTCATCCAGATTATGACTGAACACCAGTTCGCCCTCTGCGTTGTGCACGCGCGCGCCGTTTGAGGTGATCATATAGGCCGGAATCGCCAGGCTGTCGCGCATCTGTCCGACATCGATATGATGACGGCCGGTGGCGAATATAAAGTGAATATCTTTCGCGACCAGCTGCTGCAGCGTTTCACGCGCAAAAGGGGTCAGACGATGTTCGGGAGAAAGCAGCGTGCCATCCAGATCGGATGCAACGATGTGATACATGAAAACCTCGGGTATCTGGTTCTGCCGGCCTTAACCGGTCGGATAAATAACGTCAGTGGTGCGAGGAAAAGAAGTCGACCACTGCATTGAGTGCTTCGGCGCGCATCTCATCCTTTTCAAACAGGATCTCATGACGCGCACCGTCGATCACCCGTGGCTTATTGCCCTCACACGGATGACCCGCCGCTGCCATCGCGGCACAAAAAAGGTCCTGCGAACGATTGTCGACCACCCGATCATCGCTGGCCTGTAACAGCAGCAGTGGCGTGGTGATCTTATCGACCTGACTGATGATGTTGCGACCTGCATGGATGCCTTCACGTACCCAATGGTAGGTTGGCCCGCCAACGCGAATCGCCGGATCGTCCGCATAAAAGCGCAGATTTCGCCGGTAACGCTCGGTGCTGTGCGTCAGCCGGTTAATGCCAAACGGATGCGCACGCCAGCGGCCGGTGCCGAGCGCATAGCCATCGCGCATCGCCGGACGCTTCTCCGCCCAGTCCAGGATCCGATGGGCCAGAAAAGAGGGCAACGGTAAAGCAATGCCAAACATCGGCGCCACCAGCGCGACCGCATGAAACGCCTGCGGCTGACGCGCCAGAAACAGCGTTAAGATTGCGCCGCCCATGGAGTGAGCCAGCGCATAGCGCTGCTGGTAGTGACCGCTGATAATCTCTTTCAGATAGAGCGTTTCAAGGTCGTCGACATAATGGGTAAATTCCGCCACGTGACCGCGGTGTGAATCTTCCAGCAGGCGATCGGAACGCCCCTGACCGCGATGGTCAAGGATCACCACATCAAATCCGCAGTGAAACAGATCGTACGCCAGCTCAGGATATTTTATGTAACTCTCGATGCGTCCCGGCACAATCAGGATCACACGCTTGTGTTGCGGTGATGTGAAGCGGACGTAGCGCAGCGTCAGATTACCCACGCCGGTAAACTCAAGCTCTTCGCGGCTGTGCCAGAAATCGAGCAGTGGCCCGGTAGCGAAGGCAGCAAAGGCTTTTTCTCGTCGCAGCCAGCTGGCTTTGTGTTGATTCATTCGCCCTCCTGATGACCGGATAAAGAGTCCTGAATGCCATGCGCAGGCCGTAGCGCCGCGCTTATTTCTGGCGTATTGTGTCACAATTCCGCTACTAAAGAGAGCCTGACCCATGACCATCGAATGGTGGCTGACCTATCTGCTTACCACTACAATTCTCAGCCTGTCGCCCGGTTCCGGCGCAATCAACACCATGAGTACCGGTATCAGCCACGGCTATCGCGGCACGGTGGCCTCTATCTCCGGTTTGCAGGTCGGCCTGGCGCTGCATATCGTGCTGGTCGGCATCGGTCTGGGCGCGCTGTTTTCTCAGTCGCTGCTGGCGTTTGAGATTCTGAAATGGGCCGGTGCGGCCTATCTGGTCTGGCTGGGTATTCAGCAGTGGCGCTCAGCGGGTGGCATTGATCTGGATGCGGTCGCCAGAGCGATGCCGCGTCGTCGCCTGTTCAAACGCGCCGTGCTGGTTAACCTGACCAACCCGAAAAGTATCGTCTTTCTCGCCGCCCTGTTCCCGCAATTTATTCAGCCGCATCAGCCGCTATTTATGCAGTATCTGGTGCTGGGCGTCACCACCGTTGTGGTCGATATCATCGTGATGATTGGCTACGCCACGCTGGCAACGCGGATTGCGGGCTGGATTAAGGGACCAAAACAGATGAAGTTAATGAACCGCATTTTTGGCGGGCTGTTTATGGCGGTAGGCGCGCTGCTGGCCAGCGCCAGAAAAATCGCTTAACGTCTGACGCGCCGAATTCGGCGCGAAAGATTATCCCTTCTTCCCTGGCCCCGCTACGGCGCTGTCAGTGGAACCGCACGCAACACAATGATGCCCGGCTTCGAGCGCATATATTCCCTGAACGGCGCATCGACAACTTTTCGATTAACGGCCAGCGAAGAGGCGTTCCTGAACCATAAGCGGCCATCATGCCGGACAGCAATCCCCACATGCGTAACATCCAGGCTCTGACTGGTGGCGTAAACCCCCACGTAATCGCCGGTCTGAATCTGGTTCAGCACCTGCGGTGTGATCGCCCGGGCCGGAATGTAAGTGATACGACGTGCAATCACACCCAGACCGGGCACCTGTTCTGCTCCGCTGGCCTGACGATTCAGATGCTTCACCACCGTCACCGTATCCGGGCTAAGGGTGCGGGTCACGTCATCGGCATTGCGCGGGCTATCGGCAAACCAGTCGGAGAAAAAGTGGCGACGATTCCGGTAGCTGACCTCACCGCCAGCGTAACGGGTCCGAATCAGGTTAGCCTCAAAGCTGGCACGATCGTGGCTGCGGCTCAGCGCCTGCACATAATCAAGCAGCGTGTAACAATCCACACCGTTGAAATTGATCACCAGCGCTTCCGGACGCGTGGGAGAACCGATCAGCGTATCCGCTTCATAGGGTGTCCCGAGAAACGTCGCAGAGATCCGGCTAATCCTTTCGCCCTGCGTCTGATCGACATCGGGCAGCGTCTGCATCAGGATCGAGGTAACCTCATCGGTCTGGCCCGGCTCTGGCGCAGGGTTGCGGGCGGCATCCGGCGAGGCGCAGGCGCTGATACAGGCCGTCATCAACACCAGTAATATGAACTTCACTCTCATCATCCTCTCCATAAACGTTGCGCCTGCTTCCCGACTTTAATGGAGATATGGATATGAATGATTAATAAAGAGTGACGATTTATCTGCGGTTGCAACAGCAAAACTCCCTGAGCCCTGAAATGTGACATCCGTCACACAAGCGAACTCTCTGGAGGAAGCGACAGCAAGGGAGGTTTCTGCCGGAGGCGCAACGCGCACTCCGGCATAAGGGCTGAAACGGAGATTAACGCGAAAGAATCAGGTGGATACCAAAACCGGCAAACAGTACGCCGGCCATGCCATCGACCCATTTCGCCAGTCGCTGATACTTAGCGCGGATCCACGGCAGCGCAAAAATCGCCGCCACCAGGGTAAACCAGGCAAAGGTTTCACCGACAATCAGCAGGAACAGACCCCAGCGCTCCGCCG
The DNA here is from genome assembly GCF_025910075.1 of Pantoea sp. RG18. Lineage (NCBI taxonomy): Bacteria > Pseudomonadati > Pseudomonadota > Gammaproteobacteria > Enterobacterales > Erwiniaceae > Pantoea > Pantoea sp. RG18. The sequence goes on from NZ_JAPCIL010000012.1 coordinate 33,005, forward strand.
AACCGACATCGTCGCCAACAAATAGCGAGAAGACGCTGCCGAAGTAGATAATGGCTTTAGGATTCGACAGGTTCGTCAGCAGGCCTTTGAGAAAGCTCATGCCGCGTTTCGGCAACGCAACCACCGGCTCATCCTGCTGCGGCTGTTTATGACGCTGACGTGCCGAGCACATCAGCTGCCAGCCCATCCACAACAGATAAAGTCCACCGCCGACCATGATGATCTGATGCAGCCAGGCCATTTTTTCCAGAATCAGATGCAGCCCCATCAGCGCCACACCCGCCCAGACCACAATGCCCAGCGTAATGCCCAGTACACCCATCATCGCCTCTTTGCGCGAGCGGCTGGCGGCAGTCTGTGACACGAAAAAGAAATCGGGGCCGGGGCTCATCAGCGCCACCAGATGCACCAGCGCCACAGTGGCGAATAACATCAGCATAATCAGTGTCCTTTACTCTTCATCATCAAGATGCTCTTTGATCATCACCAGGAAAGGTTTGCCAAAGCGCTCCAGTTTGCGGTGACCCACGCCGTTGACGCTGAGCATCTCGGACGCGCTGACCGGCATCTGTTCTGCCATCTCTATCAGTGTGGCGTCATTGAACACCACGTAAGGCGGAATATTCTCTTCATCGGCGATCGCTTTTCGCAGCTTACGCAGCTTGGCGAACAGTTTGCGATCGTAGTTGCCACCGTGAAACTTCGCCGGACTGCTGCTTTTTGTTTTTGCGGTGATTAAACGCGGCACCGCCAGCATCAGTGGCACTTCACCACGCAGCACCGGCCGCGCCGCTTCGGTGAGCTGCAGAGCCGAATGCATAGCGATGTTCTGCGTCACCAGCCCCAGATGGATTAGCTGACGTAACACGCTTACCCAATGTTCGTGGCTCTGATCTTTGCCCAGTCCATAGACCGGCAGTTTGTCATGGCCCTGCTCTCGGATACGCTGATTGTTGGACCCGCGCAGCACCTCAACGATATAGCCCATACCAAAACGCTGACCCACGCGGTAGATGCCGGAGAGGGCTTTTTGCGCTTCAACCAGGCCGTCATAACGTTTAGGTGGGTCAAGACAGATATCGCAGTTATCGCACGGCTGCTGGCGGCCCTCGCCAAAATAGTTCAGCAGCACCAGACGGCGGCAGGTCTGCGCTTCAGCAAACGCGCCCATGGCGTTGAGTTTGTGACGCTCAATATCCTGCAGCGGTCCGGGCACTTTCTCTTCCAGACATTTACGCAGCCAGGCCATATCGGCCGGGTCGTAAAGCATCATCGCTTCGGCAGGCAGGCCATCACGTCCGGCTCGCCCGGTTTCCTGATAATAGGACTCGATGTTGCGCGGGATATCGAAGTGGACCACAAAACGGACGTTGGGCTTGTTGATGCCCATGCCAAAGGCCACCGTCGCCACCACGATTTGCAGATCGTCACGCTGAAACGCTTCCTGCACCCGGCCACGCTGTTCGCTGTCGATACCGGCGTGGTATGCCCCGACGCTGAACCCCCGGCTTTGCAGTCGCGCGGCGGTGTCTTCCACCTTCGCCCGGCTGTTGCAGTAGATAATGCCGCACTTGCCGCGCTGATCCTGAACGTAACGCAGCAGCTGATCGGTGGGTTTAAATTTCTCCACCAGCGTGTAGCGAATATTGGGGCGGTCAAAGCTGCTGATCTGGATCAGCGGATCCTGCATATGCAGCAGGTTAACGATGTCGTTGCGGGTGGTTTCATCCGCGGTAGCGGTCAGCGCCATTACCGGTAATTCCGGGAAGCGCTGACGCATCTTGCCGAGTGCACCATATTCCGGGCGGAAATCGTGGCCCCACTGGGAAATACAGTGCGCTTCATCCACCGCCAGCATCGCCGGTTGCCAGTGCGCCAGACTGTCCAGGAAGTTATCCATCATCAGGCGTTCCGGGGCGATGTAAAGCAGCTTAACCCGACCGGTTCGGCAGTCTGCCATCACCGTCTGCTGCTGATCGCGCGTCATGGTGGAGTTGAGATAAGCCGCCGCCACGCCGTTCGCCAGCAGCTGATCGACCTGATCTTTCATCAGCGAGATCAGCGGCGACACCACCAGCGTCAGCCCCTCGCGCACCAGCGCAGGGATCTGATAACAGAGCGATTTACCACCGCCGGTGGGCATCACCACCAGACAATCGCGCCCGCTCAGCGCCTCATTAATGATCGTCTGCTGACCGGGACGAAAATGCTGGTAGCCGAAGGTATCCTGCAATACCTGCTGCGCCAGCGCTTCCTGATTAAGAACTGCCGAGGTTGCCACGCGATTCCTGTCTTTCGTTATGGATTAGAACAAGTCGTTAAGTGTTACACCCACACCCAGACGCGTCTGGCGATGGTTGTAATCGATCAGTGATTCACCGTAACCGCTAAACACCTGAGTATAGAAGCGAACGTGCTCAGTGATAGGGTAGCTCCAGCCCAGGGTAGCGCCGCCATAACCGCTGTTCCAGTTATAGTTGCCCTCAACGCTGAAGATATTGTCGCCGAGCTTATAGCCCAGACGGGTGCGGTAGTAACCCATGTATTTGGTGATATCAGGATTATCATCGCTGTTCGCCCCTTCAGGGATGCGATACCAGGGTTTGATTTCCGCCAGGAAGTTACCATTCTCTGCCATCAGACGCGCATAGACGCGGTTCCAGCTGCGCGAGGTGGGATCGCTTCGTCCATTGGATTGGTGATTCAGACCCACTTCGACATCACGCAGTGTCCAGCCCGCCAGCGAATAGTCGGTCGCCCAGCCCAGGAAAATCTGCGGCTCATAGTTGGTCTCACGGAATGGCGATGACTCAGCGCTATTCGACAGCTGCCACCAGGAACGCTGGGTGTAAGAGGCTGCCAGCACCGAGTTGTCGCCCAGAATACCGCGCCACAGCGGAAACGCCAGGCTGAGCTGGAATTTCACTTCATCTTTGCGGGCATTCTCTCCCCAGTTATAGGAGGAGATCGCCTCTTTATTGAGGTCGCTGGTATAGGTATAAAGCAGATAGTTGTTCTCGTAAGGATAGAGAACAAACGGGTTGTCATGCTTCTCCAGCAGGTTAGCAATAATGCTGCCCTGAACCTGTGGCGCGTCATGAACCTCTTTAATATGGGCTTCATCCGCCTGCGCCAGCGCAGGAAATATCAACATTGCCGCCAGCAAGGCGCGATGCTTACGCATAAAATTCTCCGGTGAGCAGCTGCGTATCAAAGTAACTGAAAGGGTGTCGTAAAAAGCAGGCCATTCTACACGCAAATGGCAGTGAGCATGAGTGCTGATTTCTTAAACTGGAAACACCCTCGCAGGCGGCATAGAATACACAACTCATTCATGTTCCGCGCCCCTCTGGCCCGATTTTTTCAGGACACATCATCATGTCATCACCTGTGCTGACACAGCAGGACGCTCGCCAGCTGGTCGGCGAAATTTTCGTTTATCACATGCCGTTTAATCAGGCACTGGGCCTGGAACTGATGCGCCTTGACGCAGACTACGCAGAGATCAGTTTCAATAACAAAACCATGCTGGTGGGCAACCAGGCGCAGCAGATTCTGCACGGCGGCGTTATCGCGTCGGTACTGGATGTGGCGGCGGGCATGGTCTGCGTCAGTAATGCGTTAACCCGTCAGGAAAGCATCAGCGAAGCGGATCTGCGCCAGCGTCTGTCACGCATGGGCACCATTGATATGCGCGTCGACTATCTGCGTCCCGGACGCGGCGAACGCTTCACCGCCACCAGCAGCCTGCTGCGCGCCGGTAACAAAGTCGCCGTGGCGCGTGTGGAACTGCACAATCAACAGGGCGATTATATCGCCACGGCTACCGCCACCTATCTTATCGGCTAACCACGCCATTGAATGGAACGCATATGGATACGCAACAAACCCGCCAGGGCGTTGGCTTTGCACTGGGCGCTTACTTTATCTGGGGCATTGCGCCCGCTTATTTCAAACTGGTAAAGCAGGTTCCCGCCACGGAAATCATGACGCACCGGGTGATCTGGTCTGCACTGTTTATGCTGTTACTGATTACCCTGAGCCGCAGCTGGCCCGGCGTTCGCAGCGTGTTGCGCCAGCCTAAAAAAGTGCTGCTGCTGGCGCTGACGGCCGTGACTATCGGCGGCAACTGGCTGCTGTTTATCTGGGCAGTCAACAATCAGCATATGCTGGAAGCCAGCCTGGGCTACTTTATTAACCCGCTGATCAACGTGGTGTTCGGCATGCTGTTTTTGCGCGAACGGTTTCGCCGCTTGCAGTGGCTCGCCGTGCTGCTGGCCACCGTCGGTGTGCTGGTGCAGCTGTGGCAGTTTGGCTCGTTACCGATCATCGCGCTGGGCCTGGCGCTGAGTTTTGCCCTGTATGGCCTGGTGCGTAAAAAGATTCAGGTCGATGCGCAGAGCGGCATGCTGATTGAAACTCTGTGGCTGTTTCCGCTGGCGGCGATTTACCTGTTTGGCTTTGCCGACAGCGCCACCAGCCACTTATCCGCCAACCCACTGAGTCTCAACCTGAAGCTGATAGCGGCGGGCATTGTGACCACCATTCCGCTGATGCTGTTTGCGGCAGCCTGCAGTCGTCTGCGACTTTCCACCGTAGGCTTCTTTCAGTATCTCGGCCCGACGCTGATGTTTGTGCTGGCGGTCGCGTTTTACGGTGAGACCATCACGCCAGACAAGATGGTGACCTTTGGCTTCATCTGGCTGGCGCTGCTGGTATTTGTCTGCGATGCGGTGGCGTTTTCATTCCGTTCCCGTTCGCGCATAGCGTGAAATAAAGCGCGCTAAAGCCGGGCCGGTCAGCAGGATGGTAAACAGACGCAACGTCTGCAACGCCATCACAAACGCCATGTTGACCTGGGTTCCTGCCGCAATGATCGCCACCGTGTCCAGCCCGCCTGGACTGGTGGCGAGATAGGCCGTCATCAGATCGATATCCAGCATTCGCGTCAGCATCCACGCCAGCCCGCCACACAACAGCATCAGCCCGAAGATCGAGGCCAGCATCTGCGGCAGCGTGCGCAGTGCCAGCAGAAAAATCGGGCGGGTGAAACGTAATCCCACGCTCCAGCCAATCATTGCATAGGCCACGGCCAGCAGCCATTCCGGCACCTGTAACACCGCGATGTCGCTACTGTGCAGTGCCGCACCCGCCAGCGCAGGCAGCAGCAGCGCGCCAGAAGGAATGCGCAGTCGGGTGCCCAGCCACGCGCCCGTCAGCATCACCACCAGGGTGATAACAAAGCCCTGATTCAGCGGTGGAAACCAGAGCAGCGAGACGCTGTGCGCCTCATCACCCAGTCCGATGCGCGCCACCAGCGCAGCCGCCGAGGCGACAAACAGCACCCGCAGATACTGCATGAATGCGACCAGCCGCACGTCAGCGCCAAAGTCACCCGCCATCGCCACCATGGCCGTTGCACCGCCCGGCGACGATCCCCATGCGCCGGTCGGGCCAGGCAGATGACTGAAGCGCACCAGCAGAAAACCTGACAGGCCGCTGGCCGCCAGCGTCAGCAGCAGCACCGCCAGCACGATAGGCCAGTCCTGGATCAGCGGGGCCAGAATCGAAGGCGACAGACTCTGCGCAATCATGCAGCCCAGTACGGCCTGAGCGAGCAGGAACAGCCGTTTATCAATTCGCAGCGTGGCACCCGACAGCCCCATCACTACACCCACAATCATCGGTCCCAGTAACAGCGCAGCGGGCACATGAAAATAGTGCAGCACCGCGCCAAGCAATACCGAGATCAGCAGCAGCAGCGTCCACTGCGCGCGCAACGAAAAAGCGTCCATAAGAAGTTAATAATTTGTAAAAACAGGAGAGTAAGATTACGCAGAAATGGGGACAGGAGCCAGCAGAACGGGCCATCTCAGATGGCCCGTTCTTATTTTAAAGCCAGTTTTTACGCTTGAAATAGAGATAAGGCGCCAGTCCGGCCAGAATCATCAGGCCGATCGCGGCCGGATAACCAAAGCTCCACTTCAGTTCCGGCATAAACTCAAAGTTCATCCCATAGCTGGAGGCCACCAGCGTCGGCGGCAGAAACACCACGGAGACCACCGAGAAGATCTTGATGATGCGGTTCTGCTCGATGTTGATGAAACCCATCGCCGCCTGCATCAGGAAGTTGACCTTCTGAAACAGTGATTCGTTATGCGGCAGCAGCGATTCGATATCGCGCAGAATTTCACGCGCCTGCTCCAGCTGATTGCCCGGCAGACGTGCTTTGCGTACCAGGAAGTTCAGGGCGCGCTGGGTATCCATCAGACAGAGACGCACCTTCCAGCCGATATCTTCCAGTTCCGCTAGTCGCGACAGCGCCTGATCGTACTCTTCGCCCTGCTGACCTTCCATGATCACCCGGCTGAGTTTCTCCAGTGCGCTGTAGATGTTCTCGATTTCGTCCGCCAGCTGTTCGATTTTGGTTTCAAACAGGTCAAGCAGCAGCTCAAAGGCATTGCCGTCGATCAGGGTCTGATTACGGGCGCGCATGCGATAGAGACGGAACGCAGGCAGCTCACGTTCGCGCAGCGTGTAGAGACGGCCTTCACGGATGGTGAACGCCACGGTGGAGTTACCGGCGTGATCGTCAGCATCTTCATAGAAGAAGAAGGAGTGGATATGCAGACCATCTTCATCTTCGAAGAAGCGTGCCGAGGCCTCGATATCCTCCAGCTCAGGCCGTGTTGCCAGACTCTGGCCCAGCTCAGATTGCACGCGATCACGTTCGCCCTCTTCCGGCTCGATCAGATCGACCCAGACAGAGGTCGTCAGTTTGTCGTTTTCGTCTTCCAGCTCCAGTCGCGTCAGGCGGCTGTGATCCAGTTTAAATGCGCTCAGCATAGCAATACTCCCCATTGCAGACTAAATGGGACAAGGCAGTCCGCCGTTCCTCAACATGGAACGGGCAGCCTGAACACGGAAACAGAGTTTCAGAGATAAATCAGTGCTGACTCGCGACGGAATCAAAAAGGGAGGTCGCTGATAACCGCTAAGGCTACCCGCGTAAAGAGGTAGCCTTAGATGTTATTCCTGGAATCCAGGTCATTGAGCCAGCATCGACTGGGCGTGTCCAAGGCATTGTCCTCTCATGATAATAGTGGGCGCATGTTACGCTGAGACGAAAAAGCCGTCAACCGCACGCTAAAGCGTTTCAAGCTTCGCGTAAGCCGCCACCAGCCACTTGATTCCCTGCCCCTGAAACGCCACCTGAAGACGGCTATGCTCACCGCTGCCTTCCAGATTAATGATGGTGCCTTCGCCAAATTTTGCGTGATGAACACGCTGACCCAGCGCGAATCCACTGTCATTTTTGGTCACCGGGGCCCCCATCCGCTGATGGTTTACCGGACGGCTGACGCTGGCGCGCAGACGCACTTCTTCTATGCACGCTTCGGGCAGTTCGCCGATAAAACGGGACGGCCGGTGATACACTTCCTTACCATAGAGTCGGCGGGTTTCGGCGTAGGTCAGCGTCAGCTTGAGCATCGCGCGGGTCACGCCGACATAAGCCAGACGACGTTCCTCCTCCAGCCGGCCACCTTCATCCAGTGACATCTGGCTCGGGAACATGCCCTCTTCCATGCCGACGATAAACACCTGGCTGAACTCCAGCCCTTTTGCCGAGTGGAGCGTCATCAGCTGAACCGCATCCTGCCATTTGTCTGCCTGGCCTTCGCCCGCTTCCAGCGCGGCGTGGGATAAAAAGGCCTGCAGTGGCATCAGATCTTCATCTTCATCCTGATAGCTGAACTGCCGCGTAGCGGTCACCAGCTCCTCAAGGTTTTCGATACGCGCCTGACCCTTCTCACCTTTTTCCTGCTCATACATCAGCCACAGGCCAGAGTCTTTGATGACCCGGTCGGTCTGAACATGCAGCGGTAACTCGGCGGTTTCGGTTGCCAGTGAATCAACCAGTTCACAGAAGCGTTGCAGCGCAGACGCGGCCCGGCCAGCCAGCGCACGGCTTTGCAGCAGTTCACGCGTTGCCTGCCACAGCGTCATCTGACGTTCACGGGCCGTCTGACGCACCACGTCGAGCGTGCGATCGCCCACGCCGCGCGTCGGGGTATTCACCACGCGTTCAAATGCCGCGTCGTCATTGCGGTTCGCCATCAGACGCAGATAGGAGAGCGCATCTTTGATCTCCTGACGTTCGAAGAAGCGCATGCCGCCATAAATACGGTACGGCATGCTGCTCTGCAGCAGCGCCTCTTCCAGCACACGCGACTGGGCGTTGCTGCGATAGAGAATGGCGCAGTCGTTGAGCGCGCCGCCGTTCTCCATCCAGACTTTGATGCGGTTGACCACGAAGCGTGCTTCATCCAGCTCATTAAAGGCGCAGTAGATCGAGATCGGTTCGCCATCGCTGCCTTCGGTCCAGAGCTCTTTCCCCAGACGACCATTATTGTTAGCGATCAGGGCGTTGGCGGCTTTCAGGATGTTATTGGTTGAGCGGTAGTTCTGCTCCAGACGGATCGTTTCCGCGCCGGGGAAATCCTGCAGAAAGCGCTGAATATTCTCGACCTGTGCGCCGCGCCAGCCGTAGATCGACTGGTCATCATCGCCCACGATGATCACCCGGCCACTGTCGCCCGCCAGCATCCGAATCCAGGCATACTGAATGTTGTTGGTATCCTGGAACTCATCCACCAGCACGTTGGTAAAGCGTTCGCGGTAGTGATTAAGAATGTGTGGCTTGTTGAGCCATAACTCATGGGCGCGCAGCAACAGCTCGGCAAAGTCGACTAAACCGGCGCGATCACAGGCTTCCTGATAGGCCTGATAGATGCGCAGCCAGGTCTGCTCAATCGGATTGCCGTAGCTTTCGATATGCTTTGGTCGCAGGCCTTCATCTTTTTTGCCATTGATGTACCACATGCCCTGACGCGCAGGCCACTGTTTGTCATCAAGGTTCATTGATTTGATCAGGCGCTTGAGCAGACGTAGCTGATCTTCGCTGTCGAGGATCTGAAAATCCTGTGGCAGACCGGCGTCAAGATGGTGGGCGCGCAGTAAGCGGTGCGCCAGACCGTGAAAGGTTCCGATCCACATTCCGCCCTGACTGGTGCCGATCAGATGCTCGATACGGTGACGCATCTCCGCTGCCGCTTTGTTGGTAAAGGTCACCGCCATAATCGAATAGGGCGAGCAGTTCTCCACCGACATCAGCCAGGCAATGCGATGCACCAGCACCCGCGTTTTACCACTGCCCGCGCCTGCCAGCACCAGCAGGTTACTGCGCGGTGCCGCAACGGCAGCGCGCTGATTGTCATTCAAACCATCGAGCAGTTCAGAAACGTCCATAAGCACCGATTACCAAAGAAAAAAACGCCGTCGTCACACTGATTATTCCGCCTGCCGTAAGGCATTATCGCTGCCAGTCAGGCGGCGCCACAGACGCCGGATAAGGGACGGCGGCAAAACAGAAAAGAGGAGACGACTGGATAAATTTACAGCCATTATAGCAGTGAGGTGAGTGATGCCAACCGCGAAATTTCGACATGCGGCAACAGGCGCGCATCAGGGATATGCATCAGGTTACCCTGCCGCAGGTTAATCCAGCAGGCCTGCAGCCCGCAGCGCAGTGAGCCCGCCACGTCGGTGGTCAGGTCATCACCCACGTGCAGAATATGGTGTGGCGCGATATCAAGGCGTTGCGCGGCAAGCTGATACATATCCTGCCACGGCTTGGCGCGACCGTCTGGCCCGGCCCGCAGCGTGAAGCGGAAGTATTCTGCAATGCCCATTTTTTCCGGGCAGGCGTTGCCGTTGGTGACCGCCACCAGCGGGATTTTCTCCGCCAGGGCTTTCAGCGTCTGGTGCGTCTCATCCGGCATCTCGACCTGACTCCGCCACTGATGGAAGACCGCCATCACTTCTGCCGCACCCGCGGAGGCTTCAGCGGCAGAGAGGCCGATATTCAGCATCGCCAGCTCAACCGAACGGCGTCGCCACTCCGAAACATCATGATAGATATCAGGTTCGCGCTGCAGCAGCTCATCGCGCAACTGCTGATAATCCTGCGGCGTGAAGTCACGCAGCGCCGGATGAAAAGCCTGTAACGCGGCATGGGACTCCAGCGTGGTACGACGGATGACCGGGTAGTTATCGTAGAGTGTGTCATCAAGGTCGAAGGTCATGGCTTTTATGGCCGACAGCGGACGATAAAACTTCATTCGTTCTTTCCTCGTTTGGCGCGGGGATGCGCAGCGTCATACACCGAAGCCAGATGCTGGAAGTCGAGATGGGTGTAGATCTGGGTCGTCGACAGGTTTGCGTGACCCAGCAACTCCTGCACGGCACGCAGGTCACCGCTGGATTCCAGCAGATGCGTGGCAAAAGAGTGTCGTAGCTTATGCGGATGGATATGGCTGGCCACGCCCTGTCTGATGCCCCATTCGGCAAAGCGTTTCTGCACGTTGCGTGGCGAGATGCGGTTGCCGCGCGTGGAAAGAAACAGCGCATCATCCTGGCCGCCAAAGGTTTCACGCAGCGGCAGCCAGTGCTGGATCCAGGCGACCGCCGTGCGACCAATCGGTATCCGGCGCTCTTTGCTGCCCTTACCGACTACCCACACTTCGCCTGAATCGAGATCGACGTGGCGACAATCCATATTCACCAGTTCAGAGAGACGCAAACCGCCGCCATACATCACTTCAAGCATCGCCCGGTCGCGCACCGCCAGCGGATCGTTAAGGTCGATCTCCAGCAGCTGGTTTACTTCATCAACATCAATGTTTTTAGGCAGATGGCGCGCTTTACGCGGCGTCATCACCCCTTTGGCCGGGTTGGCAGAAAGCAAACCCTGGCTCACCTGCCAGTCGAGAAAACTACGCAGGGCGGAGAGCCGCAACGCGAGGCTGCTGGCGGCCAGTCCGGCGCGACGGCTGCGCGCCGCCATGCTGCGCACCTGCGCCGGTTCCAGTTGCGCCCAGCTGCTCAGCTTCATCTCATCAGCAATCGCCACCAGCGCGGCAAGCTGTCGCGCATAGCTGCTCTGGGTTAACGGACTGAGCTGGCGCTCCACTTTCAGGTAGCGCAGAAATCCGTCGACGGCCTCCTGCAGCGCGCTGCTCATGCGCGTTCAACCCAGCGGGAGAGCAGATCAGGCATCATCTGCGACAGATGCTGCAACAGCAGTGTCCCCATGCCCGATTGATAGTGCTGGCTGTCACGACTGCTGAACACCAGCACGCCGAGATCGCCCTCCTCACCCATTAGCGACATGGCAACCGACCCGATCGCTTTGGCCTGCGGCAACAGCAGCAGCAGTTCCGGCCCGTTAATATTGCCAAGATAGTGATGCTGGTTACCGAAGCGCTGAATACGCAGCGGTTCAAACGCCTGACGCGAGAGGCTCAGCTGAAAGAAATCGGAGGGCGCGCCCAGCAGCCATTTATCACTGAACAGCCGCACATTGGCACCCGCCAGGCCCAGCTCACGCGCCCAGCGATGCAGACGGTTGAGCATATCCTGCAGCGAGTCAGCCGCGGCCAGATGGCTCTCCAGCGACAGCAGACGGTCAAACAGTTCGTGGTTAGCGCTGGCCTGCTCCATCAGCAGCGTGATCTCTTCTTCCAGCCGCTGAATATGGTTGCGTTGCCGCGCCATATGCCATTCGACCAGAGAGACGCTGCCACGCACCGGATGCGGCACGGCCATCTGTTCAACTGCACGGGCATTGCGGATAAAGAAATCGGGATTCTGCCGCAGATAATCACTGACGGCCTGATCGTCCAGCAGAACCGAACTGTCAGCCTGCTCTTCGATATTTTTCATAGATGAATAAACCCATCGTAGACGTGTGTCGCAGGCCCGGTCATATAGAGCGGCTGACCGGCGCCTTTCCAGGTGATGTGCAGCGTTCCGCCAGGCAGGTCGACACGCACTTTGGGTGCCAGAATGCCCTGCTGAATGCCACATGCAACGGCAGCACAGGCGCCGCTGCCGCACGCCTGCGTTTCACCCGCTCCGCGTTCGTAGACGCGCAGGCGGATATGTTCGGGATTGATGATCTCCATAAAACCGACATTGACGCGATCCGGGAAGCGTTCATGACTCTCCAGAATCGGGCCCAGCAGTTCAACCTGCGCGGTTTTGACACTTTCAACCTGGATAACGCAGTGCGGGTTGCCCATCGACACCGCACCCAGCATCACCGTCTGTTCGGCCACGCGCAGCAGATAGAGATTTTCAGCTTTGTTGGCGCGGAACGGCACCTGCTGAGGCTCAAAGTTTGGCTCGCCCATGTTCACGCGCACCTGGTCGTCAGGCGTGACGGTCAACACCATGCGGCCATTCTGCGTACTGACCCGGATGTCACTTTTGTTGGTCAGCCCTTTCAGCTGAACAAAGCGGGCAAAGCAGCGCGCACCGTTGCCGCACTGTGCAACTTCACTGCCATCGGCGTTGAAAATGCGATAGTGGAAATCGAGATCGGGATCGTAAGGCGGTTCAACAATCAGCAGTTGATCAAAACCGATCCCCAGATGACGATCGGCCAGCCGGCGGATCAATTCCGGCGAAAAGAAGACGTTTTGTGTCACCGCATCCACAACCATAAAATCGTTGCCGAGACCGTGCATTTTGGAGAACTGCATTTTTTGCTCCGCCGGATAAGCCATCAGATTAGTTCGCTTTTACGCCTGAATTGCCGGTAACCAGCCCGCCGACATCGGCTTTAGAGGCATCCGCTTTCTGGCGGTCGGTTGGGGCTTGTTGTTTCTTCGGCTGATCCTTCGGCGGGAAGTAGAGCGGTCCTTTCAGACCACAACCTGCAAGGCTGATTACTGCCAGTGTCATGGCCAACAGGCTTATTACTTTCTTCATTCTTTATGCTCTTCATGTCCTTTACCTGGATGCTTATCATCGCAGTTGAAGGTGGAAAAGCAACAGGAAATGCCCGCAAATAGCGTGAAGCGGGTGACAAGCCGGGAAGATAGCGGCCACCTGCAGAGCGCAGGCAGCCCGTCAGCATCAGTGCACCTGATAGCGTGGCTGATAGTCGCTGTTGTCGTTGTCAGGCTGCGAGGTACACAGCTGCGTCAGCGTCTGGCTACGGAACGGAATCACCTGGAATCGCTCACCGGTGTTCACAATCTGGTAGAACTGCGGCAGGTTGAAGTTGATAAAGCTTGAACCATAGGTAAAGCGATCGTGCGATGAGGAGTAGAACCGGCTGACGTCGCGCACCAGCTCCTCTTTGCTGCCTTCACAGTGATGATAGACCTCAACCCGATTGGTCTCATCGAGGATGTAGATATTGAAGCCGCGCTCATCAGTGGTGTTTTCAAAGAAGAACTGAATAATGCCTTCGCTGGCATACCCATTGACCACCGGTGGCAGCGGCGTCTGATTCGTTTCGACTTTGATCGACAGTCCGTGCAGCTTGTTGTTGGAGATCGCGCCATAAAACTCAACCGCGTTTTCCAGCTTCTGCACCGAAACGCTCATGCGTTCAAAGAACAGGCCCCAGGTCTCGCCCGCCATACGCAGCGCTTTAAAGCGACCCGGCTCCTGACGTGTGCTGGAGAGGCGCAGCTCAATGCATTCTGAGACCAGCTGCTGTACCCGCGTCCGAATCAGACCGCGCAGATGCTGGCTGTAGCAGAACACCTCCACCGTATCGGGCGGTGCAGCATCCTGATGCATCTTGCCGAGAATGGTTTTCAGCCCTTCGATCATCGCCTGTTCGCCGCTGAAGTGCAGCGTACGCACCTCATTCCAGGAGTTGCGATAAAGCAGATCGATGCTGCCAATCAGGCACTGCTGCTGCTGACCAAAACTAAAGACATCCAGCTTACGGAAGTCGAAGTGCACCACCTGATTGCGGAAGGCCGCCGTCGGATCGTGTTCAAGGTTAACAATAATCGCAAGGTGCCGGATTTCGCACGGACTGTAGAGCGCTTTTGGCGTTGGCGAGGGCAGACGCAGCGGGAAGTGGCTGGAAACATCGTTAACCAGCTCCTGCAGACGCGCCAGATCGCAAACCTCATTGCCTTTAATATGCAGCCGGGTTTTACGGGTCAGCAGTCCGTTGAACCACGCCCACGCCACCAGCTTGTTCAGGTAGCGGTTATATTCCAGCGGCTGATGGCTGATAATCGAATCCATGTCCGGCGCCTGGTTATAGAGATACCAGCCGGAACGGTTGGCGCGGCCAAGCGGCACATGAATAAAGGTCAGATTGGGTTCGGAGAGATCGGGCGAAATCTGCGGATTCACCAGCGTCACTTTGCCCGGCAGTGCTTCAAACGCGGCATACAGTTTACGGGTCAACACACCGATATCCTGCGGGCTGGCGCTGACGCTTAAGTTATTGCGGCGGGCAAAGCGGATCAGGTTGCGATAACTCTGCATCATCGCATCCAGCAATTCATTGTGGGCTTCGCGCACCCGCTCGATTTTCCACTCAGCACGGTTGTCCAGAATGGCAATCTTCTCTTCGTTCCAGCCCCACTCTTTGACCAGCTGCGATAAAATTTCGCGACGCCAGCCGGTGCGGTGCTGATGATCTTCGGTGCTGAGCTTTTCACACACTTTGAGGTAGAAACAGCGACGCACCAGGTCAAGACGCGGCTGATCGTCAACGCTGGTCAGATAGTGCGTAACGCGCTCCAGCATCATGCAGTAAGGATCAAGCCCGAAGCAGATGATTTCACCGTCATGCAGGCGCTGTTTGATATCCATCGCCAGTAGCTGCGTATTGGGGTATTCCCAGCTGTAGGCTTCCAGCAGCAGCGTTTTCAGTACGGCTTTATACGGGGAGTCGATGCTTTTATAGAGCTGCCACAGGCTGGCGCCGAAATACTCTTCCGCCGACAGCGTGCCGAGGCCGCCAAGATCGAGCCACTCATTAGGGGTCAGCACGCCTTTGGCGTAGAGCGACATTACGTAGTCGTCGTAATTGTGCTCTTCTTCGCCCGGCACCATATTCCACAGGATCCGTTTACCCGCCATACGAACTGCCGTACGGTAGAACTCATCCAGCAGTAAAATGTGTTGTGTTGAACCGCAATCTTCACCGCCCAGACTGCCGCTTTCGTTGTGGCGGAAGCGGTTTTCATCAATCAGAAAGAAACTCACCTCTACGCCCATTGAAACGCACCACTTCTGCAGCAGCGTACATTTGCGCTGCAGATTCAGACGCTCTTCATTATCAAGCCAGGATTGATGGCAGACCCAGATATCGAGATCCGAGACGCTGTTCTGGCCGACAGATGAGGTGCTGCCCATAGAATAGATCGCCGTAATCGGCATTTCGCCTTTCGGCGCATCGGCATGACGCAGATCGCTGTCGCCGGTGAGATCGGCCAGCAGCTGACGCTGATTTTCATCAGGCGTGAAGAAGCTGATGCCATGTGGAACGCTACCTTCAAGGTAACCCGGCATCTGCGGATGTTGATAATGTAATAAGGTTGGCAGCAGACTGTAGACGCGCTGAAAAGCGGGTCCCATAGCAGCCAGCGCACGATCAACGCGCAGCTGGTTGATTGCATCCAGTCTCTGTTTCAGTGTCTCAATGTAGAGGTACAAGACGTTTCGCCTGATTGTCCCAGTGTTTAAGCACCCTGTTTCCACACTCTGCCGCTTATAAAGTAAAAAAGTGGGCAGATAATTGCTGGAAACGTGATCAATCTAACACCCTGCAGATTGACCGTAAAGAAAGTTGCGCTACCTGACAGTTTAGCACGTTCTTACCAGCTTCCCGCCTTTTCAGCTCTGGTTCCCACGTTATGGCTTAATAAACCGGCCTGAAACCGCACGCAGGCCGTTTTCAATCCGTTGAAACTGACAGTCTTCACCCAGAGATGATAGGATATTCAGTGAACGATAAAAATGGTTAACAGCATGTTAGACAAAATTTTCAGAATTGCTACAAGACAAAGCCCGCTCGCATTATGGCAGGCACATTATGTACAGCAACGACTCATGAGTGCCCATCCGGGACTGCGCGTTGAGCTGGTGCCTATGGTCACGAAAGGTGACATTATCCTTGATACGCCGCTGGCAAAAGTGGGTGGCAAAGGGCTGTTTGTCAAAGAGCTTGAGCTGGCGATGCAGGATGGCCGTGCCGATATGGCGGTGCACTCGATGAAGGATGTGCCGGTCAATTTCCCGGAAGGTCTGGGCCTGGTAACCATCTGCGAGCGCGACGATCCACGCGATGCGTTCGTTTCTCATCATTATGACTCCATCGACGCGCTGCCACAGGGTGCCATTGTCGGCACGTCCAGCCTGCGCCGTCAGTGCCAGATTAGTGCGCGCCGTCCGGACCTGGTTATCCGCTCGCTGCGAGGCAATGTCGGCACCCGCCTCGGCAAGCTTGATGCCGGAGAGTATGACGCGATTATTCTTGCTGTCGCCGGGCTGAAACGCCTGGGGCTGGAAGATCGCATTCGTCAGGCGATGCCTGCCGAAGTTTCCCTGCCCGCCGTGGGTCAGGGTGCGGTCGGCATTGAATGCCGTCTGGACGACACCACCTTAATTGGCCTGTTGCAGGCGCTGAATCACGATGACACCGAAGTCTGTGTCCGAGCGGAGCGCGCCATGAATACCCGTTTAGAGGGTGGCTGCCAGGTGCCAATCGGCAGTTTCGCGGTGCTGGAAGGCGATGACCTCTGGCTGCGCGGCATGGTCGGCGCACCGGATGGCCGGGTCATGGTCAGCGGCGAACGCCGTGGTCCCCGCGCTCAGGCTGAACAGATGGGTATTTCACTGGCCGATGAACTGCTGAATGGCGGCGCGCGTGAAATCCTGAAAGAAGTTTACCAGGGGCAGCCGCCGGCATGACCATTCTGGTGACGCGCCCGGAACCCGCAGCGGCAGAGCTGGTGTCACGCCTGCATGCCCTTGGCAAACAGGCGTGGAGCCTGCCGCTGATAGAATTTGCGCCGGGCGCTGATCTCACATCTCTGCCACAAAAGCTCGCCGCACTTCGCCCTGGCGACCTGGTTTTTATCCTTTCTCAGCAGGTTATACATTACGCACAACACACCGTCACAGCATGGCCCGCTGAGCTGGACTATTATGCAATTGGTCGCAGCACCGCCCTGGCGTTTCATACCGCCAGCGGACAGCAGGTAACCTGGCCTCATGCGCATGAAACCAGTGAAGAATTGATCCGGCTGAATACCCTTCAGCAGGTTGCCGGTAAACGTGCGCTGATCCTGCGTGGCGATCCCGGACGCGAGTTGCTGGCTCAGACGTTAACCCGGCGAGGTGCTGAGGTGTCGTTTGCAGCCTGTTATCAGCGCTGCCAGAAGTATTATGATGGACCCGTTGAAGGACGCCGCTGGCGCGATCGCGGTGTCTCCGTGCTGGTGGTGACCAGCGGTGAAATGTTACAACAGCTTTTTTCGCTGTTCCCCGCAGTTGATCGCGAGGAATGGCTGCTCAACTGCCGACTGGTTGTCGTCAGTGAACGTTTGGCTACCCTGGCCGCAGGATTGGGTTGGCAGGATATTCAGGTAGCCGATGGTGCCGATAACGATGCGCTGCTGCGCGCGTTACGCTGAACTTTAACAATGGGATGTGCCACATATGACGGAACAAAAAGACTCCTCCGCCATGGTTGAAGAAACCACCCCAGCGGTCGACCGCTCTCCTTCCAGCAACAGCACACCACCGCGTAATGCGAAAAATGGTGGCATGGTGCTGGGTGCAGTTGCGATTGTCATTGCGCTGGCGATTGGTGCGGGTTTATACCTTAACGGGAAACATCAGGCTGATTTACAGGCACAAACCAATCAGAAGCTGAGCGAACAATTAAGCGCGTTGCAACAGCAGGCCAGCAGCGACAAACAGCAGCTGACTCAGCAACTGAGCGGCGCTGAAACCGCGTTGCAGACAGCCCAGACACAGCAGAACGCGTCAGCAAAAGAGCTGGAAACCCTGCGTGAAAAAGTGGCCGTGATTTCTGGCAACGACGTGCGCAGCTGGTTGCTGGCACAGGCGGACTATCTGGTGAAACTGGCTGGCCGCAAACTCTGGAGCGACCAGGATGTCACCACCGCCGCTGCTCTGCTGAAAAGCGCCGATGCCAGCCTGGCCGACATGAACGATCCCAGCGTCATGAATGTGCGTCGTGCGCTGACCCAGGATATCAGTAACCTCTCTTCGGTTACGCAGGTCGATTATGACGGCGTGATCCTCAAACTGAACCAGCTGTCGAACAACGTTGATAATCTGCGTCTGGCCGATAATGACAGCGATGATGCGCCGATGGACAGCGATGGCGGTGAACTGTCAGGTTCCGTGCGCGAATGGCGTCAGAATCTGGTGAAAAGCTGGCATAACTTTATGGATGATTTTATTACCATCCGCCGCCGCGATAACACCGCCCAGCCGCTGCTGGCACCTAATCAGGATGTTTACCTGCGTGAGAATATCCGCTCGCGTCTGCTGATTGCTGCTCAGGCGGTACCGCGTCATCAGGATGAGATTTATAAACAATCTATCGACACCGTGTCCGCGTGGGTTCGCGCCTGGTACGACACCAATGATGCCGCTACTAAAGCCTTCCTTGCCCAGCTGGATGAGCTGAGCCAGCAGAACATCAATATGGACCTGCCGGATAACCTGGAAAGTCAGCCGTTGCTGGAACAGCTGATGCAGACCCGCGTCCGGAACCTGTTAGCGCAACCTTCTGCCGCTGCTAATCAGCAGGGAGGCTAAGCATGCTTAAGGTATTTATCCTCTTTATCCTGCTGATTGCTGGCGTGGTGCTGGGACCGATGATTGCCGGTCATCAGGGTTACGTGCTGATTCAGACCGATAACTGGAACATCGAAACCAGCGTCACCGGCCTGGTCATTATCCTCATCCTCAGCCTGCTGGTGATTCTGGCCGTGGAATGGCTGCTGCGCCGCGTGCTGCACACCGGCGCGCGTACCCGTGGCTGGTTTACCGGACGTAAACGCCGTCGCGCCCAGCGTCATACTCAGTCGGCACTGATGAAGCTGGCAGAAGGCGATCACCGTCAGGTGGAAAAACTGCTTTCTAAAGATGCCGATCACGCTGATGTGCCAGTGGCGAACTACCTGCTGGCAGCAGAAGCTGCGCAACAGCGTGGTGATGAAATCCGTGCCAATCAGCATCTTGAACGTGCTGCAGAGCTGTCGGAGAGCAACACCATTCCGGTAGAAATTGCCCGCGCACGTATTCAGCTGGCACGTAACGAAGATCATGCTGCGCGTCATAGCATTGACCGTCTGCTGGAAGTGGCACCGCGTCATCCTGAAGTGCTGCGCCTGGCCGAACAGGCGTATGTCCGTACTGGTGCCTGGAGTGCATTGCTGGATATTCTGCCCGCCATGCAGAAGGCGCAGGTCGGCGATGAGCTGCATCGTGATGCATTACAGCAGCAGGCCTGGCTGGGTCTGATGAATCAGGCGATGGCCGACCAGGGCAGCGATGGGCTGAAGCGCTGGTGGAACGATCTGAGCCGCAAAACCCGTCAGGAAACGACGCTGCAGGTGGCCATGGCGGATCATTTGATTGAATGCAACGATCACGACACCGCGCAATCGATCGTGCTGGAGGGCCTCAAGCGTCATTATGACGATCGTCTGGTACTGTTGATGCCTCGCATCAAAAGCGGTAATCCGGAAGCGCTGGAGAAAGTATTGCGCCAGCAAATCAAACAACACGGCGCAACACCGCTGCTGCACAGTACGCTGGGGCAGTTGCTGATGCGTCATGGTGAATGGCAGCAGGCTGCTGAGGCACTGCAGCAGGCGCTGGCACAGCGTCCTGACGCGTTTGATTATGCATGGCTGGCGGATGTTTATGATCGTCTGCGTCGCCCGGAAGAAGCGGCGAAGATGCGTCGTGAAGGGTTGTTGCTCACCTTGAAGAACAATCCCAACGCCTGATCCTCTTTTCATACCTGATAAAGCCGGGCTTGCCCGGCTTTTTTGTGCCCGCAATCTGCCAGCACGCTTTCGCAGGCAAAAAAAAACACCTGCCAGTGGCAGGTGTAAGATCAGGTCGGTAAGACAACCGGGAGGTACCTGACTCAACGTGGTGTCTGTTAACCCTGTAAGGCTTTCGCGATACAGGCAGGCAGACAACAGGTACCTAAAATTGGCTCTGCATCATTCCCAGGTTTATGTAGCATCAGCAGACATAAGAGGTGGAATGAGCATCTACAGCAGAAGTATTGCACAAGCCATGCCAGGTTTATGATTATTTTTAAAATCACAATAAATCAGCATGTTAAAGAATTAGCTCAAAGCTTCATTCAACAGGCCTGTCGGGAAATGTCGGTATCCAGCGACAGCTGGCATTTTCTCTGTCTCTGAATGGAGACAGCAAGGTCAATCTCTCTGTGAACTCAACAATAACAATGACTTATTTGTCGGCAATTCACGACGCTGTTGCTACTGTTTAAGCAACTTTATCTGACAACTGGCGAAATCAAGGGTGAGCTGGCATCAAAGGATTAGCTAACAAGCAGCCCGCTCTCACTGCTGTGCGGGCTTCAGGGAGCATACGCCTTTCGCAAAGACGCAAAAGACGCCATCCCTGGCGGGCTCAGCGCGGGCGATTACGCACCTCATCCCTGAGGTGCGCCCGTAGCCGGGCCAACGCTTTGCGTTGTTCAAAAACGCTCCCGGCGTTTTTATCCGGGCGGCGCGATGCTTTGCTACAGGCGTATGCTCCCTTCGCTTCACGTATGGCAGACGAATCTGATACTTACAAGGACGCTTCAGACAAATGACAGATCTAAACCCGGATGCATCTGACCACAGCGCATAAGCTCAACGCGCAGGGAGCATGGTCAGAAGAGGAAAGCGTCCCACGCCAGGGACAAAAACGCCGGGAGCGTTTTTGAACAACGCAAAGCGTTGGCCCGTTTACGGGCGCACCTCAGGGATGAGGTGCGTAATCGTGTGGGCCGAGCGGCCATGGATGGCTTAAGCGACTTTCCGATCTGACCATGTTCCCTTCGCAGGCTCGGATTTACAGCAAACTTATTTAGCTGTACCCACCTAAACCTCCTTCGGAGGTCCTCATCCTCTTTTCTGCAGACGAAAAAAAACCTGTCTTTTCAGACAGGTTTCTAAAATGGTCGGCGAGAGAGGATTCGAACCTCCGACCCACTGGTCCCAAACCAGTTGCGCTACCAAGCTGCGCTACTCGCCGATTTTTTTAACTGTTTTGCCTGGTGCGAAGAGAGGGACTTGAACCCTCACGTCCGTTAAGACACTAACACCTGAAGCTAGCGCGTCTACCAATTCCGCCACCTTCGCGTTTCCCAGCAAAATCTGGGGTGGCTAATGGGACTCGAACCCACGACAACTGGAATCACAATCCAGGGCTCTACCAACTGAGCTATAGCCACCACAATACTTAATGTCACAAGTTAAAAACCTGCAGCATTTAAATCTCTACTGCCAACCGCGGTAAATCAACCACCGAAGCTCATGCGCACAAACGATATGGCGCGCCCGACAGGATTCGAACCTGAGACCTCTGCCTCCGGAGGGCAGCGCTCTATCCAGCTGAGCTACGGGCGCGTAGCGCCGTTGCGGATGTGCATACTAGAGATAAGCGCCCATCGTGTCTAGTGCTTTTTAAATAAAAAGACGCGTTTGATTACGCTTTGTGCATTTTGTCGACAAATAGTGCATTTCCTCTCTCACAACGCGTAAAAATGCGGCATTTATCAGCAATATCAGAGATCGCCACGCCAGTGATAGCGCAAATATTTAAGCAGTTTTAATTGCCGGCGCAGGCGGCCAGGCTGCCGAATCAGACGATAGAGCCACTCCAGCCCCAGCCGCTGCCAAATCTCAGGCGCTCGCTTCACATGGCCGGTGAAAACATCGTACGTTCCACCCACGCCCATATAGAGCGCATCAGGCCAGTGCGCACGGCACGCCAGCATCAACAGCTCCTGACGGGGCGACCCCAGCGCTACAGTCACCAGCTTCGCGCCGCTGGCCGCAATCCGGGCAAACAGCGCATCCTGATCGGCTGGCGCAAAATAGCCATCCTGCGCCCCGACAATATTCACATTCCACTGACGACGTAGCTTATCGCAGGTTTCATCCAGCACCTGCTGACGACCGCCGATAAGAAAAACAGGCGTCCCTTCCCGCCCGGCGCGTTCCATCAGCGCTTCCCATAAATCAGCACCCGCAATGCGCTGCACCGACGCGTGTGGATACTTTTTACGAATCGAGCGCACAATGCTGATGCCATCGGCGTATGCATATTCCGCCTGCGCTAACAGCGTACGTAATCCCTCATCCCGCTCAGCGGTCAGGATCTTCTCCGCATTAATCGCCACTAAAATACCGCTGCGTACGCTGTGCGGCGGCATCAGAAAATTCACCGCCGACGGCATGTTTTCGAAGCCATACAACTCAACGCCGCGAATCCGGTACTGCGGCGTCTCAGTTAACTTTGTCATATCTTCCGTCAATCCCAGAGGCTACTCAGAGCAGGCTGTGCAACACCCGCCTGCTGCGGTCGCGAATCAAACCTGCGCGATCCAGTAACCAGAAAAGTAATTTAGCCATGCCCAGACAGGCAGCAAAAATGATGCAGAAAAACACCACGCGTGAACCGAACGCATCAAGGCCTTCGCGTGCCAGCACGATCATGTTAAAGACCGCGCCAAAACAGAAGCTTTGCAGGATGGCGCCGGTGTAACGGTTGGTCTCAAGGCAGCCACGCTGATAGATCGCATCAAAGGCTTTTATAATCATCCCTACCGCGACCGCACCGATCGGAATCGCCCAGACGCCGCCCATCACCACCAGCGACCCTATCAGCGTGGGTGAAATCGCCAGGCCAGAATGGTTGTTCAGCACTTCCCAGGTGAAGTAGTTAGCACTGTTTAACACTGCCAGCGGCCGATCCGGCCAGAGCCAGGTCGGAATGAAAACGTAGAAATCACGCCACAGCGGTGCCAGCCCCTGAAACTCAATTCTGGCGTAGTTATCCAGCAGCAAGGCGAGATTCTCCCACGGCGAGAAGGTATCACGCGTCAGATACAGAAAGGTATAGAACGCTTCATCGCCCATAACGTCGAGGTTATAGCGGCGCAGTGCCAGCCAGAACATTCCTGCAATCGCCAGCACGCCCGCCGTCGCCAGCATCCACAAAGTGATCCAGCCACGGGTAATCCCGATAAACAGGAACAGGGCAAACGCAATAATGATATTGGCGCGGGTACCACCCACCAGCGCGTAGGTCAGTAAACCAAAGGCAACGGTCACCACCAGGAACAGCAGCCAGTTGCGGGGTGTCGGGCTCAAAAAGTAGGGGATCAGCATCGCCGGAATAAAGAAATAGAAGAAGCGCTTAAGCGCTACACCCGACACTTCACTGGAGAAAATCTGGTTATAGGCGGTCAGGCGGAACAGCAGAAAACCGTTATGAATGAAGAACACCGTCACCGTACCCAGCGCCACCAGCGCCAGGATCACGCAGGTCAGATGGGTTTCGACGCGATTCATCTGCAGCCAGGGCTTCACCGGAGACGCGCTGGCGGGTTTCAGTCGCACTTTATAGCTGACGTAATAAATGGCGTAAAAAGCCGTGGCCGACAGCAGCGCCTCCAGCAGGTTCTCAACCGGCACCACTTCAACATTAAAGCGAAACACCAGCACGGAGGTCAGCGGGAAGCCGAAGTAAAAGGTCAGTAAGAACAGCAGCGTGAAGAACAGATGAAAGTTAAAACGGACGCGCTTAAACTCCCGCCAGGTCAGGGTCAGAATAAAAACCAGCGACAGCAGATAGACCACCAGCAGGCCGCCAAACTGCATAAGACTCATGACAACTCCCCTTCGCTGAGCTGTAACGCGGCTCGCCAGCCCGCCAGATAACCCGGCGCAAAAAAGGCGATAGCCTGTTTATCACAGCTTATCAGCTGACGACGTGCCTCGGCGATCACCGCAGGCGACAGCGTATCTTCGCTGAACAATACCGGAAGCTGCTGCTCTGCCACATCACGCCAGAATGGATTTTTGCGGGTCAGGACAAACGGCACGTTGGCCTGGATCAGCAGGCAGAGTGTTCCCACCCCTTGCTGACGTTCAAACATAAAATAGCCGACATGGCAGCGCGCCAGCAGGGCTAAGTAATCATCAAACGCCAGGTTTTCACGCATCAGATTCACCTGCCCGTTCGGGAACAGCGCATCGGCAGCGGCCTGAATCTGGCTGATATAAGCCTCATTACCTGGCGGATAGCCCAAAGGGACCTCGATACGCACCTGCTCGCCAAACTGCGCGTGAATCGCTTTTAAGCCTTCGATATGCCGGTTACTCGGATCGCCCGAGTTGCCCAGCAACAGCGTAAAAGGCTCCGACGGGACAGATTCAACGGCTGCGGCGGGCATTCTGGTGGGAAAATAGAGCAGTGAACCGGGTACGCGCCGATGGCGCTGCTGATAGTGATGCAGGTCGCCCCGGGTCGCAAAAACCTGTGCAACCCGCCCCTGCGCTATCCGGCGGACCAGATAGAACAGACGGAACTTCAGGCTGCGCGAATCTTCATAAAGATCGGCGCCCCAGACGTGCCAGAACAGCTGTGAACGACGCAGCTTACCGCTGAGTAACGCCAGCCAGATCCACGGGTTAAACTGTCCGTGGCAGAAAAAACGCTGCTGACGATTTCTGGCGCGCTGCAGTACCGCCTGCGCCAGCGCTTTCTTGCTGGTAAAGCACTCGATCTGCAACGCACTGAACGGCGTCAGGCTCTCGGGCTGCTGCGTCACCACCATAAAATGGCGTGGCGCAGCCGCAGGCTGCTCAACGCTGAGTACGTCGTTGAAAAAGCGCAGCACCGTAAGATTGTGGTGGGGAATGTCCGATCCCAAAACGTGAATTAAAGTCATTTTTTCCGGCAGTAAACAATAAAAGCGCCACAACACAGGGCAAAGTAAGCCATATAGGTAAACATATAGGCCTGCGCCGCACCCGTCGCGCCATGTAACGGGATCAACCAGCGTGAAAACAGCGTCAGCAACAGGAACTGGCTGATCTCAGTCAGAACATAAAAGCGCAGCGAGGCTTTGGCGATAACCAGATATCCGAAAACATAGGCGCCGACCTTAAAAACATCGCCGCACAGCTGCCAGACAAAGAGATCGCGCATCCCGCGAAACGCTTCAGAGAACAGCAGGCTGATGGCGAAATCGCGCAGTACCCAGACACCCAGGCTGGCAACCGCTACGGCGGGCAGGACAAAGCGCAGTGCACGGCCAATCTCGCGCGCGATGTCACGTTTGTTATCCAGCCGCGCCAGCGTCGGCAGCAGCCAGACGCTAAACGTCGCGGTAATAAACTGCAGATAGGCATCGGAAATGCTGGTGACGCCCTGCCACAATCCGACCTGTGCCCAGCCCTGCTGCTCCGCCAGCAGATTACGCATCAGCACCCAGGCGACCGGCAGGGTCACGGCGGTGATCAGCGCCATCAGCGTATATTTTGCCAGATTACGGGCCAGCTCAGGATGCCATTGCGGTCGCAGCCAGCTAAGCGGCAGCGGCGCACGGCGTTTCAGCATCAGGAGTGCAGGCAGCAGCAGCAAAGCCGGTACCAGCGCCAGCCCGGTCAGCGCACCCTGATAGCCACCCAGCCACCAGCAGAGCAGATAGCCTGCCACGCCAATCAGGCTGCCGAGAATCAGCGCCAGCGCATTACCGCGCGCGTCGCGATAGCCCTTCAGCAGTGCAAGGGTAAAGTTGGCCCAGGCGATGCCGAGCTGAAGAAAGGCCACCACGCGGATGACGCCCTGATAGCGGTCGTGACCAAACAGCGCGATGCTGATGGGTGCCGCCGCCAGCAGAAACAGCAGCGCCAGCACACCGGAAAAGCCCAGCACCATGGTTGATGCCGTGCCCACCATCGCCCGCAACTGTTCGGGCTGCTGCTGATACTGCGCCACATAGGTGGTAACGCCATTAAAGATGCCTGCGCCCGCCAGCACACCCAGCACGGTGATCAACTGACGGAAGTTCCCCGCCTGGCCGACACCCTCGGGTCCGAAGCTGACCGCCAGCAGTTTGACGACCAGCAGGCCGGCCACAATTTTTACCAGCGTGGACGATGCGGTCCACACTGAGGCTCTGGCTAATGACATCAGGAAAAGAAGCTCAGCAGTGAGCTGATAACCGTGCTCTGATTATTATCCGACAGGTTATAAAACAGCGGCAGACGCAGCAGGCGTTCACTTTCCCGCGTGGTAAAGCGATCGTCGCCGACAAACTGCGAGAACCGCTCACCGGCGGGCGAACTGTGCAGCGGAATATAGTGAAACACCGTCAGTATCTCGGCTTCTTTCATCCAGTTTATCAGCGCCTGACGATCGTCCTGATCGCGCAGTTTGATGTAGAACATGTGCGCATTGTGTTCACAGCTGGCGGGGATCACCGGCAGGCTGATGCGTCCCTGAGCCGCCAGCGGCTGCAGCGCATCGTAGTAACGCTGCCAGATGCGTAACCGCTGCTGGTTGATACCTTCAGCGGCTTCCAGCTGCGCCCAGAGATAGGCTGCCTGCAGATCGGCCATCAGATAGCTCGATCCCATATCGCGCCAGGTGTATTTATCGACCTGACCACGGAAGAACTGGCTGCGGTTGGTGCCTTTTTCCCGCACGATCTCGGCGCGCTCGACCAGGCTGGCGTCGTTAATGAGCGTCGCGCCACCTTCGCCGCCGGCGGTGTAGTTCTTGGTTTCGTGGAAACTGAAGCAGCCAATATGACCGATGGTGCCGAGCGCACGACCTTTGTAGCGTGACATCACGCCCTGCGCCGCATCTTCAATCACAAACAGCTTATGCTTTGCCGCCAGCGCCATAATGGTGTCCATTTCACAGGCCACGCCTGCGTAATGCACCGGCACAATGGCGCGGGTTTTTTCAGTGATGGCCGCTTCGATCAGCGTTTCATCAATGTTCATGGTGTCCGGGCGCACATCGACAAACACAATGCGGGCGCCGCGCAGCACAAAGGCGTTGGCGGTAGAGACAAAGGTGTAGCTCGGCATAATCACTTCATCGCCGGGCTGCAGATCGATTAACAGCGCCGCCATCTCCAGCGAAGCGGTACAGGAGGGGGTCAGCAGCACTTTTTTGCTGCCAAAACGCTGCTCCATCCACTGCTGACAGCGACGGGTAAATCCACCATCGCCGCACAGCTTGCCGCTGTTCATCGCCGACTGCATATACTCAATTTCTGTGCCCACAATCGGGGGCGCATTAAATGGAATCATGACCTTTCCTGTAAAACCAGTACGCGGTGCTGTCGAGCCGGGCACCGCTGCGTAAATAGAGGCGCATCGCCGTGAGATTGCTGAGCTGGGTAGCAACCCGAAGCTGAGCCAGCTGTCGTACCCGCGCCCAGTCTGCTGCTGCCAGCATCAGTCGCTGACCCAGCCCCTGGCCCTGCGCGTCGGGCAGTACGCCCAGCAGGCCAATGCGGGCATCGCCATCCACCGCGCGCAGCGAAACAAATCCCTGCAGCTGACCCGCGGCATCGCTTGCCACCAGACACTGATCGTCAAACGCCCCGCGCACCGCATTTTCAATCCACTGCGCATAGAAGCGTCCGCTGGCGTCCGGCGCATACCAGGGCGCGCGAAAACGACTCTGGCTGAAGAGATGTGAGGCAGCATCGCGCAGTAGCGGGATCTGGGCTTCGCGCGCAATGCGAATTCCCGCCTGCCGTTCAGTCTGTTTCAGCGCCAGCGTCAGATCTGCTTCGCCTTCTGCCAGCCGGAACTGATGCTGCTGCAGCGTATCAATCAGTGCAGTCTCGCTGGCAGCGACTTTTATCTGCATCAGCGCACAGGGATGACGCAGCGCCTGTTCCAGCGGAATGTCACCTTGCGGCTCCAGCCGCACGGTATTCACACCGAAGAATGCGCTCTCCCAGCTAAGGGGATTAATATTGACGTGGACGGGCATGTAATAAATCCAGCAGGTATTGGCCGTAGCCGGTTTTTGTCAGCGCTTCACCCGCGGCCCGCAGCTGGTCATCACTCAGCCAGCTGTTACGCCAGGCAATCTCTTCCAGGCAGGCAATTTTGAAGCCCTGACGTTTTTCCACCGTCTGCACAAACATGCTGGCTTCCACCAGGCTGTCGTGTGTGCCGGTATCCAGCCAGGCAAAACCTCGTCCCAGCAGTTCGACCGTCAGCTCACCACGCTCCAGATACATCTGGTTAATGGCCGTGATTTCCAGCTCGCCCCGCGCTGAGGGTTTCACCTGTTTCGCGAATTCAATAACCTGATTGTCATAAAAATAGAGCCCGGTTACTGCCCAGCGCGATTTCGGCTGCTGTGGTTTCTCTTCAATCGAGATCGCCTTGAAGTTATCGTCAAACTCCACCACGCCGAAACGTTCCGGGTCCATGACCTGATAGCCGAACACCGTTGCGCCACGATTCTGTTCAACAACTTTCCGGAGCTTGGGGCTGAAGCCCTGGCCAAAATAGAGGTTATCACCCAGAACCAGGCAGCAATTATCCTCGCCGATAAAGGATTCGCCGATGATAAAGGCCTGCGCCAGCCCATCGGGACTTGGCTGCACCGCATAGCTGAGGCGTATCCCAAATTCACTTCCATCGCCCAGCAGCCGTTCAAACTGCGCCCGATCTTCCGGCGTGGTAATTAACAGGATGTCGCGAATACCCGCCAGCATCAGCACGGAGAGCGGATAGTAGATCATCGGTTTGTCGTAAACCGGCAGAAGTTGCTTTGATACTGCACGGGTTATCGGGTGTAACCGCGTGCCCGACCCTCCCGCTAAAATGATGCCTTTCATCGCTGCTCCTTACGCGGGTTTATTGCGATAAGCCAAGGCGTTCGCCCTGATAGCGGCCATCCAGAATAGCCTGCCACCAGGTGGGATTGGCCAGATACCATGCCACGGTTTTACGCATGCCGCTTTCAAAGGTTTCCTGCGGTACCCAGCCAAGTTCATGCGCGATTTTACTGGCATCAATGGCATAGCGCTGATCGTGACCGGGGCGGTCAGTGACATAGGTAATCAGGTCGCGGTAATGCGCCAGCCCGGCAGGTTTCTGCTCTGCGGCCAGCTCTTCAAGCAGGCTGCAGATAGTTTCAACCACCTCAATATTGCGTCGCTCGTTATGGCCGCCAATATTATAAGTTTCGCCTGGCTTGCCATGGCTGACCACCTGATAGAGTGCGCGGGCGTGATCTTCGACGTAGAGCCAGTCACGAATCTGCTGTCCGTTGCCGTAAACCGGCAAGGCTTTCCCGGCCAGCGCATTGATGATGGTCAGCGGGATCAGCTTCTCCGGGAAATGGCAGGGGCCGTAGTTATTTGAACAGTTGGTGACCAGCGTGGGCAGACCGTAAGTTCGCAGCCAGGCCCGCACTAAATGGTCGCTACTGGCCTTGCTGGCGGCGTAAGGACTGCTTGGCGCATAAGGTGTGGTTTCGGTGAAGTAAGCCTGGCTGTCATGCAGATCGCCAAAGACTTCATCGGTCGAGATATGGTGGAACAGAAAGGCGGTTTTGCGCGCGTCATCCAGGTTTTGCCAGTAAAAACGCGCGGCTTCCAGCAACTGATAAGTCCCGACAATATTGGTCTCGATAAAGGCCAACGGCCCGTCAATTGAACGATCCACATGGCTTTCAGCCGCAAGATGCATCACACAGTCTGGCTGATGACGGGCAAACACCTGATCAAGTGCCGGGCGATCGCAGATATCGACCTGCTCAAAATGAAAGCGGGACGAGTCGGCAACGCTGGCGAGTGACGCCAGATTTCCGGCGTAGCTGAGTTTATCGACCACCACCACCTGATGTTCGGTTTCTGCGATCAGAAAGCGCACCAGTGCGGAACCGATAAAACCGGCACCGCCCGTGATCAGAAAACGCCTCATCGCCACACACCTTTGGTGTCGACAATCCAGTTCTGCTGAACGCTGGCACCATCAATGGCGCGGAAGGCGCGGTGATCGACCAGCATCACCAGAATATCGGCCTGTTCCAGCGCCTGCCCGGCAGAGACCAGCACGGCTTTGTCGGCCAGTGCGTCAGCAAGCTGCTCAATATGAGGTTCAACCACCCAGGTGGTGCCGCTGTGCCACTCTGCAATTTTCTGTGCCACGCCCACCGCCGGGCTTTCGCGCAGGTCGTCAATATTGGGTTTAAAGGCCAGGCCAAAGCAGGCGATGGTGATATCGCTGGCGCGCTTGCCGGTCTGTGTCAGGCAGTCCGCCAGCGCGGTTTTCACCTGGTCCAGCACCCACTGCGGCTTGGCGTCATTGACCTCGCGCGCGGTGCGGATCAGCCGGGCTAATTCAGGATTCTGCGCCACGATGAACCAGGGATCGACGGCGATACAGTGACCGCCGACGCCTGGGCCCGGCTGCAGAATGTTGACGCGCGGATGGCGATTCGCCAGCGCAATCAGCTCCCAGACGTTAATCCCCTGATCGGCACAAATCAGCGACAGCTCATTGGCAAAGGCGATATTCACGTCACGGAAGCTGTTTTCTGTCAGCTTACACATCTCGGCGGTTCGGGCGTTGGTTTCAACGCATTCGCCTTTTAAAAACAGCCGATAAAGCTCGCTGGCGCGGGCGGAACAGGCTGGCGTCATGCCGCCAATCACCCGGTCGTTGTTAATCAGCTCAACCATCACCTGACCAGGCAGCACGCGCTCCGGACAGTAGGCGACAAAAATATCGGGCGTATCACCGTGCTGAGGAAAGCGCAGGTCGGGACGCGCCGCCGCCAGCCAGTCGGCCATCTGTTCGGTGCTGCCCACCGGTGAGGTCGACTCCAGAATCACCAGGTCGCCCTTTTTCAGTACCGGCGCAATCGACTCCGCCGCGGCTTTCACAAAGCGCAGATCGGGCTGATGCTCATCTTTAAAAGGGGTCGGTACGGCGATAAGAAAAGCGTCGGCGGCTTCCGGCTGCGTGGTGGCGCGCAGATCGCCACGCGTAACGGCCGCATGCACCACCTGATCTAAATCGGGCTCCACAATATGGATCGCGCCACGATTGATGGTTTCAACGGCACGCGCGTTGATATCCACGCCCACCACTTTTTTTCCCTTTGAGGCAAAAACGGCTGCCGTCGGCAGCCCAATGTATCCCAGTCCAATCACGGAGATGGTTTCAAAACTCATAATTCGGCTCGGTTATCTTTTAAGGCTTGTAAAATACGACCACAGGCTTTGCCATCGCCATACGGATTATGGGCGTGGCTCATCGCCTGCCAGGCAGCGTCGTCAGTCAGCAAGCTGCTGACCTCCGCCACGATTCGGGCGATATCGGTCCCCACCAGTTTGACGGTGCCGGCGTCGACCGCTTCAGGCCGCTCGGTGGTGTCACGCATCACCAGCACCGGTTTACCCAGCGAAGGCGCTTCCTCCTGAATGCCACCGGAGTCGGTGAGGATGAGCCAGGCGCGGTTCATCAGCCAGACAAAAGGCAGATACTCCTGCGGTTCAATCAGAATGATATTCTCAATGCCGCTGAGAATCCGGTTTACCGGCTCGCTGACATTGGGATTAAGGTGCACCGGATAGACAATCTGCGCCTCGGGATGCTGGCGGGCAATCTGCGCCAGCGCGCTGCAGATACGTTCAAAGCCGCCACCAAAGCTTTCGCGACGATGTCCGGTGACCAGCACCAGTTTCTTATCCGGGTCGAGAAACGGATAGCGCGCCGCCAGTTGTGCATTCAGATTGCTGTCATCCAGCACCCTGTCGCGAACCCACAGCAGCGCATCAATGACCGTATTGCCGGTCACGATAATGCGCGCATCGGGCAGATTTTCCTGCAACAGATTCTGACGCGATCGGGAGGTGGGGGTGAAATGCAGATGGGCAAGATGACCGGTAAGTTTACGGTTACCCTCTTCCGGCCATGGCGAGGCGAGATCGCCGGTACGCAGACCGGCCTCCACATGCCCGACCGGAATCTGATGATAAAATGCCGCCAGGCTCGCCGCCAGTGTGGTGGTGGTGTCACCATGCACCAGCACGATGTCCGGTTTGAAGTCGAGCAGGACGGTTTTCATGCCCTCTAAAATGCGGCAGGTGATCTCGGTCAGCCCCTGCTCGGGACGCATAATATTGAGATCATAGTCCGGCTGCAGCTTGAACAGGCGCAGCACCTGATCGAGCATTTCGCGATGCTGTGCGGTGACGCACAGTCGCGATTCGAAAGCGGGATCCTGCGCCAGCGCCTGAACCAGCGGTGCCATTTTGATCGCTTCGGGACGAGTACCAAATACCGTCAGAACTTTCACACTGTTTCTCTCACTCATGCGTGTCTGACATCAGACGCGGACGACGTGCCAGCGCCACTCCCGCGCCTGTTAATGCCCCAATGGCACCCCACATAATCATCATGAACAGACGTCGCGGACTGTCACGTGATACCGGCTCTTCCGGCGTACGCAGATAACGGTAGGTCTGGAACTGGCTGTTCAGTTTTGGCCCGGTCTGCAGCGTGGTCAGCATTGCTCTGTTCTGATCATAGCTGATATCAAACTCCGGACCGGTAGCGCGCAGCGTATCCAGCTGTCCCTGTAAAACGGGCTGGCCCAGCAGGAACAGGTCGCTGTCTGCCAGATTTTCACCCGCTTCACGCGTCTGTTTCTCATTGATGCCCTGCTGGCTGGCGATCTTCAGCGCCTGCTCCAGCCGATGCTGCTGGCGCTGAAACACCGCATTAGCCACATCTTCCTGACGTTTCACCTGCGCCTGCAACTGGTCGGTACGCGCCCGCCAGGCACCTTTTAGCTCATCATTCAGATGACGCGCGGCGCGCTCACTGGCATAGGCGATGTACTGACGCAGCAGATTATTGGCGTCGCCTGCGGTTTCCGCTTTCAGTTTGACGTTATCGGGCAGGTTATGTGCCGCGTCAGCGGGCGTGAACAGGATATTGCCGATCATATCGTCGAGCAGCGCGGCATCATTATGCGCATTGCCGGTTTTACGACTCTTGTAATAATCCGTTTGCTGCCAGAACTCACGACGCGTATCCCAGGAGGCGAGTTGCATGGTGAACTCCTGATAAACCTGATCCATCACCGTAGGTGAAGGTGCGGCCAGGGTTAAGGCGTTGTTGCGCACATCCAGATTGGTCAGGAATTGCTGCTGCGCATAGTAAGAACCCAGCATGTTCACCGTCGGACGATCGGTGATCGCCGTGGTGCTCCAGACCTGTTTCAGCAGCAGCGTGGCCAGCCAGGCGACCAGAGCAAACAGCAGCGCCAGCCCGATAATCCAGCGCTTGCCACGCCATAAACGGCAGCAAAAGCTGCGAATATCCAGTTCGTTGTCCACAACGTCAGAAGGCATGGCAGAGGTATCCTTTATCAGCTCTTTTCAGGGTAATTTGTTTTTTGCTTCGCGATGATGGCTCAGACGGCGCTTAATGCGGCGGACACGTCGCGCCACGCGCCATGCATGTTTGAGGCAGTAGCCGTAAACCATAAACGCGCCCAGGAACAGCAGCAGCATCACCCACTCCGGGATAAATGCCAGATATTCGCCCAGCACACCGATACCGGCGAGAATAGCCGCCGCAACGGTAATCAGTACAAAGGCCTGACGTGAGGTAAAGCCGGCACGCATAATCAGATGGTGGATGTGCTGACGGTCAGCCGAGAACGGACTCATGCCTTTACGCAGGCGACGATACATAATCGCCACCATATCCATCAGAGGAATGGCGATAAGCCACAGTGCGGTAACGGGCGTGATGGGATGGCTCAGACCCTGCGTCGTTTCCAGCAGAATCCAGATAATGGTGAACCCGATCATGGTGCTGCCGGCATCGCCCATAAAGACTTTGAAGCGACGGCCAAGGAAGCCGAGGTTAAGCAGGATATAGGGCAGCGTGGCGGCAATCATCGCAAAACACCACATCGCGAGGCTGGTCTGGCCGTCGAAGTAGAGGATGATCCCCATGGCGGCAAAAGTGACCGAGGAGAGCCCACCCAGCAGACCGTCGATCCCATCCACCATATTAAAGGCGTTGATCGCGGCCCAGACGGCAAACAGCGTCAGCACATAGCCGAAGGGCCCCACGATAAGCTCGAACGGGCCGACGATAAAGCCCAGGCTAAGCAGATAGAGTTTTGCGCCAAACATCATCACCAGCGCGACAATCGCCTGCACCACCGCGCGGATCTTGACGCTGATATCGAAACGGTCATCCAGTGCGCCAACCAGCACCAGAACACCGGCGCAGCCCAGATAGAGCAGCGCGTGAGGCAGATAGTAGTTGGTAATGGCAAACGTAAAGCAGATACCTGCGAACACAGAAATGCCGCCCACCAACGGAATCGCGCCATGATGGCGTTTACGTGAGTTAGGCTTATCAACTAAACCAATTTTTTTAGCTGCTTTTCGAGCAAAAAAGAGGAAAGCCAGGGAAAAGAGAAAAATTAAACCAAGCTCAGTACTCATAGTGAGTAAATTCACGTTAAACGCTCTCAGCTAACATCCCGCACAACAATACGCGAAAAAACGCGCCTATCGCTGTGTCGGATTCCGAATTCTGCATAAAGAGACAGACGAACGGTCAAAAGTTCGCCATCGCTACCACAGTCATTATAAATGCTCCTGCCAGTGTTCAATCCTATAGCTCACAAATGAAAAACGCCACGTTGAGACGTGGCGTGAGGTCGATTTTCTGCGCATCTGGACTAAAAAAGCCGAATCTGTGGTTCGGCCAGGCAGTATCGGATTAAGAACGCTTCATCATATCGAAGAATTCATCATTAGTTTTGGTCATCGCCAGCTTGTTGATGAGGAATTCCATTGCGTCGATTTCGCCCATCGGGTGAATAATCTTACGCAGGATCCACATCTTCTGCAGCTCTTCCTGAGAGGTGAGCAGCTCTTCTTTACGCGTACCAGAGCGGTTGTAATCGATCGCCGGGAAGACGCGTTTTTCAGCGATTTTACGGGCGAGATGCAGTTCCATGTTACCGGTACCTTTAAACTCTTCGTAAATCACTTCATCCATCTTCGAACCGGTATCAACCAGCGCGGTCGCGATGATGGTCAGGCTGCCGCCCTCTTCCACGTTACGTGCAGCACCAAAGAAACGCTTTGGACGATGCAGGGCGTTGGCATCCACACCACCGGTCAGGACTTTACCTGAAGCAGGAACCACGGTGTTGTAAGCACGTGCCAGACGTGTAATGGAGTCGAGCAGGATGATGACATCTTTTTTGTGCTCAACCAGACGCTTGGCCTTTTCAATCACCATTTCAGCAACCTGAACGTGGCGTGAAGCTGGCTCATCGAAGGTTGAGGCGATAACTTCACCTTTCACCAGACGCTGCATCTCGGTGACTTCTTCCGGGCGCTCATCGATCAGCAGTACCATCAGGGTACAGTCCGGATAGTTGTGCGCCAGGCTCTGCGCGATGTTCTGCAGCAGCATGGTTTTACCGGCTTTCGGTGGTGCAACAATCAGACCACGCTGGCCACGACCAATTGGCGATGCCAGATCCAGTACGCGAGCGGTTAAATCTTCCGTTGAGCCATTACCCCGCTCCATACGCAGACGTTTATTTGCGTGCAGCGGCGTGAGGTTTTCGAACAGAATCTTATTACGCGCATTTTCCGGCTTGTCGTAGTTAACTTCGTTAACTTTCAGCAGCGCAAAATAACGTTCACCCTCTTTCGGTGGACGGATTTTGCCAGAGATGGTGTCACCAGTGCGGAGGTTGAAGCGGCGGATTTGACTAGGGGAAACGTAGATATCATCAGGGCCGGCGAGGTAGGAGCTGTCTCCGGAACGGAGGAATCCAAATCCATCCTGAAGGATCTCCAGCACGCCATCACCGAAGATGTCTTCGCCGCTTTTCGCGTGCTGCTTCAGGATTGAAAAGATAATGTCCTGCTTGCGCATACGAGCCTGGTTTTCCAGTCCCATATTTTCGCCGAGAGTAACCAGCTCAGCAACCGGCGTATTCTTTAATTCGGTAAGATTCATAGTGATGGGTTCTTAAACTCGGGGTAATACTCGGAATGTTTGTCGTGAATGGTATGGCAACTAATCCATGCCGTTAATGGCTCTTTTCAGCTCTTCCTGACGATCATCGTATGGAATGGCGATCGGTATGCAGGGAGATGTCCGAATGTGATGCCAGAGTTGGAGCTAACCGTAAGATTGCTGAACCGTTCTATCTTTATAATGTACAGGGCGACAGGGTTCAACAAGGGAAAACTTTTAGATGCTAACTACAAGGTAAGTTCGTAATGCAGTGCTGGTAAATTAGCACGCCTGAAAGCGAACGTCCAGCAGCAGGAGATAAATTCACCACTGCCGGACATTCAGCCCTGAATTACGCCAGATTGGCGTTCAGGAACTCTTTCAGCTGGCCTTTAGACAGCGCGCCCACTTTGGTCGCGGCGACTTCGCCATTTTTAAACAGCAGCAGCGTCGGGATACCACGAATGCCATACTTCGGTGCCGTGCCTGGGTTATCATCAATATTCAGCTTAGCGATGGTCAGCTTGCCATCATACTCTTCTGCAACTTCATCAAGGATTGGCGCGATCATTTTGCAAGGACCGCACCATTCAGCCCAGAAATCTACCAGTGTAACGCCGTCGGCTTTCAGCACGTCGGTGTCGAAACTGTCATCAGTCAGATGAACGATTTTATCGCTGCTCATGTTTTACTCCACAAGATTATGCCTGGCGAATTGGCGTAAAATATACCAAT
The DNA here is from genome assembly GCF_025910075.1 of Pantoea sp. RG18. Classification (NCBI taxonomy): domain Bacteria; kingdom Pseudomonadati; phylum Pseudomonadota; class Gammaproteobacteria; order Enterobacterales; family Erwiniaceae; genus Pantoea; species Pantoea sp. RG18. The sequence continues at coordinate 69,715 of NZ_JAPCIL010000012.1, forward strand.
GTTGGTTGACTTTATTTCATCGGATACGCTTTCGTAAAGCGATAGTAAGCTGATATTCTACCACACTATGAGCAAAACACACTTAACTGAACAGAAGTTTTCCGACTTCGCCCTGCACCCAAAAGTGGTGGAAGCCCTTGATACTAAAGGCTTTCAATACTGCACGCCGATTCAGGCGTTAGCTCTGCCTTTTACGCTTTCAGGGCGTGATGTTGCAGGCCAGGCGCAAACCGGTACCGGCAAAACGATGGCGTTTCTGACGTCAACGTTTCATCATCTTCTCTCTCATCCTGCGGCGGAAGGTCGTCAGGTTAACCAGCCACGGGCATTAATTCTTGCGCCGACGCGTGAACTTGCTGTGCAGATTCATGCTGATGCAGAACCCCTTACCGCCTCAACCGGCCTGAAACTGGGTCTCGCCTATGGCGGAGACGGTTATGACAAACAGCTGAAAGTGCTGGAGCAGGGCGTTGATATTCTGGTGGCTACCACCGGTCGCCTGATCGACTACGCGAAACAGAATCACGTCAACCTCGGTGCTATTCAGGTCATGGTGCTGGACGAAGCCGATCGCATGTTTGATCTCGGCTTTATTAAAGATATTCGCTGGCTGTTCCGTCGCATGCCGCCGGCGACTCAGCGTCTGAGCATGCTGTTCTCGGCGACCCTCTCCTACCGCGTCCGTGAACTGGCGTTTGAGCACATGAACAGTGCTGAATATGTGGAAGTGGAACCGGAACAGAAAACCGGCCATCGCATTCAGGAAGAGCTTTTCTATCCGTCTAACGAAGAGAAAATGCGCCTGTTGCAGACCCTGCTGGAAGAAGAGTGGCCCGATCGCGCCATTATTTTCGCCAACACCAAGCACCGCTGTGAAGATATCTGGGGCCACCTGGCTGCCGATGGACATCGTGTCGGCCTGCTGACCGGCGACGTTGCTCAGAAGAAGCGCCTGCGCATTCTGGATGACTTCACCAAAGGTGATGTGGATATTCTGGTCGCCACTGACGTGGCTGCTCGCGGTCTGCACATCCCGGCTGTTACCCACGTCTTTAACTACGATCTGCCAGATGACTGTGAAGATTACGTTCACCGTATTGGCCGTACCGGTCGTGCAGGCGCCAGCGGTCATTCAATCAGCCTGGCCTGTGAAGAATACGCGCTGAATCTGCCTTCGATTGAAGAGTACATCGGCCACAGCATCCCGGTCAGCAAGTACAGCAGCGAAGCGTTGTTAACGGATTTACCGCCGCCTAAGCGTCTGCAACGCAGCCGTTCCGGCAATGGCCCACGTCGCGGAGGGAATAACGCCAATCGTCGCGGTGCTCCACGCAACAACAACCGTAAACGTTCAGGTTAAGGCCACCATGCTAAGCGCATCGTCACTTTATGCAGCGATTGATTTAGGGTCTAACAGCTTTCATATGTTGGTGGTGCGCGAGGTCTCTGGCAGTATCCAGACCGTTGCAAAAATTAAGCGCAAGGTTCGCCTTGCTGCCGGTCTGGATAAAAATAACCTGTTGTCAGCCGACGCGATGTCGCGAGGCTGGCAATGCCTCAGACTGTTCTCTGAACAACTGCAGGATATTCCCCCCGATCAGATTCGCGTGGTGGCGACCGCCACGCTGCGTCTGGCTGCCAATGCGCAGACCTTCCTCGACACCGCCCAACAGATCCTTGGCTGTACCATCAACGTCATCAGCGGTGAAGAAGAGGCGCGCCTGATTTATCAGGGCGTGGCCCACACCACCGGCGGTTCCGACCAGCGTTTAGTGGTCGATATCGGCGGCGGCAGCACCGAGCTGGCCACCGGCGATGGTTCGCACGCGTCGGTGTTGTTCAGTCTGTCGATGGGCTGTGTGACGTGGCTGGAGCGCTTCTTCAGCGATCGTCATCTGGCAAAAGAGAACTTTGACCAGGCCGAGCTGGCGGCGCGTGAAATGATCCAGCCTATTGCAGCGCAACTGCGTGAGCAGGGCTGGCAGGCCTGTGTTGGTGCCTCTGGCACGGTTCAGGCGCTGCAGGAGATCATGGTGGCGCAGGGCATGGATGAGCGCATCACGCTGAATAAGCTGCAGCAGCTGAAGCAGCGCGCCATTCAGTGCGGCAAACTGGAAGAGCTGGAAATCGAAGGGCTGACGCTGGAGCGGGCGCTGGTGTTCCCCAGCGGCCTGTCGATTCTGATCGCCATCTTCCAGGAGCTCAGTATCGATAGCATGACGCTGGCGGGCGGCGCACTGCGCGAAGGACTGGTCTACGGCATGCTGCATCTGCCCATCGACCGGGATATCCGAACCCGCACGCTACACAACGTCCAGCGCCGTTTCAGCATTGATGTCGAGCAGGCGGATCGCGTGCGTCAGCTGGCGGAGAGCTTTTTCCGTCAGGTTTCCACGTTGTGGAAGCTGGATCAGCGCTGTCGTGAGTTGCTGCTCAGCGCCTGCGCGATCCACGAAATCGGCCTGAGCGTTGACTTCCGTCATGCGCCGCAGCATGCGGCGTATCTGGTGCGTCACCTCGATCTTCCTGGTTTCACACCGGCGCAGAAGAAGCTGCTGGCCTGTTTACTGCAAAACCAGAGCGGCAGCATCGATCTGGCTTTGCTGACTCAGCAGAACGCCCTGCCGCCGCGGCTGGCGGAACGGATGTGCCGTCTGCTGCGGCTGGCGATTATTTTCTCCACCCGCCGTCGCGATGACACCCTGCCTGCGGTGCGGCTACAGGCAGACGATGATGCCCTGCATCTGACCTTGCCCGCGGGCTGGCTGGAGGCCCATCCGTTGCGCAGTGAGCTGCTGGAGCAGGAAAGCCATTATCAGTCTTACGTCCACTGGTTATTAACCCTTTCGTAATTGCCGTCGCGTGAGGCGAATCTCTTTCGCCTCCTGCACTGGTTTAACTCTTTTTCGCCTTATCCAGCATCGCTCTCAGACCGGCCACCCGGCTCTGACCGGTTTTCATCCGCTCCTCCGCACTGACCACTTTGCGCTCGGTTTCCCATTGCAGATCGTCCTGCGGCAGTTCCAGCAGAAAACGGCTCGGCTCCGGCCGGATTAATTCGCCATATTGCCGGCGTTCGCGACACAGGGTAAAGGTCAGCTCTTTCTGCGCCCGTGTGATCCCCACGTAGGCCAGGCGACGCTCCTCTTCGATATTATTCTCATCGATGCTGCTCTGATGCGGTAACAGCCCCTCCTCCATGCCCACCAGGAATACATAGGGGAACTCCAGCCCTTTGGAGGCGTGCAGCGTCATCAGTTGCACCTGATCCAGCTCTTCATCGCTTTCACCGCGCTCCATCATGTCGCGCAGGGTAAAGCGCGTCACCACCTGCGCCAGCGTCATCGGCTCATCGATATCGCTGCCCTCCAGCATCTCGGTCATCCACTGAAACAGCGTGTTGACGTTCTTCATCCGCATCTCTGCGGCTTTCGGGCTGCCGGAGGTTTCGAACAGCCAGCTTTCGTAGTCGATGCCGCGAATCAAATCACGCACTGCGTTTACCGGCTCACGTTCGGTCAGCTGGATAATCTCATTCAGCCAGTGGGTGAAGCGCTGCAGATGCTCCAGACCACGGCCACTCAGCGTCTGCCCCAGACCGACATCAAAACTGGCGTTAAACAGGCTCTTGCTGCGCAGGTTGGCCCACTCACCGAGCTTCTGCAGCGTGGCCGGGCCAATCTCACGGCGCGGCGTATTGACGATGCGCAGAAACGCGCTGTCATCCTCAGGATTGGTCAGCACGCGCAGATAGGCGAGCAGATCTTTGATCTCGGGCCGTGAGAAGAACGAAGTACCGCCAGAGATGCGATAAGGGATGCGGTTCTGCATCAGAAACTTTTCAAAGGTCCGGGACTGATGGTTGCCACGATAAAGAATGGCGTAATCTTTGTACTGCGTCCGGTTGATAAAGTGATGCGCGATGAGCTCGCCGGTGACCCGCTCCGCTTCATGCTCTTCGCTGTTGGCAGTAAGCACCTTCAGCTCGCTGCCCTGCCCGAGCTCCGAAAAGAGCCGCTTCTCAAAGACGTGCGGGTTATTGGCAATCAGGATATTTGCCGCTTTCAGTATGCGCTGCGAAGAGCGGTAGTTCTGCTCCAGCTTCACTACCTCCAGCGCCGGGAAATCCTGATTCAGCAGCACCAGATTCTGCGGGCGTGCGCCGCGCCAGGAGTAGATAGACTGATCATCATCGCCCACCACCGTGAAGCGCGCCCGCGCCCCCACCAGCAGCTTAACCAGTTCATACTGGCTGGTGTTGGTGTCCTGATACTCATCCACCAGCAGATAGCGGATACGCTGCTGCCAGCGTTCACGCACCTCCTGATTACGCTGCAGCAGCAGCGTCGGCAGCAGAATCAAATCGTCGAAATCGAGCACGTTGCACGACTTAAGATGCTGGCTGTAGAGGGCGTAGCAGTGAGCAAAAATATTATCCTGCTGCGATCGCGCCAGCGCGGCGGCGCCCTGCGGATCGATCAGATCATTTTTCCAGTTCGAGATGGTGGAGATGAGCTGCTGTAGCAGCGTCTTATCCTCTTCCAGCCACTCTTTTGTCAGCTCTTTCAGCAGGGCGAGCTGATCCTGATCGTCGAACAGCGAGAAGTTTGACTTCATGCCCAGCGCCGCGGTTTCGCGTTTGATGATCTCCAGCCCCAGCGTATGGAAGGTGGAGATCAGCAGGCCGCGCGCCTCTTTGCGGCCCAGCGTCTGCGCCACACGCTCTTTCATTTCGCGCGAGGCTTTATTGGTAAAGGTCACTGCGGCGATGTGGCGCGCCTGATAGCCGCATTCACGGATCAGATGGGCGATTTTATTGGTAATCACGCGGGTTTTGCCCGATCCCGCGCCCGCCAGCACCAGACAGGGACCGGTAACAAATTCGACGGCACGTTGTTGGCTGGGGTTTAAACGCATAGGAGAAATCGCCTGATTGAATCAAAAGAAAGGGGTTTATACTGGGCGGCAATTATACACAACCGAGATACCAACATGGCGAAAACCGCGGCGGCTTTACACATCCTCGTCAAAGAGGAAGCGCTGGCAAAAGAGATACTGGCAAAACTGGCGAAGGGTGGCAATTTCCAGCAGCTGGCAAAGAAGCACTCAACCTGTCCTTCCGGCCGGAATGGCGGCGATCTGGGCGAGTTCCGGCAGGGACAGATGGTGCCGGCCTTTGATAAAGCGGTCTTTACCTGCCCGCTGCTGACGCCTTACGGGCCGGTAAAGACCGGCTTTGGTTATCACATTATCAAAGTGCTCTATCGCAACTAGTTACTTCTTCTGCTTCATCTGCTGCAGGACGGTGCTGCACTGGTTGTCTTCGTTATCGCTTGGAGAGATCAGTGCCAGCAGCGCCGCCGCCGGGCCCACTACTGCGCCCAATGCCACTGCAGCGGCACCACGTGCCAGCAGTGGCCCCGTTTTCACGCCCGCATCAGGATTTTTAAAGGTACCACGCACATAGAGCGGGGAGCGCAGCGTTACGATGCGGACGCCCTTACTCTCCGGATTCACCGACAGATCCAGCCGCTCACTGGCGAAGTTCGCGTTGCCTGACACGTTGATAATCGCGTTCTCGGTATCAAACACAAACAGGTTAGGCGTCGCCACACCATTCTGCAGTTTGAGATCGGTGGCGGCGCAGTTGATGCGCACCTGATCATCGCCAAACAGTTTGCCCACCACGTAGTTACCGACGTTGAGTCCGGCAATTTCCATCAGGCTGCGGCTGATCAGACCATCATTCATCAGCAGCTTAAGTTGCCCGTTGCTGGTCGCCAGCAGATCGGCTACGGAGTTACCGGTGCCGGTAAAGCTGGCATCGCCATTGAGCTGGCCACGGCTGTTCTTCATCGCCTCCACATTCGGGAAGAGCTGACGCAGTTGCAGCTTACGGACATGAAGATCAACCCGACCACGCATCGGCGAGTGATCGCCCTCCAGCCGGATAGTGCTGTTGAGATTGCCGCCCGCCACACCAAAGCGCAGCGGATCCAGCAGCAGATCACCGTTTTTCAGCTGTAAATGGGTATAGAGATCGCTTAACGGCAGTGAATTGCTGTGTTCGATCCGTTTGCCGCTGAACTTCACGTCGGCATCCATCACGTCCCAGTTTTTGGTTTCGAATTTATCGTGTGGCAGCACGCGGTCTGCGGGCTGATTCGATTTCTCCCCGCGCCGGGCTTTGGCCTGAGCCGTTTTTTCACTACCTTTGCCAGAGTCGACGCCAATCAGCGGCCCCAGATCGGCCATGCGCAGTTGCTCAGAGGTCAGCTCGCCGCTGAGTGTCGGGCGGGGTTTAACCTGACTGTAGATCAGCGACCCATGAATATCGCTGTCGCCAATATGTCCGTTAAATTTCTCATAGCGGTAGACCGCGCCCTTTTCGCCGCTGAATTTAGCAATCAGATGGCCGTCGGTTTCATAAGGTGGCGTGTCAGGCAGCAGGACGCCGGTCAGGCCATAGAGATTGGCCAGCGTATCGCCCGAGAAACGCAGTCGCACGTTAAGCCCGCCGAGGTTCATCGGATCCTGCAGACCGCCGGTCACCTGAACGCGGGTGCTGCCGTTGCGCAGATCGGCCTGAATCGGGAACGGGGTGTTCTGACTGCGCAGTGACAGCATGCCGCCAATCTTACCGTCGCCGCTGAGTGACTCATTGTTATAAGTGCCCTTCGCCTGCCAGCCAAAGACGAAGTCGCCTGCGCCCTTCTGCTGGTCATTGCCTCCGGCAATCTGCGTATACGGCACCGGCTTACCCAGCGGATTAACCTGCACCGTGACATCTGCGCGGTTAATGGCGTCGCGATAACGAATCTGGCCCTGATCGAACAGAATATTATCCAGACGGAATGACCAGGCCGATGGCGCAGCACTCTTCTCATCCTTGCCGCTATCGGCAAGGGTAAAGGTCCAGTTGTTCTTTTTATCCGCGGTCTGGATCAGACGCGCATCCGGCCGCTGCAATTTAATCCACGGGATGAACAGTTCTTTGTGCAGCAGCGACAGCGGTGACAATGTGGCATCGACCCGCTGCAGATGTACCATGGTAACGTCGGCAATGTCAGGCGGATTCCCCAGCATGATATCTTCCGCATGGATCTGCGGCCACGGCACCCAGCGCCGCCAGCCTGCTTCGTCGCGATTTCGTGCCCAGTCGATACCCAGATCCCCGCGTATCGCAAACGGACGGTTTAACTCGGTTGAAACTTTTTGATTGATGGTGGGCTTAAGGCGATTCCAGTCAAAGGTCGCGATGACGACGATAATCACCACGATCAACAACACCAGAATTCCTGCTACCCAGCTGACTATTTTCCCGGTACGCGACATTACGCTTTCTCCTTGCACATTCACGGTCTGCGTTAAAGATAGTCGAGACCGCGGGCAACAGCATCAGGGAAGCGGGATAGTAAGATGATTCAATTCAGAAAAAGGGGTTTCTCAGCCATTTCGTTAGCATAAGCGGTAAAAAAAGCCGACATTCCCGGCGTTTATCCCCGAGACCAGGGCTAATGGCCGCCTTTAAAGGTAAATTAAAACACCGTTTTAAAACCATTGACGTCTGCCATACCAGACGCGAGACTAAGGCGATATTTCACTACAGGTCTGAAACCATGACGCAGAAAAAAATCGCCATCATCGGCGAATGCATGATTGAGCTGTCCGAAAAGGGTGAGAACATTAAACGTGGCTTTGGCGGCGATACGCTCAATACGGCCGTTTATCTCGCTCGCCAGGTTGATGAGCAGCAGTTACGGGTCGATTATGTCACTGCGCTGGGTACGGATTCGTTCAGCGATCAAATGATCGCGGCCTGGCAGCAGGAGAGGGTCAATACCGACCTGATTCAGCGGCTCGATAATAAAATGCCGGGCCTGTATTTCATTGAAACCGATGCCGACGGTGAGCGCACCTTCTGGTACTGGCGCAGTGATGCCGCCGCGCGTTACTGGCTCGACAGTCCGCAATCAGCAGAGATAGCTGAGCAGCTGTCGCACTACGATTATCTCTACCTTAGCGGCATCAGCCTGGCGATTCTGCCGCCTGCCAGTCGTGAAAAGCTGATGGTGCTGCTGGCGCGCTGCCGGGCTAATGGCGGCAAGGTGATTTTCGATAACAACTACCGCCCGCGTTTATGGGCCGATCGGGCCAGCACGCAGGCCGCTTATCGCGCCATGCTCAACTGCACCGATATCGCCTTCCTGACACTGGATGATGAACATCTGCTCTGGGGCGAAGAGCCGCTGGATGATGTTATCGCGCGTACCCGTCGGGCGGGTGCCAGCGAAATCGTGATTAAGCGCGGTGCAGACTCCTGCCTGGTGGTCACCGGCGACGCACCGCTGATTGATGTACCTGCGGTACGTCTGGCGAAAGAGAAAGTGATCGATACCACCGCAGCCGGTGATTCGTTCAGTGCCGGTTATCTGGCTCGCCGTCTGACCGGCGCCTCTGCAGAGGTCGCCGCGCAGCGCGGACACCTGACTGCCAGCACCGTGATTCAGCATCGCGGCGCGATTATTCCGGCAGAGGCGATGCCTGACTGACAGAGCGGCAGCCAGCGTCGTTGATACAGGCACTGATCGTGCCGATGCCAGAAAATGCGCCCTCGGGCGCATTTTTTTAGGCTGCTGGTAACGTCTGGCTGCGTGACTGTAACCGATGCTATCCGTTCCCAGATGAGACTGGCACGTTAGCCCCTGCAGCGTTGCGGTGTGATCCTGACGCTAAAATCATTATGTCGCCTTAAGAACGCACAGCGTGATATCCGGTAAATTGCGGCTAATAAAGCGGGCCGTGCCAGCTATTTACCTTAAGCGGAAAAATTGTGGTTAATAACAGATCCCCTGCGGTCGCCCCCTTCAATCTATCTTATAATTTATTGATTAAAATTAATAAGTTAAACAAACAGATCCACCACCAGGCATAGTCCGAATCTGGTCAGATCCCCCCTTTTCGGATGGACGACTGCCTGAAAAAAGACCATCTTTTAATCAAAAGACAGCAGGACGCTGTTCTCTCCGGCCGCGAACAAAACAATTAAAATATTCCCCGCATCAGGATCTATTTATGCACACAGAAATTATTAATATCTGGCCACACGGTGATGCGCCAGGCGCCAGCGATTCGCGCGCACAGCCGCAGATTGTCGACATGGCAAAAGAGTATGAGCCTTACGATCGGGCCGCTACCGGCGTACGTTGCCCGGAGATGGCGATCTGGCATCCGGTCGAATCAAACGGGATTACCCTGCTGGTCGCACCGGGCGGTGGCTATCAGCGCGTGATGATCGATCGTGAAGGCAGCGCCCTGGCGACATTCTTTACCTCAATGGGTTACACCCTGGCGGTGATGACCTATCGTCTGCCCTATGATGGACATCACGAAGGCCCCGACGCGCCGCTGGCCGATGCTCAGCGCGCGGTACGCGTCCTGCGTGAACGGGCGCAGCGCGGCCTGAATGGTAAATATATCGTCATGATGGGCTTTTCGGCGGGTGGCCACGTGGCTGCCAGTCTGGGTACGCGTTTCGCAGAGAAACTCTATCCGGTGCAGGATGGCGCAGAAAACTTCTCGCCGCGTCCGGATGCGATGGTACTGGTCTATCCGGTAATCAGCATGCGGGACGGCATCGCCCATGAAGGAGCCAGAACCCGCCTGCTGGGTGCCTGGCCCGATCAGAAAACCATTGACGCTTATTCAATGGAAACCCGGGTTCATCCGCTGGTGCCGCCAACGCTGTTGATCCACGCAGCCGACGATGATGATGTATCAGTGAATCACAGCATGGCGTTTTTTGGCGCACTGCGTGAGCATAAGGTCCCGGCAGAGGTGCATTTCTATCAGAAAGGCGGGCACGGATTTGGTATCCGCGGCGTGGCAGATTTGCCCCTCGCCAGCTGGCCGATGTTAGTGACCGAGTGGCTCAGGGCAAAAACCTGACTTTATGCGGCTGGCGGAACGTCTTTGACGTTGCTATCCGGCGGACTGGCTTCATTACTGGTCGCCGGTGCCGCTGGCGGTGCCATCACTTTGTCCCAGTTGTTTTGCAGGCTCTTCACGTTGGTTTCCGCTTCGCCTTCCGGCTGAATCAGTACCATCATCAGTTCCTGCGTCAGCTGCTGACGCAGCTCCTGGTTTAACTGTTCGCGGGTCAGGCCGGCCAGGAAAGTCTGACGCAGCTTCTGATACTGCTCAGGTGCGATATCGACTACGGCGTTCTGCTGGGAGCGCAGGCGCTGGCTCATCAGCACATCCGTATCGGTGCGGGCATAGGTGGTAAACAGCTTGTTCAGCTCCAGCAGCTTCTGCGCCATCAGCGCATCAAACTCCTCCTGCGGCAAGCCTTTGTCACGCACGTTTGCCAGCTCACGCGCCACCAGATTCATATTCTGCGCCAGATTTTCGTTGCGTCCATCCAGGTTGATGGAGCACTGTGCACGCTGATAGAGCACACGGCAATCAAATCCCACCTGTATGCCCTGTGCCTTGCTGTCACTGAGCGCACGCTGGACATGCCAGAACAGCGCTTCACGTGCCAGATCGCCCTGCCAGTAACGCTGCAGATTCTGGGAGTCACGAATCGGTTGCCACGGCGTATCCCACACCAGCGAGAGACGATCCTGCGTCATGTTGCTGCTGACCAGATTTACCGGCTCGTGCGGCAGCGGCGACAGGGTGGGCAGTGGCGCAGGCGTTTCACGTTTACCGGTTAACGCCGAGAAGGTTTTATTGATCTGCTCAGAGAGGTTGCGGCTGTCAACATTCCCCACCACGTAGAGCGTCATCGCATCCGGAGTGTACCACTGATGATAAAAATCATTGAGCTGGGTTAAATCAACCGGCGCGCGTGGTTGCGCTGCGGGGTCATGCGCCAGCAGCGCGGAGCCTTTCAGGCGGTAGCGCCACCAGACATCCTGGGTATCTTTCGGCCAGGTCGCCACCGGATCCGATGCCGCCAGCGCGGTATTAACCACCTGTTCGGTGATGGCCATATTGCCTGCCGTGGCCGCCAGCCAGTTCAGCGCTTCTTTCAGCAACTCGGGGCGGTTATTCGGCAGGCTCAGATTATATTGGGTGGAATCATAGGAGGTGATCACAGGTGGCAGCGGATGCTGAGGATCCATAGCCTGTTGCCATAGCGCGCGCTGCTGATGGTTATCAAGCGCGGTGTTGTGCACCATCGCCAGACGCGGCAGCAGATGGCTGAAGCCGGCCTGTTGCGCACTCTCTACCAGCGAGCCGGTATTCACCACCAGCCGCAGTTCAATACGGTCACTGGGGCGTTGCGGTGTGGCCAGTAACTGCCAGTTAAATCCATTATCCAGCTTGCCTTCCTGCCAGGCCGGATCCGGTTGCAGCGTTTCTGCCTGGAGACCAAAGCTGCTTGCCAGCACTAATCCACCAACCAAAAGCCGAATTCTGGTGCCCTGCATGTGAACCCCTACTCAAATAATTCAAATATCGTTATCACTGGCGCATATTGCCGCTGTTATTAACGAATCGGCTGGCGCCGAATCGCGCTGTTATCCAACAACAAAGTGTTTGACCACAGGAAGCTCAGGATGTCGCGTAACGAAGTGAAAAACGTCAAAAAAAACAAGTGGGGTTTATTATGCAAATGCCCGCTGTCAGGGCAAGCGACAGCGGGCATTTGTGGGGATTTAAGTGAAATTCAATGATTAAATTGAAGATTCAGACGCTTTATTCTCCTTATTCCGGCCTGCCAGCGTGTCGGTCAGCTGTTTATGATCCAGCTGATCGACCCACTTCGCCACCACCACGGTCGCCACACCGTTACCGATCAGGTTGGTCAGCGCACGGGCTTCGGACATAAAGCGGTCGATACCGAGAATGAGCGCCAGACCCGCCACCGGCAGATGTCCCACCGCAGAGAGCGTCGCCGCCAGCACGATAAATCCGCTCCCGGTTACCCCCGCCGCGCCTTTGGAGGAGAGCAGCAGCACCACCAGCAGCGTAATCTGATGGAAAATGTCCATGTGCGCATTGGTCGCCTGAGCGATAAATACTGCCGCCATGGTCAGGTAAATCGAGGTGCCGTCCAGGTTAAAGGAGTAACCGGTGGGGATCACCAGCCCTACTACCGATTTCTTGCAGCCCAGCTTCTCCATCTTATCCAGCATGCGCGGCAGCGCAGACTCGGAAGAGGAAGTGCCCAGCACAATCAGCAGCTCTTCTTTGATATAGGCGATGAACTTAAAGATGCTGAATCCGGCGAACAGGCGTGCAATCAGCCCCAGCACGATCACCACAAACAGAATACAGGTGATGTAGAAGCAGATAATCAGCTGGCCGAGCTGCACCAGTGAGCCCACGCCATACTTGCCGATAGTGAACGCCATCGCGCCAAATGCCCCTATCGGTGCCAGACGCATGATCATGTTGATGATGCCGAAAATCACTTTTGAGAAGCTTTCAATCACGTTGAAAATCAGCGTGCCAGTGTTACCCAGACGATGCAGGGCAAAACCAAACAGAATGGCAAACAGCAGCACCTGCAGAATATTGCCGCTGGCAAAGGCGCCAATCACGCTGTTGGGGATGACATCCAGCAGGAAAGCGACGATGCCCTGCTGTTCTGCCTGCTGCGCGTAAATCGCCACGGCTTTGGCATCCAGCGTGGCAGGATCAACGTTCATCCCGGCACCTGGCTGCACCACGTTCACCACGATCAGGCCGATAATCAGCGCGATGGTGCTGACAATTTCAAAATAGAGCAGTGCAACCGCGCCGGTCCGTCCTACCGCTTTCATGCTTTCCATGCCAGCGATGCCGGTCACCACGGTACAGAAAATTACCGGGGCGATAATCATCTTGATTAACTTAACAAAGCCATCTCCCAGCGGCTTCATCTGGGTCCCTAACTCCGGGTAAAAATGGCCTAACAAAACGCCGATGCCAATCGCCATCAGCACCTGGAAATAAAGGCTTTTAAAAAGTGAGGTTTTCATAAACAGGTGTCCACTAACGCCGTGAGGTGATGTTGTCGGATTCGTTATTGTGACTGGCGGGCAACAGAGGTGGCGCCTGACAGTAACCCGAAAATAACACTCTGTTTACGTGATTAATACAGGGTGACAAACGCCCAGGAAACCCGGGGATCGTAATTCTGAACTGAAACGCTTCAGCAGGGGGTTTTGTAACTAAAATTCTCGCAAAATCAATGAATCAGGCAATTATTGCGGTAGTGAGGAGTTTTCGATCCATGCCTGATTGAATCGGGTCAGAGGCAGCGCTTCAGCATACAGATAGCCCTGTCCGATAGAGATGCCGCGCGCCAGCAGCCAGTCACGTTGTTCCGCTGTCTCCACGCCTTCGGCAATCACCTCCAGATGGATAATCTCGGCGATGGCCGCCACGATGCAGACCATGGTGTCGTCATGCGGCAGCGCCGCCACGAAGCTGCGATCCATCTTCAGCTTGTTAACCGGCAACGCTTTCAGCTGATGGAGGTAGTTAAGGTTGGAGTAGCCCATGCCGAAATCGTCCAGAGCCACGGCTACGCCGGTCTGCTGCAGCATCCGCAGCATCGATATCGCCTGTTCAGCATCATCAAGCTGAGCCGTTTCTGTCACTTCCAGCACGAAGGTGCCAGGTGCGATGCGGTGGCGCGTCAGCAGGGATTGCAGATGAGAGACCACGCCCGTGTCACGCAGTTGCACAGCGGAAATATTCACACTCAGCGGCAGCATAATGCCCTGTCGCTGCCAGCCTGCCAGAATGCGGCACGCCTCTTCAAACACCCAGCGGCCAATCGCGCTAATCACGCCAATCTCTTCGGCACTGGCAATAAACTCTTCGGTCAGACCGTAGCTGCCGTCGGGCTGGCGCATACGCAGCAGCGCTTCCGCGCCGACTAACGTGCCGGTGCGCATATCGACCTGCGGTTGCAGATAGAGGGCGAACTGCTCATTGTGCAACCCCTGCAGAATATCATGCTCCTGGGTCAGACGTTTTTGCGCGCGCTCGGTTAACGCGGCGTCAAAGAACAGAATCTGATTTTTGCCCTGATGACGGGCCGACATCATCGCTGAGGTCGCGCGGCCAAGCAGATCACTGGCGCTCAGCGGCTGATCATCGCTCAGCGGCTGATCATCGCGCAGCGCCAGACCAATGCTGACGTTAGGACGCAGCTGCAGCTGATAGAGGTTGACCGGCTGATTAAGGCGAATCATCAGGTTACGGGCCAGACGCAGGGCGCGGAACGGATTACTGGCGCGCTTCATTAACAGGACAAAGTCGCTGGTCCCGGTCTGCGCCAGCAGAGTATGGTCATCCAGCGTATTACGGATCTTCTCCACCAGCGTCAGCATCAGCGTATCGCGCTGCTCATCGCTTAATACGCCGTTGGCTTCCTGCAGGGTTTCAATGCGGATCACCATCAGCCCCAGCGGCTGTTCCGGGCTGCTCATGAACTGCTCGACCAGCGCCAGAAACAGGGTACGGTTGGGCAGATCGGTCACGGGAAAATGGGTGGTCAGCCGGCTCATCTCATCATGTATCGACTCCAGCACCTGCTGATTGCGGTTGTAGCTGCGGATCAGCATGCCGATTTCATCATCGCGGTGGCTCTGCGGCAGTGACAGCTTATGCGTCAGAATCGACTGCGGCGGCAGCTCCTGCAGCTCCCGCGAGAGATTGCGCAGCGGATGCACCACCAGCCGGTTGATACACCAGCTGATCGCCACTGACAGGATCAGTGCCAGCAGCAGATAGGTGATAATCATGGTCGAGAGCGTGCTGAGAATAAACTGGTAGACGCGCGTCGAGTTAGCCTGCAGCACCAGATAGGCCAGCGGTTTCGGCATCCCGGTATTTTCCACTGAATAGAGCGGCAGGGTAATCTGCACCGGCAGCTCAAACAGTCGCGCCACCAGACGCGGCACCGGTTTCTCCGTTTCGAAGTCGGCATGCAGAGCCTGAAACGCATTCGGCAGCACCACATCGGCGCGCGATAAAATACCGGCAGGTTTCAGTGAATGGAGAATGCGTTCGGCCTGAGAAATATCGGCGCGCAGTACCGCTTCCGACAGCGGCTGGCGGACGGTGTGTGCAATATTCTCCATCTGCTGGGCGTAGTCAATCCTGCGCTGCTGCACAAAATGAAACAGTTGGATGACGATAAAGATGCTGATGGTGATAACCGCAACCAGCGAAACTGTCGCCATCTGCTTTATCGTAAGTGACCGGCTTACGCGCAAAAATATTCTCCTGACGATGAAAAAAGCCCAGATAGCAGACAGTACAATGCCCGCCAGTATATCCCATAAACTGACTTTTTTACCGTCTGAAAAGTCCGGCTTTTTCCCGGTCGGGATTATTTAAAATCTGCGTAAGGGGTCAGCGGCTGTGGCGGCATATCCAGATCCCCTTCCCAGCCTGCGGCAGAGTAACGCACGTAGATAAGCCCGTGACTTGGGGTATAGTCTTTCGCCTGTTGAATATCGACGCCCACCCCGATAAACCAGTCGGGTGTGATACGACGTTCAACCACGCCCTGCAGCGTATACCCCGTGCCGCTGCCGGTGCTGCTGGCGGAAACGGGATTGCTGGCCAGAGTAAAGCCGGGATTGACCGGATAGCGCTGCTGCGCATCGGTTTTCGAATGTGACCAGGAAACCGAGCCGCCCAGGTCGAACGACCAGTTTTCTGTCCGCTGTCGCCAGGTGACCGGCACGGAAAAGGAGAGATACTGCTGCGGACTGTAGTAGCCGCCCTGACCGAAGGTGTAATCGCTGAGATCCTTCTGATAGTGCCAGAGCATACTGTTAAGCCCGACGGTGGCCCGGCGATTATCGCTATTAATGAGCTTGTAGTAGTAGCCGGCCATTAAGCGCTCGCGACTATTATCCGCAACGTTTTTACCGGTGATCTGATGCGCGCTGATGTCGCCCCAGACACCGTGTGCGCCGCCCTGATCGTAACTCAGCCCGATGCTGCCACCCGTTGCCACTACGCCGCCCCAGCTTTTTCCACCGTTGGCTGATGGATCGCGCGCGCCCGCGTAGGAAAGCAGCGAACTGGCGATCGGCCGTCGCGAGGCGGTCAGCGTCACGCCAAGATCCCTGACGTCAGTTTTCCAGCTCAGTCCGCCGGTCCAGTTGGTCACCTCAAAGCCCAGCGGCGTGGTACCCAGATCCGCTGACCAGCGGTCATTATGCCAGCCGACGCCCAGCGCAGTGCCCTCGGCGCGCTGACTGGAATCGCGGCTGCATCCGCCGGAACTGGCGTCGTCGCAGCTACCAAACTGCTCGTCGAAGCTGCCGTTGCGGGTGGTAAAACTTCCTGCCGAGACGTCCACCTGGTCGAGACGGAAAAAGCCGCGTCCGTCGGCAAACGGACTTTCCGCCTGCAGCATGGTGGTATGGGCAGTAAAGTCGGAGACCCCAGCCGTACCCTTATTGCGCGAATAGTCCTGCTGCACCGTCAGCGTGGTCTCACGCTGACGATAGAGATCTGCGGTGTCGCTGCGAATACTGCGCTTCAGCCAGTCATCCTGTTCCTGAGAGCGTGTCGCGCGGCTGATACTTTCGCCGCTGCCGATACCGATGGCCGTCATCGCCTGACGATAATCCGCCAGCGCGATCTCTGGCTGCTGCTGCGCGCGCTCCAGCCGTGCCGCATCACGAAACACCAGTGCCTTATCCTGTGATGGCGGCAGTGACGCAGCGCGCTGCTTCAGGCTGGCAAAGCGCACGGCAGCCTGCGTGGTTTCGCCCACCGCTTGCCATGCCAGCGCGGCGCGGCGATCGGCATTAAGAGTATTGGCCTGGGCTGGCTGCTGCTCAAGTGCCTGCCGTGCTTCGCTGTTGCGCTGGAGGGCAACCAGCGCTTCGATTCGTCCCAGCGCTGCGTCGCTGTTGTCAGCTTCACCTGACAGCACCTGCTGATAGATCTCCAGAGCCTGCTGCGCGTCCCCGCGAGCCAGCGCCCAGTCGGCCAGCGTCAGGTCGCGTCGGCTGGAAACCGGCTGCTGGTAAAGCAGCGTCACCGCTGCCCGCTCCTGCCCTGCCGCACGAAGCGCTTCGGCGCTGGCAAAAATTTTATCCTGCCCGAGCCGGTCAGCCAGCTCATGCATATTGCTGTTCCACTGCGTTTCAGGCAGGCGATGCAGCGTTGCCAGTGCGGCGTCATCATTATCCCGGCTGGAAAGGTAGAGCGCGGCGGCGTAGAGCGCGGTCGCATCGCCGGGATGCTGCTGTTGCAGCGTCGCGATCTGCGCATCCGCCTGTTGGATGGCTCCACCGTCGCGTAGCGCGCTCGCCAGCCGATAACTGAGCCAGACGTCATCCGGCTGCAGCGCCAGCGCCGCCCGATACTTCTCTGCCGCCTGCGGCCATTTATTCAGCCGGGCGAGCGCATCGGCCTCGGCGCGCAGACTGTCACTGCGCAGCGCGCGCAACGTTCCCGCCATCTCGCGCTGCTGCCCGGCGGGTAGCGTACTGATAAACTGCATGACGCGGGCAGGCGACTCGGCCTGATAAAGCCCGGCCAGGCGACGCACGGTGGTGGTGTTGGTCGCGTCCAGCCTTAGCGCATGCTGCCAGAACAGTTCGGCACCTGCCGCATCTTTGCGCGCCATCGCCACATCGCCCAGGCCAATCAGGGCATAGCTGTCGGTGCTATCAATTTTCTGTGCGGCGCGATAAGCGCGTTCGGCCCCCTCAACGTCATGCTGCGCCAGCGCCTTATCGCCCTGTTCGACCGCCAGCCAGTAACGGTTAGTCTGCAGCAGTGACTGCCATTTGCCGATCAGCGTACTCTGCTTGCCCGCTTCAACGGCGCGTTCCAGCCAGAGCACCGCCACATCACGATGGCCGGCGCGTGCCTGAGTCTGCCCCATTGCACCCATCAATTCGGCGTCGTTGGGGTTATCCTTCAGTGCCCGGCTAAGCGCTGCCATCGCATTATTCACATCGCCCGCCTCGACCAGCGCCAGGCCACGCATCCGCTCGCGATAGGCGGGATCGGCGAGCTGCGCCTGCTGCTTCGCCAGCACATCCGCGCCCTGCTGGTGTGCGTCGCCGTCGGTAAAAACAGCCAGGTAGGCGTTTAACTGCGCCACGCTGCTGTCACTGACCGGCTGATCGTTGATCTGCTGCAGCCAGAGATCGGCGGCGGCGGCGCGTCCGCCGTTGCTGTTTGCCAGCTTTTTCAACTGCGCTATCGCCTGCTCCGGCTGCTGTTGATCAAATGCCATGCGTGCAATTTGCAGCTCAACCCCGATATTGCCCGGGTAGCGCTGCTCCAGCGCCTGCAGCTGCTGGTAAGCGACGCTCTCCTGACCGGGAGTGCGTGCCAGCAGCCGCCAGTATTCCAGCGCCGTGTTCGCATCCGGAAAAACCCCTCCGAACAACGCGTCGTAAGCACTTTTCGCCTCCGCCAGGCGCCCCGAGGTGGCGAGCAGGCGCGCCTGCTGCAGCTGCTGCCGCCCATCCGACGACATCAGCGTCAGGCCGACGGCGGATTCACGCGTCGCGGCGGAGTCGGGCGCAACCTTTTTCAGCTGCTCCAGCAGCATCTGCGCTTTAGGGATATCGCCCTGACGCAGCGCCAGCCGCAGGCGAGCCGCCAGCACCTGCGGATTATCGGGATCGATCTTCTCAAGCCGGTAGAGCGATTGCTGCACCAGATCATATTTGTTGGTCGACTCGCCGGTGCGTACCTGTGACAGCAACCATTCGACCGGCGACACCTCCGATCCGTCGACCGGTGCAGCCAGCCCCGGCAGCGCACTCAGTGCGCCGAGCAGCATGCCTGCCCGCAGCACCTGTGCGTTATTCATCTTCATCCAGTAAACGACGACGGGTAATAATTCGCATCAGACGCCAGGTCATCAGCGCAAACAGCACCACTACAAAGAGTGCGCAGAGTGCCAGCCAGAAGGGATGGACGGAGAGTAGCGACCAGAGACGCTCCCACCACGGCAGATGACCAACGTAGTAGCTCTCTCCCACGCGCAGACTGTTAACCCCTGACTCGCGGATCACCACGGTGGAGCCAGACATCGTGCCACGCTTGCCGCTGTCACCCATCGCCTCGTTGAGCAACTGCCAGCTACGCGGCGTGCCATCGGCGAGCAACGCGACAACGCTGCGCTGATCGTAAAAAGGTGACTGGAAGCCAATCACCGTTGCCAGCGGGCCGCGGGAGCTGATAGTCGTCGTGCTTTCTGCCGCCTGCTCGCGCTGACTTTGCGGGTTCACTTCCGGAGTGATTTGTCGCACAGGCTCTTTCAGCCAGCTGGCGGTGGCGTCGACCAGCGCCGGGATCCGCTGGTCATCCTGAAGATCTTTGGGGATGACACCGATCATCAGCAGATCCACATTCTGCTTCTTCGCCGTGGCCCAGTCATCGGTCAACTGAACGCGCAGCGCCGGATAGCCGGTTTGCGCACCCATATTGCCCAACGTATTCAGCAGCGTGCTGACCTGCTCTGCATCGGGTTTTGGCGGCATCAGTACCAGGGTTTGCGCCAGATCGGCGTAGCGGCTGAACGGAAAGCCCGCATTCGCCCAGGCGCGCAGCGACGGCATTTCGATGTAGTGGCGATAGCCGGAAAAATCGATGCTGGAATTGTCGTCCACCACCACATGATGCGTTATCGGCGTTGCGGTTTCACAGCGTCCATCCGCGTTGCCGCTGATGGTGATGTTGGCGTAATCAAAATCGAAGCGCAGCTGATTCACCACCCCGAGGCGCAGCGCCGGAATCAGCAGCTCATGGCTCTTGTCCAGCATTCCCTGAATCAGCGGAATATGCAGCAGCTGCTGACCCGTCGTATTTTTCGGCGGCAGCGGATAATCCTGAATGAACTGATTATTCAGGTTGACCGCCAGCCGTGAGCCATCCGACTGGAAAGGCGCGGTATAGCGATAGCTCAGATCCATGTCGATACCGCGCGCGCGAACCAGGAAGAGATCGGGCGGCAGATTGAGGGTCAGGCTGACGGGATTAGGCTGCACCCCATCAGACTGCAACTGATTCTCATATTGCGTCAGTTCGGCGAAAGTGGTGCGGCGATCGGTCCGCACCCAGTTAGGGGCGTCATAAGCCTGGCGCGGGGAGAGCAGCTTCACGCTGTCGATGGTTGAGGTATCGCCGCGCAGCAGCAGCTCACCCTGGGCGATACCCTGAACCGCCGTCAGCAGGTCCTCATCGTTGCGTCCCAGAATCAGCAGCATTTTTTCATACGGATTATCGGGCTGGCTGACAATCTCTACTGTGGGTTTTGTCACCGGCGGCAGATCTTTCAGGAAATCCGGGCGCGCATCGTTGGTGGCAAACACCACCGCATGCTGCTGTTGCGGCAGCTGGTTATACAGCACCGGGAAACGCTGCCCGCGCCAGCCCGTTTTGCTGCCAAACCAGGAAGCAAGAATGGCGGCAGCCCGCTGCTGCGTGACATCCGGCTGGGCGCTGAACACCATCGGCAGGGTCAGCGGTCGCGTATCCCGCGAATCAAAAAAGGGTTCCGGGAAGTGGGAGAGGTCATTTTTCAGCGGCAGTTTTTGCAGCGTCAGATCGATGCCGCTCTGTTTGCCGATATCCAGCCAGATTGCGCTATTGGCAGGATTTTCACAGACGTTGGCGTAGTGGCCCACCAGCTCGAAACGCACGCGGTTAAAGTCGGCGATGTAACGCGGATCGATCGACAGCTGCGTCTGGATCTCTTTACCCAGCTGTTCCGGCGTCAGGGTAATCAGACCGACCAGCTCATCATTGAGATAAACCTTCAACTGCGACAGCGTCGGCAGCAGTGCGGGCGAAGGCCGAAAGCTGAGGTTCAGCAACGCGCGCGTCACCACCTCATCGCTGCGCACACCGAACTCAATCTGTCCGGTGGTGCGGGTGCCACGCAGCGTCATGCTGCCAGGCGGCGGTGCCAGCTGGGCAAAGCTCAGCTGGCTGTTCCGCAGCGGCGCGCCGTTATCCTGCGGTAAAGATTGCACAGGCGTTACACCAGCGATGTTTGCGGGCGCGTCCTCCTGCGCGGCGGCACAGCTTAACGTTGCACTGCCCAACAGCAGAGCGGCAAACCACCTGTTTACTCTCGGTATCGTCATATCATCAACTCAATGCGTTTTTTGAAGCTGGCACACGTCCGATGCCTTGCGGCAACAGCGAAGCCAGCCAGCTCACCCCAACGGTAAGCAGGTTAAACAGCCGACGTAACTGCGGCGGGCCATATTCCGCCAGGCGCAGGTAACCTTTGAAACCGAGGATCATGATATCGGCGAGGCTCTGGACCGGTTTATCTTCCGGAAAACCGTCCTGCCACAGCGCCCAGGTATCGGCGCGGGCGAAGGTACACTGGATAAATTCAATATGCTGCTGAGTGGTCAGTTGATGGAGACGCACGCCAGCCCGGTGGCCAAAGACCCGCTGCACCTGGCACGGGAAGCTGAACTCCTGCTGTCCACGACGCAGCAGCAGCCACACTTTTTCATTCTCCCGCAGCGCATCCGGCTCGCGCATCTCCAGCCCGACGCCGCCGTCAGAGTAGTCACGCAGCGTACAGGGCAGCATATGACCATCTTCGCGTGCAATGGCGGCCGGCATGGCGATCTCCACCCTGTGCGCCTCACGGATCTGCCGTGCTTCAACCGAAACCGCTACCGCACCGCCAAGGATAATCATGTTGTAGAGCACCCAAATCAGGCTCACCCATACCGTCAGTACCTCATTGGCCGGACCGTGCTGCATGCGCCAGAACGCCATCAAAACCCCTGCGAGGTTGAGCAGCACCAGCAGCATATAGGGCTTGGTTATCACCCAGTCCAGATGCTCCTCCTCTACCAGCCCGCCTTTTGCGGTGACGTTAAACTTCCCTTTATGAGGATTGAACAGCGCCACGGTGGTAGGCCGGGCGATATACCAGGCCAGCACCGTCTCGTAGACCTCGCTCCAGAAAGAGTGTCGCCAGCGTCCCTGAATACGCGAGTTGGTGAGGCTGGTATGCAGCATATGGGGCAAAACATAAATGGCGATCGCCAGCGCAGGCGCGTAGATGATGTAGGCATGACAGAGCAAAAACGCCAGCGGCGCCAGCAGGAAGACCAGCCGCGGAATGCCAGAGAGAAAGTGCAGCATGGCGTTGGCATAACAGAGCCGCTGTACCCACTTCAGCCCCTTACCAAATAGCGGGTTATCAAGGCGGAAGATCTGCACCATACCGCGTGCCCAGCGGATACGCTGTCCGATATGCGCTGACAGACTTTCGGTCGCCAGTCCGGCCGCCTGAGGAATGCGGATGTAGGCCGAGGTGTAGCCGCGCCGGTGCAGACGCAGCGAGGTATGGGCATCTTCGGTAACGGTTTCCACCGCAATACCGCCAATTTCATCCAGTGCGCTGCGGCGCAGCACGGCGCAGGAGCCGCAGAAAAAGGTGGCGTCCCAGGTATCATTACCGTCCTGCACCAGCCCATAAAAGAGCGAACCCTCATTGGGCGTACGACGAAACCGCCCGAGATTGCGCTCAAACGGATCAGGCGAGAAGAAGTGATGTGGCGTCTGCATCATCGCCAGCCGGGGATCTTTAATAAACCAGCCCATGGTCATCTGCAAAAAGGCGCGCGTCGGCACATGGTCACAGTCGAAAATCACCACAAATTCGCTGCGGCAGTACTTTTTCAGCGCGTGATTGATGTTGCCGGCCTTGGCGTGCTCATGAGTGGGACGGACGACATAGTTGATACCCACGCTGGCGGCAAAGTCGCGGAATTCCGGCCGGTCGCCGTCGTCGAGCAGATAGATATTCAGGCGGTCTTTCGGCCAGTCGATGCCCATGGCAGCGTAGATGGTGGGTCTGACCACGCTGAGCGGTTCGTTGTAGGTTGGCACCAGCAGATCGATGCCTGGCCACTGATCCCGATCGACAGGCATCGACACCGGCTGACGATTAAGCGGCCAGAGCGTCTGAAAATAGCCCAGCACCAGCACCACCCAGGCGTAGGTCTCTGCCGCAATAAGCAGCAGACCAAACACCAGACTCAGCGGATCGTCCCAGTTCAGCGTCGAGGTATAGCGCCACCAGAGGTAGCGGCACGATACGGTCAGCGACAGCACAATCAGCATCATGGTCGGGAAACGCCCCGGGATGCGTCGTACCAGCATCGCCAGACTCCAGAGCAGTACCACAAAGATAAACTGCGTCATCAGGCCAAACGGCTGGCTGATACAGAGCAGCGCCAGCAACGTGGCAAACAGGGCAGTGACGGCGAAGAGGCTGCGTCGCACCAGCGGCGACAGCCGCTTCAGCCAGTGTTCGATGCGCACATCGATTCCCTGGGTCTGTGATTGGGCAACGGCCTTGTCCAGCCAGCGGTAGCCATGGTGGCGCCAGCCAGACAGCGCACCGAGGCCACGGAAACCGCCACGAGCGCGATCGCTCTGCGGCAGGATCACCAAAAGCCACAGCGTCTGGATCAGATAACGCAGGATATCCAGCGGTCGCGGCCGCTCCGGCGAAATGTGCGGATAGAGCCGGCGGCGCTGCTGAATAATCCGCTGCCAGCCCGGCGTTTCGAAGCGAAGCAGCATCAGGCCCAGCACCGACCAGAACAGATGGAGTGCACTGGCGAAGCGGGACGCGCCATTGCCTCGCGCGGTGGTATAGCCCCTGTGCAGCGATTGCCAGGCGGGCGCTGTTAACAGCCAGCACAACGGATTCAAGAGCTCACTCCATTCAGATTGAGCAGCAGCCAGCTTGCCAGCGTGATGATCTCTTCACTGACCAACGCATGTGGCCGGTATTCACCGACCGGCTGCTTCATCATCAGCGCTTCTGCCAGCGCCTCATCCCGGTGGATCAGCAGCGGTATCAGCGGATTCAGCGAGGCCATCCAGAGCTGATGCAGATCCTGCTGCAGACGACTGTTGGCATTAAACTGATTGATAATAAAACGAGTGCGCGCCGGAAACTGGCGCTGGCTAAGCCGTAAATGGCAATTCGCGTCTGGCTGAGTGACGCACAGCAGGCTGTCCAGCGTGGGATAGAGCGTTTCATGCCAGGGCAGGGTATCGGCAGGCAGATCGAAAATAATCCACTGATAGCGCGCCCGCAGGTCCGGTAATGCCTGGAGCAGCGGCGCGGCGATCGCCTCATTCTGTCTGGCAATAGTCAAAGCATGCTGATGGGACAGCACCCCGTGAGGCAGCAAATCAGGACCATCGGGATAGCGAAGCCCGCTGTGCTGCCAGTCACCGCCCTCACACAGTGCTTTCATCCAGCCATTATCCTGCTGAGCGGGCAGATTAAAATGCACGCCAAGCTGGCTGACAGGGGAGCCATCGATCAACAATACTCGTTCGCCGAGTGCCGCCAGCGCCCAGCCTAATCCGGCACAAAGAGAAGTCGTGCCGACGCCGCCCCGTACGCCCTGAAGCGCGATCTGCGGCATCAGCGATCGGTCTCAGACTGGCTGGCAAGGGTTTCCGCTAATAGCGGCCAGCGCGACACGATCGCTTTCAGGCGCTCTTCACGCGCAATGTCGACATAGCGGAAAGAGTGCAAAGAAAACGCATCACGCAACGCACTAATATCATCCTGACGATCGCCATCAGCGGCAACAGGGTTATAGAGATTGTGGTTTTTCATTACTGTTCGCCAAAAATAAAACAACGTCACACTCAGGATGACCGACTGCGCGTACGCGTAAAGGAAAGTTGAAAAATATTTCCAGAAACGCGGCAATTGCAGAACAATGTGAGCCGGCCTGTGATTAGCAATGTTTAAATTTCTCAGGTTACATCCCGGCCTGTCTATAATAAGCTAGCCTGGACTGGAAAAATAACGAATTCAATATGAAAAATTCTTTTTCGCTGGGGCTGTTGCATGTTCAGCCTGAATTAACGGCATTGCAAACGCCCGGCTGTTATTGGGTGACCTGTGCGCGGCAGGATGACGCCCGCACTTTTATTCGACAGGTAATTTCACATCAGCAGGCCGTAACGCTGATCAGCGCTGACCAGCCGCCGCGTGATTTGCTGACGCCCGATCCCATTGGCGGACCCGATCGTATTCCGCTGTTTTCTCTTTCCAAAAGCAAAAGCAGTTTGTTGCAGCTGGAATGTGATTTTCTGCGCACGCTCGGCAGTAAAAATGGGTTAGTGATATTTAATAGCAGCGCAGCGCAATGGGATAAGCTTGATGACGCAGAATTATCCCGCTGGATAAAGGGCATGCGTCAGACGCTGCATAAAAGAAAGCTCACCCTTTTAATCGTGACCTCCGGCACCACAATAATAAATCTGAGTAATCATCTTCAGCGTTATTTTCGTCAGCTGGATGGCGTTGCGCATTTGAGCTTTCAGCAGGATAGCTGGCAGTATCGAATTAACTGGTGGTATGCCGCGGAACGCCTGCTTGCCGATCGGGCAATACGTCTGGGCTGTGAAAATGAGCGATTTTTTACCTTAAATGAAAAGCAGGAACCACTGAGCCTCAACGATGAGCAGCATTATCTTGCGGACAACATCGTGCTTGAGGGCGCGCCGCCGCTTTCACGCCAGTGGCAACTGTTCGAGGATAATGAACAGGTCTGGTTGCGGGCGCAGCAGGCCAATGCCGCAACGGTGATTTTCAGCCTGACCCGCAGCGAATATATCAACGAACTGGCGAAGATGGTGCACAGCCTGCGTCGTACACGCGGCAACGGCCTGAAAATTGTGGTGCGCGAGATGGGTGCCAGCCTGCGTTATAGCGACGAACGTCTGCTGCTGGCCTGCGGTGTAAACGCCATCGTCCCGACCAACGCCACACTGTCGCGCTTTCTGACCACGCTGGAGGGCCTTCAGGGACAGGTGTTTAACCGTCGCGTTCCCGCCAGTCTTGAGGCGTTAACCGCTTCGTTGCAGCCTCTGCATGAGAAAGGCTACCTGCGTCTCGATGCCTTCTGTCAGTCAGTCGGCCAGTTGATCAGCAATACCCTGCTGCCGGAAAATGATAAGGGCCTGCTGGTCGCGTTGCGGCCTGTGCCACAGCTTAAGCCTCAGCAAATCCTGACGCTCTGTAAACCGCGCCGCTTTGGCGACCTGGTCACGGTACTGGAAGATCGTGTCATCCTTTTCCTCTCTTCCTGCCGCTATAACGACCTTGATAAGGCATTGAAATATATCTTTTCTCTGCCTCACGACGAGCTGTTTGCTAACCGGATGGTCTGGTTTGAGGATAATCAGATCCTCGCAGAAGTCAGCAATATTAAGAAACTGACGCCGATGGCAATTCAGGATCTGGCTCCGGTATCAGAGACGGCCCGCGCCGCCGTTGAGAGCCGGCCTGAAACACATGAACGCGCTGCACCGCAGCCCATCACTTTACTGCCGGAGAACAAAGCCTGATGAATCTGATGGACTGGGTACAAATTGCGCTACTTATTCTGGTTATCCTGCTGTTTTTAAAGCCATTATATCAAAAATGGCTACCCCGTCGCTGGAACGGCATCATGAATCGTCTGTTGCCAGCGCGCGCGCTTAAATCGGAAGGTCACTGGCAGCGTCAATCCTCTGAAACGGATAGAAAAAATTAATGAATACTGATCAACCCGCGGCGGCCTCCTCTTCCCGCTTCTGGTCCTCCTGGCGCGGACTGGGCGGCTGGAATTTCTACTTTTTACTGAAGTTCGGCCTGCTGTGGTATGGCTATCTCAATTTTCACGCCCTGAGCAATCTGGTGTTTCTCGCCTGGCTGCTTTTTCCGTTACCCTCGGCGCGCCTGCATCGCATCCGCCAGTTGATCTCGATTCCGGTTGGCATCGCGCTGTTCTGGCACGACACCTGGCTGCCAGGACTCAGCAGCATACTCAGCCAGGGCGATCAGCTGGCGGGCTTCTCTGCGGCCTATCTGCTCGACCTGGCCGATCGCTTTATTAACTGGCAAATGGTGGGAGCCGCCTTTGTGCTGCTGGTTCTCTATCTGTTTGTTTCACAATGGGTTCGCATCACGGTGCTGGTTTCCCTGATGCTGATCTGGCTTAACGTGCTGACGATTGCTGGCCCGGCGATGTCGCTGCTGCCGACCCGGACGGCTACGCCACAGGTCGTATTGAATCAGACACCCAGCGGCGGCCAGCCAGCCGCCACGCCGGATGGACTGGAGCAGTCTGCGCCGCCGACCAGCGCGAATCTCACCGCCTGGCTGAACCGCTTTCATGAAAGTGAACGCCAGCGCGTGACGCATTTTCCCGACAATCTGCCTGCCGATTCGCAGCCTTTCGACATCCTGGTGATCAATATCTGTTCGCTCGCCTGGTCTGATATGGATGCTTCTCAGCTGCGTAACCATCCGCTGTGGCAGCATTTCGACATCATGCTGAGCAATTACAACGCCGCAACCAGCTACAGCGGACCGGCGGGTATCCGACTGCTGCGTGCCAGTTGTGGCCAGACCTCGCATAGCGATCTCTATAAACCTGCCGATCCGCGTTGCTATCTGTTCGACAATCTGGCGAAGCTGGGCTTTAAAGAGCAGTTGATGATGGATCACACCGGCGTATTCGGTAACTACCTGAAGGAGGTGCGCGAGGGCGGCGATATTCAGGCACCGCTGATGTCACAGGCGGGTATCGCACCAGAACTGACATCATTCGACGGCTCGCCGGTATTCAACGATGCGCAACTGATGCAGCGCTGGCTGGACGACCGCAGCAAAAGCAGCGATGCGCGCAGCGCCACCTTCTACAATCTGATCCCGCTGCACGACGGCACCCGCGAACTCGGCAGCACCAAAACCGCGCCGTGGAAGCCGCGCGCGCAACTATTATTCGATCAGCTTGATGCCTTTATGACGCAACTGGAGAAGTCGGGCCGACGCGTCATGGTGCTGGTGGTGCCCGAGCACGGTGCCGCGCTGCAGGGAGACAAAATGCAGATGTCCGGCCTGCGCGATATTCCCAGCCCGGATATTACTCACGTACCGGTGGGCATTAAATTCGTCGGAATGAAGGCGCCGCATCAGGCTCAGCCATTGAACATTGATGCGCCGACCAGCCTGCTGGCCTTGTCAGAGATTGTGTCGCGCGTCGTAGATGGGCAGGTATTTAATGCCCCGAATGTGAATATGTCGGTGCTGACTGACAAGCTGCCACAGACGCCGGTGGTGTCGGAAAATGACGGTGCAGTGGTGATGATGTATCAGGGCAAACCCTGGATCAGGCTGAACGGCGGCGACTGGGTCGCCTATCCGCAGTAACGCGTAACCGCCGGGTTGCAGAGCCGTGACCCGGCAGTTAATGGCGGGTCAGGCGCGGCGCCTGCTCCCTGTTGAGCGCGTGGCTGTCGATGACAGAATAGCGGCCAGTGCCGCCATTCTGCCAGTTATCAGCGCTTCTCCTGAAACGCCTGCCAGGTCAGCAACTGCAGACTGGCAGAAAAGTAGTTCTGATCCGCAGCCAGCTTATCGCTCAGATAGCCGGTTTCATTCAGCGTCAGGTCACGTACCGCCAGCAGCCCGCCCTCAAGATGGTAAGGTGCTGGGGCATTCGCCAGCACGTCGAACCAGGCGGGTGTCAGCATGCGGCTGTAACCCTGCCAGACGCGCTGAAACGGCACCAGTGCCAGACTGTGCGGGTCATACCACCAGATGTTCAGCGGCACGCGAATCGCATCGTAACTGAAGCGGTTCGAGTAGCCGACGGCCGGGGCAACCGAACCGTCGGCATTCAGTGCGACCCAGTCCATTGGCAGCCCGGTTTTACCAAAGCTCAGCTTACCCAGCAGATCAAAGCCATCGTTAATCAGCTTATCCCAGACCTGAAGATGGCTGTGTTCACCAAACTCGCGCCACGCCTGAAACAGGAAGTAAGAGGGATTGAGCACCACATAACTGACTTTGTTAAAGCCCTGCGCACCCGGCAGCATCACGGTGTGGCCGCCAAAGCTCGTGACATCCAGCCTGATAATGGCGCGCTGAATACGGTCAGATTCCTGCTGGTAGCTCTCCACCTGCCATTTCTGTGCAGCACGCTGTAGCGCCCAGGCCAGCAACACATCGCCATCCGCGGCGTTATTCTTGTCGGCGACCGGGTTGTCACTGCCCGGCACGTAGCGCCAGTAAAAAAGCTCGGTCTGCGGATTACGCAGCTGGCTGCGCGTCCACTGCCACAACCGATCAAAGGTGGCGCGATCGTCGTTGGCCACCGCCAGCAACATGCCATAACCCTGGCCTTCGGTATGACTGACGTTGTTATTGGCGGTGTCAGTGATCCGCCCTTCTGAGGTCACAAAGCGACTTTTAAAAGTCTCCCAGCCGCTGGCACTCGCCTGCGCGCTGCAGGCCAGCAGTAAAACAGAGCAGAGCCAGACCCGCCAGAGTGGATTACGTTTCATTTCCGATCCTATTGATATCGATAGTGCAGCGTGCTGCCATCGTTGAGTTCAAGCGTAACCGGCACAATGCTGCTGCCGCCCTGGCCCTGCAACCAGCCCGAAAAAAGTCCGGCCATCACCGCACCAAACGCCGCCTGCCAGTCAGCCGGAGAGTGGATGTTGTCGCCTGCCGGTAAGGCGTGATACGCAATCAGCAGCGCCTTCTCTTCCGGCTGAAGCTGCACAAAGCCCCAGTTAAACCGCGCCAGTTGCAGATTGCACTCGCGCTCCAGATCCTGCACGGTACGCGACTCTGGCAAAGGATAGCGGTTCGCCAGCGATTCCCCCATCTTATAGAGAAAGGCTTCCGCCTCCTGCTGACCGGCGTTGGCGATCATCCCGTCAATCAGCACGCTGACCAGGTCAAACCAGCCTGGCTGATACGGATGCGATACCCCCGAATGCTCACTCATTACTTCTCTCCGAACAGGTAACGGACATAGAGCTGCGCGCTGCTTTCGTTGTAGTCACCAAAGGTGTCATAACCCAGCTGGCCGCCAATCGTCACATCTTTATTGAGTTTGTAGTCCGCCCCGGCGTGCAGGTTGTAGCCGATGCCGTTTTTACTGCCGCCGGAGTAGTAAGCGTCTTTCACGCTGCCGCTGGCGGCAAGGGATTCCAGCTCTGACTGCAGGCTGGCATCCGACGGGAAGTACGCGCTCTTATCCTGACTGTAGGTCTGATAACCGGCTGCACCGCCAATATTCACTTTCAGATCGTCAAACTTGCGTGAGAACTCTATCGGGAACGAGACCGACGCATAGTTCTGCGGGCTGAAGTAGCCGCCCTGACCGTAGCTGAAGTAGCTGAGGTTTTTCGAGAAGTCCATCCACGACAGGCTCATGCCCACTTTCAGCTCGCGATCCTCAGTGTGAAACGGACGAACGTAGGCACCGGCAGTTGCCTGCAGGTTGTTGTTGCTGGCGACATTCTCGCCGAGATAGCTGTACGCGCCCGCGCCGGCGTAGAAGCCCGCATCGCCATTGTCGTAGCTTAACAGGGCGTTAGCGCCGTTTTTGGTGACGCGTCCCCAGCGTTTGCCGCTGGCTTTATCTTCTGCGCCGACGTAAGAGAGCAGGCTGTCGGTAATCGCGCGGCGCTCACCGGTCAGGATTAGCGTCAGGAAGTCGGTGAGTTTCGGTGACCACTGTACGCCCCCGACCAGAGTACTGAGATCCTGGCCCAGCGGCGTACTGCCGATATCCACTTTATACCTGTCGCCCTTCAGCGCCAGATTCAGCTCCACACCTGAGGCGGTTTGCGAATCGGTGGTGGCGTTCGGCAGGTCATTCACCGTCGCACCGCCTGCGGCGACCACTCTGCCCTGACTCAGCGCATTAGTGCCAAAACGGCGCCAGGCATCGGCTGCGCCACTGCCCGCCGTAAGTGACACCGGCGTGGCGGTAAAGTCGAAGCGCGCCGTTTCAAACGGCACGGTAGAGAAGGTCAGCGGCGCTTTGGCTTCCGTCAGCTTGCTCAGGCCCGACTCGCCATCACGCCCGCGCACCTGCACCGTGCCCTGACTCCAGCTGCCGGTTTTTTCCTGCAGCGAATCCATCATGGTGTCGACGTCGTGCAGAATCTGTGACTGTTGAGCAACGGTTTCGCTGCCCGCGGCCGGTTCACTCTGCGTTGTCACGCCAGCGGCAACGCCCGCCGGTGCCGCCTGCCACGGCAGCACGGTGCCGTAGCTGGATGGTGAACGTCCCACCGGCGAAGTATCACGGTTGATAAACGGATTATCCGCCAGCGCCAGTCCGCCCACGGTCGGCACGCTGCCAGGCTGCGCGCCCTGCAGGCCAATCAGCTGACCGCGCGCTGAACGCAGATAAGTCATCGCCTGAGAATGCTCGCCATTGGCTTCCGCGACCCGCGCCAGCAGCAGCAGACGATCCGGTGTCTGAGTCGTACTGTTAAGGCCGCGACTCAGCTCATTAGCGCGCTGCACATTGTTCTGCGCCAGCGCGACGTTGATGGCCCCGACGCGCGCATCCTGCGTCGGCGTATCCTGGGTCATCAGGTAGTCATAGACCACGCCCGCATCCCGGTTCATCTTGCCGTCCTGGTAGAGACGGGCCATCGCGAACATCAGATCGCGGTTCTGCGGA
The DNA here is from genome assembly GCF_025910075.1 of Pantoea sp. RG18. Taxonomy (NCBI): domain Bacteria; kingdom Pseudomonadati; phylum Pseudomonadota; class Gammaproteobacteria; order Enterobacterales; family Erwiniaceae; genus Pantoea; species Pantoea sp. RG18. The sequence continues at coordinate 101,214 of NZ_JAPCIL010000012.1, forward strand.
TCCTGCTGCAGTGCACCAATCAGCTTGTCATACGCCACCGCGTACTGACGCTGCTGCCGCAGACGATCCACTTCGTTAATCAGATAGCCATTGCGAATACCGGCCAGTTGCGTTGGCGTACTGCGCGCCTGCAGTTCCGGATTGCTGAGGAAGCGCTGCGCCTCACTGCCGAGGCCCGCCTGATTCAGTACCGTCATCTGCGCGGCATAATCGCCCGCATTGCCCTGCACGCCACGCTGCAGGTTAGTCCGCACCACCGAAACGGCGCTGGTGAGATCGCCCGCCTGCGCCAGCTTCTGCGCCAGGTTTCCGGCATCAACCGGGTTGGTGGGTGGATTAACCGTGAGCGCCTTCAGGGTATTGGCGGCGGCAGCCGTCGCGCCCTGCGCCAGATACTGGTCGGCCGTGCTCATCTGCAGATTGAAATTAACCCGCTGCGCCAGTTCACGCATCGCCGCCGTCTTCGCGTTAGCGGGAATACGCGACAGCAACGTGCTGGCCTGCTGCCAGCCGCCGCTTTCGCTGGCGTTAAGCGCACCGGCATACAGTTCGCTGGTGCTGGCCCCGTTGCGCATCACCGGCTGCATCACGTTAGCCGCCAGCAGCGTGTCGCCCTGCTGACGATAGAGCCGGGCTAAATCGAGCCGCAGCCAGCCATCCGTGGGATAGCGCTGAATACCCTGCTGCAGCGTCGCGATGGCAGCGGCATTGTTACCGGCTGCAAGCTGACGCTTCGCCTGCTGACGCAGTGCGTCGGCTTCATTGGCCCGTGGCGTGACGCTCTGGCGAACGCTGTCCGGCAATGCACCCAGCAGCGTACTGGCTTCGGCACCCCGATTCTGCTGACGCAGAACGTAGAACAGCCCCTCTTTGGCGCTGCGGTTATCCGCATCGCTTTGCAGAATAGTGCGATAGAGTTGCTCCGCCTGCTGTGGCTGATTGGTGCGGCGCAGCACGTCGGCACGGAACAGTCTGGCGGCCAGCCCTTTTTCGCCGTCAGCCTGCACCAGCGGTTCGCTTAATGTCAGCGCCTGCGCCGTGTCTCCGCTTTTCAGTGCCTGCTGGGCGCTGGCCAGCTGTGCATAAAAACGTGCATCGTCAGCCTGCTGCTGACGCGATGAACCCTGATCGCCGCCGAGCTGAGCAGACCGCTGCAGATAATCCGCCGCTTCCTGATAACGTCCGGCTCGCTGGGCCACATAGCCCATGCCCGCTAACGCATCGGCATCCTGCGGATTCGCACCCAGTACTTTTTCAAAGCTGGACTGCGCACCGCCGACGTCACCGCTGTTGAGCGCACTGAATCCGGCCCCTTTTTCTGCGCCGCCGACGTTTTTACGGTAGTAGTCGATGACGGCGGAGTCCTGCGGATGACGCTGCTGCCAGGTCTGATAGAGCGCCGCATCTGACGGCTGCGGACCGAGCCACAGCAGCGCCTGACGCAGTGAGCGGTCGGCATCCTGATTACCGCTCGCCAGCGAACTCAGCACCTCAATGCCTTCGCGACGGGTTGTTTCCTGATAGGTCAGCGCTTTACCCAGCGCCAGCCGTGCGCCGGTGTCCTGCGGATGCTGAGCCGCAAACTGGCGCAGTGCCTCAACCGCCTGCGGCAGCAGCGTACGGTCGCCCGCCATAGTGAGATAATATTCTGCCGCGACGCTGGGTGGTGGCGCATTGCCGCTGAAGGTGTTGCGCCAGGTCTGTAACGCCGCCGGAATATTGCCGCTGCGCGCCTGCTGACGCGCCAGCGCAAGCTGCGCCTGCGGAATGGTCTGCATCTGGCGCGCGTTATCCAGCTCGCCGAGGTGCGGATCGTTGGGGGAGACCTGACTCAGACGGGCGCGATACTGCGCCGCCGCCGCAGTGTCGCCACCCTGCTGTGAATAGAGCGCCAGCAGGTAGAGCGCCTGAGTGTTGTTGGGTTCAACCATCAGCACCTTTTGCAGTGAGGCTGTCGCCAGGTCGTCATGCGCTTTCTGATGCCAGTAAGAGGCCTGATCGAACAGCGCCTGCAACGCCGGATTGGCGCTTTCCGCCGCCAGCAGCGGCTGTGACAGGGCCAGCGCACTGCCCAGCAGCAACGCCTTACGGATACCGGCACTTAACAGATTTTTTTTCATTATTATTATCCTTACTTCCTGCCGGAATCACGGTCCTGCTTTGGGTTCAGACGTCGCCAGGCGTGACGCTTCAGCATCACCCAGGCCGCACTGCCCACCAGCGCGGAAAGCAGCATCGCCGCCACCGCCAGCAGCACCGAGTGCTGGTTGGCATACCACACCACCATCATGTACCAGGGCAACTCACCGCTGGGAAACTGCGCGCCGACGCGGAAACTGCGAATGCCGTTTTCATCGGTAATAATCGCGGTATCGCCACGAATGCCGGCGTTAATCTGCGCTGAACTCAAATCGTTATGCAGTCGCAACAGCTGATCGTCGCTGGTTGCCACCGTCATCACCACCAGCCGATCGCGGTTCCATGGCGATCGGTAGCTGAGGAAGCCTCGCCACGCTTCGTTGGAGGAGAAGTAACGATCGGCATCCAGCTGCTGACGGCTCCAGTCACCGGTCAGCCAGCCGCGTAATTTTTCCAGCGTGTCAGGCTCTTTCACCCCAAAAGTGCTGCTGGTGGCGTCATAAGGGGAAGCCGCCAGCATCGCCTGATTAAAGGCGCTGTTGCCGGTGGTGCTCACCGCCAGCAGATCGCTCTGCTGTATGCGCGCCAGATGGGTTCCGCCAGTCGGCAGGCCAAACAGTACCTGATTCTGTGTCAGCGCCAGACCGGTGGCTTTACCAGCCCGCGCCGCCAGATCCAGCAGCGTTGACAGTTCAGCATCGCTGGGCGTTTCCGGCAGCAGCAGCGTGGTCTGGCTGAAATCGGCCAGACGTGAGAACGGGAAAGAGGCACCCACAAAGTAAGAGAGGTTCGGCAGCATGCTGAAGTGACGGGTATGGCTCAGATCGATCCATGAATCCTCTTCAATCCGGCTCTTGATGTTGTTGTTCAGTAACACACCGCAGGGCGCATCAGCCCGCGGTTTGATATTGAAGTAGAGCGCCAGCTGGTTATCGCCATAGATCAGGTAGGGTTCGAGATTAAGCTGATACTGCTCCTGACGCGCATCACCGCCCAGACGGTGCCAGGCGTTCTCCAGCAGGCCGACTTTGTTCACCGTCAGATTGCGCAGAAAAGTGCCGTTAAGCATGACGTTAAGGAAGGAATTATCCTCATCGATCCAGCTTTCGGACGGGAAGCGATAGTGCAGATTGACCGGCACTGTGTCGCCATCCCACAGGAACAAATCAGGCGCGGCGCGGAAGTTAACACGCAGCGCATCATGCCAGATGCCGCTACTGGTCAGACTCTGATCTTTACGCAGCAGTTCGCTCAGTCGTACCGGACGGTCAGTGTTAATCCAGCGCGGGGCATCGTAAGGTTTGCGGTTTGCAATAGTCTGTGCGGGGACCTGCAGATGACTCTCATCCGTCGTCAGTGGCTGCGTCGTCAGACGGTTCGCCGCCTGACGCAACTGCTCCTCATTGTTGCCACTGACCAGCAGCAATTTGTAAACCGGATTATTGGGATTATCCACCACCTGCAACATCGGACCGTTACTGGCCGGGAAAGTCAGGGTGCCGATCCGGTCACCAGGATGACCAAACAGGATGCCGTTGTGTTCCGGTAGTTCGCCGCGCACCACCGGGAAACGGATGCCGCGATAATCACTCTGAATGCCAAGCCATGATGTCACCAGTGCCGCCGCGCTGACAGCATCGGCTGAAACATGACTGGCAAAGCCCACCGTCACGGTGGACGCCGTCATCCGCTGAGGATCCAGGAAGGGGCGCGGGAAATTACGCAGGCTGGTGCCGATATTGAGCTTCTGACCCTCAAGGTGCAGCGATGTGTTCGGCAGAATGGTGACCTGATACTGCTGTGCGCTCTCTCTTTCACACAGCAACTTGTCCGCATCATTGATTTTAAAACTCAGATTGTTCGCCGACACCACCATCGCCGCCGGAATATCCAGCTCATAGTCGCTGACATCGCTGTCCGTCGCACCCAGCGGCAGCGTGCCGAGCGGCTGACCATTCAGCATCAGTTGCAGCGACGTATTGCGTGCCGCCAGCGCAGCTGAGACGCGCAGCGTCAGATTAAGTCGCGCATTGGTGATGACTTCATCGCCGGGCAGGGTAAAGGTGATGCCCGACTGAAGCTGGCCGCCGGTCAGCGTGATGCCGCGCGACTGGCCCATCTGGGCCACTGAAATAACACTACTGATTGGCTGATTGATGGCAGCCGCGATCGGCGGCTGCGCTTCTGCAACCGGTGCAGCTACCTGACCTGGCGCGTAGGGCAGCGCACTGGCGGCCGCTTCCAGCGCGGGATCGGCACTGCTCAGGCCCTGCGGCAGGGGTACTGCTGACAGCGCGCTGCTGTCCTGGGTCACCGCGCCGGTGGCGGCCATCGGCACGGTGGTCTGGGCAGAAGCCGCCGCCTCACCGGTCGATGACGCGGTCTGAGGCGTTGAGGTCGCGTCACCGGTCACTGAAGATGGCTGAGTTTGTGATGTCGCCTCGCTACCTGGGGCGTAAGAGGCGTTCACCGGGGGTGCCATGGCATTGGGTGATGCACTCTGTGGCGCCGATGCCGGTGCAGATTCTGCGGACGGTGTCGCAGATGGCGCATTTGCCGCTGGTGACACTGACGGCATTGCAGACTCTCCACCGCTGACCGGGACCGCTACCTGGTCTGAACCTGCCGTCTGGGTGGAACCATTATTCATGGGCACCACAGATGCCGCATCGCTGACCGGAGCCTGATTTGTCGCGGGTGCAATGACGGTGGCATCGGCAGGCTGCGTGCTGGAAGCAGCATCAGGCGGCGTCGGAGCCGGACTGTTTACCGGCGCACTGGCAGGCTGCGTGGTGGAAGCAGCATCAGGCGACATCGGAGCCGGACTGTTTACCGGCGCACTGGCAGGCTGCGTGGTGGAAGCAGCATCAGGCGGCGTCGGGGCTGAACTGTTTACCGGCGCAGCACTGCTGTTATCAGCAGTAACCGGCGTTTCCGCGCCAGCGGGCGTCAGCCATAACGCTGCGGTCAGTGAACTGACCAGCAAAGTTTGCGTCAGGATCTTCATGCCGCCCCATCCTCTTTCGCCGCCGCGGCAACCGGGTCGACATTTTTACGTTTATCGTGGCGGCCTTTCCAGGTCAGCCAGAACAGCTCAAAGACGGTACGGATAATAGTGCCCAGCGAAATCAGCGGGTTGTCCTGCTTATACTCCGGCTGAATCCAGGCATCAGCACGAGCCAGCACCACACGGACCAGTTCGCGACGACGCGCCAGCGGCATCGCCTCAAAGCGCAGACGGATGCTCTCATCATCGCCGGAAATCTGACTGACCGGGATAGTGATCGCGCCGGATTTCAGCAGCAGATCAATCTCTTCAATCTCATCAGTTTCATGACGTCCATCGGGTGCATCAAGCTGCGCGCCGCCCATCGAAAGGTTGCTGGTCTGGGTGCGCAATGAAATGCCGCTGGCGTAATGAATAATCGCCGGGATTTGCACTTCAACACGGATGGTTTTACGTACCTGCTTGGTTTCGCGCGCCACGGCAATCGCCGCCATCAGAATGATCAGGCTGAAGATCGCCCAGCCGACGTTGAGCGCGATTACGTAAGGATCGACGCCAAAATAGTCATGCATCACGGCGCGCACCACGCCGGCTACAATGCCAATGCCCAGCAGCAGCGCCACAATCACATGCGGACGCACAATGTGGAAATCGAAGAAGCCCTGATCCAGCACGCCGCCTTTATCGGTCACGTTAAACTTGCCATGTTTTGGCGACAGCAGGGTCAGAATGGTCGGGATCACCAGATGGAAGCACATCACCGTCTCATAAATTTCACCCCAGAAGGTGTAACGGAAACGGCCATTCATTCGTGAGTTAACGTAGAGCGACATCACCAGATGGGGCAGCACATAGGCAAAGATCAGCGAGGCCGATGAGTGAATAATATTCAGGTTAAACAGCAGGTAAGCCAGCGGTGCGGTCAGGAAGGCAACGCGTGGCAGGCCAAACTGGAAATGCAGCATGGCGTTGAGATAGCAAAGACGCTGCTGCCACTTCAGGCCACGGCCAAACAGCGGGTTATCGACGCGGAAAATCTGTGTCATGCCACGCGCCCAGCGGGTACGCTGAATGATATGCAGGCCCAGACGTTCTGTTGCCAGACCGGCAGCCAGCGGGATCGACAAAAAGGCTGAGCCCCAGCCCAGTCGCTGCATTTTCAGGGCGGTGTGTGCATCTTCGGTCACGGTTTCAACGGCAAAACCGCCAATCTCTTCCAGCGCTGAACGACGGATAACCGCACAGGAGCCACAGAAGAAAGTGGCATTCCAGTTATCGTTACCCTGCTGCACCGGGCCATAAAACAGCGAGCCTTCGTTTGGAATGCTGCGTGCGGCGCGCAGGTTACGTTCAAAGGGATCGGGAGAATAGAAGTAGTGCGGCGTCTGTAGCAGCGCCAGCTTTGGATCTTTCAGGAACGGTCCGACCGTCGCCTGCAGGAAGGTGCGCGTCGCCACGTGGTCGCAGTCGAAGATGCAAATCAGCTCACCTTTGGTGATTTTCATCGCATGGTTGAGGTTCCCGGCTTTGGCATGTTTGTTGTCGTCACGGGTGATATAACCCACGCCGACATCCGCCGCAAAGCGGGCAAACTCGCTGCGCTTGCCATCATCCAGCAGATAGACCCTGATTTTGTCACGCGGGTAGTCGATACACTGCGCCGCGAGTACGGTGTCGCGCACCACATCAAGACTTTCATTGTAGGAAGGCACATAAATATCGACCGTCGGCCACAGGCTGGTGTCGTCCGGTAAGGGTTCGATGGTGCGTTTTAATGGCCAGGTGGTTTGCAGGAAGCCAAGAATTAAGATCAGCCAGACGTACAGCTCCGCCAGATATAAGCCAATGCCTAAGATAGCTTCAACTTCGGAATTAAAGTGCAGCGTCTCGGTGGTCCGCCACCAGATATAGCGGCTGGACATCAGCGCAGAGAGAACCACCATCACCACCGTTATTTTACGGCTCTTGCTGAAACCCAATAAAAACATCATGCCGATGCTGATCAGACCAAAAATATACTGTTTCTGGCTGTCCATTGGCGTAATGATGATCACCGCCGCAACGGGTGCAAGCACCAGCAGCAGCAGGTAAAACCCGATTTTACTCATGATTCACCCTGAGAAAAGCTGTGTAAGTCAGTCGCCTGGCGGAAGCCGACTAAAAGTGGTTTGTGCGGATGGGAGCCTGAACTTCGCCATTACCCACGGTGATATTCAGAATGCTGCTGACCCTTTTCGCGATCAGTTCAATATCAAATGCCGCTGCGGAGGCGGGACTGAAATCGTAAACAGACTGCTGCGAAGCATTGGCTTCACCCACACTTTCATCACGGTGAACCACGCCCAGTAAATTATCGCCCAGGCGCTGCTGCATAAACGCGGTGACATCGCGATTGATATTCCGGCGGTTGTCACACTGATTAAGGATAAAATAGTGACCCTGCTTATTATTGAGAGGCTTACCGATCATCCGGTTCTCTTCAATCTGCGGTAATAACGATACTGATGCGGTATCGGCTAACATCACCACTAAATGCATATCGGCCAGCGTCGTCATTGCTTTAAGGGCGGGGCCTGGGCCCGGCGGGAAATCAGCCACGATCACCAGACCGGGATAATTGAGCACCGTATCCAGACCGCGCTTAATAAAGTGGGGATCTTTCATCAGGTTCTCTTCGAACCGTTCGCGCTGCGGCTCAGTGACGTCGCCATAGGGCAGCACAAAGATATTGCCGCCAGTGGTGAGGATCGACTGGCTCCAGTCCGCCTGCTCTTCTGAGCGCGCCACAAATCCGCGGCCATCATGAAGCGGCACGCCAAAGTGAAGACGCATTGCATTCTGCACATCAAAATCAATCGCCAGAACTTTGCTACCGGAACGCGCCAGACTCCAGGCCAGATTCGCCGCCAGCGTGGTTTTCCCCACGCCCCCCTTCGGCGAGCACACACAAACTAATGGCATAGCGCAATCTTCTCCAGTAACGGTTTGAGTAAGGTTTCTTTCGGCAGATTAATCTCGCGCGAGCGGAACAGCGCACCAAATCGTCCTGGCTCAGAATGGGTGGCGGTGGGTGCGACGACGGGCTGAAGTTCCGCCACGGCGGCAGGCCGGACCGGCTCAGCACGCAGCGGGGTCGCAGGCTCAGCCACGGCCGCTTTTTGCAGTGGTGGCGGTGGCGGAAAGAGTGATGAAGGACCGCGTGCAGTCGTGCTGGTTGCTGGCAGGTTGCTGCCTGACAGGCTATCGAGAATCGAGGTGCGAGCTGCCATTGCCGGTTGCGCAGTGAGTGCGGCATGTCGTGCCGGTGCCCCAGGCGGTGGAGCCGTAAACTCATCACCACGCAGCGGCTGAGGTTGCGGCAGGTCAATACGCTCGCCGCCGCCAAACGGTGTCTGATGTTCTTCTTTCGCCAGCTGGCGAATCAATGCCCATTTACTGTGTTCCGCCGCTTCCTGCGTCTGGCCAGACATATCTTTAAAGTCGATGTCGAGCGTTTGCGTTTTCTCTTTAAAACGCTGCAAATCATCGTAATTATTCTTCATTGGCCATGGCCTGCAACAAGGTGGGAATTTTCCTGGAATATAACACATCCCTTTAATATCAGTCAGAAAAACCTGATTACAAAAAAAGCAATTTCAATCAAATTGTTTAATCATAAAGATTCAATAGTGGCGGAAGAAAGCCTTTGCTGAGTCATTACCGCTGATAATTAATAAGTAATACTTAAGTTAAATTCATTAGCCCTGTTTTAATAATTTTTCAGAAAATACCGCTCTTACAACCTCTGGCACTGCCAGGCTGACTCCTGTAAACAGCCTTTCAAAGAGCGTTCAGGCTGCCGCAGGCGAAAAAAAATCGCCTTTCTGCCATAAGTGATTGAGGCTATTTATCTTTTTTCACTGAAAATATCGCAAGAAGAAAAACAGGTTAAGACTGATAACGGAAAAAGAGGAGGAATAACCAGAAAGTGCTCGCTGACCTGCCAGCAGTGCGGCTTGCAGCTGAGTTGAGATAAAAAAAGACTCCAGAAAAGAGCCTTCGGCTGGGGAGTTAAGATCGCGAACAGGCTCAGGGGGCATACGCCTTAAGCAAAGACGCAAAAGACGCCATCCCTGGCAGGCTCAGCGCGGGCGATTACGCACCTCATCCCTGAGGGGCGCCCGTAGCCGGGCCAACGCGTTGCGTTGTTCAAAAACGCTCCCGGTTTTTTTAGTACGCACCTCATTCCTGAGGTGCGCCCGTAGTCGGGCCAACGCTTTGCGTTGTTCAAAAACGCTCCCGGCGTTTTTGTCCGGGGGGCGCAATGTTTTGCTACAGGCCTGTGCTCCCATCGCTTTCAATTTTGTGCGGTCTGTAAACATCAGAATGCGCTGCCAATCCTCAGTTGACCTTTTCTGCCACGCCGACCGGTTGATTCTCATCCTGATCAACCGCGAAGCAGGCAATCTCCTGTCCGCCATAGTTTTTCAGCTTCGGCTGCAGCTGCACGCAGGTGCCAAAACGTCGGTGGCAGCGCGCATTAAAGGCGCAGCCCGGCGGTGGATTGAGCGGGCTCGGCAGCTCGCCGGTCAGCTTAATGCGCTCACGACGGTCGTCTGGATTAAGCCGCGGCGTCGCTGACAGCAAAGCCTGAGTATAAGGATGGCGCGGGTTGGCAAAAATTGCCTCTTTGCTGCCCTTCTCAACGCACCGGCCGAGATACATCACCATCACCTCATCGGCAATGTGTTCCACCACCGACAGATCGTGCGAGATAAAGACATAAGAAAGCCCCATATCCTGCTGCAGATCCATCATCAGGTTAAGCACCTGGGCACGCACCGACACGTCGAGCGCCGAAACCGGCTCATCGGCAATCAGGACGTCCGGATCGAGCATCAGCCCACGTGCGATGGCGATACGCTGACGCTGCCCGCCTGAGAACATGTGCGGGTAGCGGTCGTAGTGCTCGGTTTTCAGGCCGACTTTTGCCATCATCTCCAGCGTCTTCTCGCGGCGTTCCGCGCGGGTCAGCTGGGTATTAATCACCAGCGGCTCTTCCAGAATCTGGCTTACTTTTTTGCGCGGATTGAGTGAGCCGTACGGGTTCTGGAACACGATCTGGATTTTCTGGCGACGCAGCTTCTGCGCCTGGGGATCATGTTTCAGCAGATCCTGACCGTGCCAGTAAAGCTGCCCTTCGGTCGGGGTTTCAATCATCGTCAGCAGGCGGCCCAGCGTGGATTTACCACAGCCTGACTCGCCTACCACCGCCAGCGTTTTGCCGCGTTCCAGATTAAAAGAGACGCCATCCAGCGCTTTGACCAGACGCTCCTGACCAAACAGCCCCTTCTTCACCGGGTAGTGCTTCTTCAGATCAATCGCCTGCAGCAGGAACTGATCTTTCGTGGTTTCATGACTCATAAGTTGGTCTCCCGGCATCGTCCAGCGGATAGTGACACTTGGACTGGCGTCCTGGAATGGTGCGCAGTTCAGGTTCTTCCTGACGACAAAGGTCAGTCGCATAGGGGCAGCGTGGATTAAGCAGACAGCCAATCGGGCGGTCATACTTGCCCGGTACCACGCCAGGCAGCGAGGCCAGGCGTGCTTTATCGGCCGCAAACTCTGGCAGCGCACGCAGCAGCGCCTGCGTATAAGGATGGCGCGGCGCCTTAAAGATATCGGTCGCTTTCCCGCTCTCCACCACCTGACCGGCATACATCACGATAATGTGGTGCGCCGCTTCTGCCACTAACGCCAGATCGTGAGTAATCAGGATCAGCGCCATGTTCTCCTGCCGCTGCAACTCCAGCAGCAGTTCGATGATCTGCGCCTGAATGGTCACGTCGAGCGCCGTGGTCGGCTCATCGGCGATTAACAGCTTAGGCCGACAGGCGATCGCCATGGCAATCATCACACGCTGGCTCATGCCGCCCGACAGCTGGTGCGGATAGACATCGAGCCGTGACGCGGGATCGGGAATACCGACCTGATTCAGCAGGTCGATCGCCCGCTGACGCCGGGTGCGTTTATTGCCGCCCTGATGCACCTTGATCGCTTCCATGATCTGGAAACCTACGGTGTAGCAGGGATTGAGGCTGGTCATCGGGTCCTGAAAAATCATCGCCACTTCTGCGCCCACCAGCTGGCGGCGCTCACGTTCGGAGATGTTCTGCAGGTCGCGCTGGTTAAACTCCAGCTTCTCAGCCATCACTTTGCCGGGGAAATCGATTAGCCCCATGATCGCCAGGGAACTCACCGATTTACCGGAGCCGGACTCGCCCACGATACCCACGACCTGGCCCTGCTCAACCTGATAACTGATGCGGTCAACCGCGCGGAACGGTGCTTTATCGTCGCCGAAATGCACCGATAGTTTGTCTACATTTAATAACGCCATCTCGGTGCCTCTTTACTGCTTGAGTTTCGGGTCGAGTGCATCACGCAAACCATCGCCCATCAGGTTAAATGCCAGCACGGTAAGCAGAATGACCAATCCAGGGAAGGTCACTACCCACCAGGCACTTTGCGCATACTGCAGGACGTCGGAGAGCATCGTGCCCCACTCCGGCGTCGGCGGTTGCGCACCCATACCGAGAAAGCCCAGCGCCGCCATATCGAGAATGGCGTTGGAGAAACCTAATGAAGCCTGCACGATCAGCGGTGCAAGGCAGTTAGGCAGAATATTCACAAACATCTGGCGCAGCATACCGGCACCGGCCACGCCTGAGGCGGTCACATAGTCGCGGTTCACTTCCACCAGCACCGCCGCGCGGGTCAGACGGATATAGTGCGGCAGCGCCACAAAGGTCAGCGCGATGGAGGCGTTAACGATCGAGGGGCCAAAGATGGCGACCAGCACCAGCGCCAGCAGCAGGCTGGGCAGCGCCAGCATGATATCAACGACACGCATGATGATGGCATCGACCACGCCGCCGAGATAACCGGCCAGCAGGCCAAATATCACGCCGAAAATCAGTGACAGCACCACCACCAGACAGCCAACCAGCAGCGACAGGCGCGCGCCATACATCAGACGCGACAGCACATCGCGGCCTACATCGTCGGTGCCCAGAATGTAGCTCCAGCTGCCGCCTTCCTGCCAGACCGGCGGATGCAGCAGCGCATCGCGGAACTGCTCAGCAGGGGCATGCGGGGCCAGCACATCGGCAAAAATGGCGCACAGCAACACAATGATGATGTAAACCAGGCCCACGACGGCGCCCTTGTTACGTTTAAAGTAGTGCCAGAATTCCTGAAACGGGGTCATCGGCTTGGGTGCAACGGTAACGCTGCCGGGATCAACAACAGACATGATGCCCCCTTATTTCTTATGACGTATGCGCGGGTTAACCACGCCATACAGCAGATCAACCAGCAGGTTGACCACAATAATCAGTACTGCTGTGAGCAGCACCCCGCCCTGCACTACCGGATAGTCACGGCGCTGCAACGCTTCAATCAGCCAGCGACCCAGGCCCGGCCACGAGAAGATGGTTTCGGTCAGAATCGCCCCGGCCAGCAAAGTGCCGACCTGCAGGCCGATCACCGTAACCACCGGCAGCATGGCGTTTCGCAGCGCATGCACCACGATCACGCGCATGCGCGTCAGGCCTTTGGCGCGCGCCGTACGGATGTAATCTTCACCCAGCACTTCGAGCATCGCCGATCGCGTCATTCGCACAATCACCGCCAGCGGAATGGTGCCGAGCACGATGGCAGGCAGAATCATGTGCATCACCGCATCGTGGAAGTCGCCCGGCTCACCCCAGAAGAAGGTATCGATCAGCATAAAGCCGGTCAGCGGCATGGTGTCATCCAGGAAGACGGTGTCGCCGACCCGCCCGGAAACCGGCGTCAGGTTGAGCTGTACCGAGACCAGCATGATCAGCATGATGCCCCACCAGAAGATCGGCATGGAGTAGCCGGTCAGTGAGATCCCCACGGCGGTGTGATCGAAAATCGACCCCCGCTTCACGGCGGCCATGACCCCAACCGGGATACCAATGGCCACGGCAAATATCATGGCGCAGATGCCGAGTTCCAGCGTCGCTTTGAAGCGCGGAACAAACTCATCCCAGACCGGGATGCGGCTCTTAAGTGAAATGCCCAGGTCACCATGTAATACGCCGTTAATGTAGTTCAGGTACTGTTTCCACAGCGGCTGATCCAGACCTAACAGCGCCATTAACTGTGCATGGCGTTCAGGAGAAATACCGCGTTCGCCCGCCATGATCAGTACCGGATCGCCGGGGATCATGTGAACAAATGCGAAGGTGAGTAATGTAATACCGATAAACGTTGGGATGACAAGGCCCAGACGTCGGAGTATGAACTGCAGCATAATCCGGGTTCTCTCTTGTCCGCGCGACCGTCGCCGCGAGGGTAGTTATTGCTTACATCTGACGATCGGGTAGGCCCGACCGCGACGCAGACAGGCTGCGCCTCTACCGTTTCCAGTAAAACAGGGAGATAAAGCCGGGGCGACGCGCAGCCGCCCCGGAAAAGGCGACAATTATTCTTTAATGTCTACCTGAGCAAAGTAGTGTCCGCCCAGCGGATCGACTTTGTACCCGGAGACTTTCTTGCTGACCGGTTCGTATACCGTTGAGTGCGCGATCATCAGCGCCGGTACCTGGTCATGCATCACAACCTGTGCCTGCTTGTAGTACTCGATGCGCTTCGCCTGATCGGCGGTGGCGCGAGCTGGCTGAATCTGATCCTCAAAGGATTTATCACACCAGCGCGAGTAGTTAGAGCCATCTTTTGCCGCTGAACAGCTGAACAGGGTGGCCAGGAAGTTATCCGGATCCCCATTGTCGCCGGTCCAGCCCATCATGACGGTCTGGTGCTCGCCCGCTTTGGCGCGCTTCAGATATTCGCCCCACTCGTAGGTGACGATTTTGGCTTTGACGCCAATCTTCGCCCAGTCGCTCTGGATCATCTCAGCCATGCGACGTGCATTCGGGTTGTACGGACGCTGAACCGGCATCGCCCACAGGTCGATTGAGAAGCCGTCTGCCATGCCCGCTTCTTTCAGCAGCGCTTTGGCTTTCTCAGGATCGTAGGCGTAGTCTTTTACGTCGTCGTTATAGCCCCACATCGTTGGTGGGATCAGGTTTTTAGCAGGCTGACCTGCACCCTGATAAACGGCTTCGATAATCGCCTTTTTGTTGACCGCCATGGTCAGTGCCTGACGCACTTTCAGGTTATCCAGCGGTTTTTTCTCAACGTTGTACGACAGATAGCCGACGTTCAGGCCAGCCTGCTCATACAGGTTGATGTTTTTGTCCTGCTTCATACGCGCGATGTCAGCCGGGTTTGGATAGGGCATGACCTGACATTCGCCCTTCTGCAGCTTGGCGTAACGCACTGAAGCATCCGGGGTAATGGAGAAGACTAAGCGATCGATTTTCGGCTTGGTGCCCCAGTAATCCGGGTTAGCTTTGTAAAGGATGCGCGAATCTTTCTGGTACTGCAGCAGCTGGAACGGACCGGTACCGACCGGATTCAGGTCGACGTTTTGCGGGGTGCCCGCTTTCAGCATGTTGTCAGCGTACTCTTTCGACAGAATCGAGGCGAAGTCCATGCCGAGGTCAGCAAGGAACGGCGATTCAGGACGCGTCAGCACAAAGCGCACGGTGTTCTCGTCCACTTTTTCAATTTTGCTGATCAGCTTCGGCATGTCCATGCCTTCGAAATATTCGTAGCTGCCGCCGGAGACGCCGTGATAGGCGTTGTTTTTATCCAGCTGGCGCTCAAAGGTGAACACCACATCATCCGCATTAAAGTCGCGCGTCGGTTTGAAATCTTTGGTGGTCTGCCACTTCACGCCTTTGCGCAGGTGGAAGGTGTAAGTTTTACCGTCTTCACTGACATCCCACTTCTCTGCCAGCGCAGCGTGCAGTTCGGTGGTGCCGATAGTGAACTCAACCAGTCGGTTGTAGATCTGACGTGAGCTGGCATCGTAGGTGGTGCCCGAGGTGAACAACTGCGGGTTAAAGCCTTCCGGAGAACCTTCAGAACAGTAGACCAGGGTTTTTGCCTGAACACCGGCGGCGACAGTCATAGCAATCAGGCTCAGACCGACCTTCAGCATCCCGGATTTAGCCAGGGAGTTGATCATGCTTTTGCTCCATTGTGATGTGATGTTGTGTGTATTGCCCGACCTCTGATTTTTTTATGCGGTTCAGGCGTACCACCGAACAGGTGGTTAAAGCACGCTACGTTTTTTTTGTTTTTTCTTATGCAGATGGTGCATTCAGAAAATTCCGTAACTGTGCGTTTATTGACGCATCAATTTGTCAACAGTTGCAAAGAACGTCAATACAACGGTTACTTATTTACACAGAGTGTGAGGGATAGCATGCAACGGTAATAAAAACCCTTTCGGCCTAAAAGCCATACAATGCACAGCGCTGCTGGTCTGATTTCCGTGCATTGTGCTGGATGGCTGTTATATCGCTAGTGATTCTCACCGCTAAAAAACTTAAAACTTTTACCGGCAAATGTTGAATAACTGAACGATTCACCGTGCGTTATGACGTTCATCCAGCGGAATATGCTGGTAAAGAAGCATAAGAAATCAGCATATTGCCGCTTTCGGTCATAAGAAGAATGTGTCGCGAATTATGATCGCATCTCTTATATGGCAAGGCCTGCCAGCGGGTAAGTGATGATAACAACGGCTGGTAAACAGAATGCGCGGTGGATGGGGTTTACTGGAACTTTCTTGAAGGTGACAGCCAGAGGCTGAAAGCGGGGGAAGGTTCAGTGAAGAGGATGTGGCATGAATGGCTGTCAGATCGAGACAGCTTCGGGAACACGGTCAGATCGGAAAGGCGCTTAAACCATCCCTGGACGCTCGGCCCACGCCGTCCCTGGCGTGGGACGCTTTCCTCCTCTGCCCGTGTTCCCTCCGCCTTGAGATTGTTCATTGCTGTCAGAGTCACTCTGATTTGGATCTGTCAGTTGTCTGAGATGCTTCTGTAAGTACCTGATGCGTCTGCCAGACGTGAAGCGAAGGGAGCATACGCCTGTAGCAAAGCATCGCGGGCCAGGGATGGCGTTTTTGCGTCTTTGCGAAAGGCGTATGCTCCCTGAAGCCCACTCAGCGGTAAGAATGTGAATGCTTAGCGGTCAGATCGAGACTGCTCAGGAAAAACCGCCCCTGCCGTTGTTTTTCTAAAGACGAAAAAAAACCTGTCTTTTCAGACAGGTTTCTTAAATATGGTCGGCGAGAGAGGATTCGAACCTCCGACCCACTGGTCCCAAACCAGTTGCGCTACCAAGCTGCGCTACTCGCCGATGGGGGCGCATGTTACTGCTACCCCCGATCAGCGTCAACCGCTTTTTATGCTTTTGCCGCCAATCGCCTGGAAAGCACGCGGTTACCGGGAATCAGCCGCCTGCTTTACCCTTTTCGACCACTATTACAGCGGTTTAGCCTGACCATTACCCGGTGCCTGACACCAGTTGTTGGCCGGGTTAATACCGCCATCTGGCGAGGTGTAACCCAGACAACCCAGGATGGTATCGAACAGCTCAACGTGGCGATGGGTCCGGCCCACACGCTGCTGCGCCTGCAGACGCTCAAAGTTGCTGCGGTTCTGACTGTCTTCCAGATACTTATCTGACGCCCAGACCATCATCGGCACACGGAACTGCTCAGGCGGAGCCATCTCACGCGGCGTGCCGTGCAGGTGCATATTCTCGCTAATCGACTCACCATGGTCGGCGGCATAGAAGACGATCGCCTTCTTATCACGCAGCTGATCCAGCACGCTATCCAGCATGCTATCGACATACAGCACCGAGTTGTCATAAGCGTTGATCAACTGCGCTTTGCTGCAGGTCTCATCCACGCCCATACACTCCGGCTGATATTTCGCGAAGCTGCGCGGATAACGCTGTGAATAGAGGTAGTGCGAACCTTTGGTGTGCAACACAATCAGATGCTTACCTTTCGGGAAACGATCCAGTGACGCTTTCATCTCCGGCACCAGCAGCATGTCATCCACCGCTTTGCCCTGATTACGCTTCTCTGAACCAATCTGCTCACGGAAGGCAAAATTGTTAGCATTGATGTTGTCATAGAACCAGACTTCGCTCTGCATCGCAAACAGCTCAGAGGTGAAGCCCAGCTCTTTCATCACCGCAAACACATTCTGCTCTTTCAGCGTGCGGCCCGGATTATCCATAGTGCCGCCTTCGCGCACGAACATGCAGCGCAGTGACAGCTTAGTCGCGGTATCACAGGACTCGCCCCGGAATGCCACCAGGTTCTTCTCTTTCGACAGCTTCGGCGTTGTGTCACGCTCATAGCCCAGCATCCCCATGTGATCCCAGCGCGTGGTTTCGCCAATCACAAACACCACATAGGTATCATCAAGCCCGGCAGGCGCGACGTAGGTAAACTTCTTCGCCGGATCCAGCAGTTCCTGACTGTTCAGCGACTCATCCACGCGGGTCCAGGCAAACAGGCCCACAGCCGCCAGCCAGTTCGAAGGAAGATAAGAGTGCGCCACCACACCGCCGTAACTCGGCAGATCGATGTTAGTGATCTCTTCGTTATGCTTCTGCAGCTTGTCGAAAAAACGAATCGGCAGCCAGACCAGTGCCACGCAGAGCAGCATGATCAGGGTGGGTTTCAGGCGCTGTCCCGGCGTACGCAGCTGTTCATTCAGCGTCATGCTCAGCTTATTGCGCCAGATCATCAGCAGTGGCAGCGCACTGACCAGCACCATCCACAGGATGAAATGGTAACCAATCACCTCTCTGGAGAGATCGGTGTCAGTCGTCATCACCGAAGCCACAATGCCGTAGCCAATCACCACGTTAAAAAACGCCATGTAATAGGCGGCGGCAACCGAAATCAGCACAATCAGCGTGGCCAGCACGCGATAAAACCACTTTCCTCCCAGCGACAGCAGACGCATCAGGAAGAAAGTCAGCACCACAATGGCCACTACCTCGGTGACGGCAGTCAGCCAGTTCGTAACCGTAGAGTGCCTGAGAAAACCGTCAAAACGACGATAGAAAATCGGCAAATTCAATAAGATACCGAGATAGAGCGCCAGCAAGAGCGATAACTTCTGCTGAGTCAGGGTTTTAATGTAATTCATGAAAAAAGGTGTTTCTCCGGTGTGAAGCGCTTGACCAAATCTTTTATGTGACTGCCGAAACGCGGCAGAGTTCGCTGAATAAGCGGACCGGACAAGATGAAGGAAAATTCTGAACGGATTTACAGGCTATAACGCGAGGTGGCTCAGTAAAACATGGTCGCGTTTGATAGACCAGAAAATAATCGTTGTCGACCTGATTAGCACATTTTTTGTACACAGCGGACAGGAACGGCCAGGTGGGCTGTCGCAGACAGCAGCAGGAGAGCGAAAATGAGAGAGGGAAAAAAGTGCGGGCCTGATAGTTTCAGGCCCGCAGCACGCTTAGCGAATAATGTTCAGCGTGACATCGATGTTGTTGCGGGTGGCGTTTGAGTAAGGACAAACGATGTGTGCCGCATCAACCAGCTTCTGCGCTTCTGCTTCATCCATCTCTGGCAGGTGAATGTTCAGGGTCGCTTCAATACCAAAACCATCAGGGATAGGGCCGATACCCACTTCACCTTCGATCCAGGCGTCTTTTGGCATGGTGATCTTGTCACGGCCCGCCACAAACTTCATCGCGCCCAGGAAGCAGGCAGAATAGCCCGCAGCAAACAGCTGCTCAGGGTTAGTCACTTCGCCGCCTGCACCGCCCATCTCTTTTGGCACGCCCAGTTTCACGTCCAGTACACCGTCAGAAGAGGTTGCACGACCATCACGACCACCGGTTGCTTTGGCTTTGGCGCGGTAAACCACTTGTTCTAAAGACATGACATTTCTCCGTTACGCTATTTAATCGCCCACTACTTATACAGCCGTAATCAGGCGGTGAGGTTTAACGGGTGCCGCGCACCCGTCAGCAATATTTATCGTGACTTATTCAGGTTATCTCGCAACCCATCCAGCTGTAATTTCAGCGCCAGCAGAGCGTCATCATCACAGGCTGTGGCACACTTGACCGCTTCAGGAATGGCTTCAGCCCTGGCCCGTAACGCCTGCCCGGCTTCGGTCAGCGTCACCGCAACCTGGCGTTCATCCTGACGGGTTCGCTGCCGGTTAATCAGGCCTGCACTTTCCAGTCGCTTCAGAAGTGGCGTTAATGTTGCCGAGTCTAAAAAAAGCTGCTCGCCAATCTCTGACACCGTGACATCATCTTTCTGCCACAACACCAGCATGACCAGATATTGAGGATAGGTGATGTCGAGCTGGCTCAGCAACTGACGATAGACTTTATTCATCGCCAGGTTGGCAGAATAAAGCGCAAAGCAGAGGTGCTGATCGACCAACAGTGGCATCGTTTTCACTTTTTTGTCATCTTGATCACAGTTCATGGTTAATAATATAGATAGCGCGCTAGATAATTGCAAGCAAACTTTTTGTCAGGGGGAAAGGCATGCAGGATTCACTGGAAGAACAGGCGCGTCGCTTCGCCACCGAGGCACATGCCAGTGCCGGACAGCGCCGCAAATATACCGATGAGCCTTATATTGTTCATCCGGCAGCGGTGGTGGAACTGGTGCGCAGCGTCAGCCATGACGACGCGTTGTTAGCGGCGGCCTGGCTGCACGATACCGTGGAAGATACCGCAACCACACAGAGCGATATCGAAACGCACTTTGGTACGCGCGTGGCAAGCCTGGTAGAGATGCTGACCAACAGCGCACCCGCTGGGGCAAAAAATCGGACGGCCCGTAAACTGGCGCACTTCCGCCATACAGCCAGCGCCAGTCCTGAGGCACAAACCATCAAACTGGCTGACATCATCGATAACACACGCGCGATTGTGCGTTTCGATCCCGACTTTGCGCGGGTCTACCTGGTTGAAAAGCAGATACAGATTGAGTTGCTGAAACAGGGAGATGCGCAGTTATGGCAGCAGGCTTCAATGATTATCGAAAGCGGACTCGCACAGTTGCGGGAGCCGCCCTATAGCGTGCCGGAGAGCTGGTTTGCCAGACAGGCGGCTAAATACAGCGAATTACGCTAATAAAAAACCCGCCAGCGGCGGGTTCTTTTCGTGATATCAGTTTATTCAAGCAACTGCCGTCCCAGATAGGGATTGGCATGTAATAACTTCATCAATTTCTGCGCCGTCGCGGAAGGACGGGTACGCCGGGCTTCCCAGCTTTTCACGGAAGAAACGCTCACGCCCATTACTTTTGCAAACTCATCAACCTGCATGCCGGTCATTTCACGCAGACGCTGCGGCTCTGGCTGGGCGGGTTGCTGACGCTGAATAAGTAACTCGGCGGCGCGATCATCACGTGTCAAAACAATCTGCTCAAGGCTGCTGAGCAATTCAAACATCGGGTCTTTTAATTCCATAGAGAACTCCTTAAAAACTCGCTATGAAGCACGTGAAAGTAGAGAGGTACGAGCCTGAAGTCAGGACTCTGAAACCGGGCCTGTTTCAGGCTGGATCCCGCAAGGGTTTATTTTTGTTATGAGAGAAACCATTACGGGACACAGCCTGCGGTGCACTGCTTTAAAGATGTCAGGTCAATGCAACAAATGCCGGGAGACTAAGTATGGATAGAGACCTGACTATTTGCCGCGCAATTTATAATTATTTTTTCAACTATGGTTTGCCGGAAAAGTTCCAGCACCTCTAACCTGCTGAGGCAGTTGAGTTTTGTGCCTTCGACGTGGGCAGAAAAATCAAATGGTGTTTGCTATTTATGTGGATGCCATCAAGCTTTTTGCTGGCATATTCTCATTTCTGTGAGGCAATACACCTCTTCAGGTAGTGAGTGCAAAATATACGCCAATGGTTTACTTCCTGAACACATATATTCACTGTTCTTATTAAATTAAGAATAGTCCTGGTTAGGGCCTGAGGCCTGGCGCGTGGCGGCTCACAGTGCAGAGCGGGTAAATCTTTTATTCTTAACGGCGCTCTGTCGCCAGATTAATCAACAGTCATCTTAACGAAACGGCTGACGCCTCATGCCGGTGCAGTTACCCAACAACTATCGACCTGATGCGCGGTAAAAGTGCAGCCCCGTGATAACGCACTGACGAAGGGCAAAACCCATACCTGACCTCTGTAAGGAAAAGCGATGCGAGAAACAGATTTTAACGTCGGATACCCTTCTCATCGTGTACCGATGATGGGTCGTAATGCCGTCGCAACCTCTCAACCGCTGGCGGCGCAGGCGGGTTTACGGATGCTGCAACAGGGTGGAAACGCCGTGGATGCGGCTATCGCCACCGCCATCGCCTTAACCGTGCTGGAGCCAACCGGAAACGGCATCGGCAGCGATGCGTTTGCCATTGTCTGGGATGGCAGCGAGCTGCATGGGTTAAACGCCTCAGGCCGATCGCCAGCCACGTGGCATCCCGAACGCTTTGCCGATTTTAGTGCGATGCCTGAAACCGGCTGGGAATCCGTCACCGTGCCAGGGGCCGTCTCGGCATGGGTCACACTGGCACAGCGCTTTGGCACCTTACCGCTGACCACCCTGGCACAACCGGCAATTGACTATGCGCGCCACGGCTTTCCGGTTTCACCGCTGATTGGTCAGCTGTGGCAGCGCGGCTATGACAAGCTGCGGGATCAACCTGGCTTTAGCGACTGCTTTGCGCCGCAGGGTCGTCCGCCTCGTGCTGGCGAGCTGTTCCGCAATCCGGCTCAGGCCCGCACCTTGCAGGAAATCGCTGAGACTCAGGGCGAAAGCTTTTACCGCGGCGCACTGGCGCAAAAGATGACAGCCTTCGCCCGTGAGCATGGCGCGGCCCTGACGCTGGAGGATTTGAAAAACCATCGTGCCGACTGGGTTACCCTGCTGTCGCGTCCGTTTGCCGGAGGATCGGTGCAGGAGCTGCCGCCGAATGGTCAGGGCATTGCGACCTTAATTGCACTTGGCATTCTGGAAGAGTGGGAAATCAACCGCTATGCACCGGATTCGCCGCAGTGGCTGCATCTCTCCATTGAGGCGATGAAACTGGCGCTGGTTGATCTGGACCGTTATGTCACCGATGAAGATCACCTCGAATTTCCGGCGGAACACCTGCTCAGCAACGACTATATCCGCCAGCGGGCAGCGTTAATTGATCCTGACAAGGCGGGAGATTTCCGCTTTGGATCACCTCAGCAAAGCGGCACAGTGTATGTCGCCGCCGGTGATGCCAGCGGCATGATGGTCTCATTCATTCAGTCTAACTACATGGGATTTGGCTCCGGCGTGGTGGTACCCGATACCGGCATCAGCCTGCAGAACCGGGGCGCGGGCTTTTCACTCGATCCAGACCATCCCAACGTCGTGGCGGGCGGTAAGCGGCCATTTCATACCATCATTCCGGCCTTTGCGCGGGATCAGCAGGGCCAGCCGCTGATGGCGTTTGGCGTGATGGGCGGCCCGATGCAGGCGCAGGGGCACCTCCAGCTGGCGCTGCGCATTATGCTGCACCAGCAGAATCCGCAGGCCGCGATTGATGCGCCGCGCTGGCGCGTGGTGCAGGGACGCGAGGTGGTATTTGAATCAACCCTCGATCGCAATACCCTGAGCACACTGCGCCGCATGGGTCACAACGTGGTACTGGAAGATCCCCTGAGTAATTACAATTTTGGTGGCGCGCAGGCGATAGTGCGCGATCCGCAGGGCTTTTACATTGCGGCCAGTGAGAGTCGCAAAGATGGTCAGGCGGTGGTGTTTTAAGGTCGCGGCAGTGAGTGTCAGGCTGCTCAACCCCTCCTTCATCTCTGCGCGCTGAAGCCTGCGATGGCAGGGAATGCAGCACGCCCTGAGGCGCAGGCGGTCCCATTCTGTAACCGGCGTTTCAGAAAGCATCTGTTTCACAGGTGGTTTCACGTTGTGCCGTGGCTCGGGTTTGTTCTATTCTTTAGGCCATTCCTACCTGGACATCTGACAGTATCACCGACAGGAGTTGACCCTATGGCTTCAGGACTTACACGCCTTATGGCACGTGGCGGCATTATGCTCGCTGGCGCGCTGATCGTGCTGCAACTCACCGCATGCGGTGATAAAGAAGGCGAGCAGCGCAAAGCATTTATCGATTTTCTCCAGAACACTGTGATGCGCAGCGGCGAGCATCTGCCCAGCCTCAGCGAAAACCAGAAGCAGAGCTTTGGCAACTTCGCCAGCGATTACGCCATTATGTATGGCTTCTCGCAGCAGGCGAACAAAGCGGTTGAACAGGGTATGCGTCCGGTGGTGGATGAGCTTTCTGCCATTCGCGTTCCGCAGGATTATCTCAGCCGTCGTGATTCCCTGCGTCAGGCGACCAGCGCACTGGTGATCGTCACCCAGCAGATTGAAAGCGCCAAAATGCAGGCGGACAGCAGCAAGGCGACCCTGAAGCAGCCGGATGACCTGAAAAAAGTCTACGACACCGCCTATAACAAAGTGGTGACGGTGCCTGCCAATCAGCTGATTCCTCTGCTGCCAAAACTCCAGGCGCTGAGTCAGGGTGCAGTGCAGACCGGCGATTTCCTGCAAACGCAGGGAACCCGTGTCAGCTTCAATGATGGCGGCGTGCAGTTCCCGACTCAGGATCAGGCTTCGCAATATAACGCGCTGATGAGCACTTTATCCGCCAATTCGCAGGCGCTTCCTCAGGCACAGGCTGCCGTCCAGGGTGGTCTGCAGTAAACCCGCTTTACGGGCAGGCGCTAATCGTCTGCCCGTCCCACTCTCTTTTCTCCTCCCACCCAATCACCCGCTGAATGAAGTGTGATCTGGCGCATTTTCGACCAAAAATAGTTTGTGATCTAGGTCACAGATATATAACAAATCAACGTCAAACAAGTGTGATTCACCTCACAGATAACCGGCCACCCCGTCTAAAAATCAGCCAACTGAGCCTGAGCTACGCCTTAAAGTGTGATCAAAATCACGCTAATCACCCCTGCCACCACCCTTAATCAGTGATGTAGATCACACTTACCCCGCACGCTACGCAGCGTCAAATTCGCGTGATAGAGTCCGCGTGCATACAGTAATACCACCGGCTTTGGGTCGGGGTGGCTAAACAAAAACAAGCGCGCTCTCCTATTGCAGCGCGTCTCAATAAGGGGTGGGTTTATGTCCTCATCAGTGAAGGTCAAAGTACAAAGCTTTGGTCGCTTTCTGAGTAATATGGTGATGCCAAACATCGGGGCGTTTATCGCCTGGGGTATCATCACCGCACTGTTTATTCCAACTGGCTGGATCCCTAACGAAACGCTGGCCAAACTGGTTGGCCCGATGATCACCTACCTGCTGCCACTGCTGATCGGTTTCACCGGTGGGCGCCTGGTGGGCGGCGATCGCGGCGGCGTGGTCGGTGCCATTACCACCATGGGTGTGATTGTCGGTGCTGATATGCCGATGTTCCTCGGTGCGATGATTGCCGGTCCGCTGGGCGGCTGGGCAATCAAGTCGTTTGACCGGGCGATTGACGGCAAAATCAAAAGCGGCTTCGAGATGCTGGTCAACAACTTCTCGGCCGGTATTATCGGGATGATACTGGCACTGCTGGCGTTCCTGGCGATCGGTCCGCTGGTAGAAGGTCTGTCACACATTCTCGCCGCGGGCGTGAATCTGATGGTGCAGAACAACCTGCTGCCACTGACCTCGATCTTCGTCGAACCCGCGAAAATCCTGTTCCTGAACAACGCCATTAACCACGGTATCTTCTCGCCGCTTGGTATCCAGCAGGCTAGTGAAGCCGGCAAATCCATTTTCTTCCTGATCGAAGCCAACCCGGGTCCGGGTATGGGCGTGCTGATGGCCTATATGTTCTTTGGTCGTGGCAGTGCTAAACAGTCTGCGGGCGGTGCGGCAATCATCCACTTCCTTGGCGGCATCCATGAGATCTACTTCCCGTATGTGCTGATGGCTCCTCGCCTGCTGCTGGCGGTTATCCTTGGCGGTATGACCGGCGTCTTCACGCTGACGGTGCTGAACGGTGGCCTGGTCTCTCCTGCCTCACCGGGTTCAATCCTGGCGGTGCTGGCAATGACGCCAAAAGGTGCTTACTTCGCGAACATCGCCGCTATCGCTGCCGCCTTCGCCGTCTCCTTCGTGGTGTCCGCTATCCTGCTGAAAACCAGCAAAGTCAAAGAAGATGACGATATCGAAGCCGCGACCCAGCGCATGCATGAGATGAAAGCGCAGTCTAAAGGCCAGAGCGGCGCGGGTGCCCCAGTCGCCAGCGATGCCATGAGCGTTGAACTGCATCACGTGCGTAAAATCATCGTCGCCTGTGATGCCGGTATGGGTTCCAGCGCGATGGGTGCAGGCGTACTGCGTAAGAAAGTGCAGGACGCCGGGCTGAGCAATGTATCGGTGACCAATACCGCGATCAACGCCCTGCCGGGTGATGTCGATCTGGTGATTACCCATCGTGATCTGACTGAACGCGCCATCCGCCAGGCTCCGCATGCGCAGCATATCTCGCTGAACAACTTCCTCGACAGCGCGCTCTACAGCACCCTGACCGAACGTCTGGTGGCGGCTAACCGCAGCGACGTGCATCGTCAAACGGTGAATACCGCGCTCTCTGACAGCTACGATGAAGGCAACGCACACCTGTTTAAACTGGGAGCGGATAACGTCTTCCTCGGCCTGACCGCCAGTAACAAAGAGCAGGCGATTCGCTTTGCTGGCGAACAGCTGGTGAAAGGCGGTTACGTTGAGCCTGAATACGTTGAGGCGATGCTGGCGCGTGAAAAACTGACACCGACCTATCTCGGTGAGTCGATTGCCGTGCCGCACGGTACCGTCGAAGCGAAAGATCGCGTGCTGAAAACCGGCGTGGTGTTCTGTCAGTATCCGGCAGGCGTCCTGTTCGGTGAAGAGCCGGACGATGTGGCGCGCCTGGTGATTGGTATTGCTGCCCGTAACAACGAGCACATCCAGGTGATCACCAGTCTGACCAATGCGCTGGATGATGACAGCGTGATTGAGAAGCTGGCGAACACCACCAGCGTGCAGGAAGTGCTGGATCTGCTGTCAGGTAAGCCTGCAATCGCGTAATTTATAGCAATTATTTTCCCTGGGGCGGTCATGCCCGTCCCGATTTCCTGGGGCGGGTTTGCCCGCCCCATCGTCATTTGATATGGGTCAAAAATTATGAAAGCGTTACATTTCGGAGCAGGAAACATTGGTCGCGGCTTTATCGGCAAGTTACTGGCTGATGCAGGTATCGAACTGGTTTTTGCTGATGTGAATCAGACGGTGCTGGATGCACTGAACGCGCGTCATGAGTATCCCGTTCATGTAGTTGGCGAGCAGGCCAAAACAGAAACCGTTAAAGGCGTCAGTGCGGTAAACAGCACCAGCGATGAGATCATCACCCTGGTTTCTGAAGTCGATCTCGTTAGCACCGCCGTGGGCCCGCAGATTCTGGAGCGTATTGCCAGCAGTGTGGCTAAAGGCCTGGCAAAACGCAGTGACAACGGCAATACCCGCCCGCTAAATATTATCGCCTGTGAGAATATGGTGCGCGGCACCAGCCAGCTGAAACAGCATGTGCTGAAGGCGCTGCCGGAGCAGTATCACGCCTGGCTGGAGCAGCATGTCGGCTTTGTGGATTCTGCTGTCGATCGCATCGTGCCACCGTCTGAAGCGGGCAGCACCGATCCGCTGGAAGTGACCGTTGAAACCTTCAGCGAATGGATCGTCGATAAAACTCAGTTTAAAGGCGACCTGCCTGCGATTCCGGGTATGGAACTGACCGATAACCTGATGGCATTTGTTGAGCGTAAACTCTTTACCCTGAACACCGGTCACGCGATTACCGCCTATCTCGGCCAGCTGGCCGGTCACCAGACCATTCGTGACGCCATCCTCGATGAAAAAATCCGGGCCGTGGTGAAAGGGGCGATGGAAGAGAGCGGCGCGGTGCTGATTAAGCGCTACGGTTTTGAGGCGGATAAACATGCGGCCTACATCCAGAAAATTCTTGGCCGTTTTGAGAACCCTTATCTGAAAGATGATGTTGAGCGTGTGGGTCGTCAGCCGCTGCGTAAACTCAGCGCGGGCGATCGCCTGATCAAGCCGACGCTGGGCACGCTGGAGTATGGGTTACCGCACGCCAGCCTGGTGCAGGGCATTGCCGCCGCGATGCACTATCGCAGCGACCAGGACCCACAGGCGCAGGAGCTGGCCACGCTGCTGGCAGAAAAAGGCCCACAGGCGACGCTGGCTGAGGTTTCAGGTCTGGATGCTGACAGCGAAGTGGTGGCTTCGGTGGTGAGCGCCTGGCACGCTATGGCATAATGCGCGCGTGTTAGTGACGCAAGCCGGGCGCAGTTCGCCTGCGCCCAACGGCGGTATTGAACCCATGCAGGCAATAATGGAAGAGAAGCAGGCTTTTGAAAACCGGGTGCTTGAGCGCCTGAACGCCGGTCGTTCGGTGAGAAGCTTTCTGATCGCCGCCGTTGAGCTATTGGCTGAAGCCGTCAATCTGCTGGTGCTGCAGGTCTTCCGTAAAGATGACTACGCGGTGAAATATGCCGTAGAACCGCTGCTGCTGGGCGATGGTCCTTTGGGTGAACTCTCGGTTCGTCTGAAGCTGATTTACGGTCTTGGCGTTATCAGCCGCCACGAATATGAAGATGGTGAACTGCTGCTGGCGCTGCGCGAAGAGCTGAATCACGATAGCGGTGATTATCGTTTTACCGACGATGAGATCCTTGGCCCGTTTGGTGAACTGCACTGCGTCACCGCCTGGCCGCCCGCGCCGGTGTTTCACACCGAAGATGCAGAGCTGCGCAGCATGCAGCAGCAGCGCTATCTGCAGATGGTGCGATCCACCATGGTCCTGTCGCTAACCGAGCTGATCGCCCGCATCAGTATGAAGCAGGCGTTTAAAAAGTCCGGCAGCTAATCCTGTCAGGCGCCATCACGGCGCCTTTTTCGTCTTAACCTGAGCGGGAATATGCGCCAGATTTGGTGTATCCTTGGCCTGTTTTCCTCAACGAGTTGTTGTCATGAAAGAGCAAGAAAAGAACGAAATCAAACTTCTCAGCGATAAGCTGGACGCATTGAACCGCAAAGAGCCGCAGTTACTGGAATCGGGTGATGTCGAGAAACTGGGCGCGTTGCTGAAAGAGAAAGAAGCGCTGGTCATTGAGATTGAGCGTCTGCGCGGTCAGCGGGTTGAAAAACTCAGTGCCGAGGCGCAGAAGCTGCAAAAAATGGGCTTCAGCCGCGAAATTACCAAGAAAGAGCAGGCAAATCTGGGCGCGCTGAAGAAAAGCGTGCGCGGCCTGGTCGTGGTGCATCCAATGACCGCGCTGGGACGTGAGATGGGGCTGACAGCAATGACCGGCTTCGCCAAAACCGCATTCTGACGGGTCGATCAGGCAGCAGCCTGATCGACATCGGCTTTGCGTTCGCCGGCGGCGGCATAGACCTGCTCCGCCAGCGCATCCAGCAGTTCATAGCGGCGACGATATTCAGCCCGCTTCTTACTGGCAATCTCCTCCAGCGTTTTGCGCGGCAGACTCAGCGGCAGGATAAACATCCCATCCCTGCGCGCCTCGCCACTCAGCGACAGCCAGAATTCACTGTAGCTGGCAAAGAACTTATCCCCTTTGCTGTGGCGATAGCGCAGGCTGCGGAAGACATGAGTCTCATCGCCTACCGCCAGAATATTCTCCACGCCGCACTGCTTCGCCACAATAAATACCGATTCCATTAACAGGCGTTTCGGAAAGAGACCCTGCGCCGCTTTGGTCGCCTCGCGGATCACCTCATTATTGATATGTTTTCGCGGACCCTGTAATCCGCCAATTAATAATGTGCGCTGGTTATTTTCATTGAGAATTGAAAATGAAAGTGAAGCAATAATTTCGTCGTTATAGCGTAATACCAGCGTCACTTCCCCTTCCCGATCGAAATAACCGGAACTGCAGGAAAGTAAAAAGGATTCGCCATTTTTACCGGTCAGCGTAGCCAGCGGATTATCCGTGGCGCTTTGCAGCAGCTGACGCAGCGCAGGGTTTTCCAGATTATTCATCAGACTGTAATGATCAAGTATCGCCTGCGCGCGCGCAGCAATGCTCAACCCTGAGCGCAGATAGGGCCGGTGCAGCTTGGCTGGCAGCAATCCCTGAGTACTCATCAACAGAGGGAGTTGCGGTAAATGCGACAGCTCATCCAGATAACGCAGCGTAGTCAGCGGTGATATTAAGGTTCTTAACACAAATTTCAGCCGGAAACGTTTACTTATCCAGAGTTTATTCGGAACGTATTTTCCGCTAATTAACTGAAAAAAAAGCGATGCAGAAGAATCGGTCGTAGTTTCATGAGTAGTTATAATTGACATAGTCATCGACACACAGTGAGCAGGAATGTCACTGAGCATAAGACAACGAGTATCAACGGCGTGTTAATGTGGCAGAAGGTTAAAAGCGCGGCGGTTAAAAAGCGAGATCCGTTTATTTTTGGTTTAATCTGGGACGACAGAATTTAAAGATAAAAAAAACCGGCGAAATAAATTCCACCGGTTTATCGTTATCACGTTAACACTGGGTTAACTTACTGGGCAGCTGCGAAGCGGGCTGCTGCTTCGTCCCAGTTGACCACGTTCCAGAATGCTTTGATGTAATCAGGACGTTTGTTCTGATACTTCAGGTAGTAGGCGTGTTCCCACACGTCCAGACCGATGATTGGGAAGCCAGAAACGCCAGCAACCGCTTCACCCATCAGCGGGTTGTCCTGGTTTGCGGTAGATACCACAGCCAGTTTGTCGCCTTTTTTAACCAGCCACGCCCAGCCTGAGCCGAAACGGGTCGCAGCCGCTTTCTCGAACTCTTCCTGGAATTTTTCCACGCTACCGAAATCTTTCTCGATAGCCGCTTTCAGGTCGCCCTGCAGCGTGGTGCCGGTTTTCAGGCCTTTCCAGAACAGGCTGTGGTTAGCGTGGCCGCCTGCGTTGTTACGCAGTGGGCCTTTTTTGTCTGCTGGCAGCTGATCCAGTTTGGTGATCAGCTCTTCTACCGGCAGATTGGCAAATTCAGTGCCTTCCAGCGCCGCGTTAGCGTTGTTCACGTAGGTCTGGTGATGTTTGGTGTGATGGATTTCCATCGTCTGCTTGTCGAAATGCGGTTCCAGTGCGTCGTATGCGTAAGGCAGGGATGGCAGTGAATAACTCATGTTCTTCCTCTCCATTTAGTTTGAGCAGCACGACGAATTCGGGACGTGCCGCGTAAGCAGTCGAATCATTATAGTTAAATTCATGTAGCGTAAAAGGGTAATCAATGCCCTATTAACCATAAGGATTTGAGAAATCTGGCAAAAGCAACCCGTTGTTTTTACAGCATGCTGCTGCTGACTCCGCCTTTTCAGCTTTATCAGACAGGGAGAGCGAAGCACTCTGCCAGCACCACCAGCAGGCACTCATCCCGCCCGAACGCCGCATCTGCCCTGCCCTGCGCGTTACCTGCCCAGTTCGCGCAGCCCGCTGTCGAGCGCGCCGACCAGCCAGTCGATATCCCCTTCCTGGAACGCCAGTGGCGGACGCAGTTTCAGCACATTCCCATACGGGCCGGCGACCGAGGTCAGCACGCGATGTTCACGCAGCTTCTCGATTAAATCCAGCGCCAGCGTTTTGTCCGGCGTTTTGCTGTGACGATCGGTGACCAGCTCAAAACCGATAAACAGTCCGGCACCGCGCACATCCCCCACGCACTCATAGCGATCCATCAGGGTTCGTAGCTCCGCCAGCAGCTTCGCGCCGACCACGCGGCTGTGTTCCTGTAACCCCTCTTCGGTGATCACTTTCAGTACCGCCTGCGCCGCCGCCATCGCGACCGGATTACCACCAAAGGTATTGAAGTAGGGAACTGAGTCGCTGAAGGCGGCCAGCACTTCACTTTTTGCCAGCAGGCCGGAAACCGGAATGCCGTTGCCCATTGGCTTGCCGGTGGTAATGATGTCAGGCACCACATCGTGGCGGCCAAAGCCCCAGAACGCGTCGCCGGTACGGCCAAAACCAGGCTGCACTTCATCGGCAATAAAGATGCCGCCGTTGGCATGCACCACCTCGACCGCTTTTTTCAGGAAGCCGCGCGGATCGGGCAGCACGCCGTCTGAGGAGAAGATTGAGTCCGCCAGGAAACCGGCAAATTTAATGCCGTGCGCCGCCATATCATCAATCTGCTGCTGAATCTGGTCAGCGAACCAGTCGCCCAGGTCAGGCGCGTCCACACGATACGCATCCGGTGGCATCACCAGCCGCGTGGTGGGCGCCAGCGGCTGTCCACTGCCCAGCGCCGGAGAAGCGCCGGATGTCAGCTCACTGGTGCCGTGATAGGCCTCTTTACTGACAATAATCCCGCTGCCGCCGCTAAAGGCGCGCGCCACGCGAATCGCCAGGTCGTTAGCTTCCGATCCGGTGCACATATACATCGCGCGATCGATCGCCTCAGGCGTGGTCGCCAGCAGCGCTTCGCTGTAATCCAGAATATTTTCATGCAGGTAACGGGTGTGGGTATTCAGCATTTTCATCTGCTGCGTCACCGCCTCAGTCACTGCCGGATGGCAGTGCCCGATGCTCGCCACGTTGTTGTAGACGTCGAGATATTTATCGCCCGCCGCATCCCACAGATATTGCCCTTCACCCCGCACCAGATGCACCGGTTTGCGATAGAACAGGCGATAAGATTCGCCAAGCACTTTGCTGCGTTTATCGGTCAGTTTGCGCGTCTCGCTGTCGAGTGCATCGGCATGTTCGGCACGGAAACTGTTGGTATCCATAATGGTGGAACGCGTGGCCATAATGACTCCCGTTACAAGGATGAAGAAGGAAGAGCTGACGCCTTTATCATGCCTGCCTGAATCTAAAATGCAACCAAATACACAAATGCAATAAAATACACATGACGCAGGCAGATCGCCACGCTAAGCTTGCTCCCTGATTCAGACGGAATCTTTCGCTTCACTGGCGTATCATCCGTGATCTTCGCGCTTTAAAAGGAAACCTCTATGCTGCAGGAAACGCGCCTTCATCGCATCCGTGCCTTACTGACCCGGCTTAACCAGGTGAGTACCGAGCGCATTATCAGGGAGCTGGGGGTCTCACGCGAAACCGCGCGCCGCGATATCATTGAGCTGGAAGCGCTGGGTCTGGCGCGCCGCGTTCACGGCGGGCTGGTGGCGATTGAAACGCGGGCTGAACCGCCGCTGACGGAACGCCGCAGTACCCAGACCCGGGAGAAGCGCGCCATCGCCCGCGCCGCTGCGCAGTTGCTGCAGCCCGGACAGACGCTGTTTCTGGATGCGGGCAGCACCACCACGCTGCTGGCAGAGGAGTTGCACGCCCTTTCCGGCCTGACGATTGTGACCAACAGCCTGCAGGCCGCGCTGGCGCTGAGCGCCGGAGAAGAAGATCAGCCGCTGAATAATCAGATCATTTTGCTGGGCGGGATGATGTCGGCGGGTGCGCAACAGACGCGTGGCGAAATCACCGTGGGTGAGATTATCCGCTATCGCGCCGATGTGGCGCTGCTGTCACCGGTCGGCATTGAGGCGGGTTGCGGTGCCAGCAGTTTTCATCCGCACGAAGCGGCCATCGCCAGGGCGATGGTGCAGCAATCCACTTCCTGCTATCTGCTGGCCGATCACACCAAACTGGGGGTAGTCAGCCGCACGGTTTACGCGCCGTCACCGGCGATCAACCTGCTGATTACGGATAGTGGCGGCGACAACAGTGCCGCCCTTGAGGCGTTGCAGCAGACGTTGCCAGAGGTGATGGTAGTTTAACGCAGTCGCTGAGGATGGCTGTAAACCGTAGCGCGTCCAGGTTTACTGAATCCGACCAGCGTCAGATTGCAGCGCTCAGCCACCTCAACCGCCAGGCGGGTCGCTGCCGAGACTGCGAACAGGATCTCAACCCCGCACATGGCGGACTTCTGCACCATTTCATAGCTGGCGCGGCTGGAGACCAGCACCGCGCCTGGCCCCCACGCAGCCTGGCTGCGATAGCCCAGCAGCTTATCCAGTGCCACATGGCGACCCACATCTTCACAGCCACCGGCCAGCTGACCATCAGGCTGGATCCACGCGGCAGCATGGGTGCAGCCGGTTTTCTGTCCGACCGGCTGATACGCTTTCAGCTGGCCCAGCGCCCGATCCAGCTGATCCAGCGCAAAGGTCTGGGTAAACGGCAGCGGAGAGAGCGGCTTGCCAATCTGGTCCAGCTGTTCAACGCCACACACGCCGCAGCCGGTACGGCCTGCCAGCGCACGACGCTGCTCTTTCAGCGCCATAAAACGACGGCTGGAAAGCTCAATCTGAACCTCAATGCCGTGACAGCCCGGCACGATGTCCATGCCGAAAATGTCGCCTGGCGCGTCGATAATGCCCTCTGACAGCGAAAAACCCAGCGCAAACTCCTCCAGATCTTTGGGCGTGGTCATCATCACCACGTGAGAGATGCCGTTGTAAACCAGCGCCACCGGCACCTCGTCCGCCAGCCAGTCAGACTCTGCTGCGGTCAAATCGGCACGCTGCCATACCTGCGTTCTGCTGACGCCGGCCTGAATTGTTAAATCTTCGCCTGAGTCAGGCTGGATAGCTTTCAAAAAGTACGACCTGTTGTTAATAAATAATGAAATGCGACAGTCAGTACGGCTGCACAGCGGTGATCAGACGCAGACTAATTTTGCCTTCTGGCCCGGTGCGGCGCAAATAAACAGCGGGGCAATTCATGCGGTTTTCTCATCGGGAAAGGCGCAGCCACGCCTGCTGGCGGGCAGAATGAGAATGGGTATCTTTCAGGCTTTAACATCGGTAAGCATAAAACAACAGTAATTATCTGCCGCTACGGGAAATCTGCTTGCGCCGGGGATTGGTTGCCGAGGATTTTTAACAAAATTTAGAAAAAGAATTACTAATGACTAACCTGTTGACCCTGGTCAACTTACAGGCAGATAGGGCTGCTATTTTGCAAGGCTTCGCAATGGAGCCAATAAAGAAGAACGATAAAATGCAAATTAACAGACGGAGTTTTTTCAAAATCTGTGCTGGCGGGTTGGCGGGCACCAGCGCGGCGTTACTCGGTTTTGCCCCCACCACAGCCTTAGCCAGCGTCAGAGAGTTCAAACTCATTCGCGCCAGAGAGACACGTAATAACTGCACCTACTGCTCAGTCGGCTGCGGCATGCTGATTTACAGCCTGGGTGATGGCGCTAAAAATGCCCGCGCCTCGATTTACCATATTGAAGGCGATCCTGACCATCCGGTCAGTCGTGGATCGCTCTGCCCCAAAGGCGCGGGCGTGCTCGACTTTATTCACAGTGAACAGCGCCTGAAATACCCGGAATACCGCGCGCCAGGCTCGGATAAATGGCAGCGCATCAGCTGGGATGAGGCATTTGACCGCATAGCCCGCCTGATGAAGCAGGATCGCGATGCCAATTTCCAGGCCACCAATGCCGCTGGCGTCACGGTAAACCGCTGGCCGACTACCGCCATGCTCTGCTCTTCCGCCGCCAGTAATGAAACCGGCCTGCTCGATCAGAAATTTGCCCGCTCGCTGGGTATTCTGGCGCTGGAAAATCAGGCGCGCCTGTGTCACGGCCCGACCGTGGCCGCGCTGGCCCCCAGCTTTGGTCGTGGTGCAATGACCAATAACTGGAACGACATCAAAAACGCCAATGTGGTGATGATCATGGGCGGCAACCCCGCCGAGGCGCATCCGGTTGGCTTTAAATGGGTGATTGAAGCCAAAACTCATAACAATGCGCAGGTCATCGTGGTCGATCCACGCTTTAACCGCTCTGCGGCGGTCGCCGATCTCTACGCGCCACTGCGTGCCGGCAGCGATGTGGTTTTCCTGATGG
Source organism: Pantoea sp. RG18 (assembly GCF_025910075.1). Classification (NCBI taxonomy): domain Bacteria; kingdom Pseudomonadati; phylum Pseudomonadota; class Gammaproteobacteria; order Enterobacterales; family Erwiniaceae; genus Pantoea; species Pantoea sp. RG18. The sequence goes on from NZ_JAPCIL010000012.1 coordinate 136,237, forward strand.
GGGTGATCAACTATCTGCTGCAACACAATCAGATTCAGCAGGAGTATGTTCGCGCCTTCACCAATGCCGCACTGATTGTCAGCGAAGGCTTCAGCTTCAGCGACGGGTTGTTCAGCGGTTACAATGCTGAAACCCGTCAGTACGATCGTCAGAGCTGGCACTATGAGCTGGATGAAAACGGCCATGCAAGACGCGATGAGAGCTTCACTCACCCACGCTGCGTGCTGAATCTGCTGAAAACCCATGCCAGCCGTTACACCCCGGAAATGGTGACGCGCCTGTGCGGCACTTCGCAGGAATCCTTTATTGCGGTGTGCAGGCAGTTGGCCTCCACCTGTGTGCCGAATCGCACCGCGACTATTCTCTATGCGCTGGGCTGGACTCACCACACCAACGGTTCGCAGATTATCCGCACGGCGGCGATGATTCAGCTGCTGCTGGGTAATATCGGGATGCCAGGCGGCGGTATTAACGCGCTGCGCGGCCACTCCAACGTGCAGGGCTACACCGATCTCGGCCTGCTGGCGCAGAGTCTGCCGGGCTATCTGCCACTGCCCTCAGAGAAAATGACCACGCTGGCAACCTACCTGCAGCAGGCCACGCCGGTTGCGACACTGCCGGATCAGGTCAACTACTGGCAGAACACCGACAAATTTTTCGTCAGCCTGATGAAGAGTTTCTACGGCGATAAGGCCACCGCAGAAAACCAGTGGGGCTACGACTGGCTGCCGAAGTGGGATAAGAGTTATGACTGCATGGCGCAGGCGGAGATGATGGAACAGGGCGCGCTGAACGGTTGCCTGATTCAGGGCTTCAACCTGCTGGCCGCCTTCCCGGACAAAAATAAAGCGGTCCGGGCACTATCCCGCCTCAAATATATGGTGGTGATCGATCCGCTTCGCACCGAAACCGCCAGCTTCTGGCAGCATCACGACGAGTTTAATGACGTCGATCCGTCGACAATCCAGACCGAAGTGTTCCGTCTGCCCTCTTCCTGCTTCGCTGAAGAGTCGGGATCGGTGGCTAACTCGTCACGCTGGCTGCAGTGGCACTGGGCGGCTGCGGAGCCGCCCGCTGAAGCGCTGCACGACGGTAAAATTCTCGGCAATCTGTTCATGCGTCTGCGCGCGCTCTATCGCCTGGAAGGCGGTGCAGCCCCAGAGCCGCTGATGGCAATGCGCTGGGACTACCGCGATCCGTCTAATCCTGAGCCGGAAGAGGTGGCGCAGGAGAACAACGGTCAGGCGCTGGCCGACATTTACGACGCCAACGGCAAGCTGTTGCTGAAAAAAGGCCAGCAGCTCAACGGCTTCTCAGAGCTGCGTAACGACGGCACCACCGCCAGCGCCTGCTGGATCTACAGCGGCAGCTGGACGCCGGAAGGCAACCAGATGGCACGACGCGACAACGCCGATCCATCGGGGCTGGGCGCGGTCTCCGGCTGGGCCTGGGCGTGGCCGGCTAACCGCCGCATTCTCTATAACCGCGCCTCCGCCGATGCGCAGGGTAAAGCCTGGGATCCGCAGCGCCGCCTGATTGAGTGGGATGGCACTCGCTGGCACGGCATCGACGTGCCGGATTATCCGGTAACGCTGTCGCCGCAGCAGCAGGCCGGTCCGTTTATCATGCAGCCCGATGGTCTTGGCCACCTGTTTGCGCTCGATAAGATGGCCGACGGCCCCTTCCCGGAACATTACGAACCGATGGAAAGCCCGCTCGCCGACAATCCTATGAATCCGCAGCAGCGTCATAGTCCGGTCGTTCGACTGTTCAGCAGCGACGCCGCGCAACTGGGCGAGGCCGCTGACTATCCCTGCGTCGCCACCACCTATTCCATCACCGAACTGTTCCGCCACTGGACCAAACATGCCCTGCTGAACGCGATTGCGCAGCCGGAGCAGTTTGTTGAAATCGGCACCGAACTGGCAGAGGAGAAAGGCATCAAGGCCGGAGACAGCATCAAAGTCTCGTCGCGCCGTGGCTATATCAAAGCCAAAGCGGTGGTAACACGTCGTCTGCAGCGTCTGATGATTGACGGCAAGCCGGTTGATACCGTGGGTATTCCCTGTCACTGGGGCTTTGAAGGCACCACGCGTAAAGGCTTCCTCGCCAATACGCTGACGCCGTCGGTTGGCGATGCCAACTCGCAGACCCCGGAATACAAGGGATTTTTAGTGAAAGTGGAAAAAGCGTAACGGTAGATGACAATGGCTTATCAATCACAAGATATTATCCGTCGCTCAGCGACCAACGGCTTTACCCCACCGCCACAGGCGCGCGATCACCAGCGTGAAGTCGCGAAGCTTATTGACGTCACCACCTGTATTGGCTGCAAAGGCTGTCAGGTCGCCTGCTCCGAATGGAACGACATCCGCGATGAAGTCGGTCATAACATCGGGGTCTATGACAACCCTACCGATTTGACCGCCAAATCCTGGACGGTGATGCGCTTCTCGGAAGTTGAAGAGAACGGCAAGCTGGCCTGGCTGATTCGCAAAGATGGCTGCATGCACTGCGCCGATCCCGGCTGCCTGAAAGCCTGTCCGTCGGCAGGTGCCATTATTCAGTACGCCAACGGCATCGTCGATTTCCAGTCTGAGCAGTGTATCGGCTGCGGCTACTGCATTGCGGGTTGCCCGTTCAACGTGCCGCGGCTCAACAAAGAGGATAACCGCGCCTACAAATGCACCCTGTGCGTGGATCGCGTCAGCGTCGGCCAGGAGCCTGCCTGTGTGAAGACCTGTCCGACCGGCGCCATTCATTTCGGCAGCAAAAGCGACATGCTGACGCTGGCGGAGGAACGTGTAGCGGAGCTGAAGTCGCGCGGGTTTGCGCAGGCTGGCCTCTACAACCCGGAAGGCGTGGGCGGCACCCACGTGATGTATGTGCTGCATCATGCCGACAAGCCTCAGCTCTACCACGGGCTGCCTGCTAACCCGGGCATCAGCCCGACGGTGACCTTCTGGAAGGGGATCTGGAAACCGCTGGCGGCGGTGGGTTTTGCCGCTACGTTCGCCGCCTCTATTTTTCACTATGTTGGCGTTGGCCCGAATCGCGTCACTGAAGAGCACGACGACAACGACGATCACCCTGAGGAGCGCAAATAATGAAAAAGCCCGATCATCTGGTGCGTTACCGCGCACCCGAACGCATCAATCACTGGATTGTCGCGATTTGCTTTGTCATGGCCGCGTTAAGCGGATTAGGGTTTTTCTTTCCGTCGTTCAACTGGCTGATGCAGATATTTGGCACACCACAGCTGGCGCGTATTCTGCATCCTTTTGTCGGCGTGGTGATGTTCGTTGCTTTTATGCTGATGTTTTTGCGTTACTGGAAACACAACCTGATTAATCGCGATGACCTTTACTGGGCCAGAAACATTCATCGGATTGCGCTGAATGAAGAGGTGGGTGATACCGGTAAATATAACTTTGGTCAGAAGTGTGTGTTCTGGGCTGCTATTATCAGCTTAGTGTTGCTGCTTGCCAGTGGCATCGTGATCTGGCGACCTTACTTTGCCGATGCCTTCGCCATTCCGCTGATTCGTCTGGCGTTGGTGGTACATTCGGTGTCAGCGGTGGCGCTGATCATCGTCATTATGGTGCACATTTATGCTGCGTTGTGGGTCAAAGGCACACTGACCGCGATGGTGGAAGGCTGGGTCAGCGCCGAATGGGCCAGGCAGCACCATCCTCGCTGGTATCGCGAGCAGCGTAATCCGCCAATAAAACAGGAAAAACGCCCCTGATGAGTATTCGCATAATCCCGCAAGATCAGCTGGAGAAAGGCGAAAAGACAACGGCGGAGATGATTCCGCCGTTACTTTTTCCACGGCTGAAAAATTTATACAGCCGTCGTGCTGCGCGACTGCGTGACCTGGCGGCGAAAAACCCACTCGGCGACTACCTGCGCTTTGCGGCGGTGATCGCTGAAGCGCAGGAGATTGTGCTGTATGACCATCCGCTGCACATCGACCTGCATGCCCGCCTGACGCAGAGCGCCAGCGAGGGTAAGCCGCCGCTGAATATTCATACCCTGCCGCGCGATCCCCACTGGCAGCGACTACTGCATTCACTGATTGCCGAGCTGAAGCCAGAGATGAGCGGTCAGGCACTGGCGGTGCTGGAGAATCTGGAGAAGGCGTCCGCCACCGAGCTGGAAACGCTGGCCAGCGCGCTGTTTACCGGCGAGTATGCGCTGGTCAGCAGCGACAAAGCACCCTTTATCTGGGCGGCGCTTTCGCTCTACTGGGCGCAGATGGCGGCCCTGATCCCAGGTAAAGCACGCGCTGAGATGGGCGATCAGCGTCAGTTCTGTCCGGTCTGCGCCAGTATGCCAGTCGCCAGCGTGGTGCATATGGGCAGTCATGAAGGCGCGCGCTATCTGCACTGTAATCTGTGCGAAAGTGAATGGCATGTGGTGCGCAGCAAATGTACCCAGTGCGAACAGTCCCGTGATCTGCACTACTGGTCGATCGACAGCGAACGGGCGGCGGTGAAAGCAGAGAGCTGTGGCGACTGCGGCACTTACCTGAAGATGCTCTATCAGGAGAAAGATCCGGCCATTGAACCGGTGGCAGATGACCTGGCATCGCTGATACTGGATGCCAGAATGGAGCAGGAAGGCTTCGCACGCAGCAGTCTCAATCCCTTTATGTTTCCTGGCGAATAGTCACTGACTCTGGAGAACCCGATGAAACTGATTGGCAGCTATACCAGCCCGTTTGTGCGTAAGATTTCGATTATCATGCTGGAAAAAGGCATTACTTTTGAATTCGTTAACGCATCGCCTTACAGCGATGACAGCCACGTGCCGCACTACAATCCGCTGGGCAAAGTTCCGGCGCTGGTCGCTGACGATAAGCAAATCTGGTTCGATTCCAGCATCATTGCGGAGTTTCTGGAACTGCGTGGTGTGGAGCCTGCTCTGCTGCCTGCCGATCCGCTTGAATCGCTTAACATCCGTCAGCTGGAGAAGCTGGCGGATGGCGTCAGCGATGCCGCGCTGGTAATCGTGCGCGAGCAGATGCGACCGGGTGATCAACAGTCGGAAGAGGTGCTGCTGCGCAATCGTGAAAAGATTCAGCGCAGCCTCGACATGCTGGAAGCGAAGGCGGCAGAGGGGAAATGGCTTAACAACGGACAGCTCAATCTGGCGGATATCGCCACCGGTTGCATGATCGGCTACCTCAATTTCCGTCGCGTAGTGCCGAACTGGTGTGTCGAACGACCGGCGCTGGTGAAGCTGGCGGAAACGCTGTTTCAGCGCGAGAGCTTTGCGCGGACGACGCCGCCTGCGGCGTGATGGGTCAGGCGAAATAACTATCAAAGCGCCCCGGGCAGGCATGGAAGCGACATTTTGTTACGCTGCACAGGAAAAATATAATCGGCCTGCTGGTCTGACAACTCAGTCAATTTCGTCTCCAGACAGGTCATTTTCATAATCCTGCCCGCCATGCCATATGCCTAAAACACTCACTGTTTTCTCAGACAGCATGAAAGCAATTATTGTCCGTCTGCGGTAATTGGTGATTCTCAGTCCTGGCAGAAGATCATCACGACAGTTCCCTCTATGTGGGAACTGTGCAAGAGACTCACAATAATCGATGACGTTTTCCGTAAAGTTTAAAGCGGTATAGGGTGTCGCTGCTTGCGCGATATAACGGTAAAGTTCTGCCAGTTGTTCCTGCGCCTCTGGTGCGAACACCACCCTGTAAACCATTACTCCTCCCCGGTCGCCTTCCTGTGTTCCGCTTTCAGTCTGTTCCTGAGGTCGTTAGCGCTCAGGCTTTGTGTTTCGCCACTTTGAAGTGCTTCCCAGGCGGGCACTACCTTTTCATGCAGCCATTGTTCCACGGCATGATCCCGTGCCATCAGCGCACGCAATCCTTCACGGATCACTTCGCTTTCCGATGCATATTCGCCGCTGGCAACACGTGCCTTAACCTGTGCTGCCATTTCATTGGGCAGCGTGATACTCATCTGTTGTGTTGTTCTCATGGGTAACCTCTTTCTTCTGCCTGATAGGATTTAATCATACTCACCTTTCTGGCAGCTGTCAGTTTCACACTCTGTTGTGTCGCTCTCTCCTGAGAATTGGGGACTTACAGATGTCGTCGAGGGTATCCGGTTTTCAACAGCGCGATAGCACATCTTATCAGCGGTTCAGGCACTGTCATTATCGGACAGTGTAAAAACCATACAGATTATAATGTGCATAACCTGGACTTAAAGATTGAATAGCTGGCTGTTTAAAGGAGCTGAAGAGGGATTCAGGAATAGAAAACCACACAAAATCTGCCGGAAAAATAATGGGTTTTTCAGAGACGACTCGCAGTTTATTACCTGGCTTTTTGGGATTAAAGGTTATTGTTTTCAGGCAAATTTTTACCTACGAGCATACCCACCACCGCATGCACAATCAGGTTTGCTTCAGTATTTCACCACATCTTTTCTGTCAGCCCCTTTCGTGATAGTCAGCGTATGTATCTGCTCTGCAGGATAGGGTGCCGCTGCGGCGTGAGAGCTTTCTAAGCCAGCCCACTTAAGAAGGACAATGGTGTCTGGCACGGCAGGACGCTTTATCTGCTGGTCAGCAACAGAGCTGATCAGAGGAGGCGATACAGTAGTCGGGAGCATGATAACCGTGGGTACAAACAGGTTCTTTCAACTCGATCACCGATACAGATTTCTGGATTTTCACCTCACGCTTGCCCAATAAATTCCTGCGGATTACCTCTTTAAAAATACGCTCAGGGATATTCTCAGCATCGGATGTTTTATCATCATGAACAATGATGTGGCTTGCGTTTTCATAGCCTGGCGCCCACATATTATTATTAGGCGCATTTTTGTAAACGGCGATAAGAGGTTTTTTCCACGCAGCAGAGATATGTACAATTGATGTATCTGGCGTTATCACCATATCCGATTCTTTAATTAATGCCATCACATGATGCAAAGTATAAAAGGGATTTTTCACAACATTTTCAGGAAGCGGCACCGCTATTTCATTACGATGATCCAAGGTGATGATTTTCACCTCTCTGCTGTTATTATTAATCATATTAATAACTTTCAGCAATTGCTGTTGTGAGAAGTTCCTTTCCGGCGTGCCAGCAAAAGCATTAATAAGAATTTTTTTCTTATTTTCCCAGGGACTAAGAAAGTGCCTCACCTCTTCAAGCACAACATCAGGAAAATGAAGACTGTAAGTGAAATTGCCTGTCGCTTTAACGCCAATGCTTTTACTTATCAAAGAAAGTAACTCTGTAACATGCTGCTTTTCATTTTTATAGGGAACCGAAACTGTGTAATGGCTGATGTCAGATTCCTTATTTAGGCCAATAACGAATCTGGCATTGATATCCCGAAATAACTTCATCCGATGCACCGGCGTTTCGGATAAGCAAGGATCGATAATCAGATCATACTTATTTCTATTTAGCTTCTTCATCGTTGCTTTTGAAACGGTATGATAAAAAGACTTCAGGTAATGGTTATAACTGCAAGTTCCTGACTTATAAATATGCCTGATAAAAGGGCTGTATTTTATTACGTCGTAACAGGCTTCAGTTACCAGCAAATCTACTGCATAGCCAGCCTGATGAAGTGACCTGATGAGTGGCATCGAAACGATGATATCACCCACTTTTCCTTCATTGCGAACAAGCAGTATAGTTTTCACGGAGTCAGGTTCAAAGGAGACCTTTTTCCGTTTATCCCACAGAAGCTTTGCAATAGACATTCTTGCCTCGAGTTTCACCTCTTTGAGATAGTAGTTTTTTCTTCGATTCCATTCGCGTATTTTTTTGAATCGTCCCTTTGATACGGTGATCCTCACATCCTTATTCATTTCACCCTTCCTGCTTCCTGAGCAGATCATTCATTTGATACAAAAAATCACTTGAATCAATCGTCTTTTATTTATATTAACCTTTTAATAAGTGTGTGATTCTACAACATCCTGAAACGCTTACGCTATACAATAATATTTAATCGTTCTGCAGGATCATTATTCAATTAACATCACTTATTGGATTTTTGCTAAAAACACCCAGCCATTATCGTTCCCATTAACCTTACTGCATCATGCGCCGTGATATGACAACTCAGGTTGCTAAATATAAGTTATTCACTGACAGGTCAATAATAGTGAGTTCTGATAAATAATCTACTCAAAGACAATCATTGAATAGAATTAGCTATTTTTAATATTACTTCCCGAATACTTATTACGGACATAGCGCCAGGGTAAACGCTTTCAGGGGTAATGGCGAGTTGATTATTGACGGGAAAGCCTGTTTTTTAAGTGGGCCGTTCAACCTGATCCACTTTGGGGTCTCGGGGCGAAGCCCAGACCAGGTTATTTTGTCATTACCGCCACGGCATGGCGGTAATGACAAAAAATTTCCTGTCCCTCACTTTACCTACGATTGAAGATACCAGTTGGTCGATATCGGTATGGTGAATAGATGATGGATGGCGACTGGATCATCGAGTCCGATATTACCGACGCTGAACAACAGGAGGCCACCGCTGCACCCGGCGCACGTCGGTCATGGCGGCGGGAGGATGGGGTTTTTAGGGCGTAAAAGCACAAATCTCGGCCAACTGGCCGGGATTTTTGTACTAATTCCATTCCACATTAAAATCAGCTAACTGATTATCTAGGAACTGTCTTTTCTCAAACCAATAATCAAAAACCTCAGCCTCTCCGCTACTTAAAATTAGGTAGAACCCTCCTGTTTCACCCTCTGTATCATCGACAATTTGGATTTCCCATCCAGCATATTCGCCATCATTAACGATGCCTTTCTTTAAGAGCATTTTGCTTCCTTAGTCTTTATAAGGAACATGGTTGTTCGAAATATACTTGCCTGTTGTAGGATTTTTTACACCAAAATGTACGTGTGGAACTCCCGGCGCATGGGCACCACCAATTGAACCTGAGTCAATCCTAAATTCTTTTGTCCCATCAGCACTATGGTAAACACCAGATCCTGGTTTTCCAATCTCTTTATATCCCGTTCCTAAGAATTTTAAACCAGCAGCTAACGCTTCATCTGAACTCAAAGCTGTTGAACTGGTGAAGTTTTTCTTACCAGATAAGGTCTCATTAATGACAGTATCTATCTTGCTGTTTGAATTCTCTGAAAGATAAACTATGTCTTTCTTCGTGAGAGGATCAGCTCCCGGATTGACTAAGATATTCCCAACAGTATCAGGTTTTCCTTCCGTATTACCGGTATTAGTAGCTCCCTGTCCTGAAGCCTGATTATTACCAGTGTTGGTCGGCGTATCATTTGGATCTAACTGCTGATTTCCACCTGTGTTGGCTGGACCTGACCCAGCTATCTGGTCACCACCGGTATGAACAGGCGCGTATTTATCATGAAGCGAACTGAGATACTTTCTTGTGATCTCGTCGTTACCCATCATTTGCAGGGTAACAAGATGCTCCAGTTCGTCGGAGGTTATTTTATCAGCTACATCTTTAATGGCCACTCCGGCAAGTCCTGTGATTCCGGCTTTCGCACCAATCTCCAGCAACTGCTCTGCAACCTCATTCCGGCACGGTGAAAGTGCGGCACAACCACGCGCAACCAGTGCAAGATTATTGTTTTCAACCACGTTCTTACCCGCCTGCGCACCCGCCACCGCATCCGCCGTGCTGTCACCAACCACGCCGCCCGCCAGACCCGCCGCCAGCGTCCCCAGCGCACTGATCGTCTGGCGCTGCTCCTCAGACAGGTCTTTACGTTTAACGCCCGGATACAGCTGCTGCGCGATGTACTCGCCCATCATCGCGCCCGAGGCTCCGGCCAGCGCAGCATTGCCCGCCGCGTACGAGGTTACCGCACCCAGCACCGCGTGCGCCATCAGGTTCACCTGGACATTAACCTTACCGTTCGCGTCCGTGGTCAGCTCGTGTATCTTTTCCGCCAGGTAGGTGCCGCCGCGCCGCTTATCGCCTGCGCCACGTTCCCGCCCGACAGGCCCTGCACCGCCGCCGTCACCGCGCTGATGCCCTGCTGCAGCGACGAACCCGTGCCGAACGGCTTCATCGCGTTGTCATACGCCCGCTGCTATATATCGGCTTCCGTATAAGGCTTACCGCTTGCCGCCAGTTGCTCACGCGCCGCCTGAAGAGCCGCCGGGTCCTGCTGCGCCTTCATGCCCGCTATCTGGCCCTGCGTCCGTGCGATATCTCCCGCCTGAGCCCCGATTGCCTGCCGATGGTGAAGCCGATGCCGCCGCTGCCCAGCAGGCCGCTTTTTTTCTTTTCTTTCAGCTGGTAGTGGCTGTCGGTCTCGGTCGCCGCGCCAATCTCCACATTGCGCCCGGCCCGCAGACTGACGTCCCGATCGGCGGCCACCGTCAGCTCACGCCCGGCGATGGGCTTTACGACCGGGCAGAAGATCGAGGTGATCACCGGGCCGGGGCAGCTGATCGTCCAGCTGGCGACTGAGGGATAACTGGCTGACTTATAAAGTAAAAACCCCAACCAGTTGGCTGGGGTTTTTACTATTTAACAGGATAGTTGTAATGCTCTGGGATCTTATAATTTTCAGGAAAATCTTCTGTATTTGGAAGCAGGGTAAATCTATCAACATCCTCCCCTGCCTGATAAAAAACGCCATATATTCCTGATAAGAAAGTTGATATACGTAGCAACGCTGCCTGTATTGCTAACTCGTCATTATTTTCTTTCGCATTAAAAAAAAGTTCAATTGTCAAGTTAAGATTATTTATATCTCTCTGAATACTTTCAACAATTGAATAATCTTCTGATAAGTAAATATCGTCTGCATCAAGCTCTTCTGATGACCTCTGTTTTAATAACTCCAGATAAGCATCTTTGAATTTATCCAGCATACTAATATCAATCATTTGGGTAACCTCCGTCCTTCAGCTCTGGCTGCCTTAGTTTTTGCATCATTAAACGAACCATCAAGATTAAGGACTGCTTTTACTTTTGTCCCTGTACTATCAAAAACCTCAATATGATCTTTATGTTTAGCATCTAGGTAAAATTGATCACCCTTTTTAATATAATCACCGACCGATTTATTTGCTTTATAGACAGCTTGCCCCTGATATTGCTTACTAGTTTTCTTAGATAATTCTTTAATTTCGCTGCCAAAGCCAGACTGTTTAAAAAACTCGCCGATATTTCCTACGGCTCCAGCATTAGGCACATGTGGGACTTTTTTACCCGGCAATATGATCCCGGCCAGCATCCCGCCGGTTGCTTCCAGCGCTACCTGGTTCCCTTCGGATGCCTGCTTAATAGTATCAGCAACCGCAGACCAGGTATCACTACTCATCAGCGCTTTAACGCTGTCTGCCACCGCCTGATTCTTACCGGACAGGTCATTAAGCGCTGTACCGCAGTAACTGTCCCCGGTCGCGCACGACGCCAGCGCCATTGCTGCGTCAGCAGCGTAATCTGCTCCGCCTAATGCCGCATCGCCGGTATCAGCAAGCGCATTAATAATGCCGTTGGCGATGGAAGAGGTTGTGCCCTCACCCAGCTTTTCCCTGACCTGACTCTTCAGCGATTCAGCTACCTGCTTCGCCGTTTCACGGGCTTTGTCACCACTCAGCGAGTTGAACTCCAGCGCATTTTTACCCGCCTGAGCCCCCGCAACAACATCCGCCGTGCTGTCACCCACAACGCCGCCCGCAAGACCCGCCGCCAGCGTACCCAGCGCGCTTATCGTCTGCCGCTGCTCCTCAGACAGGTCACTGCGCTTAACCCCCGGATACAGCTGCTGCGCGATGTATTCGCCCATCATCGCGCCCGAGGCTCCGGCCAGCGCAGCATTGCCCGCCGCGTACGAGGTTACCGCACCCAGCACCGCGTGCGCCATCAGGTTCGCCTGGACATTAACCTTACCGTTCGCGTCCGTGGTCAGCTCGTGTATCTTTTCCGCCAGGTACGGTGCCGACGCGCCGCTTATCGCCTGCGCCACGTTCCCGCCCGACAGGCCCTGCACTGCCGCCGTCACTGCGCTGATGCCCTGCTGCAGCGACGAACCCGTGCCGAACGGCTTCATCGCGTTGTCATACGCCCGCTGCGATATATCGGCTTCCGTATAAGGCTTACCGCTTGCCGACAGCTGCTCACGCGCCGCCTGAAGAGCCGCCGGATCCTGCTGCGCCTTCAGGCCCGCTATCTGGCCCTGCGTCCGTGCGATATCCCCCGCCTGAGCCCCGATTTCCCCGATAAGCTGCGCCTCCTTCAGCCGGTTCTGCTCCTTCTCCTTATCAAAGATGACGTCCAGCCCCGGGTTCGCGTTCGCCACGTCGCGACTCAGCTCTGCCACGTCCTGCTTCTGCTTCGACGGGTCGCGGATGACTATCGTGCCTTCGCTCACCGCCGCCTTCGTGGTGGAGTCCGCGCTGCCGCTGTCGTTCAGCCCCGCCAGCATGCCGTTCGCCATGTTCCCGGCGAACTGACCGCCAATGCCGCCGCCGGTGCTCATGCCCGCGCTCTGGTGCTCCACCTCATATTCCGCGTGGTTATCAATATTGCCGAAGCCCAGCGTGCCGGTGTCGAGCCTGTTCTTATCGGCGGTAGCCGTTGAGCTGATGACCGCGCCGTTCAGCTGCGTGTGCTCACCCACCGTGACGTCAAAGCCGCCCTTCCCGGCAAAGATACCGGTCTGCTCGGCCACGCTCTGCCAGGTGCTGTGCATCTTATCCCGGCTCACGTTCACGTTCGCCGACCCGGTCATTGAGCCGAAGGTGAAGCTGCCGCCCGCGCTGGCGCTCTGCTGTTTGCTGTCGTAGCGGTCGCTGTCCTGCTCCGAGGTCAGCGTCAGGTTGCGGCCCGCATCCACCTTCACGCTCTCACCGCTGGCCTGCGCGCCCGTGAGCGTGATGTCGCGCCCGCTGGTCAGGCTGAGCCGGTTGCCCGCGTCCAGCGTGGTCTCACTGTGCGTCAGCCCGTTGCCTTTTTCGCTGCCCTTCGCCGCGTTGACGCTCGCCGACACGCTGATGCCGTAGCCGCCCGACCCCACGCCGATGCCGACACCGACGCTGCCGCCCTTGCTGCTGTTCTTACTGTCGGTGCTCTGCGTGTTCTGCGCCGACTGCAGCAGAATGTCCCGCGACGCATCCAGGCTCAGGTCGCCGCCCGCCTTCAGCTGGCTGCCGGCGATGCTGATGTTGCCGCTCTGCGCCGTACCGTTTTTGCCGGTTGCCGTGACGGTCAGATTCCGGCCCGCCGTCAGCGTACTGCCCTGCGACTGACTGCTCTCAGTACGCGCTTCGCTTTTCGACGACTGGCTGCCGTACGAGGCGCTGACGCCGATGGTGTTGGTCGATCCCGCCTGATAGCCGTCCTGCCCCGGCTTCAGGTCGCCGGCGGCATTGTGCGCGTCCGCGGCGGCAGTGTTCAGCCCGTCCATCTGAGCCGCCTGCGCCGCCTGCACCCCGTTCAGCGCCGCCTGGGTGTTCTGCAGCGCGCTGACCCGCCCGTCACCCGCCTTCCTGGCCTGCTGCGCGCTGCTCACCGCCGTGTTGAGCGCGCTGCCTGCCGTGCCTGACAGGGCGATGCTCAGACCGCTCTGTTTCTGCTCGAAGGTTTCCTTACGGCTGCGTGAATCAAAGCCCGGGTCGATAGTTACGCTGTCGCCCGTCAGGTTCATGTCTTTACCCGCCACCAGGTCTGCGCCGCCGACGTGCAGCCGGTTGCCCGCCGTGATATCCACGCTGCCCTGGCTGCTGCCGATGGTGCTGACGCTCTGGCTCTGGGTGGTGCCTTTCTCATCAATTTCGTGCCGCGTGGACTGCTTGCCGACGGTGAAGCCGATGCCGCCGCTGCTCATCAGCCCGCTTTTTTTCTTTTCTTTCAGCTGGTAGTGGCTGTCGGTCTCGGTTGCCGCGCCGATCTCCACGTCGCGTCCGGCCCGCAGACTGACGTCCTGGTCTGCGGCCACCGCCGAGCCGGTCACCGTCAGGTCGCGCCCGGCAATGACCGTGACACTTTCGCCGCTCAGCAGGCTGCCGTTCTCACGGGTGGTAACGTCCCGCGTCACGCTGTGACTGCTACTTTTGTTCAGCAGGCCTTTATTCTCTGAGCGTTCTTCACTATAGAGTGACTCACGTTCGGTGGCGGTGTTGAGCACCACGTCCTGTTTCGCCTGAAGCCCGACCGCGCCCTGTTCGCTGTGAAGCGTACTGCCGGTCACGGTGACGTCGCCCTCGCGCCCAATCACTGTTACGCCCTGCTGCCCGCTGAAGGTGCTACCGGTGCTGCTCTCGCGCACGCTTTCTTCTTCACGATGGGTGCGGGTATTACCCTCACGCTTGTTTTCGCTGTCCTGATCGAGCAGGCTGGCCCGCGCATCTTTAATGGTGACGTTCTGCGCGCTGACGCCGATGCGGCCCTGGGTACTGTCAACCTGCGCGCCTTCGGCCAGCAGGTTATTACCCGCCACCAGCGTCACACCCTGAGCGCCGCTCAGGGTGCTGAGCAAAAGACGATCTTCCGTGCGACTGTTGCTGACCGACGAGGTCCGGCTGTCGGCCTCAAGATGGGTGGTATTGGTGGTGGTTTCAGCGCCGATGCGGATGTCGCCGCCAGCCTGAACCCGGGCGGAGCCGGAGGCGCTGGCCTGGCTACCGGTCAGCGTCAGGTCACGACCGGCCGAGAGCAGAAGATTGCCACCGGCGTTAAGCTCGCTGCCCTGCGCCTGCTGCCACTCGCCGCTGACCTGCGCCATGCGCCTGCCCGCTTCTTCTATGCCGCTGCTGGTGCGGTTGCCCATCGCCCCGGAGATAACGTTCAGGCTGCCGCTGTGACTGCTTTTCGCGGCACCGATCTCAAGGTTGTTGCGCGCGCTCAGACTGAGGTTATTGGTGGCATTGAGTTTCGCGCCATGCAGCCGGATATCGGTGCCACTGAGGCTGATATCCCCAGCACTCATCGTCGCCTGACGCAGGGCATTCTGCAGATCGGTGCTGATCGTCAGCGTCTCCGCCTTCACATCAATGCTGCCCGCCTTGATATCGCCGCCCAGGTGCTGAAACTGCCAGCTGTCGATGGAGAGCGCCTGATCCGCAAAGAGGTTACCGGCATTGGTCACGCTCTCTGCCGAGAGCTGCAGATTACCGCCGCCAATCACCGCGCCCGCGCCAGTCAGGCGCAGCGTGGTCTGTGCCAGATAAACTTTCGGCACCCACACCGTCTGAGGGCCGTCTGCCGTATCAACCGTTTCGCTGACCAGCCAGACGATATCCTGTTGCAGCGCCGCAATCTGTTGCGGCGTCAACGCCACGCCCGGCACCAGATGGAAATCCTGCGCCACTTTAGAGCCGTTGTTCATTAGCTCCTGATACTGCGCCATCGCATCCCAGCCGTTAACGGAAGGCCTGCCGGTCAGTTTCAGGACCTGCTCGCGTACCAGACGCTGCTCATAAAAACCGTCGCCCAGGCGTTTATGCACCTGTGACGGATCGTAACCCACCCGTTCAAGCAGATAGTCGCTGCTGATAAATTTGCTCTTGCTGGTAAAACGCTCGTCAGTCACGATCAGATACGGGCTGCCCGCCGCGGTATGCTGGCTGAACAGACCATTATTGGGGATGGTTGTGGCGACCTTCTCCAGCTGTTGTAGCGACGTCAGAGCCAGCTCAGCCGGTAACAGTGGGCGACCCGATGTGTTAGCACCCGTCGTAAGTTCTGTGTCGCCGTCATGGCGGGCGGCCCCGTCTACGGCAAAGGCTAGGCCAGGCCATGCCAGGCCACACGGTATTATCTGGTCAATGATTGAGGATATTAAATACCCTTGTTAAAACCCCTATTACCAAACTGATGCCCAAAACATTTTCCAGTTTTCATATCGACGTAAATATTCACGGGAGTAGAGGTCTCAATCTCCATCCATGACTTGTTTTCTACATCTTCGCTAGAAGTCTCAACGATATAGCATTCAACACCATCATAAAAAGCCGTTTTAATGAAAGTAAATTTCTCACTCCATCCCACTTTATGTCGGGATGCATAGTCACGAGCGGCGTTCTTAGCGTCTTCTAGGTTTATCATTGCTGAATTCCATAATAGACATTGTACATAGCACCGCCTACAACAACCGGCCCAAGAAGCACGCCAGCTGCTTCATGTCGAAGTGCGGTAAAGGTAATCTCATAGTTATTGGTTAACGGAAATTTGAAACCATCAATAACATAACGTGGTGACATCCCTTTCGCTCTCATTAGCCCAACCATCTCGGCAAATGCTTCTTCCAGATACCGTAAAGTATATGACCTGTTGTAGGAGCTAATATGCATAAAGGCTCTAAGCTCCCGAAGCAGATAAAACTTTGGCGCAATGTAGGAATGTACCCGCTCATGATATATAGCCACCAGAACATCCTCAGCCGCTTGTTCCGCTGTTTTTACTGTGCGGTCGTAGGCTCTGCCAATAGTAATGTCACCCCATAAATTAGTTGAACCTAACCCGGCATTTTGCTTATCAGTAAAGCGGATTTTTGGGCGATACCGCCAGGATGAAGAAGTGTTTCGGGGGCCATTCATTGCGCGGCCCACTGATGCGCTGTATTTAGGCATACGTATATTTCTGTATGAATGCCTGAAGGCGTCGCGAGGGTTCTTTTTCAGTAAAATCGCCATCACAGTATCTACGCCAATCATGGTAATGGCTGCAGCTAAACAGACAGCCGCATCATCAAGATCACTTTCAGTTCTGGCTTTGTATGTTGTCTTACCGAATTCGTAGAGCTTTTTTGAAGCCTCAGCAGCCACACCACCTACGGCAACCCAACCCGCCACAATCAGAATGAGGTCAGCTAACTCACCAATACCAAAAAAGTGTGCACCAGCCCATAAACCAGTTATTGCAGCCATTGTGGCCAATGCTTGAGGGGTCAGCATTGCCAACAATTGTTGACCGACATCACCAGGCAGAATTTTTGCAGCCTTAGTGATGGAAACTTCAAGTTTTTGCTGCATATCCATATTTGAGACATTCATCTAAACACCTTTTAGAATTATTTTCACGCATCTGCTGACGCAACTGTTGCCCGGTTTCAATCGCCTGGCCTTCTTCGCGGGGATTATCGGCTGGCGGGGCTGCCATCAGCGGGGAAGCAGAGCAGAGCAGCGCGCCTGCCACCATGGTGAGCAGACGCACTGGCGGATGACAGAGCGATAAACAAATCCTTTTCATGAAAATTCCATTTCACTAAATGTAACCGGGTGTAAATTCTGGCGAATTATCCATCAGGAGAGGGGAAAAACAAGAGGGCTGGCTATTTTTAGGGCGGTTTCTTAACCACCGGATTGATGAAAAAATTTAGAGTATGACAGGAGAAAAATTAACAAGTAAACATTTGATATATATGAAACATTTATAATCTGGCGCATCACAACAGCCGATTCCTGATGACCGGCAATGGCAGTTTGAGCACTTTAGCGTATTCATTTGCACCCTAAAAAATGGCCGCTATAGCGGTCACACTCAGGTATGAGTTGAAGACATCAGGCCAAAAAAATCCCATAAAAAAAGGGACGATTGCTCGTCCCTTTTTCGCACAACAAATAGCATTACTGCAGCAGCGAGATATCCGCGACCTGCAGGAACAGCTCACGCAGTTTTGACAGCAGCGTCAGGCGATTAACCCGCACCGCCTGATCGTCGGCGTTAACCATCACTTTATCGAAGAAGTTGTCTACCGCAGTACGCAGCTGTGCCAGTTCGACCAGCGCATCCTGATAACGACCTTCAGCGAAGTAAGGCTGCAGCTTGCTGCTCAGCGCAGTGACAAAGGTCGCCAGCTGGATCTCTTCGTTCTCTTTCAGC
This sequence comes from Pantoea sp. RG18, assembly GCF_025910075.1. Classification (NCBI taxonomy): domain Bacteria; kingdom Pseudomonadati; phylum Pseudomonadota; class Gammaproteobacteria; order Enterobacterales; family Erwiniaceae; genus Pantoea; species Pantoea sp. RG18. The sequence goes on from NZ_JAPCIL010000012.1 coordinate 154,069, forward strand.
AGCGACGCCTGCACGCTCTCATTCAGCGTTTCGGTCGATTTCGCCAGAATGTTAGAGACGCGCTTGTTCGCCGCCGCCAGTGCTGCGGCTGCTTCCAGCGTACGGAAGTGCGACACCGCTTTCATGCGTGCATCAAAATCAGCCGGACGGGTCGGACGACGCGCCAGAACCGCCTGCAGCGTGTCGATGCTGTGACCCTCTTCCTGATACCAGGCGCGGAAGCGACCCAGCATAAAGTCGATCACATCATCCACCACGCGGGCGTTGCTCAGCTTGCTGCCATACAGGCGCACCGCTTCTTCGGTCAGAGTCTGCAGGTCGAGCGGCAGGTTCTTCTCAACGATGATACGCAGCACGCCCAGCGCCGCACGACGCAGTGCGAACGGGTCTTTGTCGCCTTTTGGATGCTGACCAATGCCGAAAATACCGGCCAGCGTATCCATTTTATCGGCAATCGCCAGTGCACAGGCGACAGGGCTGGACGGCAGATCGTCACCGGCAAAGCGCGGCTGATACTGCTCATTCAGCGCCACCGCCACATCTTCGGCTTCGCCGTCGTGACGCGCGTAGTGCATGCCCATCACGCCCTGGGTGTCGGTGAACTCGAAGACCATGTTGGTCATCAGGTCACACTTCGACAGCAGGCCCGCGCGGGTGGCGTGATTCACATCTGCGCCAATTTCACCGGCAATCCAGCCCGCCAGGGCCTGAATGCGATCGGTTTTATCGCGCAGCGTGCCCAGCTCTTTCTGGAACAGCACCGTCTCCAGACGCGGCAGGTGATCTTCCAGACGCTTTTTGCGGTCGGTATTAAAGAAGAACTCCGCATCGGCCAGGCGTGGACGTACCACCTTCTCGTTGCCGGAGATAATCTGACGCGGATCGCTGGATTCGATGTTGGTGACGAAAATGAAGTTCGGCATCAGGTTGCCGTCATTGTCATACACCGGGAAATACTTCTGATCGCCTTTCATGGTGTAGACCAGCGCTTCCGCAGGTACCTTGAGGAATTTCTCTTCAAAGGTCGCGGTCAGGACCACCGGCCACTCCACCAGCGATGTCACCTCTTCCAGCAGGCTGTCGCTGATATCAGCGTTGCCGCCTAAACGGCGTGCTGCTGCTTCAGCATCGGCTTTAATCATCGCTTTGCGGACCTGATAGTCGGCAATGACCTGGCCGCGTTTTTCCAGCACATCAGGGTACTGATCGGCGTTGTCGAGCGTGATTTCGCTTTCACCCATAAAGCGGTGACCACGAATAACCCGATCTGACTTAATGCCCAGAATGGTGCCTGGGATCAGCTCATCGCCCAGCAGCATCGTCACGGTGTGAACCGGACGAACGAACTGCACATCGCTGTTGCCCCAGCGCATCAGTTTTGGCACCGGCAGCTTGCTGAGCGCGGTAGCGATCATTGCGGGCAGCAGCGCCTGGGCCGCTTCGCCTTTGACCTGAGCGCGATAAACCAGCCATTCGCCTTTATCGGTGGCGAGACGTTCAGCCTGATCGACGGTAATGCCGTTGCCACGCGCCCAGCCTTCAGCGGCTTTGGTCGCATTGCCGTCAGCGTCAAACGCAGCAGAGATCGCCGGTCCACGCTTCTCTACTTCCCGATCGGGTTGTGAGGCGCTCAGGTTGGCGACTTTCAGCGCCAGACGACGCGGCGCAGCAAACCAGCTGACCTCGCCGTGGCTCAGGTTAGCGGCATCCAGTTCAGCAGTGACCTGCGCGGCAAAGGCTTCTGCCAGGCTGCGCAGGGCTTTTGGTGGCAGCTCTTCGGTGCCGATCTCCACCAGGAAGGTTTGTTCAGTCATGGCTGCCTCTTACTTTTTGTTATTGCACATCGGGAAGCCCATTGCCTCGCGAGAGGCGTAGTAAGCTTCAGCCACGGCTTTGGTCAGGGTACGAATGCGCAGAATATAGCGCTGACGCTCTGTTACCGAGATCGCTTTGCGGGCATCCAGCAGGTTGAAGCTGTGTGCCGCTTTAAGAATGCGTTCGTAGGCGGGCAGTGGCAGCGGTTTTTCCAGCGCCAGCAGATGCTGCGCCTCTTTCTCATACTGCTCGAAGCAGGTAAAGAGGAAATCAACGTCGGCGTATTCGAAGTTATAGGTGGATTGCTCCACTTCGTTCTGATGGAACACGTCGCCGTAGGTGGTTTTGCCCAGCGGACCGTCGCTCCACACCAGATCGTAAACGCTGTCGACGCCCTGGATGTACATCGCCAGACGCTCCAGACCGTAGGTGATCTCGCCGGTCACCGGCTTACACTCCATGCCGCCAACCTGCTGGAAGTAGGTGAACTGCGTCACTTCCATGCCGTTGAGCCACACTTCCCAGCCGAGTCCCCAGGCACCCAGCGTCGGGTTTTCCCAGTTATCTTCCACGAAGCGAATGTCATGCACCGTCGGGTCCATACCCAGCTCTTTCAGCGAGCCAAGATAGAGCTCCTGAATGTTGTCCGGTGAGGGTTTGATGATCACCTGGAACTGGTAGTAGTGTTGCAGACGGTTCGGGTTTTCACCGTAGCGGCCATCGGTAGGACGGCGTGATGGCTGCACGTAAGCGGCGGCGATCGGCTCCGGGCCGAGTGCGCGCAGGCAGGTCATCGGGTGTGAAGTGCCAGCGCCCACTTCCATGTCCAGCGGTTGGACAATGGTGCAGCCCTGACGCGCCCAGTAATCCTGCAAGGTCAGGATCAGCCCCTGAAAGGTTTTGGTATCAAACTTTTGCATGTTGAGTGTGCACGCGCTTCGGTTAGATTAAAAAAAGAGGCCGACAGTATACCCTTTGACCGCGCGATGTGCAGCCGTAAATCCCAGGCGCTACCGGCGCGTTTTCGCGGTGATTCAGGGCGCTGGCATACAGATGGCTCCGAATCCTGCTGGCAGCAGTTGTTGCTCTGGTCGCATTTGGCTACCCTTTTGCGCACGGACGCGATGCGCAAGAGGATGCCATGCCGCAGAAGATTTACTGGATCGATAATTTACGCGCGGTTGCCTGTCTGATGGTGATCGTGATTCATACCACCACCTGGTATATCACCGGGCCGATGGCGGTGACTGGCATCACCTGGGATGCGGCTAATCTGCTGAACTCAGCATCACGCGTCTGTGTTCCGCTGTTCTTTATGATCTCCGGCTATCTGTTTTTCGGCGAACGCAGCGCCCAGCCGCGCCATATGCTCCGGCTGGTGCTCTGTCTGCTGTTCTACAGCGCGGTATCGCTGGCCTATATCACCTGGCTGACCCCCATCAGCGAAGGGCGATCAATCCTGAAGATGCTGCAGAAGCCGGTGTTTTATCACCTGTGGTTCTTCTTTGCGCTGATCGGCATCTATCTGCTGTCACCCCTGATCCAGGTAAAAACCGTGCAGGCGCGCTACGTGGCGCTGCTGGTGCTGGTGCTGGCGGTGCTCGCCAACCCCAATACGGTCAGCCAGTCGCTGGGGCCGTTTCACTTTCTGCCGGTTAATCTCTATGTCAGCGGTGACAGTATCTACTACCTGCTCTATGCGCTGCTGGGACGGGCTATCGGCACGATGGAAACGACCCGGCGCGGCCTGACGCCGCTGGCTGCCGGGCTGTTTATCGCCTGTGTGATTGGCATTACGTTAGGGACGAAACAGGCGCTGATCGTCAACGGGGCGTTTAATGACACCTGGTATCTCTACTGCGGACCGCTGGTGTTTATCGCCGCGATCAGCCTGCTCATCGTGTTTAAAAACAGCCTGAACCAGCGCACGCTGCCGGGTTTAACGGTGATTGCACGCTATTCACTGCCGATCTACGGCTTTCATGCGCTGTTCATTCACTACCTGCGAACGCATCATTACGATGATATGTCGCGTCCGTGGCTCGACCTGCCCTGGGTGTTCGGGCTGACACTGGGCGGCAGCCTGTTGCTGGGGATGGCGCTGAAACGCGTCGATACCCGTCACTTTGTCAGCTGATCGGCTTCGCGCTGGCGGGCGCGCCGTAGCTGGCGCGCCGATGAAAACCCCGCTGCCAGCGCCGCTTTTTCGGCAGATTCACCCTGCTGCTGACGCTGGCGTGCCACGCCAACCCGCAGCTGCTCATGGTATTCACGCACGCTAATCCCCAGATGCTGGCGAAACAGCCGCGCCAGATGGCGGCTGCTGACATGCGTGCGTCCAGCCAGCTCGGTCAGGGTCCAGCCGTGCTCAGGATGGGCAATCATCAGATCCTGCGCCCGATGAATGGCCGGATGCATGTGGTTGCGGTAACGCAGCCACGGCGAAAGTTGCGGATCGTCACCGGCCCGGCGGAACCAGACCACCATCTCCCGCGCTACCGCCAGCGCGGTTTGCGTATCACAGAGCTGATTAATCAGATGCAGCGCCAGATCGATTCCCGCCGTGATGCCTGCGCTGGTCCAGATATTCTCATGCCCGACAAACACCCGGTTCTCCTGCACCCGTGCGCGCGGGGCCGCGGCTTTCAGACGGGCAATCACATCATGATGAGTGGTGCAGACCACGTCATCCAGCATGCCTGCCTGCGCCGCCAGCAGCGCACCCGAGCAGACGCAGACCAGCATAAAGGTCTGCGCGCGCAGCGCGCCGTGCTGGCGCATCAGCCAGTCGCGTGCCTCTCCGGCCTGCGGCGTGGCGTAACAGACCTGCGAGTCATAGACGCCTGGCACCACCAGCAGACTCCCGGCGGGCAACTGTTCAGGTAACGGTTCGATGCCGCCAATGGTCATGCCGGTGGAGCAGACCACCTCCGGCTGCGGGCCGATGTAGCGCAGCGTAAAGTGTTCGCCCGCCAGCTTCAGCGTCTCGGCCGGGCCGGTGAGATCCAGCGCCATCACGCCGGGCAGGGTTAAAAACCAGACGGTGTGTGTCATGCTGGCCGCACTACACCAGATCCCAGCCACGGGCGCGCCACAGCGCAGGCAGTTGCGCCATATCGTCGAAGCGCGTCACCAGCGGGTGATCCAGTTCAGGGTTGTGTGGGTCAGCGCAGTAGTAGTAGACCGGAATGCCAGCGGCGATACCGGCGCGGGCGCCCGCTTCGGAGTCATCCACCAGAATGCAGCGCTCAATCGGCACCTGCATCTGTTCCGCAGCGTGGTACATCAGTTCCGGATCGGGCTTCCAGTGCAGAATGTCATAGCCGCTGTAGAGGTGCTCCGCAAATAGCGGCAGCATGCCGGTTAAGCCCAGCGAGTGCTGCATCTTTTTTACCGTCCCGTTTGAAACCACGCACATCGGTACCTTGATCTGCTCAACCAGCGCTTTCGCGCCCGGGATGGGCTGCAGTTGCTGATCAAACAGCCGCGCGACCTCTGCGCGATAAGCAGTCTCCACCTCTTCCATCGGCAGCGTCACCTGATGCGCGTCGCCGACGTCACGAATAATATCGTAGAGTTTGACGCCCTTATACTTTTCAAACATCTGCTGCAGCGACAGTTCCAGGCCGTAACGGGCAAAGGTGTTGACGTAGGCCTGGGTACAGAGCAACTCACTGTCCACCAGCGTGCCATCGCAATCAAAAAAGACGCATTCTACTGACATCAGACTCTATCCTTCGATTCAGGGGTGTGCTCCACACTCTACCGCACTCAGCGCAGATTGCGAGACTGGCAATCGGTTGCGAAAAATCATTGTATTGCCCCGGTAAAATCGCCAGGATACGCGCCGATGATTTTTTCTTCTGGATGGATGGCATGAGCAAGCAAGGCGTTTTGCAGCGCATCTTCAGGCTGCAGGAACATGGCACCACGGTGCGCACCGAAGTGATCGCGGGTATCACCACCTTTCTGACGATGGTCTACATCGTCTTCGTCAATCCGCAGATCCTCGGCGTCGCCGGCATGGATACCCAGGCGGTGTTTGTGACCACCTGTCTGATTGCCGCTTTTGGCAGCATTCTGATGGGACTGTTTGCCAATCTGCCGGTGGCGCTGGCGCCCGCAATGGGGCTGAACGCCTTTTTCGCCTTTGTGGTGGTCGGGGCGATGGGCTATTCGTGGCAGGTGGGTATGGGCGCGATCTTCTGGGGTGCGGTCGGCCTGCTGATCCTGACGCTGCTGCGGGTTCGCTACTGGATGATTGCCAATATCCCGCTGAGCCTGCGCGTCGGCATTACCGCCGGTATCGGCCTGTTTATCGCCATGATGGGGCTGAAGAATGCCGGTATTATCGTGCCGAATCCCGATACCCTGGTGGCCGTGGGGAACCTGACCTCGCACAGCGTACTGCTGGGCGCGCTGGGCTTCTTTATCATCGCTATTCTGGCATCACGCAATATCCACGCGGCAGTGCTGATCTCGATGGTGGTTACCACCGCTATCGGCTGGATGCTGGGCGACGTGAAGTTTGTCGGCCTGTTTTCTGCGCCGCCTTCCATTACTTCTGTGGTTGGCCAGGTGGATATCAAAGGCGCCTTCAACATCGGCATGGCAGGCGTAATCTTCTCCTTTATGCTGGTCAATCTGTTCGACTCCTCCGGCACGCTGATCGGCGTCACCGACAAAGCGGGACTGACCGATGAAACCGGCACTTTCCCGCGCATGCAGCAGGCGCTCTATGTCGACAGCATCAGTTCAGTGAGTGGCGCGCTGGCAGGCACCTCATCCGTGACCGCCTATATCGAAAGCACCTCGGGCGTGGCGATTGGTGGCCGTACCGGCCTGATGGCCGTGGTCACCGGCCTGCTGTTCCTGCTGGTGACCTTCCTGTCACCGCTGGCCGCGATGGTGCCATCCTACGCCGCTGCGGGCGCGCTGATTTACGTTGGGGTGTTAATGACCGCCAGCCTGTCGCGCGTACGCTGGGATGATCTGACCGAAGCCGTTCCGGCGTTTGTGACCGCCGCCATGATGCCCTTCAGCTTTTCCATCACCGAAGGTATTGCGCTGGGATTCATCGCTTACTGCGTCATGAAGCTGGGTACTGGCCGCTGGCGTGAAATCAGCCCCTGCGTAGTGATTGTTGCTCTGCTGTTTGTGCTGAAGATTGTCTTTGTAGACGCGCACTAAGCGCATTCAGGGCCGCAACCGCCGGGTTGCGGCTTTTTACATTTCAGGATGCAGGCTGCGCTCGCTGGGCAGGCTGGTCAGCCGCAGAGCATGAGGCCCGATGTTGGGCTTACCCATCTCTATTTCGCGTAATGCGTGCCACTGAAAGGCGTTATCCATCTCCCACAGATGCAGACGCTGAGTCGCAGACGACAGCGCACACGACCAGACCAGCATGGGCTCCGCATCACACACCACCTGAATATCGGGATAGAGTGAAGATCGCAGCCGACCCGCACCGGGCAACAGGCGCAGCGAATCCAGTCCCCGATCGCCCTCTCCCGTCAGCTTGAGAATGCTCTGGCGTAATGTCCAGATCTGCGTCACCGCCTCCATGGCATCCTGCTGGGCATTGATCCAGGCGATCTCGCCCGAGGTTAATCCCTGAATCAGCTGCTCCTGAGTCTGACGGCTTCTGGCATGCACAATCTCCATATCCAGACCGGCACGTCCACCCTCTTCGGCCAGCAGCACACCCACCGTATTACCCGCATAGGCGATGCTGAAATCGGGCAGATCGCTGTCAGCAAAAACGGGGCGTCCGTTGCTCTGGATAAGCAGGCGCGGCAGTTCACCAATGCCATAAACCCGTAGCATCAGTTGTGCCAGCAGGGTACGGGCGGCAAGAAATCGCCCACGGCGTTTGTCAGCAAACTGCTGTGCCGTGTCGGTGATAGCCTGGGGAATGCGTAAATCATTAGCCGGGAAGCCGGGATCGCCCGTCCAGCGTACAAAATGACCAGCCATCTGTCGCTCCGTGAAAATGGTCAGATAATCATCAGAAGCATTGTAGGAATTTTCTTACCTTAATGCACCTGGCAACGCACAGATTGGGGTAAATTCGGAATAGGATGAGCAGAGTGAGCTGAGTTGCGGGGATCGACCAGAGATAAGCGTCGCGCTTCGAATCGCGACGCGGGCAGCATCAGGCGAAACGACTCGCCTGCTCAAAGCTCAGTCGCGGCAGGCGCGGATGCAGTTTTGATGCATCACCGTAGCCGAGGTTAATCAGCAGGTTAACCTGATACTGACCGTCGGGGAAAAAGGCGTCATTGATTTTGGCCGGATCAAACCCGGACATCGGACCGGCATCCAGACCCAGCGAACGCGCCGCCAGAATCAGGTAGCCCGCCTGCAGGCTGCTGTTACGGAAAGCGGTCTCTTTTGCCGCTTCCGGGCTGCCGGTAAACCAGCTGCGCGCATCAGCATGCGGGAACAGGGCGGGCAGCTGCTCATAGAACTCGCGGTCCCAGGCCACAATCACCGTGACCGGCGCGCTCATGGTTTTTTCCAGATTGCCGGAAGAGAGTGCCGGTTTCAGCTTCTCTTTGCCTTCCGCCGAGGTCACGAAAACAAATCGCGCAGGCGAGCAGTTCGCCGAGGTCGGGCCCAGTGCCGTTAAAGCGTAGAGCTGCTCCAGCAGGGCGTTATCGACGGGCTTAGCCTGCCAGTAACTGTGGGTGCGGGCGTCATTAAACAGCGTGTCCAGTGCGGCAGTGTCGAGCGGTGTACTCATGCAACTCTCCTGTTTCAGGCGAAAAAGTTCGCCCAATGGTGTTCACGTAGTGGGTTTGCGTCCGGCCCGACGCGGCGGGATAAGGCGGGGATTATTCACCGCAATCCGTCGCCGCTCGTCAGATCGGCGCTTCAACCGTTATACGGCAATGCCGTGCCGCCGCAAAATAACATATCAGCAAGAATCAACGCAGAGGCGGGAATAACAGGGAGGCAGCGTGGCAGGAAATCTGGCCTGACAGCAGGACGCTATCAGGCCAGCACGGTTATTTACCGATACAGAAGCTGGAGAAGATGCGACCCAGCAAATCGTCAGAAGTGAACTCGCCGGTGATCTCGCTTAACGCCTGCTGGGCAAGACGCAACTCTTCCGCCAGTAACTCACCGGCCCAGGCACCGAGCAGCTGCGCTTTACCCTGCTGTAAGTGCGTTGCCGCCAGCTCCAGCGCCTGCAGATGACGGCGACGCGCCAGGAAGCCGCCTTCCATATTGCCGGCGAAGCCCATGCTCTGCTTCAGGTGGTCGCGCAGCTCGTCCACGCCCGCGCTGGTGCGTGCCGACAGGCGAATCAGTGAGTGACCATTTACTTCTGTCAGACCGAGAGACTCCCCGGTAACATCCGCCTTGTTGCGGACCACGGTAATCGGCAGTTCGGGCGGCAGACGGGAGACGAAATCGGGCCAGATAACCGCCGCTTCGGTGGCGTCGGTCGTCGTGCCGTCCACCATAAACAGCACGCGGTCAGCCTGTTCGATCTCCTGCCAGGCGCGCTCAATCCCGATGCGCTCCACTTCGTCGCTGGCTTCACGCAGACCGGCGGTGTCGATGATATGCAGCGGCATGCCATCAATATGAATATGCTCACGCAGTACGTCACGGGTGGTGCCTGCGATGTCCGTGACGATGGCGGCGTCACGGCCCGCCAGCGCATTCAGCAGGCTCGATTTGCCCGCATTAGGCCGGCCCGCAATCACCACTTTCATCCCTTCACGCAGCAGGCTGCCCTGACGCGCTTCGGCACGAACGGCATCCAGGTCGCCGATCACCGTATTCAGCTGCGCTTCGATTCTGCCGTCAGAGAGGAAATCGATCTCCTCATCCGGGAAGTCGATAGCGGCTTCGACATAGATCCGCAGGTGAGTGAGTGCTTCCACAAGATGATTGATACGGGTGGAGAAGACGCCCTGCAGGGAGTTCACTGCCGAACGCGCCGCCTGCTCAGAGCTGGCATCAATCAGGTCAGCAATCGCTTCGGCCTGCGCCAGATCGAGCTTGTCATTCAGAAACGCACGCTCTGAAAACTCACCCGGCTGAGCGATACGCACGCCAGGCAGCGCCACGATGCGCTTCAGCAGCAGGTCCAGGATCACCGGGCCGCCGTGGCCCTGCAGCTCCAGCACATCTTCACCGGTAAAGGAGTTAGGACCGGGAAACCACAGCGCAATGCCCTGATCCAGCACGCGGCCATCGCTATCGGTGAACGGCAGATAATCGGCGTAACGCGGCTTAGGCAGTTTGCCCAGCAGCTGGCGGGCGACCTCTGCCGCCTGCGCGCCAGAGACGCGCAGAATGCCTACGCCGCCGCGTCCGGGTGGCGTCGCCTGGGCAACAATGGTATCGCTGTGGCTCATAAATTTTCTCTCGCTACAAAAAACACAGGCGGTCGCTTTGACCGCCTGAGAATAGACTATTTTAGGGCGGGATTACTCCCGCTCTGGATCGCTTACGCTTTCTTCTTGTCGCGGCTATGCAGACCACGTTTTTCCAGGCCGCGATAAATCAGCTGCTGCTGGAGAATGGTGACCAGGTTGCTGACGATGTAGTACAGCACCAGACCTGACGGGAACCACAGGAAGAACACCGTGAAAATCACCGGCATGTACGTCATGATCTTCTGCTGCATTGGATCGGTCACGGTGGTCGGTGACATCTTCTGAATGAAGAACATGGTGATGCCCATCAGAATCGGCAGGATGTAGTACGGGTCCTGCGCTGACAGGTCATGGATCCACAGAATAAATGGCGCATGACGCAGTTCAACCGAGCCTGACAGCATGTAGTAGAGCGCCAGGAAGATTGGCATCTGAATCACCAGCGGCAGACAGCCACCCAGCGGATTCACTTTCTCTGCTTTATACAGCGCCATCATTTCCTGGCTCTGCTTCTGCTTGTCATCACCCAGACGCTCACGCATCGCCTGAATTTTCGGCTGCAGCATGCGCATCTTCGCCATCGAGGTGTACTGCGCTTTGGTCAGCGGGTACATGATGCCGCGCACGATGAAGGTGATCACGATAATGGAGAAGCCCCAGTTACCGATGAAGCTGTGAATAAATTTCAGCAGTTTGAACAGCGGCTGAGAGATAAACCACAACCAGCCGTAATCCACGGTCAGATCAAGGTGCGGCGCAATCGCTGCCATCTTGTCCTGAATTTCCGGGCCGACCCACAGCGTTGCACCCAGATTCTGCTGTGCGCCCGCGGCAATGGTGACCGGTGCAGATTTATAGCCAATCGCCGCCACGCCATTACCCAGGTTGCTGGTGTAAAGGGTGTTGGTGCCTTCGGTACGCGGAACCCATGCCGTTGCAAAGTACTGCTGCAGCATCGCAACCCAGCCATTGCTGGTGGTGGCGTTCAGGTTCTCGTTATCCGCGATGGTGTCGAATTTATACTTCTCATATTTCGACTCGCTGGTGGAGTAGGCCGCGCCACGGAAGGTGTGCAGAGCAAAGTTGTTGCTGCCGGTATCACGATGCTTAGGCAGATCGATGGTCTGCTTCAGCTGGCCAAACAGCGACACTTCCAGCGGCTGCTGGGTGGTGTTGTTGACATGATAATCGACATTAACGGCATATTCGCCACGCTTGAAGATGAAGGTTTTGGTGTAAACCACGCCATTTTCAGCGGTGTAGGTCATCGGCACACGCAGTTCGGACTGGCCATCAGCCATCTCGAAGTGATCCTGCGCAGCGTTGAACAGCGGACGCGCGCCGTTGTTCGGGTTATCCGGGCCATTACGACCGGTCAAACCACTCTGTGCCTGATAAAGGAACGCTGGCGTTGTTTCAAGCAGCTGGAACGGCTGGTTAGAACCCAGTTTGTCCGGGAAAGTCAGCAGCTGTGCTTGTTCAACATCACCGCCTCGGGTGTTGATATTCAATGACAGGACATCAGTCTTAACGGTGATCGTCTGGCCCTGACCGCTGGCCGGTACACCCTGACTGGCGGTATCACCCGCTACGCTGTTTGTGCCTTGTGTGGTCTGCGTCTGCTGTGGCTGCGGAGCGTGGTCCGTCTGCCAGGCTTGCCAGATCATAAAGGTCACGAACAGAAAAGCGATGAGAAAGAGATTGCGTTGCGAATCCATCGTTAATGTTCTCTGGTATCAAAGGTTTTTGGCGGCACAGGATCGTCACCACCCGGGTTCAAGGGGTGGCATTTTAATACGCGTTTTAATGTCAACCAACTGCCTTTTATCAGGCCGAACCTGCGTAATGCCTCAATTCCGTAATGAGAGCAGGTCGGGTGAAACCGACAGTGTGGTCCCAGTAATGGACTGATGCCGCGTTGATAGACGCGTATCAGGACGATCAGGAGCCGCGCGCCAGGCGACAGTGACGACGCCATAATTTCTCCAACGCTTCCGCCAGCATACGGTTATCCAGATCGGCAACCCCCTTCTTCGCGACCACCACGAAGTCCATCGACGGCAGTTCATGTTGACGCAGACGAAAGCTTTCGCGGGTCAATCGCTTGATCCGGTTGCGTTCATGAGCGCGTTTCACATGTTTTTTAGCGACGGTGAGACCGATGCGGGGATGCCCCAGCGCGTTAAGGCGGCCGAGAATAGTAATTTGCGGCGTGCCAGCCCGTTGTGGCTGCTGGAAGACGAAAGTGAAATGAGTGGGAGTTAACAAACGTAACTCCCTGGGAAATGCGAGCTTACCCATCAGGGCTTGCTTTATTACTTAGAAACGGTCAGACGAGAACGGCCTTTAGCACGACGACGTGCCAGAACCTGACGACCATTTTTTGTTGCCATACGAGCACGGAAACCGTGTGAACGGTTGCGCTTCAGTACGGACGGTTGAAAAGTGCGTTTCATGGCGGTTTCTACCTAAACTTGAAAATTTTCACTGGGTGACGCGTTTCGGGCCAGAAAATCGACCTACGCCTCAATGTGTCTTTAATAAAGAGGCGGGATTGTAATAATTGTACAGTCCCGAGTCAATTTACTTCGCGTGTCATAGTGCCTGAAAACCCGCATACAGCCCGCAGAGTCCCGACTTTGCGCCTGATGGCTCAATGTCGGGTGGAGAATTATACGGGCTCCGCACTAAAGCGCAAGGATCGCACGGGATCTTATTGCGATCGGCTTGCCGGATCCTGGGGATAAAATGAGATGTCGCCCGAAATTTTAATGGATTGCGCCAGATCCCTGCTGGTTTTTCCCGCAACTGGCGTAAACTTCTTTGCGCGCCTCTGGCCTGTGGATAAAAAGGATCAAAACTGTGTAGAAAGGGAAGATCTCTGCCTCGCTTTGCGCTATGATCCGCCCTTCCGCTGACGATCCTCCGGTGATTGCAGGACGGAAAACCGCTGATAGCGGTCGCAGGCGCTTTCTTAGCGTCTGTGTCAAAAATGAACGTTTCTTAGAGTAACGCCTACTATTCTTTTCGAATTTGTACGAGTGGAGTCCGCCGTGTCACTTACGCTTTGGCAACAGTGTCTTGCCCGTTTGCAGGATGAGCTTCCTGCCACCGAATTCAGCATGTGGATCCGTCCACTGCAGGCTGAGTTAAACGACAATACGCTTGCCTTGTATGCTCCAAATCGCTTCGTACTCGACTGGGTTCGGGACAAATACCTTAATAGTATCAATGCACTGCTGAATGAATTCTGCGGTCCAAACGTGCCCACGCTGCGTTTTGAAGTGGGAACGCGCCCGGTTCAGCAGCAGGCGGCAGCGGTCAGCCAGCCTGTAATGGCCAGCGTCAGCGCGCCCGTGATGCCCGTACAGAGCCATATTCGTCCGGCCCCGACGCAGATCATGCGTCCCAGCTGGGATAATGTCCCGGCTCCGGCCGACGTCACCTATCGCTCAAATGTGAACAACCGTCATAACTTCGATAACTTCGTCGAGGGTAAATCTAACCAGCTGGCGCGCGCGGCGGCACGTCAGGTGGCGGATAATCCAGGCGGCGCTTACAACCCGCTGTTTCTGTATGGCGGCACCGGTCTCGGTAAAACGCACCTGTTGCATGCGGTGGGCAACGGCATCATTGCCCGAAAACCCAATGCAAAAGTGGTTTATATGCACTCCGAGCGCTTCGTGCAGGACATGGTTAAAGCACTACAGAACAATGCGATTGAAGAGTTCAAACGCTACTACCGTTCGGTAGATGCGCTGCTGATCGATGACATTCAGTTCTTTGCTAATAAAGAGCGATCGCAGGAAGAGTTCTTCCACACCTTTAATGCCTTATTAGAGGGCAACCAGCAGATCATCCTCACCTCGGATCGCTATCCAAAAGAGATCAACGGGGTGGAAGATCGTCTTAAATCACGTTTCGGCTGGGGTTTAACGGTGGCGATCGAGCCGCCTGAGCTGGAAACGCGTGTGGCGATCCTGATGAAAAAAGCGGATGAGAACGACATCCGTCTGCCTGGTGAAGTCGCCTTCTTTATTGCCAAGCGGTTACGCTCTAACGTGCGTGAGCTGGAAGGCGCGCTGAATCGCGTGATCGCCAATGCCAACTTTACTGGCCGGGCGATTACCATCGACTTCGTGCGCGAAGCGCTGCGCGATCTGCTGGCGCTGCAGGAAAAGCTGGTCACCATCGATAATATTCAGAAGACCGTGGCTGAGTACTACAAAATTAAGGTGGCGGATCTGCTTTCCAAGCGCCGTTCGCGCTCGGTGGCACGTCCACGCCAGATGGCGATGGCGATGGCGAAAGAGTTAACCAACCATAGCTTGCCAGAAATTGGCGATGCTTTTGGGGGGCGCGACCATACAACGGTGCTTCATGCCTGCCGCAAGATTGAGCAGCTGCGTGAAGAGAGCCACGATATCAAAGAAGATTTCTCTAATCTCATCAGAACATTATCTTCCTGACGCTATGAAATTTATTGTTGAACGTGAGCAGTTGCTGAAGCCGCTGCAACAAGTAAGTGGCCCCCTGGGTGGTCGTCCGACGCTGCCGATCCTCGGAAACCTGCTGCTGCAGGTAACTGAAGGTTCGCTGTTGCTGACCGGTACCGATCTGGAAATGGAGATGGTCGCACGCGTGGCGCTGACTCAGGCACATGAGCCTGGATCCACCACCGTTCCGGCGCGTAAATTCCTCGATATCTGTCGCGGATTGCCGGATGGCGCAGAAATTACTCTGGCACTGGAAGGCGATCGCATGCTGGTGCGCTCTGGCCGCAGCCGTTTTTCGCTGTCGACCCTGCCCGCCAGTGACTTCCCCAATCTTGACGACTGGCAGAGTGAGGTTGAATTCACCCTGCCACAGGCAACGCTGAAACGGCTGATTGAAGCCACCCAGTTTTCGATGGCGCATCAGGATGTGCGTTACTACCTCAACGGCATGATGTTTGAAACCGAAGGGGAAGAGCTGCGCACCGTGGCCACTGACGGTCACCGTCTGGCTGTCTGCTCCATGCCGATTGGTCAGGCGCTGCCGAGTCATTCGGTGATTGTGCCGCGCAAAGGCGTGATTGAACTGCTGCGTCTGCTGGATGGCGGCGATACTCCGCTGCAGGTTCAGATTGGCGGCAGCAATATCCGTGCGCATGTCGGCGACTACATCTTTACCTCTAAGCTGGTTGATGGTCGTTTCCCCGATTATCGTCGCGTATTGCCGAAGAATCCGGACAAAGCGCTGGAAGCGGGCTGCGATCTGCTCAAACAGGCCTTTGCCCGCGCCGCTATCCTCTCTAACGAGAAGTTCCGCGGTGTTCGGCTCTATATCACCGAAAATCAGCTGAAGATCACCGCCAATAACCCTGAACAGGAAGAAGCGGAAGAGATGCTGGATGTCAGCTACAACGGCACGGAACTGGAGATTGGCTTCAACGTCAGTTACGTGCTGGATGTGCTGAACGCGCTGAAGTGCGAAAACGTCCGTCTGCTGCTGACCGATTCGGTGTCGAGCGTGCAGATTGAGGATGTGGCGAGTCCGGCAGCGGCCTATGTCGTCATGCCCATGCGCTTGTAGAATATATCGGCCTGGCTTACTTGCCATTCTGATTCCGGGCAGTGCTCGCCCCTGGTCACATACTTCAGTATGCTCCCAGGGCCTGCGCGCTGGCCGGAACCAGACTGGCGGCGACGCCGACGGCCTGGTGACTGAGGTATCGGGCAAACCTGCTTCGCCGTCGACGCCCTGGATTGTTAAAGGTAAGACCTGAATTTTTATAAGGCAAAACCATTTCATCCCGATCATTGCCCTTCACGCTGGACTGATTCATGGCTTTAACCCGCCTTCTTATCAAAGATTTTCGTAATATTGAGCAGGCTGACCTGCAGCTGGCACCCGGCTTTAATTTCCTGGTTGGTGCCAACGGCAGTGGTAAAACCAGCGTTTTAGAAGCGATTCATACTCTGGGGCATGGCCGTTCGTTTCGCAGCCTGCAGGCGGGACGCGTGATTCGTCACGATGAGGCGGCGTTTGTGCTGCATGGGCGTCTGGAAAACAAAGAGCGGGAAATTTCAGTCGGGCTGACCAAAAACCGTGCCGGTGACAGCAAAGTGCGCATTGATGGCAGCGATGGTCATAAGGTCGCGGAGCTGGCGCAGCTGTTGCCGATGCAGTTAATCACCCCTGAAGGCTTTAGTTTGCTGAATGGCGGCCCCAAATATCGCAGAGCCTATGTCGACTGGGGCTGCTTTCATAACACCCCCGGCTTTTTTAACGCCTGGAACAACATGCGCCGCCTGCTTAAACAGCGGAACGCGGCGCTGCGCCAGGTCTCACGCTACAGCCAGATTCGTCCCTGGGATCAGGAGCTGGTTCCGCTGGCTGAACAGATCAGCCAGTGGCGGGCGGAATACAGTGCGGCGATTTCAGCGGAGATCACCGCCACCTGTGGCCAGTTTCTGCCGGAATTTGAGCTGCGCTTCTCATTCCAGCGTGGCTGGGACAAAGAGAGCGACTACGCCGAACTGCTGGAACGTAACTTTGAGCGCGATCGCGCACTGACCTATACCGCCAGCGGCCCCCATAAAGCGGATTTTCGTATTCGGGCTGAAGGGACGCCGGTAGAAGATTTACTCTCACGCGGGCAGTTAAAACTGCTGATGTGTGCATTGCGTCTGGCACAGGGCGAGTTCCTGACAAGCCAGAGCGGACGCCGCTGTATTTACCTCATTGATGACTTTGCTTCTGAGCTGGATGAGAGCCGCCGACGCCTGTTGGCGGAACGGTTAAAAGCCACTCAGGCTCAGGTATTTGTCAGCGCAATTTCTGCCGGACATGTAATCGACATGACCGACGAAAAGGGCAAGATGTTCCGCGTGGAACAGGGTAAAATAGCGGTTCAACCTGAAGATTAAAATGAGCGAGAAACGTTGATGTCGAATTCTTATGACTCCTCAAGTATTAAAGTCCTGAAAGGACTTGATGCGGTACGCAAACGCCCGGGCATGTATATCGGCGATACCGATGACGGTACCGGTCTGCATCACATGGTATTCGAGGTCGTGGATAACGCAATCGACGAAGCGCTCGCTGGTCACTGTAGTGACATTGTGGTCACCATCCATGCTGATAACTCCGTATCGGTGCAGGATGATGGGCGCGGCATTCCTACCGGTATTCACGAAGAAGAGGGCATCTCTGCCGCTGAAGTGATCATGACCGTGCTGCATGCTGGCGGTAAGTTCGATGATAACTCCTATAAAGTCTCCGGCGGCCTGCACGGCGTGGGCGTCTCCGTGGTTAACGCCCTGTCGCAGAAGCTGGAGCTGACCATTCGTCGCGAAGGCAAAGTGCATCAGCAGATTTACGTCCATGGCGTACCGCAGGCACCACTGGCGGTGACGGGTGAGACCGACATTACAGGGACCCGTGTGCGTTTCTGGCCGAGCCACGAAACCTTTACCAACGTGCGCGATTTTGAGTATGACATCCTGGCGAAACGCCTGCGTGAACTCTCATTCCTGAACTCCGGCGTGTCGATTCGTCTGGATGATAAGCGTGATGGCAAAAGCGATCACTTCCACTATGAAGGCGGCATCCGGGCGTTTGTTGAGTACCTCAACAAAAACAAAACCCCGATTCACCCTACCGTGTTCTATTTCTCTACCGAGAAAGATGGCATTGGTGTGGAAGTGGCGCTGCAGTGGAACGACGGCTTCCAGGAAAATATCTACTGCTTTACCAACAACATCCCACAGCGCGACGGCGGTACACACCTCGCCGGTTTCCGTTCAGCGATGACCCGTACCCTGAATGCCTATATGGAAAAAGAGGGTTACAGCAAGAAGGCCAAAGTCAGCGCCACCGGTGATGATGCCCGTGAAGGTCTGATCGCTGTGGTTTCGGTGAAAGTGCCGGATCCTAAATTCTCCTCGCAGACCAAAGATAAACTGGTCTCCTCCGAGGTGAAAACAGCGGTTGAGCAGCAGATGAATGAACTGCTGGCTGAATACCTGCTGGAAAACCCATCAGACGCCAAAATTGTAGTCGGCAAAATCATCGACGCCGCCCGTGCCCGTGAAGCGGCACGCCGCGCCCGTGAAATGACCCGCCGTAAAGGCGCGCTGGACCTGGCGGGTCTGCCAGGCAAACTGGCGGATTGCCAGGAGCGCGACCCGGCGCTGTCTGAAATCTACCTGGTGGAGGGTGACTCCGCAGGCGGCTCGGCCAAACAGGGCCGTAACCGTAAAAACCAGGCGATTCTGCCGCTGAAAGGTAAGATTCTTAACGTTGAGAAAGCGCGTTTCGACAAAATGCTCGCCTCCCAGGAAGTGGCCACGCTGATCACCGCGCTGGGCTGCGGTATTGGTCGCGACGAGTACAACCCGGACAAGCTGCGCTATCACAGCATCATCATCATGACCGATGCCGACGTCGATGGTTCGCACATCCGTACCCTGCTGCTGACCTTCTTCTATCGTCAGATGCCTGAAATCATTGAGCGCGGCCACGTTTATATCGCCCAGCCGCCACTCTACAAAGTGAAGAAAGGCAAGCAGGAGCAGTACATCAAAGATGATGAAGCGATGGATCAATACCAGATCGCTATCGCGCTTGATGGCGCGACGCTGCACACCAATGCCAGCGCGCCGGCGCTGGGCGGTGAGCCGCTGGAGACGCTGGTCACTGACTTCAACAGCACCCAGAAGATGATCAAGCGTATGGAGCGCCGTTATCCGATGGCCATGCTGCGTGCGATGATTTATCACGACACGCTGAGCGACCTGACCAGCGAAGCAGAGGTTACAACCTGGCTGAATGGTCTGGTGAGCTATCTGACTGAACGCGAAGCGCACGGCAGCACCTATCTGGCACAGGTGCGTGAAAACCGCGAATCAAACCTGTTCGAGCCGGTACTGCGCGTCCGTACCCACGGTGTAGATACTGACTATCCGCTGGATGCTGATTTCATTCAGGGTCCTGAGTATCGCAAAATCTGCGCCCTGGGCAGCAAACTGCGTGGTCTGCTGGAAGAGGATGCTTACATCGAGCGTGGCGAGCGTCGTCAGCCAGTGGCAAGCTTCGAACAGGCGATTGAGTGGCTGATTAAAGAGTCGCGTCGCGGCCTCTCGGTCCAGCGCTACAAAGGTCTGGGCGAGATGAACCCGGAGCAGCTGTGGGAAACCACCATGGATCCAGACAGCCGTCGCATGCTGCGCGTCACCATTAAAGATGCGATTGGCGCTGATCAGCTGTTCACTACCCTGATGGGCGATGCGGTCGAACCGCGCCGCGCCTTCATCGAAGAAAATGCGCTGAAAGCCGCCAATATCGATATTTAACCGGCATCAGAGATGAAAGGCCATCACCCAGGTGATGGCCTTTTTTTTGTGCCGTCCGGGCGGAAAACCCGCCAGGGCGTGCCTTCCTGCCCGCATGCTGCGATCCCGATCACGTTTTAACCCGGTCAGCTCCCTTACTCTTGCCCCTCTTTGCGCATTTACCGCGCACTATTCCACACAGGGAGTAACACCATGATTGTTTGCGATCGTCACGACTGGGACAGAGAACGTCACGCCTTTCATCCGGTAGTCGATCAGGCGATAAGCTGGATTGCCAGCACAGATTTCAGCCAGCTGGAAACCGGCAAATATGAGATCCTGCCCGACAACAAAATGTTCTGTCTGGTGCAGGAGATGATGACCGAACCGGCCAGCGCACGCAAAGCGGAGTCCCACTTCAACTACATCGATATTCAGTATCTGCTGGCAGGCACCGAAAATATTGGCGTGGCCCGTGCCCATCCCGACCAGCACATCACCGAAGATTTTGCCCAGCAGCGAGACGTCGTTTTTTATCAGAAGATATTGAATGAGTCTGTGATTACGCTGATGCCCGGCATGTTCGCGCTCTTTTTCCCGCACGATATCCATCGTCCCTGCTGCGCCCCTGGCGAACCCGCAACAATCCGAAAAGCCGTGATTAAAATCCACCGCGATCTCTTTACCGCCTGAAGCTGGCGGTCAGCTGGCCGTTCTCGCCTGCCATGAAACTGGTCAATGTGCGCTGAATCGCGCTAGCATTGAACAAAACCCAGACGCTACGAGGACTCTATGGCTATTAAATTGATCGCTATCGACATGGATGGCACCCTGCTCAACCCGCAACATGAGATCACACCGGCGGTGAAATCCGCCCTGGATCGCGCCCGTCAGCAAGGGGTGTCGATTGTTCTGACCACCGGCCGGCCGTTTGTGGGTATCCAGCGCTATCTCATGGAACTGGATATGCAGACGCCCGGCCAGTACGCGATCAGCAACAACGGTGCGCTGGTTCATCAGGCCGAAGATGGTGAGTGCGTGGCGGAAGTGACGCTGACCTTTGACGACTACCTCTACATCGAGAACCTGGCGCGTGAGCTTGGCGTACATTTCCAGGCATTCGACAAAACCCATCTCTATACCCCTAACAAAGACATCAGCGAATACACCATCCATGAAGCGAGCCTGACCGGCATTCCGGTGCGCTACCGCGCGGTGGAGGAGATGGATCGTGCCATGCGCTTCCCGAAACTGATGATGATCGACCGGCCCGCTCTGCTCGACGCAGCGATTGCCCGCCTGCCCGGGCATGCTCAGCAGACTTACACCATCCTGAAGAGCGCGCCTTATTACCTGGAAATCCTCGATCGTCGGGTGAATAAAGGCCAGGGCGTCAAAATGCTGGCTGAGAAGCTCGGCCTGAAGCAGGAAGAAGTGATGGCGATTGGCGATCAGGAGAATGACCTGGCGATGATTGAATACGCAGGAACGGGTGTCGCAATGGGGAATGCCATTGACTCTGTTAAGAAAATTGCTCAGTTCATCACCAAAACCAATATGGAAGATGGCGTCGCGCATGCCATCGAAGAGTTAGTGCTGTAACGGCCTGTTCTCTGCCGGGCCGCTTCGGCCCGGATCCCCTAACCCGGCAAAAATGCTGCACCGCAAAACAGAATCGCGTAATTTGTCGGGCAACTCTTTCTCCGTGGGTTTCATCATGTCAGAAAAACAGATCACCTTTGCTGCCCGTCAGCATCAGCTCACCAATATTAATGTCTGGACTGCCGACAGCCAGTGGCTGGCGTTTGACGTTCGTCCATCGGGCGCGTCGTTTACCAGTCAGACCATTGAGCGGGTCAATGTGATGACCGGTGAGGTGGAGGTGCTCTATCAGGCCCGGCATGGTGCTCACGTCGGCGTCGTCACGGTCAGTCCCGATCTGCCACCGCGCTACGTCTGCATTCATGGCCCGGAACATCCCGATGCCAACTGGCAGTATGACTTCCACCACCGGCGCGGGGTGATCGTTCAGAACTGTGCAGCGGTGAATCTGGATGCCTGCGATATCACGCCGCCGTTTACCCCTGGCGCGCTGCGTGGCGGCTCGCATGTACATGTCTTCAGTCCCGATGGTTCTCGCCTGAGCTTTACCTACAATGACCACGTGATGCACGAACTGGATAGCCGGCTCGATCTGCGCAACGTCGGCATCGCGGTGCCCCTTTGCGCGGTAACGCCCGAAAAGCAGCATCCGCGCGAATATGACGGCACCTTTTTTTGCCTGCTGGTAAGCCAGACGCATGCGGAACCGCTGCCAGGCAGTGACCAGATTAATCGTGCCTGTGAGGAGTGCTGGGTCGGTGAGCGTGGCTACCAGAAGCCGGACGGCAGCTGGCAGCGCTGGGCGATCGCCTTTATTGGCGACACGCTGACGGCGCAGGGCGAAAAACGGCCTGAAGTTTTTATTGTTGATCTGCCTGATGCGCTGGAGGATTACGCTCGCGCCGGAGAGATGCCGATGGAGGGCAGCAGCCAGCAGTTACCTGCGCCACCGGCTGGCGTGCAGCAGCGTCGCCTGACGCACAGCCGTGGCGTGGCTCTGCAACCACGCCACTGGCTGCGCGCCGCACCGGATGGCAGCCAGATAGCGTTTCTGATGGCGGATGCCGCAGAGGTGATCCAGCTCTGGACGGTCTCCCCCAACGGCGGCGAACCGCGTCAGATCACCCGACTCAGCCACAGCATTCAGTCCGCCTTTAGCTGGCATCCTGACGGCCAGGCGATCGCTTTTGTCTGCGATAACAGCGTGATGCGATGTGACGTTGAGAGCGGCGCGTGTCAGCGTCTGACCCGCAGAACGGAAGAGGCGCCATCAGGTGACGCGGTGGTCTGGTCACCTGATGGTACACAGATTGCTTATATGCGTGAGGTGAATGGCTGGCGGCAACTCTTTACGGTTGCGGCAGTGACCGCATAGGAGGCATAGGCTGCGCCTGCGCCAGGCTTTCCTGCGTATGCGCCAGCCTTTCGCTCTGCAGGATGCGTTCACGTGGAGAGTCGAGAGATTTATCTTTGTCGCTGCGGTAGTAGTCCCACGGCAGCAGCAGCGTATCCAGCACGGCAGAGAAAGGAAGATCGATTAACGCCAGCGGCTTCAGCGCCCAGCTGGTATCACCATCGGACAGCATATCAGCGCTGGCACGGGTGCCTGGATAGTAGCCCTGACTCGCACCTGTGTGAGACATCACGCTGGAACAGCCGGTTGTTGCCATTGCGCAGCACACCACTCCAGCCAGAGGTAAGGTCTTCATCAATTTCATCATCATCATCCCTTCAGTCATGGCATAAGCCTGGCTGAGTTTGCTTGCCAGACAACGTCAACACTCTGGGGCGAAGTCCGTCTGGGTCTGGCAAAAGTAGTCCTGAGTGTATGCCATTTCCACAATTTGGCGAAAAAAATTGCATTTCACCCTCTTGAAAATGGTCTTGTGGCACCCATTTTTAGTTTACGGACGCACTCACCGTTGCCGCAAGGGACAGTGGGGTGCCGTATCCAGCCTGTCCAGTAGTGGAAGGTTGCCAAAACTTGCTGAAATTCAGGAGTCTTAATATGCGTAATTTTGATCTCACCCCACTTTATCGCTCTGCTATCGGTTTTGATCGCCTGTTTAACCTGCTCGAATCTAATCAGAATCAGAGCAATGGCGGCTATCCTCCCTATAACGTTGAACTGGTCGATGAAAATCACTACCGCATTACTATTGCGGTGGCCGGTTTTGCTCAGAGCGAACTGGATATCACGGCGCACGATAACGTGCTGATCGTGCGGGGTGCCCATCCTGAAGAGCAGACCGAGCGTAAATACCTGTATCAGGGTATCGCCGAGCGTAACTTCGAGCGTAAATTCCAGCTCGCCGACCACATTGTGGTGCGCGATGCCCGTCTCGAGAATGGTCTGCTGAGCATCGATCTTGAACGTCTGGTGCCGGAAGAGGCGAAACCACGCCGTATTGAGATTCTGAAGTAATATTGAGGTTCTGAAACAGTCATTAAAAACGCCGCGTTAGCGGCGTTTTTTTTGCCCTTATATCTGAAGGCAGATTTACCCTTACGGCTGCGTTCGCATCGCTAAGCGCTGACCCAGCACGCCACCAAACACGTTGACCAGCAGCCCCAGTATAATCACCACCGCACCCAGCATCTGCTGCCCGGAGAGATGCTCATCCAGCACCAGCGCGGCGGTAATAATCCCCACCACCGGCACCAGCAGCGACAGCGGCGCGACGCGCCAGGTTTCGTAGCGACTCAGCAGATTCCCCCAGATGGCGTAACCCACAATGGTGGCGACAAATGCCAGATAGAACAGCGCCAGCACGGTCTGCAGGCCGATATGCAGCAGGCTGTAAACGATGGCGGCCTGACCATCAAACAGCAGCGAACAGGCAAAGAAAGGAACGATCGGCACCAGCGCACTCCAGACCACCAGTGACATGATCGGCACGCTGCGGTTCCGCATAATAATCTTATTGGTGATATTACCCAGCCCCCATGAGAGCGCCGCCGACAGCGTCAGCATCATGGTGGTCAGCGTAATACCGGCGCTGGTCTGCCCTTCCATGCCTGCCGTTGCCAGCAAAAACATCCCCAGCGTAGCGATGATAATCCCGACGATATGATTCCAGCGCAGCTTCTCCGCCAGCAACAACGCGCCCAGCAACAGGGTAAAGAATGCCTGCGCCTGCAGCACCAGCGAGGCCAGACCGGCAGGCATGCCGAGCTTGATCGCCAGGAACAGAAAGGCGAACTGACCAAAACTGATGGTCATGCCATAAACCACCAGCCAGCGCAGCGGAATCGGCGGGCGACGGACAAAGAAAATGGCGGGAAAGGCGACCAGGGTAAAACGCAGCCCGGCGAGCAAAAAAGGCGGCATACCCTGCAGCCCCAGCTTGATCACCACAAAATTGACGCCCCACGCCACCACCACGCACAGCGCTAACAGCATATCTTTTACCGACATCAGAAACTCCTTGTCCTGCCGTCAGGCGGTGACCGCAATGGGGGTCGCGATATCGGCACAGCAGCCTTCACCCACGATGCGAAAATAATCATCTACAGCCAGCGCGATCGACTTATCCAGTTCGCCCGCGTTAAACCATAACGTTCCGACCTGTTGCAGCCGGGTATCCACCCGCAGCGCCAGCCGGTCATCAAAACTAAACGGCGGTACCGCGCCCATCACACAGCCCGTCAGCGCCTGCGCCAGCTCCGGAGCGGCGAAAGAGGATTTTTTGCCGCCGATGGCGCGCGCCGCACTTTTGAAATTGATCCGGCAGTCGCCCGGCACTATCGCCAGCAGCTGACGCGATGGCGCACCGTCCGGCATGCTGACCTCCAGCACCATCGCTTTGGCCGCCTGACCCAGCAGGTTACCGCGTATCTGGCTGATCTGTTCGGTCTGCCCTATCGCCTCATGTTCCACCACGCGATAGCTGGCCTGCTGCTGATCCAGCAGCGCAGTGATTTTTTCAAACGTCGTCATTCCCTTCTCCTGTTCTGGCACGACCCGGCTTAACTCCAGGCGATAGCGTGCTTCATTTTTTTATCGGTCAGCCCGAAAAAGAAACCCATGGTGATACGGGTATCGCCTTCGACCCGATCGATCTCATGATAAAACGCAGGATTAAACAGATAGATATCGCCACTGCGTGGTGAAAATTCGCAGATCTCGCTGTTTTCGATCACCCCACTGCGATAACCCAGCTCCCCGACGGTTTTGAACTGCTCATCCTCCGGCGACCACTTTTTGTTGTAGATACGCAGTGCTCCGCCCGCGTTGCACTCCTGCAGGCAGACTACGCAGCTGAGCTGATGCAGGATTTGCGTCACCACCAGCGAGGTCTCTGCGGCGTCGCGCACGATATTGTCGTTATGCAGCGGGTTCGCGACGCCATTGGCATGAAAGCGCACGATAGAACCGGCATAGTCTCCACAACCCGGTTCGTGGGCGATGCGTAAACTTTCCAGCCGCAGCGCATGCTGAACCCAGCGGTAAATCTGTTCGCGCAGCGTATTCAGCGAGGGCGGCAACGCCGGCTGGATATCGCGCAGCTCGGTAAAGTAGTTATCGGGAGCCGCAGTATGACGCGCCAGATAGGGGCCGAGCGTGGTCAGCGCGCCATTGGGATAGTGGGAGACACGGATCTTTTCCCGGCAGCTCTGCAGGTCAGTCACCACCGCTTCCCGCACCTCTGGCGTCAGGAAATTACGCAGCACCAGCAGCGGCACCCGTGCGGTAACGATGTCATCCAGCCAGGTCGATTCCACAAACATGTTGGGATTAATCACGCGGAACTGATTGAAAATTGCCATGTTTATCACTCCCTAAACGGTATTTCATAGAGTTCATGATTGTTCATTCGCCGCCAGTTGCCAGCGCTGCCTGGTATTGCCACGGGTTCAGAGGCGATCAGCGTGCAACCATCCTGTTGCTGAAAATGCATCGTAAAATAGTCGGGCCAGGGCGTGTCGTGCGGATACCACTGCCACGCCCAGGCTTTGTCACGGGTGACGAAAATGGCATTCCCTGCGCTGCCGCCCGGCTCTACCTGCGCCATCTTTGCGCGCAGATAGTCGCGGGTGAAATCGGCAGGCGTGGTCTGATCTACCAGATAACGCAGATACTCTTCTGAATCGAAGCGCGATTCGGCCAGACCGAGCTGACGGTAAATCGTCGGCAGAAAGCCGTTATGCATCATGTACCACTGATGTCCGGCGCTGTTGCGCCACAGCGGATGAGAAAACGCCAGTCCCTGATTTTTACTCAGCGTGGCGTGCCGCACATGCACCGCCAGAAACCGGCTGCGCAGGCGATCCACATCGATACCCGGCAGCGCTTCTGCGAACTCGCCGGTGCCGTGCAGGGTACGAATCTCGCCCTCTTCGAGCCACAGACAGCCCCAGCCGTTAGGGTGTGATTTGATCGGGCCATCGTGTTCGGCGCTTTCACCGCAGCTCATGGCGCGCGCCGCCTCCAGAATTTCTGCGCTGTCGAACCGGCCATGCGCCAGAATCATCCTGCACATACTTTATCTCTCCTGGCCGCCACCGGCTGCGCGGCAATCACCTGCTGGAAAGTGGTCATAATCGGCTCACGCGCTGTGGCCGTCAGGCTGAAAGTGGCCAGAATGCCCGCGTGACGCGTCAGGTCGGCATAGAGCGATGAGCGTGACGAAACCTGTAACGCAGGCAATCTGAGTGGCGGTAACAACGCGCCCTGCTGATGCTGATCGATCCAGCGTTCGGCAGCCTGCAGCTGCGCCGGTTGCCGCAACCGCAGCTGGCCGACCGCACCGGGTGTGGTTAAGGCAAACGCGGGCAATGCGCCACCCGCCTCCAGCCGGAAGGTGACTTCCGCCCAGTTGATGCCGGTCGCCTCCTGCACCAGCGTCGCCACACCCATGCCGGAGAGCCGGAACCCCATCTCCAGGAAATGCGGCACGCCGTTGACCACAATAAAATCGATATGAAATGCACCCTGACGGTAGCCAAAGGTTTCGCAACAGAAGGTCATCAGGCTGCTGAACGAGACCGGCAGGGCCGCTGCCGCCATCGCCACATGCCCCGACTCATAAAAGCTGACGCACCCCTCAGCATCCCGGTGCTGCTCAATCACCTTCTGGCAGCAGGTCAGCGCCTGGGGATGTCCCTGATGCACCACGCCCTGCAATGAAAACTCATCGCCGATCAGCGCGCTTTCCACAATAAAGCCGCTGAAGCCGCGTCCGCCGTAGTTCATGGTCTGCACCAGCTGTTTCACTACGCTATGCAGCTGATCGGCATGCTCAATCAGCCAGATACCCAGGCCGCCGCCGCCATCCACCGGTTTTACGACGCAGGGATAGATCAGCGCCTGTCCGGCATCCAGAATGCTGAGCGGCGAGGCGAAAAAGCGGAACTCCGGCTGCGGGAAGCGCGGCCAGGCTTTTTTCAGCGCCATACGCTGCGCATATTTATCCAGCGGAATAAAGGCAGCGGGCGCATCCGGCCCGGCCAGCATCTCGCGCAGTCGTCCGGCGCTGGCGTTGTAGGCTTCAAAGCCCGCCAGCACCACCAGCGGATGCGCCAGTAAACCGGCGTGCAGATAGGCCTGCATCACCTCCCAGGGATTCTCGGGGCGATCGAGGCGAATGATCAGATCAAACGGCAGAGCCAGGCTTAACGACTGGTAATCGACGAAATCACCCATTTCAGCCAGCACGGTAAAATAGCCGTCGCGCTTCGCCACCGCGCAGTAAGGATTTTGCCCGTCGCGGGTGGCGCCAATTTGCAGAAAAATCTTTTTCATCGCCTCGCCTTACCGGGTTAACGCCCGGAAATGATTTCTGTCACGATGTCATTCAGTACACCGTTATTGACCTGAATCACCGCTTTGTGGGGATCAAAACGCAGCACGCGCGATAGCGGATCGGCGCTTTTGCCCTCCAGCAGCGAACTGACCGGCTTGCTCTGCCAGCAGTGCCGCATCTGCGTCAGCGTCATGCCGGAGAGCCGGGTTAACTGCTGTGCCAGCGCGCGATCTTCACTGCGTTGCTCAAGCAGATCGCGGATGGCCGCCTCATCCAGCGTAATCTGCTGCTGCATCAGCCAGTGTCCGAGCTGCTCTCCCTGCGCCAGGAACGGGGAGTAGATCATGCAGATCAGCTGATCTTCGCTGAGGTCAAACGCCTGTATGGCGAAGTCTGCCGCGCGCTGCCGCTGCCGCTGGATCGCGGCGTCATCCTGATAGCGTGCCGCCATCTCATCGATTAGCGCGGGCGGAAAATCTTTCTTCACCATCAGTCCCAGCGCAAAGCGCACATATTCGCGGATCCCTTCGGCATAGTGGCGCTGCAGCAGCGTTTCTGCCCGCAATCCGCGCAGGTGTGCCATCAGCGTCGGATTACCGCAGTCGGATTCGGAGAAGCTGAACATCAGCGCATCAAAACGGAAGCGCATAAATTCGCTGAGCAGTGCCCAGTGCGCGCCCGCTTCATAGGCGGTGTCCTGATAGATGTTGAAGAACAGTGGATTGCGCGCCAGCTGGTGGGTGATGCGGTGCGCAGGCGTCAGCTGATCGGCGCCATAAACATCGCTGAAGTAGCGCTCTGCCACACCATCCAGCGTCTGCAGAAACCCGCTGAAGCCCCGGGTTTTGTCCGCCACTGGCGCATCAAATAGCCGTGAGAGGTGCCGCGCCCAGGCGACATAGGCGGCCTGCTCCTGTGGCGAGTCGCCGGTAACAATCAGATCCACGCCACCGTTGTAGTCTGCCGCCAGGCCAAAGGAGTTCACCATGCTGAGATTACAGGCGTTGCAGAAGGTCGAGCGCGCGTCGGCGCGAAACCGGTGGCCATTCATCAGCACGTCATTGCGGTTCTGCTGCCGCACGCTCTCCGGCATCGGCAGGTCGCGGTCAAACGGCCGGATCAGCAGGCCATCCACCACCAGACACTCCACCCGCTCATCGTCATGCATCGCCAGCGACTGATAAACGCGGTGGATATTCTCCATTACGCTCTGATTCATCGCCGCATGGCGATTGGTGCTGATCCGCAGATGAAAGGTGCTGCCCTGCTGCTGCCAGATCAGTCCCTGAATGTAACGCACGTAAGCCACCATGTAGCTGCTATCTTTTCCCCCGCCATAGGCGAGCAGCACACGGTTATTCTCCAGCAGCTGCTGATCCGGCAACGCTGCCAGCAGGCGAAGAGAGCAGCGCTGAGCAGACTCAATGATGGCGGGTGACAGATACGCTTCCATCTCCTTCATCATGGCGGGCAGATTATTCATTTCTCACGTTTTCCTCAGGTGAACAGAATCACTTTATGGTCTGAAGCCCGGGGCTGACGGGGTTGCCGGGCCGTTTAGCGTTATGAATAATTAAGAGATGCAGCCTAAAGTACTTTGAATGTACTCTGTTGAATATGCACAGATCAGCGCGATATGGGGTGGAACAGATGGCCGATATTATCGGGGAACAGGAGAGTCAGAGCAGTCGTTACCGCCAGATCGCAGAACAGATCAAGCAGGCCATTCATGCCGGTTCGCTGGCACCTGACAGCCGTCTGCCGTCGGTGCGCACGCTGGCGACGCAGTACAATGTCAGCCTTACCACCGCCCTGAAGACACTGCGCACGCTGGAAGATGAGCGCTACGCCGTTGCCCGCCCCAAATCGGGCTTTTTTGTTGCCCCGCAGCGGCCCTCTTCCCGTCAGCTGCCCGCCGTCAGTGAACAGCCGCGCGCCATTGCGCCGCTTGATGAGCAGACAGAACTCCATCTGGCGATGCTTGGCTCAGACTGCCGGGTGCGTCTCGATCTGGCCAACGGTGACAGCGCACTCTATCCGGTCAAGCGCATCGGCCTGCTGATGCGTCAGATGGGCTACAGCAAACCGGCCCTGCTCGGGAATACGGTGAAGGGCACCGGCTATGCGCCGCTGAAAACAGAGATTGCCCGCCGGGCAGTGGGTTACGGCTGCAATATCAGCGCTGACGATATTCTGATCACCAACGGCTGCATTGAGGCGATCTCGCTGTCGCTGCGCGCCACGACCCAGCCGGGCGATGTGGTCGCCGTGGAATCACCCTGCTATTTCGTGCTGCTGCAGATGCTGCATAACCTCAATTTACGGGTGATTGAAGTGGAAGCCGGGCCGGAAGGGTATGTCGATGTCGCGAAGCTCACCGGGCTGTTTCAGCGCAAGGCGGTGCGGGTCTTTCTCACCCTGTGCAACGTCAACAATCCGCTGGGAAAAAGCATTCCCAACGAGCATAAGGCCTATATTGCGCGGCAGGCGGATGAAAACGACGTGGTGATTATTGAGGATGATATTTTTGGCGATACTGCCTTTGGTGAACGCCGCCCTTTCCCGATGCGCGCCTTCAGCCCCAACGCCATTCTCTGCAGCGGCTTCTCTAAAACCGTGGCGCCAGGCATTCGTATCGGCTGGGTTCACAGCGTCAACTACATGCGCAAAATCGCCTCACTGAAATATACCTCAACCATGGGCACCTCGGTGCTGTCGCAGGCGGCGGTGGCGGAGCTGCTGCGCAGCGGCGGCTATGATGCTCACCTGCGTAAGCTGCGGCGTGAGCTGGCACGACAAATCCGTGAAATGCGTCAGTCAGTGCTGCGGGAATTTCCGGCGGGGACCCGGGTGTCCGATCCGGAAGGAGGCTATGTGCTGTGGGTTGAGATGCCCCGACAGGCGCTGAACGTGCGCGAGCTGTTTCTGAAAGCGCGCAACGCGGGCATCGGCATTGCGCCGGGCCACATTTTTGCCACCGACCAGCGCTACGATCACTGTTTCCGGCTGAATGCCGGTTTTGGCTGGAATGCAGAGGTGGAACAGGCGATTCAGCAGCTGGCACAGTGGTGCCAGCTGTCGTTAACCGATTCGCAGGATTAGCTGTCGCGCCAGGCGTTCTCAACCTCTTCCGCCAGAATCTGCACCGCCCGCTCAATATTCTCTGCATCCGGCACGTAATTCATCCGCATACATTGATGGGTGTGCGGCCACGACTGTTCCAGTCCCGGGAAGAAGAAGTGGCCCGGCACCATTAGCACGCCGCGCGCTTTCAGCCGCTGATAAAGCAATTCGGTGGTGATCGGCAGATCGCGGAACCAGAGCCAGAGGAAAATCGCCCCTTCCGGCTTGTGGATCAGGCAGCGGTCTTCCGGCAGATAGCGCCGCAGGATCGCAATGGTCTGCTGCACCTTCTGCTGATAGAACGGCTTAATCACCTTTTCGGAGAGCCGCAACAGATCGCCGCGACGGATCATCTCATTGGCAATGGCCGGACCGATACTGCCGGGCGCCAGACTGATGATGCCGTTCATATTGCTCAGCGCGGTGATGGTCTTCTCGTCAGCGATAATGATGCCGCAACGCGCACCCGGCAGGCCGAGCTTCGACAGACTCATGCAGAGAATGATGTTGGGGTTCCACAGCGGGCGCACCTCGCTGAAGATGATGCCGGGGAACGGCACGCCATAGGCATTGTCGATCAGCAGCGGCACGTCATGCTGCTGTGCCAGCGCATCGAGCTGCATCAGTTCATCATCGGTGATCACGTTGCCGGTGGGGTTGGTCGGGCGCGATACGCAGATCAGCCCGACCTCTTCATTCATCGGCAGATGCTCAAAATCGACATGATATTTAAACTGGCCTTCCGGCAGCAGCTCAATGTTCGGCTTCGCCGACACAAACAGCCCCTCTTCCAGGCCGGCATCCGCATAGCCCAGATACTCAGGCGCCAGCGGGAACAGCACCCGCTTTTTGCTGCCATCGGCCCGACGACCGGCGAACAGATTGAACAGATAGAAGAAGGCGCTCTGGCTGCCGTTAGTCAGCGCAATGTTCTGTGCGGTGATGGGCCAGCCAAGCTGATCGCTCAGCAGCCCGGCCAGCGACGCCAGCAGCGTCGCTTTACCGCGCGGGCCATCGTAATTGCACAGCGCCTCGCTGAGTTTGCCTTCCTCATGCATCTGCTGCAGCAGTTGCTGAAAGTAGTCGTTCATGGCCGGGATCTGCGCCGGATTACCGCCGCCCAGCATGATGGTGCCGGGCGTTCGCAGGCCCGCGCCCATATCTTCCATCAGACGTGAGATGCCGGAATGTTGGGTAAATTTGTCGCCGAACTGAGAAAAAGACATAGCGGTTAAATATTTGTGATAGCGAATCGGGGGTCCACCATAACGCCCGCCATGGGCGGGCGCAATGGAAAGGCGAGGGGATTACTTCAGCGCCTGCGGGTTCACGCAGTTTTTCTCGACGCTTCCGCCGAGTGCAGCGAGGAGATTTTCTACCGCATCCTGCATCATGCCGTAGCGGGTTTCGTGGGTGGCAGAACCGATATGCGGCAGCGTCACCACATTGGGCAGCGACAGCAGCGGAGAGTCGGCAGAGACCGGCTCCTGCTCAAACACATCCAGCCCGGCGGCATGCAGTTTGCCCGCCTGCAACGCGGCGATCAGCGCATTCTCATCCACCACCGGCCCGCGACCGGCGTTGATCAGCACCGCATCCGGCTTCATCAGTTCAAGCTCGGCGGCACCGATCAGATGGTGCGTCTCTTCGGTCAGCGGCAAACTGATGCAGACGAAATCACTCTGCTTCAGCAGCGCCTCCAGCTCACAGCGCTGTGCGCCAAAGCGCGACTGCGCCTCTTCATGCTCGCGGCGGGCGTTGTAGAGGATTTTCATACCGAAGCCAAAGTGGGCGCGCTGCGCCAGCGCCATCCCGATACGTCCCATGCCGAGAATACCCAGCGTTTTATGGTGCACGTCGATGCCGAACTGTGCCGGACCGATGCTCTTCTGCCAGTTGCCCGCTTTGACCCAGGCATCCAGTTCCGGCACCCGACGCGCGGTGCTCAGTACCAGCGCCATCATGGTGTCCGCCACGGTTTCGGTCAGCACGGTCGGCGTGTGCATCAGCACCACGTGACGCTGATTCAGCGCATCCACATCAAAATTGTCATAGCCTACAGAGACGCTGGAGCAGACGCGCAGATTGGGCATCTTCGCCAGCAGCTCGCCATTCACTTTACCGCCCGATCCCAGCAGACCTTCTGCCTGCTGAAACGCCGCAGCATGTTCCTGCTGGCTTTCCGGCGAGAGATCGCTGATTTCCGTCACGTCACACTGTTCAGCCAGGCGAGCATAAAGATCGTCGGGCAGTTTTTTATAGAGAATTACAGCGGGTTTCATTCGGTGGCTCCCGGTCAATAAGTAGCGGGCGGCTTGCAGGCCGCCCGGAGAAATAGAGGCTAACGTTTACGCTTTCAGGCGGGTTTTGCACCCTGCAGCGGCGGCGCTTTGTTCTGCGCCGGTTTCACAATCAGCGTCAGCCACACCGAAACCAGCAGGGCCGATCCCATAAAGATGTAGGACGCGGACGGGCTGCCGGTGGCTCCATTAAGATAGCCGACAATCCATGAACCGATAAACGACCCCAGCGCACCCATACTGTTAATCAGCGCCATTGCGCCACCGGCGACATTGCGTGGCAGCATCTCAGGAATAATGGCGAAGAACGGCCCGTAAGGCGCATACATCGCGGCACCGGCAATCACTAACAGGGTGTAGGACATCCAGAAATTGTTCGATCCCACCAGATAAGAGCCCAGGAACGCCAGCGCGCCCACCAGCAGCAGCGGCCAGACGAACAGCTTACGGTTCTGGGTTTTATCCGACGCCCAGGAGACCACCACCATCGCAATGGTCGCCGCCAGATAAGGCACCGCAGAGAGCCAGCCCGCCTCTACCATACCCATCTGCGTGCCGTTACGCAGAATCGACGGCAGCCACAGCACAAAGCCATAGACGCCGATGCTCCAGGCAAAATATTGCAGGCAGAGAATGATCACGTTGCGGTTGCGGAACGCTTCGCTGTAGTTGCGCACCGCTTTAATATTTTCCTGCTCTTTCTGCAGTTCAGCCTGCAATGCCGCTTTCTCGGCATCGCTCATCCAGCGAGCCTGCGCCGGCTTATCCTGCACCAGGAACCACCATGCGATCGCCCAGACCACCGCCGGAATCCCTTCGAAGATAAACATCTCACGCCAGCCAAACGATTCGATCAGATAGCCTGACACGACCGACATCCACAACACCGTGACCGGATTACCCAGGATCAGGAAGGTGTTGGCGCGCGAACGTTCCGACCTGGTAAACCAGTTGCTGATGTAGATCAGCATCGCGGGCATCACCGCGGCTTCCACCACGCCCAGAATAAAGCGAATGGCCGCCAGCATCGGAATGTTGCTGACCACGCCGGTCAGTGAGGCACAGCCGCCCCACAGGATCAGGCACCAGAAGATCAGTTTCTTGACGCTGCGGCGTTCGGCGTAAATTGCACCCGGGATCTGGAAAAAGAAGTAACCCAGGAAGAACAGCGCACCCAGCAGCGAGGACATGCCTTTAGTGATGCCGAGATCGTCATTAATCCCGGCAGCAGAAGCGAAGCTAAAATTTGCACGATCGAGATACGCCAGGCTGTAGGTGATAAACACGATGGGCATGATGAACCACCAGCGTTTTGGCGCGATTGTCTGCTTTTTCATCGGGAACTCCTGTGACTGTAGAGGGGCGCGAACTACACGTCGCCCAGTTGCTGACGCGTCGGCAGACCTTCGCTGTCACCAATGACCTGAATCGCCATCGAACCAATTTTGTTGCCGCGACGAATCGCCTGCGGCAGCGACTGACCTTCCAGCAGGGCGCTGATGACGCCAACGGCAAAGCCGTCTCCGGCGCCTACGGTATCCACCACGTTGTCGACTTTTATCGCCTCAACCTGGCCCTGCTCGCCCTGCGCCGTTTTATACCAGGCACCGTCACAACCGGTTTTAATCACGACCGCTTTCACGCCCTTATCGAGATAGAAATCCGCGATCGCTTCTGGCTGACGATAGCCGGTCAGAATCAGCCCCTCTTTTTCGCCCGGCAGTACCCAGTCGGCATACTCCGCCAGCAGATTGAGCTGCTTACGCATCTCCTCTTCGCTGCGCCACAGCACCGGCCGCAGGTTAGGATCAAACGAGATAGTTTTACCGCGCGCACGCATCTCTTTGGCGGTGTGCTTCAGCAGCTCCAGCGAACTCTCTGACAGCGCCGCTGCCACACCGCTCAGGTGCAGATGTCGCGCCGAACCAAAATAGTCCGCGTCAAAATCGTCGACCGACAGATGGCTGGCCGCCGAGCCTTTACGAAAATATTCCACCAGTGGATCAGAGCCGTCATCGACTTTGGACTTGAGCTGAAAACCGGTGGGATAGCGCTTATCGACCGTCACCCGGGCGTGGTCGATACCCTCTTTTTCCAGCTGCTGGCAGATAAACCGGCCAAAAGCGTCATCGCCAATACGACTGACCCAGCCCACTTTCAGGCCAAGACGAGCCAGGCCGGTCGCCACATTGAGTTCAGCGCCCGCCGCGCGTTTAACAAAGGTCTCTGCTGCGGCCAGGTCGCCGGTTTCACGGGCGATGAACATCGCCATCGCTTCACCGATAGTGACAACATCAAGCGGACCGTTGTGATGCATAGTGTGATGCGTGGTCATCTTCACTCCTTACACGTTACGCAGCAGCGACACGTAGTGGCGTGTCACCGCAGTCAGATCGTCGCCTTCCAGCGGAAATTCAATACCGCGCGGTGCCTGTGCGGGCAACTGTTGCAGCAGTGTGCGCCAGTGGTCATCAGCCTCATCCAGCGCAATCGCGCGGTAGCTATCCTGGTGCGCCACGGCGGCTTTGACATGCACATAGCCCACCTGCGCAGCCAGCTGCTGCGCCGCCTGATCGGCATCCTCACCGGTCCAGCACCAGTTACCCATATCAAAGGTCATGCTGATCGGCAGATCCGCTTCCCTGACCGCCGTGAAAAAGGCGACTGACGGAGCCAGTCGGCCATGCTCAGTCTGGTCGTTTTCTACCGTCAGCTGAAACGGCAGATCCGCCAGCAGCGCCTGCAACGCTTCGCGAGGCAGCGGACCGGTGAACTCTCCCAGCGCCACTTTCAGCCGCTGAGCGTTTAACTGGCGTGCTTCTTCAACGTAGTGGGTTATACGGGGATTGATTTCGCCGCCGTCACAAAACAGCGTATCGGGCACCGAATAGCTGCTGTGCAGCTGATGCTGCGCCACCGCCCGGGCCAGTGCCGGCAGATCGGCCAGTGCCGCGTCATCAAGCAGTTCGCGGCGGATTTCGACCCCGTCTGCGCCCGCCTGCTGGATAATCGGCAGCAGCGCACGCTGACCGCCGAGAGCGGCGATCTGTGCGTGGCCATATGCGGCGGTCACCACGATGATGTCAGGTTTCATGTTCTACTCCATGGCAGGGTTCTGCCCATAACGAATACAAAAACCCTAAATGGAACCGGTTCCAAAGCAAAGCAGCAAACTGTGAAATTATGATCGTGCTCACGAAGCGAGCACGTAAACGGAAGGTTAAATCTGAAATTCAGTTAAGAGGCTGGCTGGAGCCGCGAACGATAAGTTCGCCAGAAAAGACCTGCTCGGCAACCGGCAATCCGCTGCCTTCGATGCGCGCAATCAGCCGTTCCAGCGCACTGTAGCCAATCTGCCAGGTGGGCTGTTTCAGCGTGGTGATACCGACACCGGCCAGCGCCGCCCACTCCAGTTCGTCAAAACCGAGCAGGCCGATATCGCGGCCCCAGTGCAGATTGAGTCGCTGTAGCGATCGCGCTACCTGCAGGGTCAGCGCCCCGTTGGCGACCATCACTGCGCAACGTTTGCCGGTGTGACGCTGATGAAAGGCCAGCAGCGCCTGATCCAGCGCGGCGGGCTGATGCAGCGCCACTTCCGTATTCTCATGCTCAACCTGCGGATGCTCTGCCAGTAGCTGGCGGAAGGCCTGCAGGCGCTCACGGCGCGTGTTGACGCTGCCCAGCGGCTCGCTAAGAAACAGCAGCGCATCATAGCCATTGTCGACCAGATGCCGCGTTGCCGTTTCAGCTGCCTCGGCGTTATTCAGGCCCACCACATCGCAGGGAAAATCGGGGATTTTACGGTCAATCAGCACCATCGGCAGCAGGGATTGTTGCAGATGGTTCAGCACCTCTTCGCGCATCCCGACTGCGTTTACCACAATGCCCTCAACCTGATAGCTGCTCAGCAATTGCAGATAGTGCTGCTCCAGATCCACTTCGTTATTGGTGTTACACATCAGCAGCGTGAAGCCCTGCTCGCGGCAGGCAGCTTCAATACCGCTCATGACATCAACAGAATAGGGATTGGTGATATCGGCGATAATCAGCCCGATCAGGCGGGTACGTCCGCGCTTCAGGCCGCGCGCCATCTGACTCGGGCGATAGCTGAGATCAGCAATAGCCTGTTCGATCCGCGCTTTCAGACCGGCAGAGAGCAGATGCAGTTCACCATTGAGATAGCGTGAAACGCTGGTTTTACCGGTTCGTGCCGCGTGAGCAACATCGCTGATGGTGGCGCGAGGCGGCCTGATTTTCATGAGATATCCTGCGTAATAAGAAACCCGGCAGAGACTAGCACAAGCAAAGCCCGGCGCAAAAAGCGCTACGCCGGTAATTGCAGCCAGGGTTGCCACAGGGTCTGTAACGTTTCCGGCGGTGCGCCATCAATCAGCCGGATGACCATTTCAGCCACCTGTTCACCGGCCTGATGCGGCGTCGCCTGGCGAATGGCGACAATGGGATGATCGAGAATCGCATCTCGCGGCAATCCTTCCCAGCCCGCCAGCAGAATGGCACCCTCGCCCGCTGCACGCCCCGCCAGTTGCAGCGCCAGAGCCGCGCCTTCAGCCAGCGCAGCGCAGTCGGTGATGATCACTTCCGGTACTGGCCCCTCTGCCAGCCACTCCCGGGTTTGCTGATAGCCGGCGCGACGCGACGGTGCCACCGCCGCCATCGCGTAAGGCGTAACTTCCCCCAGCGCCGTCAGATAACCCTGACGCCGGTCACGCACCCGCGTACTGTTTTCATTGCTGCCAAGCCAGGCTATCCGCTGCCGTCCCTGCGCCAGCGACCAGCCCACCGCCAGCTGTGAACCGGCAAGGTGATCAACATCAAACCACGCATAGGTCGATGGCAGATCGCTGCGGCCCAGCGCCAGAAAACGAAAATTGGTCTGGAGCAGAGCATGAAGCCGACTGTCTTCTGGCGTGGTGTGGCCGACGATCAGGGCATCAACGGCGCCACTGCGCAGCAGGCGTGTCAGCGTCG
Source organism: Pantoea sp. RG18 (assembly GCF_025910075.1). Lineage (NCBI taxonomy): Bacteria > Pseudomonadati > Pseudomonadota > Gammaproteobacteria > Enterobacterales > Erwiniaceae > Pantoea > Pantoea sp. RG18. The sequence goes on from NZ_JAPCIL010000012.1 coordinate 192,357, forward strand.
CCTGACTTTGCTGCTTATCCGCCAGCAACAGCAGGTTAATGTCATAACGGGCAAGGTGATGCTCCAGCGCCAGCAGCATGTCGCTGAAGTCGCTGCCATTCAGGGGAGAGGCACCGATCGGGTAGACGAACCCCACCGCGTTAGCACGGCCGGTTTTCAGACGCCGGGCCGCCGCATTAGGCCGGTAGCCACGCCGCTGCGCTTCCTCTTCGATGCGTTTACGCGTCTCCTGAGCGACATCCTGATAACCATTGAGGGCGCGGCTGACGGTCGTTACGGAAAGACCTAAAACCGCAGCGATGGCTTTAAGAGACATGGGAAGGCGTCCATTGATCAATTTTTGATCAGACTACCATAAAGCCTCTGCTGGCTCTATTCGCAGAAACATTACTGATACTTTTAACGCGATGCTTTACAGAAAAAAGGCGCCCCCGGGCGGGGGCGACCGCGTTTATCCCAGCGGGCTGAGCGTGATCTCAACACGACGATTTTGCGCTTTGCCTGCTTCGGTGCTGTTGCTGGCAACCGGGTTATCCGGGCCTGCACCTTGGGTGCGCAGGCGATCGCTGGCAACACCCTGCACGATCAACGCGCTGGCGACGCTTTCAGCACGCTGCTGTGACAGACGCATGTTCAGCGCGCGGGTGCCGGTGCTGTCGGTATAACCCACTACGTTTACCGCGGTTTTCGGATACTCTTTCAGCACCATTGAAACACCTGTCAGGGTGTTCGCGCCGGCAGGTTTCAGATTGCTGCTGCTGGAGTCGAAGGTGACATTGTTTGGCATATTCAGGACGATGTTATCGCCATTACGGGTCACGCTGACGCCCGTTCCGCGCATCTTGTCGCGCAGTTTCGCTTCCTGCACATCCATGTAGTAACCCACGCCACCGCCCAGTGCGGCTCCGCCAGCAGCACCAATCAGCGCACCTTTACGGCGATCTTTCTTCGACGAGGAGAGTACACCGACACCGGCACCCACTAACGCACCCAGGCCTGCGCCCACACCTGACTTACCCGCCTGAGATTCGCCGGTGTAAGGATTGGTGGTACAACCTGGCAGGGCCAGACTGCCGCTTAATAACAAGGTGATGGCGATTAATTTCTTCTGCATTTTTGTTCCCTTACATTCGACACACAGGGGAAAACCTTTCCCATAAGTGGCACGATTATGCCGCCTGGTGGCCGGGAATGTAGTGAGGAAAAATCCTGATTTAGCGGGAATTACGCCTTTTGGTTGTCAGGATGGCAAAAACAGTTGCTCTGATGATCGTTTATCAGCCCGCAGGCCTGCATAAAGGAGTAGCAGATTGTGGGGCCGATGAATTTGAAACCACGCTGCTTTAGCGCCTTCGAGAGCGCAATAGCCTGCTCTGAGGTGGTGGGAGCCTGACTATAGTCAGGATAATGGTGGACGATTTGCGCGTTATCGACAAATTGCCAGACGAAGTGGCTGAAATCCTCGCCTTGCGCTTCCATCTGGAGATAAGCACGAGCGTTGGCGATAATCGCCGCGATTTTACCGGCGTGGCGGATAATGCCGCTGTTGAGCATCAGCGTGTTGATCTCTGCCGCATCTATCTGTGCAATCGCCTGCGGATCAAACTGGTGAAACGCCACCCGATAGTTTTCGCGCTTTTTCAGCACGGTAATCCAGGATAACCCCGCCTGCTGTCCTTCCAGACAGAGCATCTCAAACAGCGCACGCTTGTCTCTCTGTGCCACACCCCACTCCCTGTCGTGATAAGCCAGATAGAGGGGATCCTGCGTTACCCAACCACATCGTTGCATCGCTTTGTTCCTTTATAACAAGAATATTTTAGCGGTCCGCTTGATCTTAGAATTAATCGGTTGATAGTTAAACGATCACCGGTTAAATAACAGAGACGGGCCGAAATTTAATTTAAACGCCGGATAATAACTTCAGCCTTGCCTGGAGAAGCGATGTTGCCGAGAAGCGGTTGGAAAGGTCTGCGGATCTGCTGTGCTGTATGGCTGTTAATCTTAACGCAACCGACTTTTGCGCGCGGCGGCATCTCTGCGCCTCAACATCCCGACTTTCTGCCCGACTACGATACGATTCTGGCGGAGAAGATCGCCCTGACGCCACTCGCCTTCAGCGATGAGAGCCGCGCCCTGTTTGAAGCCGCCATCAACTCTCCCACCGCGTCACCCATCGCCGTCCACAGTGAAACCGGCAGCGTAGGCACCACCCCGCTGGGAAAACGCTATCGGGCTGGGGTTGACCTGCCCATTGCCCCGTCATTTACCACCGGGCCGGTGGCGCAGTATGCCGTTGATCCGCAGCAGATGAACTGTCTGCAATGTGACTACAGCGATCAACAGAGTCGTGAGCAGAGCGCCAGCGTCGGCTGGCGCATCGATTCACAGCAGGGATGGATATCGCCCTGGGCGCAGCTGAGTTATCACTATCTGCTGGCAGACACGCCGCAGAATCCCCGGCGTGAGGCGACGAACGGCACCGATCAGTCCGAAGGCATCGATCTGAGCATCGGTGCACAAGTGCCTCTGAACGATAATCTGGCGGCTTTCGCCGCGTTTTCACAAAGCGAAGCGCTGAATAACCAGGAGCAGCAACTTTATACCTTTGGCTTCAGCGCCAGCTTCTGACCGGGGCATGAAAAGAGAAAGGGAATCGGGCGTTTAAAATATAATGAGTCCGCTAATCATTATACTGGTAACACTATGCGCAACGATTTGACAATTATTGGCCGTGAAATGACGGTCTTCATACTGGCAGCACTCTTTCTCGCTCTGATGATATTGCCCATCTATATTGATGTGGCCTGGATGAATGATGCGCTGCACGAAACTTCTTTTACTGAAACCACCCAGGAAATCATGCTGGCGGTGATTGCCGCCCTGTTCTTTATTGCGGCCCAGCGCCGTCCGGCTCAGCGCGGCGCGCTGACCTTAGTGGCGGGCTTCTATAGCTGTATGCTGATCCGTGAGCTCGACTTTGTGTTTGATACCATCCAGCATGGCAGCTGGATCTGGTTCGCCCTGGCGGTGACGGCCGGTTGTCTGGCCGTCGCGCTGCGAACGCCGAAAAAAACCCTGCACGCGCTGGCCAGGCTGCTGCAACACCGCAGCTGGCCGGTGATGGCCTCCGGCTTTTTAGTGGTGCTGGTCTTTTCACGACTGTTTGGTATTCATGCGTTGTGGCAGCACCTGATGCTGGGGGATTACAACCGCGTGGTGAAAAACATGGCCGAAGAGGGCACCGAACTGCTGGGTTACGGCCTGTGCTGGCTGGCCTCGGTTCGCTATCTATGGCAGACCCGTCCGGCCGCCGCGGCTGTCAGCGTGCACGCCACCGAATCTGCACCGGCCCGTCACGCCACTTCTCCGGTCACCTCGCACTGATCCGCACTCTTGCTTTTTAAGCGATCCGCATCATTAAAAAAGGTACAATAAACACTTCTGCGTCGGCGACGGGTTCCCGGCGCAAGGTGTTCGTTAACCTCAGGTCTTTTCATGTCAGCTAAAATCTTAACTTCAACGCTCATTGGCCTGGATGCCTTCCGACAGGATCCGCTGACTGCCCTGCAGCAGGCGGAAAAGGGCACGCTGGCGGTGTTAGATAATTATGCGCCGGTGATGTACGCCATCACACCTAAGCGTCTGGCTGAGCTGCTGGCGCTGGAAGCCGCCGCCCGGCAGCCGAATGATGTGGCGCTGGATGACAGCCTGTATGACGATTCTCCCGCCGCGATCCATACGCCGGCTGGTAAGTTCGCCATGTATCAGGGCTGGCAGCCGGATGCCGACTTTACGCGCCAGGCCGCGATCTGGGGTGTGTCGCTGGGCGAACCAGTGACCCCCAGCGAGCTGGCAGCCTTTGTGGCTTACTGGCAGGCGGAAGGCCGGATGTTCCATCATGTACAGTGGCAACAGAAACTGGCACGCAGCATTCAGATGAACCGTGCCGCAAACGGCGGGCAACCGAAGCGTGATATCACGCAGTTGCCCGATCCTGACCGTACCATTCCCGATGGTTTCCGAGGTGAATGATGAAAACGCCAAACGATCTCTTTAACCGTCTGAAAAAAATGATGCCCGCAGGCACCCGTCCTAAATTTGCTAATGGCGAAGAGCTACTGGCGTGGAATCAGGAGCAGGGTCGCCTGCGATCAGAGGCGATTGTGCGTGAGAATCGCGCAATGAAAATGCAGCGCGTAATGGGCCGTTCCGGCATTCGCGAGCTGCATATGAACTGCTCATTTGATAATTACCGGGTAGAGAATGAGGGACAGCGCAAGGCGCTGGAACTGGCGCGTCAGTATGCCGCTGAATTTGATGGCAGCATCGCCAGTTTTGTCTTTTCAGGCCGTCCCGGCACCGGTAAAAACCATCTGGCCGCCGCGATTGGCAACGACCTGATCCTGCGCGGTAAAAGCGTGCTGATCGTGACGGTTGCTGATTTGATGTCGAGCATGAAGGGCACCTTCAGCGGCAGCAGCGGCATTACCGAAGAGCGGCTGATTCAGGATCTCAGCAGTGTTGATCTGCTGGTGATTGATGAGATCGGTATGCAGAGCGAATCGCGCTACGAAAAAGTGATTATCAACCAGATTGTCGATCGCCGATCCTCCTCGAAACGCCCGACCGGCATGTTATCCAACCTCGACCATGCGGGCATGAATACGCTGCTGGGCGAACGTGTCATGGACCGTATGCGCCTCGGCAACAGCCTGTGGGTGCGCTTCGACTGGGAAAGCTATCGCAGTCGGGTACGCGGCGACGAATATTAAACAGTGACCCGGCAGCGCTGAGTCAGGATCATTCCGACGTTCGGCCACTGGTGCAGCAGAAAACCCGGCATTAATCCCACGATCTGATCGCGGTCACGATCTTAGCCACAGGCGATCGGGTTGTGTGAAACCGCCCGCAAAAGTGTGGGATGTGGAATACGTATGGGCTGATACACTCAATTCTTACTCCTCTGTTGAGTGAACCCGTAATGAAAACGAACGGCAAAGGCCCGGCACTACTGCGACTGAATAACCAGAAACGGGTGATGACTCAGCTGCGTAAGCTGCGCGTGACGTCGCGTCAGGATCTGGCGGAGGCGCTGACACTCAGCAAAAACACCGTCTCCTTAATCATTGATGACCTGCTGGAGCAGGGCCTGATAGAGGAGCTGGGGCCGGTCAGCGTCGCTTCCGCCGGACGGCCTAAAATCGGGATTACCCTGCGGCCGGAAAAACTCAAGAGCGCAGGCATCATGGTGGAACGCAACGTTATCCACTGGCGGGTCTGCGACTATTTTTCACAGGTGCTGGCTGAAAAGACGCTGCGCACCGATACCAGTAACCCGACCCGACTGCTGGCTGAGCTGGCGATGCTGTGCCGGGAACTGATGAAAAGCTATCCTGATTTGCTCGGCATTGGCCTGGGTTTTCCCGGTATCGTCGATCCCCGGCGCGGCTGGATGCATATTTCATTGCCCCTCGAATGGCAGGATGTTGACCTGCTGGGCGCGCTGAGTAAGCACGTCAGTCTCCCCATCCGCATTATGAATAATGTCAAAGCCGCTGCGCTGCTGGCGGTACAGCTGCGTGGATTATCAGTGGAGAGCGGTCACTTTTATCTGCGTATTTCCGAGGGAATTGGCGGTGCACTGGTACAGCATGGCGAAGTATTTACCGGGCACAGCTGGACGGCGGGCGAGGCGGGACATCTGGTTGTCCAGCCCGACGGCCCGCGTTGCAGCTGTGGCCGCCGCGGTTGCCTGGAAGCGCTGGTCAGCCAGCCTGCGGTTAAACAGCAGCTGGCGCAGCGTCAGCCTGGCCTGAGCTGGCAGAACCGCGACAGCGCGCCACGGGTGGTGGATGAGGTGATGGCGCAGGCGGGTGGCTATCTGGGTGCGGCGCTGAGTCAGATTATGCTGCTGCTCAATCCCGCCACCATCATCATTGATTGTCCGTGGAACGCCAGTGAAGTCTTCTGCAAGGCGGTGCGCACTACCGCACACGGCAACGCGCTGGCCTTTACCGCCGCACATACCCTGCTGCACTTTCCTGAGCAGCGGATCGATCCGGCCAACGGGCTGGCGCTGGCGGTGCTGGAGCAGAGTGAGCAGCGGATGATCTAGTGGCTCAAGCCGCCCTGATTCATCCGGTATCCATCCACCTCAGACTGAACGCTTCCTGCTACAACACATTCTCCCCAAAATGCTGGCGATACTCTTTCGGCGTGGTGTCGTAGCTTTTGCGGAAGACCGAATAGAAGTATTGCAGCGAAGGATAGCCGCACATCTGCGAGATCTCGTTGATGTTGAGCGATGAAGAGGCCAGCAGTTCGCGCGCTTTTTCCAGTTTTTCACGGTGGATCATCGCATGGAGGGTGTCGCCGGTCTCATCCCGAAAGCGTTTTTCCAGATTAGAGCGCGATAGCCCGACTGCATCCAGCACCTGCTCCACTTTGATCCCCTTACAGGCGTTGAAGCGGATGTAGTGCATCGCCTGAATCACCGCCGGATCGCGCAGCGAGCGGAAGTCGGTAGAGCGCCGGGCGATGACTTTCACCGGCGGCACCAGGATGCGCTGAAGCGGTAAGGGTTGCTTATCCAGTAGCCGATGCAGCAGTTTGGCCGCCTGATAGCCCATCTGCCGTGAGCCCTGCGCCACGGACGAGAGCGCCACGCGTGACAGATAGCGGGTCAGCTCCTCATTATCAATCCCGATCACCGTAAGCTTCTCCGGCACCGGTATTTTCAGGTGTTCGCACGCCTGCAGCAGGTGTCGCGCCCGTGAATCCGTGACGGCGATAATGCCGGTTTGCGGCGGCAGTGTCTGCAGCCAGTCGGCGAGACGGTTCTGGGCGTGCTGCCAGTTTTCCGGCGCGGTTTCCATGCCCTGATAGACCACGCCCTGATAGCGTTCACGTCCCACCAACTGGCGAAACGCCTGTTCACGCTCCTGTGCCCAGCGCTTGCCGCTGGAGGCCGGTAAACCATAAAAGGCAAAGCGATTAATGCCCTTCTCTTTCAGATGCAGAAAGGCTTTCTCCACCAGCGCGGCGTTGTCAGTCGCGATGTAGTGCACCGGCGGATAATCCTCCTGCCGGTGGTAAGAGCCGCCAACGCCGACAATCGGCACGGAGACATTCGACAGCAGGGTTTCGATGGAGCGATCGTCGTAATCGGCGATCACCCCATCGCCCAGCCACTCCCGGATGTTGTCGATGCGGCAGCGGAAATCTTCTTCGATGAAGATATCCCAGTCAGTCTGCGACGCCTGCAGATACTCACCGACGCCCTCCACAACCTGACGGTCATACACTTTGTTGGCATTAAACAGCAGGGTAATGCGATAGCGTTTATCATGCATGATGGCGCGTTCCCTTAAATCCTCAGCGCATTGCATAACACGGCTGGAAGGGGCAAAAAAATTGTTTGCGCCACAATGTGATCGCCCGCGCGATTACACCCGACGCCGCGTTGCCGTATCCATCCACACCGCCAGCAGCAGAATCGCGCCTTTAACGATGTACTGCCAGAAAGTCGGCACATCCATCATGCTCATGCCGTTATCCAGCGAGGCCATAATAAACGCCCCCATTACCGCGCCCGCAACCGAACCCACACCACCCGCCAGGCTGGTGCCGCCGATCACACAGGCGGCGATAGCGTCGAGTTCCGCAATATTACCCGCCGACGGCGAGCCTGCGCCCAGTCGTGAACTGAGGATCAGCCCGGCAATCGCCACCATCACACCGTTGATGGCAAACACCGCCAGCTTGGTGCGCGCCACGTTAATGCCAGACAGGCGCGCAGCATCAATGTTGCCGCCGATGGCGTAGATACGACGGCCAAACGCGGTGCGGGTTGCCATAAACATGCCCGCCAGCAACAGCACGGCCAGCAGTAACACCGGGGTCGGCACGCCGCGATAGTCGTTGAGCAACCAGATGGCACCCAGCACTAAGATGGCGGTGATCGCCTGACGCCCGACGGTGCCGCTGGCTGCGCCCTGCGCCAGTCCGAGCTGCTGACGACGCAGCCGCAGCCGCCACTGCCACAACATAAACAACGCCAGACCGGCAAAGCCAAAGCCGAAACCGACGCCGCCCGGCAGATAACTCTGACCAATCTGCGACATGCCTGGCGTGATCGGCGCAACCGTAGTGCCATCGGTAATTCCGACCAGAACACCGCGGAAAGCCAGCATTCCCGCCAGCGTCACGATAAACGAAGGCACTTTACGGTAGGCCACCCACCAGCCATTCCACGTGCCAAGCAGCAATCCCATCACCAGCGTCACCACGATGGTCAGCGGCAACGGCCAGCCGAGCCAGACGTCGAATATCGCCGCCGCGCCACCCAGCAGGCCCATCATGGAACCTACTGACAGGTCGATCTCCGCCGAGATAATCACGAACACCATACCCACGGCCAGAATGCCGGTGATGGCGGTCTGACGCAGCAGGTTGGAGACGTTACGCGCACTGAGCCACGAGCCGTCTGTGGTCCAGGTAAAGAACAGGGCAATCAGCACAATTGCGCCCAGCATCACCAGAACCTGCAAATTAGGCAGTGTGAACCTGCCCGGTGACGGTTTGCCCGGCGTGCCGGAGAGGCGGCTTTGGGTACTTTCACTTTTAAGCATAATGTTCACTCCGCAGGGCAGCTTCCATCACCTGCTCCTGAGTCAGGTTATCGTTAATCAAATCGGCTTTGATCTGCCCTTCATGCATCACCAGCACCCGATCGCTCAGGCCCAGCACTTCCGGCAGCTCAGAGGAAATCACAATCACCGCGATACCCTGCTGAACCAGCGCATTGATCAGCAGGTAGATCTCCTGACGTGCGCCCACATCAATGCCGCGCGTCGGTTCATCAAGGATCAGGATTTTTGGATTGAGCAGCAGACATTTCGCCAGAATCGCTTTCTGCTGGTTGCCGCCGCTTAAACGACCAATCGGCAGTTCTGATGAGGAGGTTTTCACCCGCAGCCGACCGATCGCGTCGTTGATCGCCTGCTGCTCCTGCGCTTCATCCAGCGTTGAGAGCCGGTGGCTGAACTGGTCCAGCGCCGCCAGGGTAATATTTTTGCCCACCGCCATCAGCGGCACGATGCCATCTTTTTTACGATCTTCCGGCACCATCGCGATGCCGTGCGCAATGGCGGCGCGGCAATCGGTGATGTTGACCTGTTTGCCATTAATCCAGATATCGCCCTGCCAGCGTCCCGGCCAGACGCCAAACAGACATTGGACTGTCTCAGTCCTGCCCGCGCCTACCAGCCCGGCAATGCCGAGGATTTCACCGCGTCTGAGAGAGAACGAAACATTGTTAACGCGGCGGATGTGGCGGTTAACCGGATGCCAGGCGGTGAGGTTTTCAACTTTCAGTATCACGTCGCCAATCTGATGCGGCGCGTGGGGATAGAGCGCGGTCAGCTCGCGTCCCACCATCATGGTGATGATGTCATCTTCGCTCAGGCCCGCTGCCGGACGGGTAGCAATATGCTGGCCGTCACGAATCACGCAGATGGTATCGGAGATCGCCTTAACCTCATTCAGCTTGTGCGAGATGTAGATGCAGGCAATGCCGTGTTCACGCAGATTGCGGATGATGCCGAGCAGCACGTCCGTTTCCTGCTCCGTCAGGGAAGAGGTCGGCTCATCCAGAATCAGCAGCCGGACCTGTTTGTTAAGGGCGCGGGCAATCTCCACCAGTTGCTGCTGCCCAAGGCCTAACTCACCGACCCGGGTGGCGGGAGAGACATTCAGCCCGACCCGCGCCAGCAGTTGCTGGCAGCGCAGGGTCATGGTTTCATCATCCACCATGCCGAAACGGCTCAGTTCGGCACCGAGGAAAATGTTCTCCATCACCGTCAGTTGCCGCACCAGCGCCAGCTCCTGATGAATAATCACAATGCCTTTACGCTCGGTATCGCGAATGGTCTGCGCCTGAATGTCGTCGCCAGAGAAGTGAATCTGCCCTTCAAAATCGCCGTGCGGATAGAGTCCGCACAGGATTTTCATCAGCGTCGATTTGCCCGATCCATTCTCACCACACAGCGACATCACTTCGCCCGCCTCAAGTTGCAGGCTGACATCATTCAGCGCCTTCATGGCACCGAAACGCTTGGTGATATTTTTCATTTCCAGCAGCATCGACTGTTCTCCCTCACGCTATGCGCAGTCAGAGTTCGCTCTGTTTGTGGAAACCGTCTTTCACCACGGTGCTTTCAATATTGTCTTTGTTGACCGGAATCGGCTTCAGCAGCCGTGACGGAACCTCTTTCAGACCATTGTTAAGCGTGCTGTTGCTGGCAGGTGTTTTGCCCTCGCCCAGTTCGACGGCAATTTTCGCCGCTTCGGTGGCGAGCTCAGTGATCGGTTTGTAAACCGTCATGGTCTGGGTGCCCGCTTTGATACGCTTAATGGCTGCCAGATCGGCATCCTGACCGGAGATCGCCACTTTTCCTGCCAGCCCCTGCGCGCTCAGCGCCTGAATCGCGCCGCCTGCGGTGGCATCGTTAGAGGCCACCACCGCATCGATATGGTTGCCGTTGGCGGTCAGGGCATTTTCCATAATTTTCAGGGCATTTTCCGGCAGCCAGGCATCGACCCACTGGTCGCCAACAATTTTAATGCTGCCGTTATCAATATAGGGTTTTAACACCTTCATCTGTCCGGCACGAAACAGGCGTGCGTTATTATCCACAGGCGATCCGCCCATTAAAAAATAGTTGCCCTTAGGCACCTGTTTCACAATGCTCTCGGCCTGAAGCTCGCCCACTTTTTCATTATCGAAAGAGATATAAAAGTCGATATCGGCATTATTTATCATTCGGTCATACGCCAGCACTTTAATGCCTTCCCGTTTCGCTTCAGCGACAACATTACTCAATACCTGACCGTTGTAGGGAATAATCACCAGCACATCGACACCGCGATTGATCATATTTTCAATCTGCGACATCTGTGTCTCTTCGTTGCCGTTGGCTGACTGAACAAACACCTTCGCGCCCAGCGTCTCAGCCTGTTTTACGAAAATGTCGCGGTCTTTCTGCCAGCGTTCGAGTCGCAAATCGTCAATCGCCATGCCGATCTTCACTTCTTTTGCCACGCTGGTCTGGCTGAACAGCGCCAGCGCCGCACAGGCGGCGAGCAGTGCATGTTTCATCTTCATTGTGATCATCCTGTAGGTTGAGGCTATTGTCGTTTCAGGCCTATAAACCAGGCGGATGAATTGTTGCCCTTATTTTCCTGTTACAGCAATTACTGATTTTTATCCGGCTATTACGTTTTTTGGTTTATTTCATTTTTTATGAGCGCGATCGAGGTTTCATCTTTTTCGGACAAGAGAGCGATAATGATAAACCACCCCGTAAATAACATTATTTTGCGAGCCAGCGCACAAATAATAATTATCTGACACCCGTAGTGAAATATCGTAATTGAGCTGAGACAGCAGCCAATATCAAATATTGCTTCAACGCAGGCCATTCGGGTACTGATGCTAAGGAGCAAACCATGCACGCTTATTTCGATCAGATCGATCGGGTTCGTTATGAAGGCACCCAGTCGACTCATCCTCTCGCTTTCCGCCACTACAATCCCGATGAGGTGATCCTCGGCAAGACCATGGCGGAGCATCTGCGCTTTGCCGCCTGTTACTGGCACACCTTCTGCTGGAATGGCGCGGATATGTTTGGTGTCGGCGCTTTTGATCGTCCGTGGCAGAAAAGCGGAGATGCGCTGCAGCAGGCAAAACTGAAAGCGGATGTGGCCTTTGAGTTTTTCCACAAGCTGAATGTGCCGTGGTACTGCTTCCATGACGTTGATGTGTCACCAGAAGGCGATTCGCTGCACAGCTACAAAGAGAATTTTGCCGCCATGACCGATAAACTGCTGGAGAAACAGCAGGAGACCGGCGTGAAACTGCTGTGGGGCACGGCCAACTGCTTTACCCATCCGCGCTACGGAGCCGGGGCTGCCACCAATCCCGATCCTGAAGTTTTTGCCTGGGCAGCGACGCAGGTCTGCAGCGCCATGCAGGCGACCAAAACCCTGGGCGGCGAAAACTATGTGTTGTGGGGCGGACGCGAAGGGTACGAAACTCTGCTGAATACCGATCTGCGCCAGGAGCGCGAGCAGATTGGCCGCTTTATGCAGATGGTGGTCGAGCACAAACACAAAATTGGCTTTCAGGGAACGCTGCTGATCGAACCGAAACCGCAGGAGCCGACCAAACATCAGTATGACTATGATGTCGCGACGGTTTATGGCTTCCTGAAACAGTTCGGACTGGAGAAAGAGATCAAGGTTAACGTTGAGGCGAACCACGCCACGCTGGCGGGTCACTCTTTCCATCATGAAATTGCGACGGCCATTGCGCTGGGCATTTTTGGTTCAGTGGATGCCAACCGCGGCGATCCGCAGTGCGGCTGGGATACCGATCAGTTCCCGGTCAGCGTGGAAGAGAATGCGCTGGTGATGTACGAAATTCTCAAGGCGGGCGGCTTTACCACTGGCGGCTTAAACTTTGATGCCAAAGTGCGTCGTCAGAGCACTGATAAATATGATCTCTTCTACGGTCATATTGGCGCGATGGATACCATGGCGCTGGCGCTGAAAGTCGCCGCTCGCATGATCAGCGACGGTGAACTCGATAAGCGTGTGGCACAGCGCTACAGCGGCTGGAATGGTGAGTTCGGCCAGCAAATTTTGAAAGGTGAGTTTTCACTGGAGGCGCTGGCGGCGCATGCTCAGCAGCAGCAGCTCAATCCGCAGCATCAGAGCGGACGTCAGGAGCAACTGGAAAATCTGGTGAATCACTACCTGTTTGATTTCTAACCCTTCAGGAGCAGAGCATGTTTATCGGGATCGATTTAGGCACCTCTGGCGTCAAAGTGGTGCTGATGGATGCACAAGGCAACGTGGTGGCGACGGAAACAGCGCCGCTGCAGGTTTCGCGTCCGCAGCCATTGTGGAGCGAGCAGGATCCCGAAAGCTGGTGGCAGGCGCTGGATTTGGCCATGCAGGCGCTGAGCGCGCAGCAGGATCTGCGCGCGGTGCAGGCCATCGGGCTGAGCGGACAGATGCATGGTGCAACGCTGCTCGACAGTGCAAACCAGGTATTACGACCGGCCATGCTCTGGAATGATGGGCGCAGCGAGGCGCAGTGCCGTGAGCTGGAACAAAAGGTGCCGGATTCGCGGGCGATCACCGGCAACCTGATGATGCCCGGCTTCACGGCTCCTAAGCTGCTGTGGGTTCAGCAACATGAACCGGCAATATTCAATCAGATCGCTCACGTGCTGTTGCCCAAAGATTACCTGCGCTGGCGATTGAGTGGCGACTTCGCCACTGATATGTCAGATGCAGCAGGCACAATGTGGCTGGATGTGGCACGGCGTGACTGGAGCGATGTGATGCTGCGCGCCTGCGACCTCAGCCGCGATCAGATGCCGCAACTCTATGAGGGCAATGCCCTGACCGGCCGCTTACATGCCGAACTGGCCACACGCTGGAGGATGAACGACGTGCCGCTGGCGGCAGGCGGTGGCGACAATGCTGCGGGTGCGATTGGTGTCGGCATGACCGAACCAGGTCAGGGCATGCTGTCGCTGGGTACGTCGGGCGTCTACTTCGTGGTGAGCGACGGCTATCTCAGCAATCCGCAGCGCGCGGTACACAGCTTCTGTCATGCGTTACCCCAGCGCTGGCATCTGATGTCGGTGATGCTCAGCGCAGCCTCCTGTCTGGACTGGGCAGCGACACTGACCGGTTGCAGAGATGTTCCTGAGCTGCTGGCTGAAGCTGAACGCGCACGCGATGACGTGCCCGGCCTGTGGTTTCTGCCCTATCTTTCCGGTGAGCGCACGCCGCACAATAACCCGAATGCCTGCGGTGCTTTCTTTGGCTTTACCCATCAGCATAGCCGTCCCGAGCTGGCGAGAGCGGTGCTGGAAGGCGTAGGGTTTGCGCTGGCGGAGGGCATGGACGCGCTACACGACTGTGGCGTTCAGCCAAAGAGCATTATGTTGATCGGCGGCGGCGCACGCAGTGCACTGTGGCGTCAGATGCTGGCAGACATCAGCGGCCAGACGCTGGATTACTGCCATGGCGGGGAGGTTGGCCCGGCGCTGGGGGCCGCCAGGCTGGCACAGCAGGCGCTGGATGCAGAGGTCACTGTGCCGACCCCGGTTCTGGTGCAGCGACACCAGCCGGATCCGGCCCGGGTAGCGCACTACCAGCCACGTCGTGAGACCTTTGCGACGCTGTATCAACAGCTCCTGCCGCTGATGAAGTAAACCTGCGAGAACGCTCTGCCTGTTATGGATTTAAATCGCCTGTTAACGGATCCCCCTGCCATGTAATGCCAGGGGGTAATGAAGGCAGAACAGGTGATCGTGAGCCATATTACTGACCCGGAATGGCCGGAATGATACTTACTCCAGCCATACCATCACGGCAGCATCAGCCGATCGCGCCCAGCGTATCTTCCTGACCCTGTTTCTTCGGCAGCAGGAACAGCGTCGCCGCAATATCCAGCAGATAAATCAGCGCCAGCAGGGTAATCGCCGCCGTAAACGAGAACTGGCTCGCCAGCAGACCAATCACCACCGGGCCGAAGCCGCCCACACCACGACCAAGGTTGAACAGGACGTTTTGCGCGGTGGCACGCACCTGCGGCGGAAAGGTATCGGAAATCAGCGCGCCATAACCGCCAATCATGCCGTTAACAAACATCCCCATGATCGCGCCGGTAAATAGCATGATGTTCGGGTCGCGCAGCTGAGCATACACCACCACCATCACTACTGCGCCAAACTGATAGAGCAGGAAGATTTTCCAGCGAGCGAAGCGGTCGGCCAGTACGCCAAACAGCCAGATGCCAAAGGTCATCCCGACCACGGTCACCGCGGTCCAGAGACCCGACTTCGTCAGGCTGAAGCCAAAGCTGGAGGAGAGGTAACTCGGCATCCAGATCATCAGCCCGTAGTAACCAAAGTTCTGTACTGAACAGAGGATAAAAATGCCCAGGCTGGCTTTGGCGGTGGCGCGATCGCGCACCAGCAGTTTCAGGCGCGCCGGAAAAGAGAGTGACGGCACATGTTTAACCTGCCGTTGATACGCCTCCGGTTCACCCATGCCGCGACGAATGGCAAACGAGACCAGCGCAGGCAACAAGCCGACCAGAAACATGCCGCGCCAGCCGATGATAGTCAGCAGCGGCGGTGTGATAAAGGCCGCCATCAGCACCCCGAGTTGCCAGCCGATGCCAACCCACGCTGATGCGCGATTGCGCTTCTCCGCCGGCCAGGCTTCGGCAATCAGCGCCATGCCGATACCAAATTCGCCACCCAGACCGACACCCGCCAGCGTTCGCCAGGCGAGCAGATCCCAGTAGCCCTGCGCCACCGCGCACAGCCCGGTAAAGACCGAAAAGACCAGAATCGTGACGGTGAGCATGCGGATGCGACCATAGCGGTCGCTGAGATGACCAAATACGATGCCACCGATAACCGCGCCAATCAGCGTCCAGGTCACCAGCGATCCCGCCTGTGATGGGTTGAGCGCCAGCGAAACACTGATAGCCGGCAGCATAAAGCCGAGTATCAGCAGGTCAAATCCATCCATGGCATAACCGCTGACCGCAGCCAGCATCGCTTTGCCTGGCGTTACGCCGGGCTTAGATTGGGGAGAAGGGGACATCGTTGCGCACCTCATAAAGAAAAGTGCCGCAATTATAGAGAGAGTTCAGGATGTGACCAATTGAAAAGGCTTATCCCTGCGCCGATCAGGCGCAGGAAGAAGATTTATCAGGAAGGTCTGTTGCTGCCGTCATCGCCCGACAGTAATTCATCGAGCCGGTCACCGCCAACGTGACGGAAATCCTGACCTTTGACGAAATAGAAGATGATTTCGCAGATGTTCTGGCAACGATCGCCGATACGCTCAATGGCGCGGGCACAGAACAGCGCCGTCAGCACGCTGGGAATGGTGCGCGGATCTTCCATCATGTAGGTCATCAGCTGACGCACAATGCCTTCGTACTCTTTATCCACCTTTTTATCTTCACGGTAGATAGTGATCGCTTCGTTGAGATCCATGCGTGCAAAAGCGTCCAGCACATCATGCAGCATCTGTACGGTGTGACGACCCAGCGACTCAAGGCTGACCAGCAGCGGCAAATGCTGCTGACCAAACTTCTCCAGCGCCGTGCGGCTGATCTTCTCCGCCACGTCGCCAATCCGTTCCAGCTCAGAAATGGCTTTGATGATCGCCATCACCAGTCGCAAATCGATCGCGGTTGGCTGACGTTTGGCGATGATGCGCACGCAGGCTTCATCAATCTCCACTTCCATCATATTGACCTTCTGGTCACCGTCGATCACCCGCTGCGCCAGTTCGCCATCCAGATTATGCATAGCGGTAATTGCATCGGTCAGCTGCTGCTCGACCATACCGCCCATGATCATCACCTGGGTACGGATATGCTCCAGCTCGGCATTGAACTGACCGGAGATGTGCTTATTCAGATTAAGATTATCCATGTCGATCTCCTGTCAGATCAGCCGTAGCGGCCAGTTATATAATCTTCGGTTTGCTTCTGGGCGGGTTTAGTGAACAGCGTGTCGGTATCGCTGAACTCAATCAGTTCGCCCAGATACATGAAAGCCGTATGGTCAGAGCAGCGTGCAGCCTGTTGCATGTTGTGCGTCACGATCACCACGGTGTAATCCTGTTTCAGCTCGGTGATCAGCTCCTCAATACGGCCAGTAGAGATAGGATCAAGCGCGGAGCAGGGCTCATCCAGCAGTAAGACTTCCGGGCGAATCGCGATACCGCGGGCAATGCACAGACGCTGCTGCTGGCCGCCGGAGAGACTGTAACCGCTCTGATGCAGCTTGTCTTTGGTTTCATTCCACAGCGCGGCTTTGGTCAGCGCCCACTGTACGCGCGCATCCATATCGGCACGCGACAGCTTTTCAAACAGGCGAACGCCAAAGGCGATGTTGTCATAGATCGACATCGGGAACGGCGTAGGCTTCTGAAACACCATGCCGACCCGGGCGCGCAGCAGCGCGATATCCTGCTGAGTCGCCAGAATGTTTTCGCCATCCAGCAGAATGTCCCCTTCAGCCCGCTGATCCGGATAGAGCGAGTACATTTTGTTGAAGGTCCGCAGCAGGGTCGACTTACCACAGCCCGATGGCCCGATAAACGCAGTCACCTGATTCTTAGCGATATCCAGATTGATGTTCTTCAGCGCATGATATTTGCCGTAATAGAAGTTCAGATTACGGACCTGAATTTTATCGGCTGATGCTGTCGCGATACTCATAATTCATCTCTCTTATACGGCGCCGCACAGGGCCGCGCCGGAAATTAACCGTGTTTACCTTTGGCGAAAATCACCCGCGCCACGATGTTCAGCACCAGCACGCACAGGGTGATAATCAGCACGCCCGCCCAGGCCAGGCTCTGCCATTCTGCGAACGGGCTCATGGCGAACTTAAAGATGGTGACCGGCAGGTTCGCCAGCGGCTGCATCATGTCGGTGCTCCAGAACTGGTTCGACAGCGCAGTGAACAGCAGCGGTGCCGTTTCACCTGCAATGCGCGCAATCGCCAGCAGCACACCCGTGATGATGCCGGAGACCGACGCTTTCAGGGTGATAGACGAGATCATCTTCCACTTGGGCGTACCCAGCGCGTAAGCCGCTTCACGCATGCTGTCTGGCACCAGTCGCATCATGTTTTCGGTGGTACGAATCACAATCGGCACCTGCAGCAGCGCCAGCGCAATCACTCCGGCCCAGCCGGAGAAGTGCTGCATCTGCGACACCACAAGGGTGTAGACGAACAGGCCGACCACAATCGAGGGTGCCGAAAGCAGAATGTCGTTAATAAAGCGGATCACTTCTGCCAGTGGCGACTTGCGCCCATATTCCGCCAGATAGATACCCGCCATGATGCCCAGCGGTGTGCCGAAGAAGGTAGACCAGAAAATCAGTAATCCGCTACCCGCCAGGGCGTTAGCCAGCCCGCCGCCCGCGGTATTGGGTGGTGGCGTTGATTCGGTGAACAGGGACCAGGAGAGCCCATCCACGCCGCGCGATACGGTGGTGAACAGGATCCACACCAGCCAGAACAGGCCAAAAGCCATGGTCAGCAGCGACAGCGTCAGCGCAATTTTATTTTTAGTGCTGCGCCAGGACTGCATTTTACGGCGTGATGCGTCCAGTTCGGCGCGCGCCTGAATTTCAATTGTGGTCATGAGCGCGCTCCTTCACTTTTCGCCAGCCGCATAATCATCAGCTTTGAAATCGCCAGCACGATAAAGGTAATCACAAACAGGATCAGTCCCAGCTCCATCAGCGCGGCGACGTGCACGCCCGACTCCGCTTCAGCGAACTCGTTGGCCAGCGCCGAGGTGATGCTGTTACCCGGCATAAACAGCGACGGGCTGTCGAGCTGGTAGGTGTTGCCGATAATAAAAGTCACCGCCATGGTTTCACCCAGCGCACGACCCAGTCCGAGCATCACACCGCCAATCACGCCATTTTTGGTAAAAGGCAGTACGATGCGCCAGATCACTTCCCAGGTGGTGCAGCCGATGCCGTAGGCTGACTCTTTCATCATCACCGGGGTCTGCTCAAAGACGTCGCGCATGACCGAGGCGATATAAGGGATGATCATGATCGCCAGAATCACACCCGCCGCGAGGATGCCGATACCGAAAGCGGGGCCGGAGAAAAGCTCGCCGACAATCGGAATGCCCGATATCACGTCATTGACCGGTGTCTGGAAGTATTCGGCAAACAGCGGCGCGAAAACAAACAGACCCCACATGCCATAAACAATACTGGGAATGGCCGCCAGCAACTCAATGGCGGTGCCCAGCGGGCGACGCAGCCAGCCTGGCGCGAGTTCGGTCAGGAACAGCGCGATACCAAAACTCACCGGTACTGCGATAATCAGGGCAATAATGGAGGTCACAAGGGTGCCGTAGATCGGTACCAGTGCACCAAATTGTTCGTTGGGCGCATCCCAGGTTTTGGTCCACAAAAAGGCGAAACCAAACTTCTGGATGCTGGGCCACGAGGAGATGATCAGGGAGACAATAATGCCGCCCATCAGTAACAGGACAATCAGCGCAGCCAGCCTGACCAGCGCGCCAAAAATTCTGTCACCTTGTTTACCTGGGGCTTTGAATGCCGGCTTCGTTGCAGCCATAGAAGTCTCAGTCTTCAGAAGTTATCAGGACGGCATGACGCCGCCCGTTGAGTCTGACCGGACTGCTGTCCGGTCAGGGTCGGTCAATTACTGATAAAGCGCTTTACCAGAACTGTCTTTGATGTTGGCTTTCCAGGCGGCGCGAATCTGTTCAGTCACGCTCTCTGGCAGCGCAGCATAATCCAGCGCTGTGGCGGTTTTGCTGCCGCTCTTGTAAGCCCAGTCGAAGAATTTCAGTACTTCAGCGCCTTTGGCCGCATTAGCCTGATCTTTGTAGATCAGAATAAAGGTGGTTGACGAGATTGGCCAGGCATCAGCGCCCTTCTGGAAGGTCAGATCCTGCGCGAACGATTTGCTCCAGTCAGCGCCTTTCGCGGCATTACTGAAGCTGGTTTCGCTTGGGGCGACCGCTTTGCCATCGGCATCGATCAGTTTGGTGTAGGTCAGGTTATTCTGTTTGGCGTAGGCGTACTCCACGTAGCCGATTGAACCCGGCAGACGCTGAACAAACGCGGCGACGCCGTCGTTGCCTTTGCCGCCCAGACCGACCGGCCAGTTGACGGTGTTACCTTTACCAATTTTGCTGTTCCAGTCCGGGTTCACTTTCGCCAGATAGCTGGTGAAGACGAACGAGGTGCCTGAACCGTCAGCGCGACGTACCACGTTGATGTTGGTCTCTGGCAGTTTCACGCCTGGGTTAAGTTTGGCAATCGCCGGGTCGTTCCACTTTTTGATGGTGCCGAGGTAGATATCACCGACGGTTTTGCCATCCAGCGTCAGCTGACCTGACTTGATACCCGGCAGGTTAACCGCCAGTACTACACCACCGATCACGGTAGGGAACTGGAACAGGCCATTTTTCTGCAGATCTTCATCTTTCATTGGCGCATCGGACGCACCGAAATCGACGGTTTTAGCGATGATCTGTTTCACGCCGCCAGATGAACCGATACCCTGGTAGTTAACTTTGCTACCGGTGGCTTTTTGATATTCTGCTGCCCACTTGGCATAAACCGGCGCCGGGAACGTCCCGCCTGCGCCAGTGAGATCGGTTGCCGCAAAAGCAGATACCGCGCTTACGGCGAAGGTGGTGGCGAGGATTCGGGCTACGGTGCTACGCATCAGTGTCATATTCCCTCCAGGGGAGAAAAGTCAGGCTTGGGGCCGTTTTAGTAAGAATCTGTGATTGCTGCAGGAGGGAAAATAGGACAGTTTGATGACAGTGAAATGTACGAAATATGACAGTTATATGACAGAGGGCCAGAGCAAAGTGGGCCCGCGACGGGGCCCACCCGGTTATTCCACAGTAACCGATTTTGCCAGGTTACGTGGCTGATCGACGTCGGTCCCTTTGATCAGGGCGACGTGATAGGAGAGTAACTGTAGCGGCACCGTGTAGAAGATGGGCGCAATGACCTCTTCGACATGCGGCAACGGGATAATCTTCATGCCGTCACTGTCGCTGAAGCCCGCATCCTGATCGGCAAAGACATAGAGCAGTCCGCCGCGTGCGCGTACCTCCTCGATGTTGGATTTGAGCTTCTCCAGCAGTTCGTTGTTAGGTGCCACCACGATCACCGGCATGTCCGCATCAATCAGCGCCAGCGGGCCATGTTTCAGCTCGCCTGCGGCGTAGGCTTCCGCATGAATGTAGGAGATCTCCTTGAGCTTCAGCGCCCCTTCCATGGCAATCGGATATTGATCGCCACGACCCAGGAACAGCGCGTGATGCTTGTCAGAGAAGCCTTCCGCCAGATTCTCAATCAGCTTATCCTGCGCCAGCATCTGCTCAATCCGGTTCGGCAACGCCTGCAGTGCATGAACGATCTCATGTTCAGTCTCGGCTGACATCCCTTTCAGACGGCCCAGTTTCGCCACCAGCATCAGCAGCACCGCTAACTGGGTGGTGAACGCTTTGGTAGAGGCGACGCCAATTTCGGTGCCCGCTTTGGTCATCAGTGCCAGGTCAGATTCCCGCACCAGTGACGAACCGGCCACGTTGCAGACCGCCAGCGAGCCCAGGTAGCCCAGCTCTTTAGAGAGACGCAGCGCCGCCAGGGTATCTGCCGTTTCACCCGACTGCGACAGGGTGATCAGCAGGCTGTTTTTGCGAACAGCTGATTTGCGGTAGCGGAACTCCGAGGCAATCTCGACATCACAGGGCAGGTTTGCCAGCGACTCAAACCAGTAGCGTGACACCATGCCGGAGTTGTAGGAGGTGCCACAGGCGATAATCTGGATATGCTCAACCTGGCTCAGCAGCGCTTCTGCGCCCGCGCCCAGTTCGCTGAGATCAACCTGACCCTGGCTGAACCGACCGCTCAGGGTGCTTTTCAGCGCCATGGGCTGTTCGTAGATCTCTTTCTGCATGTAGTGACGGTAAATGCCTTTGTCACCGGCATCATATTGCAGGTTCGACTCGATCTCGGCACGGGTCACGGTGTTGCCTTCACGGTCGATCACCGTGACATCGCGACGGCTGATTTCGGCGATATCACCCTCTTCCAGATAGATGAACCGACGGGTCACCGGCAACAGAGCCAGCTGATCCGAGGCGATAAAGTTTTCGCCCATGCCACGACCAATCACCAGCGGGCTGCCGGAACGGGCCGCCACCAGCAGTGACGGATCGCGGCTGTCCATGATCACCATGCCATAGGCACCGCGCAGCTGCGGAATCACACGCAGTACGACTTCACGCAGCGAACCGCCCTGCTTCTGCTCCCAGTGAACCAGATGCGCCACCACTTCGGTGTCCGTTTCAGAGGCAAAGACGTAACCGCGCGCGATCAGTTCAGCACGCAATGGCTCATGATTTTCAATGATGCCGTTGTGCACGATGATGATGTGCTCTGAGACGTGCGGATGCGCGTTCGCTTCCGACGGCTCGCCATGGGTTGCCCAGCGCGTGTGCGCGATGCCGGTGCCACCAATCAGCGGTTGCTGCTCAGCGGCTTCCGCCAGTTTCTGCACTTTTCCTAAACGCCGCAGGCGCGTGACGTGCCCCTGACGATCGACCACGGCCAGACCGGCCGAATCATATCCGCGATATTCAAGACGACGCAGACCTTCCAGCAGAATCTCTGCGATATCACGTTGCGCTACTGCACCAACAATTCCACACATAATGATGTTTTCCTGACTACATGGCTTTTCGCCACTTCTGTTGTCATGCGACCTGATATCCGGCTTTGCCGGTTCCCCGAGCCTTGTAGAGAGTGGGGATTATAGTTTTGGCACTGCACTGCATCGGCCCGCATTAAAGCGGGCCGTTAAAAATTTATTTTTTCTTCACCGGACGCTGCCAGTCCGCTTTGTGATTCTGCTCTTTACGGTTATAGACCAGACCGGCCTGGGTCACATCTTTCATGATGGTCGTGCCCGCCGCAATGGTGGTCCCTGCCGCGATGCTGACCGGCGCCACCAGCTGGGTATCTGAGCCCACAAATACGTCATCGCCAATTACGGTTTTGAATTTGTTCGCACCGTCGTAGTTGCAGGTAATGGTGCCTGCACCGATATTTACGTTGTCGCCAATCTCCGCATCACCGAGATAGGAGAGGTGCCCCGCTTTCGATCCTCTGCCCAGACGCGCTTTCTTCATTTCGACGAAGTTGCCCACGTGGGCAGCATCGGCCAGTTCGCTGCCAGGACGCAGACGGGCAAAAGGTCCGACGGTGCAGGCAGTGGCGAGATTCGCATCCTCGATCACCGAATAGGGGCTGATTTCACAGTCATCGCCAATCACACTGTTTTTGATAATGCAGCCCGCGCCGATTCTGACGCGTGCGCCCAGCGTGACCTGGCCTTCAATAATGACGTTGGTGTCAATTTCAACATCCCGTCCGTGCGTCAGCGTCCCGCGCAGGTCAAAACGGGCCGGATCGCGCAGCATCACGCCAGCCAGCAGCAGTTTTTCCGCCTGTTCAGCCTGGTAAGTGCGCTCTAATGTCGCCAGCTGCAGCCGGTTATTGACGCCATCGGTTTCACTGATGCGTGCCGGATGAACCGCATTGATCACCCGACCTTCCTGATGCGCCAGCGCGATAATATCGGTGATGTAATACTCACCCTGCGCATTATTGTTGGTGAGCTGCGCCAGCCAGCGTTTTAAATCGCCGCCGTTGGCGATCAGAATGCCGGTGTTGATCTCTTTAATGGTGAGCTGCGCCGGGCTAGCATCTTTCTGTTCGATAATGCCGGTGATGGTGTCGTTATCACGCACAATGCGGCCATAACCGGTTGGGTCGTCCAGTACCACGGTAAGTAAGCCAATGCCGCCCTGCGGTTTTGCTTCGCGCAGCCGCTGTAGTGTCGCCTGAGAGATGAGCGGCACATCACCGTAAAGCATCATGATATCTTCATCATCCGCGAATGCAGGCGCTGCCTGCTGCATCGCATGGCCAGTGCCGAGCTGCTCGGCCTGCAGCACCCAGTTGAGCGAGCTGTCAGTGAGGGTCGCCTTCAGGCGATCGCCGCCGTGACCATAAACCAGATGGACCTGCTGTGCGCCCAGCCCTTTAGCCGCGTCAATCACATGCTGAACCATGGGTTTGCCTGCCAGCGTATGCAGAACTTTAGGCAGATCGGAATACATACGGGTGCCCTTGCCAGCAGCAAGGATCACCACACTCATCGCACTGTTAGACATAACTATCCTGAGTGAATTTTTACGGGTGAAAGTAAAACGGTTTGGGATTGAGATTACTACATTTTTCTCAGGCCGAAATTAGGCGGACAGGCAGATCAGGCGCAGCAGACAAAAAAAATGCCAGCCCGAGGGCTGGCATTTCATGACGCATAAAGCTGGATTACATCGCTTTTTTGGTCAGTTCGATCACGCGCAGTTTAGCAATGGCTTTCGCCAGCTCGGCAGAGGCCTGAGCATAGTCCACGTCGCCGTGGCTGCTGTTCATATGGTCTTCTGCTTTGCGTTTTGCTTCCAGAGCGCGCGCTTCATCCAGATCGGTACCGCGGATAGCGGTATCGGCCAGAACGGTGCTGCTGCCCGGTTGCACTTCCAGCACGCCGCCAGAGAGGTAGATAAACTCCTCTTCGCCGTGCTGTTTCACGATACGGATCATTCCAGGCTTAATGGCAGTCAGCAGCGGCGCATGGCCAGGGAAAATCCCCAGTTCACCTTCGCTACCTGACACCTGAATTTTCTGTACCAGACCAGAGAACAACTGCTCCTCTGCGCTGACCACATCCAGGTGATAAGTCATAGCCATAATCTTCCTCCCGGGAAACCGTTATTACAGTTTCTTCGCTTTTTCCACGGCTTCTTCGATGGCGCCAACCATGTAGAAGGCCTGCTCTGGCAGGTGGTCAAACTCACCTTCCATGATGCCTTTAAAGCCACGGATAGTGTCTTTCAGCGTCACGTATTTGCCCGGTGAACCGGTGAATACTTCTGCAACGAAGAACGGCTGAGACAGGAAGCGCTGAATCTTACGCGCACGTGCCACCAGCAGTTTGTCTTCTTCAGACAGCTCATCCATACCGAGGATGGCGATGATGTCTTTCAGTTCCTGATAACGCTGCAGCAGTGACTGAACGCCACGTGCAACATCATAGTGCTCCTGACCGACAACCAGCGGATCCAGCTGACGGCTGGTAGAGTCCAGCGGGTCAACGGCCGGGTAGATACCCAGAGAGGCGATCTGACGGCTCAGCGTTACCGTTGAGTCTAAGTGCGCAAAGGTAGTTGCTGGTGATGGGTCAGTCAGGTCATCCGCAGGGACGTAAACGGCCTGTACGGAGGTGATTGAACCGGTCTTGGTGGAGGTAATACGCTCCTGCAACACACCCATCTCTTCTGCCAGCGTTGGCTGGTAACCTACCGCAGATGGCATACGACCCAGCAGTGCAGAAACTTCTGTACCGGCCAGGGTATAACGGTAGATGTTATCAATGAACAGCAGAACGTCGCGGCCTTCATCACGGAATTTTTCCGCCATGGTCAGACCGGTCAGTGCTACGCGCAGACGGTTACCCGGCGGCTCGTTCATCTGGCCATAGACCAGCGCAACTTTATCGATAACGTTAGAGTCAGTCATTTCGTGGTAGAAGTCGTTACCCTCACGAGTACGCTCACCCACACCGGCAAACACTGAGTAACCTGAGTGTTCAGCCGCGATGTTACGGATCAGTTCCATCATGTTGACGGTTTTACCTACACCCGCACCACCGAACAGACCGACTTTACCGCCTTTGGCAAACGGACACATCAGGTCGATAACCTTGATGCCGGTTTCCAGCAGTTCCTGCGAGTTAGACTGATCTTCATAAGAAGGGGCGGCGCGGTGAATAGAGGCGATCTCTACTGCGCTGCCATCTTCTTCTTTCAGCTCGCCTTTCATATCGATTGGCTCGCCGAGAACGTTCATGATACGGCCCAGGGTCGCTTTACCGACGGGTACCTGAATCGGTTTCTGCAGGTCGTTGACGCTCAGACCACGCTTCAGGCCGTCAGACGTACCCATTGCGATGGTACGTACTACGCCGCCGCCGAGCTGCTGCTGAACTTCCAGCACCAGACGCGCATCACCATTCATAACCTCGAGGGCGCTGTACACTTGCGGTACCGCGTCCTGAGGGAATTCGACGTCAACAACGGCGCCGATAATCTGGACAATCTTTCCAGTTGCCATCTTGAATCCTCTACCTAATTCCAAACCTGGTTAAACCGCGGAGGCTCCACCGACAATCTCGGTAAGTTCCTGGGTGATGCTGGCCTGACGAGCTTTGTTGTACACCAACTGCAGCTCTTTGATCAGATTTCCGCCGTTATCGGTTGCGGCTTTCATCGCCACCATACGTGCGGCCTGCTCACTGGCCAGATTTTCCACCACACCCTGATAAACCTGCGATTCGACATAACGACGCAGCAGGGTATCCAGCAGCGCTTTCGGATCGGGTTCATACAGGTAATCCCAGGTCTTCGCCTTCATCTCTTCTTCACCTTCCGCTGGCGGTAACGGCAGCAGTTGGGTGATGGTCGGAGTCTGAGACATGGTGTTATTGAATTTGTTATTGACGATCATCAGCTTGTCGATGCGGCCTTCATCATAAGCCTGCAACATCACTTTTACCGGGCCAATCAGATCAGACAGAGCAGGTTTATCGCCCATGCCGCTGACTTGCGCCACAATGTTGCCACCCACAGCATTAAAGAATGATGCCCCTTTTGAACCGATAATCGACAGATCGCTCTGCACGCCTTTATCGGACCAGGACTTCATATCCGCCAGTAACTTTTTGAACAGGTTAATGTTCAAACCACCACAAAGCCCGCGGTCAGTTGAAACGACCAGGTAGCCGACGCGCTTCACGTCGCGCTCTTCCAGGTAAGGGTGCTTGTATTCCAGATTACCCAACGCAAGGTGACCAATCACTTTGCGCATGGTTTCTGCATACGGACGGCTGGCCGCCATGCGTTCCTGCGTTTTACGCATCTTGGAGGCGGCGACCATTTCCATCGCTTTGGTGATCTTCTGCGTGTTTTTCACGCTTCCAATCTTGCTTCGTATCTCTTTTGCGCCGGCCATTAGCTTCTCCTCAAAGCCTTGCGGCCTGCCTTTTCAGACAAGCCGCCAGACATTACCAGGACTGGGTTGCTTTAAACGTCTCGACCAGGCCTTTCAGCTTGGCTTCGATATCGTTATTAAAGTTGCCCGACTGGTTGATTTCAGCCATCAGCTCAGCGTGGTCGCGATCGGCGAAGGCCAGCAGTGCAGCTTCGAAGCTGCCAATTTTTGCCAGTTCAACGTCGTTCAGATAGCCACGCTCTGCAGCGAACAGAACCAGACCCTGCTGTGCGACAGACATCGGCGCATACTGTTTCTGCTTCAGCAGCTCGGTCACTTTCTGACCGTGGCTCAGCTGTTTGCGGGTTGCATCATCCAGATCAGAGGCGAACTGCGAGAATGCCGCCAGTTCACGATACTGTGCCAGCGCGGTACGGATACCACCGGACAGTTTCTTGATGATCTTGGTCTGTGCAGCACCACCTACGCGGGATACCGAAATACCTGGGTTAACGGCCGGACGAATACCGGAGTTGAACAGGTTCGATTCCAGGAAGATCTGACCATCAGTAATCGAGATTACGTTGGTCGGAACGAACGCAGAAACGTCGCCCGCCTGGGTTTCGATGATCGGCAGCGCGGTCAGTGAACCGGTTTTACCTGTCACTGCGCCATTGGTGAAACGCTCTACATAATCAGCGCTTACGCGTGATGCACGTTCCAGCAGACGGGAGTGGAGATAGAACACGTCGCCAGGGAATGCTTCACGACCTGGTGGACGGCGCAGCAGCAGAGAAATCTGACGGTACGCGACAGCCTGCTTAGAAAGGTCATCGTATACGATCAGCGCATCTTCACCGCGGTCACGGAAGTATTCGCCCATCGCACAGCCTGCGTACGGAGAGAGATACTGCAGTGCAGCAGATTCAGAAGCAGACGCCACAACAACGATGGTGTTCTGCAGTGCGCCGTGCTCTTCCAGCTTACGAACCACGTTAGAGATGGTTGAGGCTTTCTGACCAATCGCAACGTAGACACACTTAATGCCTGAGTCGCGCTGGTTGATGATCGCATCGATCGCCATTGCGGTTTTACCGGTCTGACGGTCACCGATGATCAGCTCACGCTGGCCACGGCCGATTGGAATCATCGCATCGACCGACTTATAACCGGTCTGAACCGGCTGGTCGACTGACTGACGGTCGATAACGCCAGGTGCAATGACTTCAACCGGTGAGAAACCGTCGTTGTCGATTGCGCCTTTACCGTCGATAGGAGCACCCAGGGTGTTCACTACGCGGCCCAGCAGGCCACGGCCTACCGGTACTTCAAGAATACGGCCAGTACACTTAACCTTCATGCCTTCGGCGAGGTCAGCGTAAGGGCCCATCACCACTGCACCAACCGAGTCACGCTCGAGGTTCAGGGCGATAGCGTAACGGTTACCCGGCAGGGCAATCATCTCACCCTGCATGACATCGGCCAGGCCGTGTACGCGGATGATACCGTCACTTACAGAAACAATCGTACCTTCGTTGTGAGCTTCACTCACGACATTGAACTGAGCAATGCGCTGCTTGATCAGTTCGCTGATTTCGGTGGAATTCAGTTGCATATGCTCCAGTCCCCTTAAGACTGCAAGACGTCAGCCAGACGGTCAAGACGGCCGCGTACGCTGCCATCAATAACCAGATCACCCGAACGGATGATCACGCCTGCCATCACAGACTTATCAATTTTGCAATTCAGCTTAACTTTGCGTGACAGACGTTTTTCCATCGCGGCGCTGATTTTATTCAGCTGGTCGTCACTCAGCGTACTGGCGGAGATAACATCAACTTCAGCGGTGGCTTCATGAGCGTCACGCAGTTCGATGTATTGGGCCAGTACAGCCGGAAGCGCTGTCAAACGTCCGTTTTCCGCCATCACCTTAATCAGGTTCTGAGCGGGTTCATCCAGTTGATCACCACAGACTGCGTTAAACGACGCTACCAGCGCTTCGGGTGCTAATGCACCTGAGAGAAGATCAGCCATCTGTTCATTGCGAGCCACTTCTGCGGCAAACGCCAGCATCTGTTGCCAGCGTTCAATACTTTGATGCTCAACAGCAAAGTCAAAAGCTGCTTTGGCGTAGGGGCGAGCTACAGTAATCAGATCAGACATCAGCCCCTCCCTCCTTACAGTTCAGCGACCAGTTTATCAACGATGTCGCTGTTAGCAGCTTCATCCACGGAGCGTTCGATGATCTTCTCGGCGCCAGCCATAGCCAGCAACGCGACCTGCTTACGCAGTTCTTCACGCGCACGTTTGCGTTCAGCGTCAATTTCAGCCTGCGCTTGTGTCACGATGCGATTACGTTCGTTTTCAGCTTCGGTTTTGGCTTCGTCCAGAATCTGCGCGCGACGCTTGTTCGCTTGCTCGATAATGACCTGAGCGTCTTCTTTGGCTTTTTTCAGCTGGTCGGTCGCATTAGCCTGCGCGAGATCCAAATCTTTCTTTGCACGTTCAGCAGAAGCAAGGCCTTCAGCAATTTCTTTCTGGCGCTTTTCGATAGCAGCCATGAGCGGCGGCCATACGTACTTCATGCAGAACGCGACAAACAGGATGAACGCGATAGCCTGGCCGAGGATTGTTGCATTAATGTTCACAGCACAATGCCTCTAGATTGAGTATTTAACTTTTCTGCCGTTATCAACGATAAGCGGCAGAATCCGTTCACCCTTGCACATTGTGCGCTGAGTGAACACAGGGCTTTAGGCGACAGCAAACATCACGTACAGACCCAGACCAACAGCGATCATCGGGATTGCATCCACCAGACCCATTACAACAAAGAACTGCGTACGCAGCAGAGGAATCAGGTCAGGCTGACGAGCAGCGCCTTCCAGGAATTTTCCTCCGAGGATGCCGATACCGATCGCAGCACCGATTGCCGCCAGGCCCATCATCACAGCGGCAGCCATGTACAGCAGATCCATATTCAGGTTTTCCATGACAGTCTCCAGTTTGTTTCAGTTAAATGCTCCCTTCATCTTCCGGGCTTCAGCGGTGTGCGCTGCAACCCGAAATCAAGAGGGAAAGTAGTGTTGAGAAAAAAATCAATGTTCTTCAGATGCCATCGACAGATAGACAATCGTGAGGACCATGAAAATGAAAGCCTGTAGCGAAATGATCAGGATGTGGAAAATGGCCCACGGCACATTCAGCACCCACTGCGACCACCACGGCAACAGACCGGCAATAAGGATAAAGATCAGTTCACCCGCATACATGTTGCCGAACAGTCGTAAACCCAGTGATACAGGCTTAGACAGCAGGCTCACACCTTCCAGAATCAGGTTGATCGGGATGAAGATCGGGTGGTTAAAAGGCTGCAGCGTCAGCTCTTTAGTGAAGCCGCCAATGCCTTTCATTTTGATGCTGTAGAACAGAATCAAAATAAATACGCCCAACGCCATAGATAGCGTGATGTTCACGTCTGCAGACGGTACGACGCGCAGCGCCGGTAACCCCAATACGTGCTCGCCAATATATGGCAGCAAGTCGATTGGCAGCAGATCCATGAAGTTCATCAGGAAGACCCAGACAAAGATTGTCAGAGCCAGCGGGGCGATAAGTTTGCTCTTACCGTGATACATGTCGCGCACGTTACTATCGACGAAACCGACAACCAGTTCGATAGCCGCCTGCATTTTCCCTGGCACACCGCTGGTGGCAGATTTTGCCACGCTACGGAACAACACCAGGAAGATGATTCCCAGCACCATAGAGAAAAACATGGAATCGATATTTAATACCCAGAACGTCGCGGGAGCGTCGTGCGGATTCACTATCTCGAAGGTACGCAGGTCCAACTGAAGATGAGTCAGGTGGTGACCAATGTACTCTTGCGGAGTAGAGATTTCTCCTGCAGCCATGATGCCTCTTACCCTTTGTTGTTAATTACCGCCGGTGCCAGCATTTGTACCACCAGCACCGATAACCAGGTTATTCCGACCGGCCAGAAAACCGCTCCGAATAGACCCAACGCCACAATGAGCAAAATGATGGTCGCAAACACTTTGGCTATTTCACCCAAAGCGAAGCTCCACGCGACTCGCCCCGAAGCTGGGGTTTGCCCCTGCAGGCGCCAGGCTAAAAACAAAAACAATACGTTTGGCAGCCAGGCTGCCGCACCGCCAGCAAGAGCAGAGAGACCCCAGATGACATCTTTAAGAGCAAAGAGTGCACCGATGATGACTATCGTCACCAGCTGAATCATCAGCACCGTTCGGGCGTATTTTACACTGTAAAGAGACACTGACATGACGCTGATACTCTCCTGCCCCGTTAGGGGTATGTCGCGTGTCGTATAAGACTGCCTTTGCGCAGTTGAGTCAAGCAGCAAAAGCCGTGCAAATTATACGGGCCGCACCTGCGATTTCAATCGGTAAGTAGCGAAAAGGTGAACAATTATTTAAATTTCTTTCCGGAGGGCTATTTTTCCAAAGATTACCCTGCAGAGATTCACCCTAATCTGACTGAAAATTCCCTCGCAACTTGCTTTTAAAGCGTGCTTTAGATCACATAATAAGCACTTTCACTACACTGAGTTTTATCTTCGCGCTATTTAAGAACAATCTGTATTACAAATTAACTCAATAAAATCAAAGCATTGAAATTATAAAAATGCATCTGCAAGACTATTTTCACAGAAAACACGCTATTGACATCGAACTGTGCTTAAGAATCGTGTAATTGATATTACGCACGCAAAGTTATTACCGCGATATATTTTCTGCCGTGACTACTTTTATTCAGCGACCCGCCTATACAAGTGATATTTCTGATAACTGAATGTGAATTAAACGTTAAATGTAACAGAGCTTTTCGGATAATTTCCGTCAGCGTTTTAACCTTCGGTCAGCCAGGGCTTAATCAAAATCTTTTATTGATAGCGCATCATCTGCACTTTTTTCATCCCGGAACTGACGAAAATCACTGGCAGATAAACGCTAAATCTCTGCCAGTCGAAAGCCTATTGGTGACGAAGAATGACCAGGTGGCGATCACCTTCTAGCTGCGGTACCTGCAACTTAATCACAGCATCAGAGACGTAGCCTGCCGGTAACTCCGCAATTTCATCGTCCGGACGCACGCCTTTCAGCGCGAAGAAGCGCCCTTCTCTTCCCGGCAGATGATGACACCAGTTCACCATGTCGGTCAGCGAGGCAAATGCACGACTGATCACGCCATCAAAGGGCGGCTCAGCCGGGAACGCCTCAACCCGGCTCTGCACCGGAGTAATGTTAGTGAGTCCTAACTCATGCTGAACCTGACGCAGGAAACGCACCCGCTTGCCCAGGCTGTCGAGCAACGTAAAGTGCGCATCAGGCATCACGATAGCCAGCGGAATGCCAGGCAGTCCTGGTCCGGTTCCCACATCAATGAAACGTGAGCCTTGCAGATGCGGCGCCACCACGATGCTGTCGAGGATATGGCGTACCAGCATCTGCTGCGGATCGCGCACTGATGTCAGATTGTAGGCTTTGTTCCACTTATCCAGCAGGCCGACATAGGCAACCAGCTGCTGTTTTTGTTGATCGGAGAGGGAAATACCGGCTGCCTGTAGCAGCGACGTGAGTGTGTTGATCACAGCATAAGTCCATTCAGCGGGGGCGAGTCTCCTCGCCCCGTTTTCAGATCAGGCGCTTTTACGCAGCAGACCCTGTTTTTTCAGATAGATAAGCAGAATTGAGATGGCCGCCGGCGTAATACCGGAGATACGCGTCGCCTGACCAATCGAACTCGGTTTGTGATCGTTCAGCTTGGCGATAACCTCATTTGAGAGGCCGTTCACCTGGCGATAGTCGAGCTCCACCGGTAACAGCGTGTTCTCGTTGCGCAGCTGGCGATCGATCTCTTCCTGCTGACGCGCGATATAACCTTCATATTTGACCTGAATCTCAACCTGCTCAGCGGCCTGCTCATCAGCCAGTGCCGGACCAAAGGCATCCAGCGTCATCAGCTTCAGATAGGTCAGCTCAGGACGGCGCAGCAGATCTTCGCCGCTCGCTTCTTTGGTCAGCGGCGCGCTGAGTACCGTATTCACTTCCGTCACGTGCTCTGACTTCGGATGGACCCAGATATCGCGCAGGCGCTGACGCTCCTGTTCAATCGCTTCCAGCTTCTGATTGAAACGCGCCCAGCGCGCATCATCCACCAGACCCAGTTCACGACCGGTTTCGGTCAGACGCAGATCGGCATTGTCTTCGCGCAGCATCAGACGATATTCAGCACGGGAGGTAAACATCCGGTACGGCTCTTTGGTACCAAGCGTGCAGAGGTCATCAACCAGTACGCCCAGATAAGCCTGGTCACGACGTGGTGCCCAGCCCTCTTTGTCCGCAGACTGACGGGCGGCGTTCAGCCCCGCCAGCATCCCCTGTGCAGCGGCTTCTTCGTAGCCGGTTGTGCCGTTGATCTGGCCGGCAAAGAACAGGCCGTGAATAAATTTGCTCTCCAGCGTCAGTTTGAGATCGCGTGGATCGAAGAAGTCATACTCGATGGCATAGCCCGGACGCACGATCTTCGCATTCTCCATGCCCTGCATGGAACGAACGATCTGAATCTGCACATCGAATGGCAGACTGGTTGAGATGCCATTCGGGTAGATCTCATTGCTGGTCAGCCCTTCCGGCTCCAGGAAGATCTGATGCGAGTTACGATCGGCAAAGCGCATCACTTTGTCTTCGATAGACGGGCAGTAGCGTGGACCGATCCCCTCAATGATCCCGGCATACATCGGGCTGCGATCCAGATTATTGCGGATCACCTCATGGGTTTTCTCATTGGTGTGAGTGATCCAGCACGGTACCTGCTGCGGATGCTGAGACGCATTGCCCATAAACGAGAACACCGGCATCGGGTTATCGCCGTGCTGCGGGCTGAGCACTGAAAAATCGATGGTGCGCGCATCGATACGCGGTGGCGTACCAGTCTTGAGGCGGTCTACCCGCAGCGGCAGCGCACGCAGTCGTTTTGCCAGCGGAATGGACGGGGGATCACCTGCGCGACCGCCACTGTAATTATCCAGACCGATATGAATTTTGCCGTCAAGGAAAGTGCCGACGGTGAGGACGACTGTTTTCGCGCGGAACTTCAGTCCCATCTGGGTGACTGCACCCACCACACGATCGTTTTCCACGATAAGATCGTCGACCGCCTGCTGGAAGATCATTAGATTGGGCTGGTTCTCCAGGGCCGTACGCACTGCCTGGCGATAGAGCACGCGATCCGCCTGAGCACGGGTTGCCCGCACTGCCGGACCTTTGCTGGCGTTTAGTATCCTAAACTGGATACCCGCCTGGTCAATCGCACTGGCCATCAGACCACCCAGGGCATCCACTTCCTTCACCAAATGTCCTTTGCCAATCCCACCAATCGCCGGGTTACAGGACATTTGTCCAAGCGTATCAATGTTATGGGTGAGTAACAGGGTTTGCTGACCCATTCGGGCTGCCGCCATTGCGGCTTCGGTGCCCGCATGACCACCACCAATTACGATGACGTCAAAAGGATCCTGATAAAACATGAAGTGGTACCTCGGTTGATGAACTTGCAGGATCGTCGTCCTGGGGCGTGGATTCTACTCAAATTCCGTCTGGGGTGAAAGCCGCGGGATCGTCCGGTTTTAAAAGAAAGGATCTTAGATCTGTATATGATCTTTCTGTTAGATCTCTTATTAGGATCCCGCTTTTCTGTGGATATGTGCCAGAAGCACAGCAGAAACAACAGGATGAAGAGGATCACTACCTGTTAGTGATCGGTGATCCTGATCCGTATAAGCTGGGATCAAAATGGCATGTTATCCACAGCTCAAAATTCATTCTACGGTTGTTCTTTGGATAACTACCGGTTATACGCAGTAAAAGAGGGTAGTTATCCACAAAATAAACGAGCGGAAAAGGATAAAATCAGCATCTTCCACTGGGGATCGTCACTATTTCGCGATCCCAAGCCCCCTTCAGATCGCCTTTTTCCAGCTTTCCAGCCAGGCTTCTGCGGGATCTTCAGGGATCTCATGCTCCAGCACATCAATCTCCAGACGATCGCCGATCTGGCGGGCACCCTGAGCAATTAACAGGGCTTCAATCTGGCGGATCGCGCCACAAAAGAGATCATATTCATGATTGCCGAGTCCGATGGCACCAAACCGGACCTGCGAGAGATCGGGCTGGCTTTCCGTGATGGCTTCGAACAGCGGCAGCAGGTTATCGGGAATATCGCCTGCACCGTGAGTTGAACAGACCACCAGCCAGATACCCTCATGTGGCACTTCATCCAGCTCCGGGCCATGCAGCATCTGCGTTGAGAAGCCCGCTTCCTGTAATTTTTCTTCCAGATGTTCAGCCACATACTCTGCGCTACCCAGAGTACTGCCACTGATTAAGGTAATATCGGCCATCTTGCTCTCCCGGACATTAAGGCGAGCATTGTACGCTGTGATCAAGCGGTGATCCACCTGTGGACAACAGGGTTAATAGATTAAGAGAAGCGAACGCAGCCGTTGGCAGCCGCCACATTCGTCAGGGATAAGATTATGCACAAGGCGGAGAAGGATCAGGGCTTGATAGTGCGCATGATCGGGTTTTGCAGCGAGATCAGCGTTTCCGTCGACTGAATTTCATCTATGGTCTGGATCTTGTTGATCAGCACCTGTTGCAGGGCATCAATGGACCGGCACATCACCTTAATAAAGATGCTGTAGTGGCCGGTGGTGTACCAGGCTTCAACCACTTCATCCAGCGCATCCAGTTTGCTCAGCGCCGCCGGATAGTCACGCGCGCTCTTAAGGATGATGCCGATAAAACAGCAGACATCAAACCCCAGCTGGCGCGGATCGATATCAACCCGGGTGCCCAGGATAATGCCCGCCTGCTTCATCTTCTCCACGCGGACATGAATGGTGCCGGGGCTGACGTTAAACTGTTTTGCCAGCTCGGCGTAAGCAGTGCGCGCATTGTCGAGCAGGGCATTCAGAATGCCGCGATCCAGGTTATCGAGCTGCAGATGTTCGGCCATGGCCATCCTCGTTATTGGTCTGCTTAAGTAAACAAGGATGAATGTGCAGCAAAATAGTGGTTCAGGCAACTCCCGGCAGCGACGGGCGTCGCTGCCGGTTCACTTAGCGTTTGCGCCAGACGGTGACCTGCGCCAGCGTGTGCTGGAACTTGCGGGCCGTTTCGCGGATCACAAACGGTTTATCCTGCGGTTCATCGACCAGGTCGAAGTCGGCCGCCAGCAGACGTTGCAGTGCCTGCAGCGTCGTCAGTGCCTCACCGTTTTCACGCACGCCGCCCAGCCAGTTCTCCTTCGGCGTGAAATCCTCCAGCCAGGTATAGGGCGATGAGAGCACCAGAATGCCGCCCTGACGCAGCATCGGCGTGACATCCCGCAGGAAGCGTGCGGGCTGACGCAGGCGATCGATCAGGTTGGATGCAAGTACCAGATCGTAACGGGCGGGTTGCGGCTTAAGGTTACAGGCGTCGCCCTGAACAAACTGAATCCGCTGCGCCAGTTCGCTCTCCAGCGCGAAATCTTTCAGGCGAACCTGGCGATACTCCACCAGATCGCCTTCCTGTGGCAGGAGATAACGGAAGTCTTCGCCGCTGGCCAGCTGAAGCGCCACATCGATGAAGCGCGCCGAGTAGTCCATGCCGGTGACACGTTCAAAGTGGCGGGCCAGTTCAAAACTGGCGCGTCCGGTGGCACAGCCGATATCCAGTACCTCGCCGCGTGCCGTGGTGTAGTTCAGCGCCAGGTTTACCAGGCTTTCGGCATAGTTATCCACGCCGAAATAGCGCGGGCCATACTGGAAGTCGAGGTATTGCGACACCATGGCGTCAGATTCATACGGGTTCAGCGCCATGGTTTCCTGATGGCTGGAAACCACGTAGCGGAAACCGGCATGCTGGAAGAAGTGGCGGCGGAACGCATAGCGTGCCGATTTCAGCGCTTCGTTGCCGGTCGATATCCAGCTACCGCCTTTGATCAGCGAATGTTTACCATCAAAGGTCGGGGTAGAGAAATCATCGTAAAGCGGGTGGACTTTAAAACTTTCAAAGCCGTTGGTCGGCGTGGTCGTCCACTGCCAGACGTTACCGACGATATCGAAGAAGTCACCCTGGGCGAAGAGATCGACCGGTGAAGAGGAAGCCCAGTACGCCAGGTTAATGTTGCCCGGTGCCCGATCCCAATCCGGCTGATCGCCCGCGACCTGTTCGCGCAGCTGAGCCCACTCCGCTTCACAGGGGAGCTGAACACTCATTCCCGTCTGATCCGCTTTCCAGCGGCAGAAGGCCGCCGCTTCCAGCTGGTTAACCTCGGCTGGCCAGTCCCACGGCATTGCGACTTCTTCACACATCAGACGCAGTTTAAGCTGATCGGGCATCGCAGGCGTGCCGACCCAGAAGGTGGGCATCTCCGCTTTTGCAAACTGACACCAGCCCCAGCCTTCGTCATCCCACCAGCGAGCGTCCTGATAACCCCCCGCCTCAACGAACGCCAGGAATTCCGCGTTGCTGACCAGCATTTTGCTCGCCCTGAACGGCTGCAGCGCGATCTGCTGGCGGCCATATTCGACATCCCAGCCATAAGTATCGTCGGTTTTACCCAGCGTGACGGTGCCGCCGGGCATCGGCAGCAGGGTATTGGCCGGAACAGCCTCGCGCTGGTGGCGCGCCATCGGGCAGACCGGCCACGCGGGCTGGGGTTTCACCCACCCGACCGGTAACTGGCGTATCAGTACGCTGGACGTTTCCAGATGAATACGCTCATGCTCAATGCCCATCAGGATCACCCAGGCCGGACTCTCCCAGGTGATCGGCAGAGTCAGCGGCAGGGTCTGGATCAGATCGCTGACCAGCGCTTTAACGCGCCCGCGGTATTCGCGGACTTCTTCGACAGTGGGCCAGTCATAGTGGCTGTCGTTGAGATCGTCCCAGCTCATCTCATCCACACCAATCGCCATCATCGCTTCGATACGATCGTCCAGACGCGCGTCGATAAGGCGTCCGGCCATCAGCTTATTAATGTAGAAGGTAGCGGTGTGGCCAAAATAGAAGATTAAAGGATGGCGCAGCGGAATGGCTTTGGTAAACCAGGCCTGGGAATCGGCCAGACAGGTAAACAGACTTTCATACTGTTCCCAGGTCTGGTGGAAATAGGCCAGCAATTCGGCACGTTTTTGTTCAATTTTATGGCCGGAGAGCAGTAGCGTTCGCGTCGGCGCAGGCAGATCGCGATGAGGTTGAGCAAGCGTCACAGGAAGCTCCAGATTGCTGAGTAAGTGAAACGGTAATTTACTATAGCAAATATGCATTTCTGCCCGATGACTTAACGCCGCCAGTGACGCAGCAGACGGCTTTTCATGCCGGTATCGAAACGCCAGATATGGTCGAAGATGCGCAGAATGCCTGGTTTCCCGTGGGCCGACATAGCCACGGCGTGAAAACGTTGCTGATTATTTCGCTGACGCGTTTTAATGGTCCCGATCACCTCTTCCGGCAGACGCTGGGCAATAAAATCGGAGACGATCACTGCATCGGCTTCCTGCCACAGTGCACCTTCCATCCGGGTCACAACGGAAGAGAGGCAGGCTGCCAGATCGGTGCCGCCGCGAAAGCGCTGACTGAGAAAGCGAATCGCCTGTTCCAGCCCATCATCACCGGTCAGTTCATAGCCGATCACCTCATGCGCAAACAGCATGATGTAGCAGCGACGGCGATCGGCCAGCGCGACTTTCAGCAGCGCCAGACAAAACGCTTTGGCGCAGCGCTCATTGAAGCCACCCATCGAACCCGAGGTATCGACGCAGACGATGAAAGGCCCGCGTGGCTGCTCTTCATGCTGCTGGTGGCTGGCCGGACGCATCGTGACCTTTTCATGCCAGGCATCGCCCTGCAGCTTGTAGGTCAGCAGCCGTTTCTCTACCAGCCGCCGGTAAAACTCCAGCTCCAGTTCACTGATACTCAGCGCAGCTAACTCCGGCGGCAGCAGACGCAGAACGTCATCGCTCTGGTGAATGCCGCTGACCTCCTCCGGCACGGCCGCAGGTTCCTGCACCATATGGTGAAAGGCCTCCATAGGGGCATCCTGCGACGGCACCGATTTTGCCTCGCGGCTGCGACCCAGCTGCTGGGCCAGTTTCAGCAGCTCCGGCTGCTGCGCCAGAAAGTCGCCATATTGCAGCATCAGCTGATAGTCGCCAGGCTGCAGTGACGCTTTGCTCATGTCCCACAGCCGGCCAGCGGCGGCTTCGTCATCGTCGCCGAGAATCGGTGCCAGCTGACCGCTCAGCGCCATACGCTGCTGCAGTTCCGCCAGCAGGCGTTCGCGCTGCTGCTCCAGCAACGTCTGATTCAGCGTCAGGGTCTGTAAGGTCAGGCTCAGCCGCCAGCGCTGTAGAAAAAGCTGGTGCTGCGCGCTGCTGAGATGGCTGATATCGGTGTGCTGCAGCAGCCGGTTGGCTTCATCCAGAAAAGGGGAAGGCAGGCTTTCAAGCGCCTGAAGCGTGGCATTCAGCTGGTGGCTGAATTCACGATCGCTGAGGAGTTGTACCCGCTGGAACAGCTGAAACTCTTCGGCCAGCGTGGCCGGAACCGGCGTGGCTTTGAGCTCAGCGTTGATCTCCGCTCGCCAGCGTGGCACATCGCGTAACAGTGCTTTTTTCAGCCCGGGAAATTTTTCAAAAAACAGCGCCAGCTGTGGAGACGCCAGCAGGGCAATAATCAGCTCTTCAATCAGTTCGGTTTCACCCACGGAGAGCAGTGTGCTGAGCGTCTCCAGTGGGATCATTTACGCGCCTGTTTCAACTGTTCCGCCACATCCTGCAGGCTGGTTTCAACCCGCGCCAGCCAGTCATCACTGATAAACAGGCAGCGCTGGTGCTGGCTGAACAGATGACGCTGCGACCGCAGTTCACTCTCCAGTGCATCCAGCGCTTCGGTGATCTCACCAGGCAGCGGCTCGCTATTGCTGACGCCAGGCAGTGTCAGACGCGACGATTGCAGGCTGACATCACGGATAGCCAGGCAGTGCTGTGCATCCACCTGTAAATCCAGACTCTGCGCAAAGCCAATTCCATTGAGCTTGCCGCGAACCTCGCCCCCTTTCTGCAGCCACTGATTCAGTGCATCACGCGCGATAACCAGATGTGTCACCTGCATGTCATGCAGCATCAGCGGCTTTTGCAGCATCAGCGTCAGTTGCTCATCAGTGAAGCTTTCCGGCAGATCGTAATGGGGTTTGCGACTGAACATCCCACTGTGTTTTTCCAGGGTGATCGCCTGTGCGATGCTCTGTTGCTGCTGCAGAGCCATGCGACGCGCTTTTATCTGATGCAGTTTCAGCAGCATCGGCTGCTGCTGCCAGGCGTGCTGTGTCATCAGTTGATCGATTTCGCGCTCCAGCAGCTGCATGGACGCGACGTCGTGCCAGAGGCAATCTTTCAGCAGGATCAGGTCTATCGGCGCAATGGCGCTGCGGCCACTGTAAAAGGCACTGGCCTGCAGCAGATGAATAGCTTTTTTCCAGCGACGATCGGAAATATAGGGCGCGGCGGGCTGGCTTTCCAGTTGCTGGCGCAGCTGATAAATCAGCTCGAACACCGCATCCGGGAGGCTGACCTGACTGATGCCGAGCTGCCACTGCGCATACTCCTCATCACTGATGCGCAGGGATTCCGCGACCGGATTGGTGTGCTCATCCTGCTGATGGGTCAGCATGCTGCGAAAGTT
Source organism: Pantoea sp. RG18 (assembly GCF_025910075.1). NCBI lineage: Bacteria > Pseudomonadati > Pseudomonadota > Gammaproteobacteria > Enterobacterales > Erwiniaceae > Pantoea > Pantoea sp. RG18. The sequence goes on from NZ_JAPCIL010000012.1 coordinate 232,890, forward strand.
CTGCTTCTCATGCACATTATCCAGCCACAGGCGGATTAGCATCCGGTCATAGAGCGCTTCAAGGCCGCTGTCCGCTTCCGGCATTTCATTAGAGGCGGTGACCAGCAGACGCATCGGAATGGCCTCTTCGCTGTCGCCATTGCGGAAGCGGCGTTCGTTGATAGCGGTCAGCAGGGTATTCAGAATCGCCGGGCCGGCTTTCCAGATCTCATCCAGAAAAACAATCTCCGCGTCGGGCAGATAACCTTTAGTAAGGCGCTGATAGCGCCCTTCATCCTTCAGTGCCTGAATAGATAGCGGGCCAAACACCTCTTCCGGTGTGGAGAAACGGGTCATCAGATATTCAAAGGCGCGGGCGTGCTGAAAGGCATATTTCAGGCGGCGGGCAATCAGGCTCTTGGCGATGCCGGGCGGTCCCAGCAGGAATACGCTTTCACCGCTCAGCGCTGCCAGCAGGCAAAGGCGGATGGCATGATGTCGCTCATACAATCCTTTTTCTAACGCATTGCTAAGGCGAGAAATTCTTTCTGCCAAAAGATGGGGTTGAGCCATAATCACTTCAATGTCCTTACGATCGTCGGGCCGCCGCGCTTCAGCAAGCGCCTTACTCTATAGATCATCATGCGTGAAAGCGTTGATAGCTGTCAGCTTTTTTGTTTCATAAGGTTTGCCTGCTTTGAAAGCGGCGCTGATTAACGCTTTAATGCCTGAAACCACCCCGTTACCCTGGCAGACAGGCGAAGCGGGTATAGGAATTTTCGGCAAACCGTGCATACTGTGCGCTTTTTGATGGCCTGAGCGAGGGGTTGTTGCGCCTCTTAGACTCCAACAAAAGATAACTCTATGAGCTCGGATAATAAGCAGTCACTTCGCGGATTAACGCTGGCCGCTATTGGTGTTGTTTACGGGGATATCGGCACCAGTCCGCTGTATACCTTGCGTGAATGTCTCTCCGGACAGTTCGGCTTCGGCGTTGAGCGGGAAGCGGTGTTTGGCTTTTTGTCGCTGATTTTCTGGCTGCTGGTGCTGGTGGTATCACTGAAGTACATCAGTTATGTGATGCGCGCCGACAATGCCGGTGAAGGCGGTATTCTGACACTGATGTCGCTGGCGGGCCGCCATACGGGTGCACGCGCCACGGCAGTGCTGGTGATCATGGGCCTGATTGGCGGCAGCTTCTTCTATGGGGAAGTGGTGATCACGCCGGCCATTTCGGTGATGTCAGCCATTGAAGGTCTGGAGATTGCCGCGCCGTCGCTGGATCCCTTTATTGTGCCGATGTCGATTGCGGTGCTGACGCTGCTGTTTGCGATTCAGAAACATGGCACCGGCATGGTGGGCAAACTCTTCGCGCCGGTGATGCTGGTGTGGTTCCTGGTGCTGGCGATCCTTGGGGTCAGCGGCATCATGAAAAACCCGGAAGTGCTGCATGCGCTGAATCCCGCCTATGCGGTCGAGTTCTTCCTGCACTATAAATCTGTCTCATTCTTCGCGCTTGGCGCGGTGGTACTGGCGATTACCGGGGTTGAAGCGCTGTATGCCGATATGGGTCACTTCGGTAAAGTGCCGATCCGACTGGCCTGGTTCTCGGTGGTGCTGCCGTCGCTGGTCCTGAACTACTTTGGTCAGGGCGCGCTGTTACTCAGCGATCCCAAAGCGATTAAAAACCCTTTCTTCCTGCTGGCGCCGGACTGGGCGCTGATCCCGATGCTGATTCTGGCGACGCTGGCCACGGTGATTGCCTCACAGGCGGTGATCTCCGGCGTCTTCTCGCTGACGCGTCAGGCGGTGCGACTGGGCTATCTGCCGGGGATGCGTATCATCCACACCTCTGAGCGCGAATCGGGCCAGATCTATATTCCGGTGATTAACTGGGTACTCTACTTCGCCGTGCTGATTGTGATTATCAGCTTTGAGCATTCAAGTAATCTGGCTGCGGCCTACGGTATCGCCGTCACCGGCACCATGGTGCTGACCGCGATGCTCTCCTGTACCGTGGCGGTTAAAAACTGGCACTGGAATAAGCTGGCGGTTGCCGTCATCCTGGTACTGATGCTCTGTATCGATGTGCCGCTGTTTACCGCCAACCTGGTGAAAATCTTCTCCGGTGGCTGGCTGCCGCTCTGTCTCGGCCTGGTGATGTTTATCATTATGACGACGTGGAAAAGCGAACGTTTCCGCCTGCTGCGCCGCATGCACGAGCATGGCAACTCCCTGGAGGCGATGATCGCGTCACTGGAGAAATCGCCGCCGGTTCGCGTGCCGGGCACCGCGGTCTATATGTCGCGTGCGCTGAATGTGATTCCGTTTGCCATGCTGCATAACCTTAAACACAACAAAGTGTTGCATGAGCGGGTGGTGCTGCTGACGTTGCGGACAGAAGATGCACCTTACGTGCATAACGTGCGTCGCGTGACGATTGAGCAGCTGTCGCCCACCTTCTGGCGGGTGGTGGCCAGCTACGGCTGGCGTGAAACGCCAAACGTCGAGGAGATTTTCCACCGCTGCGGGCTGGAAGGGCTCAACTGCCGCATGATGGAGACATCGTTCTTCATGTCGCATGAGTCGCTGATTATCGGCAAACGGCCGTGGTATCTGCGCCTGCGTGGCAAACTCTTCCTGGCGCTGCAGCGCAATGCGCTCCGTGCGCCAGACCAGTTTGAGATCCCGCCAAACCGGGTGATTGAGCTGGGCACCCAGGTCGAGATTTGATCTGCAGTGCCCGCCTTACGGGGCGGGCGCTGACCAGCGCAGCGTGACGCATAATCCGCCACCCGATCGCTGGCTGAAGCTGACCTGCATCCCGTGCAACTGGGCGATATTGCGGACTATCGATAATCCCAGCCCGCTTCCGCTTTTCTCCTGACCTGGCGGTCGCCAGAAACGTTCACCAAGCCGTTGCAGATCGGCTGCACTCAGACCTTCGCCGTTATCTTCTACCGACAGGCTATTCGCCTGAAGCCGCACATCAACTTCGCTGCCCGCTGGCGTATAGCGAATGGCATTATCCAGCAGATTACGCACCAGCAGTGACAGTAACAGCGGATGCCCCTGAATCTGTGGATCGGCATCAGCATGCAGCCGCAGCGTGACACCCGTTTTATCCGCCAGCGGCAGCTGTGCAGCCAGCGTCTCCTGGACCGTGCGTTTCAGCGCCACCGTTTCGAAGGCGCTGCGTGCATCATCAGCTTCAACCCGTGAGAGCGTCAGCAGCTGATCCACCAGCCGGGTTGCGCGGATAATGCCGGCATCCAGCTGCTGCAGCGCATGGGTTCGCATCACTTCATCATCCGCAGTCAGCTGGATCACCTCGCTTTGCACCTGCAGCGCCGCCAGCGGACTGCGCAGCTCATGTGCGGCATCAGAGGTAAAGCGCCGTTCACGCTGCATCATTGCGCTGATGCGGCTGAACAGACCATTGAGCGCGACCATCAGCGGTTGCACCTCTTTCGGCACGCGGTCTGCCTGCAGCGGCGTATCATCATCGGGCGCGCGCTGCGCCAGCTGATGTGCCAGCGTCTTCAGTGGGCGCAGTTCAGACCAGACCAGAACGATCAGCAGCAGCAACATAAAGGGCAGCGCGATCAGCCAGGGCAGCATGCTGGCTTTCATCAGATCCCGCGTCATGTCGTCACGGTATTCGGACTCCTGACCCACCACCACCCGGAACTGCTGGTCGGGCGTGGTCAGCCAGACAAACCGCCAGCGATCGTCATCATTGGTGAGCTGGCCCTCATGAAATCCCTGATACTCCGCTTCAAACGGCAGGTAGCGGCCATTGTCACCATCATTCATCACCTGCCGGCCGTCACGCGTGAAGACGGCAAAGGCCAGGGCGTCGTCATCCTGATCGCCGCGATGGTGGCGCAGTATCTCTTTGGTTTTAGGCAGAGTGGCGTTGTCCAGCGAGGAGAAATCCAGCGTCAGCAGACGCTTGGCCAGCAGCATCTGCTGGGTATCGAAGAGCTCATCAAGGGTTTCACGTGTCTGATGCCAGGCACTCAGGCTGGCGCTGGCCCAGCAGATCCCGAGCAGCAGCACAAAACCGATACCCAGCCGCAGAAACAGGCTCATTGATCGCATTCAGCGGCTCCCAGGGTATAACCGACGCCGTGCAGCGTGCGGATAAACTGGCTGCCCAGTTTTTTACGCAGATGATGAATGTGAACCTCTACCGCATTGCTGGAGACATCGGCGTCCCAGTTGTAGAGCTTCTCTTCCAGCTGGCTGCGTGTCAGCACCCGGCCCGGGTTTCGCATAAACAGTTCCAGCAGTGCCAGTTCACGGCTTTTCAGCGCAATCGCCTCACCTTCGCGCATCACACTGTGGCTGCCGGGTATCAGCACCACATTACCGTGCCGGAGTTCGGGCTGCAGCTGGCCATGACGGCGGCGGATCAGCGCCTGTAAGCGAGCAGCCACTTCGGTTAAGGCAAAGGGTTTACACAGATAGTCGTCGGCTCCCAGCTGCAGGCCTTCGACCCGCTGATCGAGCGCATCGCGTGCGGTCAGTATCAGTACCGGTACATCTTTGCCCTGCTGTCGCCACTGCCGCAGAATATCGAGCCCATCCCGCTCGGGCAGTGAGAGATCCAGGATCACCGCATCCCAGGGCGCGGCCTCCAGCGCGTTAAACCCCGCCTCACCAGAGGTAAACCAGTCAACGCTGAAGCCCAGTTTACTCAGGCCCGCCTTGATACCGTCGCCAATTAAACGATCATCTTCAATCAGTAAAATACGCATCACGTCTCCCTGTTCCGATAGCGCTTTATACGAAGCAACTTCCTGCTTGTACAGCTGATTTCGGCGAAAATAGCTTATTTTTGCCTCTTAAGAAGCTGTTAAGAACTTTATGGTCAACTAAGCTCAACAAGACGAACCACATCATGGAAAAGAGGTGACAAAATGAAAAAGCACGCTGCAATTCTGGCCGTCGTAATGCTGGCTTCCGCCCCGGTTTTCGCTGCACAGCAGGGTGGATTTGTTGATCCCAGTGCGCCAGCCGCACAGACGCAGGCAGCAGCCGGTCAGGGTGGTTTCAGTGCCGATCACACCAGTGTGGTGACCGTAAAGCAGGCTGAAGAGATGAAAGATGACAGCTGGGTCACCGTGCGCGGTAAGCTGGAGAAACAGATCGGCAACGAAGATTATCTGTTCCGCGACCAGACCGGCACCATGAAAGTCGAAATCGACCACAAGCACTGGAACGGCCAGACTATCTCACCTAAAGACAACGTCGAGCTGACGGGTGAACTGGATAAAGATTTCAACAGCATTGAGATGGACGTTAAGCAGGTTAAGAAACTGCCTTAATCCTCTCCTCCGGGGCCGCGTTCGCGGCCCTTTTTTCAGCCCGTCCCCCGACTTAATACAAATTTCTCCCCGCGTGAGCGAAACGTTTCGATAGCGATCACAGATTTCTTCTTTGCCGGTTGAGTTGATGGCGGCTTTTCATACACTCCTGACAGCGAAACGTTTCGCTGTGGAGTGAAAAGATGAAAAAAGGTCGCTTGTTAAACGCTGAACTCTCTCATGTGATTGCCCGCCTGGGACACACGGATACGCTGACGATTGCTGATGCAGGCTTGCCGATTCCGGCCGGACCGCAGCGCATCGATTTAGCGCTCACGCCGGGTACGCCCGATTTTATGCAGGTGGTTAATGCTGTCGCACTGGAGATGCAGGTAGAGAGCGCCCTGATCGCGGAAGAGATTAAGCAGCATAATCCGCAACTTCATAGCGCGCTTGTCGCCGTGCTCGAAGCCTTGCAACAGCACCAGGGGAATATAATCACCATCAGCTACACCAGTCATGAACAATTCAAACAACAAACGCAGCGTAGTCAGGCGGTCATTCGCAGCGGAGAGTGCTCTCCGTTTGCGAATGTCATCCTCAGCGCCGGTGTGACCTTCTGAGGCCGCTATGCAACTTTTACTGCAACTCGACGGCATTGAAAAATCTTTTCCGGGTGTGAAAGCCCTCAAGGGGGCGTCGCTGAATGTCCGGGCAGGACGCGTGATGGCGCTGGTGGGCGAGAACGGCGCAGGCAAGTCCACCATGATGAAAGTGCTGACCGGCATCTATCAATATGATGCTGGTACGCTGCGCTGGCTGGGCAAAGAGACCCGTTTCAGCGGGCCGAAAGCGTCTCAGGAAGCGGGTATTGGCATCATTCATCAGGAACTGAACCTGATCCCTCAGTTAACCGTGGCGGAGAATATTTTTCTCGGCCGCGAATATGTCAGCCGTTTTGGCCGTATCCAGTGGCCGCGTATGTATGCCGAAGCTGATGCGCTGCTTAAACGGCTTAATCTGCGCTTCAACAGCCACAAGCTGGTGGGGGATTTGTCGATTGGCGATCAGCAGATGGTCGAAATCGCCAAAGTCCTGAGCTTTGAGTCGCAGGTGATCATCATGGATGAGCCGACCGATGCGCTGACCGATACCGAAACGCTGTCGCTGTTCCGGGTGATCAACGAACTGAAAGCGCAGGGCTGCGGCATCGTCTATATCTCGCATCGCATGAAAGAGATCTTTGAGATCTGCGATGACGTCACGGTGTTCCGCGACGGTCAGTTTATTGCTGAACGCCCGGTCAGCGAGCTGACTGAAGAGAGCCTGATCGAGATGATGGTCGGCCGTAAGCTGGAAGATCAATATCCCCATATTGATCAGGCACCAGGCGACGTGCGGCTGAAAGTGGAAAACGTCAGCGGACCGGGCGTGGATAACGTCAGTTTCAGCCTGCGCAAAGGTGAAATCCTCGGCGTGTCTGGCTTGATGGGCGCGGGCCGTACCGAACTGATGAAGGTGCTTTACGGCGCCCTGCCGCGTCGCGAAGGCACACTGTGGCTCAATGGTCGGGAAGTGGTGACGCGCTCACCGCAGGATGGGCTGGCTAACGGCATCGTCTATATCTCCGAAGATCGTAAGCGCGATGGCCTGGTGCTGGGCATGTCAGTAAAAGAGAACATGTCGCTGACAGCGTTAGGCTATTTCAGTCACGGCAGCGGCACGCTGAAACATGCGGCAGAGCAGCTGGCCGTGGGCGACTTTATCCGGCTGTTTAACGTTAAAACGCCTTCAATGGAGCAGCCCATTGGTCTGCTTTCGGGCGGCAACCAGCAGAAAGTGGCGATTGCCCGCGGGCTGATGACCCGGCCTAACGTACTGATTCTGGATGAACCGACACGCGGTGTGGATGTCGGCGCGAAGAAAGAGATCTATCAACTGATTAACCAGTTTAAAGCCGAAGGGCTGAGCATCATTCTGGTCTCATCGGAAATGCCGGAAGTGCTGGGCATGAGCGATCGGATTCTGGTGATGCATGAAGGCCGTATCAGCGGCGAATTTACCCGAGAAGAAGCCACTCAGGAGAGCCTGATGGCAGCCGCCGTAGGCAAGCAACACAGCGAGGATTTAGTGGTATGACGACCCAAACTTTACCTGCCAGCCGTCGCTGGTTTAGCAAAAGCTGGCTACTGGAACAGAAGTCGCTGATTGCGCTGATGGTGCTGATCGCCGTGGTGGCCAGCCAGAGCCCGAACTTCTTTACCGTGGCGAACCTGTTCAACATTCTGCAGCAGACCTCGGTTAACGCCATTATGGCGGTCGGGATGACGCTGGTGATCCTGACTTCTGGTATCGACCTCTCTGTGGGATCGCTGCTGGCCCTGACTGGCGCGGTGGGTGCATCGCTGGTGGGTATGGAGGTCAATGCCCTGGTCGCGGTGGCGGCGTCGCTGGCGCTGGGAGCGGCAATCGGTGCCCTGACCGGCACCATTGTGGCGCGCGGCAAAGTGCAGGCGTTTATCGCCACGCTGGTCATGATGCTGCTGCTGCGCGGTGTCACCATGGTCTACACCGATGGCAGTGCGGTAAACACGGGTTTTAATGCCAATGCCGATCTGCTGGGCTGGTTTGGTATTGGTCGTCCGCTGGGTATCCCTGCGCCGGTCTGGCTGATGGCGCTGGTCTTTATTGCTGCCTGGTACATGCTGCAGCACACCCGTCTGGGTCGCTATATCTATGCGCTTGGCGGTAATGAAGCGGCAACGCGTCTCTCCGGCATCAATGTGAATCGCGTCAAAATCATCGTCTATTCACTGAGTGGCATGCTGGCAGCGCTGGCAGGCACCATTGAAGTGGCGCGCCTTTCTTCGGCACAGCCGACAGCGGGTACCGGCTATGAGCTGGATGCGATTGCTGCGGTCGTGCTGGGCGGAACCAGCCTGGCAGGCGGTAAGGGCCGTATTTTCGGCACCCTGATTGGCGCGCTGATCCTCGGCTTCCTGAACAACGGCCTGAACCTGATGGGCGTCTCTTCGTACTACCAGATGATCGTTAAGGCGGTAGTAATCCTGCTGGCGGTGCTGGTAGATAATAAAAGCAGTAAATAACTCTGACCTTACACAGGATGACATGATGAAAAAGTTAACCGCACTGGCCGTGATCCTTGGCGCAACGCTCAGTACCAGCGCTATGGCCAAAGATACTATCGCGCTGGTGGTTTCAACCCTGAATAACCCGTTCTTTGTTTCGCTGAAAGAGGGCGCGCAGAAAGAAGCGGACAAACTGGGCTACAACCTGGTGGTGCTGGATTCACAGAACAACCCGGCGAAAGAGCTGGCTAACGTGCAGGATCTGACGGTTCGCGGCACCAAACTGCTGCTGATCAACCCAACCGACTCTGATGCTGTGGGCAATGCGGTAAAGATGGCTAACCAGGCGAACATCCCGGTTATCACGCTGGATCGCGTTGCGGCACAGGGCACCGTTGTCAGCCACGTCGCCTCCGATAACCGTTTCGGCGGTAAAATGGCCGGCGACTTCATCGCCAAAAAAGTCGGCGAAAACGCCAAAATTATCGAACTGCAGGGCATTGCCGGGACTTCTGCCGCCCGTGAGCGTGGCGAAGGCTTCAAACAGGCCGCTGATGCGCATAAATTCCAGATCCTCGCCAGCCAGCCAGCCGATTTTGACCGTACCAAAGGTCTGAACGTCATGCAGAACCTGCTTCAGGCACACCCGGACGTTCAGGCCGTATTCGCTCAGAACGACGAAATGGCGCTAGGTGCACTGCGTGCGCTGCAGACCGCCGGTAAAACTGGTGTGATCGTCGTTGGTTTTGACGGTACTGCTGATGGCGTTAAAGCGGTAGAAGGTGGCAAACTGTCCGCGACTGTGGCACAGATGCCAGACAAAATTGGCATGATCGGCGTAGATACCGCTGATAAAGTGCTGAAGGGTGAAAAAGTGAAGGCGATCAACCCGGTCGACCTGAAGCTGGTCACTCAATAACTCAAAGAAAAGCAGGGCACTGCGCCACCCTCCTGGTGGCGCACTTATTCCGGACTCCCCTAATGAGCAAAAACGCAAAACTGGCCGTTCTTGGCAGCATTAACGCTGACCACATCCTTAATCTGGCGCACTTTCCTCGTCCCGGTGAAACGGTGATCGGGCAGAATTATCAGATTGCGTTTGGCGGTAAGGGTGCGAATCAGGCTGTCGCCGCCGGTCGTGCTGGTGCCGATATCGCATTTATCGCCTGTGTGGGCGCTGACGACATTGGTGAACGTGTTCGTCAGCAACTGGCCCAGGACAATATTGATACTACGCCGGTCGAAGTGGTCGAGGGTGAGTCAACCGGCGTGGCGATGATTTTCGTCAATGGTGACGGTGAGAACAACATCGGCATCTACTCCGGTGCAAACGCGGCGTTAACACCCGCCTGCGTGACGCGCCATCAGCAGGTTATCGCCGACGCCGATGCACTATTAATGCAGCTGGAATCACCGCTGGAAAGTGTGCTGGCCGCCGCGACGCTTGCCCGACAGCATCAGACGCAGGTTATTCTCAATCCTGCACCCGCCACCCAGCTCTCAGATGAACTGCTGGCGTTGATCGACATTATTACCCCGAATGAAACCGAAGCCGAGAGTCTGACCGGCATTGTGGTCAGCAACGATGAAGATGCCGCCCGCGCTGCGGCAGTACTGCATGCGAAAGGTATCGGCACGGTTCTGATTACTCTGGGTCGCCGCGGTGTCTGGCTGAGCGAGCAGGGAGAAGGTCAGCGTATTGCTGGCTTCAGTGTTAAAGCTATCGACACCATCGCGGCGGGCGACACCTTTAATGGCGCCTTTATCACCGCGCGACTGGAGCAGAAAACGATGTATGACGCGGTGCGGTTTGCCCATGCCGCCGCTGCTATCGCCGTTACCCGCTCGGGTGCGCAGCCCTCCGTGCCGTGGCGCGCGGAGATCGATGAATTTTTGCAGCAGCAGGGCTAAGCATTTGAGCACCATGAAAGATGTCGCTCGCCTGGCGGGCGTCTCTACCTCCACTGTCTCGCACGTTATCAATAACAATCGCTTTGTTAGTGAAGGCGTGCGCGAAAAAGTTGAGCAGGCCATCCGCCATCTGAATTACGCCCCCTCTGCGCTGGCGCGCAGTCTGAAAATCAATCAGACGCACACGATCGGTATGCTTCTGACCACCAGTAGTAACCCATTTTATGCCGAAGTGGTGCGGGGTGTGGAGGAGAGCTGCTATCAGCGTGGCTACAGCCTGATTCTCTGTAACACGGCAGGTGATGAAGAGCGGATGAACCGCAGCCTGGAAACGCTGATGCAGAAGCGCGTCGACGGTTTATTGATTATGTGTACGGAAAGTCACCTGCCCTCGGCCGACATTCTGAACCGTTATCCCTCTATACCTGCCGTCATGATGGACTGGGCGCCGTTTGAAGGCCGTGGTGACATTATTCAGGATAACGCGCTGCTGGGCGGGGAGCTGGCGACTCAGCATCTTATCGACAGTGGTTATACCCGCATCGCCTGTATCGCCGGTCCACAGGATAAAACCCCGGCTCGTATGCGCCTGGAAGGTTATCGCAACGCCATGACAAAGAGTGGCCTGACGATTCTGCCCGGCTATGTGGTGAATGGTGACTTTGAATTCCAGGGAGGCTACAACGGGATGGTCGAACTGCTGGCGCTGGAAACGCCGCCGGAAGCGGTTTTCACCAGCAACGATGCCATGGCGGTGGGCGTTTATCACGCACTCTATCAGGCCGGCATGCAGGTTCCGCAGCAGATGGCGGTAATGGGATATGACGATATCGAACTGGCGCGCTATCTCACTCCGCCACTGAGTACCATTCATCAACCGAAAGATGCGCTGGGTGAACTGGCGATAGACACCCTGCTCCATCGTCTCAGCAATCCCGACGCCAGTCAGCAAACGCTGGTGCTGACGCCGGAACTGGTGGTACGTGGATCGGTTTAGCGCTTTTTCTTTTTGTCGCGATTACTGATCAGATTACGGCCATCGCCGTTTTTCAGCAGCATAAAGGTCAGCGCCGACAGTACTGTTACCACGCCCATGGTCATAAACGTGGCGTGGAACTGTGAAATGGTGCTGGTTTCAAACTCCTGGTAGAAGCGCAGCACCGCGGCGCTGACGGCCACACCAAAACTGATCGCTAGCTGCTGAGTCACGGCCAGCACGCTGTTACCACCGCTGGCGTTATCATCATTCAGATCGGCCAGGGTGATAGTATTCATGGCGGTAAACTGCGTAGACATGGCCATGCCGAGAATAAACAGCGGAAGTAATAGCACGATGATGCTTTCAGCGGGCGACTGCAGAGAGAAGCTGGCGATCAGAATGCCAATAATGGCGGTAATGCCAACCAGCAGGCGGCGGTAACCCAGCCAGCGCAGCAGTTGCGTCACCGTCGACTTCGCCAGTATTGAACCAATGGCGATAGGTGCCATCATGCAGCCCGCGATAATCGCTGAATAGCCAAAGCCGACCTGCAACATGAGCGGCATCAAAAAGGGCACACAACCGGTGCCAAGACGTGACGCGATGTTGCCACCGATGCCCACTGAGAATGTCCGGGTTTTAAACATCGGCAGATTGATCAGTGGCGAAGGGTGATTTCGGGCATGCACTATATAAAGAAGCAAAAGCACAATCCCGCTGAGTAATATCCCGCCCGCCAGCCAGGCGGAAACAATCCGCTCGCCAAACAGCTCAATCCCAATCGAGATCATCACCAGTCCAGCCCCGAACAATAAGAAGCCGAAAAAGTCGAAGCGGCGCTTCGGCGTGGTGAAGTCCGGCATATATTTGCGTGCGTAGATAATGCCGAGAATGCCAATCGGGATATTAATCAGGAAAATCCAGTGCCAGGTCGCGTAGGTCACCAGCACGCCGCCCAGCATTGGCCCCAGTATCGGGCCAACTAATCCCGGCATGGTGACAAAGTTGAGCACCGGCAACAGCTCACTGCGCGGATAGGCGCGTAACAGCGCCAGTCGCGCGACCGGCATCATCATTGCGCCACCGACGCCCTGTATGATGCGCGAGATGACCAGTACCTGGAGTGTGGGAGAAAGTGCACAAGCCAGCGAGCCTAAGGTGAACAGCGAAACGGCAACGATAAATACCTTGCGCGTGCCGTAGCGATCGGCTAGCCAGCCGCTGACCGGAATCAACATAGCGACAGTCAGGGTGTAACTGATGACGGCGGATTGCATGGCCAGAGGAGAACGGTCGAGGCTGGTGGCGATAGCGGGCAGGGCAGTATTCAGTATGGTGGCGTCGAGTGACTGCATGAAAAAGGCCATGGCAGCTATCCATGGCAAACCAGCCATGCTGCGCGCGGATTTTATCATTGAGTATCCTTCCTGGGGTTATCCTGCGAGAAGAAGCAAAATAATAGCACCCGCATTAAGCAACGGCAGGTCTCTTTACAACGTTTAATGGCGATTTTTGTGCGTTATTCCGTCATGAAACGTCTCTTTTTAAGCCGTTCGTTTAAAAAAGATGCGCTCAGCAAATTAATTCAAAGAAACGCTTGTCAGCCCGCGCGAACTCCCTATAATGCGCCTCCATCGACACGGAACACCGGCAACGGGAAACGGGTTGAGAGGCACAGGAGACTGAGGCA
>NZ_JAPCIL010000013.1:0-114555 GCF_025910075.1 Pantoea sp. RG18
AAAGTGCGGGGCTTTTTTACGTCTGCAGATCGTGAAAAACTGCATCACAACATCCATTTCAGCGTTTCTCAAGCCAGTCGGCAATGAAGTCTGCAACGCTGTCCGGACGATTTATATCCAGAACTGGCACGTTCAGCGTTAATTTCTGGTCGCTGGCGACAGCGATTACCTGCTCATCAAGCAGTTCCTCGATCCCACCCTTGATCCCGGCCCGCCATAAAACAATTTTAGGTACGGGTTCATCTTTGAAGCCTTCGACCAGCACGACCTCAAGCGTAGCGTGATCCATGCGGCTGAGCAGATAAGGCAGATTAATCGACTGCTTTTCCGGCGTCTCACACATCAATGCCCATCGCTCTGAACTGGCCACTATCACCTGACTGGCACCCGCTTTTCTGAGCAGATAGCTATCTTTGCCTGGCGTATCCACATCCATCTGATGATGGGTATGTTTAATCAATCCTGCGCGGATACCTTTATCGCCGAGAATCGGTATCACCTGCTGCAATAGCGTCGTTTTCCCGGTTCCACTCCAGCCCACAATGGCAAGTATAGGTAATGACATGTCAGCCTCTGTTGTTCAGGTCATCAGGCGTATTGATATTGCGGAAGGCAGCCTCATCCTCATCCATCCGGACAGCATGGCCACCGTGGTCGCGCAGAAAATGCATAAGACGTCGTTCTCCAGCCTGAAGATAGTCATAAAGAGGTGCAGCCATTTCTCGATGAATCAGCGCCAGCGTAGGATGATCGCGCGACTGTGAACGTACCCAGACTGCCGGCGCCTCACCGCGTTGATCGACCAGTTTTTCGACGAAGTAGAGAGGTATTGCAGGCGTATCGCAGGAGCAAAAAGCGGCCCATTCACCGTCGATGGCGAGCAACCCACTGTAGATCCCGGCCAGCGGACCGGGATAATCATCAAAAACATCCTGAATAACCCGACATCCGCTTAACTGATAGCGATCAATATTACGATTCGCATTAATCATGACAATGTCGACTTGTGGCCTGAGCCGTTCAAGGACATGCTGATAAAGCGGCCTGCCATCCAGCTGTACTAGCCCTTTGTCCTGACCACCCATACGGCGGCCCTGACCACCGGCCAGAATGATGCCGGTTAATATTGTCATGACTGTGCCCTCGCTGATGACGCACTGTGAAAGGAGAAATCTGAATGAAATGCCATCGTTTAAACGAGTTAATCGAGTTGCTGCAACCCGCCTGGCAAAAAGAGCCTGATCTTAATCTGGTCACATTTTTGCAGAAACTGGCTCAGGAATCTGGTTTCCGTGGCCCGTTAAGTGAATTAACCGATGATGTATTAATTTACCATCTCAAGATGCGTGACTCAGCCAGCGATGATGAGATACCAGGCCTGAAAAAAGATTATGAAGTTGATTTCAAAACAGCACTGCTCCGCGCACGGGGTGTCATTAAACAGGACGAGTAGTGTTATCCTTGGCTGCTATTTGCAAGGGCAACTACAGGTAACATGATGAGCGACGCTGCTTTTAACTTCCAGACATTGAATCCCGACGTGTTGCTTGATGCGCTCTGGGAAACAGGAATTCGCGTCGAATCGGGTCTGACAGCCCTGAACAGCTACGAGAACAGGGTTTATCAATTCAGCGACGACGAAAAACGCCGCTATGTTGCGAAGTTTTATCGCCCACAGCGCTGGCGTGCCGAACAGATTGCTGAAGAACATCAGTACGCACTTGATCTGCTGGCTGACGAAGTGCCCATCGCGGCGCCACTGCGGTTAAAGGGTGAGACACTGCACAGTCACGCTGGCTTCTTCTTTGCCGTATTCCCCAGCCTGGGCGGACGGCAATATGAGACAGACAACGAAGATCAGATGGAGTGGGTAGGCCGCTTCCTGGGCCGCATTCATCAGACCGGGTGTAAAGCGCTGTTCAGGCATCGGCCTGCCATCGGTCTGGATGAATATCTGCATGAACCCCGGCAGGTGCTGGAGCACTCTCTGTTAGTGCCTGCATCGCTTAAAGTCGCACTGCTACAGGCTATCGATAAGCTGGGAAACACGCTGCAACAACAGTGGCACACCACGTGGCAGCCGCTACGATTACATGGCGACTGCCATCCGGGTAATATCCTGTGGCGTGACGGACCGCTGTTTGTCGATCTGGATGATGCCCGTAATGGCCCGGCTGTGCAGGATCTCTGGATGCTGATCAGCGGCGATCGTCAGGAACAGCGTATTCAATGGGATATACTGCTGGAGGCGTACAGTGAGTTCAGTGATTTTGATATTAATGAATTGTCACTGATTGAACCTTTACGCGCCATGCGCATGGTTTATTATCTGGCCTGGGTTGTCCGACGCTGGCAGGATCCCGCTTTTCCGCGCGCTTTCCCCTGGATGACAGATGAAGATTTCTGGCGCAGGCAAATTTCACTCTTTACCGAGCAGGAGAAGCTGTTGCAGGAACCTCCTCTGCAGCTGACACCGCAATATTAATGACGTAGTCAGGAGAATTTTTCACGATGAAAAAAATTTGGTTTGCACTGATGGGTTTAGTGCTGGCATTCAGCGCATCTGCTGCCCAGTTCACTGAAGGTAAACAATATGTGAGTCTGCCTAAACCTGTGGCCGGCGAACCTCAGGTGATGGAGTTCTTCTCCTTCTTCTGCCCGCACTGCTATCAGTTTGAACGTATTTATCACGTCAATGACGCGGTGAAAAAGAATCTGCCTGCTGACACTAAGATGGTGAAATACCACGTCGATTTTCTCGGTGGAGAACTGGGGCCGGTCGTGACCCATGCCTGGGCTGTCGCGATGGCGCTGGGCGTTGAAGATAAAGTGACAGCACCGATCTTCGATGGCATTCAGAAAACGCAGACCATCACCGATCCTGCCAGTCTGAAAGAGACCTTTGTCAAAGCGGCCGGTATCTCTGCGGCGGACTATGATGCAGCCTGGAACAGCTTCGCCGTAAAAGCGCTGGTTGCGCAGCAGCAAAAAGCCGCTGCTGATGTTGATCTGCGTGGTGTGCCTGCTATTTTCGTGAATGGCAAATACATGGTTAACAACGGCGGTCTTGATACCAGCTCTATGGATAATTTCGTCGCAGACTATGCGAACGTGGTTAAATTCCTGGTAAGCCAGAAGTAATCAGCCTCACACCCCCGTTAAACGCCAGCTCTGCTGGCGTTTTTTTTATGCCTTTGAACAACGGGCCAATTTTTGTCCATCTCCAGGGCATAAATTTAATATCCACACAAGGGATCGCGCTATTAAAAATAGCGATCGTGTCACGGAAATTAAATAAGCCAATGAAATTTATGATTTTTATTCAGGTGCCGATTATTTATTTTCCTGAAAAACAGCGCGTTATAATTTTTACGCACAAAGTTATCCACAGAACGATCGTTGCGATCCTGTCCCCAAAAGCGTGAAAAACACCAGACGTGGCACGCCTTAGTTCACCATTTCTGCCTGGTTGTGGCATCCTTATAGCCCAACTCATAGCAACGAAGACTACACAGACTTATGGCGCAAATAGCAGAAAATCCCCTGATTCTGGTCGATGGCTCATCCTATCTTTATCGCGCGTATCACGCGTTTCCGCCGCTGACCAACAGTGCAGGTGAACCCACTGGCGCCATGTACGGCGTGCTCAACATGCTGAAAAGCCTGCTGGCGCAATACAATCCGAGTCACGTTGCTGTGGTGTTCGATGCCAAAGGCAAAACCTTCAGAGACGAGCTGTTTGAGCATTACAAATCTCACCGTCCCCCGATGCCTGACGAGCTCCGTGCACAAATTGAGCCACTGCATGAGATGGTGCGGGCGATGGGGCTGCCGTTGCTGGCTGTGAGCGGCGTCGAGGCTGATGATGTCATCGGTACGCTGGCGCTGGAAGCGGAGAAAAAGGGTCTCTCAGTGCTGATCAGCACCGGCGACAAAGATATGGCGCAGCTGGTCACGCCCGCCATCACGCTGATTAACACCATGAGCAACACCATTCTGGGACCAGAAGAGGTTGAGCAGAAATATGGTGTTCCACCCGCATTGATCATCGATTTCCTTGCCATGATGGGTGATAGCTCCGATAACATTCCTGGCGTGCCAGGCGTCGGTGAGAAAACGGCACAGGCGTTGCTGCAGGGGCTGGGCAGCATGCAGACGATCTATGACAATCTGGACAAAGTGGCCGATCTCGGATTTCGTGGTGCCAAAACCATGGCGACCAAACTTGAGCAGAATCGTGATGTGGCGTTTCTCTCTTATCAGCTGGCGACCATTAAGACAGACGTTGAGCTGGCGCTGCCCTGTGAAGAGCTCACAGTCACTGAACCCGATACAGAGGCATTGCAGGCCCTGTTCAGTCGTTACGAGTTCAAACGCTGGCTGAGTGACCTGCAGGACGGTAAATGGCTGCAGGGCAAAAAGAGCACTACGCAGGCGCAAAAAGCGCTGGCTGATGAACCGGCCCCGGTGGCTGAAACCAGCAGCGTGTTACCGACCGAGGGTTATGTCACCATTCTGGATCAGGATCTCTTTGATAGCTGGCTGGAGAAGCTGAAAAACAGCGAAGTCTTTGCGTTTGATCTGGAGACCGACGCGCTGGATACCCTGAGCGCTAACATCGTCGGCATCAGCTTCGCGGTGGCGCCCGGTGAAGCCGCCTATCTGCCGGTTGCCCATGACTATCTTGATGCGCCTGATCAACTGGATCGCGCCACCGTTCTGGCACAGCTCAAGCCCCTGCTGGAAGATGAGAGCGCCTGGAAAGTTGGCCAGAACCTGAAATACGATCGCGGCGTGCTGAAAAACTACGACATTGAACTGGCCGGTATCAAATTCGACACCATGCTTGAGTCCTATATCCTCAACAGCGTGGTGGGCAAACATGACATGGATAGCCTGGCCGCTCGCTGGCTTAACCATAAAACCGTGACCTTCCAGGAGATCGCCGGTAAAGGTAAAAATCAGCTGACGTTCAATCAAATCGCGTTAGAGCAGGCATCCCATTACGCTGCCGAAGATGCAGATGTGACTTTGCAGCTGCATCTGAAGATGTGGCCAGAGCTGGAGAAAGAAGCGGGACCGAAAAAAGTCTTCGAACAGATTGAGATGCCGTTACTGACGGTGATTTCCCGCATAGAGCGCAACGGCGTGCTGATCGATCAGTCTATTCTGGCGCAGCACTCGAAAGAGCTGACGGCCCGACTGGCTGAGCTTGAGTTAAAAGCGCATGAGCTGGCGGGGGAACCCTTTAACCTCTCATCCACCAAGCAGCTTCAGGTGATCCTGTTTGAAAAACAGGGCATCAAACCCACGAAGAAAACACCAGGCGGCGCGCCGTCAACCAGCGAAGAGGTGTTAGCCGAGCTGGCACTTGATTATCCGTTGCCCAAAGTGATTCTGGAGCATCGCGGCTTATCCAAACTTAAGTCTACTTACACGGATAAATTACCGCTGATGATTAATCCGATCAGTGGCAGGGTACATACCTCTTATCATCAGGCCGTCACCGCAACCGGACGCTTATCCTCTGCCGATCCGAATCTGCAAAACATTCCGGTGCGTAATGATGAAGGACGCCGAATCCGTCAGGCATTTGTTGCGGCCAAAGGCCATCGCATTGTGGCGGCAGACTATTCACAAATCGAACTGCGTATCATGGCGCATCTCTCTCAGGACAAAGGATTGCTGGACGCTTTTGCCCAGGGCGAAGATATCCACCGCGCGACGGCATCCGAAGTGTTTGGCGTGGCGCTGGATAAGGTCAGCGGCGAACAGCGTCGCAGCGCCAAAGCGATCAACTTTGGTCTGATTTATGGCATGAGCGCCTTTGGTCTGTCGCGTCAGCTGAATATCGGCGCGGGTGAAGCGAAAAAGTATATGGATCTCTACTTTGAACGCTATCCGGGCGTCCTGCGCTATATGGAGAACACACGCCAGCTGGCGGCGAGTAAAGGCTATGTCGAAACGCTGGAAGGCCGTCGGCTGTGGCTGCCCGATATTAAATCCGGTAACGCCATTCGCCGGAAAGCCGCTGAACGTGCCGCGATCAATGCGCCGATGCAGGGAACGGCAGCCGATATCATCAAGCGGGCAATGATTGCCGTGGATAACTGGCTGGAACAGCAAAACGACAATGCCGTCAGAATGATCATGCAGGTTCACGATGAACTGGTGTTCGAAGTCAAAGCCGAGGCGGTTGAAGAGGCGAGCCAGAAAATCCGTGCGTTGATGGAAGATAGCGTACAGCTCGACGTACCTTTACTGGTTGAGGTCGGTGTGGGTGACAACTGGGATGAAGCCCACTGATTCGATGCGTGTGGTCGGTTCTGAAGAACAGAATCGGCCCTGAATCAGGTATAAGAAATTCGTTTAGTTGACCGGTTTAGCGCGGTCAACGCTGGCACTGAGAGAAAGCGCTTTTCTAACTGCTTATCGGCTAAACACTTTTTTCGTCATTAAACTACATCACAACGCTATTTTTGTGACGTGCATGGTAAAAAAAGTCCTGTTTGATGTAAGTAAGCAACAAAAAAGCCTTTGTCACGCACAGAAAATCAGGTAAAGTTCGTCGCGTAGGGTACAGAGGTAAGATGTTCTATCTTTCAGACCTTTTACTTCACGTAATCGGATTTGGCTGAATTTAGCCGCCCCAGTCATTCTGTGACTGGGGCGTTTTTTATTGGGCTTTTTGTACCGTCAGCGTCACCGGCACAGGGTTTCCACTCACTCTTCCGCGTCCTGATCTTCAACCGCCGGTTCAAGCGTATTAAACCAGCTGTCCAGCTTCTGACGAACCTTATCCACGCCGATTTTCTTCAGCGATGAGAAGAGTTCTACCTGCACATCACCAACAAATTCGAGTGCGGCTTCACGCACGACATTGAGCTGCGCTTTACGGGCACCTGAGGCCAGTTTGTCTGCTTTAGTAAGAAGCAACAGCACCGGAATGCCACTTTCCACTGACCACTGAATCATCTGCCGGTCGAGATCTTTCAGCGGATGACGGATATCCATCAGGATAACCAGTCCTTTCAGCGCCTGACGTTTTTGCAGGTATTCACCTAACGCGCGCTGCCACTTCAGCTTCATCTCTTCCGGGACTTCGGCATAACCGTAACCGGGCAGGTCGACCAGACGCTTACCTTCTTTCACTTCAAACAGGTTAATCAGCTGCGTACGTCCCGGCGTTTTACTGGTACGCGCCAGACCCTTCTGATTGGTTAACGTATTCAGCGCACTCGATTTTCCCGCGTTCGAGCGGCCAGCGAAAGCCACTTCAATTCCGGTATCGGCAGGCAGATGGCGGATATCCGGCGCGCTCATGACAAAGTGGGTAACGTGATAATTCAATTCAGACAAGGTGACACTCCAGAAAACGCATTAAGGCAATGCGGGCGATTATACGCGTTATGACGCGAAAGTGCTCAATCGCATCTCGGTAACAAACTTTGTAAGAGATTTGCCATTAACGGTGCGGGTTATTTCGCTTTTTACTTTAATTACTAAAAATAAAAAAATATGTAATTCAATGCCTTGATGTTAATCGTTCTTTTTTTGAACTAACTATTTTTGACACTGACTTGAGGCTTTTACCAGTTGGTCTACATTAGTGTGCAGTGCACGGCAGCACACATCAGGATGATGCGCTCAGGGATACCAGGAGGGTTATGAGCGATGGAATGGAACAGGGTCAGGGATGCGGCCAGACAGGGATAAGGAATAGCTCAGGAGTTGAGCAGGCGCGGGATTAACCGGGATGTTACGAGCCGAAAAGGATTTAAAACATGATTCCTTCTTATGAAGGTATGAAATAAGGCGACAGCTTGAGCTGTCGCCTTTTTTCTTTGTCTACTTTCTGCTAGATTTCGCCGCAATTCTATACTGAATAAAAAAAGCCGGGACCGAATACTATGAAGCAACCTGCACGAGCTGCTAACGGCAAACCTGCCGTCAAAGCCAAACGCAAATCGCGTGACGATATCAACCATGAAGCACGCGATCGCAAACGTGATAAAAAGCATCGCGGACATGCATCTGGCAGCCGTGCTAATCCGGCTGCGTCCGAAAACAATGGCGGACGTCAGGCGGACAGCGTCAAAGATCCGCGCATCGGGAGTAAAAAACCGGTGGCCCTGATCGCTGAAGGAAAAACCGCCGCCGTTAAACCAAAGAAAAGCGCAGAAAAACCGGCAGCAGAGAAGAAAGTGCGTCTGACACCAGAAGAAGAGCTGGCGAAGCTGGAAAATGACGAACGTCTGGATGCGCTGCTGGATCGGCTGGAAAATGGCGAAACGCTGTCGGCTGAAGATCAGGGCTGGCTGGATGCCTCGCTGGATCGTATCGACGAACTGATGGAGCAGTTAGGCATTGTGATGGATGATGCCGAAGATGAGCAGGCTGAAGAAGATATGTACCGTCTGCTGAAAGGCAACTAAGCAAATTTGATCGGCATGCGTTACCCGCATGCCGCGCTTAACAGGTAAACGACAATGTTTTGGCCTGGATCAATTTTCGCGCTGCTGGCGACATGTTATCTGCTGTGGTTATTGTTTAAACTACGACGCTGTCGCGTCTGAAGCAACGTTTACGTCGGGTCTCATCCCGCTCACCTTTTATCTCCTCTTCTTCGCGACCTTCTCTCAGACGACGTCACCGGAAGGAGTGAGCATGCCATCGCAGCAGATTGAGTGGGATCAGGCGTTAATTGAAAAGTACAATTATGCCGGCCCGCGTTACACCTCCTATCCCACTGCGCTGGAGTTCAGCGAGCAGTACGCGGAAAACGACTTCCAGCGTGCCGTGGCGCGTTACCCCGATCGTCCGCTGTCGCTCTATGTCCATATTCCCTTCTGCCATCGTCTCTGCTACTTCTGCGGCTGCAATAAGATAGTGACGCGTCAGCGCCACAAAGCGGACCGCTATCTGGATGTGCTTGAGCAGGAGATTATTCAGCGTGCGCCGCTGTTTCGTCAGCGTCAGGTCACGCAGCTTCACTGGGGCGGCGGCACGCCAACCTTCCTCGACAATGCGCAGATTTCCCGGCTGGTGGGTTTACTGAAGCAGCATTTCAGCGTGGCCGATGATGCCGAAATGTCGATCGAAGTGGATCCCCGGGAAATTGCGCTGGATGTGATTGATCACCTGCGATCGCTGGGATTCAACCGGCTGAGCATGGGGGTGCAGGACTTCAACAAATCGGTGCAGGAGCGGGTTAACCGGGTACAGGATGAAGAGGTGATTTTCGGGCTGATGGCGCGTGCCCGTGAACAGGGGTTCAGCTCGACCAGCATTGACCTCATCTATGGTTTACCCCTGCAGACGCCCGCCAGCTTCGCCTGGACGCTGGAGCGGGTACTGGCGCTGAGCCCGGATCGTCTTAGCGTCTTTAACTATGCGCATCTGCCGGCGATGTTCGCGGCACAGCGTAAAATCAAAGAGGGTGAACTGCCATCGGCTCAGCAAAAGCTGGATATTTTACAGCAGACCATCGCAACCCTGACTCAGCAGGGCTACCAGTTCATTGGAATGGATCACTTTGCGAAGCCGCAGGATGAACTGGCTATCGCGCAGCGCAAAGGCCAGCTGCATCGCAATTTCCAGGGATACACGACGCAGGGCGACAGCGATTTGCTGGGGCTTGGCGTCTCTGCCATCAGCATGATTGGCGACAGTTATGCGCAGAACCAGAAAGACCTTAATACCTGGTACAATTGTGTGGAACAGCAGGGAAATGGCCTGTGGCGTGGCATCGCCTTAACCGACGATGATTGCCTGCGTCGGGACGTGATAAAAACGCTGATTTGTAACTTCTCGCTGAATTTTGCCGCGACAGAAGCGCAATGGGGCATTCGCTTCAGCGACTATTTTGCTGAGGACCTGGCGCTGCTGAAGCCGTTGATAGCTGATGGGCTGGTGGAACAAACCGCTACGGGGCTGGAGGTGACGGGAATTGGCCGGTTACTGATCCGCAATATCTGCATGTGCTTTGATCGCTATCTGCGTCAGAAAGCGCGTCAGCAGCAGTTCTCCCGCGTTATCTGAAGAAACGGGCTGGCAGACTTCACCAGCCCGTACTGAACCGCTTATTCCATGCCCAGCTCTTTGAGCTTGCGCGTCAGCGTGTTTCGTCCCCAGCCCAGCAAACGTGCCGCTTCCTGTTTGTGGCCCTGCGTATGACGCAGCGCAGTAGTGAGCAGCGTGCGCTCCATCTCCGGCTGGGCTTCTGACAGCAGATTCTGATGACCGGAACGCAGAGCGCGATCGGCCCACTGTGCCAGCAGCGTTGCCCAGCTGTCAGGCAGCGACTGTACCGGATTCTCCGGCGTACTGGATTCAAACAGTTCTCCGGGCAGGTCCTGAATCAGGACTTCCTGACCCGCAGCCATCACGGTCAGCCAGCGACAGGTGTTCTCCAGCTGACGCACGTTACCTGACCAGTGCAGTCGGGTTAACGCTGTCTCGGTTTCCGGATGCAGAATCTTCGCTTCCACACCCAGCTCACGCGCCGCTACCTGGAGGAAATAACGCGCCAGACGCGGGATATCCTCACGACGCTCACGCAGCGGTGGCAGATGCACACGAATCACATTCAGGCGGTGAAACAGATCCTCACGGAACTTGCCTTCCTGTACGCGTAATTCCAGATTCTGGTGGGTCGCCGCGATAATACGCACATCCACTTTGACCGGCGCATAGCCACCAACGCGATAGAACTGGCCATCGGCCAGCACGCGCAGCAGACGGGTCTGCACATCCAGCGGCATATCACCGATCTCATCCAGAAACAGCGTGCCGCCATCCGCCTGCTCAAAACGGCCCTGACGGATCTGGTTCGCCCCGGTAAAGGCGCCTTTTTCGTGACCAAACAGTTCTGATTCAATTAAATCTTTGGGGATCGCCGCCATGTTGAGCGCGATAAAGGGCGCTTTGGTGCGCGGGCTATGGCGATGCAGCGCATGGGCCACCAGCTCTTTACCGGTACCGGACTCGCCGTTGATCAGCACACTGATCGACGAGCGCGATAATCGTCCGATGATGCGGAACACATCCTGCATCGCGGGCGCTTCACCGATGATATCGGTGGTGGGTCCGCTGACCGGCTGATTACGTGGCTGCTGCTGCTCCTGATAGTGGCTGATAGCACGCTCGACCAGCGCAACCGCTTCATCAATATCGAACGGCTTAGGCAGGTAATCAAAGGCACCCTGCTGATAGGCGCTGACGGCAGCGTCCAGATCAGAATGCGCCGTCATTATGATGACCGGAAGCATCGGATGACGCTGCTTAATCTGTTTCAGCAGCGCCAGGCCATCCATACCGGGCATGCGAATGTCTGACAGTAAAACGTCCGGGGTCTTGGTTGAGAGGGCATCCAGCACCTCGCTTGCGCTGTCAAAAGTCGCACAGCTCAAACCGGCTCCAGTGAGCGCGCGTTCAAGCACCCAGCGGATGGAGCTATCGTCATCGACGATCCAGACTATCCCTCGTTGCATAGAAACCTCACTGGCGAATAGGCAGGTAAACCGAGAATTCGGTGTGTCCCGGCCAACTGTTAAATTCTATTTTTCCTGAATGTTGATCAATCAGGCTACGGGCGATGGAGAGGCCTAAACCGGTACCGCCTTCGCGTCCGCTGACCATCGGATAAAACAGCGTATCCTGCAGCTGGGCCGGAATGCCGGGGCCATCATCTTCAATATCAATACGTGCCACCAGGCGATAACGCGTGCCGTGCAGCGTCAGCTGGAAAGCCGTGCGGGTGCGGATAATAATGGTGCCGCCATCGTCGCCCAGCGCCTGAAGCGCATTGCGCACCACGTTAAGCAGCACCTGTTCAATCTGATCGGGATCGTGCGGCAGTTCCGGCAGGCTGGGATCATAATCCCGTACCAGCGAGACATTCTCCGGCAGCTCCATCGACACCAGATTGACCACCCGTTCGGCCACCTGATGAATGCTCTGCGTGATGTGCATGCCCGGCTGCTGCGGCCCCAGCAGACGATCAACCAGATTCCGCAACCGGTCGGCCTGTTCAATAATCACTTTGGTATATTCATTCAGCGAGGGATCGGGCAGGGCGCGGGATAAAAGCTGTGCCGCGCCGCGCAATCCTCCCAGCGGATTTTTAATCTCATGGGCCAGGCCGCGAACCAGATCGCGAGCGGCCACCTGCTGGGCGTGCTGTAACTGCTCCTGACTGAGACGACGCTGATTATCCATCGGCGCCATTTCCATCAGGATTAAGCCATCGGGTAACCGCTGGGCGGTCAGCGACATAATGTGCGCGCGACCATCTACCACCAGCGTGACCTCACTGTCAGTAAATCCCTGGCCAGCCTCAAGACTCTCGCGCATCACCTCGATATTCAGCGAAAAGTAGCCGGTTAATTCCGGTAACGGCGTGCCGAACAATTTGCGTGAGCTTTGCGCCAGTAATTGCTGCGCCGCCGGGTTGGCGTAATGAATAACCAGATCGTTATCCACCAACAAAATACTGTTGATTAACGCGTTGAGAATCTGCCCTGCATCGGGCAGAGAGCCAGTTGCCATACAACGTTCCTCTGCACTAAAGAGGTGCATTTTAGTCTTTAAGCCGAAAAGAGGGCGAATGAACGGTGAATTCGCGGAGAAAAAAGCCCATCCGAAGATGGGCTAAAAGTTTCCACGGCAACAAAAAACGTCTGACCAGTTAAACGCTGTAGTAGAGCTCGAACTCAACCGGGTGTGGCGTCATGCGAACGCGATCCATCTCTGCTTTACGCAGTTCGATGTAAGCATCGATCGATTCGTCAGTGAATACTCCGCCGCGGGTCAGGAACTCGCGGTCTTCGTTCAGTGCATTCAGCGCTTCTTCCAGAGAGCCTGCAACTTTTGGAATCTCAGCTTCTTCTTCCGGTGGCAGGTCATACAGGTTTTTGTCCATCGCATCGCCAGGATGGATTTTGTTGATGATGCCATCCAGGCCAGCCATCAGCAGTGCGGTGAACGCCAGGTATGGGTTAGCCGCTGGATCCGGGAAGCGCGCTTCGATACGACGCGCTTTCGGGCTGGCAACAACCGGAATACGGATTGAGGCTGAACGGTTACGGGCAGAGTAAGCCAGCATAACCGGTGCTTCGTAACCCGGGACCAGACGCTTGTAAGAGTTGGTGGTCGGGTTCGCCAGGGCGTTGATCGCTTTAGCGTGCTTGATGATACCGCCGATGTAGAACAGCGCCATTTCAGACAGGCCGCCGTACTTATCGCCGGCAAACAGGTTCTGGCCACCTTTGGAGAGTGACATATGGCAGTGCATGCCTGAACCGTTGTCGCCAAACATAGGCTTCGGCATAAAGGTCGCGGTTTTGCCGTAAGCGTGCGCAACGTTGTGAACCACATATTTGTAAATCTGAATTTCGTCCGCTTTTTTGGTCATGGTATTGAAGCGGGTTGCCACTTCGTTCTGACCCGCGGTCGCCACTTCGTGGTGATGCGCTTCAACAACCAGGCCCATCTGCTCCATGGTCAGACACATGGCAGAACGAATGTCCTGTGATGAGTCAACCGGTGGAACCGGGAAGTAGCCGCCTTTCAGACCTGGACGGTGACCTTTGTTACCGCCTTCGTACTCTTTACCGGTGTTCCATGCCGCTTCTATATCGTCGATAGCAACGTGTGAACCGGACGTCGATGAGCCGAAACGGATGTCATCGAACAGGAAGAATTCTGGTTCTGGTCCAAACAGTACGGTATCAGCGATGCCGGAAGAGCGCAGGAAATCTTCAGCGCGCTTAGCGATAGAGCGTGGATCGCGGTCGTAGCCCTGCATGGTGCCTGGCTCGAGGATGTCACAACGGATGATCAGCGTAGAATCTTCGAAGAAAGGATCCATGACCGCCGTGGTGGCGTCAGGCATCAGCACCATGTCTGATTCGTTAATGCCTTTCCAGCCGCCGATAGACGAACCATCGAACATTTTGCCTTCTTCGAAGAAGTCAGCGTTAACCTGGTGAGCAGGGATCGTAACGTGCTGTTCTTTACCTTTGGTATCGGTAAAACGCAGGTCAACAAACTTAACTTCATGCTCGTTCATCATCGAGAGAACGTGTTCAGCGGACATACTCAACTCTCCTGGAAATGGTCTTTCATTATCTACATGGCGAGGAAACGTCGTTTCCGGAATACGTTGCGGGAAAACAACTCCCTGACCAACCTCTTCCGGCACGCTCTTCAACCGACATCTGTCTGGCGTTTACGCTTGATTTAGATAAAGCGAATTCTGTGCCAACTTTTTTGATGATGCTTAAATCGCCTTGTGGTGCACCTTTTTGTCATAAAGCGGCTGCACCACGATCGTTTTATTGCACCACTGTGGTGCTTAGCGGCCATCTGGTGGCACTATTTTGGTGCATCAGACCAACTTAGTGCATTTTCTGCACCGGTAACAGGGCAAATTGGCCTCCACGCAATAAACTTTCAGTGAAAAGTGTGATCGTGTTCAGTCTTCCGCTTAATCAGTGTACAATAACGCGCTATTTCTAATGCCTGAGGCAAAGCTGTGATCGAAAATTTGCGTAACATCGCCATCATCGCGCACGTTGACCATGGAAAGACCACCCTGGTTGACAAACTGCTGCAACAATCCGGTACTTTTGATGCCCGTACCGAAGCAACAGAGCGCGTGATGGACTCCAATGATTTGGAGAAAGAGCGTGGGATTACCATCCTCGCAAAAAACACCGCCATTAAGTGGAATGACTACCGTATCAACATCGTTGATACCCCGGGACACGCCGACTTCGGTGGTGAAGTTGAGCGCGTCATGTCCATGGTGGACTCGGTGCTGCTGGTTGTAGATGCGATGGATGGCCCTATGCCGCAAACCCGCTTCGTGACCAAAAAAGCGTTCGCGCATGGTCTGAAGCCGATTGTGGTTATCAACAAAGTAGACCGCCCTGGTGCGCGTCCGGATTG
The DNA here is from genome assembly GCF_025910075.1 of Pantoea sp. RG18. Lineage (NCBI taxonomy): Bacteria > Pseudomonadati > Pseudomonadota > Gammaproteobacteria > Enterobacterales > Erwiniaceae > Pantoea > Pantoea sp. RG18. Next base: position 14,953 of record NZ_JAPCIL010000013.1, read on the forward strand.
GGTTGTTGATCAGGTCTTTGACCTGTTCGTTAACCTGGATGCTACTGATGAGCAGCTCGACTTCCCTATCATTTTCGCCTCTGCGCTGAATGGTATTGCTGGTCTTGAGCACACCGACATGGCTGACGATATGACCCCGCTGTATCAGGCGATCGTCGACCACGTTGCGCCTCCGCAGGTTGAGGCTGACGCCCCACTGCAGATGCAAATCTCTCAGCTGGACTACAACAACTACCTGGGCGTGATCGGCATCGGCCGTATCAAGCGCGGTAAAGTTAAGCCTAACCAGCAAGTCACTATCATCGATAGCGAAGGCAAAACCCGTAACGGTAAAGTCGGTAAAGTCCTGACTCACCTGGGTCTTGAGCGTATCGACAGCGACCTGGCAGAAGCGGGCGATATCATTGCTATCACCGGTCTGGGCGAGCTGAACATCTCTGACACCATCTGTGATCCACAGAACGTGCAGGCGCTGCCAGCACTGAGTGTCGATGAGCCAACAGTTACCATGTTCTTTAACGTCAACACCTCACCGTTCTGCGGTAAAGAAGGTAAGTACGTGACGTCACGTCAGATCCTTGAGCGTCTGAACAAAGAACTGGTTCACAACGTGGCACTGCGCGTTGAAGAAACCGAAGATGCTGACGCGTTCCGCGTATCAGGTCGTGGTGAGCTTCACCTGTCAGTTCTGATCGAAAACATGCGTCGTGAAGGTTTCGAACTGGCGGTATCCCGTCCGAAAGTTATCTTCCGCGAAATCGATGGCCGTAAACAGGAGCCATTCGAGAACGTTACGCTGGATATCGAAGAGAACAACCAGGGTTCAGTCATGCAAGCCATGGGTGAGCGTAAGGGCGATCTGAAAAACATGGATCCGGATGGCAAAGGCCGCGTACGTCTCGACTACGTGATCCCAAGCCGTGGCCTGATCGGCTTCCGTAACGAATTCATGACCATGACTTCCGGTACCGGTCTGCTCTACTCTACCTTCAGCCACTACGATGACATTCGTGCGGGCGAAGTGGGCCAGCGTCAGAACGGCGTACTGATCTCCAACGGTCAGGGTAAAGCAGTTGCGTTTGCACTGTTCAGCCTGCAGGACCGCGGTAAGCTGTTCCTGGGTCACGGTGCAGAAGTCTATGAAGGCCAGATCATCGGTATTCACAGCCGTTCTAACGACCTGACAGTTAACTGCCTGACCGGTAAGAAACTGACCAACATGCGTGCTTCAGGTACTGATGAAGCCACGACGCTGGTTCCGCCAATCAAGATGACCCTTGAGCAGGCGATCGAGTTCATCGATGATGACGAACTGGTAGAAGTTACACCACAGTCAGTGCGTATCCGTAAACGTCACCTGACTGAAAATGACCGTAAACGTGCATCACGTGGTCCTAAAGACGCATAATTGCGCCTTTAACTGATAAAGAGCCCCCGCCTGCGGGGCTTTTTTTTTGCCTGAAATTCCTGCCTCTTCAGCCGGGCCAGCGATTATTTGTGGGATAGGTCGCGCTTTTTAGCTGCCCGCTGCCGTTTACGCTTTTCTCTCCGCGAGTGCCTGTTCAGCCTGCCCTTTTGCCGCTAGAGTGAATACTCCAGGGAACAGAAGGAGACACACCATGCTGTATATCTTTGATTTGGGCAATGTGATTATCGATATCGACTTTAACCGCGTGCTGGGTGTCTGGAGTGACCTTAGTCGTGTGCCGCTGGCCTCGCTGCAAAGCCATTTCCAGATGGATGAGGCGTTTGAACAACACGAACGTGGCGAGATCAGCGATGAAGATTTCGCGCTGGCGCTGTGTGAAAAGCTGGAAATCGCGCTGAGCTATGAACAGTTTGCCGCTGGCTGGCAGGCGGTATTCGTTGACGTGCGTCCGGAAATCCTGGCGCTGATGAACCGGCTGCGGCTGGAAGGTCATCGGGTGGTGATCCTCTCTAACACCAACAAACTGCATTGCGAATTCTGGCCAACGCAGTATCCGGACGTGCAGCAGGCAGCCGACAAGCTCTATCTCTCCCAGGAGCTGGGCATGCGTAAACCGGAAGCCCGGATATACCAGCATGTGCTGGACGCAGAAGGTGTGGCTGCCGATCAGGCGGTATTTTTTGACGATAATCCACAAAACATTGAGGCGGCCCGCGCCCTGGGTATTGAAAGTGTACTGGTTACTGACAGTAAAACGGTACCCAACTGGTTTGCAGGTCAACAGTAATTCATGATGTCACGTAAATTTCGTCCCGGGCTGCATGCGTTCTGGTTGTGGCTCAAACTGTTGTGGAAACGCATTGATGAGGATGGCATGACGACCCAGGCCGGTAATCTGGCTTATGTCTCATTGCTGGCGCTGGTGCCGCTGATTGCGGTGGTGTTTGCCCTGTTTGCGGCGTTTCCGGTCTTCTCTGATATCAGTGTGCAGTTGAAGCACTTTGTCTTTACCAATCTGATGCCGGCTGCAGGTAACACGCTGCAACGCTATCTTGAGCAGTTTGTGGCTAACGTAAACCGGATGACGGCGGTCGGAGCGGTCGGCCTGATTGTTACCGCCTTACTGCTGATGCATTCCGTCGATACCGCGTTAAACACCATCTGGCGCAGCAACAAGAAGCGGCCGATGGTCTATTCCTTTGCGGTCTACTGGATGATCCTGACACTTGGCCCGTTACTGGCCGGTGCCAGTCTGGCGATCAGCTCCTATCTGCTGTCGCTGCGCTGGATTAACGCGACAGGCGTCACCAGCCTGGTCGATCAGATGCTGCGTATTTTCCCGCTCCTGCTGTCGTGGCTCGCCTTCTGGTTGCTCTACAGCATCGTTCCTACCCAGCGAGTGCCGCCGCGCGATGCGCTGATTGGCGCGCTGGTTGCCGGTGCGCTGTTTGAGCTGGGCAAAAAGGGCTTTGCGCTCTATGTTACTATGTTCCCCTCTTATCAGCTGATCTACGGCGTACTGGCCGTGATCCCCATTCTGTTTCTCTGGGTCTACTGGACCTGGTGTATTGTGTTGTTAGGCGCTGAAATCACCGTTGCGTTAGCCGATTATCGGCAGTTAAAGCAGCAACACAAAGAGGAGCAACGCGAGGAAACATGATTGCATTGATTCAACGCGTACAGCGCGCCAGCGTCAGCGTCAATCAGGAAGTGGTCGGTGAAATTGATGCCGGTTTACTGGTTTTGCTGGGCGTGGAAAAGGGCGATGACAACGCGCGTGCGGAACGTCTCGCAGAACGCGTATTGGGCTATCGCATCTTTAGTGATGAGCAGGGCAAAATGAACCTGAGTATTCGCCAGGCGGGCGGAAGCGTGCTGGTGGTGTCACAGTTTACGCTGGCCGCAGATACCCAAAAAGGGATGCGTCCCTCCTTTTCGGGTGGCGCCGAGCCCGCTGAAGCCGAGCGGCTGTATGAATATTTCAGCGACTGCTGTCGCAAGCAGGGCATCACCACGGCTAATGGCCGTTTTGCTGCGGATATGCAGGTCTCGCTGGTGAATGATGGTCCTGTGACGTTCTGGTTACAGGTGTGAGAACGTCAGCTGAGCGGCAGGGAACTGGCCACACATCCGAGCGGGAGAAACATTACATGTATCACCTTCGCGTGCCACAGACGGCGGAAGAACTGGATATCTATTATCAGTTCCGCTGGGAGATGTTGCGTAAACCTCTGCGTCAGCCGCAGGGGTCGGAACGTGACGCCTGGGATGCGCTGGCGCATCATCAGATGGTGGTTGATGAGCAGGGAAATCCGGTCGCCATCGGCCGTCTCTATATTAATGCCGACAATGAGGCCGCTATCCGCTTCATGGCCGTTCATCCTTCGGTTCAGGGCAAGGGATTGGGTACTCTGGTGGCGATGACGCTGGAATCCGTGGCGCGTCAGGAAGGGGCTAAGCGGGTAACCTGCAGTGCCCGCGAAGATGCTGTCGCTTTCTTCGCTAAACTCGGCTACATCAATCAGGGCGAGATTACCGCGCCGCAGACGACGCCGGTACGTCACTTTCTGATGATCAAACCGGTCGTCACGCTTGACGATATCCTGCATCGCGCCGACTGGTGCGGTCAGCTGCAACAGGCCTGGTATGATCATATCCCGCTCAGCGAAAAGATGGGCGTCCGTATTCTGCAGTTTACCGGGCAAAAATTTATCACCACCATGCCGGAAGCGGGCAACCAGAATCCACACCAGACGCTGTTCGCTGGCAGCCTGTTTTCGCTGGCAACGCTGACCGGCTGGGGGTTGATCTGGTTGCTGCTGCGCGAGCGTCATCTGGGTGGCACCATTATTCTGGCGGATGCGCACATTCGCTATAGCCACCCCATCAGCGGACGGCCTGGCGCGATTGCCGATCTGGGCTCATTAAGCGGCGATCTCGACCGCCTGGCGCGCGGACGTAAAGCGCGTGTGCAGCTCGAAGTTGAGCTGTTTGGCAATGATGAGTGTGGCGCTGTGTTTGAAGGGGTCTATATCGTCCTGCCCGCCGATCCTGATGGGCCGCTGGAAGAGGGGGGGTCCGGCGCGCGTATCAACTAATCATCAGGGCCGCTTCAGCGGCCCTGATCTGTTGTTAACGTACCTCGCCAGCCTGCATGGTCTGCTGCAGTTGCTGACTGTCGGTTGTCACTGACAAACTGCCATTAACCGTCGGGCGCAGCGGCTGATTTGCGGTTAATGCACCGCTGAGCTGCAGCTGCATATTGCTGTCACCGGTTAACGGCAACGCGGGCCATCCCCAGTTCTGCAACACATTCACCGGTACAGCACGACCTGTCAGTTGCAGCGTCAGCGGACGGGCTGGCTGCTGGCCTACGGTGGCCGTCCCTTCGAGCAGACCCTTATTACTGAACGCACTCAGCTCCGTAATCTGAATCTGCTGCTGGTCAGCGCTCAGCGCAATCGACGGATGACGCAGGTCGGTGCGATTAAAGGTTGATTCTGCCGCGTTCAGGCTGAGCTTACCCGACCAGATCCCCCACTGGTGCTGCTGCGCCAGCAGCAGGTTTTCACCGGATCCATCCAGTGAGGTCAGCTGGAAGGGAAAAGCCGGATTGATGTCGATAATCAGGTTTCGGTTAGAGGTGAAGCGCGTCACCTCTACGCTATCCAGCCACGCGGGCAGTGTCGCCTGCCAGCGATCGCGCCAGTCCTGCGGCAGAGTGTATTCCAGTCCCGCCACCGCCAGGTTTTTCAGTGTCAGGCGCTTATCGCTACGCGACCAGTCACCGTCAGCCCGAATCACCCCATTCGCCCAGCGTGAACTGAACTGCGTCAGCGCCACGCCCTGCGGTGAGAAGTCCAGGTTAACGATGGGGTCATTTAGTTCGAATCCACCGTTGATAAAATTGCTGGCATTCAGCGCCAGCGAACCATCGTTACTTTGCCAGTCATCACCCTGCCAGTTAACGTTTCTCAGCGTCAGATCCAGATCCGTTACCGCCCAGTCAGGCCCCTGCAGGCGGGCATCGGTCATGTCGAGCCGCGTAATGGCGATCGAGGGGACAACCTGCAGGCTATGCAGGAAATCTTTCAGGCTGCTGGTGGTCTGCAGACGGATGTCGTTCAGGCGCAGCTGATTAATTTTCCAGTTGCCCTGGGCATCGCGCTCACCGTTGCCGGTCATAGAGCCACGCGCCAGGTCGGCACCAATATTGTCAAAGCGCATCCGACCCTGGGCAACACTGCCCTGGATCAGTACGTTTTCACCCGGCACATTATTCAGCGTCATGCTGCCTGCGCTCATCTGGAAGCGGGCATCGCGGCCCAGCATATCAAGGGCAGTGGGTTTCCACGGCAGAATGCCGCCATTAACTTGCTGAGCAAACAGCGGTAACGCGCTGTTGGGGCTGTCGATACGCATATTGTTGAGTTGCAGGCGATCGGCCTGAATCGGTAGCGCGCTGCCTGGCGCCAGATTGGCCAGATTCACTTCTCCATCTCGCAGCTCAAGGCTGCTGAAATGCAGCGGATCGCTGAACTGAATCAGTGCCAGACCGAGATCGACCCGTTTCGCCACCAGAACTGCAGGCTGTCCATCGTGACCAAAGCTGAAGTCATCCAGAATGATATGAGAGGGAGAGGAGAAATTGTGTTCAATTTTACTCAGGGAGAGATGCCATTCGGTTTTGTCACTCACCCAACGGCTAAACCAGCCTGCACCCCACTGTGTCTGCAACAGAACATAGATCACGACCAGGGTGAAAAGCAGCAGCAAAAGTAAGGTGAGGAAAAACTTTCCAATAAATTTCATAGCATCCTTCCCGAGTTAAATCCGGTGAGAGGTTGTTATGCCTGAATTACCGTTACAGCTCAACAGCCTGGATGTAAATCCGAATAATTAGCAGGCAGGCCGAAGCCTGCCTCTGGCCTTACTTCTCTGGCGGAAAAATCAGGTTGAGTACGATAGCGGTAATACCGCCCGCCGCTATACCGGAAGAGAGCAGGGTTTTCAGCCAGTCAGGCGCAAACTGCAGGATCAGCGGCTGCTGGGAAACGCCCAGGCCCACCGCCAGCGACAGCGCAATAATCATGATGGCGCGGCGGTTAAGCGGCTCGCGTGACACAATGCGGACACCCGAGGCGGCGATGGTGCCGAACATCACAATGGTGGCGCCGCCGAGTACCGGTTCAGGGATCATCTGCACCAGTCCGCTGACCGCCGGGAACAGCCCCAGCACAATCAGCATCAGCGCGACAACAAAGCCGACGTAGCGGCTGGCAACACCGGTCAACTGGATCACGCCATTGTTCTGACCGAAGCAGGAGTTCGGGAAAGTATTAAACAGCGCGGAGACAAAGGAGTTGAGGCCATTCGCCAGCACGCCGCCTTTCAGGCGTTTCATATAGAGGGGCCCGCTGACCGGCTGCTCTGACACATCCGAGGTGGCGGTGATATCGCCGATAGTCTCCAGAGAGGTCACCATAAACACCAGCATCAGCGGGATGAGCAGATTCCAGTCGAAGCCCAGCCCGTAATAGAGCGGGGTCGGCACCACGATCAGCGGCTGATCGGTGGGGATGCCGGCGGCAGGCAGCATGCCCATCGCCCAGGCCAGCAGATAGCCCACCGCCATGGCAATAACCAGGGAGGCAACGCGCAGGTAGGGGTTCTTCTGCCGGTTAAGTAGCACGATCACCAGCAGCACAGCCCCTGCCAGCATCAGATTTTTCGGCGCACCAAAAGTATGGTCGTTAATCGCGCTGAAACCGCCGCCAATGGAGGTCAGCCCTACCTGAATCAGCGACAGGCCGATAATCATCACCACGATACCGGAAACCAGCGGCGTAATGATCCGGCGCGCCAGGTGCAATACGCGTGACAGCACCATTTCGGTACAGGAGGCGATCATCAGCGTACCAAACAGCGCCGCCATCATGGTGGGCACGTCAGCGCCGCCATTTTTTAGCGCCATGCCGCCCATAATCAAGGGCGTAACGAAGTTGAAGCTGGTGCCCTGAATCGACAGCAGGCCCGAACCCACCGGCCCCCATGTTTTGATTTGCAGCAGTGATGCCACACCCGATGCAAACAGCGACATGCTGATCACGTGCCGGGTATCCTCTGCGGGCAGCCCTAACGCCTGACAAATCAGAATCGCGGGGGTAATGACCGCGACAAACATCGCCAGCAGATGCTGACCGGCGGCAAACAGCGTTTGCGGCAGAGGAGGACGATCTTCAAGACGATAAATCAGTTCGCTTTGCGTGGCGGAAGGCTGTTCTGGCTGCGGATTAGTGGACATCTTCTGTTCTTCCCAAAAAATAATGTGGCGATTGTAATCATCCGCAGGCTAAAAGCAATCGTTTGCCCGGCAGGGATAAAAAAGCCGAATCAGAGGGGGGCGTTCAGACGTTGGTATAACGGGTGTTCTCTGGCAGCCAGCGTTCAATCAATGCGCTGGCCTGCTCGGGATAGTGCTGGTGGATGTGGCGCGCCACACGCTGAACTTCGGGCACCATCGCCGCATCGCGCAGCAGGTCGGCCACTTTAAATTCGGCATTGCCGGTCTGACGCGTGCCCAGCAGTTCACCCGGCCCGCGAATCTCCAGATCGAACTGGGCAATGACGAAGCCGTCATTGCTGTCGCGCAGCACCTGTAAACGCTTCTGCGCCGTCTTGCTCAGCGGCGCTTTGTAGAGCAGTACACAGTGTGATGCCACGGCACCACGACCCACACGGCCCCGCAGCTGATGCAGCTGCGCCAGCCCTAACCGCTCCGGGTTTTCGATGATCATCAGGCTGGCATTCGGCACGTCCACGCCAACCTCAATCACGGTCGTCGCCACCAGCAGCTGCAGTTCATTCGCTTTAAACGCCTGCATCACCGCCTGTTTTTCCGCAGGCTTCATCCGGCCATGTACCAGTCCGATGTTTAAGTCGGGCAGCGCCGTTTTCAGGGATTCCCAGCTGGCTTCTGCCGCCTGTGCTTCCAGCAATTCTGACTCTTCAATCAGGGTGCAGACCCAGTAGGCCTGACGCCCTTCGCGGCAGGCATGCTCAACCCGCGCCACAATCTCATCACGTCGGGTATCGGGGATAGCCACGGTGGTCACCGGTGTACGTCCCGGCGGCAGCTCATCAATGGTGGAGGTATCGAGATCGGCATAAGCGGTCATCGCCAGGGTGCGCGGAATTGGTGTGGCGGTCATGATCAGCTGATGCGGATGGAAGCCCTGCTCCTCACCTTTCTCCCACAGCGCCAGTCGCTGGTGGACGCCGAACCGATGCTGCTCATCAATAATGACCAGTGCCAGACCGTTGAACTGCACCTGCTCCTGAAACAGGGCATGTGTGCCCACCACCATCGCCACCTGACCGCTGGCTATCGCTTCCTGCTGTGCCTGGCGGGCTTTGCCTTTCTGTTTTCCTGCCAGCCAGCCCACTTCAATGCCCAGCGGCGCAAACCACTGGCGGAAGTTACTGGCGTGCTGTTCAGCCAGCAGTTCGGTCGGCGCCATCAGAGCAACCTGCTTACCATGTGCGATCACGTTCAGCGCAGAGAGGGCGGCGACCAGTGTCTTACCCGAGCCGACGTCACCCTGCACCAGCCGCATCATCGGAAAGTCATTTGCCAGATCTTTCTCTATCTCCGCCACCACGCGTTTCTGCGCATTGGTCGGTGAAAAGGGCAGCGCAGCCAGCAGCTGGTCGCTAAGGTTGTGCCGGGGAAGCATCGGTAAAGCGTAATAGCGCTGAGCACCGGCGCGTACCGCCAGCATGCTGAGGTTGTGCGCCAGCAGCTCTTCCAGAATCAATCTGCGTTGTGCCGGATGACGACCACTCTCCAGCTCGCTGAGTTTTAGATCGGGTGGGGGACGATGCAGCGTGCGGAGCGCATCTGGCAGGCTGATTAAACCGCCGCTCAGTTCCTGCGGCAGCAGTTCGGCAATCGGGCAGCTCTCCAGCAGCGTCAGTGCCTGATCGGTGAGATTACGCAGCGTGGCCTGCCGAATACCTTCGGTGGTGGGATAAACCGGCGTTAAGGTCTCTTCCAGCGTCACATTGCTCTGTTCGCCCTGGATCCGGTATTCGGGATGGATAATCTCAGCGCCACGCTGACCGCGTTTAATTTCACCATACGCGGTGACGCGCCGGCCCGGCGACAGGTTGTTCTTCATTCCGGCATTGAAATTAAAGAAGCGCATCGTCAGTACACCGCTGCCATCGCTAATCTGGCACACCATCATCCGGCGGCGACCAAAGGTGATATCTGTGTGCAGCACTTCGCCTTCTACTGTGGCCCAGATACCGGGCAGCAGATCATCAATGGCATAAAGTTGGGTACGATCTTCGTAGCGTAGCGGGAGATGAAGCAGGAGATCCTGAATGGTATGCAGGTCAATTTTGGCCAGCTTTGCCGCCTGGCTGGCACCGACGCCGGTCAGGGTACTGAGCGGGATGGCATCCAGCAGACGGCCTTTCATCTTCTTTTACCGGTCGATTGCATGGTTGCCCACCAGCTGGGATCGGCGTCGACTTCGCCCTGCGCATTGATGCGCGGATAGGGTAAACCTTTCTGTTTTGCGACCCGCGCCAGTACCGGGAATCCACCTTCGAACAACAGGCGTTGCTGCTCATCTTCGTCCAGCAGGCTGTAGTCGCGCAGGTACAGACCCGCGTTCTGCCGCTGCCGCTGTGCTTCATACAGGATCAGCGCGCAGGCGACCGAGACATTCAGCGACTGCACCATACCCACCATCGGAATCACAATCTGCCGATCGGCCAGCGCCAGCGCTTCTTCGGTGATGCCGGTTTTTTCCTGGCCCATCAGGATGCAGGTCGGAAGGGTATAATCGATCTCACGGAAATCCACGGCATCGGCAGAGAGATGGGTCGCTAAAACCTGCATCTTCTGTTGTTTGAGCTGTTTTACAGCATCGCCGATAGTGGGATGGGTGACCACTTTCACCCAGCTGTTGCTTCCGGCAGATGCGGAAGCCTGAGTGCGCATCCGCTGGCTCGGCCAGACGGCGTGCACTTCGTGGATGCCGACGGCGTCCGCCGTGCGGATCACTGCGGAAACATTGTGCGGCTTATGCACCTGCTCCATACAGACCGTGAGATCGTGCTGGCGCAGTGCCAGCATCGCCTGAATCCGGGCAAATCGTTGATCGTTCATGCCTAATTACGGTTACGATGGACTTTGATCACATCCGGCATCACGCGAATTTTACGCATGATATTCGCCAGATGGACGCGATCACGTGCGGTCAGGCGGATAAAGGCGCTGTAAACGCGGCCATCACGCTCTTCGGTATTCAGGCTCTGAATATTGGAACCGGCCGTGTTGATTGCCGCCGTCAGGTTAGCCAGTGCGCCCTGATGGTTAAACATGTCGACTTTGATTTCCGCCACGAACTCCTGCTCGGTGACTTTATCCCACTCGACCGGCATGAATTTTTCAGGCTCTTTCTGGTAGCCGCGAATATTCCGACAGGATTCATGATGCACCACCAGCCCTTTGCCGGGACTGACATGGGCAACAATCGGGTCACCGGGAATCGGACGGCAGCATTTGGCGAAGGTAATCAACACGCCATCTGCACCTTTGATCGGCAGCTTACCGCGCTTGCTATTGCTGCTGATGGCGTTGCTGTCAGCCTGCAACAGGTTCTTCGCCACCACGACGCTCATCGCATTGCCCAGACCGATTTCTGCCAGCAGATCGTCAAGCGAGGTCAGCTTCATACGATCCAGCTCCTGCCTGATATTCTCAGGCGGAATCTCAGCCAGTTTACGGCTGCCGCCCAGCGCATGGCTGAGCAGGCGGCGACCCAGATTGACGGAGTCTTCGCGTTTGAGGTTTTTCAGCAGCTGACGAATTTTTGCGCGGGCTTTGGAGCTGACGACAAAGTTGAGCCAGGCGGCGTTAGGACGGGCGCCTGGCGCGGTGATGATCTCAATCGTCTGACCGCTGGTCAGGGTTTGCGACAGCGGATAAGGCTGGCGGTCAACGCGTGCGCCAACGCAGGCATGGCCGATATCGGTGTGGACCGCATAAGCGAAGTCCACCGGCGTCGCACCGGTTGGCAGCTCAACAATGCGGCCTTCAGGTGTAAAGACGTAGATCTCATCGGGAAAGAGATCGGACTTCACGCTTTCAATAAATTCAAACGAACTGCCCGCACTCTGTTGCAGCTCCAGCAGGCTTTGCAGCCAGCGCTGAGCGCGAATCTGTGCGGTGGTGCCACTTTCGCCCGCCTGTTTATAAGCCCAGTGCGCAGCGACCCCCATTTCCGCCATCTGATCCATATCCTCGGTGCGAATCTGTACTTCGACCGGCACGCCGTGCGGACCAATCATTGAGGTATGGAGCGATTGATAGCCGTTCGCTTTGGGGATGGCGATATAATCTTTGACGCGGCCCGGACGCGGTTTATACAAACTGTGCATCTGGCCCAGAACGCGATAGCAGGTATCCAGATCTTTCACGATGACGCGAAAGGCATAGATATCCATGATCGAGTGAAAACGCTGCTCTTTCAGCGTCATTTTGCGGTAAATCGAGTAAAGATGCTTTTCACGCCCGCTGACGCGGCAGGGAATGCCCGCTTCCTGCAAACGGCCGTCGATCTCAGAAAGAATCTTCTGGATCATCTCTTTACGATTACCGCGCGCGGCTTTCACCACCTCTTTAATGACCCGATAACGGTTCGGATAGAGGGCCTCAAAACCGAGCTCTTCCAGCTCTGTTTTAAGATGATGAATACCCAGGCGGTGCGCCAGCGGACTGTAAATCTCTAACGTTTCCAGCGCGATGCGGCGACGTTTGTCCGGGCGTAATGCGCCGAGAGTGCGCATATTGTGGGTACGGTCAGCCAGCTTGATGAGAATGACGCGGATATCCTGCACCATCGCCATAATCATCTTGCGGAAGTTCTCTGCCTGCGCTTCTTTCTTGTCGCGGAATTTCAGCTTATCCAGCTTGGAAACGCCTTCGACCAGTTCCGCCACGCTTTTACCGAACAGTTGTTCCATGTCCTGGTAAGTGGCAGGCGTATCTTCGATCACGTCATGCAGCAGCGCGGCCATGAGAGTTTCATGGTCGAGCTTCATTTCTGCCAGAATACAGGCCACGGCAACCGGGTGGGTGATATAAGGCTCACCGCTGGAGCGTGTCTGTCCCTCGTGGGCATCACGTGCGACAAGGTAGGCTTGCTGGAGGCGCTTGATCTGCTCCTCTGGCAAGTATTTTTCAATCAGTTGATTGAGACTTTCAAACAGATACAAGGGCGACCTGCAGGTGGCTGTTAACGACGACCTTCAGCGATAGCGGTAACGGCCTGTAACTCAGCGGCTTCCTGCTCTTGCTGTTCCTGACGATCACGCACATCTAAAATCTGATTGGTGACCAAACCTTCTTCGATTTCGCGCAGGGCGATAACGGTAGGTTTATCGTTCTCTTCCGGAACCAGTGGATCTTTGCCGCCTACCTGCATCTGACGTGCACGACGTGCAGCGACCAACACCAGGTCAAAACGATTACCAACTTTTTCTACTGCGTCCTGAACGGTTACGCGTGCCATAGGTGTGCTACTCCACAGATGAAGAAATGACTGCGCATCATACTGAAACTGTATTCAGACTGCCAACAGTTTGCTGATTAAAGCATCGTGACGCGCCTTCTGACGCGCCATACGCAGACGTTCTGCGCGAATAATGGTTTTCAGATCGGACAGCGCCAGATCGAAATCATCATTCACAATTAAATAGTCATACTCGGCGTAGTGGCTCATTTCCGCTACCGCCTGAGCCATGCGACGCGTGATCACCTCTTCGCTGTCCTGGCCACGACCGCGCAGACGGCGATCGAGCTCTTCTTTCGAAGGCGGCAAAACAAAGATGCTGCGTGCGCCAGGCATTTTGGTGCGAATTTGCTGCGCACCCTGCCAGTCGATGTCGAGAAACACGTCAACGCCGGTTGCCAGCACCTGCTCAATAGCATGGCGCGAGGTACCGTAATAGTTGTCGAAAACTTTGGCATGTTCGAGGAAAGCCTCTTCTGCGATCATCTGCTCAAATTCATGCTTCTCAACAAAAAAGTAATGTTCGCCATGGGTTTCACCCGGACGCATACCGCGCGTCGTGTGCGAAACAGAGACCTGCGTATCATACAACGGCTGGGTCTTTAACAGCGCCTGAATCAGGCTGGATTTACCTGCGCCGCTGGGAGCAGAAACAATATAGAGCGTGCCTTGAGCCATGGTTTTCTTGAATTGATTAAAAGCGGAGTCGATTTCCTGCACAGTATACACAGCTTCCCGCCGCCACGCAGCGTTTGCGCAGCGGCAACACCCAACTTTTGCGCATCTTCGCGCAAATCTCTGTCGGACGACTGTAATTATCCCCTGATTGCGACGGCATTCCTTCCATAGCTGAACATCACCTCTGGCTGACGCTGAAGCACTGGTATTGAATGCTGCAAAACGTCAGGAGAGAGATCATGAAAGGATTCGGCTGGCCGCTGTTTGCGGCTGCTCTGTGGATCGTCCTATGGCCTGCGCATAGCGCCCTTTGTCCGGTCTGGACTCCCACCCGGGCGACAGAAGAGATCCGTCGTCTGCAACAGCAGCTGCAGCACTGGGATGATGCTTACTATCGTCAGGGGCAGAGTCCGGTGGCTGATGCCGATTATGACAGTCTGCAGCAGCGACTGAATCACTGGCAGCACTGCTTTAACCCTCCACAGCCCGCTTACGCATCGCAACTGCCGGGTGAGGGTGAGCACCTGCATCCGGTCGCCCACACGGGCGTAAAAAAGATGCGCGACAAGCTGGCCCTGGCTTACTGGATGCAGGGGCGGCACGATCTCTGGGTGCAGCCGAAAGTGGATGGCATTGCCGTTTCCCTGGTTTATCGCCACGGCAGACTGGTTTCACTGTTGAGTCGTGGTGATGGATTACGCGGTGAAGAGTGGCTGGCTAAAGCCGCCTGGATCCCTGCGATTCCGCTGCAGATCGAGACCGGACTTGAAGAGGTTGTGCTGCAGGGTGAGCTGTTTTTGTCGATGACCGGTCATCAGCAGGCGGTTGATGGCGGCAGGAATGCGCGCTCACAGGTCGCTGGCGCCATGATGAGCAAGCAGCGGGTTCCTCTGCTGGATTCGCTCGATATTTTTATCTGGGCCTGGCCAGATGGCCCCGCCACGATGACGGAACGCCTTCAGCAACTCAGCCGCTGGGGACTGGGCGTTGCCGCAAAATGGAGCCACAGCGTTAAAGACGAAGAGGAGGTTGCAGCGTGGCGGGAGCGCTGGTTTCATGCTGAGCTGCCCTTTGTCACTGACGGTGTCGTCGTTCATCAGAGCCTGCGACCTGCGGGCAAAAACTGGTTGCCTGGAGAGGGAACATGGGCCGTTGCCTGGAAATATCAGCCTCCGGAAGTCAGCGCTGAAGTGCTCTCCGTCGATTTTCCAGTCGGCCGAACCGGGAAGATAGCCGCGGTACTTAATCTGCAGCCGGTACAGCTGGATGATAAGACGGTCAGGCGGGTCAATGTTGGATCGCTGCGTCGCTGGCAGGAGAGCGATATCGTGGCGGGAGATGTCATCACACTGAGTCTGGCAGGCCAGGGCATTCCCCGGCTGGAGCGGGTGATCTGGCGCGTGGCAGAGCGGCACTATCCTCAGCCTCCCGACGTGTCGCGCTACACGCCGCTGAGTTGTTACACCTTCAGCGCTGAATGCCAGAAGCAGCTACTGGCAAAATTACGCTGGCTCAGTCAGAAAACGGTACTGAATATTCCTGGCGTTGAGCGCAGCACCTGGCTGCACTTACTGGAAACCGGCAGTATGACGCACCTGTTCGGCTGGCTGACGTTAACACCGGAACAGATCGCCGCCGCAACGGGCCTCTCTCGGGAGCGGGCGGGTCAGCTCTGGCACCGTTTTAATCTCACCCGTCAGCAGCCGCTTCGTCGCTGGGTGGATGCCTTAGGTGTTTCACTGCCGCGGAAGGCCCTCAATGCGCTGCCCGATCAGCAGTGGGAGAGCTTAACGCAGCGGGATGTCAGGGACTGGCAAGTTTTACCGGGTGTCGGGGCGGCGCTGGCAAAGCGCCTGGTTACGCAGTTCCATGATGCCCGCCTGCAGACGCTGATCGCTTTTCTGAGACAGCAGGGAATTCCCGCAGCCTCAATGCTCGGGATGGGGATAGTTGAAAATCGGCAAACCAAGACGGAAGCGCAGCGCCAGTAAACGGGCGAAGAATCCGAACAACAGGGTAATGATAATCACCGCTTCATGCGCCAGTGTGGTTTTCAGCAGCAGGATATACATCCAGCCAGAGGCGAAAGCGATACCGGCGTAGAGTTCCTTCTGAAACACCAGCGGAATGCGATTACAGAACATGTCACGCAGTACGCCGCCAAAGACGCCGGTAATGACCGCTCTTATCGCGGCAATAATCATGGCGTGTCCTGAATCGAGCGCAACCTGCGCGCCGATAATAGAAAAGACCACCAGTCCTAACGCATCGAGCACCAGAAACACTTTGCGCAGATGCGTCATCAGGGGTGCCAGGAAAGTGGTCACTACCGCCGCCGCTGCAACAATCATGATGTATTCGGGATGTTTCACCCAGCCCAGCGGATAGTGACCCAGCAGGATGTCGCGCACCGAACCGCCACCAATGGCGGTCACGGACGCGATAATGATGACACCGAACAGATCCATTTTGCGACGCCCCGCCGCCAGCGCACCCGTCATGGCTTCAGCAGTAATACCAATAATGTAGAGAACGGTCAGTAACATAGCAGACTCCAGTAAGACGGCGGCAAGACTACGGCATTGCTTGAGAGACGGCGCCGAAGATTTTCTGGCGATCGGCGTCCGGGATGAGCGCAGTTTATATCAGCCAGCGCTGGCGTCATCATAGAAAGACTTTTTTGCGAAGGGCCTGTGGCAGGTGATTGAAAAAGTTGAGAGGAAACAACGTACAGAGGGTTTGCGCGTTCCGGTGTGGGGTTTTCCCACTCAGGGCGGGCGGTAAACTGACGACGATCGCCAGATAGCCGCTGGTCGAAAACCATTTATACAGGAGATAAAAAAGGGCTGGATGTTGCGGGAAAAGAAGCGATCAGGTAAATATTGCGACAGACTAAATAAAAAGAAAAGGCGTGCTGGTTAACAGCACGCCAACGCATCGTTTCGGATGCTCAGAGCCCACCATACAGACTTATTTTATTATTTGTTTCTTGCACGAATTTTAGAAAATGCATTCAGGCTAAAACGGTATTCCGGCTGGAACCATGAACGACCGTAGTAGCAGTAAATCAGCATACGAATGGATGCCATCGCCAGGTAACCCCAGATCGCACACAATACTGAAGGGGTCAGCCAGACGGTAAATAAGGTGACGGCAAGTCCGGCTAATACCGAGGAGGTTTCAGCAAAAGCGATACGGGTATATTGTTTTTCGCGCTGTAATATCGCACGGTAATGCTGACCCTGTGGGATGATAATAAACACCACTGAGACCATCTGCAGCATTAATGCCAGTTCAGGTTGATCAAAAAGGCTGGTCAGCAGGTGGCTGCCAGTAAATAACAGACCAAACACCGCGACCCCCATCAACATATTACCCCAGTAGATCGTGGAGAGGTCATTGATAGAGAGAATCGAGCGGCGGATCAGCGTATTTGAGAAGCCCCGATCGGCCAGAGTATCGATAGCCAGTAAAGCTATCACGGCGATCGCCAGCAGATTGAGCTCATTCGCCTGCAGAATCTGCGCCAGCAACGAGAGTTGTAATACGCCGATGCCAATAATTTTGATTGAAGAGAGCAGAGACCATTTTGCGCCATTCAGACTGCTTTCACGTATTGCCATAATATACTCGTTAGAGTCCATCGACTCTGTGAGAATTAAATAGTTGTGTAACGGCAAGGAGAGGTTGCTGTAACACCGTTAGTTAGTGCAATTTTTCCGGCCGAAGTCCTGAAAACGCTTTACAGGCTTGCCATGTTATTATGGGTTCAATCAAATGATGCCTGGATAAAAAAGATATCCCTGGTGAAATCGCTGTTTCGTGTCATGGCGGAATTCCCTTCAGCGAATAAGAATTCCGCCAGATCACGAATAAATCCTGTTGTAGTTTTATATTCTCCTGCCAGCATCCTTGCGGCAATCTCAACGCATTCTTTTTCTGATAACAAAGGATACGTTGAGCGGTCCATGACTTTTTTCCTGCTTTATCATTATGGGTATTGCTGTGTGTGGAATGATTTATACATTGTTTTATTTAATTTAACACCATAAGAAAAGTCTGATTACGCGACCGCAGAAATAAATGGTTTCACTTTATGCATGATAAATATTAAATCCCCAGCAGATTGCTAATAAACGATTGTTAATGATTAATGTATGGGTCAGTCAGAAATTGTTTGTGCGGCAAACCAGGAGGCCCGAAATCAGAGGGGGTCGCCTGCCTTTCAGAGGATTTTGCCAGGATTTTTCCTGGCAGCGATGCTTAAGCAGGGGTGGTGATAAATGCGTAAGGATGATGAGTAATCAGATAAGCGCTTTATGCTTTATCGTCGAAAGTTTTTCTATTTTTTTTCATTAACGGCCAGTGATAAATGCAGAGAAAAAGGCGCGCTAAGTCATTGATTTATTGTGTAAGAAGCTGGTTGAGTTTCTCAAGATCGTTGCTAACCCATTCAATATCCTGCTTAAATTTCTCATCTGAAGTAAATGGCTGGCGATAAACCGTTACCATCACCTCGGCGCCCTGTTCGTTTGATATCACGCGCATCGGTACGTAGATCTCCTTTCCCGAGCCGCTATCAATCCAGTGATCCATTACCCCAAACGGATTATGTGGCGAGAACCGGATCTTCACATTGCCCTGGGGGCCTTTAGCACGCCAGCGATTGCCATCGGGTTCTAACGCACTGTGCGTCAGCCCGGAAGCCCACTTTGGGAAAAACTCTGGCTTCCAGATGGTTTCATAAAGATCTAACCAGTGACGTGGAATCGTCAGGCTCAGAGTGCGAGAGGAGAGCATGTAACCTCCGGTGAATAAGCTAAAAAGGCATTAAAGCATGGGGTCAGGCTTGTTAAAACGTTGTAACAGCAGAAGTGTGGTGTTGAAAGGGTTTCGTACAAATGGCAGACAACGGATGATGCTGTCTGCCACTGACTCAGATGAAATTGCCGCGCGCAGAAACCACATGATCTTCGCTATGGCCGTTAGCGTGCCGCAGAACAAAGCCGTCCGACTGCGCCATCACGGCACAACTGTGATTAGGGAAAATACGCAGCAGCGTGCCGACTTCAGGGCGGCGATCCTGATAAAGCAGAAAACCGTGCTCCTCAGATAATTTTGTCACTTCATAAGTCTGACCCGCTTCGTCGGCTGCCACACCAAAGCCGCTGGCATTGGTGCCGTGTGGCCCTTTATCCGAACTCAGCATTTTTGACCCGGCATCCACAATCGCGAAATGATCGTTCACCGCCACGACACGGGTAATGACGCTCATTGCCAGCTGATCGACGTGACTTAATCCGAGACGGCAGGCGGTAAGGTCCAGTAGTGCATAGTTTCCTGGCCGGATTTCATTAATGCAGGGTGCAATCTCTGCTGCCAGCGCCGTAGGCGTTGAACCTACAGAGAGAGGGCAGTCGGTAAAACCAGCCGCCTGCAGTTTTGCCTGTACTCGCTGCATCAATGCCGTTTCCTGCCGGGCGACATCCGCAATGGCCGCGGCATTCCCGGCACCATAAGCGTGGCCAGCATGTGACACTAATCCGGCAAAGCGTAACCCTTTGTCCTGCAGCGCCTGAGCAATCAGCACCGCTTCATCTGTATCAGGATTGACACCTATCCGATGTAATCCAACATCAACCTTAATCGCTACCGCCAGGTCGCATTCCGGTTGCTGCTGGCAGGCATCAGCAATAGCCGCCACGCCCTGCAGTCTGTCCGCAATCAGGGTGAGCTTTGCCTGATGAAGCACGGCGTGGCGCAGCAATTCAGCCACGCTTTGCGGTTGCACAATCGGGTAGGCTAATAGCAGATCACGAACACCGCCCTGAATAAAGCTGATGCCTTCGCTGGGCTTAGAGACGGTAACACCCTGTGCACCGGACGCGATCTGACGCTGCGCAATCCAGACGCTTTTATGCGTTTTGATATGGGGTCGCAACGCGACGCCTGCCGCACTGGCTTTGCGCTGCATATGCTGCAGGTTCTGCTCCAGGCGCTCTGCATCCACTTCAATATAGGGCGTAAGGCGATCATCAATCAGCGGACGCTGCCACTGCTGTGTATCGTTGATATCCATAAGATTGTCCGGCATTGACGAGGTAAGGGGATTCATCATTCCTTAATTATCTCTTTGATACCAGCCTGCCGGAAGCAAACAGGTGTGCTGAACAGCAGAAACTGTAGAGGTAGCTATAACGGCAGAGGCAGTATGAGAGCACAGCAAACGGGGATGAGAGAGTGGACGTAAAGCAGATGTCGTTCAGCGGATTAAAACAACAAAGCAGGCACGAGGCCTGCTTTATCAGTTAACTCAGACGTAGAGCGACTTTTCACCCGGTGGCCGGGTTTTGAAGCGACGATGCAGCCAAAGATACTGTTCGGGTGCGCGAAGGATCTGATTTTCGATCACTTTGTTCATATAAGCAGCAGCAGCAGCCTCGTCCGTATGAGGATAATTTTCCAGCATCGGTTCGATGATCAAATGGTAGCCATCATTTCCTGGATTACGAATCAGCATAATTGGCACCATCGCTGGCTTCGCCAGACGCGACAGAACAAAAGTCCCGTTAGTCGTGGCGGCTTTTTCCACCGCAAACAGCGGCGCAAAGGTGCTGCCTTTAGGGCCGTAATCCTGGTCAGGCGCAAACCAGACCGATTCACCCTGTTTCAGGGCATTAACCATACCGCGTAGATCACGACGGTCGATCATCGCTTTATTTGAGCGCATCCGGCCTTTAGTCTGCACATACTCCATCGCCTGGTTATTGTGTGGGCGATACATCGCCATCATTGGCTGACAGAGTCCGCTGATGCGGCCGCCCAACTCCAGTGACATGAAATGCACACCAATCAGCATCACGCCTCGCTTTTCTTTCTGCGCGGCATGCAGGTTTTCCATTCCCGACACTTTAAACAGACGTCTTACCGCACGGTCAGACCAGAACCAGGCAATACCGGTTTCAGCCAGCGCCATCCCAAGCGACGCGAAATTGCCGGCAATCATATGTTCTGTTTTTTCTTCGCTGATGCCCGGAAAGCAGAGTTCGATGTTACGACGGGTAATACGCTCGCGGCGCTGCAGGAAATGGCGAGAGATTTTGCCGGCACCGGCACCGAGACGCATAAGAACAGGATAGGGGAGCTGGACCAGCAGCCAGAGTACGCCAAGGCCAAACCAGGTAAACCAATAACGCGGATGCAGCAGCGAACTGCTAAATTTTCCGGTGTTTTTCATTAACAACCTTCATGGGATAGAGGGATGCATCGCACAAAGAGCACTTCCATGAGTCTTAAGGCGGTACAGCTGTACTGATTTCGACCAACATTTTATCAAAAAGTGCCTTCAAAGAAAGGGAAACTCCGGCATCTACAGGATTGACCTGTTTCATGGAGAAGCGTTAATACCGGCTATAAAAGTACATTAACCCGATAAAATCATTATTTTTCAAATAATTAATCTAAGCCTGGAAGAAGCTTTAATTGTAAGCGAGGCCGTTTCAGGAACAGTCTGGAAATGATTATTTATTTATCTTTACCTGATTCTGATGCTGGCCGCGCTGAAAAAGCGATCAATTCGCGGAAGGAGCTAACTCTTTAAGTGCTGACAGCGCCTGAGAGGGGAACAAAGCGCTACTGCGAGCGCTTTGTTGAGTGGAAATTACTCGATATTCTGAATCTGCTCGCGCATCTGCTCAATCAGCACCTTCAGTTCAATAGCTGACGTAGTGATTTCGGCGTTGATCGACTTCGAAGCCAGCGTGTTCGACTCACGATTGAACTCCTGCATCATAAAGTCGAGACGGCGGCCAACTGCTTCTTTCTTTTTCAGGATGTTGTAAGTCTCTTTAACGTGCGCATCCAGACGATCCAGCTCTTCAGAAACGTCAACACGCTGCGCCATCATCACCAGTTCCTGCTCAAGGCGATTGTTTTCCAGCTGGACTTCAGCATCTTCCAGTTTGGCGACCAGCCGCTCACGCTGCCATTTGATCACCTCAGGCATCTGCGCACGCACTTTGCTGACTTCCTGCGAGACGCCTTCCAGACGCTGCTCAATCATCGCTTTCAGGGCGGTACCTTCGCTTTCGCGTGCCGCAATAAAGTCATCAAGCGCACCATCCAGTGCCTGCAACAACTGGGTGTTGATGGCATCCAGATCCTGTTCCTGCGCAGACATCACACCTGGCCAGCGCAGAATATCCAGCGGATTAATTGCGCCTTCGTCGCTCTGCATTTTTACCCAGTTGGCAGCCTGCACCAGCTGTTTCGCCAGCGTTTCGTTGAGCATCAGTTCGCCCTGCGCGCTGGGATCGGCATCATAACGAAGGTTGCACTCAATTTTACCGCGCGTCAGACGCTGGCGAATGCGCTCGCGGATAACCGGCTCCAGCCCACGAAACTGTTCCGGCAGGCGGATGTAGGTTTCCAGATAACGCTGGTTCACGGAACGCAGCTCCCAGGCGGCGCTGCCCCATTCGCCTTTGGCTTCGCTGCGGGCATAAGCGGTCATACTGCGGATCATAAGCGGTACTCATTTGCGGAAAGATGGGTGAAGTATAGCGAGGCGAGCCACGGCATAACAGGCATAAGCGTCGCACAGGAAAATAACGAACCATTTCCGCTTTCAGCGACAGCCACTTATGATGGCCGTTGACCCTTTGTGAGGATGACTGATCTATGTCTCGCGTTATTGCCCTTCCTGTTGTGATGGCTCTGCTGCTGGCAGGTTGCCAGGCACGCCACTCGCCGCCCACTAAACCGCAACCCATCTGTGCGGGTGGCGACATGATGATGCAGACCACGTTGTGGTTTGGACTGAGCAAGCCTGATGGCGGCAGGGTGAGTTCACTCGACTGGATGAACTTCGTGGATAATGAGGTCACGCCACGGTTTAAAGCGGGCCTGTCGGTCTATGATGCCAAAGGGCAATGGCTGGGCGAGAACGGTCAGCTGGCACGGGAGAACAGTAAGGCGTTGATGCTGATCCACGGGATCGACCCCGCCACCAACGTTGATATTGAGGCGTTACGCAGCCTCTATAAAAAACGGTTTGGTCAGGAGTCGGTTATGCGGGTGGATGCACCCGTCTGCGTCGGATTCTAAGGCGAAAGCGGGCGGCAGAACTGCCGCCCGTTGAATAATCAGATAAACAGACCAGCAAAGGCTGCGGAGAGCAGACTGACCAGCGTGGAGCCATAGACCAGCTTCCAGCCAAAACGGGAAACCACATTTCCCTGTTTCTCATTCAGTCCTTTTATTGCACCCGCCACAATGCCGATAGAGGCAAAGTTAGCGAACGAGACCAGGAACACCGACAGAATACCCAGCCCACGCGCACTCATGCCCGCCGCGACTTTCTGCAGTTCAATCATCGCCACAAACTCATTCGCCACCAGTTTGGTTGCCATGATGCTGGCCGCCTGCAGGGCATCGGCTTTGGGAATGCCAATCAGCCAGGCCAGAGGATAGAACAGGTAGCCGAGCAGTTGCTGGAAGCTGTAGCCGAACACCGCCGCAAACAGCGCGTTGACGGCAGCAATCAGGGCAATAAAGCCAATCAGCATGGCCAGAATAATCATCGCGACTTTGAAGCCTGCCAGGATGTACTCACCCAGCATCTCAAAGAAGCTCTGCTCTTCATGCAGTTTATCCAGCGCGATAGGCTGCTCATCCTGGCTTTTCATCGGGTTGATGATCGACAGGATAATAAAGGTGCTGAACATGTTAAGCAGCAGTGCCGCAACCACATACTTCGGTTCGATCATCGACATATAAGCACCGACAATCGACAGCGAAACGGTAGACATCGCGGTCGCCGCCATGGTGTAGAGCCGGCGTGGCGGGATATCACCCAGAATCCCTTTATAAGCGATGAAGTTTTCCGACTGCCCAAGAATCAGCGTGCTGACGGCGTTGAACGACTCCAGCTTGCCCATGCCGTTAATCTTCGACAGCAGCGTCCCGAAAATACGGATCAGCAGCGGCAGGATGCGCCAGTGCTGCAATATGCCGATCAGTGCCGAAATAAAGACAATCGGGCAGAGCACGCCAAGGAAGATAAATGCCAGCCCCTGTTTGCTCATTCCGCCAAACACGAACTCCGTGCCCTGTGCGGCAAAACCCAGCAGCGTTTCAAAGAAACCGGCGAACGAACCGACCAGCGCCAGACCCCCGGCAGAGTGAAGGAAGAACCAACCCAGCGCGGCTTCCACCACAATCAGTTGAACAATAAAGCGCAGACGAATCTGTTTACGGTCATGACTGACCAGCAGCGCAAGGGCAAAAATCACCACCAGCGCCAGCAGGAAATGAAGAATGGCGGCCATATGTCTTTTTTATCAGAGAGAAAGGAACGCGCATTTAGCCACAGCTGGCGGGGAATTTCATCTGATGCCTGCGTCAGACCAGCGTAAGAGACAGCGGACAAGGAAGTCCGTATAATGCGCAGCCAATCATTAGCAAGCCGGAGAATACCCATGCGTCCAGCAGGCCGTAGCGCACAACAGGTGCGTCCAGTCACATTGACCCGCAATTACACCAAACACGCAGAGGGTTCCGTTCTGGTGGAATTCGGCGAAACGAAAGTGCTTTGCACTGCCTCGGTAGACGAAGGGGTTCCGCGTTTCCTCAAAGGCCAGGGCCAGGGTTGGGTAACGGCCGAATATGGCATGCTGCCGCGTTCGACGCACAGCCGTATGGCGCGTGAAGCCGCAAAAGGCAAGCAGGGCGGCCGTACGCTGGAGATTCAGCGTCTGATCGCCCGTTCACTGCGCGCCGCGGTTGATCTTAAAGCGCTGGGTGAATTTACTATTACGCTCGACTGTGACGTAATTCAGGCTGATGGCGGCACTCGCACCGCATCAATCACCGGAGCCTGTGTGGCGCTGGCTGATGCGCTGAACAAGCTGGTGGCCAGCGGCAAACTGAAAGCGAACCCGATGAAGGGCATGGTCGCGGCGATTTCAGTGGGCATCGTCAAAGGCGAAGCGCTGTGCGATCTGGAGTATGTTGAAGACTCAGCCGCAGAAACCGACATGAACGTCGTGATGCTGGAAGATGGCCGCATGATCGAGGTGCAGGGCACTGCCGAAGGCGAACCGTTCAGCCATGAAGAGTTGTTAACGCTACTGGCGCTGGCTCGGGGCGGAATTGAGGAATTAATTCAGGCGCAGAAAGCAGCGCTGGAAAATTGATGTAACAGGCGACCTCAGAGTCGCCTTTTCTTTATTTGAGGAGTGAGAAATGAAAGCCTGGCAGCGTCAGTTTATTGAATTTGCCCTGAACAAGCAGGTGCTGAAGTTCGGTGAGTTCACTTTGAAGTCCGGGCGTAAAAGCCCCTATTTCTTTAATGCTGGTCTGTTTAACAGCGGACGGGATTTAGCGCTGCTGGGACGCTTCTACGCGCAGGCGCTGGTGGATGGCGCTGTTGAGTTTGATCTGCTGTTCGGCCCGGCCTATAAAGGCATTCCGATTGCCACCACCACGGCGGTGGCGCTGGCGGATCATCATGACCGCGATGTGCCTTACTGCTTTAACCGTAAAGAAGCGAAAGATCACGGCGAAGGTGGCCTGCTGGTTGGCAGTCCGCTGCAGGGCAAAGTGATGCTGGTGGACGATGTGATCACCGCAGGCACCGCAATTCGTGAGTCGATGGATATTATCGGTGCGCACAACGCCACTCTGGCAGGCGTGCTGGTCTCGCTTGATCGTCAGGAGCGTGGACGCGGAGAAATGTCGGCGATTCAGGAAGTGGAACGTGATTACGGCTGCAAAGTGACCGCAATTATTACGCTGGCAGACCTGATTGCCTGGCTGGAAGAGAAGCCTGAGATGGCCGATCATCTGGCTCAGGTACGTGCCTATCAGAAAGCGTACGGGATTTAACAGAGGCGGGCGCAATGCCCGCCTTCTTTTACGCTTTACGCCAGCTGCGCGGCAATCAGCGGCCAGCGAGCCTCAAAGTCTGCGGTAGGACTGAAACGAAACTCAGAACGGACATACCGTGACAGTAAACCCTCACAGAATGCCAGCAACTGACTTGCCAGCAGCGCCTCATCAGCCTGAAAGGCTTCGCCCTCGCGCATTTTCCGTTCCCGCATCACCTGTCGCAGCTGCACTTCAATCCGCTCAAACAGCTGATTGATGCGTCCCTGCAGTCGGTCCTGCTCAAACATCAATGCATGGCCGGTCAGAATGCGCGTCAGTCCCGGATTACGCTCACCAAATCCCAGAATCAGTTGCACGATCAGACGCAGACGCGTCATGGTCTCTTTTTCATCCTTGAGGATCAGATTGATGCGGGTAATCAGACTGTCTTCGATAAACTCAATCAGGCTATCGAACATTCGTGTTTTACTCGGGAAGTGACGATACAGCGCCGCTTCGGAAACGCCCACCGTGGCTGCCAGTTTGGCTGTGGTAATGCGCTGACTGCCATCACCCGACTCCAGCATCTGCGCCAGCGCCTGCAAAATCTCTTCGCGACGATTCCGCTTCGCGACTTTTTTTTCTGCCATGACCTTAAAGACCCCTGAAATTCACCTAAAAACAGGCAACACCTACGCATCTGCCACAGGAACGCGTCCTGTGGCGATGAGGAAAAAATAACGGGCGTAAGTGAAAGTCGGTAATGCGGGTTACTGGCGACCGGAGTGGCCGAAGCCGCCTTCGCCGCGCAGGCTGGCGTCGAAATCTTCGACCAGGTTAAATTCCGCCTGCACCACCGGTACAAAGACCAGTTGTGCCATGCGATCGCCGGGTTGCAGCGAGAAGCTTTCCTGGCCGCGATTCCAGACCGAGACCATCAGCTGTCCCTGATAGTCGGAGTCAATCAGACCCACCAGGTTGCCCAGCACGATGCCATGTTTATGGCCAAGGCCTGAGCGCGGCAGGATCACAGCGGCCAGATCGGGGTCGGCAATATGAATTGCCAGGCCGGTCGGAACCAGCGTTGTGGTGCCTGGTGCGATGTCGAGAACATCATCAATGCAGGCGCGTAAATCTAACCCAGCGGAACCTGAAGTCGCGTAGGTCGGCAGTGGAAACTCTTTGCCGACGCGCGGATCCAGGATTTTAACGTCTATTTTTTTCATCATAACGGCTGACAATCTCGTCTATTAATTGTTGGCCAAGGAGAGACTTATCGCTGAGCGGTAAGCGTTTTTCTCCATCCTGCCAAAAAAGGTGAAGAGCATTGGTGTCGCTATTAAACCCCTGTCCGGCTTTAGCGACGTCGTTAGCGCAGATCAGATCCAGATTCTTGCGCACCCGTTTTTGCCGGGCGTATTCTTCCACATTCTGTGTTTCAGCAGCAAATCCAACGACGAATGGCCGGTTTTCCTGAAGTGCAGCGACGCCGGCAACAATATCGGGATTCTTTACCAGGTTCAGCGTGACGTTATCATCGCCGCCCTGTTTCTTGATTTTATCGGCCGCAATATCGGCTGCCCGGTAGTCTGCCACGGCTGCGCTTGCAATGAAAATATGTTGTTTATCTATCTCACTCATGACGGCGGCCTGCATATCCAGCGCGCTGGTCACATCAATTCGCCGCACACCCGCTGGCGCAGACAGGGTGACCGGGCCGCTGACCAGCGTGACCTGTGCACCGCGTCTGGCGGCGGCGTCGGCAATAGCAAAGCCCATTTTGCCGGAGCTGTGGTTAGTGATGTAGCGCACCGGGTCCAGCGCCTCACGGGTAGGGCCGGCGGTAATCATAATGTTGAGATGTTGCAGATCGTTGACGGGCGTAGCCCACTGCACCGCATGGTCAACAATCACCAGCGGGTCGAGCATCCGGCCCGGCCCGACATCGCCGCAGGCCTGGCTGCCGCTGTCCGGTCCCCAAATCAGCACGCCACGCGCCTGCAGGCTCTGCAGGTTATGCTGGGTCACCGCCGCACGATACATCTGCTGATTCATAGCGGGCACCACTGCCACGGGTGAGGCCGTCGCTAACACGGCGGTCGTCACCAGATCGTTTGCCATACCGGCAGTAATACGGGCAATCAGGTCAGCAGTGGCCGGTGCCAGCACAATAAGGTCGGCCCATTTTGCCAGTTCAATATGACCCATCGCTGCCTCCGCTGCCGGATCAAGCAGATCGTCAAATACCGGATAGCCGGAGACAGCCTGCAGGCTGAGCGGAGTAATAAATGCTTTCGCACCCTCTGTCATCATCACGCGGACATCAGCACCGCGATCGCGCAGGCGGCGCACCAGCTCAGGTGCTTTATAAGCAGCAATACCGCCGCTCACGCCAAGAAGAATTTTTTTGCCGGCTAATCCCATCATGATGTTGGCCTCACTAAGCTCTCTGCCGCTCGCGGCGGCGAATGCACGGACTTTATCACAAAAGCGCGGATGCGCCTTTTCACTGACTGCGTTTGCGAGCCGTCTCGTAGATTGCAGCTTCACTGATAGCTGCACTCTTCATGATGGGCCATGCTGAGGCTCATCTCAGGGAGAGCGGACATGAAAATAAAGGGACCACGGGAAAAACTCCGGAAGCTGGGTGCGCATGCCCTCAGCGATACCGAACTACTGGCCATTTTTCTCCGTACCGGATCGCCTGGACAGAACGTCCTGGAGCTGGCCGGACAGATGCTGGACGGTTTTGGCTCGCTTTATCAGCTCATGACGTCAGACAAAGCGGCATTCGGTGAAATCAAAGGGGTCGGCGATGCCAAGCTGGCACAACTTCATGCGATTGCCGAACTGGCGAAGCGTTTTTTCGCCAGTAAGCTGGCCCGCGAAAGCGCAATGGAAAATCCACAAATCACGCGCCAGTATCTGCAAAGTCTGTTAGCCCATCAGGAGCGTGAGATCTTTATGGCACTGTTTCTGGATAATCAGCATCGGGTGCTACGGGCACAAAATATGTTCTCTGGTTCCATTAACAGCGTGGAAGTTCACCCCCGCGAGATTGTCCGGGAAGCGCTGAAGCTCAATGCTGCCGCTCTGATACTGGCGCATAATCACCCGTCGGGCATGGCGGAGCCGAGCCGTGCAGACCGTGAAGTGACCCATAAAGTCAGCGAAGCCTGCCAGCTACTCGACATCCGTCTGCTCGATCATCTGGTGATTGGGCATGGCGAATATGTCTCCTTTGCCGAGCGGGGATGGCTCTGACAGGGGGGAATTTCACGCCAGGTGGCGGCTTTTTGCCCGATCATTCGGGATCTTTATCTGTTCGGGACTTGAGCACTTGGGCTGAGCGGCGTATACTACGCCACCTTTGAGAATCTCGGGTTTGGCGGTTAGGCCAGCTTAGCGGGTTCCATGGAATTCGCCTGGCGGGCTGCAAGCCTGACGAGGCGGCCCAAACCTAATTTTTAAAGCTCGAGCTGATTTGATTTTTGGAGATATTGACATGTCACGAGTCTGCCAGGTAACTGGAAAGCGTCCGGTGACGGGTAACAACCGTTCCCACGCAATGAACGCGACGAAACGCCGTTTCCTTCCGAACCTGCACTCACACCGTTTTTGGGTTGAGAGCGAGAAGCGCTTCGTTACTCTGCGTGTATCTGTTAAAGGTATGCGTATTATTGATAAAAAGGGCATTGATACGGTGTTAGCCGATATGCGTGCCCGTGGTGAGAAGTACTAAGGTACTAAGGAACTGAATCATGGCTAAAGGTATTCGTGAGAAGATCAAGCTGGTTTCCTCTGCTGGTACAGGTCACTTCTATACCACCACGAAGAACAAACGTACTAAACCAGAGAAGCTGGAACTGAAAAAGTTCGATCCGGTTGTACGTCAGCATGTGCTCTACAAAGAAGCTAAAATTAAGTAATTTTAGTGTTCTGCTAAAAACCCGGCTCCGGCCGGGTTTTTTGTTTGTGTAAAACGCTGAGGAGAGGGTATGCCAGAGTTGCCAGAGGTTGAAACCAGCCGTCGCGGTATCGAACCGCATTTGGTCGGTGAAACCATCCTTCACGCCGTGGTGCGTAATTCACGTTTGCGCTGGCCTGTTTCGCAGGAGATCCTGGCGCTGAGCGATCAGCCGGTGCTCAGTGTGCAGCGCCGGGCGAAATATCTGCTGCTGGAGCTGCCGCATGGCTGGATCATTATCCACCTTGGCATGTCCGGTAGCCTGCGCGTGCTGTCAGAAGAGCTGCCAGCGGCGAAGCATGACCATGTTGATCTGGTCATGAGCAACGGCAAAGTGCTGCGCTACACCGACCCGCGCCGCTTTGGCGCCTGGCTCTGGAGCAGCGATCTGGCGGGCAGCAGCGTGCTGGCACATCTCGGGCCGGAGCCGCTTAGCGAGGAGTTTGACGGCACTTACCTGTTTGAGAAGTCACGCGGCAAGCGGACGCTCATCAAGCAGTGGCTGATGGATAACAAAGTGGTGGTGGGCGTGGGCAACATTTACGCCAGCGAGTCACTGTTTACCGCCGGGATCATTCCCGATCGTGCTGCCGGCAGTCTGTCGCAGGCCGAAGCGGAACTGCTGGTCAATACCATCAAAGCGGTGCTGTTACGCTCCATTGAGCAGGGCGGAACCACACTGCGTGACTTCTTACAGACCGACGGTAAACCCGGCTATTTTGCACAGCAGTTACAGGTTTATGGGCGGGCAGGCGAACCCTGCCGGGCATGCGGTACGCCGATTGTCAGCGGCAGACATGGACAGCGCAGCACCTACTGGTGCCCGAATTGCCAGCATTAAGCCAGTTTAGCCAGCAATGCCTGATGCACCGGCGCGGGCAGGAAGGCGGTCACATCGCCGCCGTGACGCGCCACCTCTTTGACCAGCGAAGATGAGATAAACGAGAAGCCTTCAGACGGCATCAGGAAAACACTCTCCAGCGTTGGCAGCAGGTGACGATTCATCTGCGCCAGCTGCATTTCATATTCAAAGTCTGACACCGCACGCAAGCCACGAACCAGCACATTCGCCTGCTGGTCACGGGCGAAATTCGCCATCAGGTCGCTGAATCCGACCACTTCAACGTTGGGCAGATGGGCTATCACTTCACCGGCCAGCGCCACGCGCTCATCCAGGCTGAACATTGGTTTTTTGCTGGGGCTGGCGGCAACGGCCAGAATGACCTGATCAAACATCTGCGCTGCTCGCGTCACGATGTCGAGATGGCCGAGCGTCACAGGATCGAACGTTCCGGGATAGATGGCTTTCGTGATCATACTCGCCCTTTTGCCGAAGCATGATTCAGCGCCCAGAGGGCTGAATATTTATTGAAGGTATATTGCGCATTGACCACCGCCAGAATCCAGCCCTGCTTTCCGTCAAGAAAACCGGCACGCAGCAGCAGGGTTTTCATAAACGCGCCCAGCGTATGGCTGAACAGAGAAAACAGGCTGCAACGCTTACCGCGCCGATGGCGTTCCGTAGCCCAGGCTTCGGCATAAGCCAGCTGCTTGCGCTGAAAGGCGATTAAATCGCGGCAGGTCAGATGCTGCAGATCGCCGGGTAATGCCACCACCGGCGCGCCGTCACTCTGCAGTGATTCATGCACCAGATTGTCATTGTAGCGGAAGGTGCGTGGGTAGAGTCGCATGACGCGGTCAGGATACCAGCCGCTATGGCGCATAAAGCGGCCGAGAAACAGATTACTGCGGCCCAGGCTATAAACCGTACGGCTGGGTGGCGCGACCAGCACCTGCTCAATCGCGGCGCGCAGTTCAGGTGTCACGCGTTCATCCGCATCGATCATCAGAATCATGTCGCCGGTGGCATAGTGCTGCGCGCGCTGGCGCTGGATGCCATAGCCCTGCCAGTCATCATTGTGGTAGACCTTCGCCCCAGCCTGTGAGGCGATGTCGACACTGTTGTCATGGCTGCCTGAGTCCAGCACGATAATTTCATCGGCCCAACTGACCGAGGCCAGGCAGTCAGGCAGCAGTTCCGCTTCGTTTTTGGCGATCATCACCACGGAAAGACGTTGGCGTGCTGACATTAGTGGGCCCGTGGTGGCAGATGCGGTTCGAGTAACTGTAGCAGACGCTGTAGCGCACCCTGATTCTGGTGCAGCACGTCTACCGCATGACGTCCGTAATAACGGCGGTAATCATCATCCTGTAACAGGTTGGTGACCTCTTTTTCCAGCGAAATCACGTCGGTGACGGTGATCAGCCCCTGGCCTTCCTGCAACTTGCTGCAGATATCTTTGAAGTTCCAGATATGGGGTCCCATCAGAACCGGAAGCGCATGGGCAGCAGGCTCCAGCGGGTTGTGTCCACCCCGTTCAACCAGGCTGCCGCCGACAAAGGCCAGATCGGCAATGCCGTATAGCAGCATCAGTTCGCCCATTGAGTCTCCGATAACCACCTGCGTTGAGCCAGAAGGGATCTCGCCGCTGCTGCGCAGGATAAAACTGAAGCCGCGTTCCTGCGTCAGTTCACGGGCATCGTTAAAACGCTCGGGATGGCGGGGCACCAGAATCAGCAGCAAATCCGGGAAGGTCTGCAGCAGGCGGCGATGAGCATCCAGCACAATGGCCTCTTCACCTTCGTGCGTGCTGGTGGCGATCCACACCGGACGGCGCGGCGCCCACTGACGACGCAGCGTCACCGCTCTGGCGGCCAGTTCTGGCGTCACGGAAATATCAAACTTCAGGCTGCCGGTAATCGTTAGTTGAGAACGTTTCAGGCCCAGGCTCAGGAAGCGGTCGCCATCTTCCGCATTCTGCGCCGCGATAAGCGTGATGCTCTGCAACAGTCGGCGCATGAATTTACCCAGCTTGCGGTAGCCTTTGGCCGATCGGGCCGAGAGGCGGGCATTGGCGATCACCAGCGGAATATTACGCTGGTGCAGAATGCGGATAATATTCGGCCACAGCTCGGTTTCCATGATGATCACCAGGCGTGGGTTGACCGTATCCAGAAAACGATTAATCGAACCCGGCAGATCATAAGGCAGATAGACGTGATGCACATCTTTGCCAAATGCAGATTGCGCGCGTTCAGAGCCGGTAGGCGTCATGGTGGTGACGGTAATCGGCAGGGTCGGGTAACGATGACGCAGAGCGCGCACCAGCGGGATCGCAGCCAGGGTTTCACCCACAGAGACCGAGTGCAGCACAATGCCGTCGGGCTTAACTTTGCCGACACAATAGCCATAGCGTTCTGCCCAGCGTTTGCGATAGGCAGGCGCTTTACGACCGCGCAGCCACAGGCGCAGCCAAATCAGTGGCTGAATTAAGTAGAGCAATGCGGTGTAAAAGGTCGTCATAGTTACCGTTACAGCAAATTCGCGTCTAAAAGCAGATTAAAATCAGATGGCGGCATGTTATCAGAAACCCCGCATGCACTCATCCCACATTGTCAGTTGCTGCTCAGGACCTGCTGATAAAGCGAAGTCAGCGCCTGCGCCAGCCGTTGTGGACCATAAGGTTCAATTTTGCGCCGCGCCGCGTCACCCATTCGTGAATCGACGGAAAGCGCCGGTATTGCATTAACAGCCTGATTTAACCCGTTGATATCCAACGCATCACAGACGAAGCCTTCCTGACCAGCGGTAATAAATTCTGCGCCACCGCAGCCAGTGCTGGTAATCACCGGTAAGCCGCAGGCCATCGCCTCCAGTACCACATTAGGAAAAGGATCGTAGAGGGTGGGCAGCAGCAGGCCATCAGCCGCGTGATAGAACGGCTGCACATCCTGCTGTACGCCGACAAAGCGCAGGCGATCCAGACAGTTAAGCTGATTTGCCAGCTGCTGATACCGTTGCAGTTGCTTATCCTGACCCACCACAATCAGATAACGGTCGCTGGCAGCCAGCGCCTTTATCGCCGCTTTCAACCCCTTGCGTTCAAAGCCGGAGCCGACATAAATCAGTACGGTGGCCGCATCGGGCAGCGCCAGCTGCTGACGGGTGGCGCGACGTGCAGCTTCCGTGGCGGGCTGGAAACGGCTGGCATCGATAGCATTATGAATAACGTGGATTTTTCCGGCGTCGAGCGAGAAACAGCGCAGGATATCGCGCTTTACCATCTCAGAATTACAGATTACCGCTTTCAGCGTCGGAGAGTTAAACATCTCCGCTTCCGCCTGCAGGACATAGCGATGATAAGGGCTGAGCACAGCACTCAGTCGTTGCCACGATGAGACGATGCGGGCGCGCTGTTCCAGCCAGACGCGATGAACACCATCACCCGCGCGAAAAATATCACAGCCCGCGATGCGCTCGTGGCTTTGCACAATATCGAACTTTTCGCGCTCCCAGCAGGCGCGTGCTGCAAGGGCAAAACCGCGCTCACGGGATACCCGGCCCAGCTTTGCAGGATTACAGATATGCAGATGCCAGTCAGGATTGGGTGTGCCCTGCCAGCTGCGGGTAATGATGTTGAGATCGAGCTGCTCGCTGCCCAGCGCTTCCAGCGCGCGCGAGATAAAACGCTCGGCACCGCCATCCGGACGATATTTCTGCCGGACAATCGCCAGCCGTAACTTACTCATTCAGATAACTCCTCGCTGCCGCGACCACATCCTTCACCGGAATGGCCGACAGATAACGCTGGTCTGTTTTGGTGTCGATGGAATCGGGTGAGGGCAGCGGGCCATAATCCCCCGCCCAGATGACATGATTATTGTCGCCCCATGGCCGCCAGTGCTGCAGCTTGGTCGGGCCAAACAGCGCAATACAGGGCGTTTCAAGTGCGGCGGCCATGTGCATTGGTGCAGAGTCGACACCAATAAACAGCCGGGCATGATCGATAAGCGCCGCCAGCTGTGGCAGAGTAAACTGACCGGCCAGCGAAACCACATCCGGCGACGCACACAGTGCCCGAATGCGGTTGATCATCGCCAGCTCCTGTTTGTCCGGCCCGGCGGTCAGCACCACTTTGCGGCCCGGCTGCGCCAGCTGATCGAGCGTGGCGGCAACACTCTCCTCTTCCCAGCATTTAAAGCCCCAGCGTGAGGTCGGCTGCACCACAATATAGGGCGCGGTTACCTGGTGTTCTGCCAGTCGGGTCAGCACAATTTGCTGGTCAGCGTCGCTGTAGTGCATTGAGACCCGTGCGCCGTCGCTGCTGATGCCGAGGGGTGCCAGCGCCGACATATTCTGCTCAACGGTATGCAGCTTGCTGTGATTGTGTGTGGAGACTAGCTGGTTGTGACACCATCGCCACAGGACGTTATCGCGTTTTTTATAGGCAAAACCGATGCGAACGGGTGCCGCAGAGAGCCGCGTAATCAGGGCAGCCCGCCACTGATCGGCCAGATTAATCACCAGATCATAATGTGCGTCACGTATGGCGCGAATTAATGCACGCTCATGGCCCAGCTTGCGCCAGGTGCCCTCCTGCTTCCATTTACGATCGATGACGTGCAAATGGCGGATAGCCGGATGCGCTTCCAGCATCGGACGCGTCTCCTGATAGAGCAACACGTCGATGCTGGCCTGCGGATAACGCTCATGAAGCGCATTGATGGCGGGCGTTGTGAGCAGCATGTCACCATGATGGCGCAGCTTAATCAGTAATATATTTTTTGGAGAGATGTTTGCTGGAGTCAGGCTGGCCATAAACAAGAGTTCTCAGAATTCAGTGAACCGATTGTAGGGCAAACCCTTTTTAGGATAAAGCCAGCCTCAAAGGTTATTTATCACGCCAGCGATAGAGCCGGGCCAGCCACAACAGCAACTGATACCACTGCTTAATTCCCCGGGCGTTGCGTAACATGCGCAGGTGCGTCCGGGTGGCGAACAGCTCGGCAATGATTGCCTGGCGTGCGCGGGCGTCAGGCTCACGTCTTACACTGTGGCAAACGCTGAGCGCTTCATGGGTCACCTGATAGTGAAACGACGGGTAGATCTTCACGCGGTCACGATAGCGGTCATTGAGCTCTTCCAGCAGTCGCGCAATCTTCATGTAGTGACGCTGATACTCTACGTTGCGCTCGCCGGTACGTTTGCGATTGCTGATTGAGGCGTCGTGCATATAGTAGCGATAGAGTACCGCTTCGGTATAACGCACGCGTTTTGCCAGCAGCATAAACTCGGTGGTCCAGGGAATATCCTGATGATGCAGGCCGGGTTCAAACTGCAACTGATGCTGCTCAATCAGTTCCCGGCGATAGATGCCCAGCCAGACCACATGCATATAACGATGGGTTTTTAGCGCGGTATTCAGCCAGTCGGCACCGCTCAGCACCGGCGTGCTGCGCAGGCGATCCAGCGGAATCAGCGGCTTTACCCGCTGGCTGTGTTTGAAAAACCACTCGGCGTTGCACTGTGCCGCATCCAGATTATCTGCTTCCGCCAGCGTCACCAGCGTCTGATACATATCGGGTTGCATGGTGTCATCCGCATCAGGGAAGGTGACATATTTCCCGCGGGCAATCGCCAGTCCGGCGTTGCGGGCGCGCGAGACGCCGCCATTTTTCTGATGTATCACACGAATGTGAGAATGCTGCTGTGCATACTGATCGGCGCGCTCGCCTGAGCCATCGGTTGAACCGTCATCGACGATAATGATCTCAAGCAGAGTCAGCGTCTGCGCCAGCAGTGACTGCATGAACTCATCAAACATGCTGCCCGCATTGTACATCGGGGTAATGATACTCAGCAGAGGAGAAGTACTCATGACAATATCTGCACCAGCATTGTATTCACTGCGAAAAGGCGTTGCCTCGTCATAAATCATTTCCAAATCAGCAGAGTGAAATCAGGGAGTTCACAATTATAAAACGATGTTGCATCCCTGCTTTACTAAAAACCACGCCCGACAATAATAATGCGCTATATGCGCTTTTTTTACGCAATGTGGCCGTGCAGGTAAACAGATTATTATGCTGGCTTGCTGTCAGCGCCGTTATTACAGAGGTTGTGGCAAACAGCTGGCGGGATAAATGGCGGGAAAGTCAGGCGCTGAAATAACAGCGCCCGTATCAATCTGATAAACCTGAGTGTGCTATTGCTCACTCTGCTTAAAAAACTTGAGACTGACATACTTCATCATCCAGCTCAGGCTTTCAGCATACTGTTTCTGATGCCACTTTACGCGGGCGAATCGCTTCATCTCTTTATAATGCTTTGGCGTATCAAGCGGTTGTGAAGCCCAGGGGGAGCGCTGGTAATAGCTGTAGTAGCGCTGGGAAAGATCGCTGCCAGCCCATGCATGCCAGGGTTTGCATTTACCGGTGTAGTGAATCATTACCGTCTCTTCTGGCACGCTCGTGTGATCCCAGACTTTATTGGCGATGATGTCGTAAATGTGGTTATAGCGGTCTGGCAGGATCAGGACCTCATCCTCCAGCACGATATTCAGCGCATCCTGATCGGGAAAACCAAACTCTGCGCCCCGCGTTACCAGCACGTCGGTAATGCGCGCGGTGGTCTGCCTTTCGAGCCAGCGTGGAATATTAATCAGCATAAAGCCGGAGTTGAAATAGTGGTGGTGCTTCAGCCCCAGCCTTGCGCACTGGTTATGTCGCGCTCGCGGTGTGTCATTACAGGCCGCCAGCGTGTAATCAGTGATATCCAGTGTGAACAGGGGAGAGTAGTCGCCCACCACCAGGGTGTCAGCATCAATATAGATCACCCGATCGCTGTAGCTCGCTACGGTTTCCGGGATCAGGAAACGGTAGTGGATACTTTTGGGATAGCGTCCGACCGCAGGCAGCTGATCAACCCAGGCACGGTTAAAGATATGCAGCGTGATCGCCAGACGATGGCCCGTGGCCAGTGAACGCAGTTTTTCCACATCCTCTTCGCAAAGCGAGTCTGAAAAAACATGGGCGTGGAAAGCGGTATCAGGATGATGGCTGAGAAGTGAAAACAACGTAATGCCCAGGCCACGCGCGTAGGCGTAGTTGATGCCAAACGCAACATGAACCGGATTATCATCCGTGTCAGCAAGCGTGTTAACCAGCAGCTGACTTTGCTGAACGGCCTCAGCAAGAGGGGTAATTGCCATTACGCTTCACTATTCCAGATTATGAGTAATAAACGTTTGTATTCTAGTCAGTTTATCGTGATCCAGCCCGAATAATTTTTCAGCAGGCTGATCAAACTGAAAACGGGTGGCAAAAACGAACGTCGACGCAGCAATATTATCCGGTCCGATAAACAAAACGTTATTGACCGGACGCTGTTCCCGGACTTCACACGGGCCATAAAGCATGATCACCGGTATCTGCTGCGCATCCGCAATATAAGCATTGCCAGAGTCAGAGGAGATGTAGAAATCCATCTGTGCAATGGCCCACGGAACCTCTTCCAGTTTTAGCTCACCAATCAGACTGACGATATTGTCTTTCGGGCCGGTCAGGCTCAGTAACTCATCCAGCCACGGCTGCTCAGCCGGTGGGCCAAACACATAAAAGGTGCAGGGCAGGTCAGCCAGCGACGCCATCAGCTGCTGCCAGATGCTGGCAGGAATGGTTTTAGCCCGGTTACCAGCAGAAATACTGATGCCAATTTTAATACCGCTGCGCGGATTAAGCAGCGCGGCGGGCGGCGCAGGCGGCTGCCAGAGCGGTGAGGTCGCATGCTTAGGGAAATCTGTGTAGCGGTAGTCACGATTAATCAGCTTCAGGTAGCTGTCGAGCGTTAAATCCGTTTTGGTGTGGTCGACAATACCGCTGGCGCTGCGATAGAAGGTCTTATGGTAGGACTTACGCACATAGGTGCGCAGAAACTGCTTGTTCGATGCGTTGCAGAGCGCGGCGAAAAACAGGTTCACGCTGTTTGGCTGCACCAGATAGACGTTGTCATAGCGGTTCATCAGAGTGAACGCGAGCTTCAGTTTGGCAAAAAAGCTGCGCTTCGCCTCTTCAATCAGGAAATAGCGGCTGACCGTGTCATCGTGACGCGCCAGCGGCTCCACCGCTTTGCTGATCAGCAACTCAGACTGACCCAGTGCGCGCAGCATCGGGGTGATATTAATAAAATCACCAATCTTCGCCGTCTGGATGATCAGGCTGCGTCCGGTTGGCCGGTAAAACAGCCGCATTATGGCCCGGAAAGGCAGCAACAGCAGGTAGATCAGCACATAGTTCATGGCATGTTTTCCGTAATAACGGCCCGCAGTTTCTCTGCCACCGTGTCAGCAGTCAGCTCCGCCAGATTATGATTCGGGGCGCTCAATGCCTGTTGGTTCTGCCCGTAACCGCCAATCAGTCCAGGATCGGTCGGACCATAAAGCGTGAGGTTGGGGCGATCCAGTGCCGCCGTCAGATGGCTCAATCCGGTATCCACTGAGACCACCGCGCGTGCGCCCGCCAGCTGTTGTGCTATCGCTTCCAGCGTCAGCTTAGGCAGTACATCGACATGCTCAAATCCTTCTGCAAGGCGCTGCGCACGCTGATGCTCATGTTCAGCACCCCAGGGCAATTTCACCCGCAACCCGCTGGGCTGCATCTGCTCAATCAGCTGTCGCCAGTGTGATTCCGGCCAATGCTTGTTGTCACGCGTTGTGGCATGCAGAAAGACCAGGTAATGATGTGCGTCAGCGGGCAGATGATGCAGAAAGTGTCCGGCAATCGCGTAGTCACCCTGACTTTGCGGTTTTTCATAGCCCAGGCTTTTGGCGAACAGTTCGCGCGTCCGCTCAACCGCGTGCTGTCGCTTACTGACCTCATGGCGGATGTCATACCACCAGCTGGCGAACGGCTCACGCGCGCTGCGGCTGTCCTGCCCATGTTTCACCCCTTTCGATAAGCGGGTGACCAGCGCGGCACTTTTGATCAGGCCCTGTGCATCAATCACGATATCGTACTCACGTGACTGTAACGCGCGCTTAAACAGCACGCGCTCTTCACGCTGCTGACTGCCAAACCAGTGTTTGCGCCAGCGGCGAATCGCAACCGGTAACACCTTATCTACTGCGGGATGCCAGCCAGGGATCTGTGCGAAATTCTCTTCCACTACCCAGTCGAAACGGATGCCGGGAATGGCATGCATTGCATCGGTCAGTGCCGGGAGCGAATGCAGCACATCGCCCATTGATGAGGTTTTAACAATCAGGACGTGCATGGCACCTCCTGTGGCGCGAGCAGTTCGCTCAGCGTCTGATGTACACGTTCAGGCTGAATATCGATCAGGCTCTGGTGATAGCCCTGTTCGGCATCGCCTTTGCGCACTTTGTGATAGCCGGTAATCAGGCGAATAATTCGCGCCTGCTTTGCCAGCGGCGGCGTAAAGTCAGGACTGCTTGGTCCATAGAGCGCCACCAGTGGACGATCCAGCGCCGCGGCGATATGCATCAGGCCGGAGTCGTTGCTGACCACGGCACGGCATTGTGCCAGCAGAATCACCGCCTGTTCCAGCTGGGTTTCACCCGCCAGATTACGGCAGTGGCCGCGAGCCTCTTCGGGCAGCGCCGCGATAATCTCTTCGCCGGTCGGGCGATCTTTGGCGGAGCCAAACAGCACGATCTGAAAGCCTTCAGCAATCAACTGGCGGGCCAGCGTGGCGTAGTGATAGTGCGGCCAGCGTTTGGCCGGACCAAATTCAGCGCCCGGACAAAAACCGATGACCGGACGGGTCGCGGCGAGCTGAAACTGTGCGGCCGTTTCAATTTTTTCCTGCTCTTCAACCTGCAGTTTTGGCCACAACAGCGGCTGTGGCAGCTGCGCCGCCGACGCAACAGGTGTGTCGTAGCCCAGCGCAACGTAGCGCTCAACCATCAGCGGAAACGCGGCTTTATCCAGCACGCGCAAATCATTCAGCAGGCCATAGCGCATTTCACCGCGCCAGCCGACGCGGCGTTTTATTCCGGCAAAGAAGGGGACCAGCGCCGACTTGAAGGAGTTAGGCAGCACATAAGCACGGTCGTAGTGACTGGCGCGCAGCACTTTGCCCAACCGGCGACGCTCACCGATTTCCAGCGCGCCATGCCCAAGTGGCATCGCCAGCGCCTGATTCACCTCCGGCATGCGTGACAACAACGGACGGCACCATGCAGGTGCCATCACGTCAATCACCGCATCGGGATGTTCGGCCTTGAGGGTGCGATAGAGACTTTGCGACATCATCATATCGCCGACCCACGACGGGCCGATTACCAGAATTTTCATCGCCGGAGCAGCTTCCTTTATGCGTTACGGTTCAGCCAGACCATATAGTCAGCGACGCCCTGCGCCACCGTTTTAAATGGCTTGTCGTAGCCGGCCGCACGCAGCTTAGTGAGATCGGCCTGAGTATAGGCCTGGTACCGTCCTTTGAGTTTTTCCGGGAACGGGATGTACTCGATCTGACCTTTCTGGTGGAACTTCAGTACTGCGTCAGCCACTTCCTGGAAGGACTCGGCGCGGCCTGTGCCACAGTTGTAAATCCCGGAGACGCCATTTTCCCAGCACCACAGGTTCACTTCCGCAACATCATCAACGTGGATGAAATCACGTTTAAAGCCGTCGCTGCCTTCAAACAGTTTTGGATTTTCATCGTTGCTGATCTGCGTGTTCAGATGGAATGCCACGCTTGCCATGCTGCCCTTGTGGCCTTCACGCGGTCCATAGACGTTGAAATAGCGGAAGCCGCATACCGGCGAGTTCGCTTCCGGCAGCATCTGACGGACGTAATGGTCGAACAGCATCTTAGAGTAGCCATAAACATTAAGCGGCTGCTCATACTGACGCTCTTCAATGAAATTCTCGTTGCGTCCGCCGTAGGTCGCTGCGGAAGAGGCGTAGAGGAACGGGATCTCGCGCTCAAGACAGAAGTGCAGCAGCTCTTTGGAGTACTGATAGTTGTTCTCCATCATGTACTTGCCATCCCACTCGGTGGTGGAGGAGCAGGCGCCCTGATGGAACACCGCTTCGATCGGGCCTAAATCATCGCCCGCCATCACGCTCATCAGGAACTCTTCTTTGTCCATGTAATCGACGATATCCAGGTCGACTAAATTGGCAAACTTGGTGCCATCCTTCAGATTATCCACCACCAGAATGTCGGTGTGACCGCGATCGTTCAGCGCTTTGACGATGTTGCTGCCAATCATTCCTGCGCCGCCAGTTACGATAATCATGTTGTTACCTTCAACGTTGTGGGGTGAAACAGGAGGTTTCACACACGAATACCTCACATCATAACATTTCATCAGGGTGCAGACAGCCAGATGACTCTGTAACGCTTTGTGCGTACATCCTTGCGGCGTGAACTATGCTGCAAAAATGACATTCTGTTGGGCGATTTATCGTGAAGAAGCGGCCTGTTCAGTAAGATATGCCAGATTTTTGCCATCTGAGGAGAGCAATGATGCCTGCGCAATTTTATCAACAACTTCGTCAGCAACTTGATGATGCACGTCAGGAAGGACTGTTTAAACAGGAGCGGATCATCACCTCTGCCCAGCAGACGGAGATCGCGGTTGGCGATAACCCGGCGGTGATTAACTTCTGTGCTAATAACTACTTAGGTTTAGCGAACCATCCGGCGCTGATTCAGGCGGCGAAAGAGGGGATGGATTCGCATGGTTTTGGTATGGCGTCGGTGCGCTTTATTTGCGGCACGCAGGATAGTCATAAGCAGCTGGAAAAGCGGCTGGCAGACTTTCTCGGCATGGAGGATGCCATTCTTTACTCCTCCTGTTTCGATGCCAATGGCGGCCTGTTTGAAACCCTGCTTGATGCGCAGGATGCCGTCATCTCTGATGCGCTGAACCACGCTTCCATTATCGATGGCGTCCGGCTGTGCAAAGCGCAGCGTTACCGCTATGCCAATAACGATATGGCGCAGCTGCGCGCCTGCTTGCAGGAAGCGCGCGCTAAAGGCGCGCGTCATATTCTGATCGCCACCGATGGGGTCTTCTCAATGGATGGGGTAATTGCGAATCTGCCCGCTATCTGCGATCTGGCC
Organism: Pantoea sp. RG18; assembly: GCF_025910075.1. Lineage (NCBI taxonomy): Bacteria > Pseudomonadati > Pseudomonadota > Gammaproteobacteria > Enterobacterales > Erwiniaceae > Pantoea > Pantoea sp. RG18. Next base: position 57,417 of record NZ_JAPCIL010000013.1, read on the forward strand.
GACGAGTTCTCTGCGCTGGTGATGGTGGATGATTCCCATGCGGTGGGCTTTGTCGGGAACGCCGGACGCGGAACCCATGAATATTGCGACGTCATGGGCCGGGTCGACATCATTACCGGCACGCTGGGTAAAGCGCTGGGTGGCGCCTCCGGTGGCTACACCGCCGCAAAAGCAGAAGTGGTGGAGTGGCTGCGCCAGCGTTCCCGTCCCTATCTGTTCTCTAACTCGCTGGCCCCGGCCATTGTTGCCGCCTCGCTGCGGGTGCTGGATCTGCTCAGTGAAGGCGACGGGCTGCGTCAGCGTCTGTGGGACAACGCCCGTTACTTCCGGGAGCAGATGACGGCGGCGGGCTTTACGCTGGCGGGAGCCGATCACGCCATTATCCCGGTGATGCTGGGTGAAGCCAGCGTCGCCCAGGAGTTCGCCCGCCTGCTGCAACAGGAAGGCATCTACGTTACCGGCTTCTTCTATCCGGTGGTGCCAAAAGGTCAGGCACGCATTCGCACCCAAATCTCTGCGGCGCATACCCAGCAACAGCTGGAACGTGCGGTGGCGGCCTTTACCCGTATCGGCAAACAACTGGGCGTTATCGCCTGAGGAGTCCGTCATGAAAGCACTCGCCAAACTCAAGAAGGAAACGGGCATCTGGATGGTGACCGATGCGCCGGTTCCGGAGCCGGGCCACAACGATTTGCTGATTAAGATTCGCAAAACCGCTATCTGCGGTACCGATGTCCATATCTACAACTGGGATGACTGGTCGCGCAAAACCATTCCGGTACCGATGATTGTCGGTCATGAATATGTGGGGGAAGTGGTTGCGATAGGACAGGAAGTGAAAGGCTTTACGATTGGCGATCGGGTCTCGGGCGAGGGGCACATTACCTGCGGACATTGCCGCAATTGCCGTGCCGGGCGAACGCATTTATGCCGTAACACAATGGGTGTAGGCGTTAACCGCCAGGGCTGTTTTGCAGAGTATCTGGTTATCCCGGCCTTCAATGCGTTCAAAATTCCCGACAACATTTCCGATGAGCTGGCGGCAATCTTTGATCCATTCGGCAACGCCGTGCATACCGCGCTATCGTTCGATCTGGTGGGTGAGGATGTGCTGATCTCCGGCGCGGGTCCTATCGGCATCATGGCCGCCGCGGTCTGTCGCCATGTCGGCGCACGTAACGTGGTGATCACGGACATCAATGAGTATCGTCTGTCACTGGCGCGCAAAATGGGCGTCACGCGCGCGGTCAATGTGGCGAATGAGGATCTGCGAGACGTGATGCACTCGCTGGGCATGACGGAGGGATTCGATGTCGGACTGGAGATGTCTGGTGCACCGCCTGCCTTCCGTTCATTGCTGAAGGTAATGAACCACGGGGGGCGGATTGCACTGCTGGGCATCCCGCCGGGTGAAATGGCGATCGACTGGAACCAGGTGATCTTCAAAGGGCTTTTTATCAAGGGCATTTATGGCCGGGAGATGTTTGAAACCTGGTATAAAATGGCGGCGCTGATCCAGTCCGGGCTTGATTTAACGCCGGTTATTACCCATCGCTATGGAATCGACGATTTCCAGCAGGGCTTTGATGAGATGCGCTCTGGACGCTCGGGAAAGGTGATACTGAGCTGGGATTAAAACTGCGGCCGCCAGGGCGGCCGTATGATTAGCTCTGTTTTTTCTCTTCATCGGTCAGGTAGCGCACTTTGCGCGTGTAGTCCTGGCCTTTGAAGTTCAGCGGCTGTTGCGGATCGGCGAGGTATTTTTGCCATTCCGACAGCGGAAAGCCGCCATGTGCGCCTACCACTTCAGGCGGGATCACCGCCGACTGACCGCCAATTTTCTTTGATACCGGCCAGTTAGCCCATTCGCCCAGATTGACGGTTTTAATATCCAGCATGTCCAGCAATACCGCGAGCGGCAGCTGGTCAGTAGGCGGCTGGCTGTCGTTCATTAAATTCCAGGTATCATTAAACAGCGTCAGCCACAGCGGTGAAATACGCTGCCAGACTTCACGGGTGGCAGCCAGGTAAGCCCCATTCACGTGATCCACCAGCCAGGGCCGGATACTGTGCGGGTAGTAGGCGGGAATCGCCTCTTCCGGCGCATCAGCCAGCTTGGCAATCATTTTCCCCTGACGAAAACTGGAATAGAGATGGCCGGGCTTCATCATGATCTCCGGCATCTTAAGCAGATTGAGGTCGGAATCGATCATCAGAATGCCGTCGCCTTTTGCCTGTAAGGGCGCCTGCAATTTAATCAAACGACTGCGATAGATCTGCTTGTAGCGATAGCTCTCTTCCCGATGCGGGACATCCAGCGTCGCCACGCGGGTTTTTACTGGCAGGCTGCCAAAGGCGTGAGCCGGCTGATCGCTGACAATTACGATCTCTTCAGCCTCTGTCGCAAAGCGCGCCGCAAAATCGGCACTGAGCAGGGCTTCTTCAATATAGTCCGCGCCGGTGCAGGGAATCACGACCGAGGTTACCGGTACAGTGCCCTGAACCTCTTTCTGCGAATAAGGCAGGTTATGGCTCGCTCTGATATGGCGATAACGGGGATTTAAAAAATTAAGCATGAGGTTTCTTTTTCACGACGCTTTGCAAAATATTCTCGACGCCGCTGATATAAGTTTCAATAGCGTACTGTTCACGTACGCGTTTCGCTGCCGCATTGATCAGGCGTTGACGTAAATCCGCATCCTGCCACAGTGCGGTCAGATGCTGGGTCAGTTGCACCACGTTGCCATAATCAAATAGCAGCCCGGTTTCGTCATGACTGATCAATTCGGCAGTGCCGACCACGCGGGATCCCACTACGGCGGTATTCACCAGCATCGCCTCCAGCACCACCCTTGGTAAGCCCTCACTGCGTGAGGCAAGAATAAACGCATCAAAGGCAGTGAGGTAATCCAGCGCGTTGTTCTGAAAGCCCGTAAAGACCACATGCTGCTGGATGTTCTCTGCGGTAGCGAGTTGCAGCAGATGCTGAAGTTCCGGACCCGCTCCGACCACCACCATCTTCCAGTCGGCATCGGGATTAGCGCGTTTAAAACGGCCCAGTGCCTGCAGAATATGGTGATTAGATTTACGCAATATCAGCGAGCCGATCGTGCCAAACACAAAGGTCGAAGGGGAGAGTTTAAAGCGCTGGCGTACTTCAAGGCGGTCGGGCAGAGGCTGGTGGATGTCGATAGCGTTATTGACGGTAAAACAGCGTTCCGCATCAACACCGTGGCTGCGCAGGGTGTTATTCACGCCCTGTGACACGGCAATGATCGCCTGGCAATCCTGATTGACCATGCTGACCAGCCGCGGTTCCAGTACCGGATCGATACGGCAGTGTTGCACTACCGCAACATCCAGGCTGCGCGCCGCCAGATAACCTTCCACATTGGTGCTGGGCTGGTTATTCATATAGAGCGTGTCAAACTTCCCCAGCTGCAGCAGTGAATTGATTTTGCTGGCATTGGGCATGATGCGCCAGTGAGTATCAATCTGATCGATGGCGCGCTTCTTGAGCTTTTTATTAAAAAACAGCAGTGCCCGCGCGACTTCTTTAACAAACTTTGCCCAGCGTGGCTGCCTGATTTGCGGAATAAAAAAGACCGGGATAGCCAGCGCATTCAGCGTGGCCTCAATGGTTTCGTCGTTGCCACGGCTGTAGTTGTGATAGAAGCAGCAGGTGATATCAAACTTTTGACGATCGATACGCTTCAACAGCTCCAGCATACTGTTGGTGCCGCCGCCCCACTCTCTGCCGTTATCCAGCAGCAGGATTTTTTGTTTAATAATCGTCATCCCTATCACTGTTCCCGCACAGCACGTTATCGCCCGACCCAGGATTATAGTAATTTCTGCGTATAAATGAACGCTAAGCTGAACACTTAGCATTCATAGCAAATTCAGAACAGATTTTTTAGCGTGTTAAACAGCGGGCTGTTATTCACGCTTTCCGCTATTACCGCTAAGGCTCGGGTGGCAGGAACCGGCGCCAGCGGCTGTTTCGGTTTACACAGGTCTGCAGGCTGGAAGCGCGGTGTCACCGGTTTTGCCGGCGCCACAGGCGGCCGTGAGCCGCTGTGCAGTGATTCGTTCAGCAGCTGACTGGGACGAACCAGCGTAACGTCGGCTGGCAATGTGGGTAACATCTGCTGCAGCACCCGCACGGTGTTAGGGTGGGGATGACCAATGGCAATGGCGTAACCGTCGCGCTGCGCCAGTTTCACCGCCCGACTGAACTGCTGGCGGATGGCATTAATATCCTGGCTGTCATCCAGAAATACCCGGCGTTTTAATACCCTGACCTGGGTGCCCTGTGCGGCAGGAACAGCCTGACTGTTAGCGATGGTCATGCTATCCAGAAAGTAGAGATTGTAGTGGTTCAGCGCCTGCATCACTTTCTGCATGCCGGGCAGGCTGGAGGTCATCCTGCTGCCCATATGGTTGTTCAGACCTACGGCATAAGGCACGTTGTTAACCGCATTGCGCATGATGCGGGTAACTTCTTCGCTGCTCATCTCCGGCGTTAAGGTATCTTTTTCCAGCGGCTGCTTGCTCAGCGGTGCCATGGGCAGATGGATCAACACTTCGTGACCACTCTGGTGCGCTTTGGTGGCCATTTCACGGGCATGTGGCGCGTTGGGCAAAACCGCCACTGAAATGGCCTGCGGCATCTGCAGGACCTTGTTCTCTTCGGCAGGGCGATAGCCTACGTCATCGATGACAATGGCCAGTTTGCCCGCCTGCGCAGCGTAGCTGAACAGCAGGGCGCTCAACAGAACGGGGATTTTTCGAAGTTGCAGCAAAACCTATTTTCCTAACCACGGGAGTGGATTGACGGCCTGTCCCTGACGTCGGATTTCAAAATAGAGCGACGGGGTACCGCGGCCACCACTGGTGCCCACCAGTGCGATAGGCTGTCCTGCCTTCACCTGCGTACCCACGCTCACCAGCGCACTTTGGTTGTAGCCATACAGGCTCATATCGCCTTTACCATGTTCCAGCACGACCACCAGGCCGTAGCCCTGTAACCAGTCGGCCATCAGCACGCGGCCATCGGCGATAGCTTTCACCTCGGTACCTTCGCGCGCATCAATCACCAGTCCTTTCCAGCGCAGTTCACCCTGCAGCTGTTCACCAAAGCGATGTTCAATGCGTCCGCGTACCGGCCACAAGGCCTGCCCGCCGGCGCGACCGAGTCCACCGGTGCGCGCCACCAGTTCGCGTTCGCTCTGAGTCGGCTGATAGCTGGAGCCTTTGGCTTTCGCCTGCGCCTGACGCTGACGCACTTTTTCCGCCTCACGCGCTTCACGGGCGGCGCGCTCGCGCGCCTCGCGTTCCGCACGGGCGATCTTATTCTGCAGACGGCTTTCGTTCTGACGCATCTCGACCAGATCGGCCTGATCTTTTTCCAGCGCGCTTTCCAGTGTCGTCAGGGTTTTTTTCCGCGCTTCGCTCGCCTGTTGCAGCTTCTGCTGCTGGCCCTGCTGCTGCGCTAATAAGCCTTTCTGCTGCTGTTGCTTCTGCTCCAGCGTGGCGCGTTGCTGAGCCAAATCCTGACGCGTCTGTTGCAGCGATTCGATACTTTTCTGGCGCGCCGCATTCAGATAGCCGAAATAGGCCAGAATACGCTCGCTGCGCTGACTCTCTTCACCGCCCATCAACAGCTGTACACCGTTGTGCTTACCCTGACGAAACGCCGCATCAAGCTGCTCTGAAAGCAGGTTTTCCTGTTGGGTTTGCTGTTTTTCAAGGCGGGCGATGGAGGTGGCAAGCTGTTTGATTTCGTCATTCAGGGCGTTGAGGCTATTGCGGGTGTCACGCAACTGACGGCTCGCCTGAGCGATGATTTTTTCCTGGCTCTGCAACTGATCCAGTAATTTGCTGCGCTGCAACTTTTGCGCTTTAACGCTTTTCTCTTTTTCAGCGATGTTTTGCTGAATAGATTGCAGCTGAGATTTGCTGTCTTCTGCACTAACGGCGGCGGCAGGCAATAACAGTGCCCCCGCACAAAGCAGGCTAAGGGAGAGGCTGGACAAGTGTGTGAACAACGGCAGGTTATCGCCGTTGGGACGGGTCCTTGTGTGCGAAACGGTTGTTTTTCCCTTCATAGGCCAATGATTATTCCACGATGAACCGCCGCTTACCAGTGCTCCCCACTGGCATTTGCTTTTCCAGTTATGTCCACTTTCACAATGACATGGATTAAGCCTTACGCCATTTTTGCTATTCAGCCACTTTTTTTGGAAAATGAAGCACAAATCGATACTCTGGCCGCATAGCATCTGTACATGCGAAGTGGCGCAGGTATACTCAGAACCCTTGTTTTAGCTTATTAGCCCGGTCTGGAGTCGTTACCCCTCATGCAAGAAATTATGCAGTTTGCAAGCAATCACCCCATCCTGAGTCTGGCATGGGTCGTTTTACTCGTTCTGGTGATTGTGACTACCGTTAAAGGAATGTTCTCTAAGGTAAAAACGATCAGCCGCGGTGAAGCAACCCGCCTGATTAATAAAGAGGACGCGGTAGTTGTAGACGTGCGTTCGCGCGACGATTTCCGCAGAGGCCATATTTCAGGTGCGCTGAATGTCGCAGCCGCTGAGATTAAAAAAGGCAACATCGACGAACTGGCAAAGCATAAAGCGCAGCCCATAATTGTGGTGTGTGCAACCGGACAAAGCGCGGGTGATTCTGCTGCGCATCTCAGCGCGGCCGGCTTTGAGCGGGTTTCAGTGCTGAAAGATGGTATCAGTGGCTGGAGCGGCGAAAATCTGCCGTTAGTTCGCGGCAAATAATCTTACAGAGGTGCTGATCATGGCAAATGTTGAAGTGTATACCAAGGCGACCTGTCCTTACTGCCATCGGGCGAAGGCGCTGTTAACGCAAAAAGGCGTATCGTTTCAGGAGATCCCCATTGATGGAGACATGGCGAAACGCGAAGAGATGATCAAGCGTAGCGGCCGCACCACCGTGCCTCAGATTTTTATTGATGCGCAGCACATTGGTGGCTGCGACGACTTATTCGCACTCGATAATCGCGAAGGTTTAGATCCCTTACTGCAGGCGTAATTTTACGCCGGACAATCTCATACATAGGATTTGGTCACATGTCAGAACATAACACTAACGAAATGCAATTCCAGATTCAGCGCGTATTCACCAAAGACATCTCTTTTGAAGCGCCAAATGCACCACAGGTTTTCCAGAAAGAGTGGGAACCGGACGTTAAACTGGATCTGGACACTGCATCTTCTCAGCTGGCTGACGAAGTTTACGAAGTGGTACTTCGTGTGACTGTAACCGCCACCGTGGGCGAAGAGACCGCTTTCCTGTGTGAAGTTCAGCAGGCCGGTATTTTCACCATCAGCGGTATCGAAGGAACGCAGATGGCACATTGCCTGGGCGCATACTGCCCGAACATCCTGTTCCCGTACGCACGCGAATGCATTACCAGCCTGGTATCACGTGGTACCTTCCCGCAGCTGAACCTGGCACCGGTTAACTTTGATGCGCTGTTCATGAACTACCTGCAGCAGCAGCAAGGTGAAGAAGGTGCTGAACCACATCAGGATGCCTGATGACAACTCACGCTTCGATTAGCGTCATCGGTGCCGGTTCATACGGCACCGCTTTGGCGATTACGCTGGCCCGTAACGGCCATCCGGTGCTGTTGTGGGGACATAACCCGGCGCATCTGGCGCAGCTTCAGAGTGACCGTTGCAACACCGCTTTCCTGCCTGATGTCCCGTTCCCCGACCATCTTTCTCTTGAACCTGATCTGACTAAAGCTATTGCTGCCAGCCGCGATTTATTGATCGTGGTGCCGAGTCATGTGTTTGGCGAGGTGCTGCAGCAGATCAAGCCTCATCTGCGATCCGACTCGCGTATTGTCTGGGCGACCAAAGGGCTGGAAAAAGAGACCGGACGCCTGCTGCAGGATGTGGCGCGGGAAATTGTCGGCGATGCTATTCCGCTGGCCGTGATCTCCGGACCGACCTTTGCGAAAGAGCTGGCTGCCGGATTACCGACGGCTATCGCGCTGGCCGCAACGGATGCGCAGTTTGCTGACGACCTGCAGCAGAAGCTGCACTGCGGTAAGAGCTTCCGCGTTTATAACAACCCTGACTTCATCGGCGTACAGCTGGGCGGCGCGGTAAAAAACGTAATTGCTATCGGTGCCGGGATCTCTGACGGGATTGGTTTTGGCGCGAATGCACGTACCGCACTGATCACCCGTGGTCTGGCTGAAATGAGCCGGCTGGGTGCCGCGCTGGGTGCCGATCCCACCACCTTTATGGGGATGGCGGGTCTGGGCGATCTGGTGCTGACCTGTACCGATAATCAGTCGCGTAACCGTCGTTTTGGCATGATGCTGGGCCAGGGTGAGGATGTAGATAGCGCGCAACGCATTATCGGACAAGTTGTAGAAGGCTACAGAAACACCAAAGAAGTCAAAGCATTGGCAGCCCGTTTTGGTGTGGAAATGCCGATCACCGAGCAGATTTATCAGGTGCTGTATTGCGAAAAGCCGGCGAGAGATGCAGCATTGAGTCTGCTGGGACGAACAAGGAAGGACGAAAACAGCACTGGCTAACGCAGGACGCGTAGCATCATCACCTGCAGCGCCCATTCAGGCGCTTTTTTTATCGGGAGAAAACAGCAATGTCGTCTGATGAGTTAGAACTGGTCTGGAATAATATCAAAGCAGAAGCGCGCGCCCTGGCTGATTGTGAGCCGATGCTGGCCAGCTTCTTCCACGCGACATTGCTCAAGCATGAAAATCTCGGTAGCGCACTGAGTTATATGCTGGCCAACAAGCTGGCTAACCCGATTATGCCCGCCATCGCCATTCGTGAAATCGTTGAAGAAGCCTACCGTGAAGATCCGTCGATGATTATGTCAGCGGCGTACGATATTCAGGCGGTGCGCCAGCGTGACCCGGCAGTCGATAAATACTCCACGCCGCTGCTCTACCTCAAAGGTTTTCACGCCTTACAGGCCTACCGCATTGGTCACTGGCTGTGGAATGAAGGCCGGCGCGCGCTGGCGGTTTATCTGCAGAATGAAATCTCCGTCTCCTTTGCCGTCGATATTCATCCCGCCGCCAACATCGGCCACGGCATCATGCTCGACCATGCCACAGGCATTGTGATTGGTGAAACCGCCGTGGTTGAGAATGATGTCTCGATCCTGCAATCGGTTACGCTGGGCGGAACCGGCAAAACCAGCGGCGATCGTCACCCGAAAATCCGTGAAGGGGTGATGATTGGTGCCGGTGCGAAAGTCCTGGGCAATATTGAAGTTGGCAAGGGAGCCAAAATCGGTGCCGGTTCCGTGGTGTTACAGCCCGTGCCGCCGCACACCACTGCAGCAGGCGTACCCGCGCGAATCGTTGGTAAGCCAGGCAGTGAAAAGCCGTCGATGGATATGGATCAGCACTTTAATGGCAGCCTGGCGGGTTTTCAGTTTGGCGACGGCATCTAGTCTTTAATCAGCGCGCCCGCGAAATCAAGCTGGCGCCAGGCTTCATAGACCACCACCGATACGGCGTTCGACAAATTCATACTGCGGCTTTCCGCTTTCATCGGGATACGGATTTTCTGCTGAGCCGGTAGCGCCGCTAAGATCTCAGCCGGAAGTCCACGGCTCTCCGGGCCAAACAGCAGATAATCGCCAGCCTGGTACGCTACGGCACTGTGTGCGGGCGTACCTTTGGTCGTCAGCGCAAACAGACGCTCAGGCGACTCTGAGGCGATAAACGCCTGATAGTCGGCGTGGAATTTAATGGCAGTAAATTCGTGGTAATCCAGCCCGGCGCGGCGTAAACGCTTGTCATCCCAGGCAAAACCAAGCGGCTGAATCAGATGAAGCTGAAAGCCAGTATTGGCACACAGGCGGATGATATTGCCGGTATTCGGCGGAATTTCTGGTTCAAACAAGACAATGTTAAGCATAAGGCCCCCGATGACAGGGGCCGAAGCATAACAAATTATTGGCGAGCGGAGGAGTAGAGCGGCAACCAGAGGGTCAGACGCAGGCCGCCCAATGGGCTGTCATCCGCTTTAACCCAGCCGCGATGTTGCTGCACTGCCGTTTCAACAATCGCCAGGCCAAGACCGGTGCCGCCTGATTCGCGATCGCGTGCTTCATCGGTACGGTAGAAAGGCCGGAAAATCTGTTCACGATCTTCCGGACTCACGCCAGGACCATCGTCATCAACGTGTACCGTGATGCCGGAAATATCGACGGAGAAGCTGACGCTGATATGGGTGTGTGAATAGCGCAGCGCATTGCGTACGATATTTTCCAGCGCACTCTCCAGCGCATGGGGATTACCATAAAGCGGCCACGGGCCAGGCGGATAGGGAATATCCATCTTCTTGCCCATCTGCTCCGCTTCGAAGCGGGCATCTTCCAGCACCCCATTCCACAACTGATTCGCCTTCATCGCTTCGCTGACCAGCGCATTTTTATGCTGGGTGCGCGACAGTACCAGCAGATCGTTAATCATGCCATCAAGACGCTGTGCTTCCATCTCAATGCGGCCCAGCTCTTTGCCTTCACCCTGGCGCCGACGCAGCAGCGCGGTAGCCAGTTGCAGACGGGTGAGCGGGGTACGAAGTTCATGGCTGATATCTGATAACAGACGTTGCTGACCGGTCATCATCCGCTCCAGCGCACTGACCATCTGGTTAAAGCTGGAACCCGCCGCCAGAAACTCCTGTGGGCCCGATTCCAGTTCCGGATGCTGACGCAGGTTTCCGCTTGCGACTTCGTCGGCAGCATATTTCAGCTTACGTGCCGGACGTGCCAGGCTCCAGGCGAGCCAGAGCAGTAGCGGGGAGCTGATGAGCATGGTGACGATAAGCAGTAACAGGGGACGGTCAAACAGCAGATTCACGAAATCGAGCTGGGAACTGTTGGCGGGACGAATCATGTAAAGCTGGTAGTTATCTTCGCCATCCCGAACGGCGAAAGGTCCTACCAGCTCAACACGACCATATTTCTTCTTTTGCGGATGATCGGCATTGTCAGACTGGCCGATAAAATTGCGGATAACCTGCATTTCGTTATGTTGCGCGCCGATCACCCGACCTTCACTTGTCACTAACAGCAGCCGCTGACCCGGCGGTGCCCACTTTTCCACTGCCCGAAACAGACGACGCCACCACATCAGATCGTTAGGGGGATCCTGTGACAGCTCTGCTTCGACGTGTTGCTCAATCATGATTCCCTGCCGCTGTTCACTCTCCAGCAGCGAGGTCATCTGTCGTGAATCGAGCTTGGGCACCATTAGCACCAGCATCAACACCAGCGCCAGCGTCAACCAGAAGATGGCGAAGATACGGGTGGTCAGACTTCCAATCATGATGCCGAAACCATCAGATAGCCGCGGCCACGTAAAGTTTTGAACCAGGGATGACCGTCACGGCGTTCAGGCAGCTTGCGACGCAGATTGGAGATATGCATATCAATAGCGCGGTCAAAAGGCGTCAGGCGTTTTCCCAGCACTTCCTGACTCAGGTGCTCACGCGACACCACCTGGCCCAGATGCTGCGCCAGCAGATAGAGCAGGGTGAACTCCGTGCCGGTCAAATCCAGCGTCACATCATCAAAACTGGCCTCCTGACGGCCGGGATTGAGACGCAGGCAGTCCACTTCCAGCGTAGGCGAGCTATTGTCGTGTTGCTGCTGCTGTTCACTCCAGTTTGAGCGCCGCAGAATAGCGCGGATACGCGCCACCAGTTCACGATCGTTAAACGGTTTAGGCAGATAGTCATCTGCGCCCAGTTCGAGGCCCAGTACGCGATCCAGCTCGCTGCCGCGCGCCGTTAGCATGATGACGGGGGTTTGATGTTGCTGACGCAGTTCTTTCAGGGTGTCGATACCGTTTTTCTTCGGCATCATGACATCCAGTAAAAGCAGATCAATTGAGTTATCGAGCAGGTTCAGCGCTTGTTCACCATCGCTGGCTACCACCACTTCAAACCCTTCCATTTCTAACAGTTCTTTTAAAAGCGAAGTTAATTCGCGATCGTCATCTACCAACAGGATTTTATTCATTTTTGTAGCCCTCCGCAGGCAAAATACCGTGTTCCTGGCGCACCTATCCATCGCTTTACGTAGTTTTACACCCCCTGACGGATGTTTGCAGCTGTCGCCGTACACTGGCTCTCGTTGAATCGCAAAACGGAACGAACTGGAGTACACGATGCGCAAATTAACCGCCGTCGTCCTTGCCTCAGCGATGGCTCTGAGTGTCGCCAGCGCAGGTGCTAAAGATGCGACGACGATTGACGAGATGCATCATGGCGGATTGCCGACAGGCAGTATGACGCAAAATCCGCAAAGCCACATGTTCGATGGCATCGAACTGACTGAAGAGCAACGTCAGCAGATGCGAGACCTGATGCAACAGGCCCGACATGAGCGCCCGGTCGTCCATATTGACGATATCGCAGCACTACATGAGTTAGTGACTGCAGACCAGTTTAACGAAGCGGCCATCCGCGAGAAGGCGGAAGTGATCGCCAGAGTTCAGGTTGAACAGCAGGTCGAGATGGCGCGCGTACAGAATCAAATGTTCCAGCTGCTAACGCCAGCCCAGCAGTCGGCGTTACAGCAGAATTACCAGCGGCGACTTAATGAGCTGCGACAGTTTTCGAATTTGCAGTCAGCGTCATCGCTGCAGGCAGTGAGTAGTACCAGCAGTAACCAGTAACATAGTATCCCTGTTTTCCTTGCCATAGACACATCCCTGTCTTCCCCCGCCATGATGGTGGGGGTTTTTTTTATCTTTTTTTCACTTTTTTTATTTTGACTGGAATCATCACCACGCAATAAAACCCCTGTTTGATTAGCGCTTGTTGAGCTTTTATGGGTAAGTCTCACCGATTCCTTACTATTCAGGTCATGACTTAAATTTAAGCGTACCGGTAAGGGTTTTACCGCCTGTTAAATATTATAACTCACTGAAAGTGAATGAATTACAGACAGACATAGAAAACTTTAATTATATTTTTCAATGAGATAAATCCCCCGCGTTACGCTTGCCGGTTCAGGCGCACCCTCTACACTTAATCCTGTCACTGCAGGGAAGTTAAGTGTCTTTGCGAAGTCTCAGGGAGCAGCAACCACATTATGTAGTCCTGAATGAATCTATTAACGGAGTAAGTTATGGCAGAGCATCGTGGTGGTTCAGGTAATTTCGCAGATAATCCGCAAAAAGCGTCTGAAGCCGGTAAGAAAGGCGGCCAGAGTAGCGGCGGCGGAAATTTCAAAAACGATCGTGAAAAAGCATCAGAAGCCGGGAAAAAAGGCGGCAAAAAGTAGTCGCCGGCCCTTTCTCAGCCCGGACCTGGGCCTGAATGTGGCCTGGTACTGATGTGTATGACACTTTGCCCCGACCTCCCACAGAGGCCGGGGCTTGTTTTTTGTACCTGTCGCGCCTTCCCAAAAAAGCCTGATCCGTTGATCGACCCGCTAAGCAGTGCCCGCCTCCCGATGTTAAACTTGAGCCATTCATTCATTTTGGTGCGCATCATCACTGATGCCGCACAGGGAACCTGGCATGCAACCCTCTTATGGCCGACTGGTAAAGCGTGCTGCGCTCGGCGCGACCATTCTTGCGTCTGTGCTGTTGCTCGTGAAAATTTTTGCCTGGTGGTACACCGGTTCGGTGAGTTTACTGGCTTCTCTGGTGGATTCACTGGTGGATATCGCCGCCTCGCTGACCAATCTGCTGGTGGTGCGTTATGCACTGCAGCCTGCTGACGAAGATCATACTTTCGGGCACGGCAAAGCGGAGTCGCTGGCAGCGCTGGCGCAAAGTATGTTTATTTCCGGGTCGGCGCTGTTTCTGTTTCTGACCGGCCTGCAGCATCTGGCGACGCCCAATGAGTTGCGGGCGCCCGGCGTCGGTATTGTAGTGACCGTGGTGGCGCTGAGCTCAACGCTGGTGCTGGTGGCCTTTCAGCGCTGGGTGGTTCGTAAAACCCGCAGCCAGGCGATCCGGGCTGACATGCTGCACTATCAGTCCGACGTCATCATGAATGGCGCTATTTTGGTTGCGCTGGTGCTGAGCAGCTATGGCTTTACCCGGGCGGATGCCCTGTTTGCGCTGGGCATTGGTATTTTTATTCTCTACAGCGCACTGCGTATGGGCTACGAGGCAGTTCAGTCATTGCTGGATCGCGCGTTACCGGAAGAGGAACGGCAGCAAATCCTGACGCTTGCGACAAACTGGCCGCAGGTGCAGGGCGTTCACGATCTGCGAACCCGTCAGTCCGGGCCGACCAAATTTATTCAGCTGCATCTGGAACTGGAAGATCAGTTGCCACTGGTGCAGGCGCATCGGGTAGCCGATCAGGTTGAGAAGGCGTTACGCAAAGAATTTCCCGGGTCAGACGTAATTATCCATCAGGATCCCTGTTCTGTGGTACCGTTCGAGAGAGAGGATTCTTTAGGTTTTTAACTTAAATGAATCAAATCGATACGGCAGGGATGACGTAACGCTAACATTGCTGCAAAAAATAGTGAAAAGTTGTCTGACCTGAATCAATTCAGCAGCAAGCCTTTGATATACTATCTGCCATCACGTGTCGCGCGAGTCGTAAAATGAGCTTCAGCAGCGATCGACAGGCAGGATTAACCCTTAGTTTTGAACAATCCAGAGGTTGTCATGATCAAAAAAATTGGTGTATTAACCAGCGGCGGTGACGCCCCAGGCATGAACGCAGCTATTCGTGGCGTGGTGCGTTCCGCGCTGAGTGAAGGACTGGAAGTTTTTGGGATCTATGACGGTTACCTGGGATTGTACGAAGATCGCATGATCAATCTTGATCGCTACAGCGTTTCCGACATGATTAACCGCGGCGGCACTTTCCTGGGCTCAGCACGCTTCCCTGAATTCCGTAATGAAGATGTGCGTCAGGTTGCCATTGAGAACATGAAAAAGCGCGGCATTGATGCGCTGGTTGTTATTGGTGGTGACGGTTCCTACATGGGGGCTAAGCGCCTGACTGAAATGGGCTTCCCGTGCATTGGTCTGCCAGGCACCATCGATAACGACGTTGCCGGAACGGATTACACTATCGGTTATTTCACTGCACTGGAAACCGTGGTTGAAGCGATTGACCGCCTGCGTGATACCTCTTCATCGCATCAGCGTATTTCGATTGTGGAAGTGATGGGTCGCTACTGTGGCGATCTGACACTGGCGGCCGCCATTGCGGGTGGCTGTGAGTTCATCGTACTGCCTGAGTTCCCGTATACTCGTGAAGAGCTGGTAGCGGAAATCAAAGCGGGCATCGCCAAAGGTAAAAAGCACGCTATCGTGGCGATTACCGAGCACATCTGCGATATCGACGATCTGGCGCGTTTCATCGAAACAGAAACCAAGCGTGAAACCCGTTCTACCGTTCTGGGCCACATTCAGCGTGGCGGTGCACCTTGTGCGTATGACCGTATTCTGGCCTCACGCATGGGTGCCTACTCCATTGAACTGCTGATGCAGGGTTATGGCGGCCGTTGCGTCGGTATTCAGAACGAGAAGATGGTGCATCACGACATCGTCGACGCCATTGAAAATATGAAGCGTCCGTTCAAACGCGACTGGCTCGACACCGCGAAAAAACTCTATTAATTCCTCTGCGGGGTGTGCGACCTGGTGCGCCCCGGCATCCCGCCTCTATATTCCCCATGGTTATAACAGCTTATTTTTAATTCTTTTAGCTCTGTATTGGTTTATGTCACGCTTAGCTCATAACGACATTGGGAGAGTGCGTAATGAACAAGTGGAGTATCGGCGTTACCCTGTTGCTGGCCTCAACCAGCGTTCTGGCGAAAGACATTCAGCTGTTAAACGTTTCCTACGATCCAACGCGAGAGCTGTACGAACAGTACAATAAAGCGTTCAGTGCGCACTACAAACAGGAAACCGGCGATAATGTCGTGGTCCGTCAGTCGCATGGCGGTTCCGGTAAGCAGGCGACCTCCGTGATTAACGGCATTCGGGCGGATGTGGTCACACTGGCGTTGCAATCGGATGTTGATGCCATTGCAGAACGCGGTCGTATTGATAAAAACTGGATTCAGCGTCTGCCGGACAACTCTGCGCCCTACACCTCGACCATTGTCTTCCTGGTTCGTAAAGATAATCCTAAAGGCATCCATGACTGGAGCGACCTGACGAAGCCAGGCGTATCTGTTATTACCCCTAACCCGAAAACGTCCGGCGGCGCACGCTGGAACTATCTGGCGGCCTGGGGCTGGGCGCTGGATCATAACAACGGCGATCAGGCTAAAGCGCTGGCTTACGTCAGAGCGCTGTTTAAAAACGTTGAAGTGCAGGATTCCGGCGCACGCGGCGCAACCAACACCTTCGTTGAGCGCGGGATTGGTGATGTGCTGATCGCCTGGGAAAACGAAGCCTATCTGGCGGTTAACAAGCTGGGCAAAGACAAGTTCGAGATTGTCACTCCGAGCGAATCGATTCTGGCGGAACCGACCGTGTCGGTGGTCGATAAAGTGGTAGAAGAAAAGGGGACGCGTAAAGTCGCCGACGCTTATCTGAAATACCTCTACTCGCCAGAAGGCCAGACTATCGCTGCACAGAACTACTACCGTCCGCGTGATGCTGAAGTCGCGAAGAAATTCGCCAGCACCTTTGCGCCAGTGAAGCTGTTTACCATTCAGGACAAGTTTGGTGGCTGGACACAGGCTCAGAAAGCCCACTTCGCCGATGGCGGCAGCTATGACCAGGTCATGAAACCGTAATGCGCTGCGGTCAGCGCATCCCTGCGCTGACCGCTTATCCTCCACAACCACGCCTTTTCTCCTTCTCCGCCCAGCCGCTGGGTTATCTGCCAGAATTCCCCGTGACATTTTTTTCTCGCCAGGCGAGGATGCAGGCTGCTAAGCCATTCAGGAAGCGTTGTTATGCCGACACATCGTCGTGCAACCCGCCTGGTTGCGGTTCTGCTGGTACTGGTCATTGCGGGGATGCTGGCTGCCGCACTGCATTTCAAAAAGAACAGTGATGCGTTGTGGCAGATCGTCAGCGAGAAATGTCTGCCTCACCAGCAGAGTGGTGGAGAACCTGCGCCCTGTCAGCGCGTCGATCAGCGGCATCGCTATGCCATGCTGAAAGATATGCACGGGCCGTTGCAGTATCTGCTGATCCCGCTCGACAGGATCACCGGCATCGAAAGCCCGCGGTTACTGCAATCCGCTACGCCCAACTACTTTGCCCTTGCATGGGATGAGCGGACTCTGCTTGCGCAGCGACGCGGCTCACCTATTGATGATCGGGTTCTGTCACTGGCTATCAATTCACAGTATGGCCGCACGCAGAATCAGCTCCATATTCATATCTCCTGCCTGCGACCCGATGTGCGTCAGCAGCTTGATCAGCTGACGCCGCAGCTTAGCGGGCGGTGGCAGAGCATCACGCTGCGTAAGCACCGCTACTGGCTGCGTGCATTGACCCCGGACGAGCTGACCCGGCAGAGTGCGTTTATCCGACTGGCCAATGAGCGGCCAGAGGCGCGCAGCGAGATGGGGAAATATGGGCTGGCACTGGCTGAATTAAGTGATGGACGACTGGTGCTGATGGCGATAGAGCGAAACTGGCTGCTGCTGAACAGCGGTTCGGCGGAGGAGGTACAGGATCACGCCTGTCAGCTGATAGCGCCCATAAAAAAGGCGGCTTAAGCCGCCTTTAATCGGTACGTTTACTGCTTAGGCGCTTTTTGCAGCCGCTGCAGCTTTAACGATCACAGCGAAAGCGTCCGCTTTCAGTGAGGCACCGCCAACCAGCGCGCCATCGATGTCAGGCTGGGTGAAAAGCTCAGCCGCATTTTTATCGTTAACTGAGCCGCCGTACTGAATGATGACCTGTTCTGCGATAGCCGCATCTTTCTTCGCGATATGGTCACGAATGAATTTGTGAACGGCCTGAGCCTGAGCAGGGGTGGCAGATTTGCCGGTACCGATGGCCCAGACTGGCTCATACGCGATGACCGCATCTTTAAACGCTTCGGCGCCCTGAGTTTCCAGAACGGCATCCAGCTGACGAGCGCAGACTTCTTCGGTTTTACCCGCTTCGTTTTCCGCTTCGGTTTCACCAATGCACAGCACCGGTACCAGGCCCACTGACTTCAGCACCGCGTATTTCTTCGCGATGAATTCGTCGCTCTCTTTGTGGTAAGTGCGGCGCTCTGAGTGACCGATAATGATATATTTCGCGCCGATATCTTTCAGCATCTCTGCGGAAACTTCACCGGTAAACGCACCAGACAGGTTAACGTCTACGTTCTGCGCACCCAGTGCGATGTGGCTACCGGAGATGGCGTGTTTTGCCTGCTCGAGATAGAGAGCTGGCGGTGCAATGGCGACGCCACAACCCTCAACTCCAGACAGTTCCTTGCGCAGACCGGCGATCAGTTCAGCTGTGATCTGCTTGCTGCCATTCAACTTCCAGTTACCCATAACCAGTGGATGTCGCATTCTATCCTCCGCATAAAGCGATACATGAAAAATCGCTGCCAGCTGGCAGCGTTGTCTGCCAGACAGTATAGAGATCAAATGTAGCGATGGCTTTGCTTTTCGTCATTTTCGGCCTCATCATCAGGGGCTGGCGAGCGCCAGTTTGACCGGCTCAACGGCGAAGGTCAGCCCCTTGTCGCCGTTGTCAGCCACCACAAAACGCAACGCGCCCTCGACCTGCGCAAAGTAGGGTAAATCCTTACCTTGCTTCAGCAAACCCTCCAGCTTTTTACGTCCCTCATCGGCGCTCAGTCCCGGTACAAAGAAGCGCAACATGGCGGTCATGTAGGCCAGCGCTTTTTGCTGTGAGGCGTTCTGATCCGGACCTGGCAACGGTAGCCAGGTAATCTGCAGCGTCTTAATTTTGCCGGTACCGGGCTCCAGCGCGGTAGACGCATAGAGGGTCTCGTTGATTTTGCTGGCGGCGCGCGTCAGGGTGCTTTTGTCGCCCCGATTATCAATGGCGCGATATTCCGGCAGCATCAGCGCCCCGTTGGCCTGATTATACTTTTCGCGGAACTGGCCGATAGTCATATCAAAGGTGGGGGCGCCCGCCAGCAGATAGGGGGCGGTGGGCAACGCATCGGTCCGTTCCTGCGGTGGCGGATCGGCGGCAAAGACCGGAACCGTCAGCGCAAACGATAACAGCAGTGCGCCAGGCAAATTCTTCATTTTGTCGATCCTAACCCGTAAACTCAGGCGCAAATTAAAACGGTTTTTATCCGCGAGGTCAAAACCGCAGCGGTTCTCTTCTCTCTGGATGATAATGCATGACGTTACAACAATGGTGTTTTTCCTGGCGCGGCCGGCTGGGACGACGTGATTTCTGGATCTGGCAGGCGGTCTGGTTGCTGACAACAACCCTGTTATTCGCGTTAGCGGCTAACGACTGGCTTGATACTCAGATGGCGGCCTTTGGCGTGGTCTGCCTGCTGTGGCCCGCCAGCGCGGTTATCGTTAAACGGTTGCACGATCGTAATCGCCGTGGCTACTGGGGATTTCTGGTGATTGTTGCCTGGCTGCTGGTGGCAGGGAACTGGAGCATGCTGGACGGCATACTGCCCTGGCTGTTGGGTCGCGCCATTCCGTTTGTGTTACTGGCTGGCCTGCTGCTCGATCTCGGTCTCTTTCGCGGTACCCCCGGCGCTAACCGGTTTGGTACCGCGACTCAGCCGGTGAGATACCGGCAAACGGCTCACCAGTAATGTTCGCTGGTGATATGGCCCGGCTTACGCTTCAGGTGCTTGCGCATCTCGCGCGTCTCTTTCAGTAATTGCTGGGTATCACGCACCATCTGCGGGTTGCCGCACAGCATCACATGGCTGCTGTCGGCATCCAGGCTTAACCCGGTGGCGCGCTCCAGCTCACCGTTTTCGATCAACGCCGGGACCCGGCCAGTCAGCGAACCGGCGATCTCTTCGCGACTCACCACCGTCTGGATGTGCAGCTTGCCTTGATAATGTTGTTGCAGCTGCTGCATCAGCGGCAAAAAGCTCAGGTCGGCCGCATAGCGGGCAGCATGGACCAGCACGATGTTTTCAAAGCGATCCAGCCCTTCGCCCTGCTGTAGCATCGACAGGTAGGGGCCAATAGCGGTGCCGGTTGCCAGCATCCATAAGGTTTTGCACTCAGGGACCTCATCCAGCACAAAGAATCCTGCCGCTTCTTTAGTGACCATCACCTGATCGCCAGGCCGAAGTGCCTGCAGATGCGGACTCAGTTTGCCCTCTGGCACGGTGACCAGGTAAAACTCCAGCAGATCATCTTTCGGCGCATTGACGTAAGAGTAAGCGCGCTGTACCCGCTCACCGTCGATTTCCAGTGCCAGCTTGGCAAATTGCCCGGCGATAAAGGGATCGATGGGCGCTTTTACCCGGAGACTGAACAGCGCATCCGTCCAGTTTTTCACTTCCTTTACTTCAGCATTGACCCACTCAGCCATAATCACTCCCTGGTTGTTGATTATTCAGGCAGGTCACTATTTTCGCGGCTGCCCGGTGAGATTGCCAGCCTGCGCCGGGGCAAAGGCTCTAATCGACAAACTGTTACTTTGTCTTTACAGGCTGGCCCATAAACTTGACAGGCGCAAGCCGGGACCTTTTCGCTTACCTCTCGCTTTGTCATCTAATCCTGATATTTTGCCCGCCATAACAAGATGACTGGCGGGTGAACCGCTGTTTTAACCTCCTTTCACAGAAAGAAATTTTGCATAATCATGATGACTAAACTCGAAAATCGCCCGCTGCTGGTGATGCTCATTGTGCTGGTGGCAGTAGGGCAGATGGCACAGACTATCTACGTCCCGGCGATGTCGGTGATGGCGGATGCTCTGAATGTGCGGGATGGCGCGCTGCAGCGTGTGATGGCGGCCTATCTGATGACCTATGGCGGATCCCAGCTGATCTATGGCCCGCTGTCAGACAGCATCGGTCGTCGTCCGGTGATCCTGGCGGGCATGATGATCTTTATGATCGGCGCAATTACGGCACTGATGGCGACGTCGCTCGATATGCTGGTGTTCGGCAGCGCTGTTCAGGGACTGGGCACCGGCGTAGCTGGCGTGATGGCCCGCACCATGCCGCGCGATCTCTACGAGGGGCACGCACTGCGGCGCGCTAACAGCCTGCTTAATATGGGCATTCTGGTCAGCCCGCTGCTGGCGCCAGTAATTGGTGCACTGCTGACTCAGCTCTTTGGCTGGCACGCCTGCTTTGCCTTTCTGCTGCTGCTCTGTCTGGCGGTAACCGTCTCCATGGCACGCTGGCTACCGGAGACCCGACCGCAGAGCGCGGAAGTGACACCTTTCTTTAAACGCTACGCCCGCCTGCTCAGCGACGCGAATTTCGTTCGCTACATTGTGCTGCTGATTGGCGCGCTGGCCGGGATTGCGGTATTTGAGTCGAGCTGTGGCGTTCTGCTGGGCGGCGTGCTCGGCCTGCACAGCCTGACCGTCAGCATCCTGTTCATCCTGCCGATTCCGGCAGCGTTTTTTGGTGCCTGGTTTGCCGGTCGCGAGCAGGGTTCATGGCACAGTCTGATGTGGTGGGGCGTAAATAGCTGCCTGCTGGCGGGCATCCTGATGTGGATCCCGGCATGGTTCGGCGTGATGAATATCTGGACGCTGCTGGTCCCGGCTGCGCTGTTCTTCTTTGGGGCTGGCATGCTGTTCCCGCTGGCGACTTCAGGCGCGATGGAGCCTTATGCCTGGCTGGCGGGTAGCGCGGGCGCGCTGATTGGCGGGATGCAGAATCTGGGATCGGGCCTGGTGGCGTGGCTGTCAGCCATGATGCCGCAGCGCGATCAGTTCAGCCTTGGCATGCTGATGTTCTTCACGGCGCTGGTGATGCTGCTCTGCTGGTTGCCGCTCTCACGTCAGCCGGAGCGCGGCAACCAGCCGGTTACAGGATAAAGGGATGGAGCGCCGGATCTTTACGGTCGAGATAGTGAATCGACTGAATACGGCGGATGGTGCGTGATTTACCGCGAATCAGCAGGGTCTCGCTGGTGGCGATATTGCCCTGACGCGTAATGCCTTTCAGTAGTTCGCCACTGGTAATGCCGGTGGCGGCAAACACCACGTTGTCATTGCGTGCCATCTCATTCAGCATCAGCTTTTTGCCCGCTTCAATCCCCATCTCTGCGCAGCGCTGCAGCTCCTGCTCACCCAGCAGACGGTTTTCAGCGCTGTCGCCTTTCACGTGGTGACGCGCCAGTAACCGGCCCTGCATATCCCCATCCAGCGCGCGGATCACCGCCGCAGAGACCACGCCTTCCGGTGCGCCGCCGATGCCATACATCACATCCACTTCGCTGTCCGGCATGCAGGTCAGAATGGAGGCGGCGACATCGCCATCCGGGAAGGTAAACACCCGCACGCCCAGTTGCTGCAACTGACTGATCACTGCGTCATGACGTGGCTTTGCCAGAATCGATACGGTTAGCTGTGATAGCGGCTTATTCATCGCGATGGCGATGTTACGCAGGTTGGTTTCCAGCGGCAGGTCGAGATCGATCTCTCCACGCGCTGCGGGGCCAACAATCAGCTTCTCCATGTACATGTCGGGTGCGTGCAGAAAGCTGCCCTTATCGCCTACAGCCATCACCGCCAGCGCATTAGCCTGGCCAAGCGCCGTCATGCGGGTGCCTTCAATCGGATCGACCGCAATGTCGACCGCATCGCCGCGGCCGGTACCGACTTTTTCACCGATATAGAGCATCGGAGCTTCGTCGATTTCGCCTTCACCGATCACAATCTGACCGTCGATTTCAATGGAGTTCAGGACATGACGCATGGCATGGACAGCCGCGCCGTCAGCCGCATTTTTGTCGCCGCGTCCTAACCAGTGATAGCCTGCCAGGGCGGCAGCTTCGGTTACGCGGGAAAATTCAATGGCAAGTTCTCGTTTCATGGCATCTACCTGACAAAAAACAGGCAGGCAGTGTAACACAGCGGGGCAGTGGAGCGGGGAAAAGGCCCGCGACAGCAAGGGTCGCGGGCATTGATATTACTCTTGTTCTTCCCACGCCTGGGCGCGGGCTACAGCTTTTTTCCAGCCAGCATAACGGAAGTTACGCTCGGTGGTTTCCAGGCTTGGACGGAATTCACGCTCAATAACTGCTTTAGAGCGGACTTCATCCAGATCCTGCCAGAAGCCGACAGCCAGACCTGCCAGATAAGCAGAACCCAGCGCGGTGACTTCACGCACTTCCGGACGCTCAACACGGGTGCCGAGGATGTCAGACTGGAACTGCATCAGGAAGTTGTTGGAAACCGCGCCACCATCGACACGCAGCGCCTGCAGGCGGGTGTTGGCATCGTTCTGCATCGCTTCCAGCACGTCGCGCGTCTGATAAGCGATAGACTCCAGCGTCGCACGGATGATGTGGTTAGCATTAGCACCACGGGTCAGGCCGAAGATAGCACCACGGGCATACGGGTCCCAGTAAGGAGCGCCCAGGCCGGTGAAAGCAGGCACCATGTAAACGCCGTTGGTGTCTTTCACTTTCATCGCAAAGTATTCAGAGTCAGCAGCTTCACTGATCAGCTTCATCTCATCGCGCAGCCACTGAATAGAGGCGCCACCGATAAACACAGCCCCTTCCAGTGCATAGTTCACTTCACCGCGCGGGCCACAGGCGATAGTGGTCAGCAGGCCGTGCGTCGAGGTTACCGCTTCAGTACCGGTGTTCATCAGCATAAAGCAGCCGGTGCCGTAGGTGTTTTTCGCCATGCCAGGCTGAACACAGAGCTGGCCATACAGCGCAGCCTGCTGGTCACCGGCAATACCGGCGATTGGAATACGTGTACCGCCTTTACCACCGATGTTGGTCTGACCATAGACTTCAGAAGAGGACTTCACTTCTGGCAGCATTTCACGCGGGATATCCAGGATATCCAGCATACGCTGATCCCACTCCAGCTTATGGATGTTAAACATCATGGTACGGGAGGCGTTGGTATAGTCGGTGATATGCACCCGGCCCTGGGTCATTTTCCAGACCAGCCAGGTATCGACGGTACCAAACAGCAGCTCGCCACGTTTTGCACGCTCACGAGAGCCTTCAACGTGATCCAGGATCCACTTCACTTTGGTTCCGGAGAAGTAAGGGTTAATCACCAGACCGGTGGTGTGTTGGATATACTCTTCCAGACCCTCTTTCTTCAGTTTGTGACAGTAGTCGGCGGTGCGGGGATCCTGCCAGACGATGGCGTTGTAGATCGGCTTACCGGTCTCTTTTTCCCAGACGATAGCGGTTTCGCGCTGGTTGGTGATACCAATTGCCGCAATCTCATCAGAGCGGATGTCGGCATGGGCCAGCACTTCAACCAGCGTTGAGCTTTGTGAAGCCCAGATATCCATTGGATCATGTTCAACCCAGCCCGCTTTCGGGTAGATCTGGGTGAATTCGCGCTGCGATACCGCGACGATATTAGAGTCGTGGTCGAGAATGACGGCGCGGGAGCTGGTTGTGCCCTGATCGAGCGCGACAATATATTTTTTATCTGTGGTAGTCATAAATTCTGTCCTGATGATAAAAGGTGAAACTTACGCTTTACGCTGCTGAGCGCGTGCAACCGGTTTGTCTGCTGGAACGCTTGCAGGTTCCTGGGCGGTACCTGGCAGGTAGCGACCAATCAGTGTGCGATAACCTACTGCACCCAGGCAGGCACCGACCAGCGGGCCAAAAATCGGCACGAGGAAGTAAGGGATGTCACGACCACCGGTAAAGGCAACGTTACCCCAGCCTGCCAGCCATGCGAAGATCTTCGGTCCGAAATCACGAGCCGGGTTAAGGGCGAAGCCGGTCAGAGGACCCATGGAGCCACCGATAACCGCAACCAGCAGGCCAATCAGCAGTGGAGCCAGTGGGCCACGTGGAATGCCGTTGCCGTCATCCGTCAGACCCATAATGACCGCCATTAATACTGCAGTGATGACCATCTCAACCAGGAAGGCCTGGCCGACACCGATATGTGGATTAGGGTAGGTTGAGAAGATGCCTGCCAGGTCGAGACTTTCAACCGTGCCGCGCACCATCTGGTGGCTCTGCTCATAATCAAAAAACAGGCTGTAGTAGAGACCGTATACCAGCGCCGCGGCACAGAAGGCACCGGCAATCTGCGATACGATATAAGGCAGAACTTTACGTCCTTCAAAATTAGCAAACAGGCAGAGTGCAACGGTAATTGCCGGGTTCAGGTGCGCGCCCGAAATGCCTGCGGTGAGGTAGGCGGCCATGGAAACGCCAAGACCCCAGATGATGCAGATCTCCCACTGACCGAAGGCGGCACCGGCGAGTTTCAGTGCAGCCACACAGCCTGCGCCAAAGAAAATAATCAAGCCTGTCCCCAGAAATTCGGCAATACACTGACCTTTGAGCGTGTTAGTTGTCTGACTCATAATAGTGGTTCCTGAAGCGAGGTTAAATTTTATCAGTTTTTGTTCTCATTCCATGAGGCACCCAGCTTTAATGTAGGGCTGGTGTGAATTTATCGTTAACGAACATAAACGAGAAATAGCGAAATCGTTTTTTGTGTACTGCGTCATAAAAATGCGCGTTTTCGCGTATTCTGGCTTTCCTTAGCCAATATTCGCGCCTGATGACGGGGATAACGCACCCGTACCAGAAAGCCGTCGCAGTAAGCGCAGCGTAAATTCAGGGATTGGCTGAAAAGTGTTACAGACTACGCCCGCAGCGGCCGCGTTGCTGGACTTGCGGGGTGAGGCTACATACAATCGGGACAACGTTGCTGGCTTAAGCTGGCATCATCAACGCCTTGCAGGAATTTAGGAGAGGTCAGAAAGATGTCATTTGAAGTGTTTGAGAAACTGGAAGCGAAAGTACAGCAGGCGATTGATACCATCACCCTGTTGCAGATGGAAATCGAAGAGCTGAAAGAGCAGAACAACTCACTGCGTAACGATGCGCAACAAGTCGCGGGCAACCACGATGCGCTGATGCGTGAAAATCAGCACCTGAAAGAAGAGCAACACGTGTGGCAGGAACGTCTGCGTGCATTGCTGGGAAAAATGGAAGAGGTTTGAAGCCTCAGCTGATGTGAAAAACGGGTGCTCAGGCACCCGTTTTCATGTCTGGCCTATTCGAGGTCCAGCGCATCCTCTGACAGAATGATACCGGTGTTGTCGGCATAGAGATGGTCGCCGGAGAAGAAGGTGACGCCGCCGAAATTAACGCGCACATCGCTTTCGCCAATTCCTTCACCCGCAGCGCCTGCCGGAATCGCGGCAATTGCCTGAATGCCAATCTCCAGCTCTTCCAGCTCATCAACCTGGCGTACCGAACCGTAAATCACCAGACCTTCCCACTCGTTGGTTGCCGCCAGACGTGCCAGCTGCGCATCCACCAGTGCACGGCGCACTGAGCCGCCGCCATCAATCACCAGTACCCGACCCCGGCCATTCTCTTCCAGCAGATCGTAGAGTAAGCCGTTGTCTTCAAAGCATTTCACTGTGGTAATCTGACCACCGAATGAAGTGCGCCCACCAAAATTTGAAAAAAGCGGTTCAACAACATTCACTTCTTCATGGTAGATATCGCAGAGTTCAGATGTATCGTATTTCATAAGGGTTTCGTCTGTTTGCCACAGGAAGGGTAAGTATATCGCTATATGCAGATTGTTGGCAAAATCATCAGTATGAAAAAAGCATCGTTCGATCAAGAACATGCATAAAAAAGCCCAGCCGGGTGGGCTGGGCTTCTGAAAAGCGCTGAATCAGTGGATCAGAGAATGAAGCGGCTAAGGTCTTCGTCAGCCACCAGTTCATCCAGATGTTTACCGACATAGTCAGCATCGATGGTAACGGATTCACCATGACGATCGCTGGCGTCATACGAAATATCTTCCATCAGACGCTCCAGCACAGTATGCAGACGGCGCGCACCGATGTTTTCGGTGGTTTCGTTGACCTGCCATGCGGCTTCAGCGATCCGGCGAATACCCTCTTCGGTGAACTCAATGTTCACGCCCTCGGTATTCATCAGCGCTTTGTACTGCACGGTAATCGAGGCATTCGGCTCGGTCAGGATGCGCTGGAAATCGTTCACGGTCAGCGCCTGCAGCTCAACACGGATGGGCAGACGACCCTGCAGTTCCGGGATCAGATCGGAAGGGCTGGCAACCTGGAACGCGCCTGAGGCGATAAACAGAATGTGGTCCGTTTTCACCATACCATGCTTGGTGGAGACGGTGCAGCCTTCCACCAGCGGCAGCAGGTCGCGCTGAACGCCTTCGCGTGAGACATCCGGGCCGCCGGCATTCTGGCCGCCGCGCTTACAGATTTTGTCGATCTCATCGATAAACACGATACCGTGCTGCTCAACGGCATCAATCGCGTCCTGCTTAAGCTCTTCCGGGTTAACCAGTTTGGCCGCTTCTTCTTCGATCAGCAGCTTCATCGCTTCTTTGATCTTCAGCTTGCGGGCTTTCTGCTTCTGGCCGCCGAGGTTCTGGAACATCGACTGCAGCTGGCTGGTCATCTCTTCCATGCCCGGAGGGGCCATGATTTCGACGCCAGGGCTGCTGGCGGCCAGGTCGATCTCAATCTCTTTATCGTCCAGCTGGCCTTCGCGCAGCTTCTTGCGGAACGACTGGCGTGCTGCAGAGGGTTCAGCGCTCTGCTCTGACTGGCCCCAGTTGTTTTTTGCTGGTGGAATCAGTACATCAAGAATGCGCTCTTCCGCCATCTCTTCGGCACGATATTTGTTCTTTTCAATCGCCTGACTGCGCACCATCTTAATGGCCGAATCGGTCAGGTCACGAATGATAGAGTCCACTTCCTTACCGACATAACCGACTTCGGTAAATTTGGTCGCCTCTACTTTGATAAACGGCGCATTGGCCAGCTTAGCCAGACGACGCGCGATCTCGGTTTTACCGACACCGGTCGGACCGATCATCAGGATATTTTTAGGGGTCACTTCATGGCGCAGCTCTTCGTCGAGCTGCATGCGGCGCCAGCGGTTACGCAGTGCAATAGCCACGGCGCGCTTAGCGCTCTCCTGGCCGATGATAAAGCGGTTCAGTTCGCTGACGATTTCGCGAGGAGTCATCTCAGACATATTTATACCCTTACGACTTAGACGTTAATTCTTCGAAATTAACGTTGTGGTTAGTGTAGATGCAGATATCACCCGCGATATTCAGCGACTTTTCGACGATGTCGCGTGCGCCCATCTCGGTATTCTCCAGCAGCGCACGTGCCGCTGCCTGGGCGAAAGGCCCACCGGAGCCGATGGCGATCAGATCGTTTTCAGGCTGGATGACGTCACCGTTACCGCTGATGATCAGTGAAGCTGATTCATCCGCGACGGCCAGTAAGGCTTCAAGGCGACGCAGCATACGGTCAGTACGCCAGTCTTTGGCGAGTTCCACCGCAGCTTTCACCAGATGGCCCTGATGCATTTCCAGTTTACGTTCGAAAAGTTCAAACAGGGTGAAGGCGTCTGCGGTGCCGCCAGCAAATCCGGCAATCACTTTATCGTTGTATAAACGACGCACTTTTTTAACGTTGCCTTTCATCACGGTATTGCCGAGCGTAGCCTGGCCATCACCGCCAATCACTACCTGGCCGTTGCGTCGTACACTTACTATTGTTGTCACGGGCAGACCCCTTGTTGCAGTCGGAAAAGGACTCCGCGCACCGGGCGCGGAGTATCATGCAACAGATATGGGGCGGGTTTGACGGGTTTCAACCCCCGACGGAGAGCGGAATACAGCTGGAGTGTCCGGAACTGCGCAGGCGCTTCAGGGTGCTGTCAGCGGATGCGCGGTCTTTATAAGGACCGATAACCACACGATTCCAGCCGCCACCGGTGGTAATACGGCTTTCAAATCCTTCAAAGGCTAAGCCTGCGCGCACCGATTCAGCCTGGTCAGTGCCCTTAAACGAACCACACTGCACCATCCAGCGCTGCGAAGAGGCTTTCTCCGCCGGTTTCGCTTTCGCGGTCTCCTGCGGTTTTGGCTGCACTTCCGGTTCACGCGTAACAGGTGCTGGCTGCGTCTGGCGCTGTACGTTTTGCTGCTGCTGCTGCTGCTGCTGCTGACGTTGCTGTTGTTGTAATTGCTGCTGTTGCTGGCGCTGTTGTTGTTGCTGCAACTGCTGCTGGCGTTGCTGTTGCTGCTGAGCCTGCAACTGCTGACGTTGCTGCTGAACCTGTTGCTGCTGCTGTTGTTGCTGAACCTGCTGCTGCTGACGTTGCAGTTGTTGCAACTGCTGCTGATGCTGCAGTGTCTGCTGACGTTGCGCCGGCGTCTGTTCGTTCCACGGCACTTCGTTGAGCTGCGTCGGCTGCTGACGCATATCCGCCTGCATCTGCTCCAGCAACTGCCGCTGCTCGTCGGTCAGCTGTGTCTGCGACTTCACTTCGCCACCCGAAGAGGGTTCGATAGGTGTCGGCACAGTGACCTGACGGTTCTCCAGCTCTTTAATATATTTCCAGCGCTCTTCTGGCTTCGGCGGCAGGCCATTGCCGTTGGCTTTATGATCCGTAATGACCGGCACGTCCTCTTTTTTGTGATGCGCCAGGAACCATAAACCACCGGCAAAGGTCACCAACACTGCGACCGCCAGTACAATCATCAGTTTAGATGTTCCCGAACCGCCTTTGCTCTTCTTGCCACGGCTGGGGCTTTTTTTGCGACGCGTCCCTGTTGAACGCCCGCGGCCTACGTAATCTTTTTGTGCCACTCTCGTTCTTATACCCTTCAAAAATAGTGCCAGATGGGCGAAATGATGATTTTTACGCGCCCGGCAAGGAGTCCGCCATGTTACTTAAGGGTCGGAACTTTGACCAGCAGTGTTCGCCTTAAGAATCTACTGAAAAAATCAGACAAATACGCTTATTTTTCACGCTTTTTTGCTCGCGCCGTGCTGCCACGAATGGTTAAACCGGCATCCAGCAGCCGCGATCCGCTGATGACCCGTTTGCCATTTAACTCATCCAGTAGCAGAAGCATCGCTTCCCGGCCTATCTGGTAACGTGGCTGCGTGACCGTGGTCAACGGCGGCTCGCAGTAACGTGATAGCTCAATGTCATCGAATCCGACCACAGAGAGGTCCTCCGGTATCCGCAGTCCGCAGCGCCGGGCCTGATTCATCGCTCCAAGTGCCATAATATCGCTGTGGCAGAAGAGCGCGCGCGGCGGTTGCGGCAGGGTCATCAGCTGATTCATGGCGGCAACGCCCGCTTCAAATGTGAAGTCACCGCGCACAATATAGGTGGGATCGACCGTCAGCCCGCTGCGACGCATCGCCTGGACATACCCCTGCAAACGATACTGGCAGAGCGGCATCTCTTCCGGCCCGGCGATACAGGCGATATGTGTGTGACCCAACTGCAGTAAATGATTTACCGCTTCAAATGCGGCGGTCAGGTTATCGATGTGGACAGTGGGCAGTGACATTTCCGGCGCAAACTCATTCGCCATTACCATAGGCGGCAAGTTGCGTTGCTCATCAATGCTGGCATCAAAAGGCAACTTTGAGCCGAGCAGCACCATGCCATCGATCTGTCGCGTCACCATCAGGTTGAGAAAAGTTCTCTCCTGCTGATTCTGATGCGCGCAGTCACCAATCAGCACCAGATAGCCCTCTTCGGCTGCCGTAACTTCAACGCCTCGGATGATTTCACTAAAGAAGGGATCGCAGATGTCAGGGACAATGACCAGGATGGTACGCGTCTCATTACGACGGGCGTTGCGCGTGGGGCCATGTGCCGCGTAGCCGACGGCGGCAACCGCCTGCTCGACTTTCTGGCGGGTGGCCGCAGAAACCTTCTCCGGATTCATCAGCGCACGCGATACGGTGGCGGTTGAGACGCCCGCATGTTCCGCAACATCTTTCATCGTGGCGGCGGGCGGTTGTTGATTCTGCTCCAACACATGCTCCTGACGCGTTATGGCGCGTTCAATTCTGTTTCTGCCTGACCTGAAGGCAAACCGGGCAACATTGTTAACGATTGCCCGGCTGGTTGTTACTTAATTTGCATAAAAATTGTGACTTATGCGACATTTTTCGATCTGGCTCGCAGTGTCAGCTTAAATCAGCTCTCGGTAGGGTCGATATCCAGCGTCCATTTCACTTTGCGCGCCGCGGGCAGTGTTGAAACCAACGGCAACGAACTGCTCAGCAACTGTTGCAGACGCTGCCGGGAGGGATGCTGCAGCAGCAGTTGCCAGCGCCAGCGTCCACTGCGTTTTGGCTGCAGTGCAGGCAACGGACCCATAAACCACATCGCCTTATCGTTCAGCGGGCTTGCCTCCAGCAAATTACGGAGTTGTTGCAGGAATTCCGCCGCCTGCTGGTTATCCATATCTTCAGCGCGGAACAGCGCATGGCGGCTCCAGGGCGGCAGATGGACTGCCTGTCGCTCCAGCAAGGCCTGCTGGGCGAACGCCGAATAGCCCTGGTGCAACAGCGTCTGCAGCAGCGGATGTTCCGGATGGTGAGTCTGCAGCAACACCTCGCCCTGTTTGCCGGCACGGCCAGCACGACCGGCGACCTGGGTGTAGAGCTGAGCGAAGCGTTCCGCCGCACGAAAATCGGCTGAGAACAGCGCACCATCGACATCCAGCAGCGACACCAGCGTAACATCGGGGAAGTGGTGGCCTTTGGCCAGCATCTGGGTGCCGACAAGGATTCGTGCGCCGCCGCGATGAACGTCAGCCAGATGCTGCTCCAGCGCACCTTTGCGGCTGGTGGTATCACGATCGATTCGCGACACCGGCACGCCAGGGAAAAGTGTGCCGAGCTGCTGCTCCAGTTGCTCAGTCCCGACGCCTACCGGTAGCAAATGGGTTGAACCACACTGCGGGCATTGATTAGGCAGCGGACGCTGGCTGTCGCAATGGTGGCAGCGTAGCTGGCGATGGTGCTGATGCAGCGTGTAGTAGCGGTCACAGCGGGTACACTCAGCAATCCAGCCGCAATCATGACAGAGCAGGGCGGGCGAAAAGCCGCGGCGGTTAAGAAACAGCAGCACCTGATTATCGGCCTGCAGATGCTGGCGCATTTTACCAATCAGGCCCGGTGCCAGACCGCCGATCAGCTGCACACCTTTTAAGTCGATAAGCTGTTGCAGTGCCGGTCTGGCATTGCCGGCGCGTTTTGTCAGGTCGAGCTGGCGATACTTGCCGCTGCGGACATTGTGCAGTGTCTCCAGAGCGGGGGTCGCCGATCCCATAACAATCGGGATATCCTCTTCATGTGCGCGGAAGACGGCCAGATCGCGCGCCTGATAGCGCCAGCCTTCCTGCTGTTTATAGGAGCTGTCATGCTCTTCATCGATAATAATTACGCCAGGACGGGCCAGTGGCGTAAACAGCGCCGATCGGGTGCCAATCACAATCGCCGTTTCGCCGCGCCGCGCACGTAACCAGACCGCCAGCCGCTCACTGTCATTTAATGCGGAGTGCAGCACATCAATGGGCGCATCAAAACGTTCGCGAAAACGGGCGATAGTTTGCGGGGTCAGGCCAATCTCCGGTACCAGCACCAGCGCCTGTTTAC
The DNA here is from genome assembly GCF_025910075.1 of Pantoea sp. RG18. Lineage (NCBI taxonomy): Bacteria > Pseudomonadati > Pseudomonadota > Gammaproteobacteria > Enterobacterales > Erwiniaceae > Pantoea > Pantoea sp. RG18. The sequence continues at coordinate 89,996 of NZ_JAPCIL010000013.1, forward strand.
CGCGTGCCAGCACATTTTCCAGCACGCTGAGATAAACCTCGGTTTTGCCTGAACCCGTGATGCCCGCCAGCAGCCAGGCTGCATAATGTTCATCATCTGCCCGAATCGCACCCACGGCCATCGCCTGATCGGTATTCAGCCGCAGACGTTCGCCTTTTACGGCATAAGTGGTACGCCAGTCGTGCATCTGCGGCTGATGCTCATGCAGTTCGCATAACCCTTTGGCACGTAGCGCCTGCAGCGTCGCATCCGTGAGGTCATGTTCACTGACCTGATGACGATAGAGCGGTTGCTGCCGCAGTGCAGCCAGCGCCTGCTGCTGTTTCGGTGCCCGCTTTAAACTTTCCGGCGCAGTCGCCCGACCCTGCTCGGTGATTTCCCAGCGCCATAAGGGATTGTCCTGCGCCGCTTTGCCCTGACGCAGCAGTACCGGAATAGCGTGACTCAGTACCTCTCCCTGCGGCGAATGATAATAGCTGGCGGCCCAGTTAAGGATGCGCCACAGCGATGCTGGATAGAGGGATTCACTATCCAGTACCTCGATCACGCGCTTGAGTTGTGCTTCCGGCAGATCGCTGCTGTCACGAAAGGCGACCACAATCCCGATCATCCTGCGATTGCCAAAGGGCACACTCACGCGACCACCAATGACCGGCTGCGCGCCCTGTGGCGGCAGATAATCAAACAGGCGGGGCAAGGGGACGGGCAGGGCGACCTGGACTACGGGCATAACTCTCTCTTTCCGGCTCAATGATCGGGGAAGCTAGTGTACACGCTGACCCTGATGGCGGGTATCTCAGCAGATATTTGCAGCAATCGAAACTTACCTGTATAATATGCCGCCTTCGGTGAGAAATATCTGGCCGGAGTACACCCTATAATGTTCAATCGCGTGTGGTGCTGTGCAGGTTAAAGCCTGGCACGGAGAGCGACACGGCCTTCAATGAGGTTTCCCATGAAACAAGGTATTCACCCGAAATACGAAGCAGTTACTATCAAATGTACCTGCGGCAACGAGATCCACACCCGTTCAACACTGACTCACGAACTGAACCTGGACGTTTGTGGCAAATGCCACCCGTTCTATACCGGTAAGCAGCGTGAAGTGGCAACTGGTGGCCGTGTTGACCGCTTTAACAAGCGTTTCAGCGTGCCAGGCGCTAAAAAATAAGATTAAAAGGCACCTGAACCTGCGGGTTCGGCGGCAAGAAAAAACCCAGCTTCGGCTGGGTTTTTTTATGGCTGAAAGATCAATACTCCCAGGTATCCGGATCGACACCCATCTGGCGCATGATTGCTTTTGCTTCTTCCGGAATCTCATCACTACGCTCTTTGCGCAGGTCGACGTCATCCGGCAGCGGTTGGCCCGTAAAGGCATGTAAAAAGGCTTCGCAAAGCAGTTCGCTGTTGGTGGCGTGACGCAGGTTGTTCACCTGACGACGGGTACGCTCATCCGTTAAAATCTTCAGCACGCTCAATGGGATTGATACTGTGATCTTCTTGACCTGCTCGCTCTTCTTACCGTGCTCAGCGTACGGGCTGATATATTCGCCGTTCCATTCAGCCATGGGTTACCTTAATTAATAAACGTTAAATGTTAGGAAATCAGCGGATTATGCCTGATTTTTTCCTGCCTGACCCCTGATATGGCGGGTTTTCTTCGCTCACTGCCTCTGTCTCACAGAGGGGAACGCCAGGCGATGACGCATAATTTTAGCGGTTATTGCGGTTTTGCTCAATCTATACGCAAAGACATTTAGATGTCCAGATGTATTGACGTCTAATTAGAGGGTGATATCCTGTGGCCTACATTTTATTCACTCTTCAGGAACAATTCGCTCATGACGCGTAAACCGGCAACCATCGCAGTGCGCAGCGGTTTGAATGATGACGAGCAATATGGCTGCGTTGTCCCGCCAATCCACCTCTCTACGACCTATAACTTCCTGGATTTCAATGAGCCTCGTGCGCATGACTACTCCCGTCGTGGCAACCCCACTCGTGATGTCGTACAGCGTACCCTGGCAGAACTGGAAGGGGGAGCAGGCGCGGTATTAACCAATACCGGGATGTCGGCGATTCACCTGGTCACGACGGTGTTTCTGAAGCCTGGCGATCTGCTGGTCGCGCCACATGACTGTTATGGCGGCAGCTATCGGCTGTTTGACAGCCTGAGCAAGCGCGGCGCCTATCGGGTGAAATTTGTCGATCAGGGTGATCCGGTAGCGCTGCAGGCCGCTCTGGATGAAAACCCAAAACTGGTGCTGATTGAAAGCCCCAGCAATCCGCTGCTGCGCGTGGTAGATATCAGCGCGATTTGCGCCGCTGCGCGTGCTGCGGGTGCCATCAGCGTGGTGGACAATACCTTTATGAGTCCGGCGCTGCAGAATCCTCTGGCGCTGGGTGCGGACCTGGTGATCCACTCCTGTACCAAATACCTCAATGGCCACTCCGATGTCGTGGCGGGCGCGGTCATCGCCAAAGATCCGCAACTCGCTACCGACCTGGCCTGGTGGGCAAATAACATTGGTGTGACCGGTGCAGCGTTTGACAGTTATCTGCTGCTGCGCGGGATTCGTACGCTTTCACCGCGGATTGCAGCCGCACAACGCAACGCACTCGCGATTGTAGAGTATCTGAAGCAGCAGAAACTGGTGAAAAAGTTGTATCATCCTTCGCTGCCGGAAAACGCCGGACACGAACATGCAGTACGTCAGCAGCGCGGCTTTGGCGCCATGCTGAGTTTCGAGGTCGACGGTGATGAGGCGCTGCTGCGTCGCTTCCTGAAAGCACTGCAGCTATTTACGCTGGCGGAATCGCTGGGCGGAGTAGAGAGTCTGATCTCCCATACCGCCACCATGACGCACGCGGGGATGTCGGCAGAAGCACGCGCGGCAGCGGGCATTTCCGATACGCTGCTGCGGGTTTCTGTCGGTATTGAAGATCACGAAGATTTAATTGCCGATCTGGATAATGCATTCCGGGTCGCAGCCGAGGGTTAAGCATGACGATTTCAGCAGGCGCGGGAACGCCGAACATCAGGCAGTTGCATAAGTTTGGCGGCAGCAGCCTGGCCGATGCGCGCTGCTATCAGCGCGTTGCCGGTATTATGGCGGACTACAGCCAGCCGGGCGACCTGATGGTGGTCTCTGCGGCAGGCTCAACCACCAACCAGCTGATTAGCTGGCTGAAGCTGAGCCAGAGCGATCGGCTCTCTGCGCATCAGGTGCAACAGGCTTTACGGCGCTACCAGAGCGAACTGATCAGTGCGCTGCTGCCTGCTGAGGTCGCAGAACCTTTAATCACCGCGTTTATCCGTGATCTCGAAAAGCTGGCCGCACTGCTGGATGCACCGATCACCGATGCGGTCTATGCCGAAGTGGTCGGTCACGGTGAAGTCTGGTCGGCACGCCTGATGTCAGCGGTACTGAGCCAGCGTGACCTTCAGGCCTGCTGGCTGGATGCGCGTGAGTTTCTGCGCGCTGAACGTGCGGCACAACCGCAGGTAGATGAAGGGAAGTCCTGGCCACTGCTACAGACTTTACTGGCGCAGCATCCGCATAAGCGCATCGTGGTGACCGGATTTATCAGCCGCAACGACGCCGGTGAAACCGTCCTGCTTGGCCGTAACGGTTCCGACTATTCTGCCACGCAGATTGGCGCACTGGCGGGTGTCGGGCGGGTGACCATCTGGAGCGATGTGGCGGGTGTCTACAGTGCCGATCCCCGCAAAGTCTCTGATGCCTGTCTGCTGCCGCTGTTAAGGCTGGATGAAGCCAGCGAGCTGGCGCGCCTGGCTGCACCGGTTCTCCACACCCGTACTCTGCAGCCGGTTTCAGGCAGCGATATCGACCTGCAACTGCGCTGCAGTTATCAGCCGGAGCAGGGCTCAACCCGCATTGAGCGCGTGCTGGCCTCCGGGACGGGCGCGCGTATCGTCACCAGCCATGATGATGTTTGCCTGATTGAGATTCAGCTGCCAGAGCAGCATGACTTCGCCATCCTGCACAAAGAGATCGACCTGTTGCTGAAGCGCGCGCAGCTGCGTCCGCTGGCGTTTGGTGTTCATCCCGATCGTCAACTGCTGCAGCTTTGTTACACCGCTGAAGTGGTTAACAGCGCCTTTACGCTGCTACAGGATGCCGGTTTACCGGGCCATCTGCAGCTGCGCGACGGCCTGGCGCTGGTGGCGCTGGTTGGCGCAGGCGTTACCCGCAATCCGCTGCATACCCATCGCTTCTGGCAGCAGTTAAAGGATCAGCCAATTGAGTTCATCTGGCAGTCAGAAGAGCACATCAGCGTGGTCGCAGTGCTGCGCGTCGGCCCGACTCAGCATCTGATTCAGGGATTGCATCAGTCGCTGTTCCGGGCAGAAAAGCGCATCGGTCTGATGCTGTTTGGCAAAGGCAATATCGGTTCACGCTGGCTGGAGCTGTTTGCCCGCGATCAGGAAACGCTGTCAGCGCGTACCGGCTTTGAATTTGTGCTGGCGGGCGTCGCGGACAGCCGTCGCAGCCTGCTGAGCTATGAAGGGCTGGAAGCCAGCCGGGCACTCGCCTTCTTTGATGATGAAGCGGTAGAGCGCGATGAAGAGTCGCTGTTCCTGTGGATGCGTGCTCACCCGTTTGATGACCTGGTGGTGCTGGATGTCACTGCCAGCACACCGCTGGCGCAGCAGTATCTCGACTTCGCCAGTCACGGTTTTCACGTTATCAGCGCCAATAAAGTCGCGGGAGCGTCTGACAGTCAGACCTGGCGCCAGATCCGCGATGCCTTTACCAAAACCGGACGTCACTGGCTCTATAACGCCACCGTTGGCGCAGGTTTGCCGATCAACTACACGGTGCGCGATCTGCGCGACAGCGGGGATACCATCCTGGCGATCAGCGGGATCTTCTCCGGCACGTTGTCGTGGCTGTTCCTGCAGTTTGATGGCACGGTGCCCTTTACCGAGCTGGTGGATCAGGCCTGGCAGCAGGGTTTAACCGAGCCCGACCCGCGCGCCGATCTCTCGGGTCAGGATGTGATGCGCAAGCTGGTTATCCTGGCGCGTGAGGCAGGCTACAACATCGAGCCGGATCAGGTGCGGGTTGAATCGCTGGTGCCCAATAACTGTCAGCAGGGATCTGTCGACCACTTCTTTGAAAATGGCGAAGAGCTGAATGAGCAGATGCTGCAACGGCTCGAAGCGGCGCAGGAGATGGACCTGGTGCTGCGTTACGTTGCCCGGTTTGATGCCAACGGCAAGGCGCGCGTGGGTGTTGAAGCGGTGCGCCCGGAGCATCCGCTGGCCTCACTGCTGCCGTGCGACAACGTCTTTGCGATTGAGAGCCGCTGGTACCGCGATAATCCGCTGGTGATCCGCGGACCGGGCGCAGGCCGGGATGTCACCGCAGGCGCTATCCAGTCAGATATTAATCGCCTCGCACAACTGCTGTAACTCCTCCTCCTCAGGCGCTTCGGCGCCTGTTTTCAATGTGTTATCGCTCCCCTGTTGAATCGCCTTCATGTTGATTGAAAATTGATCACGACTGTTGACCATTTTTAAGTTGACGGCACAGTCAGATTACGTCATTTTGAACATCTGGACGTCTAAACGTGTAGATGTTCACAGGCCGATTGTTAATCGATGAGGGTGCAGGATGAGTTTCTTTCATGCCAATCAGCGCGAAGCGCTAAACCAGAGCCTGGCTGAGCTGAACGGGCAAATTAATGTTTCATTTGAGTTCTTCCCGCCTCGTACCAGCGACATGGAAGAGACCCTGTGGACCTCTATCGATCGCCTGAGCAGTCTGAAACCGAAATTCGTTTCTGTGACCTACGGTGCGAACTCAGGTGAACGCGATCGCACCCACAGCATTATCAAAGGCATTAAAGATCGCACCGGTCTGGAAGCCGCACCCCATCTGACCTGTGTCGATGCCACGCGCGATGAACTGCGGACCATCGCTCAGGATTACTGGAACAACGGCATCCGTCACATTGTGGCGCTGCGCGGCGATCTGCCTCCTGGCAGCGGTAAGCCAGAAATGTATGGCAGCGATCTGGTTTCGCTGCTGAAAGAGGTGGGTGATTTTGATATTTCGGTTGCGGCCTATCCGGAAGTCCATCCCGAAGCGAAAAGCGCCCAGGCCGATCTGATTAACCTGAAGCGAAAAATCGATGCAGGTGCCAACCGGGCCATTACTCAGTTTTTCTTCGACGTTGAAAGTTATCTGCGTTTCCGCGATCGCTGTGTCGCGACCGGTATTGACGTGGAAATTGTGCCGGGCATTCTGCCGGTCTCTAACTTTAAACAGCTGCAACGCTTTGCCACGCTAACCAATGTGCGCGTGCCGGGCTGGATGAGCGCGATGTTTGCCGGTCTGGATGATGATCCGGAAACGCGGAAAATGGTGGGAGCCAATATCGCGATGGATATGGTGAAAATCCTGTCACGCGAAGGGGTGAAGGATTTCCATTTCTACACGCTTAACCGTGCCGAAATGAGTTACGCCATTTGTCACACCCTGGGCGTGCGTCCTGCTGCTGCTGCGGCTTAACCGCTCTGCTTCAGCCAATAAAAAAGTCGGGAGAGTCCCGACTTTTTCTGTTTTTACTGCACCACCGTTAACCGGTATTGCGCATGCCTGCCGCGACACCAGCAATGGTCACCATCAGCGCCTGCTCAACGCGGGCATCCGGTTCATCGCCATTCGCTTCCCGCGCGCGCGAACGATGCAGCAGTTCGGCCTGGAGTACGTTGAGCGGATCGGTATAGACGTTACGCAGTGCAATTGACTCGGCAATCCACGGCTGATCGGCCATCAGGTGTGAGTCATTGGCAATGGTCAGTACCGCTTTGATATCCGCATCAAGCTGATCGCGCAGCTGTTTGCCCAGCGGCCAGAGTGATTTCTCGACCAGACGCTGATCGTAATATTCCGCCAGCCACAGGTCCGCTTTTGAGAATACCATCTCCAGCATACCCAGACGGGTAGAGAAGAATGGCCAGTCGCGGCACATCGCTTCCAGCTGATCCTGATGACCGGCGGCCATCGCCTGTTGCAGGGCCGCACCGGCACCCAGCCACGCAGGCAGCATCAGACGGTTCTGCGTCCAGGCGAAAATCCATGGAATCGCACGCAGCGACTCTACGCCGCCGGTAGGTCGGCGCTTGGCGGGACGTGAGCCCAGCGGTAATTTACCCAGCTCCTGCTCCGGCGTCGCTGAGCGGAAATAGGGGACGAAGTCAGCATTTTCACGCACATAACCGCGATACATCGCACAGGAGTCGGCGGAGAGCTGATCCATAATGTCGCGCCATTCGCGTTTTGGCTCCGGCGGCGGCATCAGGTTCGCTTCCAGAATTGCGCCGGTGTAGAGCGACAGGCTGGCGATGGTGACGGCGGGTAAACCATATTTAAAGCGGATCATCTCGCCCTGTTCGGTCACGCGCAGACCGCCGCGCAGGCTGCCTGGTGGTTGCGACAGCAGCGCTGCATGGGCGGGTGCGCCGCCACGGCCAATGCTGCCGCCGCGTCCGTGGAACAGCGTCAGTGAAATCCCGGCCTTCTCACAGGTTTTAATCAGGGCATCCTGTGCCTGATATTGCGCCCAGCTGGCGGCCATCACACCGGCATCTTTCGCCGAGTCAGAATAGCCAATCATCACCATCTGTTTGCCCTGAATTAAGCCGCGATACCAGTCGATGCTCAGCAGCTGGCTCATTACGTCATTGGCGTTATTCAGGTCATCAAGCGTTTCAAACAGCGGTGCAACCGGCATGGCATAGCCGATGCCTGCTTCTTTCAGCAGCAGATGCACGGCCAGCACGTCAGAAGGGGTTTTCGCCATGGAAATAACATAGGCGGCGATAGAACCCTGTGGCGCTTCAGCCGCGACGCGACAGGTCTCCAGCACTTCACGCGTTTCATCGCTGGGCTCCCAGCTGCGAGGCAGCAGCGGACGCTTGGAGTTCAGTTCACGGATCAGGAAGGCCTGCTTGTCCGCTTCGGACCAGCTTTCATAATCGCCGAGGCCCAGATAGCGGGTCACTTCAGCAATCGCTTCGGTGTGACGGGTACTCTCCTGACGCAGATCGATACGCACCAGCGGCACGCCGAAACATTTCACGCGGCGCAGCGTATCAAGCAACTGACCGTTGGCGATAATGCCCATGCCGCACTTTTGCAGTGACTGATAGATGGTAAACAGCGGATCCCACAGCTGATCGTTGGAGACCAGCAGATCGGCCGGGCGCGGCAGACGTTCACCTTTCAGGCGGCGTTCCAGGAATGACTGGGTAGTCATTAACTGGCTGCGCAGGCGTTTCAGGATCATACGATAAGGTTCAAGTGCTTCCGGATCGCCGCTGAGTTCCCGGATCTCTTCAGTGCACTCTGACATCGACAACTCAGAGATCAGTACGCCGATATCGCGCAGGAACAGGTCAGTGGCTTTCCAGCGACTCAGCTGCATAACGTGGCGGGTAATCGCCGCCGTAACGTTAGGGTTACCGTCGCGGTCGCCACCCATCCATGAGGTGAACTGAACCGGCACGAAATCGACCGGCAGCTTAATGCCGAACGCCTCTTCTACCTGCTCGTTCAGCTCACGCAGGAAAGCGGGTACGCCTTCCCACAGGCTGTTTTCCACCACGGCAAAGCCCCATTTGGCTTCGTCGATAGGGGTCGGACGATATTTGCGGATCTCATCGGTGTGCCACGCCTGTGCCACCAGCTGACGCAGACGGCGCATAATCTGGTTACGTTCGTAGTCGGAGACGTCGCTGTGATCGAGCTGTTTCAGGCAGCTGTTAACTTCGACCAGCTTGTGAATCAGCGTACGGCGGGTGATTTCAGTCGGGTGAGCCGTCAGCACCAGTTCCAGCGACAGCGACTCAATGGCCGCAAGGATGTCGCTTTCGCTGATATCTTTCTGCTGCTTCAGGGTATCAAAGGTCTTTTTCAGCAGTTCGGGATGGTTCTCACCCTCGCCACTTTGCGAGATGGTCTGATACTGCTCAGCCACGTTGGTGAGGTTCAGAAACTGGCTAAAAGCGCGTGCAACCGGCAGAAGCTCCTCGTTGGAGAGGTTCTGCAGCGTATTGAGCAGTTCTTTACGATGAGTGTCATTTCCTGCACGGGATGACTTGGAGAGCTTACGGATGGTTTCCACCTGGTCGAGGATGTTCTCTCCCAGTGCATCCTTAATCGTATCCCCGAGCAGTTTGCCGAGCATACTGACATTACTTCGCATTGCGGAATATTGTTCGTTCATTGGACCCTGACACCCTTATCGTCTTGAAAAACTTCTACACCCGACCTTTCAGGCAGCAGAAAAATCAGCAACGCCATGTTCCCCCTAATCTACAGGGAACCGGCTCCGTTGCCGCCTGTCCACATTCTGAAACGCTCTGGATAATCACCCGGTGGGCATAACATCGTCTTTTATCTAGCCACGTAATGTTGCGTTCGTCAAATGCGTTAAAGTGCGCTGAAGGTGTGGCTAAATAACGGAAATTCGTAGAATTTATCGGGAACAAAGCGGGATAAGTTATTCTTATTGCTAAATCCCGCAGAATGAAGGGGCATTTTACTGTTAATGCAGTGAAATGCCCCATTTGCTGTTAATCAGTGGCAAAAATGCTGCACAACCTGACTGATAAGCGCCCTTGTCGGCTTAATAAATGCAGTATCAATAAATTCGTCTGGCTGATGTGCCTGCTCAATCGACCCCGGGCCCAGTACCAGCGTTGGGCAGAGCTGCTGAATAAAAGGCGCTTCGGTGCAGTAGTTCACCACCTCAGTGGGTATACCCAGCAATTTCTCGACCACACTAACCAGTTCATGATCTGCCGGACACTCGTAGCCAGGAATCGGCGGATGCAACTCGGCAACCGTGACACGGCCCGGCCAGCGCGCACTGACCGGTGCCAGCGCCTCGTTCAGTAGCCCATCGAGATCGTTCAGCGACAGACCCGGCAGCGGACGGATATCCATATGCAGTTCACAGCAGGCGCAGATACGATTAGCGGCGTCACCGCCATGAATATGGCCGAAGTTCATGGTGGGATAGGGGATGGCAAAGCCGTCATGGTGATAACGCTCCTGCAACGTATTGCGCAGTTGCATCAGATGGGTGATCGACTCATGCATCAGTTCAATGGCGTTAACGCCTCGCGCGGGATCGCTGGAGTGGCCCGATTTTCCCTCGATACGGATCACATTCGACAGGTGACCTTTGTGCGCTCGCACCGGTTTAAGCGAGGTTGGTTCACCGATGATGGCGCAGTCGGGACGCAGCTGCGTCGATTCAGAAAAATATTTGGCGCCAGCCATGGTGGTCTCTTCATCGGCCGTAGCGAGGATATAGAGCGGCTTGCTCAGCGTGCTGACATCCACATCGCGCAGCGTATCGAGAATAAAGGCGAAGAAGCCTTTCATGTCTGCCGTGCCCAGGCCATAGAGCTTGTTGTCGTGCTCGGTCAGGGTAAAAGGATCGCGTGTCCAGCGGCCATCGTCAAAAGGAACGGTATCGGTATGACCTGCTAGCAGCAGGCCGCCCGCACCGCTTCCGGTACGCGCCAGCATATTAAATTTATTGCGGGTGCCGGGCACTGGCTGTACTTCAACGCTGAAGCCGAGGTCGCGGAACCAGCCGGCCAGCAAATTGATTAAAGTTTCATTACTCTGATCCAGTGCGGCATCGGTTGCGCTGATCGACGGTGTGGCGATTAACTGGCGGTACAGTTCAATAAAAGGCGGTAATTTTGTCTTCACTGTTGGCGGTCCTTGGGTTAGGATGTATCCATATTCATGCAGTAATAGTGAATAAAAATACATTAACGTCCTCTGCAAGGGAACCTTAAATCACTGCAGATGACAGGGCGGGTAACGGGGCAAGGCCGCGACCCGGAACGTGCGACTGTAAAAAGGGTTACAGCCTGATGTTGAATACGCTGATCGTTGGTGCCAGTGGTTATGCTGGTACAGAGCTTGCCACCTTCCTGAATCGCCATCCACATATCAACATAACCGCTTTGGCGGTTTCGGCGCAAAGCCCTGATGCCGGCAAGCGCCTCTCCGATCTCCATCCGCAGCTGAAAGGTGTGGTGGATTTGCCGCTGCAGCCGCTGAGCAGCGCGGCCGAGTGGGCAGACAAGGTGGATGTGGTGTTCCTGGCGACGGCCCACGAAGTCAGCCACGATCTGGCGCCGGAATTTCTCAAGGCTGGCTGTGTGGTGTTCGACCTGTCGGGTGCGTTCCGCGTGAATGACGCTGATTTTTATACCCGCTTTTATGGCTTCACCCATCAGCATGGCGACTGGCTGGACAAAGCCGTTTACGGCCTTGCCGAATATCAGCATGAGAAAATCCAGCAGGCGCAGCTGGTGGCTGTGCCAGGTTGCTATCCGACCGCTGCGCAGCTGGCGCTGAAGCCCCTTGTGGATGCGGGACTGTTAAACGAGGCGCAGTGGCCGGTAATCAACGCCACCAGCGGCGTGAGCGGTGCCGGACGTAAAGCCAATGCCGGCACCAGCTTCTGCGAAGTGAGCCTGCAGCCTTACGGCCTGTTCAATCATCGTCATCACCCGGAAATCGTCGCGCACCTTGGTACGCCGGTGATCTTCACTCCGCATCTGGGTAACTTCCCGCGCGGTATCCTGGCGACGATTACCTGCCTTCTGAAAGCAGGTGTCAGCCGTGAAGATATCGCCGCAGTTTTCCATCGCGCCTATGACAACAAGCCACTGGTGCGGCTCTACGAGCAGGGCGTACCGGCGCTGAAAGCCGTTGTGGGTCTGCCTTACTGCGATATCGGTTTTGAAGTGCAGGGCGAGCATCTGATTGTCGTGGCAGCCGAAGATAATCTGCTGAAAGGCGCGGCATCGCAGGCGGTACAGTGCCTGAACATCCGGTTCGGCTTCCCTGAAACGCAGTCACTGATTTAACGGACAAATATACCATGACCAATCCATTGATTATCAAGCTGGGCGGTGTGTTGTTAGACAGCGAAGAAGCGCTGGCCCGCCTGTTTGAAGCGCTGCTGACCTACCGCAGCGCCCATCAGCGTCCGCTGATTATTGTCCACGGCGGCGGTTGCCTGGTGGATGAACTGATGAAAAAGCTGGCGCTGCCGGTGAAGAAGAAAAATGGCCTGCGTGTCACGCCAGCCGATCAGATCGACATTATTACCGGTGCGCTGGCGGGAACCGCGAATAAAACGCTGCTGGCCTGGGCAAAAAAATCGGGCATCAACGCGGTAGGCCTCTGCCTGGGCGATGCGGGCATCGTGAATGTCACACCGTTTGATGAAGAACTCGGCCACGTTGGCCACGCAATGCCGGGCGATCCGGCATTGCTGAACACCCTGCTGGCGGCCGGCTATATGCCGGTGGTGAGCTCAATTGGTATAACTGACAGCGGCGACCTGATGAACGTCAACGCTGACCAGGCGGCGACCGCACTGGCCTCGACGCTGGGCGCTGATCTGGTCCTGTTGTCAGACGTCAGTGGTATTCTCGACGGCAAAGGTCAGCGCATCGAAGAGATGACCGCCGACAAAGCTGAGCAGCTGATTACCCAGGGCATTATTACCGACGGCATGATTGTGAAAGTGCACGCTGCGCTTGATGCAGCGCGTACCCTGGGCCGCCCGGTGGATATTGCCAGCTGGCGTCACGCTGAGCGGCTGCCTGACCTGTTTAACGGCGTGTCGATTGGCACCCGGATTCTCGCTTAACGACTCTGATTCAAGGATTACGAAATGCAAACGCAAAACATCAAAAAAATCGTTCTGGCTTACTCCGGTGGTCTTGATACTTCGGCCATCATTCCATGGCTGAAAGAGAACTACGGCGGCTGTGAAGTCGTCGCTTTTGTCGCAGATATCGGTCAGGAGCGCGGCGATCTGGAAGGTGTAGAGAAGAAAGCCCTGCAGTCCGGCGCATCTGAATGCCACGTGGTTGACCTGCGTGAAGAGTTCATCAGCGACTATGTCTATCCGGTGCTGCAGACTGGCGCCCTCTATGAAGGCACTTATCTGCTGGGCACTTCAATGGCGCGTCCTATCATAGCTAAAGCACAGGTTGAGCTGGCGCTGAAAGTGGGTGCGGATGCGCTGTGTCACGGCGCTACCGGTAAAGGGAATGACCAGGTGCGTTTCGAAACCACCTACACCGCGCTGGCACCGCAGCTGAAAGTGGTGGCTCCGTGGCGTGAATGGAACCTGCGTTCACGTGAAGCGCTGCTGGACTACCTGAAAGAGCGCAACATTCCGACCACCGCGTCACTGGAGAAAATCTACAGCCGCGACGAAAACGCCTGGCACATCTCCACCGAAGGTGGCGTGCTGGAAAGCCCGGCCAATGCACCGAATAAAGATTGCTGGGTCTGGACTGTCGATCCGCTGGAAGCGCCTGACCAGCCTGAAGAAGTGACCGTGACCGTGGAAAAAGGTCGGGTTGTGGCGGTTAACGGTGAAAAACTGAGTCCGTTCCAGTGCCTGGAAAAACTTAACGTGCTGGGCGCAAAACATGGCGTCGGCCGTATCGATATCGTTGAAAACCGTCTGGTAGGGATTAAATCGCGCGGCTGCTACGAAACCCCTGGCGGCACTATCATGGTCAATGCGCTGCGTGCGGTTGAGCAGCTGGTGCTGGATCGCGATAGCTTCAAATGGCGTGAGCAGCTCGGCCACGAGATGTCCTATGTGGTTTATGACGGCCGCTGGTTCGCCCCGCTGCGTAAGTCGATTCAGGCCGCTGCCGAATCGCTGGCGGAAGAGGTTAACGGTGAAGTGGTACTGCAGCTCTACAAAGGCCAGGCGACAGCCACCCAGAAGCGTTCCGCGAACAGCCTCTACTCGGAAGAGTTCGCCACCTTCGGTGAAGATGAAGTGTACGATCACCGTCATGCTGGCGGCTTTATCCGTCTGTTCTCACTCTCTTCGCGTATCCGCGCCCTGAACGAGCAGAAGAAGTAATTTTCAGGCGAGGTGCGCCTCGCCTCACAGTTTCATTTCAGGGGCGGCATTTATGCCGCCTCAGACTGCTGACAAACCCAAATCAGGGTGAATCTGGCTGCAACGAATAAACTCAACGCGCAGGGAACACGGGCAGAAGAGGAAAGCGTCCCGCGCCATGGACGGCGCGGGCCGAGCATGTCAGGGATGACGGATTTTGCGTCTTTCCGATCTGACCGTGTTCCCTGTGCAGGCTCAGTCTTACAGCAACCAGTCCAGACTTTGTCAACAATCTCGGGCGGCATTTATGCCGCCCCTTGTTTAACGATTCAGAGGAGTTTTCACATGGCACTTTGGGGTGGACGGTTTACTCAGGCAGCGGATCAACGTTTTAAACAGTTCAATGACTCGCTGCGCTTCGATTACCGCCTGGCAGAGCAGGACATCATTGGCTCTGTTGCCTGGTCCAAAGCGCTGGTGACGGTAAATGTCCTGACTCAGGATGAGCAGCAGCAGCTGGAAGCGGCTCTGAATACGTTACTGGATGAAGTCCGTGAGGATCCTGAGCAGATTCTGCAGAGCGACGCCGAAGATATCCACAGCTGGGTTGAAGGCCAGCTGATCGACAAGGTGGGCGCGCTGGGCAAAAAACTGCACACCGGACGTAGCCGTAACGATCAGGTCGCGACCGATCTCAAGCTGTGGTGCAAGGTGCAGATTGAAGCGCTGCTGAGTGCCACCCGTGATCTGCAGCAGGCGCTGGTGGTCACCGCCGAAGCCAATCAGGATGCGGTGATGCCGGGCTACACGCATCTGCAGCGTGCGCAGCCGGTGACGTTTGCGCACTGGTGCCTGGCCTACGTTGAAATGCTGGCGCGTGACGAGAGCCGTCTGCAGGATACGCTGAAGCGGCTCGATGTCAGCCCGCTGGGCTGTGGCGCACTGGCCGGTACCGCGTATGAGATCGATCGTCAGCAGCTGGCAGGCTGGCTGGGCTTTGCTTCCGCCACGCGCAACAGTCTGGATACCGTATCAGACCGCGATCACGTGCTGGAGCTGCTTTCTGACGCTGCCATCGGCATGGTGCATCTGTCGCGCTTCGCCGAAGATATGATCTTCTTCAACACCGGTGAAGCGGGCTTTATCGAACTGTCAGATAAAGTGACCTCCGGCTCATCGCTGATGCCGCAGAAGAAAAATCCGGATGCGCTGGAGCTGATTCGCGGCAAGTGTGGCCGGGTGCAGGGCGCGCTGACCGGCATGATGATGACGCTGAAAGGTCTGCCGCTGGCGTACAACAAAGATATGCAGGAAGACAAAGAGGGGCTGTTTGACGCGCTCGACACCTGGCTCGACTGTCTGCATATGTCAGTTCTGGTGCTGGATGGCCTGCAGGTTAAACGCCCGCGCTGCCAGGAAGCGGCTGAACAGGGTTACGCAAACTCCACTGAACTGGCTGACTATCTGGTCGCCAAAGGCGTGCCGTTCCGTGAAGCACACCATATCGTCGGGGAAGTAGTGGTTGCCGCCATCGGGCAGGGTGTGGCGCTGGAAGCGCTGTCGCTGGCACAGCTGCAGCAGTTCAGTGCGGTGATTGGCGAGGATGTCTATCCGATTCTGGCGCTGCAATCCTGTCTGGATAAGCGTAATGCGCAGGGCGGCGTCTCGCCACAGCAGGTTGCGCGTGCCATCGGTGACGCAAAGCAGCGTCTGGCGTAATTAACAGGTAAAAAAAGCGGGCACATTAAATGCCCGCCAACCTCTAGCTTCAGAATTACTCATTTTTATAGGCACATCATCAAAGCGCCTGCTCTCCCGGCCGACGCTCAGATTCTCTTACGCTGACAGCAAATATTGCTGCAGATCCTCACTGCCGCCAATGTGACGACCTCCCATGAAGATCTGCGGTACCGTCGCCCGGCCTGAAACGGCGCGCAGACTCACGGTTGTTGCATCCTGTCCCAGCACGATCTCTTCGTACTGAATACCATGATCCATCAGCATCTGTTTTGCCTGGGTGCAGAAGGTGCAGCCAGGTTTAGTGAAGATTGAGACCGACTCCTGAGCTTTACACTCGGGCGCCAGATAGCGCAGCATGGTGTCGGCATCGGAGACCTCAAATGGGTCGCCTGGCTTGTTTGGCTCAACAAACATTTTCTCTACCACGCCGTTACGCACCAGCATCGAGTAGCGCCATGAACGTGGGCCAAAGCCGAGATCGGCTTTCTCAACCAGCATCTCCATGCCACGGGTAAACTCGCCGTTGCCATCAGGAATAAAGGTAATGTTGTCTGCGCGCTGTTCTGCTTTCCAGGCGTTCATCACAAACGTGTCATTCACCGAGACGCACAGAATGCTGTCCACACCCTGCTGGGCAAACAGACCCGCTAATTCGTTGTAACGCGGCAGATGGCTGGAGGAGCAGGTCGGTGTGAATGCACCCGGCAGTGAAAAAACGATGACCGTTTTGTCTTTAAACAGCGCTTCAGTGGTGACATCGACCCAGCGATCGCCCTGACGTGTGTGAAAAGTCACTGACGGAATAGCTTTACCTTCCTGACTTGCAAACATTTTTTTCTCCTGACATACCGCGTTCCATTTGATGTGCGCATTATTCCCAACCACCCTTGATAGGGCCAATCGTTCATTGCTATTCTATCTATCGCCACGGTCTATCGTGGCTTGGAGGGTAATAATGAATATTCGTGATCTTGAATATCTGGTTTCGCTTGCTGAACACCGTCATTTCCGCCGTGCTGCGGATGCGTGTCATGTCAGTCAGCCGACGTTAAGCGGGCAGATCCGTAAGCTGGAAGATGAGCTGGGTGTGATGCTGCTGGAGCGCACCAGCCGTAAAGTGCTGTTCACCCAGGCAGGTTTGCTGCTGGTGGATCAGGCGCGTACGGTGCTGCGTGAAGTGAAAGTGCTGAAAGAGATGGCCAGTCAGCAAGGGGAAGCGATGTCAGGTCCGCTGCATATCGGCCTCATCCCGACCACCGCGCCCTACTTATTGCCACAGATTATCCCGACGCTGCACCAGACATTCCCGAAACTGGAGATGTATCTGCACGAAGCGCAGACGCAGCAACTGCTGGCACAGCTCGATAGTGGCAAGCTGGACTGCGCGATTATCGCGCTGGTCAAAGAGAGCCAGGCCTTTATCGAAGTGCCGTTGTTTGATGAGCCGATGAAGCTGGCAGTCTATGCCGATCATCCCTGGTGCGATCGCGACCGGGTGCCTATGTCCGATCTGGCAGGCGAGAAATTGCTTATGCTGGAAGATGGGCACTGTCTGCGTGACCAGGCGATGGGGTTCTGCTTTGAGGCGGGCGCCGATGAAGATACCCATTTTCGTGCGACCAGTCTTGAGACGCTGCGCAATATGGTGGCGGCAGGCAGCGGGATTACGCTGTTACCGGCGCTGGCAGTCCCACCGGAGCGTATCCGCGACGGCGTCTGCTATCTCACCTGCTACAAACCGGTGCCACAGCGTACAATTGCGCTGGTCTATCGTCCGGGTTCACCTCTGCGCAGCCGTTATGAACAACTGGCAGAGGCGATTAAAACCCACATGCAGCACTATTTCGACGCTGCGTTAAAACAGGCGGTTTAAGCCGTTTAACGCCGCAACGCGATAGGCTTCGGCCATGGTCGGATAGTTAAAGGTGGTGTTCACGAAGTACTCAATCGTGTTGCCACCGTTTTTCTGCTCCATGATCGCCTGACCGATGTGAATAATCTCGGCGGCACGTTCACCAAAGCAGTGAATTCCCAGAATCTCTTTGGTTTCCCGATGGAACAGAATCTTCAGGCTGCCAACGTTCATGCCAACGATCTGCGCTCGCGCCAGATGTTTGAACTGCGCGCGCCCTACCTCGTAAGGCACCTTCATTGCCGTCAGCTGCTGCTCGGTTTTACCCACGGAGCTGATTTCCGGAATGGTGTAAATCCCGGTTGGGATATCTTCAATCAGGTGCGCTGACGCTTCCCCTTTGATAATCGCCTGAGCGGCAATACGGCCCTGATCGTAGGCGGCTGAGGCCAGGCTTGGATAGCCAATCACGTCACCAACGGCATAAATGTGCGGCTGAGCCGTCTGATACATGCTGTTCACTTTCAGCAGGCCACGACCATCCGCTTCCAGACCCACATTTTCCAGCGACAGTGAATCGGTGTTGCCGGTACGGCCGTTAGCGTAAAGCAGACAGTCGGCTTTCACTTTCTTACCCGACTTCAGATGCATGATGACGCCATCTTCCACCCCTTCGATCTTCTCAAACTCTTCGTTGTGACGAATCACCACGCCGCTGTTCCAGAAGTGGTAAGAGAGAGAGTCAGACATCTCCTGATCAAGAAACGCCAGCAGGCGATCGCGGGTGTTAATCAGGTCAACTTTGACGTTCAGGCCACGGAAAATCGACGCATATTCACAGCCAATCACGCCCGCGCCATAAATAATGACGTGGCCCGGTTCGTGGTGCAGATTGAGAATAGAGTCGGAGTCATAAACGCGTGGATGGGTAAAGTCGACATTGTCAGGATGGTAAGGTCGTGAACCACAGGCGATAACAAACTTCTCTGCCGTCAGCGTCTCACGCGTGCCATCCGGTTGCTCAATCTCAATGGTGTTGGCATCAACAAAATGCGCATCGCCCTGATAAAGTTCACAACGGTTACGCTCGTAGAAGCCCTGACGCATGGCTGTCTGCTGGCTGATCACGTTTTCAGTGTGATTGAGAATGTCGGCAAAAGAGGAGCGAAGCAGTCGGGTATGATCGCTGTAGAGCGGATTTTGGTTGAATTCAATAATGCGACTGACGGCGTGGCGAAGGGCTTTAGAAGGGATGGTGCCCCAGTGCGTACAACCGCCGCCGATGTTGTGGTAGCGTTCAATCACGGCGATGCGCGCTCCCTGTTTTACCAGCCCCATCGCCGCCCCTTCACCGCCGGGCCCTGAGCCAATCACAATGGCATCGTAATCGTAAGACTTTTGCATACCGATACGTCCTATTATTTATACATTTTTACAACGAGATTCTAACATCTCGTCGCGCACTTCTGAATTCTATCAGCGATTTTCATCACATTTTGACAAAGAGTGAGGTTCACAGGCGGTGACAAAGATTGCCAATCTGTACGCTGAAAATTTTGTTATAGTGCCTGCTTAACACCGCTAAAGGCAGAGAGAATGGGCGTCAGAGCGCAACAAAAAGAACGTACACGACGTACACTGATTGAAGCAGCGTTCAGTCAGCTCAGCGCCGAGCGCAGTTTTGCCAGTCTGAGTTTGCGGGAGGTTGCCCGTGAAGCAGGGATTGCACCTACCTCCTTTTATCGTCATTTCAAGGATGTTGATGAGCTTGGCCTGACGATGGTAGATGAAAGCGGGCTGATGTTGCGACAGCTGATGCGCCAGGCGCGCCAGCGTATTGCCAAAGGCGGCAGCATCATTAAAACGTCGGTGTCGACCTTTATGGAGTTTATCGGCAACAATCCCAACGCTTTCCGCCTGTTACTGCGTGAACGTTCCGGCACCTCTGCCGCTTTTCGTGCCGCCGTGGCGCGTGAAATTCAGCACTTTATCGCTGAACTGGCCGATTATCTTGAGGTCGAAAATCGCATGCCGCGCAGTTTTACCGAAGCGCAGGCTGAAGCGATGGTGACCATTGTTTTCAGCGCCGGTGCAGAAGCACTGGATGTTGATGCTGAGCAGCGACGTAAGCTTGAGGATCGGCTGGTGTTACAGCTGCGTATGATCGCCAAAGGCGCTTATTACTGGTACCGCCGGGAGCAAGAGCGACTGGCGGCCACCCTGGAAAAACCCGAAGAGCAATGAGTAAGGATCAGTCCATGACCCACCCAGGTACTCGCGATAAAAGCACACTGGTACTGGCTTTTATTACCGGCTTAGCAATTAACGGCTCGTTTTCTGTGCTGTTCAGCGCCTTTGTTCCATTTTCGATTTTTCCGCTGATTGCGCTGGGTCTGGCGGCCTGGTGTCTGCATCAGCGTTACCTCAACACCAATATGCCGGACGGCATGCCAGGACTGGCAGCGGCGTTTTTCCTGCTGGGGATTCTGGTTTATAGCGCGCTGGTGCGGGCAGAATACCCGGATATTGGCTCCAACTTCGTTCCCACCGTTCTGATGGTAGCGCTGGTGTTCTGGATTGCGACGCGTTTTAAGCGCAAGCGTAATCAGTAGTGATAAAAAAAACGGGAACCTCAGGGTTCCCGTTTTTGTTTACGCTTTACGTGTCAGCAGGACACCGCATTCCATATGGTGGGTATAGGGGAACTGATCAAACAGCGCCAGCCGCGTCACATCGTGCGTTTCCGCCAGCGTCTGCAGATTGTCGCTGAGGGTCTGCGGATTGCAGGAGATATAAAGGATGCGCGGATACGCCTGCACCATTTTCACCGTCTCTTCATCCAGTCCGCTGCGCGGCGGATCGACAAAAATCGTCTCGCATTCGTAGCTGGTCAGGTCAATTCCTTCCAGACGATTAAAGCTGCGCACGCCATTCATCGCCTGGGTAAACTCTTCCGCCGCCATACGAATGATCTGCACGTTATCAATCTGGTTCACGGCAATATTGTATTGTGCTGACGCAACAGAGGGCTTGGCGATCTCAGTCGCCAGAACGCGGCGGAAATTGCGTGCCAGCGCCAGCGAGAAGTTGCCATTACCGCAGTAGAGTTCCAGCAGGTCGCCCTGTGAATCCTGCGTCACATCCAGCGCCCACTCCAGCATCTGAATATTCATCGCCGCATTAGGCTGGGTAAAACTGTTTTCGACCTGACGATAGATAATCTCGCGACCCGCTACCGGCAGACACTCATCAACGTAGTCGCGATCCAGACAGATTTTGGTTTTGGTGGCGCGACCAATCAACTGCACATCCAGCCCTTCCGCGCGAAGCTGGTCACGCAGCGCCACGGCTGCCTGCTGCCACTCATCATCCAGTTTGCGGTGATAGAGCAGCGAAATCACAATCTGATTGCTCAGGGTCGACAGATAGTCGATCTGGAACAGTTTATGACGCAGGGTACGGTTATCACGGATCGCGGCGATCATCTTTGGCATCAGCTGATTGATCAGCTGGCTGGCCGCCGGGAACTGATCAACACGGATCCGCTCGCGTGTCTGCTGATCAAAGATGATGTGATAGATATCATCGCCGTCGTGCCACAGGCGGAATTCGGCGCGCATCCGATAGTGGCTGACCGGTGAACGGAACACCTCCACGTCGGGCGCAGCAAACGGTGTCATCATCGTTTCTAAACGACTGACTTTTTCCGCCAGCTGTGCGTCATAGTCTTCAATGGGGAGATGTTCGGGTGTCATGAGCAATCCTGATTAATAGCTTACCAGCGGGCGATTGTAGGCATTCACTTGCTGATGTCCAGTCCCGCAGCGAGAAGATGTTTGGCAGTCTGGACTTCCGTATCTCCACTCCGTAGACTGCAGACGCCGGCCTCAAGCCCGAGTTAATAGGGAATCCAGTGTGAATCTGGAGCTGACGCGCAGCGGTAAGGAATGTCGTGATGAGTGCAATTGCAGACACTGTCCTGTGGGATGGGAAGTCATCATCACTTATGGTTCCCAGCCCGAAGACCTGCCGGTGTAACGTCGCTACTCGTACAATCATCGCGTGCTATTGATTGTCGGCCTGCGGCATCCTGCTTCGTCTTATGGATGCGATAAAAATGACAAAAAAAACTGCTTCGCTGTTCGCTCTGAGCGCAACGGCGATTTCTCTCTGGGCGCAATACGGTTTTGCTCAGGGGAATGATGATACGCAAATAGTCACCGCCAACCGTTTTGCTGAACCTGTTTCAGGTGTGCTGGCACCCACCACCGTTGTCACACGTGATGAGATTGATCGCTGGCAGGCCAAAAGCCTGACGGATGTGATGCGCCGCCTGCCGGGTGTCGATGTCGCGCAAAGTGGCGGGTTAGGGCAGCAGAGTTCGCTGTTTATTCGGGGCACCGAATCGAGACATGTACTGATCCTGATTGATGGTATCCGGCTTAATCAGGCGGGCATCACCGGTTCGTCTGACCTCAGCCAGATCCCGCTGTCACTGGTGCAGCGCATCGAATATATTCGCGGTGCGCGTTCTGCAGTCTACGGTTCCGATGCGATTGGCGGCGTGGTGAATATCATTACGGGCCGATCGCAACCTGGCACCACGCTGACGGCGGGTGTCGGGTCCAACGGCTATCAATCCTACGACGGCTCAACCCAGCAGATGCTGGGCGATGCGACAAAGCTCACCCTGGCAGGCAACTACACCTATACCAAAGGGTATGACGTGGTGGCGGGTTATCCCAATGACTTTAGCCCGGCGCAGCACGATCGCGACGGCTTCATGAGCAAAACCCTGTATGGCAACCTTGAGCATCAGTTCAGCGATGAGCTCAGTGGTTTTGTGCGCGGCTACGGGTTTGATAACCGCACCGCCTACGACGGTTCATATACCTACGATAATAATTTCAATATTATTGGGCTGGCGGATACCCGCCAGCTCTACAGCCAGACCTGGGACACCGGGTTACGCTTTAATCGTGACTTCTACTCTACCCAGCTCATCGCCAGTTATGGCCATACCAAAGACATCAACTACGATCCGCGCAATGGTCGCTACGGTGCCGCGTCCACCTTTGATGATGTCACCCAGTACAATCTGCAGTGGGGCAACACCGTGCAGGTGGGGCAGGGGGCGATCAGCGCGGGTGTCGACTGGCAGAAAGAGACGACCGAGCCGGGCACGAACTATTTGTCAGATGGCTATGAGCAGCGTAATACCGGTCTCTACCTGACCGGCCAGCAGCAGTTTGGCAGCGTCACCCTTGAAGGTGCGGTACGCGGTGACGACAACAATCAGTTTGGCTGGCATAACACCTGGCAGACGGCGGCCTCATGGGAGTTTATCTCCGGCTACCGCGCGTTCGCCTCTTATGGCACCGCTTTTAAAGCACCTAATCTGTCGCAGGTTTACAGCCCGTTTTATGGCAACCGTGATCTCGATCCTGAAAAAAGTAAGCAGTGGGAAGGCGGCTTTGAAGGGCTGAGCGGACCGGTGAACTGGCGTGTTTCAGGTTATCGCAACGACATCGATAATCTGATTGATAATGACCCGGCGACTTTCCGTTACTACAACATTAAGCAGGCTCGCATTAAAGGCGTTGAAGCGACCGCAGGATTCGACACCGGGCCGCTGGCGCATCAGCTCTCTTATGATTATGTCGACGCACGGGATGGCAGCACCGATCAGCCGCTCGTACGCCGGGCTAAGCAGCAGGTGAAATATCAGCTCGACTGGACGCTGTATGAGTTTGACTGGTCAGTTACCTACCATTATCTGGGTGACCGTTATGATACTGACTTTAACAGCTCTCCCAGCCGTCGCGTGAAGTTAGGTGGCGTCAGCCTGTGGGATCTCGCCGTCTCATATCCTGTCACTTCACAACTCACGGTTCGTGGTAGAATTGCCAACCTGTTCGATAAAGATTACGAGACAGTGTATGGCTATCAGACACCAGGACGAGAGTATTACCTCAGCGGCAGCTACAACTTCTGATTTGCGTCCCACCGTGCTGGTGTTTGATTCCGGCGTCGGTGGGCTTTCTGTCTATGATGAGGTCCGTCAGCTGTTGCCGGATCTTCATTATCTTTACGCCTTCGATAACGCTGGCTTCCCTTACGGTGAGAAAAGCGAGACTTTCATTGTGGATCGGGTGGTCGCTATCGTTGAGGCCATTACCCGCAGCTATCCTCTCTCGTTAGTCATCATCGCCTGTAATACGGCCAGCACCGTTTCATTGCCCGCTTTACGTGAACGTTTTGCCTTTCCTGTCGTGGGGGTGGTTCCGGCGATTAAACCGGCCGCGCGCCTGACGCGAAATGGCGTAGTGGGCTTGCTGGCGACGCGTGCCACGGTGCGCCGTCCTTATACCCATGAGCTGGTGTCGCAGTTTGCCGGTTCCTGCAAGATAGAGATGCTGGGATCAGCGGAGCTGGTTGAACTGGCAGAAGCGAAGCTCCATGGTGCGGAGGTGGCTCTGGATGAGGTGCGCCGTATTGTTCAGCCGTGGCTGCGGATGGCGGAACCACCGGACACGGTCGTTTTAGGCTGTACGCACTTTCCTTTACTACGCGAAGAGTTGCAGCAGGTGTTACCGGAAGGAACGCGTCTGATTGATTCCGGTGCGGCAATTGCACGACGCACAGCCTGGCTGCTGGAGCATGAAGCACCTGAAGTACATTCATCGCAGCAGAACGTTGCATTTTGTACGGAGCTGGATGGCGAAGCGGTACAATTATCACCCGTTTTACAGCGTTATGGCTTCCCGTTGCTGGAAAAACTGGCGCTTTAGCGGCTTTTAGCTGAAAAAATCAGCACTCGGAATTTTATTTGAAATTAGCACTTGTCACCCTCCGAGAACTCCCTATAATGCGCCTCCACTGACACGGCACAACGGCTTACGAAGCGCCGGGTTGAGTAGGTTCGAAATCATACGAACCAGTGAGTTAAGCGAAAATAAATGCTTGACTGACAATGCGGAAAGCGTAATATACGCAGCCCGCGCCGCAGTAAATCGCGGCA
>NZ_JAPCIL010000014.1:0-268784 GCF_025910075.1 Pantoea sp. RG18
ACAGTTGCTGACAGCTGTGAAAGAATCGGTGGAGCGGTAGTTCAGTTGGTTAGAATACCTGCCTGTCACGCAGGGGGTCGCGGGTTCGAGCCCCGTCCGTTCCGCCACCCTATTAGGGGCGTAGTTCAATTGGTAGAGCACCGGTCTCCAAAACCGGGTGTTGGGGGTTCGAGTCCCTCCGCCCCTGCCAGAAAACGATCCTTTGCTTCGGCAAAGGATTTTTTTTTGCCTTTAAAAAAGCAAAAAAGAAAAACCAGCTAAATCTAACTGGCCTCTGATCTTCTCTGCTTACTGTCCTGCCTGCAAATTCAGCTGTTTTGCCTGACCAGAATCGGGAATTTAAGCAACTGACGGATATGTGCCTGCTGATCGCTGTTCTGCAACCAGACAGCATAGAGCGGACGCACGGCGACGGGCGTATCCGGAATCACCATCAACTCACTGTACACACTCTGCCAAAAGTCCGGCAGAAATGCGCACGCTCCGGTGGTATGTAGCAGTTCACGGGTGACATGTGCCGACGTGGTGGTCAGTACCGGTACATCATCAGCCCCGGAGAGATAGCTCTGATGCTGATGAAAATCTGCTCCCCATTCCAGCTTGATATAATCATATTTTTCACGCTTCTCGCTCTGCCGGGCGCAGAAAAGCGCCAGTGAAATATGACCAATCTGCTGACTGGTTAACTCATCCATCTTAGGTGCTTCAGTGGTGATCAACAGATCCAGCTGGCGCTCATGGAGTTGCTTAACCAGCAGATGTCGTTGTGCCACGCGCGCTTCTAAGTGCAGGCTCTCCCGATTCTCGTAGAGCGTCTGTAGCCATGGCGTCAGATAAGCCTCCCATAGTGATGCACTGGCACCTATTGAAAGCTCATGGTGCTGCTGAGTGTGAGAAACCTCCTTCTTCGCCATCATCCAGGTGCTCATCAGGCTTTCAGCATAGGGGAGCAGTCGCTCTCCGGCCGCCGTCAGACGTATGTTATTGCGATGCCGTGTAAAAAGGTTAACGCCAAGCTGATTCTCTAACTGACGGATGCGAAAACTGACAGCAGATTGCGTGAGGTAAAGTGCTTCTGCAGCACGCCCGAAATGGCGAGTTCTGCTCACTTCCAGGAAAGTTTTCAGTAATTCCGTATCCACAGCGTTCTCCCAAAAAATGTTTGTCGTATAGATTTAAATGTTTTGTTTTACACTCTGTCAAGCCTATCTAATACTCCGCGCCATTAACAGCACGGCATTAGAAAATCAGGAGCGTGTAACATGGCGGAAAGCTTCTCAACAGAGAATCGTTTCTTTGATAACAAACATTACCCGCGTGGTTTCTCACGCCACGGTGACTTTACTATTAAAGAAGCTCAGCTTCTTGAACGCCACGGTTTTGCCTTTAATGAGCTGGATTTATCAAAGCGTGAGCCTGCAACCGAAGAAGAACGTTTGTTTATTGAAGTGTGTCGTGGCGTGCGTGAGCCGCAAACGGAAGCTGAACGTGTATGGTCTAAGTATATGACCCGCATTAAGCGTCCTAAACGTTTTCATACGCTGTCTGGCGGTAAACCGCAGATGGACACCGTTGAAGACTTCACCGACAGCGACGATTAACAGAGAAGGGGCGAAAGCCCCTTTTTTATTGCAGGCTGTTATGCAGATGGATCATTAATCGATCTATCGTGCGATAGCTGACAGCTTCCTGCAGATGATGCCGGGTGATGTCTGTTTCCCCAGCCAGATCGGCCAGGGTACGGGCCACTTTTAAAATCCGCTGCCATGCCCGTACAGATAAACCCAGTTTTTCCAGCACTGACTCCAGCCACTCCGCATCCTCTTTAGCAGGCTGACACCAGCGCATAATCTCTGCATTGTTTAAATGCGCATTTATTTTTCCTGCACGAGCCAGCTGAATGTCACGCGCTGCGACCACCCGATGACGAACCTGCTCAGATGCTTCCGCTTTGGCGCGCTGACCGCTGAGCATGCCGCTGGGGAGTAGCGGCACCTCCAGCGAAAGATCAAAACGATCAAGAAATGGGCCGGATAGCTTACTGAGATAACGCAGCACCTGCTGGGGTGAGCAGCGGTTATGCTGTCCCTGATAGTGTCCGGTTGGACTTGGATTCATCGCAGCAATCAGCTGAAACCGGGCCGGGTAGGTAACTTTTGCCCGTGCGCGTGAAATAGCGATGATGCCCGATTCTAATGGTTCGCGCAGGGAGTCCAGCACCTTGCGATCAAATTCCGGTAATTCATCCAGAAACAGCACGCCGTTATGCGCCAGGGAGATCTCACCGGGCCGTGGCAGTGAGCCGCCGCCAATCAGAGCATAGAGAGAGGCGCTGTGGTGAGGTGACCTGAAAGGCCGGGTGCGCCACTGTCGATGCAGGGTCTTGCTGTTCACCAGGCTGGCGATTGCCGCACACTCCAGTGCTTCCTGATCGCTTAAGGAGGGCATGATGCCGGGCAACCGGGTAGCGAGCATGGTTTTACCGGTGCCAGGGGGCCCGATCAGCAACAGGTTGTGCCCGCCAGCCGCAGTGATCTCCAGTGCTCTGCGTCCCTGTTCCTGACCAATGATATCAGCGAGATCGTCAGCAGGTGCATCGCCCTGATGCTCAGGATATTGGGCTGTCGGTAATGTGAGTTCATTGCGCAGAAAGGCGCACACTTCGCTGAGGTGAGAGGCAACCAGCGACGAGCCCTGACGGATTAGCCCGGCATCACACTGATTCTCAGCGGAGAGGACCAGCTGTCGTCCAGCCTGAATGGCTACCATGGCCGCGGGAATCGCGCCCTGTACACCGCACAGTGCACCGTCGAGTGCCAGCTCACCCAGAAACTCATAGTGCGTCAGCTTGTCGGCAGGAAGCTGCTCAGAGGCCACCAGAATGGCAATCGCCATAGGTAAGTCATACCGCCCGCCCTCTTTGGGTAAATCTGCGGGTGCCAGATTGATGGTGACGCGTTTTGCCGGGAAGGCAAAACCGCTGTTGATAATGGCGCTGCGTACCCGCTCACGCGCCTCTTTCACCGTGGTTTCAGGCAGCCCCACCAGCGTTAACGCAGGCAGTCCGTTACTGATGTGTGCCTCGATGGTCACCAGCGGGGCTTCCACTCCCAGCGCTGCCCGGGTCAGAACTTTTGACAGTGACATACTCGCTCCTTGTTACCGTCAGTCTGGTGACAGCATCAAAGGAAAGCCAGGGCATCATCAGCACTATTCGGGTCATTGCACAACCTATCAGAAGTTTTTTCACGACCTGTTAAAACGCTGCGTGTCTGCGCGCAAATTCACCAAAACATTATTACGTCAGTAAAGTGATGAATAATTATCATCATGTAATTATTTCTTATATTACAAATTGATAGATCGCGATTTAGCGCCAGGCGCTAAAAAAACTCTGTAAAAAAAGTTGTGTCATGCCCCCTGACTATGATAACTCTGTAGGCATTACTTCGAACAAGCGAAAGAATTGAACAACACATGAAAGCCCTTCTACAAGTGATTAGCCTGGTCGTGATTAGCGTGGTGGTGGTTATTAACCTACCGTGCGGGGCAACGCTTGGAGAAAGAAAGGCTTAGAAATCAAGCCTCGAATCCGAAAAAACCCCCGCACCGAAAGGTCCGGGGGTTTTTTTTCGACCAGAGGAAATATCAGTAAATCCACAAGGAACAAACAATGAACAGTAGCATAAAATTCTGTTGTTCCGGTCAGGACACAGGAGAATAGCGATGACAGGTGCACAGTGGGTAGTTCAGGCTTTACGCGCGCAGGGTGTTAATACCGTATTCGGTTACCCTGGCGGCGCAATCATGCCGGTATACGACGCGCTCTACGACGGCGGCGTGGAACACCTACTGTGTCGTCACGAGCAGGGCGCTGTGATGGCGGCGATCGGTTATGCGCGCTCAACCGGCAAAACCGGCGTCTGTATCGCCACCTCTGGCCCTGGCGCGACAAACCTGATTACCGGCCTGGCAGATGCCATGATGGATTCGGTTCCGGTCGTGGCAGTAACCGGTCAGGTCACCTCGGCCTTCATCGGCACCGACGCCTTTCAGGAAATCGACGTGCTGGGCTTGTCGCTGGCCTGCACCAAACACAGCTTCCTGGTCGAATCGTTAGATGAGCTGCCCGCCATCATGGCAGAAGCCTTTGCGCTGGCGCAGTCAGGCCGTCCGGGTCCGGTACTGGTGGACATTCCTAAAGATATTCAGATTGCGCAGGGAGAACCTGCCCCGCATCTGGTTCCGGTAGAAGAGGGAAGCGCGCTGCCGCATCAGGCGATTCAGGAAGCACGCGCACTGATGGCGCAGGCCAGAAAACCAATGCTCTATGTTGGTGGAGGCGTTGGCCTGGCACAGGCTGTTCCGGCACTGCGCGCGCTGGCAGAAGAGACCGGCATCCCGGCAGTGGCCACCTTAAAGGGGCTGGGCAGCGTAGACCCCCACAGCGAGGTGTATCTCGGCATGCTGGGGATGCACGGTACTAAAGCCGCCAACCTGGCGGTGCAGAGTTGTGACTTACTGATCGCGGTCGGCGCCCGTTTCGATGACCGCGTGACCGGCAAGCTGGACACCTTTGCCCCCCATGCCAGCGTGATTCATCTCGATATCGATCCCGCTGAGTTAAATAAATTACGTCGTGCACATGTCTCTCTGCAGGGTGATCTCAACGAACTGTTGCCCGCCCTGAGTCAGCCTCTGCATATCAACGCCTGGCGCGATGAGATGAAAGCGCTTAAGGCCAGTCACCCATGGCGCTACGACCATCCGGGCGAAGCGATCTATGCACCGCTGTTGCTGAAGCAGCTTTCCGATCGCAAACCGGCCAATACCGTAGTGACCACCGACGTCGGTCAGCACCAGATGTGGACGGCGCAACACATGGCATTCAGCGCGCCGGAGAACTTCATCACCTCCAGCGGCTTAGGCACCATGGGCTTTGGTTTACCCGCCGCCATCGGTGCGCAGGTTGCACGCCCGGAAGATACGGTTATCTGTGTTTCGGGCGATGGCTCTATCATGATGAACATCCAGGAGCTGGGCACCATCAAGCGCGGCAAACTGCCGGTCAAAATCGTGCTGCTGGATAACCAGCGTCTGGGCATGGTGCGTCAGTGGCAGCAGCTGTTTTTCGATGGCCGCTACAGTGAAACCAATCTGTCCGACAACCCCGACTTCCTCACGCTGGCCAGCGCTTTCAATATTCCCGGCCAGCGCATTACCCGTAAAGATCAGGTCGACGCCGCCCTTGATGCTCTGCTGAACAGCGAAGGTCCTTACTTCCTGCATGTTGCAATTGATGAGCATGAAAACGTCTGGCCACTGGTACCGCCGGGTGCCAGCAATGCAAACATGATGGAGAAAACTGTATGAACCAGCATCAATTGTCTATCGAAGCCCGTTTCCGCCCTGAAATATTGGAGCGCATTTTACGCGTAGTGCGTCACCGCGGTTTTCAGGTCTGTTCTATGAACATGGCCTCAGTCGCCAACGCAGAAAACATTAATATTGAAATGACCGTTGCCAGTCAGCGTTCCGTCGATTTACTGTCTTCGCAGTTAAGCAAATTGATCGACGTTGCATGCGTTCAGATTCAACAACAGACAACACAACAAATCCGCGCTTAGCCGCGAGAGGGAATAACAATGAGCACGAAGAAAGCAGACTTTATTTGGTTCAATGGCGAGATGGTTAAGTGGGAAGAGGCGAAGGTCAGCGTCATGTCCCACGCGTTGCACTACGGTACGTCGGTATTTGAAGGCGTGCGCTGCTACGACTCTCACAAAGGACCGGTTGTGTTCCGCCATCGCGAACACATGCAACGTCTGCACGACTCCGCCAAAATCTATCGCTTCCCGATTAAAAGCAGCGTTGATGAGCTGATGGAAGCGTGCCGCGAAGTCATCCGCGTGAACAAACTGAAAAGTGCTTATATCCGTCCGCTGGCCTTTGTCGGCGATGTGGGCCTGGGCGTGAACCCGCCAGATGGCTTCACCACCGACGTGATCATTGCGGCGTTCCCGTGGGGCGCATACCTGGGCGCTGAAGCCCTGGAGAACGGCATCGATGCCATGGTCTCCTCATGGAACCGCGTAGCACCGAATACCCTGCCAACCGCCGCTAAAGCGGGCGGTAACTACCTCTCCTCACTGCTGGTGGGCAGCGAAGCCCGTCGTCACGGCTATCAGGAAGGGATTGCGCTGGATACCAATGGCCTGATCTCCGAAGGTGCAGGCGAAAACCTGTTTGAAGTTAAAGATGGCGTGCTCTTTACCCCGCCATTTACCTCTTCAGCACTGCCGGGCATCACCCGCGATGCCATCATCACTCTGGCGCGTGATATGGGCATTGAAGTGCGTGAGCAGACCCTGTCGCGTGAATCTCTCTATCTGGCTGACGAAGTCTTTATGTCTGGCACCGCGGCAGAAATTACACCGGTGCGCAGCGTTGACCGCATTCAGGTCGGCGAAGGCAAACGTGGCCCGGTGACCAAACGCATCCAGGAGGCCTTCTTTGGCCTGTTCACCGGCGAAACCGAAGACAAATGGGGCTGGTTAGATCCGGTTAACCCATAATCAGATACAGCGCGGGCGTCATCTGACGTCCGCGAGCTTATTCTTACTGGAGTAAATAGAGTATGCCTAAGTACCGTTCCGCCACCACCACCCACGGCCGCAATATGGCGGGTGCCCGTGCCTTATGGCGCGCGACAGGAATGACCGACGACGATTTCGGCAAGCCGATTATCGCTGTGGTTAACTCATTCACCCAATTTGTGCCGGGCCACGTTCACCTGCGTGATCTTGGTAAACTTGTCGCCGAGCAGATCGAAGCGGCAGGCGGTGTGGCTAAAGAGTTCAACACCATTGCGGTGGATGACGGTATTGCCATGGGTCATGGCGGCATGCTGTATTCACTGCCGTCGCGTGAGCTGATTGCTGACTCGGTCGAGTACATGGTCAACGCCCACTGTGCTGACGCCATGGTCTGCATCTCTAACTGCGACAAAATCACCCCGGGTATGCTGATGGCGTCATTGCGCCTCAATATTCCGGTGATCTTCGTTTCAGGCGGACCGATGGAAGCGGGTAAAACCAAGCTTTCTGACCAGATCATCAAGCTGGATCTGGTAGATGCGATGATTCAGGGTGCCAACCCGAACGTCAGCGATGCCGACAGCGAGCAGATCGAACGCTCTGCCTGTCCGACCTGCGGCTCCTGCTCCGGTATGTTCACCGCCAACTCGATGAACTGCCTGACTGAAGCACTCGGTCTGTCGCAGCCTGGCAACGGTTCACTGCTGGCTACGCACGCCGATCGCAAAGAGCTGTTCATCAATGCCGGTAAGCGCATCGTAAGCCTGACCAAGCGCTATTACGAGCAGGATGATGTCAACATGCTGCCGCGTAACATCGCGAACAAGGCCGCTTTTGAGAACGCCATGATGCTGGATATCGCCATGGGCGGTTCCACCAACACCGTGCTCCACCTGCTGGCAGCCGCACAGGAAGGCGATATCGACTTTAATATCTCCGACATCGATCGCCTGTCACGCAAAGTGCCTCAGCTCTGTAAAGTGGCGCCAAGTACCCCGAAATACCACATGGAAGATGTGCATCGCGCGGGTGGCGTGTTCGCCATTCTCGGCGAGCTGGATCGTGCCGGCCTGTTCGACAGCAGCGCCCGTAATATCCTGCAGCAGACCATGCGTGAAACGCTGGATCAGTACGACATCATGCTGACCAAAGATCAGGCGGTAAAAGATATGTTCCGCGCGGGTCCGGCGGGTATTCGTACCACCCAGGCGTTCTCACAGAACTGCCGCTGGGACACGCTGGATGATGACCGTGCCGAAGGCTGTATCCGTACCCATGAAAATGCTTACTCGCAGGATGGCGGTCTGGCCGTGCTCTACGG
This sequence comes from Pantoea sp. RG18, assembly GCF_025910075.1. Classification (NCBI taxonomy): domain Bacteria; kingdom Pseudomonadati; phylum Pseudomonadota; class Gammaproteobacteria; order Enterobacterales; family Erwiniaceae; genus Pantoea; species Pantoea sp. RG18. Next base: position 7,918 of record NZ_JAPCIL010000014.1, read on the forward strand.
CAACATCGCGGAAGATGGCTGTATCGTAAAAACTGCGGGCGTAGACAAAGAAATCCTGACCTTCACCGGTCCGGCCAAAGTCTATGAAAGCCAGGATGACGCCGTTGAAGCGATTCTGGGCGGCAAAGTCGTTGCGGGCGATGTGGTCGTCATTCGCTACGAAGGTCCAAAAGGCGGGCCAGGCATGCAGGAGATGCTCTATCCGACCACTTATCTGAAATCGATGGGGCTGGGCAAAAGCTGCGCGCTGATCACCGATGGTCGTTTCTCTGGCGGTACGTCGGGCCTCTCTATTGGTCACGCCTCGCCTGAAGCAGCCAACGGCGGCACCATTGCGCTGGTCAAAGATGGCGACACCATCGAAATCGATATCCCTAACCGCGGTATCAAGCTCGCCGTACCGGATAACGAACTGCACGCCCGTCGTGAAGAGCAGCAGGCACGTGGCGATGCGGCGTATACGCCGGTCAATCGTCAGCGTGAAGTCTCCTTTGCGCTGCGTGCCTACGCATTACTCGCGACCAGTGCTGACAAAGGCGCCGTCCGCGATAAGAGCAAGCTGGGAGGCTAACGATGGCCGAGTCTCAACCGCTACCCGAGGCGCCTTGTGGCGCTGAGTATTTGCGCGCAGTGTTGCGTTCACCGGTGTATGAAGTGGCACAGGTGACGCCGCTGCAGGTTATGGAAAAAATCTCATCGCGTCTCGGCAACACCATTCTGGTGAAGCGGGAAGATCGTCAGCCGGTGCACAGTTTCAAGGTGCGCGGTGCCTACGCGATGATTGCCGGTCTGAACGAAGAGCAGAAAGCGCGCGGCGTGGTGACGGCGTCAGCCGGTAACCATGCGCAGGGCGTGGCGCTCTCCGCCACTAAGCTGGGGATCAAGTCACTGATTGTGATGCCGCTGGCGACGGCAGACATCAAGGTTGATGCGGTGCGCGCATTTGGCGGTGAGGCTTTCCTGTTCGGGGCCAACTTTGACGAGGCGAAAGCCAAAGCGATAGAACTTTCTGAACAGCGCGGTTACACCTTCGTGCCGCCGTTTGACCATCCGGCCGTCATTGCCGGACAGGGCACGCTGGCGATGGAGCTGCTGCAACAGGATGCGCATCTCGACCGGGTCTTTGTCCCGGTTGGCGGTGGAGGTCTGGCAGCCGGCGTCGCGGTGCTGATCAAGCAGCTGATGCCGCAAATCAAAGTGATCGCGGTGGAGTCAGAAGATTCAGCCTGCCTGAAAGCAGCGCTGGAGGCGGGTCATCCGGTCGATCTGCCACGCGTCGGGCTGTTTGCCGAAGGGGTGGCGGTGAAACGGATTGGCAGCGAAACCTTCCGGCTCTGTCAGGAATACATCGATGACATCATCACCGTCGACAGCGATGCGATTTGTGCCGCGATGAAAGATCTGTTCGAAGATGTCCGTGCTGTGGCGGAGCCCTCTGGCGCGCTGGCGCTGGCGGGCATGAAAAAGTATATCCAGCAGCATGGAATCAAAGGCGAGCGGCTGGCGCATGTGTTATCCGGGGCCAACGTCAATTTCCACGGCCTGCGCTACGTTTCTGAGCGCTGCGAGCTGGGCGAACAGCGTGAAGCGCTGCTGGCCGTAACGATCCCGGAACAGCAGGGCAGTTTCCTGCGTTTCTGCCAGACGCTGGGTGGACGGTCGATTACCGAGTTCAACTACCGCTACGCCGATGCGGACAAAGCCTGCATCTTTGTTGGCGTACGACTGACGCGTGGCGTGGAAGAGCGCAGCGAGATCATCAGCGAGCTCACCAGCGGCGGTTATCAGGTGGTCGATCTCTCGGATGATGAAATGGCGAAACTGCACGTGCGTTATATGGTGGGCGGACGTCCTTCTAAACCACTGCGTGAACGCCTCTTCAGCTTTGAATTCCCGGAGGCACCTGGCGCGTTGCTGAAGTTCCTGCAAACGCTGGGCACCCACTGGAATATCTCGCTGTTTCATTATCGCAGCCACGGCACCGATTATGGCCGTGTGCTGGCCGCTTTTGAACTTGGCAGCGATGAGCCACGCTTCGAAGAGCATCTCACCGATCTGGGTTACGACTTTCATGACGAAAGCCAGAACCCGGCGTTCCGCTTCTTCCTGTCAGGCAGCTGATTACAGCTGGCTCCAGAAAGCACTGATCAGCGGCTCTCCGAGCCGCTTTTTTTGCACGCAGATGCCGAGTTCGAACGGCGCAACCGAGTCAATATTCTCCAGTAGCAGCACGCGGTTACGCACCGGATCCGGGCTGTTTTCCAGCACCACATCCGGTAAAAGTGCAATACCGCAGCCCAGCGCCACCATCGAAACAATCGCCTCATGCCCCGAGACCGTGGCGTAAATCACCGGATTCGGGATGCGCTGGCGGCGGAACCAGAGATCGATACGTCGCCGTGCCGGTCCCTGTACCGGCAGGATAAACGGAATTTTTGACCAGTCGGGCTGCGACTGTGTTGCCTGAGTACGAACGGCACAGGGCAGTGCAGGCGCGATCAGCACCAGCGGGATCAGCCCCAGTGGCATAAAATCAATGCTGGCGGGCAGCGTTTCAGGACGGCCGGCAATGGCCAGATCGGCATCGCCGGAGTGCACTTTTTCCACCGCATCCGCAGCATCGCCGGTATCCAGTTTGATTTCGACCTGCGGATGTTCAGCGCGAAAGCGGTCGAGGATGGGCGGCAGATGACTGTAGGCAGCCGTCACCGAACAGAACAGGCGCAGCTCGCCGCTGAGCGACGGACCGTTAAGATCCATCACATGGCGCAGTTGCTGATACTGCAACAGCGTCTGCTGGGCAAACTGGCGCAGCCGTTCGCCCGCTTCTGTCAGCGTCACGGTGCGGTTATCGCGCAGAAACAGCGCATGGCCGACATCTTCTTCAAGCCGCTGGATCTGGCGTGACAGCGTGGAAGGGCTGACGTGCATAGCACGCGCAGTGCGCCCGAAATGGCAGCTTTCTGCCAGATGAAGAAACAGTTTCAGATCCCGTAAATCCATGTGCGCGTCGCCTCTGGGTGGTGTTGCATTTATTGCAATGTGACGTTGTTAATATATCAATTTAAGCAACAGAATTCCTGTCATATGATGGGGTCATTCGCGGCGCTGCATGACACGCCGTTCCTGAACAAAAAAAGCAAACACAACCTTACCGGAGTACCCATGGCTAACTATTTCAACACATTGAACCTGCGCAACCAGCTGGCGCAATTAGGCAAGTGCCGTTTCATGGCACGCGATGAATTCGCGGATGGTGCCAGTTTCCTGAAAGGCAAAAAAGTCGTTATCGTTGGCTGTGGTGCGCAGGGCCTGAATCAGGGTCTGAACATGCGTGATTCCGGTCTGGATGTGGCCTATGCACTGCGTGCTGAAGCAATTGCGGAAAAACGCCCTTCATGGCGCAAAGCGACCGATAACGGTTTCAAAGTGGGCACCTACGAAGAACTGATCCCGCAGGCTGATCTGGTGGTTAACCTGACGCCAGACAAGCAGCACTCCGCTGTAGTTCAGGCTGTTCAGCCGCTGATGAAAGATGGCGCTGCGCTGGGCTACTCGCACGGTTTCAACATCGTTGAAGTGGGCGAAAGCATCCGCAAAGATATCACCGTGGTCATGGTGGCACCGAAGTGTCCGGGTACAGAAGTTCGTGAAGAGTACAAACGTGGCTTTGGTGTACCGACGCTGATCGCGGTTCACCCGGAAAACGATCCAAAAGGCGAAGGCATGGCGATTGCCAAAGCCTGGGCAGCAGCAACTGGCGGCGATCGTGCTGGCGTGCTGGAGTCCTCTTTCGTTGCTGAAGTGAAATCTGACCTGATGGGTGAGCAGACTATCCTGTGCGGCATGTTGCAGGCTGGTTCACTGCTCTGCTTCGACAAGCTGGTGGCTGAAGGCACTGACCCGGCTTACGCAGAAAAACTGATCCAGTTCGGCTGGGAAACCATCACCGAATCACTGAAGTTTGGCGGCATCACACTGATGATGGATCGCCTCTCTAACCCGGCTAAACTGCGCGCTTATGCGCTGTCAGAGCAGCTGAAAACCATCATGGCACCGCTGTTCCAGAAACATATGGATGACATCATCTCCGGCGAATTCTCTTCCGGCATGATGGCGGACTGGGCTAACGATGATAAAAACCTGCTGACCTGGCGTGAAGAGACCGGCCAGACCGCGTTCGAAACCGCCTCACAGTATGAAGGCAAAATCGAAGAGCAGGAGTACTACGACAAAGGTGTGGTGATGGTTGCGATGGTTAAAGCGGGCGTTGAGCTGGCGTTTGAAACCATGGTGGACGCCGGCATCATTGAAGAGTCTGCCTACTACGAATCACTGCATGAGCTGCCGCTGATCGCGAACACCATTGCCCGTAAGCGCCTGTATGAAATGAACGTGGTGATCTCCGATACCGCCGAATATGGTAACTACCTGTTCTCCTTCGCCGCGGTGCCGCTGCTGAAAGAGTTCATGACCACGCTGCAGCCAGGCGATCTGGGTAAAGCGGTTGAAGGCACGCAGGTTGATAACGCGCAGCTGCGTGACGTTAACGAAGCGGTTCGCCAGCACCCAATTGAAACCGTTGGCCGTAAGCTGCGTGGCTACATGACCGACATGAAGCGTATCGCTGTGGCGGGCTAATTATCGTCATCACAGTTTTCAGCAAAACAAACCCCGGCTTGCCGGGGTTTTTTGTTGGTGAACAACGGCTGGACGGTTCTCTGTGAGACCGTGCCTGCACAGGCAACACGGTCAGATCGGAAAGACGCAAAACCGCCATCCATGGCATGCTCGGCCCGCGCGATTACGCACCTCATCCCTGAGGTGCGCCCGTTTCCGGGCCAACGCTTTGCGTTGTTCAAAAACGCTCCCGGCGTTTTTGTCCCTGGCGCGGGACGCTTTCCTTGACCGTGTTCCCTGTGCCCTTAAGCTTCTTCATTGCTGCCAGTATCAATACGCTTTTCAGCGAGGTCCGGTTTTTTCAAACAGAAAGCTAACCCGCTTAAGGCGTATGCTCCCTGAGCCTGTCGCCTGATATTGTTTAACCCTTCAGAGCGGTTGTACTCTGTGAGCCTGCTCCATAAAAAAACCCGGCAGCCGCCGGGTTTTCACTGACCTTCATCCAGCCGGATTAAACGTCATACAGCGTCTGATTACGCGTCTCTTTACAGGCGAGCAATGCAATCAGCGTCAGCACGGCCATCGACGCCAGATAAAGTCCCACCGCCTGCAAACCATAATGCGCATTCAGCCAGGTCGCGATATAAGGCGCAACAGAGGCACCCAGAATCGATGAGAGGTTATAAGAGAACGATGCGCCGGTATAACGCACTTCGGTCGGAAACAGCTCCGGCAGCAGGGCGCCCATCGGACCAAAGGTCAGGCCCATAATGCTCAGACCCAGCAACAGGAACGCCATCACCAGCGCCTGCGATCCGGAACCGAGCATCGCCGGGAACAGGAACGAAAACGCGATAATCATCAGCGTAATGGTAATCATCGTCTTGCGGCGACCAAAACGGTCAGCCAGCAAACCGGCAATCGGCACCATCACTCCAAAGCCAATCACCGCCAGCATCAGCATCCACAACATACTATTACGCGGAATACCCAGACCGGCCGGTGCTGCCGTGGTGCCGTAGCTCATCGAATAGACGGTCATGATATAGAACAGCGTATAGGTCGCCAGCATGATAAAGGTGCCGAGAATGGTGGCAGTCAGATGCTTGCTCAGCAGCGCCGCAATGGGCACCCGAACCTGCTTCTTCTCTTTCTGTACTTTGGCAAACACCGGACTCTCATGCAGCGAAACGCGCACATAAAGGCCGATCAGCACCAGCACGGCAGAGAGAATAAACGGCACGCGCCAGCCCCACTGCATAAACTGCTCGTCGGTCAGCAGCCACGAAAGCAGCAGAAAAGTGCCGTTAGCGAAGAAAAAGCCAATCGGCGCACCCAGCTGAGGGAAGGAACCGTAAAGCGCACGCTTCTTCGCCGGGGCATTTTCCGTCGCCAGCAGCGCCGCGCCACCCCATTCACCACCCAGTCCCAGTCCCTGACCAAAGCGCGCCAGCGCCAGCAGCAGCGGAGCCATCACGCCGATGGTTTCATAGCCGGGCAGCAGACCAATCACCACGGTGGAGATCCCCATGGTCAGCAGCGAGGCAACCAGCGTGGCTTTGCGACCCACGCGATCGCCAAAGTGACCAAACACGGCGGAGCCAATCGGACGCGCGATAAAGGCGATAGCAAACGTGGCCAGCGACTGTAGCGTCGCGACCGTGGCATCACCCTGCGGGAAGAAAATGTGCGGGAAAACAATCACCGCAGCAGTGGCATAAATATAAAAGTCGAAGAACTCGATGGCCGTTCCGACCAGCGAGGCAATCACCACTTTACTGCGTGAGTTAACCGGCGTGGGATCCTGCTGTTTGTCGAGCGTGTCTGTGAGGGAGGCTTGCATAACTGTTTCTTATTTGTAAATACAGACAAAGAATCTTACGCATCTGCCAGAGCGCATTCAATGATGAAAACCCGCGCCGCGTCTGGCTTCAGCGGGCAAAAAGAGGATAATTTCTGAGGTGCGACGAATGTCGGGTGATACCGGGGTAATCCGGACGATATATGGCGGGATACTCTACGAAAGGGCTAAATAAAAGTGACCCCTCAGCTATTCATCCTGTTATCTGGTTAAAAAATAGCCGAGGGGTGATATTTTCCGCTGTTGTTAACGGATTACGATGATTTGTGTCGTGACGCGCTGCCCGCTTCAGGCATTTGTGGGTCGTCTTTATATTTGGCGGTGGCGATCCACGCCGCACAGAACAGCGTCAGACGGGCGAAGAAGTAGAAAAACGCCATCAGGCCAAGCACGGAACCAAAGGCCGCACCGGAAGGCGAGGTCGCCAGCTTCGGCAGCGTCAGCGTCATCACAAACTTGATCACCTCAAAACCGATTGCCGCCAGCAGAGTGCCGCGAAACAGCGCTTTCTTACGCGGCTTATGACGCGGCAGGATCCAGAAAATCCACAGGAACAGCAGATAGTTAGCCATAACGGAAATCGAGGTGGCGATAATGGTCAGGGCGGGCCGTAACCAGTCGATGCCATCCAGCCCCAGTGCGCTGACGATCATTGCCTGCGCCGAACCGGCTACCGAGGTCAGCGACAGCGTAATCACCAGCGCCAGCATCAGACCGGTCAGCGACAGGAAATCGCGAATATAACGCTTCCAGATCTCCTCTTTGTCATCCGGTTTGCGTTCCCACACGTCGCGCGACTGGGCACGAATCGCTTCGCGCAGGTTACCCATCCAGTTAAGACCGGAGTAGAGCGCCAGCAGTAAACCGGTAATACCCACGGTGGCACGCTGCTGAATGGCGGTATTTACCGTATTCTTCAGCGTGGTGGCCAGCGTCGGGTCGCTGATGCTGCTGACGATTTTGTTGATGATATCGGTCAGCAGATCCTGGTTCGATGCCAGCACAAAACCCACGGCGGCAAACGACACCATCAGAATGGGGATCAGCGATAAAAAAGAGAAATAGGTAATGGCCGCGCCAAACTGGCTGCCGAGCCGATCATTAAAGCGGTCAAGGGCGCGAATAAAATGCGCCACTGCCGGGATCGCCTGAAACCAGGCGGCAAAACGCGACACGCGCACTATCGAATGATCAACCGTCTCGTTGCCGGTTTTAATATCGATAAGTGGCTTTTGCGGCTGCGTATCCTGCGGGTTTTCCTGCTTGTCTGTCATAGACCTTCACTGTCCTGTTTATCATTAAAATCAAAGTATAGCCGCTCAGGTGACGTACTCCTGTAACACCTGACTCAGCCACTCCATAAAAACCCGCACGCGACGCGCCACATTGCGCCGGTGCGGATAGAGCAGGTGGATCGGCATCGGTTTGGCGGGAAAGCGATGCAGCACTTCTACCAGCTCGCCTCTTTCCAGTAATGTCTGAATCCCGGCGGCAGGCACCTGAATAATGCCTAACCCCGCCAGACAGGCGGCGCGATAGGTTTCGGTGCTGTTCACGGTGACCACACCGCCGGTGTGAACATAGTGACACTGCCTGCCATCAAAATATTCAAAACCCGGTGAGGCCTGACCCAGTTGCTGGCTGTAATGCACCATCGCATGCTGCGACAGCTCTTCCAGCCGGATCGGCATGCCGAAACGCGAAAGGTAGCCAGGGCTGGCGCAGTTGATCAAGGTATGGGTACCAATTTTTCGCGCAATCAGGCCAGAATCTTTGAGCTCGCCGACGCGGATTACGCAGTCAAACCCTTCCCGGATCACATCTACCTGACGGTCGCTGCTGCTCAGCTCAATCTCTACGCCGGGGTAGTGCTGCAAAAATTCCGGCAGCCGTGGCAGGATAAAACTGGTGGCCATGGCCACAGACATATCAATCCGGAGTTTACCGCTGAGCGAGGCAGGCTCGTGCTGGAACAGGCTGTCCATATCGTCAATCATCGACAATAAATCCAGACAGCGATCGTAATAGACCAACCCGTCCTGGGTTAGTTGCACCCGGCGCGTGGTGCGATGCAGCAAACGTGTTGCCATTTGATTCTCCAGCGCCTGTATCTGCCGCGAAACGCTGCCTTTGGGGACACCTAAACTCTCTGCCGCGCGGGTAAAACTGCCCATTTCGGCTACCCGCACAAACACCTGCATTGCGTGAATTTTGTCCATGTTGTTCACCGATTGTTGTTTTTATTGAAACAGTGATGCGCATTTAACACTGTTTATAGATCAATAATTCGCGAATATCCTTAACCTGTGTTCAATTTTTCAACAGGTGCGAGAGATGAATCAGAAAGTGGCGTTAATTACCGGTGCAAACCGCGGTTTAGGCCGTAATGGCGCGTTAAAACTGGCGGCCAGGGGGACAGACATTATCCTGACTTACCGCAGCCATGCCGATGAGGCACAGACGGTGGTGAAGGAGATCGAGGCGCTGGGACGGCGTGCAGTGGCGCTGGCGCTGGACGTCGGCGAAACCGGTCAGTTCGATCGCTTTGTCGTCCAGGTGAAAGAGGCACTGCAACAGCAGTGGCAGCGTGAGCGCTTTGACTATTTAGTGAACAACGCCGGACACGGACACTACAAGCCATTTACCGACACTACCGAGGCGGAATTTGATGCGCTGGTTAATGTGCATTTCAAAGGGCCTTACTTCCTGACCCAGAAGCTGCTGCCGCTGATCAACGACGGTGGCCGCATCCTGAATATCTCCAGCGGTCTGACCCGGCTGATCTATCCTGGCTCCTCGACCTATGCGTCAATGAAAGGGGCGATGGAGGTACTGACGCGCTATCAGGCGAAGGAGCTGGGCGAACGGCGCATTCGCGTCAATATCCTGGCACCTGGCGCGATAGAGACCGACTTTGGCGGTGGCCGGGTACGCGATACCCCCGAGATTAACCATCAGATTGCCGGGCTGACGGCGCTGGGCCGGGTCGGACTGCCGGATGATATCGGCGACGCCATCAGCGCGATCCTCAGTGACGAAACCGGCTGGATCACCGCTCAGCGTATTGAAGCCTCAGGCGGGCAGGGGATTTAACCGCTGGTGGCGTCGCGGAAAGCACCCCGCGACGTCGCCGCCTTTTACAGCGTAATGGTGCCATCAATGACGGTAACGGTATTACCGCCAATCCAGATGGTCTCACCATTAAAGGTTACGTTCACCCGACCGGCACGCTGCAGAGCAGTACCCTGACGCACGCGATAGGAGGTGGTATGGCCTGCGGCTGCAAAATAACGCGCCAGACAGGCGTTGGCGCTGCCGGTCACCGGATCTTCGGTCAGGCTGCCATTTTCCACCAGCAGGCCACGCACTTCATACTGTTCATGCTCGCCCGAGGGCAAACGGCCAAAAGGCATCACGCCCGAGACACCCGCATGTTTAATCAGGCGCTGCAAATCGCTGACATTGGGCTGCAGCGCCAGCACGGCCTCGGCGCTGACCATTGGCACCAGCAGCCAGCGGATACCCATATCCACCACGGTCGGGCTTTGCGTCAGATCGAACGCATCGCTGTTTAAGGCGTTACCCATCAGCGCATCCTGCCATGGCATCAGAGTGGCAGCTGGCGCGGCAAAGGCCAGTCCGCCCGTCTCATTAATCTTCACCGTCACGTTACCGACGCCGCACTCCTGCACGATTTCGCCCGGCGTACGGGTTGGCCAGCCCGCCTCCAGCAGCGCGTGTGCGGTGCCCAGCGTCGGGTGACCGGCAAACGGCAGTTCGCCTTCAACGGTAAAAATACGCACCCGGTAGTCCGCCTCTTCATGTTGTGGCGGCAGCACAAAGGTGGTTTCCGACAGGTTAGTCCAGCGGGCAATCGCCGCCAGCTGGCTGTCGCTCAACCCCTGAGCATCCATAATCACCGCCAGCGGATTGCCATTAAAGGCTGCTGAGGTAAACACATCGACTTGCTTAAACGCGACCTTCATGGTGACTCCTTGCGATTGGGTTCAGTGCGGCCTTTTCTCTGCCGGATGATTGCTTATAACAGCTAACAGCGTTATCAATAAGTTAAAGATTTTACCGGAGACTGTGAATGCTAACGATCCTGGGACGCGCCTCCTCAATCAACGTGCGCAAAGTATTATGGCTGTGTGACGAGCTTGACCTTGATTATCAGCGCGAAGAGTGGGGCGACGGATTCCGCTCAACGCACCTGCCCGAATTCATGGCACTCAACCCCAATGCGATGGTGCCGGTACTGAAAGATGATGACTTTGTGATGTGGGAATCCAACGCCATCCTGCGCTATCTGGCGAATGCCTATGGCGGCGAGTGGCTCTATCCTCATCATCCTCAAACGCGTGCGCCTGTCGATCAGTGGATGGACTGGCAGTCAACTGAACTCAACACCTCATGGCGCTACGCATTTATGTCGCTGGTGCGAAATTCACCGGCTCATCAGGATCCACGTCTGCTGGCCGCGGCCAGCAAAGGCTGGGCACACACCATGAGCATTCTCAATCAGCAGCTGGAAAAAACCGGTCGCTACGTTGCCGGACGTAATTTCACGCTGGCAGACATTCCGATTGGTCTGGCGGTGAACCGCTGGTTTGAAACGCCGCTCGAACACCCTGATTATCCGGCGGTACGCACCTATTACGAACGCCTGACTGAACGCCACGGCTATACCGTCTGGGGCCGCAACGGTACACCCTGAGCCTCGCCGCAGGATACTCCCGCCAGTTCACAGGCGATTTCGCCCGCGCGTCTGATCGCCCAGCTGTAGCGCGCATCAAACGGATAGCAGCAGGAGAGGCGCAGTGCATGGTTGTAGCGCTTGCTCAGCGAATAGAGCGCGCCGGGCGTGACGCAAATCTGCTCCTGCAGCAGCCGATCAAACATCTCGGTGGTATTTACGCCGCCCGGTAACTCGACCCAGAAGACGAAGCCACCGCGCGGCAGCGTCGCGCGGGTGCCCTCCGGGAAGTAGCGGGCGATCAGCCCCCGCGCCTCATCCAGGTTGGCCGCGTAGCGACGGCGCAGCGTGCGCAGATGGTGGTCATAACCGCCGGAAGCAAGAAACTCCGCCAGCGTTTCAGAGAGCAGGGCGGATTCTGCCATCGACGACACCGCTTTCAGTCGGGCAATCGCATCATGAAAACGGCCAGCGGCGGTCCAGCCAATACGGAAATCGGGCGCCACGGTTTTGGTGAAGCTGGTGCAGTAGATCACCCAGCCGTCGCGATCAAAGGCTTTTACCGCGGGCGAGAGCGGCCAGTCGAACTGTAACTCGTCATACAGCCCATCTTCTATCAGCGGAACGTGGTAAGTATTCACTAACTTCGCCAGCCGCTTCTTGTTCTCCAGCGACATGCCGCAGCCCAGCGGGTTCTGCGCGCTCGGCATCGCAATCAGCGCCTTAATTCGCTGCTCCTGAAGCAGCATCTCCAGCGCATCCAGCGACAGCCCATGCTGCGGATCGGTGGGGATTTCCAGCGCCTTAAGGCCCAGTGAAGCCAGCAGCGGGAAGAGGAAAAAGTAGGTCGGCGACTCCAGTCCGACGCAGTCGCCGGGCTGCGTGACCGCCCGCAGCGCCAGCTGAAGCGCCTCCATGCAGCCGTGGGTCAGGGTGATCTCATCGGCGGTGAGCGTCTGTCCGGCGTGCAGCGCCCGTCGCGCAATCTCCTCCCGTAAGCGCTCACTACCGGGCGGAAGCGCATAGCGCCCAATCATGTTCGGATGACGGCGCAGCAGTGAGGTGGTAATCCGGGCAATACGCGCCGCAGGAAACAGCTCGCTATCCTGGGGGCAGGCCAGGGAAATATTGATGTAGTCGGGATGGTTCTGCGCCGCAAATACCTTATCGATCAGGTCGAGCTTGCTGCTGCTGGGGTCGCGTACCCGGGTTTTATGCTGACCATGGCGGGTCACGGCGGGCAACACGCCGCGCACGTAATAGCCCGACTGGGGACGCGCCTCAATCAGCCCGCGATCTTCCAGCAACTGCCAGGCATTCAGTACCGTATTGACGCTGACCTGATGTGACTGGGCGACGCGGCGGATCGCCGGCAGGCGTTTGCCGGGTTTCAGCGTGCCCTGATGGATAGCCTCAGCGAAGCTGTCTGCCAGCTGCTGATAGAGAGGCCGATCGGAAGTGGGAGCAAGGGACACAGTAGCCTCCGGATTGGATGGGTACAATTGCTGTTAACGGGAACTGTAACCATAACAATAGTGATTTTGTGTCACTGTTACCATCCCTTTTCCCGCCGTAGCATAGAACTCTGTCTGTTTTCAGGAGAGTCACCATGCTCGATCCCTCTTTCTTCAGTTACGTTACCGTCATGTCGATTACGCCAGGCCCGAACAATCTGTTGCTGGCGACCTCAGGCGTCAATTTCGGCATGCGCCGCACGCTGCCGATGGTGTTTGGCATACTGGTAGGTTGTGCGCTGCAAACGGTGATCGCCGGCGTCGCACTGGAGGTCTTACTGCACTGGATGGCGGCGATTCGCCTGCCGCTGACGCTGGCAGGCTGTGCCTATCTGTTGTGGCTGTCATGGAAGATTTTCCGTGCGGCAGCACCTGAAGTGCGCAGCAAGCCGCAGCCCATGACGCTGCTGGGCGGTGCCTGTTTCCAGGCGATCAATCCCAAAGCCTGGCTGATGGCGACCAATGTGGCGCTGTTGTACAGCGCCAGCAGCGGCGTGCTGACGGTGATGATCGGCTTTATGCTGCTGAACCTGCCCTGCATTCTGATCTGGGCTGCGCTGGGCGATCGCCTGCGCAGCCATCTGCAGATTGCCTGGAAGCGTCAGTTATTTAACAGCCTGATGGCGCTGTCGCTGGTGGCGACTACCATCTGGATGCTGACCGACGCCTTGCTGGCCGCTTAATCGGGTGCACCAGGTGCAGTGGCCGACGGCCATTTCCAGTTCTGCACCTCCGGCACATCTTCACCGTGTTCACGCACATAGCGATGATGTTCAGCGATGCGCTCCTGCAGATCGTCCAGCAGCTCAGGATGCGCATCGGCCAGGCCAGGCACGCGAAGAATCGCCTCCTGCGCCAGATGATAGCGGTCAAGCTCGTTCAGCACCGTCATATCAAATGGCGTGGTGGTGGTTCCCTCTTCATTAAAGCCGCGCACATGGAAGTTGCGGTGGTTAGTTCGCGAATAGGTCAGGCGATGTATCAGCGTCGGATAGCCGTGGAAGGCGAAGATCACCGGTCTATCCGGGGTAAACAGCGCGTCGAATTCCGCATCAGATTTGCCATGCGGATGCTGATCCTGCGGCTGCAGCGCCAGAAGATCGACCACGTTCACCACGCGGATACGCAGTTCGGGCAGCATACCGCGCAGCAGATCCACCGCCGCCATCGTCTCCATGGTCGGCACATCACCGGCACAGGCCATCACCACATCCGGCTCCTCATGCTCTGGGGTGGTGCCCGCCCAGCGCCACTCGCCCATGCCCGCTTCACAATGGGTCACCGCACTCGCCATATCCAGCCACTGCGGCGCAGGCTGCTTGCCCGCCACAATCACATTGATGCGGTCCCAGGTGCGCAGGCAGTGATCGCCAACCCACAGCAGCGTATTGGCATCGGGCGGCAGATAGATGCGCACAATGTCCGCTTTTTTATTGGCAACGTGATCGATAAAGCCCGGATCCTGATGGCTGTAGCCATTGTGATCCTGTCGCCAGACGTGTGAAGAGAGCAGATAGTTCAGCGACGAGATCGGCTTACGCCAGCTCAGTTTACGCGAGACTTTCAGCCACTTGGCGTGCTGGTTAAACATCGAATCGACGATGTGAATAAAAGCTTCATAACAGTTAAACAGCCCGTGGCGGCCGGTCAGCAGATAGCCCTCAAGCCAGCCCTGACACTGATGCTCACTGAGAATTTCCATCACCCGGCCATCACGCGCCAGCTGCTCATCGTAAGGCTCTGTTCGTTCCAGCCAGGTACGGCTGGTCACGTCGAAGACCGGCGTCAGGCGGTTAGAGGCGGTTTCATCCGGGCCAAACAGGCGGAAATTATCGCGGTTGCGCTGGAACAGCACGCTGAGGTAGCGGCCCAGATGCTCAGTGGCCTGCGCCATCTGTGCGCCTGGCTCGCTGACATCGCAGGCAAACTCCGCGAGTTCAGGCGCATCCAGCTCACGGCGCAACAGGCCGCCATTGGCATAAGGCGAAGACCCCATGCGTTTATCACCTTCCGGTGCCAGCGCCTGCAGTTCCGGCTTTAAGCGACCCTGTTCATCAAACAGGTCGTCTGGCTGATAACTCCGCATCCACGTCTCAAGGATCTGGCGATGTCCTTCATCTTCACGACAGGCCGCGACCGGCACCTGATGCGCCCGCCAGAAATCCTCCACTTTCTTGCCGTCGACCGTTTTGGGGCCGGTCCAGCCTTTGGGGCTGCGCAGGATAATCATTGGCCATCGCGGCACCCCGGTGGTGGCTTTGCCCTGGCGCGCCTCGCGCTGATAAGCGGCGATTTTACTGAAGGCACTATCCAGCGCCTCCGCCATCAGCGGATGCATTTTTTCAGGCTCATGCCCGCAGACGAACAGCGGCTCATAGCCGTAGCCACTGAACAACTGGTGCAAATCTTCATCGCTGCTGCGACCCAGCAGCGTCGGGTTGGCGATTTTGTAGCCATTGAGATGCAGAATCGGCAGGACCGCGCCGTCACGTTCAGGATTCAGGAATTTAATGCCGTGCCAGCTGGAGGCCAGTGGACCGGTCTCCGCTTCGCCGTCGCCAATCACGCAGGGTACAACCAGTTCGGGATTATCGAAGGCCGCGCCAAACGCATGGGAGAGTGAATAGCCCAGCTCACCGCCTTCATTAATCGAGCCAGGCGTTTCCGGTGCCGCGTGACTGGGAATGCCCCCCGGAAAGGAGAACTGTTTGAACAGACGCTGCATGCCCGCCGCATCCTGCGTGATGTGCGGATAAATCTCGCTGTAGCTGCCCTCAAGCCAGGTATTCGCCACCATGCCGGGGCCGCCATGTCCTGGTCCGCAGATGTAGATCATATCCAGGTTTTGCTTACGGATAACGCGGTTGAGGTGGGCATAGATAAAATTCAGGCCTGGCGTAGTGCCCCAGTGACCCAGCAGACGCGGTTTAATGTGTTCAGGCCTGAGTGGCTCACGCAACAGCGGGTTATCCATCAGGTAAATTTGTCCGACGGAGAGGTAGTTCGCGGCCCGCCAGTAGCGGTCGAGCAGCGTGAATTCCGGTGAAGCAGGGGAGTAAGACATGCAGTTTCCTCCTGATCGTGCAGCTAAAAGATGCCTTAACCCTAATAGAGAATGCCCGGATCGACCAGGTAACCGGCCAATAAAAAAGGCCCCGCAGTGCGGAGCCTTTTTATCAATGGCGCTGAATTATTTGCCGACGACGAACGCGGTTTCCCGTCCTTCATCGTTTGCCGCCATCGGGGTAACCGGCGAATAGTCGAGCTGCAGAATCCGGCTGGTTTCGGCTAACACTTTCTCTGTCAGCGCTACGTCGCCGTTCAGCTTACGTCCCCAGGATGGGATCACCGCACGGATTTTGTTCTGCCATTCCGGCGAAGCCATCTGCTCAGGACAAACCTTGTGCAGCAGCTCCAGCATGATCGGTGCCGCCGTAGAGGCGCCAGGCGATGCACCCAGCAGTGCTGAAATCGAGCCATCCTGTGAGGCGACCACTTCGGTGCCCAGGCGTAACACGGCGCCCTCTTTCTCATCTTTCTTGATGATCTGCACACGCTGACCGGCAGTCACTAAGCGCCAGTCCTCCTGCTTCGCCTGCGGCACATAGGCGCGCAGGGCGTCCATCCGGTCGCGATCGCTTTGCAGCACCTGATCCATCAGGTATTTCACCAGATCAAAACTTTTCAGCCCCACTTTCACCATCGGCAGCATATTGCTGCTGTTCAGTGAGGTGAACATATCCATCAGCGAACCCTGCTTCAGGAACTTAGTCGAGAAGGTGGCGAACGGGCCAAACAGCAGCACCTGCTTGCCATCCAGCACGCGGGTGTCGACGTGCGGCACGGACATCGGCGGCGCACCGACGCTGGCTTTGCCATAGACCTTGGCCATGTGCTGCGCGACGACCTGCGGATTTTCCGTTACCAGGAATGAACCGCCCACCGGGAAACCAGCGTAACCGTTGGCTTCCGGGATGCCAGCCTTCTGCAACAGCGGTAACGCTGCGCCGCCAGCACCGATAAATATTCTACCCGCCGTCAGTGTGCGACGTGTGCCGCTGTTCAGACACTGCAGCGTCACCTGCCAGCGACCGTCGGCGAGCTGCTTCAGCTCACGCACTTCCTGGCGCAGACGCAGCTGGAAATTCGCTCTCTTCTCTAACGAGGCGATCAGCTGACGGGTGATTTCACCGAAGTTCACATCGGTGCCCATCTCCGTCCAGGTCGCGGCCACTTTCTGGCTGCGGTCACGGCCATTCATCACCAGCGGGATCCAGCGGGCAATCTGCTGCGGATCTTCGGAGTAGGCCATGCCACGGAACAGGGTGCTTTTCTGCAGCGCCTTAAAGCGCTTGCGCAGGAAGTCGACATTGTCGTCACCCCAGACAAAGCTCATGTGCGGCGTGCTGTGAATAAAGCTTTTAGGGTTGCGCAGGTTGCCTTTCTGGACCTGATAAGCCCAGAACTGGCGGGAAATCTGGAACGATTCGTTGATCGTCACCGCTTTAGAGATGTCGATGCTGCCATCCGCCTGCTGAGGCGTATAGTTCAGCTCTGCCAGCGCCGCATGACCGGTGCCCGCGTTATTCCAGCCGTTGGACGACTCTTCGGCCACGCTATCCAGCCGCTCCACCATTTCGATGGACCAGTCCGGCTCTAAATCCTGCAGCCACGCGCCAAGGGTGGCGCTCATCACACCTGCGCCAATCAGCAGCACGTCAACGTCTTTGCGCTCCTGCGCGGTAGTAGTGGTGTCCTTTGCCATGGCACTCATCGCGAGCGCAAGGTTTACAGCTGAATTGCACATGAGGCGACATCTCCTCTTCTGTTGACCTGAAGCCCAACAGTTTTGCAGGCGAAATAGTCACGCTTCTTACGAGCGCGTTGCGCTATTTCTCAAAGGTTAAGTCTCAGGTATAGGGTTAAAGCGGTAATAACGCGTTAACTGCACGTTATGCTTTGTCATCTGAATATAACATTCTCGCATCTGAATTAAACATTTGTTTATTTTTTAAATGCAGAAATGATTCAGCATAAGAATTAATCATCAGGGCCAGCGGCGTATTAGGGTTTTTTTAGTGTGAAGTCAGTGGGTTAACGGAAATGGCATGTTGCTGAAAAGCCCCATGCTGGTGCAACGACGGGATGGATATGAACCGTGCGGAATTATTTAATCCGCTGAAATTTAGCGATTTATTATGCAGCAAGGAATAACGGGAATCGGGAGCAGAGCGCCTGAAAGGCTGCTTGTGTAAAAATAATGTTACATTTTTGTGAGTCTGAAAATGCGTGCACATCGGCGCACGCATCGGATTCACTTATGACTGATTGGCGCTGGCGGGCAACTTTTTCAGACTTATCGCCATGCGGTTGTAGGTGTTCATCAGACCAATCGCGATGTTCAGATCGACAATCTCTTTTTCACTGAAGTGCGCTTTCAGTGCGGTATAGCGGTCGTCTGGCGCACCCTGCTGAGCAATCAGGGTCAGGCATTCAGCCCAGTACAGGGCAGCCTTCTCTTTATCACTGAACAGCGTACCGGATTCCTGCCAGACCGAGGTCAGCACGATCTTATCCCAGCCCATGCCCGACTTATTCAGTGCTTTGGTATGTAAATCAATGCAGTAGGCACAGCCATTAATCTGCGATATGCGCAGGAACAGCAGTTCCAGTAAAGTGAGCGGCAGATCGGTTTGTGCCAGATAACTGTATACGCCGCCCAGCGCTTTCATGCCTGCCGGTGCTGCACTGTGAAAATCGATACGTTCGCTCATCTTATTGCCTCATTCAGGGTTGATAAGGCGATTTTCAGCCTTTCAATGGAGCAGATAAAGTGCCAAAAAATGAGAGTCTGACTGGTCCATCGCCGCTTTCCACGCTGACACTGCAGCGCGGCGCGTCACGTGGCCTCAGTGAACAACTGCGCCAGTTGATTGAACAGGCGATTGGTGAAGGACGTTTACAACCTGGCGCACGTCTGCCTTCCTGCCGCGATCTGGCGGCTCAGCTCGGCGTGGCGCGTGGCACCGTTCGCGCCAGTTATGACATGCTGGTTGATGGTCAGTTTCTGCAGGCCAGAGGCGCAGCGGGTACTTTCGTCAGCCCATTGCCGCCGTTAAAACCGGTCAATGCCGAGGCTGAACGCCAGCTGCTGGAGGGTGCAGAGGAGTATGAAGCGCCACCGCTGACCTTCCAGATGGGCATTCCTGCCAGCGATGCATTCCCGGCCAAAGTCTGGCTGCGCATTCTGCAGCGTCAGACGCGCATGCAGGTCAGCAGACCGGCCAGCTATCCCGATCCCCGCGGCAGCTTAGCGTTGCGGCAGGCGCTGGTGGCCTACCTGGCGGTGGCACGCGGCCTGCGCTGTCAGGCGGACCAGATTATTATTACCAGCGGCTATGCTGGCGCAATGGGGCTGATTGGGCTGGCAATGAATTTTCAGGGTAAAACAGCATGGCTGGAAGATCCCGGATTCTGGGTGGCGCGTCGTGCGGTTGAAGCGCTGCGCGTCACGCCGGTTGCCGTGCCGGTTGATGCCGAAGGGTTGCAGGTTGAGGCCGGGATTGCCCGCGCTCCGGATGCCGCTTTTGCGCTGGTCACGCCGGGACAGCAGGCGCCGCTTGGTATGACGATGAGCCTGGCACGCCGGCATGCCCTGCTTAACTGGGCCAGCCGCGCGCAGCGCTGGATTATCGAAGATGACTATCTCGGCGAGCTTCAGCCCGGCAATCGCGCCGCGCCGGCACTGGCCGCGCTCGACAGCCAGGGGCGGGTGTTGCACATCGGCACGTTCAGCAAGACGCTGACGCCGCAACTGCGTCTCGGTTTTATGGTGGTGCCACCCGCGCTGACGGCCCGATTCGGTGAGGTCTGCGCGTTGCTTTCGCCTGCCTCCTCCGGATTGCTGCACAACGCGGTGGCGGAATTTCTGCGGGATGGCCACTTTATGCGGCATCTGCGGCGCATGAAGCGCGTCTATCATGAGCGGCTGGAGCAGATGATCGCGGCGCTGCATCCTCACTTTCCTGACCTGCAACGCGCCGGGCTGGCGGTGATTGTCCGTTTACCCGCCGGTTCACCGGATCAGGTGATTGCGCAGCAGGCGGTGGAGTGGGGCATGGCACCGTCGCCGCTGTCGATCTGGTATCAGCAGGCGGATCAGCGCGGTGCGGGCCTGTTGCTGGGGGCGGCCCATCTGCCACGTGAAGGTTATGCGCGCAGTGCCGAACGGCTAAAAGCGCTGGTCGATGCGTATCCTGCTGTCAGCCTCTGAACCAGCGACGCCAGACAAAACGGATAACAAAAAACTCCAGTGCGCCCAGCAGCAAAAACCAGACGCAAAACACCACCGTATAGAGCTGATTCAGGTCCTGCAAATGGAACATCTGCAACAGATGCTGCGCTACCGTCACGCTAAAGGCGGGCGCGGGCAGCAGCAGCGCCGAGAGAAAGCCCAGCAGTAAAATGCCACCAGGCACGATCAACGTTTCAAAAGGGTTATTCATAACCGGTATCCCATATTTATCAGCCCGGCATTTTCCGGTAAACGGCGACACGGTTCAATGGTGGCGCGCTGCTTCGTGCGCATCCGGCATGCTGCATGGCCAGACGAATGGTCAGAAAATGCTTTGCTACCATCGACTTAGCGCGAGTCATAGCGGATGATAAGAGTTATAGCCTTTGCTATACTTAAATCCCTGATTTTACTGTCTTTTTATCTTTGGGTTTGCATGGTAGACTGCGCCCACTTTTTCATAACTGAACACTTTGTGTGGTGAATTCAGCGTGAATTGCCGCTTTTTCGCCCCAGGTGAATAAATCATGACCTTTATTGCCACTTTAATTCTTGCGCTGGGCATGTCGATGGACGCGTTTGCTGCTGCTCTGGGCAAAGGTGCCACATTGCATCGTCCCGGTTTTAAAGAAGCGCTGCGTACCGGTCTGATTTTCGGCTCAATTGAAGCGCTGACGCCGCTGATTGGCTGGGCGCTTGGCCTGGCCGCCAGCCGTTACATCATGGCGTGGGATCACTGGGTCGCCTTCATCCTGCTGGCGTTTCTGGGTGGCCGTATGATGATGGAAGGCTTCCGTCAGACTGCTGTTGCAGAACCCTGTGAAGCCCCGCAAAGCCATGGCTTTATGGTACTGGCGACCACCGCGGTAGCGACCAGCCTGGATGCGCTGGCTGTCGGTGTGGGTCTGGCTTTCCTGCAGGTGAACATCATTACTACCGCGCTGACCATTGGTGCAGCCACTACGGTGATGGCGACGACTGGCGTATTAGTCGGGCGCTTTATTGGTCCGATCCTGGGAAAATGGGCGGAAGTGCTGGGTGGAGTAGTGCTGATTGCCGTCGGCTCCACCATTCTGTTGCAGCATCTCGGCTACACCGCGTAGGGCTTTTGCACATAAAACCGTCATTTTTGTGATCTGGTTCAAATTTATTTGCTGTTAAAACGCACAGGAGCTATACTTTTTCGGTATATGTTCAACTAAATTTGAATCAGGTGTTCCATGAAACGTATTTTTAAACACGTGTTCCGCGCTTACGTTGAGACGTTCAAACACGTACCGCCGGGTGCCATGTACTAAGCACCTCGCAAGAAACCCTCGATAATCGCGGTCAGGGATCGACCTGTGATTATCACCTTTTCTGCTTTTTCTGCCTTTGCTTCTGCTGATTTAAACCCGCGTTTTTGCACTTCGGGTGCATCCTGTTTGTTGCTACTCCTCTCCTTCTGATTTCCCGTTATGCGCCACTTTGTGCCAGAAACGGACGTTGCTGTAGCGATCTAATCTGCCCGGGAGATTTCCGGATGCCAGACAAAATGGCGGCATACCTTAAACAGGAAACAAGCACTTTTAATGGGGCACGGGATTGCCTGTGCCGAAGCTTAGATTCACGGTTAACCCTGATGATTCTTCCTGAATATTTCAGTAAACCATTCGATAAAAACCCGGACCTTAGGCGGAAGATAGCGTCGGTCAGGGTAGAGTATAGAAACCGGTTTCGTCACAGTCGCATAACCCGATAATACTTCCTTCAGCTGGCCTGTTTCGAGGCAGGGCTTTAATGCCGTATATAATGCGTGAAGCATGCCGAGGCCCGCCACGCCACAGGAAAGAAGGACGTCAGAATTGTTAACTCGTATGCTGCTTCCCGGATGCCGTGAAACAATTTCGCCATTCATGACAAATTTCCATTCCTGGATGTCCCGACTGTGTTCATTAAAAAAATAAATGGCTTTGTGATCTTTAAGGTCATCAGGCGTTAAAGGAGTGCCATATTTATCCAGATAAGAGGGTGCTGCACAGGTGACCATCTGCAGGCTGCCCATTCTGCGCGAAATAAAATTCGAATCAGCAAGCTCACCGAGACGAATAACACAGTCCACACCTTCTGTAATTAAATGGGTCAGGCGATCTGAAGCGGTTAAGACTATTTCAATTTCAGGATATAAAGCCTGAAACTCGCTTAATTGTGGGATCAGGATACTGTGCGCCAGCGCCAGTGGAACATCAATGCGCAGCTGGCCACGAGGTCGCTGATTTGAAGAGTAAGAAGCCATTATATCGCTGGCATCACTCAGCAGCGTTTTAGCCCGCTGATAAATTTCCTCCCCTTCAACGGTCACACTCAGACTGCGCGTTGTGCGGTGCAATAGCTTAACGCCAAGCTTGTCTTCCAGTTGTTGTACGGACTTACTGACCGCAGGGCGATGCAGCTGTAAGGCGTCAGCGGCCCGGGTGAAACTACGGAATTCAACGACGTGAACAAAAATATCCATCAATTCCAGCATGTTCGAGCGCATCATTTAACTCCGCAAAAAATATTCCTGCCGAAATAGTGTATTGCGGATTATATCTCATTCCGATTGTTTCTCCTGCAGTAACACTGAAGTCCTTTTACGTGGCTTTTTATGCCTCCCTGCTTTTTTTATCATCACTCTATTGGATGCATACACATGGGAAATGACAAAATGAAAGCATGGTTACTGAAAGATTTTGGACTTGAAAACTTAAAGCTTGAAGAGGTGGAAACGCCTGTACCCGGTCCGGGAGAACTTCTGGTTAAAGTTGGCGCGGTGTCTCTGAACTTCAGGGATAAGGCAATAGTAGAGGGCTTTTATGAGCCTCATCTGGTTCCAAAGCCACTGATTCCTGTCTCTGATGCCACGGGTACCGTTGTTGCCACGGGGCAGGGTGTGTCCCGTTTTAGCACGGGTGATCGCGTTAACTCGCATCTCTATTCACGCTGGTTAGAGGGTGAACCTGCGGCCGATGAGCCAGCATGGTGTATTGGAATGCCGTTACCCGGCGGGCTGGCTGAATACATGATTATTCATGAGGACAGCGCAGTTAAAGCGCCTGACAGCATGACCGATGAAGAAGCTTCTACACTTCCCATCGCTGCACTAACGGCATGGTACTCGCTAATGGATATCGGCAATCTGCAGCCCGGTCAGACCGTGCTCGTACAGGGAACCGGTGGCGTATCGGTCTTCGCTGCTCAGATAGCGCATGCCTATGGTGCACGTGTCATTGCCACCTCCAGTAACGATGCAAACCTTGAGCGCATTAAATCACTGGGAGCAGATGAAGGGATTAACTATAAAAAATACCCTGACTGGGAAAGAAAAGTGCTTGAAATGACTGATGGTAAAGGCGCTGACGTAACGATAGATGTCGCCGGGGGCAATGGCATCAATCAGTCAATTGCTGCGACAAAAGTTGCCGGTACGATTGCTCAGGTAGGATTTCTGACCGGCCAGACAGCACAACTTGATTTGATGCCGTTAATTTTCCGTCAGACAAAAATCCGGGGCATTGCGGTTGCACCACGCTCCTCGTTTGATCGGATGAATCCGTTCCTCAATAAACATAATATTAAACCCGTCATTGAACAGGTTTACAGCTTTAATGAGGCGGTTGAAGCCTTCCGGCATCTCTCCCGTGGTGCATTTGGCAAAATCGTCATCAGAATTAGCGACTGATAACGACTTTTTATTCCTCAATTCTGGCAGTTTTTACTGACTGCCAGATAATTTTGGATCCCAATCTCACCGCGTTAAACCCCTTCTCAAAGCGTGCTTATATTCCTTCTGCACATCGTCAAAAGAGCCGCTTTTCGTATCACCACGACCGGCAGCGGTGAATTACTTTTGCGGGTGGATAAGCCGAAAAGTACGGACAATTTTCGCCCGGCAAAAACGCTCCTGTCTTAAATCGCATCGGCCACAAATTCAATAAATGTCCGTACTTTCGAATTCAGTGCCGAACGTTCGGTGACACAGGCATAGATATTCATCGGCAGGGACTCAATGGTGCTCTCGCCACTGTGACCTGACCAGGACAAAGGCCTTAACAGACCGCTGTCTATCAGTGGCTGAGCTACAAAGCTTGCCAAACGGGCAATGCCGCCGCCGTTTACGGCTATTCTGGCGATGATATCAATATCATCGCTGATAAAACTGGGGTTGAGTTTTGCATTAACAGGCTGTCCGTTGACCATAAACGTCCATGGCAGAAACCGTCTGTCGGTGGGATAGCGGAAAACCAGGCAGGCGTGCTGGCTAAGTTCTCCAGGCGTCTGAGGCGTGCCAGCGCGTTCAAGGTAAGCCGGAGCCGCACAGAATATAAAGGGTAGCGATGCAATTTTTCTGGCGATCAGTTGATCATTCAGCTGTGCTTCGATGCGGATACTGACATCGACGCCTTCCAGGCGATGATCGACGTTGCGATCGGTACTGATCAGTTCAATATCTATATCGGGGAAAGACGCTTTGAAAGCGGGCATAAGGGGAGCCAGAACGTACCGACCAAACGCGGCTGTTGTGGCGATACAAAGTGGGCCCTGCGGTTTGGTTTCATTCGCAGCAGCCTGCGAGGCGAGTTCGATATCATGTGGGATGTGACGGACTTTCTCGAAATAGCGTTTACCGTTTTCCGTTAAGGTCATGCTGCGGGTGGTGCGCGATAGCAGTCGCACGCCCAGATGCGCTTCAAGACGCGAAAGACTCTGGCTGACTGCTGCCGGACTCATACCTTTAGCGCGTGCCGCCGCTGCAATACTGCCGTTTTCCACCACGCGGATAAAAGTGCTAATCAGCCCTAAAATGTCCATCGTATCCTCAACCGTTAATTCGTCACTTTTACTTAATAATGATTAAAGCATAACCGCTCTACAACCCCCCGCATAAGCTTGTTAAGTTAGCCGCAGTCTTATCTACTTTTGTTAAACAGGATATTCAGATGACTGATGCTGCAACAAAAAAAACCTTACGAACCCGCTTGCCGGTGCGCACGACACCGTACATATTTGCGCTTTATATGGCGATCATCATGGCGTTCCTGATGAGTCTGGTCATCACGTTAGCCGAATTCGGAATGGGGCCTCATTACATGACAAATGTGATGAATGCTTACCGGGTCGCCATGCCAGCGGCTTTCTTTTGCATACTGGTTGTCCGTCCTGTTGTTATCCGGCTCGTAGGATTGACCGTTCACGGTCACTGAGACAGTCAGCATGCCCAAAATGGGCGGACAGGTAGGGTTTAGCCCGCTTCTCGCTCATCGCGGCAGGCTGCTTCTGCACCAGAATGGAGGCGGGTGGCAAATCTCCAGCATTTCAGATGCAGGGTGAGGGCGGGCAGGTCGTCCGGATACTGACCGGTATCAGGATGAAAGATACCGAAGAGCCGGGCGTACGATATGCAGCAGGTAAAGCTCACAGATGAAGATGGCGATGACAGCGCTTCACTGGCCGTGCGGAAATTTTTACGCAATGTGACCTTACTGGCTCTGTTTATTGTTAAGCATCAACGTTAAATCGGCACCGTCATTATGACGGGGCTGGCCTGCTCCTCTTCGCACACAGCGGAGCCTGAAGCACTTCCTGAGCAGTCAAAATAAAACAGCCATTCAGCCATCTGAGCGTTTAAATGGTTAAAATAAATAAACATATACATTGCTAAATTATTATCGCTATGTCTTAATGCGTCATCGGTTTGGAACACAGACCTTATGAAAGCAGTTTTAGTAAAGTAGTCCTCAGTTCAAGTGTTATCCACAGATATCCTTCTTCGAGAGCCTCCTCCTAAGTGCCCAATAAGTAAATCTCTAACTACAGGCCATCTTCGCCGCTCTTAGTGGCTAATCGATTAAGGAAATATCTATGTCTAACAAAATGACTGGTTTAGTAAAATGGTTTAACTCAGATAAAGGTTTTGGCTTTATCACTCCCGATGATGGCAGCAAAGATGTATTCGTGCATTTCTCTGCTATCCAGGGTGATAACTACAAAACGCTTGATGAAGGTCAGAAAGTCTCCTTCACCATTGAAAATGGCGCCAAAGGCCCTGCAGCTGGCAACGTCACAGCGCAGTAAGCCGCGCTCATTATCAGCGATGCTTACAATAGCGATGAAGACATAAGTCTGAGCAGATAAGCTCTGCTGATAATAAAAGAAACCCGCCCAGTGCGGGTTTTTTATTGCCTGAAATTCGTATTATCTCTGGTCCGTTGACCTGCTCCACGTTTATCAGGCTACCCCGATGTTAATCCTCTCTTCATAAGCCCTGCCCGTGATGAAATGTTACGTTAAGCCATCGGGCAAAAGCCATAACGCGCCTTTTGAAATCAGCGATGCTCCCCTGAGGTGTATTACTGATTACCAGCAAGTAATCCATTTCTTTTGCTAACGCTGGATATCGGGCATTGAATGTAAAGCGATACTCCTCGAGTGTTTCAGGCCACTGTTTGTCATGTTCACTGCGAAGAATATTGGTTGCTCTGATTGCCTTTCGTGCAGCAGCACGCTGTAGCTGCAACTTTTTATTTTCGTCAGCAGATAACTGCATTTGAGTTATTAATTTTTCCAGCACCGGCAGGAAGTCGCCATTCACTGCTACCGCGATTTCTTTTGAAGGTTTAAATGACTGGAATCGTTGACTCAGGTCCTCTCCGTAAACGCAGACACAGTGATGTTTGAGCCAGTATCCCCAGCTAAGCAGATTATCCGGATGCACTACCTGTTGTAACAGGCCACAATCAAAATCGATTTTACTGACAACAGGATTATTTTTTTCAAGTTTGCGCTGTATTTCAGTAAGTTGCACTTTAGCCACTTCGCCGGGATCAACGCTAAATATGACTGTCATATCCAGATCGGACTTCCCGATTTTTGCCCGGCCTTCAGCCACACTGCCATACAAATAAAGGCTATGTATAAGCTCAGGAAAACTTTGGATTAGCATTGCCTCGACCTGTGCAACAATATTCCGGAACTCTGGCTGCAATTTATTGGTTTCTGGCAGGGCAATAAAACCGTTGTGATCGATTGCCATCCTTTCTCCCTTTTAATGGCGTCATTCACCGGATTAATTATATCTCTTATGTCCGCTTCTCGCTCACAACGTACACACATCATTCACTGCCGTCATTGCCTTCCCGCTTACACCAGACAGATCTCCCGCCAGAGTTCATCACCCGCAATGCCAGCGTCTTCTTAGGCGAAACCCCATACTTTTTCACACCATCACGCGGATAACCCGCCTGCTGTCTGATCCCGACCTACACTGAATTATTCTCCCCAAACCAGGAGCAGCGGATGATCCAGAAGCATCGACGAAAACAGGCAGCGATTGTGGCAGGTGTTGGATTGGGTGTGGCGGCCACGTTATGGGGCATGAAACGCTGGCGGCAACTTAAGGAGACGCCGCCGGTGTCGCCGAACAGTCATCACGCCGGTCTGGCCGGTTATTATCAGCAGATTGGTGACTGGCGCATGTTTACCCGCGTTACGCCCAATGAGGATCAGGGACTGCCGGTCGTGTTAATCCACGGTCTGGTGATGTCGGGCCGGGCGATGGAGCCACTGGCGCTGGCGCTGGGGCGCGACTATCACGTGCTGGTGCCGGATCTGCCCGGTTTTGGCGCCAGCACACTGCCCCCTTCTTCGCCGATCATGTCGGTGGATCAGCTGGCGGATGCGCTGTGGCTGTGGTTACAGCATAACGGTTTCCAGCGCGCTATCTGGGTCGGCAATTCGTTTGGCTGCCAGATTCTGGCCGCGCTGGCGGTGAAACATCCACAGGCTGTGGCGGGACTGGTGCTGCAGGGGCCGACGGTCGATCGTCATGCCCGCAGTCTGCCGCGTCAGCTCTGGCGCGACTGGCGTAATGGCCGGCTGGAATCCCGTCGTCCACCGGGGCCACTGGCCCGAATCGATTACGCCAAAGCGGGCCTGCGGCGCGCCTTCGGTACCCTGCGCGCCATGATGCGCGACCGCATTGAGCATCGCCTTACTTACATTAACGCACCCACGTTGCTGCTGCGGGGCTCGCGCGATCCCGTCTGTCCGGCCCGCTGGCTGGATGAACTCGCCGCCCTGATGCCGCGCAGCGAAAGACTGACATTACGCGACGGGACGCACACATTGCACTACGTCTACCCGTGGAGTTTCTGTCACGCCATCCGCCCGTTCCTGGCACGTATCCAGCAGGAGGATCAACATGAGTAAACCACCAAGAGGGATTGCCCGCTTTGACTCTGCTGCCGCCATGCTGCTTGCGCTGGCCAATGCGCTGCACGACCGCCCCTTTGCCAGCCCCAGCCAGTCACCGACGCTGGATCGCCTGTTGCCCTCACTGAACCGGCTGCCGACCGGACTGCGTGAGTGGGGCTATGCGCTGGGCGGCATGGCAGAAGGCATCAGCCTGCGTCAGGCGGGTGAACTGGATGTGGAAGGGATCGCCGAATGGATGGTGAGTGAATACCCGCAACAGGATTATCCGGCGGCCTTTATCGGTTCATCGAACGGCGCGCTGGTGCATCTGGCGTCAGCGATGAGCGTGCCCTGGCTGCCGCAAACCTTTCTCTGTCCGGTGCGCGCGGCCAATAGCGATCCCGATGATGTACAGGCGAGTTTTGAGCAGGGTAAAGAGGTGGCGGCGGCACTGCTGGCCGCCTGGCCGCGTCTTGCGGTTCACCATATGCATGACCCGAATCAGGATCGGTTGATGCTCGATCAGATGCGCTACTTCCGGCTAAAACTGCGCGAGCTGCCGCTGGCCTTCAACGAATTCCTGATGGGAAGTCTGCCCGCCGGATCAACGCTGTTTATCAATCATTGTACCCGACAGTGGCCGGTAACCCGCACCAGCGATCGCTCGTTTTTCCAGTTTGGTGCGCTCGGCGGCGCAACCGAAAAAGAGTACTTACAGGGCGGCCCGCGGGTGGCGGAATATCTGGCACGCTATGGCATCGATCGCGAGCGCTGGACGCCGCCGGCCATTACTGACCACGTGCCGGAAGCGGAGTGGGGACTGGATGGTTATCTGATTTCGCCGCTGAAAAAACTGGCGGAAGCTCAGAACTGGAAGCTGATGGAGATTCGTTATGAAGATCCGGAGGCGATGAGCTATGTGGTGGCAGAGATCTACCGCGACTGGTATCTGGCGGCGGGAATTTTACCGACCCGGCTGACGGTGGACAGCTTCCTGCTGATGGACCCGTGGTGCAGCATGCATCAGCACGCCATCCCGTTCTGGCTGGTCTTTTGCACCGAGCCTTCGGCCGCGGCCCTGCAACGCTTCCTGGAAAAACAGCCGCCGTTCCGCAACATCGACATGATGCTCTTTTCTCACGGCACCGACAGCATCGGGCTGGCGGAGATTGACCGCTGGCGGGCGCTGCTCTCCCATGCACGTGATGAAGGCGTATTGATTGGCGTGGATGAGGAACGTTTCCCGCGTGATTTCGCGACGTTTGCCCGCTTCGACTCGGCGCTGCGTGAACGGGCACCGCTGTTGCCACCACCACCCGCGCTGAGCGCGGAGAAGGTGATGACGGGTATTCAGCGTTATGGTGCAAAACATGGGGTCACCCTGACGGCGCTGACGTAGCAGTCGCGCCGTCAGTCGTGATTATTCGCCGTCGGTGATCGGCTGGCGCACCAGCAGCAGGTAGGCGAGTGCGCCAACCAGCGTCACGCAGGCACAAATCATCAGCGCCATGCTGAACGATTTGGTGGTGTCGAGCACCCAGCCGGTGATGACCGGCGCAAACGAGGCGAAGATAAAGCTGGCGAAGTTCTGGATGCTGCCGACAGACGCTGTCATACGGGCGGTGACGTTGGCGTGGATCAATCCCCAGCACGACGTTCCGGCAAAGTGGATACAGAACAGCGCCATCCCAATCAGCGTTACGGCGCTGGTGGTGTCGGTCGCGCGGGTCACCACGGCGGTAAAGCCGGCGGACAGCAGCATCCCGCTGACGATGCAGACTTTGCGGGTTTTCACCGCGTTAAAGCCGCGACGTACCAGCGAGTCGACCACATAGCCATTCAGCAGCATGCCCGCCGCACCGAACAGGAACGGAATTGCTGCCAGCAGGCCGGTACTTTTAAGGTCGAGATGATAGGTCGACTGCAGATAGCCCGGCAGCCACGCGATATAGAGCCAGGCGGTGTAGTTGATGCCGCTGAAGCCAATCATCATTCCCCACATGGTGCGCTGCTTAAACAGGCCGCGCCACTCTTTGAAGCTGATCGGCTCTTTACGCGAGGCGACGCTGCCCGCCTGCAGATAGTGGATCTCTTCAGCGCTCAGGGTGTTGTTGTCGCGGTCGCGGTAGATCATATACCAGCCGATAGCGAGGAACATGCCGAGGATACCGATCGTGACAAACATGCCACGCCAGCCCATCACCAGCATCATCGCCGCCAGAATCGGCGGAGCCACCGACAGTCCAATCATCGAAGCCGCATTGAACATCCCCATCGGCATGCCGCGATCTTTAATGTTGAACCAGTCGTTGATTACCTTCACGCCGCACGGGTTCATCGGCGCTTCGCCAATGCCGAGGCCGATGCGCACCAGGATGAACTGGGTAAAGTTATGCACCAGGCCAGAGGCGGCCTGGAACAGCGACCAGATAAACATGCCAATGCCGAGCATAATGCGCGGCCCTTTACGATCCAGCAGCGCGCCGCACGGCAGTTGCGCCAGGCCATAAGCCAGCGAAAAGGCGGAGAGCAGGAAGCCGATTTCGGTGGCGCTCAGCCCCATCTCCTCGCGGATGGTCATATTCGCGACCGACAGCGAGCTGCGATCCAGATAGTTGATGATGGCGGCGAACAGCAACAGCAGCATCGCCGTGATCTGAATCTTGCGGATACGCGGTGAACGCACCACGTCGCTGCGCATCGGCACGAAATCCTGGTCTGATGGCGTGTCGCCAGCTGCGCTGTCGCGGCCGGTTACTGAAGTCTTTTCCATTGCACTCTCCCGAAACTGGGTACTTATCGTTATGGTGAGAAGGGGTCTGCGCGCAGCGGCAAAAGGCCGCCGTGACGTTGCAGTCGAGACTAAGAGCAAAGGGTTAAGGATGTTGCAAAGATGTTTCTGAATCGTGCGGGAGCTAATGCTTTGTGGTTTTTAATCGGTTTTTAATTGTACTGACCGATTGAGCGCACCATCGAGGTTTTAGCGGTCGCCAGATGGTTATGTAATGCACAGAGGGCGTCGACATCCTGACGGCCAATCAGCGCGGTCAGAATCGCCATATGCTCCTCCAGCGCCACAATATTTCGCTGCTTGAGGTCGCTCTCGTCCCACTGATAATGCGAGTGAAAGATCACCGAGATAATCTCCAGCGACTGATTGAAAAATGGGTTGTTGGCGGCGGATAAAATCAGCGAATGCATCTGACGATCCAGCGCGGCAAAGTGGCGATAGTTGCTGGCGATGGTGTCGCGCATCGATCGGTGACGATCCAGCAGATCCCGCGCCTGAACCCAGCGCTCGTCGCCTGCGGGCAGATTCAGGAAGCGGCTGAGGGCGTGGGTTTCCAGCATCTCGCGCAGTTCAAACAGCTTCTCGGCGTAATCTTGGGTGAATTTTTTCATCCGCCACTGGCCACGTCTGACCGGCTCCAGCAGGTCATAGCGCATAAAGCGCAGCAGGAATTCGCGCACCACCACCGGACTGACTTTCACCTGCTGCGCCAGTTGCAGCTCGCTGAAGGTATCGCCGGGCACCAGCTGCCGCTGATTAATCATATTAAAAAACATCTGCTCAAAGTGGCTGGCCTGCTGCTCAATCGGCGGCGTTAACGCGCTAAAACCGTCATCTTCGCGCGGATCGCGCACGATAACCCAGGTTTGATCCACCTTATCCAGCACGCCGCACTGATGCAGATAGTGCAGGGTGTGGCGCACCGTAGTCCGGCTGATATTAAACATTTCCGCCAGTGCCGCCTGGGGCGGCAGCGGTGAACGAATGTGGTGCTGAGCGATGCTTTCCAGCATCTGGTTGATGACGTTCTGGCGCAAATTCTGGCTGCGGCTCATCTCACTCTCCGGTTTTTTATGCATTAAAAACCATTCAAAGCCCAAAAAAATCGCGGTGCTTCACACTTCCCGTAAACGAACACCGCAGCGCGTGCAGGATTCGCCATAACTGCCTGCAGGACAACCGGAGAATCACCATGACAACAATGAAAGCACTGGTCATCGCTGAACCACGTAAGATGGTATGGGCCACCCGCGATATCCCCACGCCCGCCGCTGGCGAGGTACTGATTAAAATCCTTACCGCGGGAATCTGCGGCACCGACATCCACGCCTGGTCCGGTAATCAGCCATTCTTCAGCTATCCACGGGTGCTGGGCCATGAAATCTGTGCCGAAGTCGTGGCGCCGGGAAGTGGTGCGGAGAGCTTTCAGCTGGGCCAGCGGGTGGCGTTAATGCCCTACATCTCCTGCCTGCGCTGTGACGCCTGCCAGAGCGGCAAGACCAACTGCTGTGAGCAGATTTCAGTGATTGGTGTGCATCAGGATGGCGGGTTCTGCGACTACTTAAGCGTGCCAGTCAGCACGCTGCTGGTGGTGGATGATGTCGCGCCGGAAGCGGCTGCGCTGATTGAGCCGTTTGCCATCAGCGCCCATGCAGTGCGTCGTGCCGCAATTGTGGCGGATGAGCAGGTGCTGGTGGTGGGAGCCGGGCCGATTGGGCTGGGTGTTGCCGCTATCGCCGCCGCCAGCGGCGCGCAGGTGGTGGTCGCGGATACCAGCGAATTTCGTCGCCAGCATGTTGCTGACCAGCTCGGCCTGGCGGCACTGAATCCGGCTGATGAAGCGTTTTACAGCGCGCTGCGCGAGGAGTTTGGTGGCCGTCTGGCGCTGAAGGTGATCGACGCCACCGGCAGCCCGGCGGCGATGAACAATGCGGTCAACCTGATGCGACACGGCGGCACTATCGTTTATGTCGGCCTGCACAAAGGCGATCTGGTGATCCCGGACAGTGAATTCCATAAAAAAGAGACCACCCTGATGGGCAGCCGCAACGCCACCCGTGAAGATTTCGATCGGGTGCGTGCGCTGATGGCCAGCGGCCAGCTGCGCGCCGAAATGATGCTGAATCACCATCTGGCCTTCTCCACGCTGGATGAAACCTTTGAGGCGCAAATCATCAACAACCGCGAGCTGATCAAAGGCGTGATTCATTTCGACCGGTAACGCGGCCAGTCGGTTCGCGTGGTTCAGGGCGCGGTGAGAGTCTGAAAGAAGTGCGCCCGCACCGCGTCAGCATCCACGCCAAGTGCGATACGCTGGGCGGTCAGGCCGTTAAAGGGATCCTGGCGGGATGCCAGCGCGCTCAGCTTACGCACCGTCTGACCGCAGGCGATGCCCTCCGTGATCACCCGCAGCGGGCTTTCGGTCAGGGTAAACGCCTGTGGCAGAGTGAGCCACGCCACCGCCAGGGTGTCGTGCAGCGCCATACCCTCGAACCCCTCTTTCTCCAGGCTGTAAGCCAGGTAAGGGCGACAGATCGCACTCAGCACCGGCTGATTCAGACGCTGAACCTCATCGCCGCTGATCAGCACTTTGTGTGTGACATCCAGCGGGATCACCACCACATTCAGTGCCGAGGCGAGCACCTGATCGGCAGCATGCGGATCTTTCCAGATATTAAATTCGCTGAAGGGCGTCACGTTGCCACTGTGCCCGTCGGTGCCAAATGCGCCACCCATGATCACCAGCTCTTTCACCAGCGGAATAATATCCGGCGCCTGATTAATGGCCGTGGCGATATTGGTCAGCGGACCAATCGCCACCAGGGTGATCTGATGCGGCTGCGCCCGCACGCTGTCGATAATAAACTGCACCGCGCCCGGCGCCTGTTCGCTGCACGCATTATCAAACGCATCGCCCAGCCCATCTTCACCGTGCAGTCTGGCAGGCGCAGAGGGTGGCAGCGCCAGCGGTCGTGAACAGCCGCGATAGACCTCCGCGTTAATCGCCATTTTCCCGCAAAACAGTCGGGCGTTTTTCACCGCCTGACCCACTGCCACGTTGCCGAAGACCGTGGTAATCCCCAGCAGATGCTGCGTCCGCGCCGCATAGGCCAGCGCAAAGGCGTCATCCACGCCGATATCGGTATCAAAAATCAGGGTACGCATAGGGTCTCCGCAACAGGCTGTAAACCATCAGCATTACTCCGTCTGTGGCGTGCGCGTCAAGGTTTTCAGCCGCCATGACCTCACTGTTGCCAGCCTGAAACGGGCGTCGTATTATCACCGGCTCAAGGTGATGGCGTGCCACCTTTCCCAACCGCCGGTGGGCTTTACACCGGCTGATGACGCCTGACACTCAATCCTTTCGCGGGAGCTGAGGTGTCAGGCGCAGTTTATCTCTGCCTTTCCCCCTCAGCCCGGCGTCAATCTGCAATCAGGAGCAAGACATGTTGAAACCGTTATTGGCTGTGATGATCGGCGGCTCTGCCGGCTGTGTACTGCGCTGGCTCTTTGCGATGCGCTTTAATGCGCTCTTTCCCAATCTGCCACCTGGCACACTGCTGGTAAATCTGATCGGCGGTCTGGTGATCGGCGGCGCGATGGCCTGGTTTGTTCGCCATCCCGACCTCGACCCATTCTGGAAACTGCTGATCGTCACCGGACTGTGCGGCGGGCTGACCACCTTCTCCTCTTTTACGGCGGAATTAATGGGGTTGCTACAATCAGGGAACTATTTCTGGGCGATGACCAGCGCGCTGGTGCATGTGATCGGTTCGCTGCTGATGGCGTTTGCCGGTTTCGCACTGGTCACGATGCTGGGCTGATCTGGCTAAGCGGCGCTTGTCATACTCCTTAAGAGGTAGATACTGTTTCAGGTTTTACGCCCGACCATCCCGCATGAACGGGCGCAGAAGCTGAACGTCACCGATTATTCCGGACGATTAAGGAGCCGAGCAATGCGAACTAACCCCACATTCCTTAACCTGGTGCTGTTAAACGGTGAACCCGGCCAGAAGCTCCAGGCGGCGCATGACGCCGGTTTCGATCAGGTGGAGATCTGGCGCGAGGATGTCGAGGCGTGCGAGGGCGGCGCGGCGGCACTGGCTGAGATCGCTGCCCGGCAGGGACCTGGCTTTACCAATCTCCAGGTGCTGCGCGATTTCACCGGGGCACCCAGCGCGTTGCGCGGACAGAAGCGCGAAGAGCTGCGCCAGTTTATTCAGATTGCCCAGGTGCTGGGCTGCGACACCATTCAGGCGCCGGCCAGCACCCGCGAGGATTGCTGCGCCGACCAGATTGATGATGACCTGCGCTGGATGGCCTCTGAAGCTGCGCGCTACAACATGCGCATTATGTATGAGCCGATGGCCTGGTGCAGCGTGGATAACACGCTGCCGCTGGCGTGGCAGCGATTGCAGCGGCTCGATCAGCCCAATATCGGGCTGGTGGTCGATCTGTTTCATATCTGCGCACTGGGTGGCGACGCCTCACAGCTGGACGGCATTCCGGCAGATCGCATCTATGAAGTACAGCTGTGTGACATGGCCGCCGTTCCCGCGCAGGATAAGCAGAGCCTGATGGCGATGGCAAAACATCAGCGTCTGTTGCCCGGCGATGGCATTATCGACATTGAACGCTTTGTCGATAAGCTCAAAAGCGCGGGCTATCAGGGGCCGGTGGGCATTGAAGTCTTTAATGATGCGCTGAAACGCCTGCCGCCTGAGGTCGCTGCCCGTCATGCCTGGCAGGCATTAAAGCGCTGCTGGGGTTAATCCTGTAAGCACTGCCCGATAAACGCGGCGGCGTGCATGGCACCCTGAGCGGAAATGGTGTGGCCGGTGGCGGGTTCAAATCGCGCTTCTACCGGCACCAATGCGGCCCTGAGTCGTGCTGCGGCAGATTCGCTCTCCTGCCACGGGATCACCTCATCGGCCTGGCCGTGGATCAGCAGCGCGGGCAGATGAGGCTGTGGCGTCAGTTCACCGTCAACCGCCAGACGACCCGAAAAGGCGACCACGCCCGCCAGCGGATAACGGCCAGATGCCAGCGCATCCAGCGCCATGATCGACCCCTGTGAAAAGCCGACCAGCACCACATCCTGCCAGCGGTCGGCGAAGCCGTGCTGTGCGATAACGTCGCTGAGGGTCGCGTCAAACGCCGCCCGCGCGGCCCGTACCCGACCTGGCCGGTTCTCTGGCGTCACCTCCTCCAGGCTGAACCACTGCCAGCCAAAACCGGCGGTAAAACGTTCGGGCGCATTGGGTGAGGCAAAAATCACATCCGGCAACAGCGTCGCCCAGTGACGGCCAATCGGTGCCAGATCGTCGCCGTTACTGCCTACGCCATGCAGAAAAATCACCAGTGCTTTTGCCATTATTGCTCCTTTAAAGACCGTACTCACTCAGATCCGGGCCTGCCGGAACGATCCCGTTCGGGTTCAGTGCCTTGATTGAGTAGTAACCCTGTTTGATATGATCGATGCTGACCGTCTCACGCACGCCGGAGACTGACAGCATGCTCTTAAGATAGCGATTCAGCAGCGTATAGTCGCGTATCCGGCGCAGGTTGCATTTGAACAGGCCATGATAGGCGACGTCAAAGCGAGTCAGGGTGACGAACAGGCGAATATCAGTTTCAGTCAGCCGTTCACCCAGCAGGAAGGTGCGTCCATCGCTGAGCAGGGCTTCCAGTTCGTCGAGCTGGCTGAAGACGTCATTAAATGCCTGCTGGTAGCTGATCGATGTGGTGGCGAACCCGGCGCGGTAAACGCCGTTATTCAGACGCGGATAAAGACTCTCATTCAGCGCATCAATCTCAGGGCGCAGCGCGGCGGGATAGAGGTCGATGCGGTTATCGGCCAGATCGCCAAAGCCGCTGTTGAACATACGCACAATGTCAGCGGACTCGTTGCTGACAATGGTGCCGGTTTTCTTGTCCCATAAGACCGGCACGGTGGCCCGGCCCGTGTAATCGGGCGCGACGCGGGTATAGATTTCATGCAGGTACTGCGCGTTATTCAGCGGGTCCTGCTGTGCGCCGGGAAAATTGCCAAAGCGCCAGCCCTGGGCACCGAGCTGCGGTTCAACCACCGTCACGCTAATCAGCGACTCCAGCCCTTTGAGCTTGCGGGCAATTAACGCGCGCGACGCCCATGGACAGATCAGCGCCACATAAAGATGGTAGCGATCTGCTTCTGCCGCAAATTCAGTGGAGCCATCGCTGCTGATAAAATGCCGGAAACCGGACGTCTGACGGACAAACCCGCCCTGTTTATCGGTCGACTGCACCGGGTGCCAGTCACTACTCCATTTGCCTTCTACTAACATCGCGCGACTCCTCTGTAATGTGAGAAGCAGCTTAACTGATGACTAAACGGCTGATAATCCGGTCATAAAGACAATCATTTCTTCCATTCTGGAAGAAATTACGCGGGCGGAAAACGGGTAAAGTGACTCACCAGGAAGTCGATAAGCAGGCGCGCCCGGTGTGCCAGATGACGGGCGGGCGGATAAACCGCAAACAGGCCAAGCGGTGGCGTGTCGAAATTCTCCAGCAGCCGGACAATCTCACCGCGTTGCAGCGCGGGAGCTGCGATAAAACCGGGCAGCCGCGCAATGCCCAGTCCGGCCATCGCGGCCTGCAGGCAGGCTTCAGTGTTGGCGAAGCGCAGACGCCCGCGGACCGGTACGGTGACAATCTCGCTGCTGCCGTCGCCGTCGCCGCCGGCAAACGGCCAGTGCCAGGGATCGCGAAAATTGGTGTCGATGATGCACTGATGCTGGGGCATCTCGCGCCAGTGCTGCGGCGTGCCAAACTGCTCAAGATAGACCGGCGAGGCGGCGATGCGCACATGCACCTCACCCAGCTTGCGCGCGACCAGGCTGCTGTCGCTGAGGGTGCCGATACGGATCGCCATATCAAAGCCTTCATCGACGATGTTGACGGACCGGTCTGAAAAGCTGACATCCAGTTCAATCAGCGGATAGCGCCGGGCAAACGCCACCAGCACCTCAGACAACACCACAGTACCAAAGGAGCCGGGGGCGCTGATTTTCAGCCTGCCGGTAGGCGTCGTAGCGCTTTCACGCACGCTGGCATCCAGCGTCTCAAACGCATCGAGCAGGTTTTTGACCCGCTCATAATAGCTGCGCCCGACATCGGTGGGTGACAGGGCGCGCGTGCTGCGCTTAAACAGCTGGACGCCGAGCCGCTGCTCCAGCTTTGAAACCAGCTTGGAAGCCTGACTGCTGCTGGTGCCGAGACGTAACGCCGCCGCAGAAAAGCTGCCGGTTTCCAGCACCGTGACAAACATCCGGTCACAATCGAGTCGATCCATGGCGGTGTCCTGTGGAGATAAAGTCGCAGTATAGAAGCTGTGCTCCGCTGATGCAGCCTTCACTTTGCGTGCCTTAACCCTTTCGCTGACGCGGAAAACCTGCTTGACTGACTCTCTGCCCGACGTTCTCTGGAGTAATTCATGTCGCTGATTCACCTGACGTCACTGGCGGAGATCCCGGCCGCCGAGTGGGATGCGCTGTTGCCTGATGACCAGCCCTTTTTGCGCCACGCCTTTCTGCTCACGTTAGAACAGAGCGGCAGCGTGCGGTTAGAGGCGGGCTGGCAGCCCGATCATCTGCTGTGGCGGGAGGAGGGGGTGACCCGCGCCGCGCTGCCAGGCTACCGCAAACGCCATTCACAGGGCGAGTACGTCTTTGATCACGCCTGGGCGGATGCCAGCCAGCGCGCCGGGATCCGCTACTACCCGAAATGGCTGGGCGCGATCCCCTTCAGCCCGGTCAGCGGCGCGCGCCTGCTGGGCGAAACCGCTGCCGCGGCGCAACTGCTGTCGGCCCTGCCTGAGAGCCTGTTACAGCAGGGCTTAAGCGGGGCACATATCAACTTTACCGATGCGCAGGCTAACCAGCTGCTGGCCGATCAGCCCGACTGGCTCTCCCGGCTCGGTTGCCAGTATCACTGGCATAACCGTGGCTACCGCGATTTTCAGGATTTCCTGGATTCGCTGATGTCGCGCAAGCGCAAACAGCTGCGTAAAGAGCGTGAGCAGGTGATGCAGAGCGGCTTTGAGTTTGACCGCTACCTGGGCTATCAGCTGCGCGAAGATCAGTGGGATTTTGTCTACACCTGTTACGCCAACACCTATGCGGTGCGCGGTCAGCGTCCCTATCTGACGCGTGACTTCTTCAGCCTGCTGGCGGAACGCATGCCGCAGAACATTGTGGTGGTGATCGCCCGTTTACAGCAACAACCGGCCGCCATGGCGTTTTATCTGCGGGACAGCAATGCGCTCTATGGCCGCTACTGGGGCTGTCTGGCGGAGTTTGACCGGCTGCACTTCGAAACCTGTTTCTATCAGGGAATGGATTTGGCCCTTGATGAGGGGCTGACGCGGTTTGATGCCGGCGCGCAGGGCGAGCATAAGCTGGTGCGCGGCTTCGAGCCGCAGATTACCCACTCCTGGCACTATCTGCTGCATCCCGGCCTGCGCGATGCCGTGGCAGATTTTCTGGTGCAGGAGCGGGAAGGCGTGCGCGGCTGGGCGGAAGAAGCACGCGACGCCTTACCCTATCGACGCGGCGATTAATCGATGCCGACAAAACCGCCGGTCTGATGCTGCCACAAGCGGGCATAGAGGCCGTTTTGCGCCAGCAGCTCGTGATGGCTGCCCATCTCGGCAATGCCGCCTTTATCCAGCACCACCAGCCGATCCATCTTCGCGATGGTCGACAGGCGGTGCGCGATGGCGATAACGGTTTTGCCCTGCATCAGTGACTCCAGGCTCTCCTGAATCGCCGCTTCCACTTCGGAGTCGAGCGCCGAGGTGGCCTCATCCATGATCAGAACCGGCGCATCCTTCAGCAGCACGCGGGCTATCGCCACACGCTGACGCTGACCGCCCGACAGTTTCACGCCGCGCTCGCCCACGTGCGCGTCCAGCCCGGTGCGGCCCAGTGAGTCAGAGAGCAGCGGGATAAACTCATCGGCGCGGGCGCGGTGAATCGCAAGCTGCAGCTCCTCTTCGCTGGCGTCGGGACGACCATACAGCAGGTTTTCACGGATTGAGCGGTGCAGCAGCGAGGTGTCCTGCGTAATCATGCCAATCTGGCTGCGCAGGCTCTCCTGCGTCACGGCGGCGATATCCTGATCGTCGATCACAATCCGCCCCGCGTTCAGGTCATAGAGGCGCAGCAGCAGGTTCACCAGCGTCGATTTACCGGCGCCCGAGGGACCAATCAGCCCAATCTTCTCGCCAGGTTTGATGTCGAGGTTAAAACCGTTAATCACCTGACGGCCACCGCCATAATCGAAGCGCACATCCTCAAAACGGATGTTGCCGCGCGTCACCTTAAGCTGCTTCGCCTGCGGCGCATCCTGCACGCTCAGCGGCTGCGCGATGGTTTTCAGGCCATCCTGTACCGTACCAATATTTTCGAAAATGCCATTGACCACCCACATGATCCAGCCGGACATATTCACCAGGCGGATGACCAGACCGGTCGCCAGCGCAATCGCCCCGACGCTAATCAGCGACTGGCTCCATAACCACAGCGCCAGCCCGGAGGTCGAGACAATCAGCAGGCCGTTCAGCGCCGACAGGGTCAGATCCATGCTGGTGACCATGCGGCCGGCGTTCTGGGTTTTTTCGGTCTGCTCCTGAATCGCCTCACGCGCATACTGCCTTTCCAGATCGCTGTGGGCGAACAGCTTGATGGTGGCGATGTTGGTATAACCATCGACAATGGTGCCCATCAGCTTAGATCGCGACTCTGAGGAGACCACCGAACGCGCTTTAACGCGCGGCACAAAGAAACGCAGGGAGGCGCTGTAGGCCACCATCCACAGAATCAGCGGGATCATCAGCCGCCAGTCGGCACCGGCAAACAGCACCAGTGAAGTCACCGCGTAGATCAGCACGTGCCAGATGGCATCCACCAGCTGCACCGCGGAATCGCGCAGTGAACTGCCGGTCAGCATAATGCGCTGGGCGATGCGACCCGC
Organism: Pantoea sp. RG18; assembly: GCF_025910075.1. Classification (NCBI taxonomy): domain Bacteria; kingdom Pseudomonadati; phylum Pseudomonadota; class Gammaproteobacteria; order Enterobacterales; family Erwiniaceae; genus Pantoea; species Pantoea sp. RG18. The sequence goes on from NZ_JAPCIL010000014.1 coordinate 48,922, forward strand.
GAAATCGTTCTGGAAGAAATTGAGGCTCTGGCGCAGCACGTAGTTGTGATTCTGCCAGCGGATCATGCTGGTCATGCTCGGGCTGATGCTTTGATGTACCAGCATGTCGTGCAGGGCGATAAAAATCGGCCGCAGAATCAGCGCCACCGCCCCCATCCACAGCAGTATCGGCCAGTTATCCCGAAACAGGGTGGCGGGCGTGGAGTGATTGACCATATCGATAATGCGGCTCAGATAGCTGAACAGCGACACTTCAATCAGGGCTGACGCCAGTCCCACTACCAGCAGTGCCGCGAAACTCGGCCAGACCTGCCGCAGATAGTAGAGGTAAAACGACCAGACCGTTGAGGGGGGCGAGTCGGTGGGCGCGTCATGAAAAATATTGATAAAACGCTCAAAACGGCGATACAACATAGCGATACTCTTTCCGTCCGGTAAAGAGCTACAGCTTAGTGCATGAACCCCGTTCGGCTAAAAGGAGAAAATATGGAAATCATTATTCGGGCACGGGAACCGCAGGATGCCGCCGCCTATCAGCGACTCTACAGTCATCCCGATGTCTATCCCTGGACGCTGCAGCTGCCGTTTCCCAGCGTTGCCACCTGGGAGAAAAAAATCGCCAGAATGGATGCTGAGGGGTTTATCGCCTTTGTCGCGGAGATCGAGGGCGTGCTGGCCGGTGAGCTGACGCTGTTTGTGGATAACAAGCCGCGCACCCGCCACTGCATCAGCTTTGGGCTGGGTGTGCATCCCGATTACGCCGGTCGCGGCGTCGGTGAGCGCCTGATCCGCACCGCGCTCGACTATTCCCGTAACTGGCTGGGGATTACGCGTATGGAGCTGGAGGTGTTTCACGACAACGAACGGGCGCTGCGGCTCTATGAGCGGCTGGGCTTTGAGCGTGAAGGGGTGATGCGGCAGGCTGCCCTGCGCGACGGTCAGTTGCGCGATGTGGTGATGATGGCGAAACTGCTGCACGAGAAGTGATAACCGGAGCGGCAGCGCTGCCGCTCCGCTTTTCATTACGGATTTTTATTGCTGTATTGCTGCATGTTCTGCTGCGTCACCAGTTCAAACGGGATCCACTGGTGGGAATCGACTTTTTTCCCTTTGATCATCTGCTGCGCCACCTCGACCGATTTTTTGCCCTGACCCACGGCATCCTGGAACACGGTGACGGCCAGTTTGCCGCTTGCCAGGGCTTTCAGGCCATCCGGCGTGGCATCAATGCCGCCCACCAGAATGGTTTTCTTCGGTTTCGCCTGGGCAATCGCCATGGTTGCGCCAATCGCCATTTCGTCGTTGTTGGCGGCGACAATATCGATCTCTTCCCCGTTCGACAGCCAGTTGAGCATTAAATCCATGCCCTCATTACGCGAATAGTTTGCGGTCTGCTTCAGCACTACTTTCATGTCGGGATACTTTGCCACCACCTGCTCCACATCTTTGGTGCGCTGCAGCGCACCCGCATCGCTGAGGTTACCGATGATAATGGCGACTTTGCCACGATAACCCGCCTGCTTCGCCAGCGCTTCCATCTGCAACGTGCCCGATTCGCGTTCGTCAGAGCCGACAAACACCACGCCCGGCGGCAGGGTTTTATCGCCCGGTGTGCGGTTAACGTAGACCAGCGGAATGTGAGCCTGCTGCGCCAGTCTGGTCAGGGCAGGGGTGCTGGCGGAGTCGACCGGATCGACGATAATCGCGTCCACCCCGGAACTGATAAAACTCTGCACCTGATCGGTCTGACGGCCCACGTCGCCGCGTGCATCTTCGAACTGCGCATCCAGCTGACGCGCTTTGGCCTCTTTCTCGATCGACTGGCGGATAATGGTCAGAAAGTTCTGGTCGAAATAGGCCATTGAGACGCCAATTTTCTCTGCCAGCGCCGACGTGGAAAGAGAGAGCAGACAGAGTATTGCCCATGCACGTTTTTTCATTGCAGACTCCCGAGGTTAACTGAGTGGAATAGATTTTTCATTTATTATAAAAATGGACAAAGATTATCATTTGCAGCTTATGAACAGTCGCCGGGTTTGACAACCGGCCCTTTTCACTCTTGCTAGCGCCGCCACACTTTGCCGTAAAATCGCCGCGTCATAGCTGCCAGCGCCGATGAAATCCTCGACGTGGCGCACACTCTGCGGCAGGCAGCCGCGGCTTTTTGCGCTTTTGTGCAGCATCGCACTGGCCTTTGTGGTGGTTGTCAGAAAACCGTTGAATCGGGCCTGACGATCTCAACATCCGCACAATGATCCATCGTTAGCCTCCTATCTATATTTCCTTAAGCGGGAAATCTCAGCGTTATTCCTGAAAAAAACCTCGTGGCGCAACCTGCCGCTTTTTAAGGAATTCAGCTCATGCTTAAAGACCAAACGACTCACCGGACGTCTCATGTACGCATCTGGATCCTCTGCCTGATCCTCTTTCTGTCGGTCGTGGCTTATGCCGACCGTTCGATCCTCTCGATCTCCGGATCGGCAATCAAAGAGGAGTTCGGCCTGTCAGCGATCCAGCTGGGATTGATCCTCTCTGCCTTCAGCTGGGCCTACGTTATTGGTCAGATCCCCGGCGGGCTGTTTCTTGATCGCTTCGGGGCTAAAAAAGTGTATGGCGTCACGCTGGCGCTCTGGTCAGTCTCGACGCTGGCGATGGGATTCGTTGGCGAGTTCTCCAGCGGCATGACCGGCGCGCTGATGCTGATGTTTGGTCTGCGCTTTATGCTGGGATTGATCGAGGCACCCAGCTTTCCCGCCAATGCGCGCGTGGTGATTATGTGGTTCCCTGGCGCAGAGCGGGGACGGGCTTCATCGCTGTTCAGCTCGGCGCAATATTTTGCCGTCGCCATCTTCTCGCCGCTGTCAGGCTGGCTGGTGTCGCGCTTTGGCTGGGAGTGGCCGTTCTTTGTGCTGGGCGGCATCGGCCTGCTGGCGGTGTTTGTCTGGGCTGCCTGGATGCGGGAGCCGCGCAATCACCCTGGCGTGTCAGAGAGTGAACTGCGCCACATCGTTGACGGTGGTGCGCTGGTGGATATCGACTCGGCGCAGACGCTGAAAGCGCGGCCACCGGTCAGTAAAGCGATGTTCAGAAAGCTGCTCACTAATCGCATGCTCTGGTGCGCCTATCTCGGTCAGTACTGCATCATTGCGCTCAGTTACTTCTTTATTACCTGGTTTCCGATCTATCTGGTGCAGGCTCGCGGCATGAACATTATGGAGGCGGGCTTCGCCACCGTTGCTCCGGCGCTGTTTGGTTTTCTGGGCGGGATCAGCGGCGGCTATCTGTCAGACAAGTTAATCGCCCGGGGCTGGAGCGTCTCCTGGGCGCGTAAAACGCCCTATATCGTCGGCATGCTGATGGCGTCCAGCCTGGTGCTGGCGGCGATTATTCCCGGTAACGGCGGCATTATCGCCATTATGTCCTTCGCCTTTTTCGGTAAAGGTATAGCGGCCGGTGCAGGCACCTGGACGGTGATCAGCGACACCGCACCTAAAGAGGCGGTGGGCCTGGCCGGCTCCATTTTTAACGGCATCGGCAATATTGCCGGTTTCACCACGCCGCTGCTGTTCGGCATCATCGTCGGTCTGACCGGCAGCTACAGCATCGGGCTGGCGTTTGTGGCGGCACACTGCGTGGTAGCGGCGCTGCTGTTCCTGCTGGTGATGGGACCGATTGAACGCGTCGGTGAAGAGAGCGATCGCCCGGCATCCTATAACAATCAGGAGAAAGAAGATGGCATTAAAGCAATGTAAGGTGCTGATCAGAGGGAAATTCCTGCCACCGCAGCTGATAGAGAACATTGAAAAGACGTTCACCGCGTTCCGGCTGTGGGAGGCGGAAGATGAGGCAGCCTTTCTGGCTGAGCAGGGCGCAGATATCGACATGCTGGTCACCAGCGGCAACGCGGTGATGGGCGCACCGGCCGCGCTGATCGCCGCGCTGCCAAACCTGAAAGCGATCTGCAGTAACGGCGTCGGTTATGACAGCATCGATACGGAAGCCGCCCGGTCGCGCGGCATTGTGGTGACCAACACGCCGGAGGTGCTCAATGATTGCGTCGCCGATCTGGGGATGGCGCTGCTGCTGGATGTGGCGCGCCGCATCAGCGAGGCCGATCGCTTCACACGCGCCGGTCACTGGACGCAGGGCCGCTTTCCGCTGAGCAGCAAAATCGGTGGCAAGGTGTGCGGTATCGTCGGGCTGGGCAATATCGGTCAGGCGGTGGCAAGGCGCGCGCAGGCGTTTGATATGGCGATTCACTATTACAACCCGCGTTCACGCCCCGATGTGCCCTACACCCGTCATGAGAGCCTGGTGGCGCTGGCGCAGCAGGCCGATTTCCTGGTGCTGACCCTGCCGGGCGGTGCCGCGACGCGCCACATTATCAATGCGGAAGTGCTGCAGGCGCTGGGACCACAGGGCTATCTGATTAACATTGCGCGCGGCAGCGTGGTGGATCAGCAGGCGCTGGTGGATGCGCTGGAAACCGGGCAGATCGCCGGTGCCGGGCTGGATGTGTTTGAACAGGAGCCGCAGGTGCCTGACGCACTGCGCCAGCGCGACAATGTGGTGATCACGCCGCATATCGCCAGCAGCACCCGCGAAACCATGGCGGCGATGGCTGACCTGGTCTTTGAGAATATGCTGGCGTTTGCCCGTGGTGAGCCGGTGCTGACCCGGGTAGTGTAACCACCGCGGCGTCTTAACTCCCTGCTGAAACGGGGGCGAGGCAGGACGCCTCTCCTCTGACCACTCACCAGACCCTCACCTTCGCACAAAACAGCCTGAAGAAAATTTGTCCGGCTGCCGATATCACCTTACCACCCGCTGATATTAAAGAGTGATAGCGTGATAAAGCTGATTACCATTGATGAATTGCGCCCAGGGATGTTTATCCACAAGCTGGAGGTCTGGTGGATAAAAGACCAGCGCATTCATAATGAGATGCTGATCACCGATCCCCGACAAATCGCCATGCTTCGCACTGAAGGGATCCGCCAGCTCTGGATCGACCTCGATCGATCGGTGCAGGCGCCGATCGCCTCCACGGTCGCGAAGAGAACCATTGGCCGCACCCCGTTTTTCCAGGAACTGGATCAGGCACAGCAGATCTTTTTGCAGGGCAAACCGAAAGTGCTGGCGATGTTCAACGAAGCGCGGCTGGGTAACGGCCTGAAGCTCGATTATATGATGGATCTGGTGGATGAAATCGCCGGATCGATCACGCGTGAACCCTCTGCCATGCTGAGCGTGGCGCGACTGAAAAATCATGATGACTACACCTACCTGCACTCCATGGCGGTCTGCGGGCTGATGATTGCGCTGGGTAAAAAACTTGGACTGGATGAGCAGGAGCTGCGTCGGGTGGGCATGGGCGGTTTACTGCATGATGTCGGCAAAGCGGCCGTGCCGCTGGCGATCCTGAACAAAGCGGGCAAGCTGACTGAAGAGGAGTTCAGGGTGATGCGTGAGCATCCGGTGGTCGGTGCGCAGATGCTGATAGAAGCCGACGCCGATGACGATCTGCTCGATATCACCCTGCATCATCATGAGAAATATGATGGCAGCGGCTATCCGCACCGCCTGAAAGGCGAGGCGATTTCGCTCTACGCCCGCATGGCGGCGGTGTGCGATGTCTATGATGCCGTCACTTCGACCCGCTCCTATCGCAACGGCTGGACACCCGCCGAGGCGATGCACCAGATGCTGAGCTGGCGCGGCCATTTCGACCCTGGCTTGCTGCACACCTTCGTACGGACCATCGGCATCTATCCGGTGGGATCGCTGGTGCGTCTGGCCTCCGGCCGGGTGGCGCTGGTGGTGAAAGCGGGCGAAAAATCGCTGATGCGTCCCTGCGTGCATGTCTTCTGGTCGCTGCACGCCCAGCGTGAAGTGAAACCGGAAGAGCTCGACCTTGGCGACAGCTTCTGCACCGACAGCATTGTAGGCGCAGAGGACAGCACGCTGTGGGGTAACGTCGATCTCAATCGTATCTGGGCGCTGGAAGTCGCCTGATTTTTCGCCATTTTTACACTATTTTTACGCCCGCCCGCTGCATTTTAACCCCTTCTTTATACGCCTCCGCGCAAGCTAAGCCATAAATCCAATCCTCTGGAGGTTCCTGTGAGCGTGGGCGTAATAACCGGCATTGTGCTGGTGGTGTTGTTACTGGGCTATCTGATCTATGCCCTGTTAAATGCGGAGGCCTTCTGATGGCGGCCAATGCTTTTTTACTCATCGCATTCTATCTGCTGCTGCTGATGGTGCTGGCGCAGCCGCTCGGACGGGGTCTGGCGTCGTTAGTGGCTGACAAGCCGGTGTTTGCCCGCCTGGAAGCGCCGCTGTGGCGACTGCTGGGCGCACAACAATCGGACATGCGCTGGCCGCACTACCTGCTGGCGATTCTGCTGTTTAATGCGCTGGGTTTCGTGGTGCTGCTGGCAATATTGCTGATGCAGGGCGCGCTGCCGCTGAATCCGCAGCAGCTGCCTGGCCTGAGCTGGCATCTGGCGCTGAACACTGCCGTGAGCTTCGTCACCAACACCAACTGGCAATCCTACAGCGGCGAAAGCACCCTGAGCTATTTCAGTCAGATGGTGGGCCTGACGGTGCAGAATTTCCTCTCAGCCGCGACCGGTATCGCCGTGGCATTTGCGCTGATCCGTGGCTTTGCTAATCGCAGCTCTGCGACCCTGGGTAACGCCTGGCGCGACCTGACGCGCATCACGCTCTATGTCTTACTGCCCCTCAGCCTGCTGATGGCGCTGTTCTTTGTCAGCCAGGGCAGCATCCAGAACTTCGCGCCTTATCACAGTTTCTCCACGCTGGAAGGCGTGCAGCAGACGCTGTCGATGGGGCCGGTGGCGTCGCAGGAAGCGATCAAAATGCTGGGCACCAACGGTGGCGGCTTCTTTAACGCCAACTCCTCCCATCCATTTGAAAACCCGACGGTGCTGACTAACCTGGTGCAGATGCTGAGCATCTTCCTGATCCCGGCGGCGCTCTGCTTCGCGTTTGGCGAAAGCGTGCGTGACCGTCGTCAGGGCCACATGCTGCTGTGGGCGATGACGCTGATGTTTGTGGCGGCGGTCTCGGTCGTCATGTGGGCCGAACTGCAGGGCAACCCGCACTTCCTCCAGCTGGGTGCTGACAGCGCCATCAACATGGAAGGTAAAGAGACGCGCTTTGGCATTCTTAACAGCAGCCTGTTCGCGGTTATCACCACCGCCGCCTCCTGCGGTGCGGTGAATGCCATGCACGACTCCTTTACCGCGCTGGGCGGCATGGTGCCGATGTGGCTGATGCAGCTGGGCGAAGTGGTGTTTGGCGGCGTCGGTGCCGGTCTCTACGGCATGCTGCTGTTTGTGCTGCTGGCGGTGTTTATCGCCGGGCTGATGATCGGTCGTACCCCGGAATTCCTGGGCAAAAAAATCGACGTCTGGGAGATGAAGATGACCGCGCTGGCGATTCTGGTCACACCGGCGCTGGTGCTGATCGGTACCGCACTGGCGATGATGACCGACGCCGGACGCAGTGCCATGGCCAATCCCGGCATTCACGGCTTCAGCGAAGTGCTCTACGCGGTCTCCTCGGCGGCCAACAACAACGGCAGCGCCTTTGCCGGCCTGAGTGCTAACACGCCGTTCTGGAACCTGCTACTGGCTGCCTGCATGCTGCTGGGCCGCTTCGGCATCATCATTCCGGTGATGGCGATTGCCGGTGCGATGGCGGTGAAAAAAGTGCAGCCGGTGGGTAACGGCACGCTGCCAACCCACGGTCCGCTGTTTATCGGACTGCTGATCGGCACGGTGCTGCTGGTGGGTGCACTGACCTTTATTCCTGCTCTGGCGCTGGGCCCGGTGGCTGAGCATCTGCAACTTGTTCAGGGACAATCCTCATGAGTCGTCAACAACAGGCGTTATTTGACGCAGCATTGCTGCGTACCTCGGCCTGGGATGCAGTGAAAAAGCTCGATCCCCGGGTGCAGTTCCGTAACCCGGTGATGTTTGTGGTCTACCTCGGCAGTATTCTGACCTCGCTGCTGGCGCTGGCGATGCTGACCGGCCGGATCAGCGGCAGCGCCAGCTTTACCGGGGCGATTGCGGTCTGGCTCTGGTTCACCGTGCTGTTCGCCAACCTGGCGGAGGCGCTGGCAGAAGGGCGCAGTAAGGCCCAGGCCAGCAGCCTGAAAGGGGTGAAAAAGACCAGCTTTGCCAAAAAACTCTCAGCGGCGCGCTATGGCGCCGAGTGGCAGCAGGTCAGTGCCGATGAGCTGCGCAAAGGCGATGCCGTGCTGGTGGAAGCGGGCGACATCATCCCCTGCGACGGTGAAGTGATGGAAGGCGGTGCCTCGGTGGATGAGAGCGCCATTACCGGTGAGTCCGCACCGGTGATCCGCGAGTCGGGCGGTGACTTCGCCTCCGTCACCGGCGGGACCCGCATTCTCTCTGACTGGCTGGTGATCACCTGTAGCGCCAACCCGGGCGAAACCTTCCTTGACCGGATGATCGCCATGGTGGAAGGTGCGAAACGCCGCAAAACCCCGAATGAGATCGCCCTGACCATCCTGCTGGTGTCACTGACCATCGTGTTCCTGCTGGCGACCGTGACACTCTGGCCGTTCTCGGCATGGGGCGGAACGCCGGTCAGCATCACGGTGCTGGTGGCGCTGCTGGTCTGTCTGATCCCGACCACCATCGGCGGCTTACTGTCGGCGATTGGCGTGGCGGGGATGAGCCGGATGCTGGGTGCTAACGTCATTGCGACCAGCGGGCGTGCGGTGGAAGCCGCGGGCGATGTGGATGTGTTGATGCTGGACAAAACCGGCACCATCACGCTGGGTAACCGTCAGGCGACCCAGTTCCTGCCCGCGCCGGGCGTCAGCGAAGAGCAACTGGCCGACGCCGCACAGCTCGCCTCGCTGGCCGATGAGACGCCGGAAGGGCGCAGCATCGTGGTGCTGGCGAAACAGCGATTTAATCTGCGTGAGCGCGATCTCAGCAGCATGGGTGCCAGCTTTATTCCGTTCTCTGCGCAGACCCGCATGAGCGGCGTAAACGTGCAGGATCGACTGATCCGCAAAGGCGCGGTCGATGCGGTACGTCGCCACATCGAAGCGAACCATGGCCGTTTCCCGGCCGAGGTCAATGCGCAGGTAGAAGAGGTGGCACGCAGTGGCGGCACGCCGCTGGTGGTGTCAGAGGGCGCGAACGTGCTGGGCGTAGTGGCGCTGAAAGATATCGTCAAAGGCGGCATCAAAGAGCGCTTTGCCGAACTGCGCAAAATGGGTATCAAAACGGTGATGATCACCGGCGATAACCCGCTGACGGCCGCAGCGATTGCCGCGGAAGCGGGCGTGGATGACTTCCTGTCAGAGGCCACGCCGGAAGCCAAGCTGGCGCTGATCCGCCAGTATCAGGCGGAAGGGCGTTTAGTGGCGATGACCGGCGACGGCACCAACGATGCGCCAGCACTGGCGCAGGCGGATGTGGCGGTGGCGATGAACTCCGGTACCCAGGCGGCGAAAGAGGCGGGCAACATGGTCGATCTCGACTCGAACCCGACCAAGCTGCTGGAAGTGGTGCACATTGGTAAACAGATGCTGATGACGCGCGGTTCGCTGACCACCTTCAGTATCGCCAACGACGTGGCGAAATATTTCGCCATCATTCCGGCGGCGTTTGCGGCGACCTATCCGCAGCTCAACATGCTTAACGTGATGCACCTGCACTCGCCAGCCAGTGCGATTCTGTCGGCGGTGATCTTTAACGCCCTGGTGATTGTCTTCCTGATCCCGCTGGCCCTGAAAGGTGTCAGCTACCGCCCACTGAGCGCCGCTGCGCTGCTGCGCCGCAACCTGCTGATTTACGGTCTGGGTGGCCTGCTGGTGCCGTTTGTCGGCATCAAAGCGATCGATCTGCTGTTAGTGTTTTCAGGCATGGCCTGAGGAGAGAAAAATGAGTCAGTTACGTCCGGCAATTTTACTGTTGTTGCTGCTTACGCTTGTTACCGGCGTGGTTTATCCTTTGCTCACCACCGGTCTGGCGCAGTGGCTGTTTCCGTCCCAGTCCAGCGGCTCGCTGCTGGAGGAGGATGGCGTGGCGCGCGGGTCGGCGCTGATTGGCCAGAACTTTACCCAGCCCAACTATTTCTGGGGCCGCCCTTCAGCCAGTGGTGATAAACCTTATAATCCGCTGGCCTCAGGGGGCAGCAATCTGGCCGCCAGCAACCCGGCGCTGGACAAAGCGGTAGCCGATCGCGTCGCTGCGCTGCGGGCCGCGAATCCGCAGGCACCGGCCGCCGTCCCGGTTGAACTGGTCACCGCGTCAGCCAGCGGGCTGGATCCGGATATTTCGCCACAGGCCGCCCTTTGGCAGGCACCGCGTATCGCCGCCAGCCGCCAGTTGCCGTTGCCGCAGGTCGAGGCGCTGATAGATAAGATGACGCATCGTCCGCTGCTGCCATTCCTCGGCACACCGACCCTCAACGTGTTGCAGCTGAATATGGCGCTCAACGAACTGTAATGGTGTTAAGAGCCTATCCCATTAGGCTATTTTATTTGTCAGTCTGAACCTGGGCAGTGCTCACAATCCTCACGTACTACGTGTACGCTCCGGTTGTTCCGCGCTGTCCGTGTCCAGACTGTCTGCAACAATTACGCCTACTGGCATAGGCTCTAAGGAAGCGATGAACCACGAACCCCAGCGTCCCGATCCCGACGCGCTGCTGCAGGCTAACCGCGAGACTCATCGCGGGCAGCTGAAAATTTACTTTGGTGCCTGTGCTGGCGTGGGTAAAACCTACGCCATGCTGCAGGAGGCACAACGGCTGCGTGCGCAGGATCTGGATGTCTTAATCGGCGTGGTAGAGACCCATGACCGGCCGGAAACCGCACAGCTGCTGACAGGGTTAACTCTGCTGCCGCGTCGCGCAACCGGCCGCTCGCGTCATGCAGAGTTTGATCTTGATGCCGCGCTGGCTCGCCATCCGGCGGTGATCCTGATGGATGAGCTGGCGCACACCAACGTGCAGGGCTCGCGCCATCCCAAGCGCTGGCAGGATATTGAGGAGCTGCTGGAAGCGGGCATCGATGTACTGACTACTGTCAACGTACAGCATCTTGAGAGCCTCAACGATGTGGTGGGCGGCGTCACCGGCATTCAGGTGCGCGAAACCGTGCCCGATCCCTTTTTCGACAGCGCCGACGAAGTGGTGCTGGTCGATCTGCCGCCCGACGATCTGCGGCAGCGGCTGAAAGAGGGCAAAGTCTACATTGGCGACCGCGCGGAACGCGCCATCGAAAACTTTTTCCGCAAAGGTAACCTGTTCGCCCTGCGTGAGCTGGCCCTGCGTCGCACCGCCGATCGGGTGGATGATCAGATGCGCGCCTGGCGCGATCAGCAGGGACGGGAGCGCGTCTGGCACACCCGCGACGCCATTCTGCTCTGCATTGGCGACGACAGCGGCAGTGAAAAGCTGGTGCGCACCGCCGCCCGACTGGCGGCGCGGCTTGGCAGTGAATGGCATGCGGTCTATGTCGAAACGCCCCGGCTGCACCGGCTGCCGGAAGCGCGGCGACGGGCGATTCTGCGTACGTTACAACTGGCGCAGGAGCTGGGCGCGGAAACCGCGACCCTCTCTGAACCCGATGAAGCCGAAGCGGTACTGGGTTACGCCCGCGCGCACAATCTGGGCAAAATTGTCACCGGTCGTCGCCCGCTGCGGCGCTGGCGGCGTGACAGCTTTGCCGAACGGCTCGGCCAGCTGGGGCCGGATCTCGATCTGCTGGTGGTGGCGCTGGATGAGCCGCTGAAGGATGCGCCGCATCCGCTGCCGGATGGCCGCGTCACCAGCGAAAAATGGCGTATTCAGCTGCGCGGCGTAATGATGGCGCTGGTGCTCTGTATTCTTGTAACCGCCGCCGGGCAGTCGGTGCTGATCGGTTTCGATCCCGCCAACTGCGTGATGATCTATCTGCTGGCGGTGGTGATCGTGGCGCTGCGCTATGGCCGCTGGCCGTCGGTGATCGCCACGGTGATGAATATCGTCGCCTTTGACCTCTTCTTTGTTGCCCCCACCGGCACGGTGGCGGTCTCCGATCTGCAATATCTGGTGACCTTTGGCGTGATGCTGGCGGTGGGCGTAATCGTCGGCAATCTCACGGCAGGCGTGCGTTATCAGGCGCGGGTGGCGCGCTACCGCGAGCAGCGGGCGCGCCAGCTCTATGAGATGGCGAAATCGCTGGGCAGTGCGTTAACGCCGCAGGATATCGCCGCCACCAGCCAGCGGGTGCTGGATGCCACGTTACAGGCGCGCTGCCTGCTGCTGCTGCCGGATGAGCAGGGCGAACTGCAACCGGTGGGCGATGCGTTACCGGCCAGCGAGCCGGATCGCGCGATTGCTAAATGGAGTTACAGCAAAGGCCAGCCTGCGGGTGCGGGCACCGATACCTTACCGGCGGTGCCTTATCAGATCCTGCCGCTGAAAAGTGGCGCGCACTGCCGGGGTTTGCTGGTGGTGGAGCCGCAGAACCTGCGTCAGCTGATGATCCCCGAGCAGCAGCGGCTGGTGGAAACCTTTACGGTGCTGATTGCTAACGCACTGGAACGGATGGCGCTGTCGCATAGCGAGGCGGCGTCCCGGCTCTCGGCGGAGCGTGAACAGCTGCGCAATGCGCTGCTGTCAGCGCTGTCCCACGACCTGCGCACTCCACTGACCGTGCTGTTTGGTCAGGCGGAAATGCTGATGCTCGACCTGGCCAGCGACAACTCAAAATATGTGCCGCAGGCCAGTCAGATCCGCGAGCAGACGCTGAGCACCATCCGGCTGGTGAGCAACATGCTGGATATGGCGCGCATTCAGTCGGGCGGCCTCAACCTGCGTGAGGAGTGGCTGGCGCTGGAAGAGGTGGTCGGCGGGGCGCTGAGCAGCATGGCACCATCACTGAAAGGGCATGAGGTCCGGCTCGATCTGCCGGACGACATCGTGCTGATCAAAGGCGACAGCACGCTGCTGGAGCGGGTCTTCACCAACCTGATTGAGAACAGCCTGAAGTATGCCGGTAACAGCGCACCACGCGGCATTCGCGCCTGGCGTGCGGCATCACGGCTGGAGATCTCGGTCTGGGATAGCGGACCGGGCATTGCCGAAGACGACTTAAGCCGGATATTCGATAAATTCTGGCGGGGCGACAAAGAGTCGGCGGTGCCGGGCGTCGGACTGGGTCTGGCAATCTGTAAAACCATTATCGAGAGCCACGGTGGTCAGATCTGGGCAGAGAACAGGGCCGAAGGCGGCGCGGCATTTCGTCTCTCGCTGCCGCTGCCGCCGGTCCCTGAAATTTCTGACGAAGGGCTGAAATAACTTCACAGTTGATCGGTTATACTCCCGGACCTGTTTGATTATTCGTGGGATTGTATGGAACGTTTTACCGAAAACCTGATGTATGCATCGCGCTGGTTGCTGGCCCCGGTTTACATTGGACTTTCGCTGGGATTGCTGGCGCTGACCATTAAATTTTTCCAGGAAATTTTCCACCTGCTGCCCAACATTTTCAGCATTGCGGAAAACGATTTGATCCTGCTGCTGCTGTCGCTGGTGGATATGACGCTGGTTGGCGGCCTGCTGGTGATGGTGATGTTGTCAGGTTATGAGAACTTCATCTCTAAGCTCGATATCGACGAAGATAAAGAGAAGCTGAGCTGGCTGGGCAAGATGGACTCCGGCTCGCTGAAAAACAAAGTCGCCGCCTCCATTGTCGCCATCTCCTCAATTCACCTGCTGCGGGTGTTTATGGAAGCGCGCAACGTCGAAAACGACAAGCTGATGTGGTACGTGATTATCCACCTGACCTTTGTGCTCTCCGCCTTTGTGATGGGCTGGCTGGATCAGATGTCGCGCAGCGATAAAAAACCGAAGTAACCTCTCTGGCGGCCCGCTGAGGCGGGCGCCTGCTTTACCCTTTCCGCTCTGCTCCCCCTGAACGACCCGCTGGCTGTGAGGCCGGACGCGTGCCCGCCAGCTGCGGCATCACCTCTTTGATCATGGCAAAAAAGTGTTGCAGCCTGGCCGGGTAGTAACTCGCCCAGGGATAGGTCAGCCACACCGGCAGCGGCGGTGCCTGCCACGCAGGCATCAGCTGAACCAGGCCGCCATCCGCCAGATCTTCCTGCACCGCCCAGGACGAGACGATCGCGGCTCCCATCCCTGCCAGTGCCGCTTTGCGCACCGCATATAAACTGTCGCTGCTCAGCCGGGGCGTAATCGCCAGGTTCACCGGCTGGCCGTCGTCAATCTTCTGCAACACCACTTCGTTACGGTAAAAACTGGTCAGTGCCAGCCACGGCAGATCGCGCAGCTGTTCAACCCGCTCTATCGGCGGCTGCTGCGCCAGCAGGTGCGGGGCGGCCACCACAATACGCGGCACTTCTGCCAGCAGTATCGCCACCACCGAAGGATCGGTTGGCGCGCCGACCTGAATGGCGCAGTCCACATTCTCCGCCATAAAGTCGGGCGTGCGATCATTCAGCATCCACTCAATATTGAGCCGGGGGTAGCGGTGCAGATAGTCCACCAGCGGGGCGATCAGCTGATCCTGGCCAAAGGCGTGCGGGGCGCGAACCCGCAGCGTACCCACCGGGTCATCGCTGGCCCCGGTCAGCTCATCTTCCAGCGCATGCCAGGTCGCCAGCAGCTGCCGGGCCTGGGCGTAGCAGCGCTCGCCATCATCGGTAAGCTTCAGCGCATGGGTGGTGCGCAGGATAAGCTTGAGGCCCAGCCGCTGCTCCAGGCTCTGCAGTCGGCGGCTGACGGTGGGTTGTGTCGTGCCGAGCTGCGCGGCGGCGGCGGATAAGCTGCCGCTCTCTACAATACGGATAAAAGTCTGCATCAGATCGATGCGATCGCTGCTGTTAGGATTGTTCATACGCACCACGTATAACGGTTTTGCCTGATGTCAGTCTACCGCGTATAACCGCAATGCGCTTTAATGGCAGGACGAAATGATGAGGATTACAGCATGTCAGCCATACAGACCCAGACTCAAAATGAACCGCTCTCTGCGCCGCTGGTGTTTACTCTGGCCGCCGGTGCCGGACTCAGCGTCGCGTCGATCTACTACAGCCAGCCGATGCTGGATATCATCAGCAAGCAGTTTAACGCCGGCATCGGCGCGGTCGGCATGGTGCCGATGCTGACCCAGGCGGGCTATGCGCTGGGCATCCTGCTGCTGGCTCCGCTGGGCGATCGCCATGACCGGCGCACCATTATCTTTATCAAAGGCTTAATGCTGGTGGCGGCGCTGCTGCTGTGTGGTTTTTCCGGTGGACTCAGCGCGCTGCTGATTGCCAGTTTTATCACCGGCCTGACCGCCACCGTGGCGCAGGATATTGTGCCCGCTTCGGCGGCGCTGGCGCCGGAACGCAGTCGGGGTAAAACAGTCGGCACGGTGATGACCGGGCTGCTGGTGGGCATCCTGCTGTCGCGGGTGGTCAGCGGGGTGGTGGCAGAGTATTTCGGCTGGCGCACCATGTATATGATTGCTGCGCTGGCGGTGCTGCTGATTACGCTCACGCTGTGGCGGGTACTGCCGCGTTTCGCGCCAGGCACCTCGGTGAGCTATCCGCGCCTGTTGCTGTCGCTGGTTCACCTGTGGCGTCACCATCAGACGCTGCGTCGTGCCGCACTGGCTCAGGGGCTGTTGTCAGTGGGCTTTAGCGCCTTCTGGTCGACGCTGGCGTTAATGCTCAGCGACCGCTTTCATCTGGACAGTGCCGTGGCCGGGGCGTTTGGTTTAGCCGGTGCGGCGGGTGCCATGGCGGCACCGCTGGCGGGCAGTTTTGCTGACCGCATCGGTCCGGCAAGGGTCACGCAGGCTGGCGCCGCGCTGGTGACAATCTCCTTTGCGCTGATGTTTCTGCTGCCGCTGCTGCCAATGCCAGCCCAGCTGGCGCTGATTGTCCTCTGCACCATCGGCTTCGATTTAGGGGTGCAGGCCACCCTGGTGGCGCATCAGACGCTGGTCTATGGCCTGGCGCCGGAAGCACGCAGCCGCCTGAATGCGCTGCTGTTTACCGTGGTGTTTATCGGTATGGCCACCGGTGCGGCGCTGGGAAGTCTGGCGCTGGCACACTGGGGCTGGAATGGCGTGGTTGCGCTCTCGACCTTAGCCGGTGCCGCCGCGCTGGCGGTCCGCTTCGCCAGTCGACACCTGAAAAACTGACACCTCGCCCGTCAAAAAATGTGCCAGGCTTATTCATAAACCCGAAATAATCTGGAGTGTTATGAACTTTTTAGCCTGGACAGCAGCGACGGGCGGCCTTCTGCTGCTGATGTCGCTGGCTTCCGGTTGGATTCACCGGGGGCCAGTCACCTCATTTGGTCTGTTCCTTATCGCGGGCATTCTGTGCGGCCCGTGGGGATTTGATGTTATCCACATCGATATTGTTACCCATTCCGAAGCCGTGGCGCACATCACTGAAATCACCATGGCTGCCTCGCTGTTCATCACCGGCCTCAAGCTGCGTCAGCCGCTGCAAAATAACTGCTGGCACACCGGGCTGAAACTGGCTTTTCCCGCCATGCTGCTGACCGTGGCCGCGATGACCCTGCTGTCGCACTTCCTGGTGGGATTAGACTGGCCGATTGCACTGGCGTTTGGTGCCATTGTCGCGCCAACCGATCCGGTGCTGGCGAGCTTAATCTCGGTCAACGATGCGCAGGATGATGACTCGCTGCGCGTGGCAATCTCCAGCGAAGCGGGTATGAATGATGGTTCCGCGCTGCCGTTGCTGATGCTGGCGCTGCTGCTGTTTAATGGCGAAAGCCTGAGCGTGGCGATGCTGGGGCACTGGGGTGCGGTCGAGGTGCTCTGGGCAATTGGCGGCGGTCTGATCATCGGTTTCGTGCTGGGGCAGTTGATTGGCCTGCTGGCGACCCGACTGCGCAATGCCAATGGCGATGTGGCGCCCAATGATTTCCTGGCGCTGGCGCTGATTGCACTGAGTTATTCACTGGTGGAGTGGCTGGGTGCCTCCGGCTTCCTGGCTGCCTTCGCCGCCGGGCTGGGATTACGCCGTGCTGAGATGGGCGTGTTCCGTCGCCATCAGCCGGACGATCTCTCTGACGACGAGCGCGTGCTGCCCTCTGAAGCACTGGTGAACCCTAATAAACGCCTGGCGCATCAGGGCGACAACAATATGGTGAAGTCGATAGGGTTTGTGGTAGGCGACGCCCTCTCTTTTGGCGATACTATTGAACGTTTACTGGCGGCTGGCATGATGGTGGTGCTGGGCGTCACACTGGCGCAGCACTGGAACATCTACGGCGTGCTGATCGGCCTGGTGCTGTTTGT
The DNA here is from genome assembly GCF_025910075.1 of Pantoea sp. RG18. Lineage (NCBI taxonomy): Bacteria > Pseudomonadati > Pseudomonadota > Gammaproteobacteria > Enterobacterales > Erwiniaceae > Pantoea > Pantoea sp. RG18. The sequence continues at coordinate 66,272 of NZ_JAPCIL010000014.1, forward strand.
GGTGGTGCGGCCACTGGCCGTCTGGCTGGTGACGCTGCGCGCCGGACTGCCGCTGGGGCAGCGTCTGCTGATTGGCTGGCTGGGCATCCGCGGGATTGGCAGTCTGAACTACATCGCCTATGCCTGGACGCACGGTATGGAAGGCCCGCAGATGGAAATTATGACCAATATGGCGTTAACGCTGGTGGTCTGCAGCGTGGTGGTCCACGGCACCACCGTGTCGCCGCTGCTGAACTGGCGTCAGAAACGCCTAGAAGCCCTTCAGCGTAAGGTTTAACCCGAACTAACAGGAGTTAAGAATGAAAGTAACTCAGATAGTGCTGCTGAGCATCCTCGCCACCGGCAGCGCGCTGGCGGCGGACGAGGCTGACACTGAGCAGAATGTTTATGCCAGTCAGCTGTGCCACATTGTCAGCGGCGAGAAAAAGGTCGCCAGCGCGGATCAATATGTCGACCAGATGAAGTCCACCGTGGCGCGCAGTCAGTCGTCATCGGCGATGAATCAGCCCGAGTTCGATGAAGAGTCCGCGCGTGAAGTGGCCAGTGCCTGGCTGCAGCTGGGAGATGATGAGCGTGCCAAACTGCGCGTTAACGAACAGCAGTGTGAGCAGGCCGTGATGGCGCAGTTCCAGCAGGAAGATTAACCGCATCGGATTAAATAAAAACGCGCCTGCCGGGCTAATACTGATCAGTTAAGATTAAATTTGTAAAGGCTGTCACAGTCAAACGTGGCAGCTTTTTTTATGTGCGAGCGAGCCGCAAGTGCGGGCCTGCGCACCTCTGCTGCTGCCGGGCCGTCCTCGCGCCGCTCACGCGGTACCTTCGGCTTTGACGGCGTGCCGACGAACCGTTCGGGGATCGGCCCTCCCTGGCCGGCCCCGACCTGTCCACGCTTCCCGGCGTGGACTTCTGGCCCACCGTCACGCCTCAGCGCTGCGGATAACCCTTTCAGCAGCAGAGGCGCTCAGGCCTCCACTTTCGTGCCCTTTTTAACAATACACACTGAAGTTTCAGAGCAGGCCGGTGCCGGGCAGGGGAAGGCAATCCGCAGCGCTGAACAGAATGAGTCTGCCAGGAGAGCCCGCAGGACGCGGGCGAAAGGCGGGGCGGCACAGGATGTGCCATCCCCGGCGGTCCGTCAGGCAGAGGAATGACGTGAAGGAACCGCGCAGCGGCACGAGGACCGCCAGCCCCTGCCCGGCACCAGACTGCGTTATCACCTGTCGCTTAACTGATCAGCATTACGCCTGGCGGGCGCGTTTTTTTATGGCTTTTCAGGGGCCATTGCGTACATAATCGCCAGCCATGGCACCCGACTTGCATCTGTTGATTCTACTGCAGCCTGCCGCAACGGTTTGCTCACTCTTCTGGTATCACATAACAGGCATTATGATTACGCGTCGACGCTTTATTCTCGGCACGGGAGCGCTCGGGCTCTCCATGACCACCGGCAAAATATTTGCCCGCGATGACATTATTCCCCTCTGGCCGGACGATCCGCCCGGCGGCGGCGGCCCATCGGGCCAGTTGCATATTAACAGCACCGGTTCCTGGTCAAATATCGTCAGCCCGGCGATTCAGCGCTTTAAACCGGAAAATCCCAATGGCGAAGCGGTATTAATTGCAGCGGGTGGCGGTTATCGCTGGATCGGCATGGGACGCGAAGCCTGGCCGGTCGCGCGCTGGCTCAATGCCAATGGCTATACCGCCTATGTGCTCAGCTACCGGCTGCCGCATGAGAAGTGGCAGGCGGGGCGGCTGGCACCGCTGCAGGATGCGCAGCGTGCCATCCGGCTGGTGCGATCCTTTGAGCGCAAGGTGCATGTGCTGGGCTTCTCGGCAGGTGGGCATCTGCTGGGGCTGGCGGCGGCGCGTCCGGACTTTGAATCCTATCCGGCCATCGATCCGCTGGATGAAGTGGTGCCCAAAGTCGATAGCGTTGGTCTGATCTATCCGGTCATCACCCTGGAAGCGCCTTATCAGCACACCAATACCCATCTGATGATGGTCGGCAAAAATGCCACGCCGCAGGATGAGGCGAACTGGTCAGTGCAGAACTACGTAACCCGGCAATATCCGCCGACGTTTCTGGCGCAGGCCGAGGACGATCACACCTCAAATCCGTTTAACACCGAGCTGATGCGCGACACCTGTCGCCGTAATCGTGTGCCGGTTGAGCTGATTCAGATCAGCAAAGGCGGGCATGGCTTTGGCCTTGGCAAGGCGGGCACGCCAGCGGCGTTATGGGATCAGGCTTATGTTCGCTGGCTGGATCGCGTGAGCTGAGTTGCACTGGCGCGGTGCACGACTGCACCGGGGGATCCGTTCTCCCCCTGCCTGGCGCAAGGTCACCAGATCGAAGGTGACCCTTTGTCCCGGTCCCGGTTAATGCTGCGCCCTCTGCCATCTTAAATCTCCCAATCCAGAGCCAGACCCAACCCCTAAATATTGATATCAGCGGACTAGGCTGACAGGTCAGGGCGCATTAATAACTCATTCTTATTTATCACGTTAACGAGGATGTATGGAGCTAAGGGGCACTCACGCTTATTTCTGACTCTGTATACAATAAGATGAAAATCTCCTGCCGTTAGTACGGTACAAAATAGCTAAATAAGGACGCTTTAATAATTATCTTAATAAACAAACGGATCTGATTAATTCCCGGGCAAAGAACATTCCTATCTCCTATCCTTTGCTTCTTTTTTTCGCCATTACTTTGCTTTTTCCACCGATATATTGCCAGTTGATACAGATCAAAAATTGGCCAGAAATATCAGGTCTTATGGATTATAAAAAAACTAATGAAAGCGTTGAAGCGGGCGTGTTCGGATGACGCAATCGTCTTTCAATCCAAAGCGATTCTTCTTTTAAGCTTTATTTTGGCTGATTCTGCTACAGATGGTCGTAATAAAACCCGTAAGTTTTGAACTAAAATAAAAATCCCACTTTATTGTCTTCGTTAACGTTAGATGATTTCATAACGGCTACGCATAAGATGAGGCAAATCAGACAGCAATCCATCCTGGTCAGTTTATCGGTGGTTTCTGATTTAACTAAGAAATATTTAAGTTTTTCTTGCCGGCGATGATAAGCAACAACATCTTATTGCACTCTGTCGGATGAGTATTAAGGTCAGTCTGCTTCTCCGCCAGAACAGACTTATTTATTATTACTTTTTATTAACGATGTGGCGAGGTAGATAGTCAGGATTTTAACACACAACAAAGCGTTATATGCATGACGATCATCGAGGCATCGCTATTACAGACCAGGAACAGTGGAAAGGCGTGGCCAGGGCTGATTAAAAAGTGATGTACAAATAATGAAGTGATGTTTTTTAAATACCTGAATAAAAGTTATTATCTTGTTTTCATCATTGTTCTGGAGAACATCATGCTACCGGGTAATGAAGTAAATTTTATTGGCTATCTTATTGAAGGGAATGTGGTTTATTTACACAAGACAAAGCGACTAATTTGTTTGAATGGGTATGGTGAAGATATCATCCTGAGAAAAACCATGTCGCACGTATTAGAGTATCTTTTTGAAAATGCCACTATTGATGTTGTCACGGATTCGGAACTTATGGAGAACGTCTGGGATAAACATGGACTGAGTTCTTCTACGCAGCGGGTCTGGCAGGTTATGTCTAATTTAAAGTCGAAGCTCTTTTTTCTGGGTTTAAGTGATGATGTGATCCTGAGAGTTTCGAAGAAAGGCTATCTCCTCAAAAGCGACAGTGTGGAGAGGCTATTTAGCAGTCGTATCACTTCAGGCATTCATTAAATACAGCGATAAATTCACTAACGATAATCCTGTGGAAATGGACGTCGAGCCTGTGAATATAATCGGTAGTCATTAAATAATTTCATATATAAATGGATTTAATTACTGTCGGTTCGGTTTTTCCGCTGTTAATCAGCCTGGCTCTTGCTGGGTGTTGAAAATATGAAAAGAAACGCAGGTTTTACATTTCGCGTCAGCGGGCGCATTAATTTTCGTTGGGCGCAGTTGCAGGAAAAAACTGGCCCTGATGACCAGTTTTTCCCAATAGTATTCTTTTCGGGGAATTAACGCATCGTCACGAACTCTTCGGAGGCGGTCGGATGGATCGCCACGGTGCTATCGAAGTCCTTTTTAGTGGCACCCATTTTCAGCGCCACAGCGAAGCCCTGCAGCATCTCATCCATGCCGAATCCGATACCGTGAATGCCGACAATCTTCTCATCTGCACCCACACAGACCAGCTTCATGCGACACGGCTGACGATGCTGGGTTACCGCAGTGTACATGGCGGTAAATGACGATTTATAAACCTTCACCTGGTCGTCGCCATACTGTTCCCGTGCCTGCGGCTCGGTCAGTCCCACGGTACCAATCGGCGGATGACTGAACACCACCGTCGGAATATTGCTGTAATCCAGATGCTCGTCCGGTTTGTTGTTAAACAGACGCTCAGAGAGACGACGGCCCGCCGCGACCGCAACCGGCGTCAGCTCAACCGCACCGGTGTTGTCGCCCACGGCGTAGATGCCTGACACATTGGTGTTCTGGAATTTATCGACTTTGATATAGCCTTTGTCGTCCAGCGCGACGCCAGCGGCGTCAATATTCAGGGTATCGTTGGCGGGCTCACGGCCAATCGCCCAGACCAGGCAATCCACGGTATATTCGCTGCCGTTTTCCAGCTGCAGCGTCAGGCTACCATCGCCGTTTTTAATCACAGCTTTTGGAATAGATTCGGTATGCAGCGCCGGGCCTTCGCTGTTCATCACTTCGACCAGCGTTTCGGTGAGCAGCGGATCGAAGCTGCGCAGCGGCGCGTGTTTACGGACGAACAGATGCGTTTCTGAACCCAGCGCGTTAACCACGCCAGCCAGCTCAACCGCAATGTAGCCTGCGCCAATGACCGCAGTGCGTTTTGGCAGCGCGTCCAGCTCAAAGAAACCGTCGGAATCAATGCCGTACTCTGCACCCGGAATAGAAGGGTGGACCGGACGACCGCCGGTGGCGATCAGAATATGGTTAGCGGTGATAATCTCGCCGTTGACTTCAACGCTGTGCGCATCGACAAAGCGGGCAAAGCCTTTGATCACTTCGACTTTGTTTTTACCCAGCACGTTGTCATAGGAGTTGTGGATGCGATCGATGTAGGCGCTGCGGTTTTTCACCAGTGTGGCCCAGTCGAAGCGATTCACGGTGGTGTCGAAGCCATAATCCGGTCCGTAGAGATGGATCGCTTCGGCGATTTGCGCGGCATGCCACATGATTTTCTTCGGCACGCAGCCCACGTTCACGCAGGTGCCGCCCAGCTCTTTCGCTTCAATCAGGGCACATTTCTGGCCATACATAGCCGCACGGTTAATTGAGGCGATGCCGCCACTGCCGCCGCCAATGGCGAGATAGTCGAAATGTCGGGTCATTGAAGTATCCATCCGGTTGCATAAAAAATTGGGGTTGAGTGTAACGCTGCGGGTCGAAATGACGCAAAGTTTGCGCCTATGATTGTAATAGGGTTCTGTTTTTTCACTCGCTTACAGGGAAGCATACCATGCACCTTACTTTTCTCGGCACCGGCGGCGGTGCTCCCAGCCTGCAACGTAACGTCACGTCTATTGCTTTTACCCGCGCGCTGAGTGGTGAAACCTGGCTGTTCGACTGCGGGGAAGGCACACAATTACAGTTTATGCGATCCAGCCTCAAACCGGGCAAGCTGGATAAGATTTTTATCACCCATCTGCATGGCGATCATATTTTCGGGCTGCCGGGATTACTCACCAGCCGGTCAATGGCCGGGCTGACCACACCGATGACGGTCTATGGCCCCAGGGGATTAAAAACCTTTGTTGAGACGGCGCTGTCGATCAGCGGCTCTTACACCGACTACCCGCTGACCATCGTTGAGATTGAGGCGGGCTGGACGCTGGACGACGGTGAGTTTCGTATCAGCGCCTGGCCGCTGAGCCATCCGGTGGAGTGTTTTGGCTATCGCATTGAACAGCATGACAAACCCGGTCTGCTGGATGCTGCGCGGCTGAAAGCGGAAGGGGTGCCACGCGGCCCGTGGTTTCAGCAGCTGAAGCAGGGTGAATGCGTGACGCTGGAAGATGGGCGGGTAATCAACGGTGCTGACTATCTTGGCCCCGCGACACCCGGCAAAACGCTGGCTATCTTTGGCGATACGGCACCTACTGAGGTCGCGCTGCAACTGGCGGCCAATGTTGACCTGATGGTGCATGAAACCACGCTGGAGGCCGCGATGGTAGAAAAAGCCAACGGGCGCGGGCACTCCACCACACTGCAGGCCGCCGAAGTGGCAAAACGCGCCGGGGCAAAACGGCTGATCGCCACCCATTTCAGTTCACGCTATCTGGCAAAAGACATGAACCGCCTGCTGGCGGAGTGCCAGACGATTTTTCCCTGCACCGAGCTGGCCTGGGATCTGGCGGTTTTTAACCTCTAATGATGCAGTGCGGGATAAGTGAAAAACAGCAGATGGGTCAGGTTAAGGCCAAAGTGCAGGGCGGTCGCCAGCCATAAGCGGCCGCTCCAGTGCCACGCCAGCCCATATAACAGCCCGGCCAGGGTGGCGAAGATCACCAGCAACAGGCCGCCGCTCAGATGCACCAGACCAAACAGCAGCGCGCTCAGTAACAGCGCAGGGATGCCGCCCACTACCTGCTTTAATCGCTGCTGCAGATAGCCACGAAACAGGGCCTCTTCCGCCAGCGAAACAAAGAACAGGTTGGCGAGCATAAATGGCCCCAGCCAGTCCGGTGTATGTCGCTCAAACGCTAATCCGCTCAATAATACCGCGCAGTACAGCAGCAGCGGAATGGCGGCGATCAGCGCCAGTGCGGCGGGTAGCCGATAGCGTGGTGGCGTGGCAGGCGCGCGAAACAGCGTCGGCAGGCAGGCCAGCAGTACAAAAGGAATAAGCGCTTTATCGAAGTTAAACCCGAAGCTGAAAGGCACGCTGCGCGGTCCGGCCTGCACATCCTCTGCCTTAAGGGGATTATTAAAGCCTGGAAAAAGATGGAGGAGCAACCCGATGGCGATCAGCACCAGCAGCGCTTCGGTCCCTATTTGTCGTCGATGATGGTCACGGTCATAAATACGGAGTGCCACCACAGCGGCGGTGCCGGTAAACAGCAGCAGCGCCGGCCACGCTAATACGTCCTGATAAAAACCCAGCAGTGTGGCGAGCGCCAGTAATAATAATGCCAGCCGTCGGGCCGGTTGCAGCGCGGCCAGCGCGCCAGCCAGTATGATCCACATGGTAAAGACCTGATACAACGCCGCAGCACCGGTAGTGAGCGGCGTAGAAGACAAAGAGAGTTATTCGGGTACGATCTGGTTAACCGCGTAGTGGCCGGTACCCGTCGGAACCAGTTTCTGGTGCAGCCAAGGCAGCAGGGTATTCATCTGCTGGGCCAGTTTCCACGGCGGGTTAATCACGATCATGCCGGAGGCGGTCATGCCGCGCTGATCGCTGTCGGGACGGGCCGCCAGTTCGATCTGCAGAATATTGCGAATGCCGGTCGCTTCCAGGTCGCGCAGCATATGTTTGATCTGCTGGCGTAAAACCACCGGATACCATAACGCAAAGACGCCGGTGCCAAAACGTTTATGGCCTTCCTGAATCCCTTTCACCACTGCCTGGTAGTCGCTTTTCATCTCATACGGCGGATCGATCAGCACCAGACCGCGACGTGACGGCGGTGGCAGTTTCGATTTTAACTGCTGATAACCGTCGGCACGATCGACGCGGGCACGGTTGTCTTTGCTGAATTCGTTACGCAGCAGCGGATAGTCGCTGGAGTGCAGCTCAGTGAGTTGCAGTTTGTCATCTTCACGCAGCAGATGGCGGGCAATTAGCGGCGAACCCGGATAGTAGCGCAGCGTGCCGCTGCGGTTCAGCGCACGAATCGCATCAAAATAGGGTTGCAGCAATTCCGGCGCATCGGGCTGCTGCCAGATACGTGAGATGCCTTCCAGATATTCACCGGTACGCTCGGCGTGCTCGCCGCTAAGCTGATAACGGCCTGCGCCCGCATGGGTATCCAGGTAGAAAAACGGTTTCTCTTTCTCTTTCAGCGCCGTGATGATCAGGCTCAGAACGGTGTGCTTCAGCACGTCGGCGTGGTTGCCAGCATGGAAGCTATGGCGATAACTCAGCATTGTTTATCCTGTTGAATGTATAAGGTTTTAATTGATGGAAAATCAATTTATACCAATTATTACCTCACGTATTACCCACAGAACGACGCACAGCAACCGACGCAGGAAAAGCATGAGAATCCGCGATTATATCAGGGATGACCCACTGATGGGCCAGAAGCGTGATAACAAATCGGGATTACCGCGAGCCGCTCAGGGCGGGGCGTGTGGTTCCCGGCACGCAGTCACGGAAAGCGACCGCAAATCTTCCCCGACGCGCCAGCCAGCATTACGTGCATGAGATAAAAGCGTGCATCTTCCGTGCTGCTATTCGCGCGTTTCTTCCCCACCTCATCCTGGCTGCCATTGATTTTCGCTACACTAAGCCGCATGTTACTTAGATTGCGTTGCGCGACCCGCTGCGCCCCATACATCTATAAAGGACTGCGCTATGACCAATCCGCTACTGACATCTTTTACGCTACCCCCTTTTTCTGTCATTAAGCCTGAACATGTGGTGCCTGCCGTGACGGAAGTGCTGAGCCACTGTCGCGCAGAAGTCGAAAAAGTCGTGGCGCAGGGTGCGCCGTATACCTGGGATAATCTGGTTCAGCCGCTGGCGGAAACCGACGATCGCCTGAGCCGTATCTTCTCACCGGTCAGCCACCTTAATGCGGTGAAAAACAGCCCGGAGCTGCGTGAAGCCTATGAGCAGACGCTGCCGCTGCTCTCTGAATACAGCACCTGGGTTGGTCAGCATGAAGGGCTCTATCAGGCGTATCGCAACCTGAAAGAGGGCGATCAGTACGCTGCACTGGATCTGGCGCAGAAGAAAGCGGTCGATAATGCCCTGCGTGATTTCGAACTCTCCGGCATCGGCCTGCCAAAAGATAAACAGCAGCGCTACGGCGAAATCGCCGCGCGCCTCTCTGAGCTGGGTTCGGCTTACAGCAACAACGTGCTTGATGCCACCATGGGCTGGAGCAAGCTGATTACCGATGAAAGCGAGCTGGCCGGCATGCCGGAAAGCGCGCTGGCGGCGGCTAAAGCACAGGCTGAAGCCAAAGAGCAGGAAGGCTGGCTGCTGACGCTGGATATCCCAAGCTATCTGCCGGTCATGACCTACTGCGACAACGCCGCGCTGCGTGAAGAGATGTATCGCGCCTATGCGACGCGCGCCTCCGATCAGGGTCCGAACGCCGGTAAATGGGATAACGGCCCAATCATGGCGGAAGAGCTGGCGCTGCGTCACGAGCTGGCACAGCTGCTGGGCTTCGACTCCTACGCCGATAAATCGCTGGCGACCAAAATGGCGCAAAGCCCGTCCCAGGTAATCGACTTCCTTAATGACCTTGCGGAACGCGCCCGTCCGCAGGGTGAAAAAGAGCTGGAGCAGCTGCGCGCCTTTGCCCGTAAAGAGCACGGCGTGACCGAGCTTAATCCGTGGGATCTCACCTATTACGGTGAAAAGCAGAAGCAGCATCTCTACACCATCAGCGATGAGCAACTGCGCCCTTATTTCCCGGAAGAGCGTGCGGTCGCCGGTCTGTTTGAAGTGGTGAAACGCATTTACGGCATCACGGCGAAGCAGCGTAACGACGTTGAGGTTTATCATCCTGACGTGAAGTTCTTCGATCTGTTCGATGAAACCGGCGAACTGCGCGGCAGCTTCTATCTCGATCTCTACGCCCGCGAACATAAACGTGGCGGTGCCTGGATGGATGACTGCGTCGGCCAGATGCGTAAAGCCGATGGCAGCCTGCAGAAGCCGGTTGCCTACCTGACCTGTAACTTTAACCGTCCGGTGAAAGGCAAACCTGCGCTGTTCACCCATGACGAAGTGATCACCCTGTTCCATGAGTTTGGTCACGGCCTGCATCACATGCTGACCCGTATCGAAGCGCCTGGCGTCTCCGGTATCAGCGGTGTGCCATGGGATGCAGTCGAACTGCCAAGCCAGTTCATGGAGAACTGGTGCTGGGAACCGGATGCGCTGGCCTTTATCTCGGGCCACTTTGAAACCGGCGAACCGCTGCCGAAAGAGCTGCTGGATAAAATGCTGGCGGCGAAGAACTATCAGGCTGCGCTGTTTATCCTGCGTCAGCTGGAGTTCGGCCTGTTCGATTTCCGCCTGCATACCGAGTTTAATCCGGAGAAAGGTGCTCAGATTCTGGAAACCCTGCGCGAAGTAAAAAGCCGCGTGGCAGTGGTTCCGGGTCCGGAATGGGGCCGTTTCCCGCACGCTTTCAGCCACATCTTTGCCGGTGGCTATGCGGCGGGTTACTACAGCTATCTGTGGGCAGACGTGCTGGCGGCGGATGCTTACTCCCGCTTCGAGGAAGAGGGCATCTTCAACCGTGAAACCGGTCAGTCCTTCCTGGATAACATCCTGACGCGTGGCGGTTCTGAAGAGCCGATGGAGCTGTTCAAACGCTTCCGTGGCCGTGAACCGAAGCTCGATGCGATGCTGGAACATTACGGCATTCAGGGATAAGTCGGTTCGTGAAAATCTGTTTGCTCGATGAATCAGGCGCCGGAGACGGCGCCTTATCACGTTTAGCGCAGCGCTGGCAGCTGGAGCACGATGAAGACGCACTGCTGGCGCTGGTGCAGACCCCGACGCACCTTGAACTGCGCAAGCGTGATGAGCCAAAGCTGGGCGGCATTTTTGTTGATTTCGTCACTGGCGCGATGGCCCATCGCCGTCGCTTCGGCGGTGGACGCGGCGAAGCCGTCGCCAAAGCGGTCGGCATCAAAGGCGGTTATCTGCCGGATGTGGTCGATGCCACCGCCGGGCTGGGACGAGATGCGTTTGTACTGGCGGCGCTGGGCTGCCGGGTGCGAATGCTGGAGCGTCATCCGGTTGTCGCTGCGCTGCTGGAAGATGGATTGCAGCGCGGGTATCAGGATGCGGAAATTGGCCCCTGGCTGCGCGATCGGCTGACGCTGATTCATGCGGCCAGCGCACAGGCGCTGGGGGATATCACGCCGCCGCCGGATGTGGTCTATCTCGATCCTATGTATCCCCATCGCCAGAAAAGTGCGCTGGTGAAAAAGGAGATGCGGGTGTTTCAGTCGCTGGTGGGGCCGGATGAAGATGCTGACGCATTACTGGAACCCGCTCGCCGGCTGGCGAAGAAACGCATCGTGGTTAAACGGCCAGACTATGCACCGCCGCTGGCGGGTATTGTGACGCAGGCGGCCGTGGTAACCAAAAGCCATCGCTTTGATATTTACCCACCGCTTTAAAGCATAAAAAAGCCGGCTCTGCGCCGGCTTTAATCATTTATACGACGAAATTACGCCTCGTCTTCATCGCGCAGCGGCACAATCAGCATGTCGATATGCACGGTGTTGATCAGCTGACGGGCTGAGGACATCAGCTTGCTCCAGAAATCCTGATGATGACCACATACTACAAGGTCAACGTCATATTTTCTGATCGCGTCAACCAGTACCTGGCCGAGGTCGCCACTGCCGCTCAGCGTCTCACTGATCGGGTAGCCCGCCGCATCTGACAATCCTTTCAGCGCCGCATGCGTCTCTTCAGAGATACGCTTCTGCATATCCCCTAAGTTGACATCAATCAGGCCGGTGTAGAGGTCGGAGTAATTGACATCAACGTGAATCAGGGAAATTCTGGCATCGTACGGACGAGCCAGCGAGACGGCCTTATCCACCAGCAACTGGCTTTCGGGAGAAAGGTCTACTGCAATCAGGATATGTTTATAAGCCATGATAAAACTCCTTTCACGAGGTTAAGGATGGCATCCGGTGTTCCTGCCGCGTCACAGCTTAGCGAAATCCCTTGCGCGAGCGGGCGATGAGCGCCACCAAAGTGTCTACCTGCATTGCAGGTGATGATGTTGTTATGTCCTCAGTATAGCCTTCTCCCACTGTAAATGCTGCCGTTGCCGCCTGGCTTATGAATAAGATCAAGGCTATGCCAGATTTACTCGCGCTGAACGAAAATCATCGTTGGAAAAAATGTAAAGATTTCTCCTACACTGAAAAAAGGCGGTCCGATTCGCAACCGCTCAGGGGGTCGAAAAACTTTCGCAGTCCGGTGATTCAGTGGCTGGTTATTTCTGCAGGTGGACTCAGTGTCTGACGCTGGGCCTGTTGCTGCGATTCCAGCCGGGAGGGGGAGAATATGATCAGCACTATTGCGCTTTTTTGGGCGCTTTGCGTGGTGTGTATCGTGAATATGGCGCGCTATTTTTCATCTCTGCGCGCTCTGCTGGCGGTATTACGCGGTTGTGATCCGCTGCTGTATCAGTATGTCGATGGGGCGGGTTTTTTCACCTCTCATGGTCAGCCGAGCAAGCAGGTGCGGCTGGTCACTTATATCTGGGCAAAGCGCTATCTTGATCATCACGACGATGAGTTTATCCGGCGCTGCGAGCGGGTGCGTGGGCAGTTTATGCTGACCAGTGCGCTGTGCGGACTGGTGGTCATCAGTCTGGTGGCGCTGGCGATCTGGCATTAAAAAAGGGCGACTTGCGTCGCCCTTTTTTTTGCTGGCATCACACCAGTTTTAAGGCAATCCAGTAGAGCGAACCTGACAGCAGAATACAGACCGGCAGGGTGAAGATCCACGCCATGGCGATGTTCTTGATGGTCCGGCTCTGCAGCCCGCCACCGTCGACCAGCATGGTACCGGCAACCGATGAGGAGAGGATATGCGTGGTGGAGACGGGCATGCCGGTATAGCTGGCGACGCCAATCGACAGCGCTGCTGTCACCTGTGCTGACATTCCCTGCGCATAGGTCATGCCTTTTTTACCAATCTTCTCACCAATGGTGGTGGCAACACGACGCCAGCCAATCATGGTGCCGATGCCCAGCGCCAGCGCGACGGCCACAATAATCCAGATAGGCGCATACTCGATGGTGCCAAGCAGGTCGCTTTTCAGCTTATTGAGGAAGCGTTTGTCATCTGGCGAGGTTTCCTGCAGACGAGCCGCTTTATCAGCGGTATCGGAGATACACAGCAGCAGACGACGCATCTGACCGCGCTGATCAACCGTCAGCTGATCGTAGCTCTGCAGGTTATTCAGCAACACCTGCGCACCCTGTACCGCCTGTAATGCGCGCGCGCTGTCACAATGGAACTCCTGCGGGCTGCTTGCTGGCACTTCTTCCGGCGTTGGCAGCTTAGGCGGTGCCATCTGGATGATGTGGGTCAGCGAGGCGTTATGCTGCTGATAATACTGCTCCAGGTGATTGACTGCATCGCGGGTTCGCGTGATGTCGTAACCGGAGGCATTCATATTCACCACGAAACCAGCAGGTGCCACGCCAATCAGGACCAGCATGATCAGGCCGATCCCTTTCTGACCGTCATTCGCACCGTGGGAGTAACTCACGCCAATTGCCGAAACAATCAGGGCGATACGGGTCCAGAACGGCGGCTTTTTCTTGCCGTCGATCTTCTCACGGTCAGCAGGCGTCATATGAATACGCGCACGCTTTTTGGTATTGCTCCAGTAGCGACGCAGTATAAAGATTAAGCCGCCCGCCATCACCAGGCCGACAATCGGCGACAGGATCAGAGAAAGGAAGATGTTCAGCACTTTCGGGATGTTGAGCGCATCAACCACCGAGGTTCCGCTCATCAGGGCGTTGGTCAGACCGATACCGATAATGGCGCCGATCAGCGTATGGGAGCTGGAGGCCGGCAGACCGAGATACCAGGTGCCGAGGTTCCAGATAATCGCCGCCAGCAGCATAGAAAACACCATGGCGAGACCGTGAGCCGATCCAACATTTAACAACAGATCGGTGGGAAGCATATGAACAATAGCGTAAGCGACACTCAATCCACCGAGCAGCACGCCAAGGAAGTTAAATACACCCGCCATGACCACAGCAAGCTGGGCACGCATGGCACGCGTATAGATGACCGTCGCAACTGCGTTGGCCGTGTCGTGGAAACCGTTGATCGCTTCGTAAAACAATACAAACAGCAGGGCAAGAACCAATAACAGGCTAGTACTGAGGTCTAGACCAGCAAACAGATGTAGCATAAACGTTACGCCATTTTTGGAGGACATGAACGCGGCGCATTATCCGCGACAACGTGCTGTATGGGAAAGGAAAATATAGCGCTAATTTAACCTTTCGATGTAAGGCGTAAGGGTAACTCAGAGAAAAAGGGTTAGATATTAGACAGATACAATATGACACATTTGCGGCATTTTTTTGACGCTGGCGTCTCAGTGAGCAGATCACTACAATCTGCGCCTTTCCAGTTAAGTGAGCGAGTCGTAGTGGAACAGTTTGACGTTATCATCATTGGTGCCGGTGCCGCAGGGCTGTTCTGCGCCGCCCAGGCCGGGCAGCGGGGACGCCGCGTGTTACTGCTGGATAACGGCAAAAAGCCGGGACGTAAAATTCTGATGTCTGGCGGTGGCCGCTGCAACTTCACCAATCTCTACACCGAACCGGCGGCGTATCTGTCGCACAATCCTCATTTCTGTAAATCGGCGCTGGCGCGTTATACCCAGTGGGATTTTATCGATCTGGTTAATCGCCACGGCATCGCCTGGCACGAGAAAACCCTGGGCCAGCTCTTCTGCGACGACTCCGCCCAGCAGATTGTCGATCTGCTGCTGGCCGAATGTGACAAGGGCAATGTCACCCTGCGGCTGCGCAGTGAAGTGCTCAGCGTGGCGCGCGATGAAAGCGGCTATACCCTGCAACTTAACGGCAGCACGGTTCAGGCGGAGAAGCTGGTCATCGCCAGCGGCGGTCTGTCGATGCCAGGCCTGGGCGCCACGCCGTTTGGCTATAAAATAGCGGAGCAGTTCGGGCTGAGCGTCTTCCCGACGCGGGCGGCGCTGGTGCCCTTTACCCTGCACAAACCGCTGCTGGAGCAGTTGCAGACGCTGTCAGGCGTCGCGCTGGAGACCACTATCGATGCGCAGGATGGCACCCGCTTCAAAGAGGCGATGCTGTTTACCCACCGCGGCCTCTCCGGCCCGGCGGTGTTACAAATCTCCAGCTACTGGCTACCCGGAGAATTCGTCACCATCGATCTGTCGCCTGCCACGCCGCTTGAGGCGTTTCTGACGGCGCAGCGTGAAGCACACCCGAATCTCAGCCTGAAGAACAGCCTGGCGAAAATCCTGCCGAAGCGTCTGGTGGAAGTATTACAGGCGCTGAAGGTGGTGCCGGATATCACCCTGAAGCAGCTCAACAGCAAACAGCAAACCGAGCTGGCGCAGACGCTGCACGCCTGGCGCATTCAGCCAAACGGTACCGAGGGATATCGAACTGCTGAAGTGACGCTGGGCGGCGTGGATACCACACAGCTCTCCTCGAAAACGATGGAGGCGCGCGCGGTGCCGGGACTTTACTTTATTGGTGAAGTGGCTGATGTCACCGGCTGGCTGGGCGGCTATAACTTCCAGTGGGCGTGGAGTTCCGCCTGGGCCTGCGCCCAGGCGTTGTAAGGCGCTTACCAGCGCTGATGCACGTGAGGTGCGATCTTCTCCTGATAGATCTGCTTCAGCGCCGCCATCGTATCTGCAGAGAGCGCATCGACATCGCTGGCGCGGGCATTGGCTTCAGCCTGTTCGCGGTTTTTCGCGCCAGGGATCACCACGCTGACATCTTCGTTCATCAGGATCCAGCGCAGGGCAAACATCGCCATGGTGGTGTCGCCAGTGACAAAGCGGCGAATCTCGTCAACCGCCTCCAGCGCCACCTCATAAGGCACGCCGGAAAAGGTCTCGCCTTTATCGAACGCTTCGCCATTACGGTTAAAGGTGCGGTGGTCGTCAGCGGCAAACACGCTATCGGCACGCATTTTGCCGGTCAGCAGGCCCGACGCCAGCGGCACACGGGCGATGATCGCCACATCACGGCGTTTCGCTTCACGCAGCAGCAGTTCAGCCGGACGCTGGCGGAAAATGTTGTAGATCAGCTGAATTGACGAGACGTTTGGAAACTCCAGCGCCTTCAGACCTTCTTCAACTTTCTCAACGGAGACACCGTAGTGACGGATTTTTCCGGCAGCGACCATCTCATCCATCACCGCAAAGACGTCCGGGTTGTAGTAGACCTCGGTCGGCGGGCAATGCAGCTGCACTAAATCCAGCGTGTCGGTTTGCAGGTTCTCGCGTGAACGGTCAATAAAGGCGTTGAGGTTTTCAGCATTGTAACCTTCAGCCACATGTGGCGAGAGGCGACGCCCCAGCTTGGTGGCGACAAACGGACGTTCACCGCCGCGCTGATTCAGCACTTCTGCGATGATTTTTTCGGAACGGCCATCGCCATAGACATCGGCGGTATCAATAAAGGTGATGCCCGCATCCAGCGCAGCATTCAGCGCGGCTTTGGCATCCTCCATGCTCACTTCCCCCCAGGTTCCGCCAATGGCCCATGCGCCAAAGCCAATTTCGGAGACGCGCTGACCGGTACGGCCCAGTGTTCGTAGTTTCATGCAAACATTCCTCGATGCGTTTCAGACAGGGTGACAGAAAGCGGCTAACCAATGAGCTTAGCGCTTCCTGGCAGAGAGGCGATGTGACGTCGTTGCAGACCTGCACGGTAAAAATGCGATGCTGCTACGCCATGCTGCTGGTTACGTTGAAGATTTCAGCGGAAAACGGCATGGGCAACGCCACTACCGCTTCGCTAATTAATTGATTTTAAGAAATTTCACCCGAAATTAAACAGGCGAGAGTGTGGATTCGGTCACATACTTCAATTTTCAGGCCAATAAGTGGATCGCCATGTTTAAATTTGTTAAGTCGGTCTTTGCCAGTCCCGAGAAGTTTTTGCAGATCATGACCCGTCAGGATATCAACGATTCTATCGCTGAAGGTGAGCGCATCATCATTGATGAAAACGGTAATATCTCGGTTAACACGCTGAGCGAGGAAGTCCATGAAGATTTTTCCCGCCACGTGAATACGTTAAAGGGAGTGTGAGGTGGGTACCGCAATATTTATGGTGTTGATGGTCAGTGGTTACTGGTACACCAGCCGTGATTTGAACAGCCGCTTTAAAATCCGTCGTTCGTCGGGCTGGGATGTCTATTTCCTGGTCGCGCTTTACGGTTGTATTTTCGTCCTGCAGGGTGTGTTCGCGACCGGCATCGTCTGGTTACTGCTGCTCTGTATCTCCGGCATCGCCAACGCCGTCCAGATGATCCCCGGCGTTCATCTGAAGTGGCAGGTGGAGTTTATGAACTGGAGTTTCCTGGGCATCCAGGCTCCGGTGGTGATCATGCTCGCCTTTGCCATTCTGCTCTGTCTCTATCGCTCAAACTGGGCAGGCAGCGCACGACTGAACGTTTCCGGTCGTAAAGACCTCTATCAGCGACTGTCACGCTCCAATGGCGTGGAGCAATTATTGTTTCAATGCATGGAAGAGGGCGAACTGGCGTGGATTACGCTGAAGTCGCGCCGCATTTACATCGGCATGGTTCATGCCTCGACCTTTGAATATGAAAGCACCAAAAACATCGTGCTGATCCCGATGCTGAGCGGATATCGCGACAGCAAGACGCTGAAGCTGGCGGTGGAACATAACTACAGCAAGTGGTACGCCGAGCATGGCATCACGCTCGACTCGAAACCCAAAGATGCGATGTCGTTCCGTAAAGTGATCATGGTTGACCAGATTGAGAGTCTGTCACTGTTCGATCCGGCCAGCGCCACGGCGCTTTCAATGGGACATCCGCAGGAAGTGGAGAAGAGCCAGGGTAATGACGATGCGGACAGCCCGGACGATGAAAGCCGGGATGCCGCGGGTTAATCGAGCCCGATCTGTTTCCCTTAATGACAGCGCTTCATCAGGGGAAACAGATTCCACCTCACACCATATTTTCCGCCGTAAACAGCCGAAAGGCCACTTTCCCCGCCTGATAGACATCCGGCTGATAGCCGGTTTCGAGATGACTCAGCATCAGATCAATCGCTAAACGGGCATGCTGCTGAGCATGCTGGTCCAGGGTAAAGGCCACTTCATCGTTCAGCAGTAGCTGGCGGGTGACATCATAAAGCTCATGGGTGATGTAGGTGCATTTACCCAGCAGCTGGTGGGCGCGCAGGGTGTCGCTGACATCACTATTCCCCATGCCGGTGTTATAGACCCCTGCAATCGCCTGCGACGGACGCAGATGGCGGGCCAGCTCACTGCGGATGGTTTCCCGCTGATCCTGACCCGACAGCACTTCACGCAGATGACGCTGCGGCGCGCGCTGCTCCATGGCCTCACGAAATCCCGCGATGCGCTGACGATGGGCGCGGTAATCAAAACGGCCACTGACCATCAGAATGTCGCCGGGCTGATTCACTGTCTTACTCATCAGCAGTCCGGCTGTACGTCCCGCCTGATATTGGTCGATGCCAACATGACACAAGCGGTCGGCATCGGGCAGATCGGTGACAATGGTGATTACCGGCACATTGCGGCTGCGGCACAGCGCCAGTGCCCGATAGATGGGCGGCGAGTCATGCGCAAAAACAATGATGCCGTCGCGGGTGCTGCTGCGGGCGATAATGCTTTGCGCCAGCAGCTCAGGCTGCGCTTCGGCCACCAGGGTTTTGTGCAGTTTCAGGCGGCGATAGCCAAGCTGACTGGCGACCTCGCTGAAATGGGTGGTGAGCTGCTGAAAAAAGGATGAGCCGTTATTGCTGAGGAACACCTCAATCTGCCACGGATGCTGGTACTCCTCTGGCAGCAGACGCTTCAGCCCCACTTCGCGTGCGGCTTTCAGGACTTTACGGCTGGTCTCCAGGGAGACGCCGCCGCGCTCATTCAGCACCCGATCGACCGTCGCAATCCCGACGCCTGCCATTTTTGCCACCACCTCTAAGGTGAGCTTTTTCATTCAGACTCCATGCGAAAATGGCAAATTGACTGCTGCCTGCCAGACTGTTTATCTCTTCTAACCGGTTAAAAGTAAAAGATAAAGCGATTTAATGATGGAAAGCCATCAACAGCGCTACGCCGTGGGGTTTTACCTGCAGTGCGGTCGTCTGGCTAAAAAGCACAACTGGCCGCTGCCTGGGCAGATTTACCGTTAAGCTTGTGACGAGACAATCAACGAGGAATGAATATGGCTCAGCAAAAAGAGGTTCTGATTATTGGTGCTTCACGCGGTATCGGTCTCGCGGTGGCGCAGGCCTTTGCCGATGAGGGCTGGCAGGTCACGGCCACGCATCGTAGTGGCATCCCGGAGCAGGGTAACCGGCCAGACATTCACTGGCATTCGCTGGATATGACCCACTCATCAGCGGTTCAACAGTTTGCCAGCCAGCTCAGTGGCAAGTCGTTCGATGCGATTCTGATTAACGCCGGGATTTCCGGGCCTGCGCACCAGAAAGTGTCGCAGAGTGACGATCAGGCGCTGGCGCAACTGTTCCTGACCAATGCGATAGCCCCTGTTCGCAGCGCAGAGATCCTGTTGCCGCTGCTGAAACAGGATGGCGTGCTGGCGCTGACCTCATCCCAGCTCGGCAGCCTGAATGAAAATCCGGAGGCGCAGATGCCGATTTACTCGGCAAGCAAAGCCGCACTGAATATGCTGAGCCGCACGCTGACACCGGCAGTGGAAGCGCAGAGCGGGACGCTGCTGACGCTGCATCCCGGCTGGGTGAAAACGGATATGGGCGGCGAGAGTGCGCCCCTGACGGCAGAAGAGAGTGCCGCCGGTATCGTCCAGCAGCTGATCCAGTGGCGCGGTCGTGGTGGTCATCACTACGTCGATTACGCCGGCCAGCAACTGCAGTGGTAGGCTGAAGCGGGGCGGTTACGCCCCGATGTCACGCAGCGCTTTACCCTTCATCAGATTGCGTTCAATGTGCTCCAGCGTCACATGTTTGGTCTCCGGTACCAGCATCAGCGTCAGCACGATAAACACCAGGTTGAGCGCGCCGTAGAACCAGAAGGTGTTGGCATTACCCAGTTGATCCAGCATGGTCAGGAAGGTGGCGCCAACAATCATATTGCCGACCCAGTTAGTGGTGGTGGAGGCGGTAATGCCGAAATCACGCCCTTTCAGCGGCTGAATCTCTGAACAGAGCAGCCAGATCACCGGCCCGGCCGCCATCGCAAAGCCGACGATAAACATCAGCAGCATCGCGACAGCAAAGTATTTGCGGAAATCTGTTTCAACGCCGATGTGCAATAGCGTTCCCAGCACGCCCATGCCAACCGCCATCACCAGAAAACTGGTGGTGAGCATCGGCTTGCGACCCCAGCGATCGACAAAGAAGATCGCAATCAGCGTGGCCAGCATATTGACCAGCCCGACAATCACCGTGCCCCACATCTGCTCACTGGTGCTGGAGAAGCCGGCGATGTTGAAGATTTTAGGCGCGTAATACATCACCACATTCATGCCGGTAAACTGCTGCATAACCTGTAGCAGCATACCCAGCCACACCGCGCGGCGGAAATTGCCATTAGAACGGAACAGCGACCAGCCGCGCTGCTTCACCTGCAGGCTTTCCCGGATCTCTTCCAGCTCCTCCCGGGCCTGTTCGCTGCTGTTACGCAGCCGATCCAGCACCCGCTGCGCCTCGTTAAAGCGTCCGTGCGCCGCCAGCCAGCGCGGACTGTTGGGCAGAAACAGCACGCCGATAAACAGGATCACCGCCGGAATGGCGATCACGCCGAGCATCCCGCGCCAGTTACCGCTGTAGCTGAACGCGGTGTCGGAGAGATAGGCCACGACAATGCCGGTGGTCAGCATCAGCTGGTACATCGAAATCATTGAGCCACGAATACGTTCAGGCGCAATCTCCGCCAGATAGAGTGGCGCGGTGTAAGAGGCGATCCCAACCGCCAGACCCAGCATCACGCGGGCACAGACCAGCAACTCCACATCCGGTGAGAAGGCTGACCACAGCGAGCCAATGACAAACAGCGTCGCGCCCGCCAGCATACTTTTCTTCCGTCCCAGCTTTGATGACATCCAGCCCGCCGCCAGTGCGCCCAGCGCCGCGCCAAACATCATCGAACTCACTACCCACTCCTGCTGATGGTTAGTGATCTGCAAATCCTTCGCCAGAAACGGCAAGGCACCTGCAATGACGCCGATATCCAGACCAAACAGCAGGCCGGACAGCGCAGCCATAAAACAGACGAACCAGGTAAAGCGGTTCTGTTGATTTCCCGATTTTTTTGCCGCGACCATGCGAGTCTCCTTGCGGGGGTTCTGTGTCAATATTGTTAATGTTATGTAAACATAGTCGATGCCAGTGTGGGGGCGATCACACTTCCGGCTATCACCGGTGCCACACAGCATTGCTGCGATAAGAAAGCATCAGAGATCAGCGGGTTGGTTCAGGAGAGGGAAACTGCGGCCGGGGCACGATTACGCAAAACAGGGCGCGTCAGGTCAGGTTTTGCAACTACCCGCCTGCGGCATTACACTGCCGCTTTACTGCTATTGATTGAAGGTGCTTATGTCTGAACCTTTCCAGCGTCAGCCGCTGCCTCTGCCGGGCGGCCATAAAAAAGTCCTGCTGCACTCCTGTTGCGCACCCTGCTCGGGTGAGGTGATGGAAGCGATGCTGGCATCCGGCATTGAATACACGATCTATTTCTACAACCCGAATATTCATCCGCTCAAAGAGTATGAGCTGCGTAAAGAGGAGAATATTCGCTTTGCCGAAAAATTTGGTGTGCCGTTTATTGATGCGGACTATGACCGGGATAACTGGTTTGAGCGGGCGCGCGGCCTGGAGTGGTCACCGGAACGGGGTGAACGCTGCACCATGTGCTTTGATATGCGCTTTGAACGTACGGCACTCTATGCCCATGAGAACGGCTTTCCGGTGATGACCAGTTGCCTGGGTATTTCGCGCTGGAAAGATATGAAGCAGATTAACAGCTGCGGAGTCCGCGCAGCGGCGGCGTATCCGGATCTGATGTACTGGGATTTTAACTGGCGTAAAGGTGGTGGGTCGTCGCGCATGATTGAAATCAGCAAGCGCGAGAGTTTCTATCAGCAGGAATATTGTGGCTGTGTCTATTCACTGCGCGACACCAATCGTCATCGCGTCACCCAGGGACGTGAGCGTATTAAGATTGGTGTGCAATATTATCAGCCGGATGAATCCTGATTAACCTGGATCGCGGAAAGCGTCTGCCGGCGCATATCTGCGCGCTGAGCGCGTAACAGGCCGGACTGTTACGCCACAGCTCTGCTTTATGCTTTCCGCCCGACCGTAACTGCACAACGCACAGGGATCATCAACGTCGTCCAGCTGCTGCTTTGCCTCGTCCTTCATCAGACGTTTACGGCAGACGCTCGGCGTGCAACCCATAATCTGCTTAAAAGATCGGGTAAAAGATTGCTGGCTTTCAAAATGGTATTTCAGCGCCAGGCTGATGATGGGCGTGCGGCTGTTTTTTAAATCATGAACACTGGCGTTAAGCTTTTTCTTACGAATATATCGCGCCAGGGTTTCATTATGATAACGGGCAAAAAGTTTCTGTAAATACCACTTAGAGTAACCCGCCTTTTCTGCAATATCATCAACGCTTAAACGCTGGTCCAGATTATTATTAATCCACTCAGTGATAGAGACGATCACGCTTTCGTTATATTTATTTTCGTTCATAGAACCCCCTGTTTGATTTAAGAAGATTCTAAAATATTTATCTTAATGTGCTTATTCTTTGCGTAAAGATTTTTCAGGATTTTAATCGTTATCTCTGAAGATATTCATTTGAGGGGGTGTTATTAATAAAAAAGATGAATTGTGATTAATCTGTTGGTAATTGTAGGTGAATGAATAAGTGGTTCCGCGGGACAATAATCAAAATGAGCCGTGAGTCCGCAGCCAGACTCACGGTTTACCTTGCCGGAATCTCTGTAATCACGGCTATAGCACGGCACATCAATAGATTTTTGGCTGCGACATGCCAGGCTTACGGCTCACCTTTAACCTGGAGAACCCCCCGGATGAGCCCGACATACGCGCTGAAAAAACCGCTTGCCGCCTTGCTCACCTCGCTGGCGTTATTTGCTCATGCACCGGCCAGTGCCGCTGGTGTGTATGGCGAACAGCTGGAAGGATTTCAATACCCCTATCCGTTGCAGCATTTTGATTTTAAATCCCAGCAGCAGCCGCTGAGTATGGGCTATATGGATGTGAAACCGGCGCAACGGGCCAACGGCGAAACCGTGGTGCTGATGCACGGTAAAAACTTCTGTGGCGCGACCTGGGAAGAGACCATTCGCGCACTCAGTCAGCAGGGATATCGCGTTATCGCGCCCGACCAGATTGGCTTCTGCAGCTCCACTAAGCCAGCCAGTTACCAGTACAGTTTTCAGCAGCTGGCAGATAACACCCATCAGCTGCTCGCCCGGCTGGGTGTGAAGAAGGCGGTGATTATGGGTCACTCCACTGGCGGAATGCTGGCAACACGTTATGCGCTGATGTACCCGGAACAGACGCAGAAGCTGGTGCTGGTTAACCCGATCGGGCTGGAGGACTGGAAAGCCAAAGGCGCACCGTGGCGATCCGTGGATCAGTGGTATCAGCGCGAACTCAAACTCAGCGCAGAGGGCATTAAGAAGTATGAGCAGCAGACCTACTATGTCGGTCGCTGGAAACCCGAATATGACAAGTGGGTTGATATGCTGGCCGGACTCAACAGCGGGCCAGGCCACCAGAAGGTGGCGTGGAACTCCGCCTTAATCTACGACATGATCTTCACGCAGCCCGTATTTTATGAATTCGGCGATCTGAAAGTGCCCACCACGCTGATGATCGGCACCTCAGACACGACTGCCATCGGCAGTGATATCGCCCCGGCAGAGGTGAAAGCCCGGCTGGGTGATTACGCGGTACTGGGGAAAGAGGTCGCAAAACGCATTCCGGGGGCGCGCTTAATCGAATTCCCCGGTATGGGACACGCGCCGCAAATGGAAGAGCCGGCAAAATTTAACCAGACGCTGCTCGACGATCTGGCGCGTCCCTGAACCGTCAGGCGCTGCGGCGCCTGACCTTAGATCGCCACGCGTTTCTGCTTTTTACTGAGGTACATCTGCTCATCGCTGTCGTGCAGCAACTGCTCCAGCGATTGCGGATGCGCCGCGTCAAACTCCACGACGCCGGACGAGAATTGCAGGCGGTAACGGCGGTTCAGACTGACTGATTGCTGTTGCAGATAACGGTCAAACTGCAGGAGCAGCGCTTCGCTCTGCTGCTGCTGCAGACCATTAAACAGCACCACAAACTCATCGCCACCCAGACGGGCAAACAGATCCGAATGCTTAAACACCACTTTCATCGCATCGGCAAAGTCCATCAGCGCCCGGTCGCCTTCGCGGTGGCCCAGCGTGTCATTAATCTGCTTAAATTTGTCGAGATCGAGAAAGGTCAGGCAGGCAGGCCGGTTTTTCAGCCGGCACTCGTTCAGCACCATCTGTCCCAGCGTCATAAAGCCGCGACGATTGGTGATCTGCGTCAGTTCATCACAGGTGGCAGTCTGAAAGGCGACCAGTTCCGCTTCGGCCATGGCGGCCAGGTCGCGCATCGTGGCCTGATCCTCTTCATTAAACTGACGCGGTTCACGACCAATGATACAGAGGGTACCCATTTTAGCGCCGCCCGGTGCCCGCAGCGGACAGCCGGCATAAAAGCGGATATGCGGTTCGCCGGTAACCAGCGGATTATCATAAAAACGTTCATCTTCTGCGGCATCTTCAACGATCATGATCTCATCCTGCAGGATGGCATGACCGCAAAAGGAGATGTCGCGGGGCGATCCTGCGGGTTCATAGCCCTGAGCGGATTTAAACCACTGATGGTCAGCTTCCAGCAGGCTGACTAACGCGATAGGAACGTCATACAGGCGGCGCGCCAGACGGGTTAAACGATCAAATCGTTCTTCCGCTGGTGTGTTCATTATGTTCAGCGCACGCAACTGCGATAAACGTTGTGCCTCGTCGGCAGCGATTTCAGGTGCTTTCATCACAGAGCCCTTTATTTTTTTAGCTCAAGCCAGGTTCTGGTGTTTGCCTTACGGCGAAGAAGAAGAGCGTGACATAGCCATCACGCTCTTTATAAGGAGGGGATCAGAGCACTTTTTGTTCGGCGAGATCAAGGGCGAAATAGCTGAAAATCAGGTCTGCACCGGCGCGTTTAATCGCACCCAGGCTTTCCAGCACCACATTGCGTTCATCAATGGCACCGGCCTGAGCGGCGAATTTGATCATCGCGTATTCACCACTCACCTGATAAGCCGCCAGCGGCAATTCGGTACGTTCACGGATATCGCGCAGGATATCCAGATAAGCACCTGCCGGTTTCACCATCAGTGAATCCGCGCCCTGCGCCGCGTCGAGCAGCGATTCACGGATCGCTTCACGGCGGTTCATCGGGTTCATCTGGTAGGTTTTACGGTCGCCTTTCAGCGCCGTTCCGGCCGCTTCACGGAACGGGCCGTAAAACGAGGAGGCGAATTTGGTGGAGTAGGACATGATGGCGGTCTGAGTGAAGCCCGCCGCGTCCAGTGCCCGGCGAATCGCCTCAACCTGACCATCCATCGCCGCTGACGGGGCGATGAAATCCGCACCGGCTGCGGCGGCAACGACGGCCTGCTTACCCAGGTTTTCCAGGGTTGCATCGTTATCGACGCCGTGATCACACAACACGCCACAGTGGCCGTGGCTGGTGTATTCACAGAAGCAGGTGTCAGACATCACGATCATTTCTGGCACGGTATCTTTGCAGATGCGGGACATACGTGCCACCAGACCGTTCTCGTTCCAGGCATCGCTGCCGGTGGCATCGGTATGGTGCGAAATACCGAAGGTCATCACCGAGCGGATACCCGCTTTGGCGATGCGCTCAATTTCATAGGCGAGACGTTTTTCCGGAATACGCATCACGCCAGGCATCGCCTGAATCGCTTTGTAATCGTCGACTTCTTCTTCAACAAAGATGGGCAGAGCCAGATCGTTCAGGCTCAGTGAGGACTCCTGGAACATTTCACGCATTGAGGCGCTGGCGCGCAATCTTCTTGGGCGCTGGATAAGGGAATAATCAGACATTTTCATTCTTACGCAGGTGAAAAAAGTGACAACAGTTTACTCCCTTTGCCCGCGAGGGATGAAGGTTTGTGTGCGGTCAGGAGAGGGGAAAAGAACTCTCCCGCCGGGCGGCGGGAGAGCAGAACGATTACTCGTTGATATCCGGATGCTGTTGCACCAGGTTTTTACGTTTCGCTTCCAGACGGGAGATCTCTTCGTCGATATCTTCGATTTTGTGCTCGATGTTATCGTGATGTTCCTGCAGGATTTCGCGCGCTTCTTCCATATCAGAAGCCGCCGGTGTCGCGCCTTTCAGGGGCTTATTGGCAGTTTCTTTCATGTACAGACCGGTAATCAGACCAATCACTGCCACCACCATCAGATAGTAGGCTGGCATGTAGAGGTTATTGGTCGTTTCTACCAGCCAGGCAGCCAGCGTTGGCGTCAGACCGGCAACCAGTACCGAGATGTTAAACGCACTCGCCAGCGCACTGTAGCGGATGTGCGTCGGGAACATCGCAGGCAGTGAAGAGGCCATCACGCCAGTAAAGGCGTTGAGGATCACTGCCAGCAGCAGCAGACCACCAAAAATCAGTCCGAGTACGCCACTGTTGATCATCATAAAGGCAGGAATCGCGAAGATCATCAGGGCGATACTGCCGATGATGACAAACGGACGACGGCCGAAACGGTCACTCATCATGCCGATCATTGGCTGGACAAACAGCATACCGATCATGATGGCGATGATAATCATCACACCGTGGTCTTCGCTGTAGTGCAGGTTATGTGACAGGTAGCTCGGCATGTACGTCAGCAACATGTAGTAGGTGACGTTAGTGGCGATAACCAGACCGACACAGGAGAGCAGGCTGCGCCAGTGTTTGGTCGCAATCTCTTTAAACGATACCTGTGGACCATCCTGCAGGCCTTCGCGGTCGCCCTGTTCCAGTTTGTCCACGTGCTGCTGGAATGCCGGGGTCTCTTCCAGCGCATGACGCAGGTAAAGACCGATAATTCCCAGCGGCAGCGCGACGAAGAACGGCAGACGCCAGCCCCACTCAAGGAAACTCTCTTCTCCGATAATGGAGGAAATCAGCACCACCAGGCCCGCACCGAGCACGAAGCCCGCAATCGAACCAAAGTCGAGCCAGCTTCCCATAAAGCCGCGTTTACGGTCAGGCGAATATTCGGCCACAAAGATTGAGGCACCGGTATATTCACCGCCCACCGAGAAGCCCTGAGCCATCTTCGCTAACAGCAGCAGAATAGGAGCCCAGATGCCGATGGAGGCGTAGGACGGTATCAGGCCGATACAGAAAGTACTGACCGACATGATGATGATGGTGATGGAGAGGATTTTCTGACGACCATATTTGTCGCCCAGCATACCGAAGAACAGTCCACCCAGCGGGCGAATCAGGAAAGGAACAGAGAAAGTGGCGAGCGCCGCTATCATCTGAACGCCCGGCGAAACGTCCGGGAAAAAGACCTTACCCAGCGCATAGGCCACAAAGCCATAAACACCGAAGTCGAACCACTCCATCGCGTTGCCCAGAGAGGCCGCGGTGATGGCTTTACGTAAACGGGTATCATCGATGATAGTCACATCATCGATCCCAATTGGTTTTACACGCTTCCTACGCAATTTCATAGAATTACCCTGTATTGGAACACGAAAGTCCTCAACGGCGCGAGCCGGGTGTGAGTCGTTCAGACCGCTGCGTTGAGAAATTTAAGCATAGCCGTAAATAAGCACTGTTTATGCGCCGGCAGACACAATAATTACTGTTGTGATTATTGCGAACAGCGACAGAGTATACCGTTTTTGTGTGATATCTGTCATGTTTGGGCTACATCCGGCCTGTTTTTACAACAAATAGAGCTGTTTGCAACCGCAGAAAAATTATCACTGAGCGTGACGACCGCCGTTTTTTTCAGCAAAACAGGGTCAAAGAGAGGGAAGTTACGGGCCATGCTGGCACCGGAAGCGGTTATCCGCTTTGCATCACAGGGCGGAGAGCAGAAAGATGAGTGAATGTTGCTCGACTGGCGGTTCAGCTGCAATCTGCTCTGGTTCAGACGTCGGGTTCCTGCCGGGTCTGAAGAGCCAGCTCCCGCTCAATCGGCTGTTCGCCCCGATCGGTCAGCCAGGCAACCAGCGCCGTGTTGTCCATCGGGCGGGCATAATAATAGCCCTGGATAAAGACCACGCCGCGCCGTTGCAGATAGCTGAACTGTAACGCGGTCTCAACGCCTTCTCCCAGCACTTCCAGCTCAAGCTCATGGCTGAGCTGGATAATGGCGTCCAGCACCGGCGTTCTGCCTTCCAGAGATTCAATCGCGTTGATAAAGCCGCGATCGATTTTCAGATAATCTATCGTGAAGGTCTGTAAATAGCTCAGCGAACAGTGACCGGTCCCAAAATCATCAATCGCGACCTTCATTCCGCAACCACGTAACTGCTCCAGCTTGCGAGCCACCTCAGCGCCATCTTTGATCAGGCTGCGTTCGGTCAGCTCCAGGGTAATCAGGAACTGCTTATCTTTGATCCGTTCGGCAAACTGCAGCATATCGTCGACAAAGTCAGGATGCTGCAGATGATCCGCCGCCACGTTAATGGCCAGGTGGAAATGGGGCTCAACCTGCCACGCCTGCACATCCTCTGCAATTAAATCGAGCAGATGGCGGGTCAGCGGCACAATCATGCCTTCCGCTTCTGCTGCGCCGATAAAAATATCTGGCCGCACGCCTTTACCGTCGGGCGTTGTCCAGCGCAGCAGGGCTTCAGCGCCGCTGCAGCGTTGCAGCCGGTTATCGTAGACCGGCTGATAGTGCGCCCTGAACTGGCCGCTGGTGATGGCCCGGCGAATCTCATCGCGCCATGAAATACGCCGTTTCAGCCAGTTCGCCATCAGCATCATCAGCAGAATAGAGAAGATAGCGGCCATCGGCATGATGATAAACATCACCTGACGCCAGGCCGAGATCAGTTCAGAGGGTGAGGCAATGAGGGTGACAGAGAGCGGATAGCGATGGGAGATAGCCTGATAAATCATGGGTTCAAACCAGCTGGACGCGGCGATGTGCGGATCGCCAAACGAGATCGGCGCGCCGCCGCTGAACGTCATGCTGAAATGATAGAGATGGCTGCTGCTGATCGCGCGCATAAAATCGATCAGATACTGGCCATCAATCACTGCCCAGAATCCCTCGCCATCGGGCAAATCGCGCATAAAAATCACGGCCGGACGATTCGGTACGCCCGTTGTTCCGGCAATGGACAGACTCCACCAGGCTTTTCCGGTAACCGGCGCGTCGCGCATGATCATCTCTTTCAGCAGGCCTGGGCGTGAACCATACACCGATGAGCAGGCGATGTGATCCTGCTCCATTTTACCGATCGCACGAAAATAGGGGTTTAGCGAGCCAATGCGCTGCAACTGGTTTTCAATCTGGCTGCAGGGCTGATGATGAAACTGGCGCAGCACGGTAATCATATCCCAGGCGCTGTCGCTCATTCTCTCAGCCTGAGATAACAGCGTATTCGCCGCGGTGACCTGCTGCTGATGCACGGTGTGGCGCGCATCCAGGGCGGTGAAAAAAATGCCAATAATCAGAGGCAGCACGCCGGAAATAATAATCACCAGCCTGGCGTAGTCGCGTTTTCGTTTCAGTAGCGGCACCGCTGAATCCTCTGAGTATTATTGGTGTTATGCGGAGGTGCTGATCAGTGGCGCAGCATAGCATCTCTCCGGGCGGTGCAGATTAGCGTTTTTGCGATCAGGAGAACTGACTAAGGTCAATTATCGACCAGACATTGCATTTTTTGACAGATTGTTTGGTTTTCGTTGCGATGCAGCAAAACAATCAGGTGAAAACGGGAGGCAGGCAGGGCAAAAGGCCGATCCGCCGCAGTGGCCAGGAGAGACCCTGGCCCGTCACAGGGCGGGCGCAGGGCAGGACGTTTTATTTAATCGGCAAAATAGATCTGTTTCAGCGCTACTTCAACGCCGCGCAGTTCGGCAAGGCCTTTCAGGCGGCCAATGGCGGAATAACCGGGATTGGTGCGCTTATGCAGGTCGTCCAGCATCTGATGGCCGTGATCGGGACGCATGGGAATCGCCCGCAGGTTGCCCGCCCGACGGCGGCGCTGCTCTTCCGCCAGAATAACCTTGATCACGCTGACCATATCGACGTCGCCCGCCAGATGCGCCGCTTCATGGAAGCTGGCCGGGTTTGCCTCGCGTTTCGTGGCGCGCAGATGGATAAAGTTAATGCGGTCGGCATAGGTTTCCGCCATCTCAACCAGCGCGTTGTCGGCACGCACGCCATAGGAGCCGGTACAGAAACAGAAACCGTTGTGCAGGCTGTCCACGGTTTCTTTCAGCCACTGCATATCTTCCTGGGTAGAAATAATGCGCGGCAGGCCCAGAATAGGACGTGGTGGGTCATCCGGATGCACCGCCAGTTTAACGCCCGTTTCCTCCGCAACCGGCACGATGGCGCGCAGGAAGGTGGCCATATGCTCGCGCAGTTTCGCTTTGTCGATGCCGTCATACTGCGTCAGCTGCGCCTGAAACTGCTCCAGGGTGTAACCCTCTTCGGCGCCTGGCAGACCGGCGATAATATTGCGCACCAGGGTGCTTTTCTCTTCTGCGCTCATGGCGGCAAAGCGCTGAGCGGCGGCCTGCTGCTCGGCAGCGCTGTAATCCTGCTCCGCCCCCGGACGCTGCAACAGATAAAGCTCGAAGGCCGCGAAAGCGTCGGCGTCGAAGCGCAGCGCTTTTGCGCCATCCGGCAGCGTCCAGGCGAGGTCGGTTCTGGTCCAGTCCAGCACCGGCATGAAGTTGTAGCAGACGGTATCAATGCCGCAGGCGGCCAGATTGCGTATCGACTGCTGATAATTGGCGATATAGCGAAGGTAGTCACCACGCTGGGTTTTAATCGCCTCATGGACCGGGATGCTCTCTACCACCGACCAGACCAGACCTTTTTCCGCCAGCAGTGCCTGACGCGCTTTAATCTCCTCAACCGGCCATACCTCGCCGTTAGGGATATGGTGCAGCGCCGTCACAATGCCGGTCGCGCCCGCCTGACGCGCATCATCCAGTGAGACCGGGTCGTTGGGGCCGTACCATCGCCATGTATGTTCCATTTTTACTCCTCAACTGTGATGTGGCCCAGTGGTCAGGCCGCTGGACCAAGAGTATGATAGTGGAAAAAACAGGGCCGTGATCCGGATCGCAGCATGACAAACTGCATCGGTGAAGAGATCGCTTTTACGTGCAATCAGAGGAGAGGGTGATGACGCTGCCAGTAATAAAAACCGAGCGCCTGTACCGTCAGATCGCCAACGTCATCATGGCCGGTATCACGCGCGGTGACTTTGTGGCAGGTGGGTTGCTGCCACCGGAGCGTGAGCTGGCAAAACAGCTGGGTGTCAGTCGTTCATCAGTGCGTGAAGCATTGATTGCGCTGGAGATGACCGGCTGGGTCGATATCCGCACGGGCAACGGCGTTTACGTCGCCCAGCCGCTGCCGCAAGCCGTGGTTCCGCACGAGAGCGAAACCTGCAGTCTGCAGGATCTGTTGCAGGCGCGTGAAGCCTTTGAAGGGATGCTGGCAGGATTTGCCGCACGTAACGGCACCACCGTTCAGCGTGCAGCACTGCTGGCGCTGACCGCTGAACTGCAGCAGTACAATGAAAACGACGCGGCCTTTCTGGAGCAGGACAAGCGCTTCCATCTGCTGATCAGTGAGATGAGCGGCAATGATGTATTACGTGACCTGCTGGAGCAGTTATGGAACCGGCGCCACAGCCCGCATGTGCAGCGACTGGAGCGCCATTATGCCGATAACAGCTTCGCGCAGGAGATGAACGCTGACCATCAGCAGATCGCCAATGCGATTGTGGCGGGCGATGAAGCAGCAGCCCGTCAGGCGATGGAGAGCCATCTCCAGCACGTGCAGCAGCGGCTACTTGGTTAATGCCCGCGCCCGCTTAGGTCGTCCGGTGCCCAGCATAATCGCCAGACGGCTGCCGCCTGGCGTGGTCTCCATCAGAATTTTAGTAATGCTGGTGAGCGGCACCGAGAGCAGCATGCCGACCGGACCGAGCAGCCAGCCCCAGAACACCAGCGACAGAAACACCACCAGTGTCGATAAGCCAAGACCGCGCCCCATCAGGCGCGGCTCCAGCATATTGCCAAACACCATATGAATCGCGGTAAACAGCGCCGCCACCATCGCGGCATCAAACAGGCTGTTCAGTAACAACGCCTGCAGGAAGGGCGGGATACCAGCGATAATCGGGCCGATATTGGGAATAAAGTTGAGGATAAACGCCACGACACCCCATAACAGCGCAAACTTCACATCCAGCAGATAGAGACTCAGCCAGACCGCGATGCCGGTTATCAGACTCACCAGGGTTTTCAGCGCCAGATAGTGCGTGACGCCTTTCAGCGCTTTATGCAGTCCGGCGATGCGAATTTTCGGATTCACCAGCGCGTTGCGCATTTTATAGGGCAGGTGATGGACCTCAAACAGCATAAAGACCACGGTCAGCACCAGCAGCACGGTATTGGTCATCGCGCCGGAAAAGCCGCTCAGCGCCACGGTAGCCAGGTTCATCATGGTATTAGGATCGAAACGCTGTACCAGCGCATCGGTTGAAATATTGAGATGAAAGCCCGCCGCCAGATGTTGCAGCACCGTCATTTTCTGCTCCATGGTGGCACGCAGTTGCGGATAGAGATCGGAAAACTCACTCATTGAGCTGGCAATAATGGCACCCAGCAGCACGAGAGCGCAGAAGATTACCGTGATCACCAGCCCAATCGCCAGTCCACGGCGGAAGCCACGACGCATCAGCATCGTCACCAGTGGATTAAGCACAATGGCAAAGAACGCCGCCAGCAGAAGCGGGACCAGAATGTCTGACGCTGCCCGAACCCCGGCGAGGATAATGACCAGCATCGCCAGTTTTATCAGAATATTTTGTCCGATCTTTTCCCGTTGCAGCTCGCTCATTCTTTCTCTCGTAACGTAAATTGGCTGTTGAAAGTGTAGCTGAAACAAAATTAACAATCTGATTTATCAGAGAAACGGTAAAGCGCGGTGGCAGGTGGATGATGTAATCAGCGCCACAGAACTCAGCTATCGCGGCAGAGCAGCAACTCCCCATTGTGCCGGTTTTTACCCGGCTTTCTGCTGCACGTCCGGGCAGGGGCAGCCGCCCGATAACCGTGTCATTAAGAGGCACCAGTGGTGAAAGCGGGTATAGTTAAAGGATAAACCTTATCATTCAGCCAAATACGAGCGCGAGGACTCATGCCTGAACAGCCTGCAGCGGAACCGAACACCCCATCCGGAAACCTGAACATCTCTCTGCTGATCCTCTCTATCGTGGCCTACAACTTTGCCAGCTATCTCACTATCGGTCTGCCGCTGGCGGTATTGCCAGGATGGGTGCATGACCAGCTGGGCTTCAGCGCATTCTGGGCGGGCCTGGTGATCAGCCTGCAATATGTGGCGACGCTGCTGAGCCGCCCACACGCCGGACGCTATGCCGATCTCTGGGGGCCAAAGAAAGTGGTGGTGACCGGCCTGGTGGGCTGTCTGATCAGCGGGTTGTGTATTTTGCTGGCGGCGCTCATCGAATCACCGCTGTTAAGCCTGACGCTGCTCTGCGTGGGCCGCTTGATTCTGGGCGTGGGCCAGAGTTTTACCGGCACCGGCACCTCGTTGTGGGGTGTGGCGCGGGTGGGTTCGCTTCACATTGGCCGGGTCATCTCCTGGAACGGCATCGTCACTTATGGCGCGATGGCGATTGGCGCGCCGCTCGGCGTGGTGATATTCCGGGCGGGTGGCCTGCTGTGGCTGTCGCTGGTCATTGTTGCTATCTGCGTGGTGGGCATCGTCTGCGCGGTGCCGCGTCCGGCCGTAAAAGCCAGCCGGGCCAGACCCCTGCCGTTTCGTGCGGTGCTGGGGAAAATCGCCGGTTTTGGTGCGATTCTGGCGATGGGTTCGGCGGGTTTCGGTGTCATCGCCACCTTTATTACCCTGTTCTATCAGGATAAAGGCTGGGAAGGGGCCGCCTTTGCGCTCTCCCTGTTCAGCGGCGCTTTCGTCGGCGCGCGCCTGCTGTTCCCGAATGCGATTAACCGCCACGGCGGTCTGCGGGTCGCCAGCATCTGCCTGGCGGTTGAAGCCGCCGGACTGTTTCTGGTGGCCGTAGCGGGTGATCCCTGGATGGCAAAAGCAGGCGCATTTCTGACCGGTGCCGGGTTCTCGCTGGTATTCCCGGCGCTGGGCGTGGTTGCGGTAAAAGTGGTGCCGCAGCAGAATCAGGGCAGCGCGCTGGCGACCTACACCGCCTTTATGGATCTGTCGCTGGGGATAACCGGGCCACTTGCCGGATTCATCATGACTTATGCGGGTGTCTCACGCGTCTACCTGCTCACGGCGCTGCTGGTCTGCGTCGCTTTTTTCTGCACGCTGCGCATGCAGCGGCGTCAGGCGGTGTTGCCGGCAGCAGACGATTCTTCAGGATAAAAAAATGGCCCAGCAGCGGGCCAGAACGTCTTTTCAGACACAGATAAACCGATTAATGGTGCGCGCAAAGCGCAGAACAGGATTCAGGCTTGCAGCAGTTCAATACTGTTGCGGATCTGGCGTTCAATCTCCGCAGGGGTCCAGTTGCTGAGCTGACTGGAGAAAGGCTCAAAGGCATAAACGCCCTTATAGCCAAGCATCTCCAGCCGCTTCACCTGCACCACGCTCTTCAGTACATCGTTATCACTCAACATGATGCGTTCTTCATCGGTCAGTTCGGCGGTCGGACGGCGATCTTCCACGCCCGAAAGGTGCACCAGACCGATCTGGTTAACATCAATGCCTGCTGGAAACTCCTGCTCAGCCTGCTCATAGAGATGATGGTGAAAGGTATCCAGCAATAACTTAAAGGGCACGTCCGCCGCGGCGATCAATTGCTGCGTTTGTACCGCCGAACGCAGCGAGCTGACCGGAAAACCCAGTGGCTCCACCAGACCCTGAATGCCATAGTGGGCAAAGCGCGGGGCCAGCTGCTGCATCGCCGCCTGGGTTTGCTGAGGCGACACGGCTATCCCCTCATTCAGCGGACACATGACCAGCGCCTTTGCACCAATCTGTTGTGCTGTCTGTAACAGTGCTTCGGCCCGGGCCAGTAGCGCGTCATCAATGCGGTTAAACGGATAGAGCGCATTAATGGTGATGATATCAATATGATACCTGTCGGTCAGAGCGCGCAGCTGATCGGTGCTGAGATCGTCAGTGACGCTGCCGCCCGGCATGTCATTACGCAGTTCAACCTTGCTCAGCCCCAGACGCTGAACCAGCTGAAAAAATGCCTCCAGCGAGAGCCGGGGCGCAATTTTGCGGTTGATACAGAAACGGGTTGGATCGATGGCCATGCGCTGACTCCGGGACAGGAGGATGATGCGACCAAAGAGAACATTTATTTCATTAATAGTGAATAATGAAACACAAATTATTAGATCAGCCTCGCATTAATTTCATATTCCGTTTCAGCCCGATGCATAAAGGCTGGATCGACTTCGCAGTAAAACGCTCAAACCACTCCCCGGCTATTACCCTGCTACGCTAAGGCTGGCCGCTATTAGTGGCCTCCCGTCATCGTGATGCCGCGAGAGACTAAGTGGCGGGAAAAATGCGATCTGTGCCGCTAAAATCAAATTTTCCAAAAAGAACCATTTGAAAAATTTGTTCCACTGTAATAGCTTCATAGCACGCTTTCAGGTTTGCCTGGTCAGGCAGTGTGGCAGGTCGCATGGTCCGTCTGCAGGGAACTTAACCATCTAAAGAGGCAACATCATGACAATCATAGGTAACTTTATTGGCGGTAAAACCACTTTCAGCGCCAGCAACGAAACCATTCCTGTTTACGATCCGGCAACCGGCAAAGTGGTACGTGAACTGACGCAAAGTACCGCTGATGAAGTGGCCCAGGCGATTGGTGTCGCGCATGACGCTTTTGCCGCCTGGTCGAAAACCTCGCCGCTGCGTCGCGCCCGCGTTCTGTTCAACTTCAAAGCCCTGATGGAGAAGCACCGTGACGAGCTGGCGGCGCTGATTGTCTCTGAGCACGGCAAAGTCTGGTCTGATGCGCTGGGTGAACTGACGCGTGGCATCGAAGTGATTGAGTTTGCCTGCGGGATCCCCCATCTGCTCAAAGGCGAATATTCCCCGAACGTCGGCAGCGGCGTTGACAGCTACTCGCTGATGCAACCGGTCGGCGTCGTGGCGGGCATTACGCCGTTTAACTTCCCGGCGATGGTGCCGCTATGGATGTTCCCGATAGCCCTGGCCTGCGGTAACACCTTTGTGCTGAAGCCACCGGCGCTGGATCCTTCTGCTGCAGTGCGTATGGCTGAACTGCTGACCGAAGCGGGCCTGCCCGATGGCGTATTCAACGTGGTGCACAGTTCCAATGAAGATGCTGAGCAGCTCTATAAAGATCCGCGTATTGCCGCGGTGAGCTTCGTCGGTTCTTCTGGCGTGGCTGAGCATATCTATAAAACCGCCAGCGCCCACGGCAAGCGGGTACAGGCGTTTGGCGCGGCGAAAAACCACGCTATCGTTATGCCGGATGCCGACCTGGATGCCACCGTCAACGCCATTATGGGTGGTGCGTTTGGCTCTGCTGGTGAACGCTGCATGGCGCTGCCGGTTGTGGTCGCCGTGGGCGATGATACCGCCGACAAGCTGATCGCCCGTCTGACTCCGCTGGTGAACGCGCTGCGTATCGGCCCTGGCATTAATCAGGGCGCTGATGAAAATGAGATGGGACCGGTCGTTTCGGCGGCGCACCAGAAGAAAGTGCTGGGCTACATCGACAAAGGCGAGCAGGAAGGCGCGAAGCTGGTGGTCGATGGTCGTAACGTGCAGGTTGCAGGTCACGCCGAAGGTTACTACGTCGGCGGCACGCTGTTTGATCATGTCACCTCTGAGATGGTGATCTGGCGCGAAGAGATTTTTGGGCCGGTGCTGAGCATCATGCGCGCGCCGGACTACGACAGTGCGCTGCAACTGGTTAACAGCCATGAATTCGGCAACGGCAGCGCGATTTTCACCAGCAACGGTCACACCGCACGTGAGTTTGTGCAGAACGTTGAAGCGGGTATGGTCGGTGTCAACGTGCCGGTTCCGGTGCCGATGGCGTTCCACAGCTTCGGCGGCTGGAAGCGTTCAGTGTTTGGCGCGCTCAATGTTCATGGGCCGGATGGCGTGCGTTTCTATACCCGCATGAAAACGGCCACCGTACGCTGGCCATCCGGTCAGCAGACCGTGTCTGAATTCAGTATGCCAACCTTAGGCTGATTCATTTCAACGCTGATCCCGGTGCGCGACCGGCAGGATAATCTGCCGGTCGCTTTGTTCGCTGGCACCGCGCCCGCGAGCCCACCGCAGCGTCAATCGTGACAGAGAGGAGTATCAGGATGTCTTTACTGTCGAAAGCACAAGCCCCTGACGCGCAGGGTCGTATTCAGCATGTGACGCCTGAGCGCGCCGGCTGGCGTTATGTGGGATTTGATGCCTATTTGCTGAAGAAAGGGGAAACCCTGCGTCTCAGCAGTGGTGATAAAGAGCTGTGTCTGGTGCTGGTGGCCGGGCTGGCCTCGGTAAAAACCCGCCATGCTGATTTTCCCGGTATCGGTCAGCGCATGTCGCCTTTTGAGCGCGTTCCGCCTTATTCCGTTTATGTGCCGCATGATGATGAAGTAGAGGTTTACGCTGACAGCGATCTTGAGCTGGCGGTCTGTAATGCGCCCGGTCAGGGGAATCTGCCTGCGCGCCTGATTGCGCCAGCCGATGTCGGCGTTGAGCATCGCGGAAAAGGGCGCAACCAGCGCCTGGTTCACAATATCCTGCCTGACAATGAGCCGGCTGATAGCCTGCTGGTGGTGGAAGTCTATACCAACGAGGGCGATACCAGCTCTTATCCCAGCCACAAGCACGACCAGGAGGAGAGTGAAAACGAAACCTACCTGGAAGAGACCTACTATCACCGTTTCGATCCGGAACCTGGCTTTGCCATGCAGCGCGTCTACACCGACGACCGTTCCCTGGATGTCTGTATGGCACCCTATAATCGCGACGTGGTGATGGTACCGCGCGGCTATCATCCGGTAGCGACGCTGGCGGGATACAATAACTACTATCTGAACGTGATGGCGGGGCCGGTGCGGCTGTGGAAATTTACCTGGGAGAAAGATCACGCCTGGGTGAACAGCGACAGCTATCCGCGGAAAGCGTAAGTCTTCGCTGAAAAATAAACAGCAATTACGGTTTATAACCCGCGTTCATATCAGTAAAAAGGGCAGCCTGTCGCGCTGCCCTTTTTTGTGTGTGGAACTCAGCTGGTCTTTGCGTTGTTCAGTGCCAGCGAAACCGCCAGCGTCTGTGCCAGGCAGAGTGAAGCGACCTGCGAACGGAAGCCATCGACCTGCGCTTCACGTACCACAAAGCAGACATCGCTGAAGGCGGCCAACGGACTGACCTGACTGTCGGTAATGGCAATCTGATGCGCACCGCGTTTGGCACCCATTTCAACCACCTCGACCGCTTCACGTGCATAAGGCGAGTAGCTGATCGCAATCACTACATCTTTCGGGTTGACCAGGCTGAGCTGCTCGGTAAACATCCCGCCCAGGCCATCAATCAGGAAAGCGCGGCGCTCAAGATGACGCAGCGCGTAGACCAGGTAGGAGGCGACGCTGAAAGAGCGACGCAGGCCGATAACATAGATATTCTCAGCCTCATTCAGCAGTTTCACCGCTTTGTTCAGCTGCTCAGGATTAACCTGCATCGCCAACTGCTGCAGCGCCTGGCTGTTAACCATGGTAAAGACGTTGAGGATTTCCGCCGGA
Source organism: Pantoea sp. RG18 (assembly GCF_025910075.1). Classification (NCBI taxonomy): domain Bacteria; kingdom Pseudomonadati; phylum Pseudomonadota; class Gammaproteobacteria; order Enterobacterales; family Erwiniaceae; genus Pantoea; species Pantoea sp. RG18. The sequence goes on from NZ_JAPCIL010000014.1 coordinate 105,380, forward strand.
CTTTCAGGCGCACTGGCGCTGTCGTCCGTGGAGGTCTGGCGAAACAGGCGAGCGCGCTCGGTATAGTTGACCGTCTCCTCCATCAGATGCTGACGAAAAACCTGTTTCATTTCGTTGAAGCCGCTGAAGCCAAAAGCATTCGCAAAGCGGATCAGCGTCGACGGTGGCACATCGGCCTGTTGAGCAATCGAGGCGACGGTATCGAAAGCAATACTGTTACTGTTATCAAGGATGTAGCGCGCAACCTGTTTAAGACGCTTGCTCAGCGTTTCGTAGCGGCGACGAATATCGTCCTGCAAGAGAGAAAGTTGGGTGGGATTATTGTTCATCACTTCTGCCCGTATAATTAGAATAATGGCTGCATAATGAGCGCTATAGTATCAGATGGATGGAAAATTTCATTTCTTTGCGTCAACGACGCGGTTTATTTCATGGCTTTATGAAATGGTTCACAGATTAGCTTTAGCGCCCGATGCATGACTTTTCGCGGGCAATGTCAGGATGAAAGCCGGGATGAAATGCCAGCAGGGATGGAAGTATGCAGTCTTTCACCATTCAGATTGGAATGGCTGCAGATTGCTGAAAAATCGGGTCTGGCAGCAACACATTAGCTAAACGAGCAGGGAACACGGTCAGAAGAGGAAAGCGTCCCGCACCAAGGATGGTGCGGGCCGAGCATGCCATGGATGGCAGCTTTCGCGTCTTTCCGATCTGACCGTGTTCCCTGTGACTGCACGGTCTAAAAGCGGCTTTTTGACAGAGCTGCAAATCAGGCGCGGGCAGCGCGCCAGTACTCAATCAGTCGCAGATAGTTGCCTTTAACCGTCTCAATCAACGCCTGATCGTCCAGCTCCCCCTGTAACCACTGGCGGGAAGGCTGACCAAAGATAGTGCGGCCTACCGCAAAACCTTTCACCCAGGGCGCTTTGGCCGCCGCGGCGAAGCCCGCTTTAAGCTTCTCTTCGGGCGCATCCAGACCGAGTAACAGAATGCCGCGACAGTGGGGATCCTGCTGCTCAATCAGACCGCTGATCGCCTGCCAGCTTTCCGCCGACAGCGGTGGCAGTTTCCACCAGTCAGGCTGGATGCCCAGACTGTAGAAATGGCTCAACATATCAAAGTAATACGTTTCATTCTTATCCGGGTTGTTGTCAGGCAGAATCACTTCCAGCAGCAGCTCATGACCGCTTTTGTTACAGCCGTTCCAGACGTCGAGCACCAGCTCATCCTGCTCTTTACGCAGTTCAGCACTATCATGTGGATGATAGAAGACCAGACATTTCACCACGTGTTCGGCAGGCCAGTCGATCAGCTGCGAGCCGATGTTGCCATGTTCCAGGCGCAGCGGCCGCGAGCTCGGCAGCTCAATCGGGCGGCCAATCCACCAGTTCTTACCGGTGATGGCGTTCAGCGCCTTCTGACCGTAGGTCGTATCCGCCAGAATCCCGCTTTTATTCTCTAATCCTGCTTCTCTGGCAGCCTGCTGAGCGGCTTCCAGCAGCAGCAGTTTCAGTTCCGGAATGCGGCTTTCGTCCATGCCCGCTTCCTGCGCCATATCCGCCAGCTGTTTGCGGTGGTCAAAGGCGAAGACATTCAGCTCCGGCCACTGCTGCTTGCGGGTAGTCACGCGGTGCAGATGGTTCAGACGGCTGTCGAGATCGGGACGCTTCACCTCTTTGTCGCGACTCAGGAAATCATCCAGCTCCGCTTTGGTTGGCATGGCGGGTGCGCAACCGTGGCGTGATACCACCAGCGCTCCGCAGGCGTTGGCGTAACGGCACGCCTGAGTCCAGCCCTCATCATTCAGCCAGCCGCGCAGCAGGCCAGACATAAAGGCATCGCCCGCGCCCAGCACGTTGAGAACCTCGACGCGTACGCCCGTGTGCAGCTCAGTCTGTTCCCAGCTATCCGGGATCTCGCCTTCAAACACCACGCAACCCAACGGACCGCGTTTGCAGACCAGCGTCGCCTGACTCGCCTGACGCACGTTTTTCAGCGCGGTCAGTGTGTCGGTGCTGCCACCGGCAATATGAAACTCCTCTTCGGTGCCGACGATCAAATCGAAATAGTGCACCACTTCCTGTAACTGCTGCGTGACCTGTGACGACTCAATGAAACGTGTTTCACCGTCGCCCAGAGAGGTCAGTCCCCACAACACCGGACGGTAATCGATATCCAGCGCCGTGCGCAGGCCGTTGCGGCGGGCGATATCCAGCGCTTTCAGCACCGCTTCGCGGGTCTGAGGATGGGATAAGTGGGTGCCGGTAACCGCTACGGCGCGCGCAGAGGTAATAAAAGCTTCGTCGATATCGTCCGGGACCAGACCCATATCGGCGCAGTTATCGCGGTAGAAAATCAGCGGAAAAGTCTCTTCATCTTTGATGCCGAGGATCACCAGTCCGGTCAGACGCTGCGGATCGGTGATTAGCGCATCGGTGTTACAGCCTACGCGCTGCAACTCTTCACGCAGAAAGCGACCATTATGCTCATCTCCCACCCGCGCCAGCATCGCCGATTTCAGCCCCTGAATCGCGGTGCCATAGGCGACATTGCCTGACGATCCGCCCAGATATTTAGCAAAGGAGGTGACATCTTCCAGTCGCGCCCCGATTTGCTGGCCATAAAAATCAACGGCGATGCGCCCGATACAAATCACATCAAGCGGTTTCTGTTGTGTACTCATACCTGTGGTTTCCTTCTGTGATTAGCAGCGCTGGCGGGCGTAAAGACCGACACCAGTTTCGCTCTGCTTCCGGGTCTGTAGGTGTCTGACTGGCTATGAGGGGAGTATGAGGAATAAAAATTCCATATTCAATACGAAATGAAATATCCATCGCAATTTTGTGAACCAGGTAAAACTCCTGATTGCCGCCCGCCTGCGCGAACTCTGCCAGCGTGATGTGCGGTATGTCAGGGTTGTGAAGGGGATCGCAGGAATCCGTACGCCAGTCAGGCAAGCTGCTGCATTGAAATGAATTTTTTCATCAGGCATCACTCTCTGTTAAACGTTCCAGATTTCCCCACTGTAATCGCCCGCCAGACCTGTTGCCGTCATTAAATTTGATCTCACTCGCAAAATGAAATGTTTCTTCTGTAATCGTGTTTTATGAAAAATATATTTGTTTATAATCGCCTCACGTTTCAGTTATTCAGGTCGCCTTTTCCGCCGATGACAACGCCTGGCGTTCTGTCGCGGAAGTCGGGGTCCACCAGCATGTAAGGAAGAATATGGGCACTATCAGACTGACCACGGCACAGGCGCTGGTTAAATTTCTTGATAATCAATTCATTGATGTCGATGGCGTTGAGACGAAGTTCGTAAAAGGCATCTTCGCCATTTTCGGACATGGCAACGTGCTGGGGCTGGGCCAGGCGCTGGAACAGGATAGCGGCGATCTGGTGGTCTACCAGGGCCGTAATGAGCAGGGTATGGCTCATGCTGCCACCGGCTTTGCGCGCCAGTCGCTGCGCCGCCAGATTATCGCCTGCAGTTCGTCTGTGGGGCCTGGTGCGGCCAATATGATCACCGCCGCGGCGACCGCTACCGCCAACCGCATTCCTCTGCTGCTGCTGCCAGGCGACGTCTTCGCCACCCGCCAGCCCGATCCGGTGCTGCAACAGATTGAGCAGAGCTACGATCTCAGCATCAGCACCAACGATGCCTTCCGCGCCGTCAGCAAATACTGGGATCGCGTCAGCCGCCCGGAACAGCTGATGTCCGCCTGTATCAACGCCATGCGCGTACTGACCGATCCGGCAGAAACCGGCGCGGTCACGCTGTCGCTGCCGCAGGATGTGCAGGGCGAAGCCTGGGATTACCCGGACTACTTCTTCCAGAAACGGGTGCACCGTCTGGATCGCCGCCTGCCGGTGGCGGCGCAGCTGGCAGATGCCCTGACGCTGATTAACCGTAAGCGCAAGCCGATGATTATCTGCGGCGGCGGAGTGAAATACTCCGAAGCGGGCGAGGCGCTGCGCCAGTTTGCCGAGCGCTATCAGATTCCCTTTGCGGAGACGCAGGCGGGCAAAGGCACGCTGGTCTCTGACCATCCGCTGAATGTCGGCGGCGTGGGCGAAACCGGCTGTCTGGCGGCTAACCTGCTGGCGAAAGAGGCCGATTTAGTGATCGGCATCGGCACCCGCTACACCGACTTCACTACCGCGTCGAAATGGATTTTCCAGCATCCCGATGTCAGCTTCCTGAACATCAACGTCAGCAACTTTGACAGCTACAAGCTCGATGGCGTGCAGCTGCTGGCTGATGCCCGCGAAGGGCTGACCGCGCTCACCGCCGGGCTGGCCTCGCAGCACTACAGTAATGACTGGGGCAATCAGATTGAGCAGGCGCAGAGCCAGCTGCTGAAAGAGACGCAGCGCGTCTACCTGGTGGAATATCACGATGGCGACTTTGTGCCGGAGATTGCGGATCATCTCGACCGCGAAGCAGTGTTCGCTGAGTTTAACCGCCTGACCCAGTCGCTACTGACGCAAAGCAGCGTGCTCGGCACCTTAAATGAGCAACTGCCGAAAGACGCAGTGGTAGTGGCAGCGGCGGGCAGTCTGCCGGGCGACCTGCAGCGCGTCTGGCGCACCAAAGATTACAACGCCTACCACGTTGAATATGGCTACTCCTGCATGGGTTATGAAGTGAATGCCGCGCTGGGTGTGAAGCTGGCGCAGCCGCAGCGCGAGGTCTATGCGCTGGTCGGTGATGGCTCCTTTATGATGCTGCATTCAGAGCTGGTCACCTCGATTCAGGAAGGGGCGAAGATCAACGTAGTGCTGCTGGATAACATGACCAACGGCTGCATCAATAACCTGCAGATGGAACACGGCATGGACAGCTTTACCACCGAGTTCCGGTTCCGTAATGCGGAAGGCGGCAAGCTGGACGGCGGCTTTATCCCGGTCGATTTCGCCGCTATTGCCGCCGGTTATGGCTGCAAAACCTATCGTGTGACCACGCTGGAGCAGCTTAAGGCGGCGCTGGAAGATGCCCGCACCCAGACGGTTTCCACTCTTATCGACATCAAAGTGCTGCCAAAAACCATGATCCACAAATATTTCAGCTGGTGGCACGTCGGCGTGGCGCAGGCCTCGAAGACCGAACGTTCTCAGGCGGTGGCGGACAAGCTCAACAGCCATCTGGATCAGGCGCGAAAATATTAATTTCAGGGCCGTGCCGCGGCCCGTTTTGCTCTTCTCCGTACGAACCCTACACAGGTGTAATTATGACTTTGAAACTTGGCGTCATCGGTACAGGTGCAATTGGTCAGGAACATATTCGTCGCTGCAGCCATGTGCTGCAGGGTGCACAGGTGGTTGCCGTCTCTGACATTAATGTCGAAGGTGCGCGTGCCGCACTGCAACGCCTGAATATTGAGGCGGAGGTATTCGAAAATGGACACGACGTGATTCAGTCTCCGAATGTTGATGCGGTGCTGGTCACCTCATGGGATCCGACCCATGAAGAGTTCACCTTAGCGGCGATTGCCGCCGGTAAACCGGTGTTCTGTGAAAAGCCGCTGGCGATGAGCGCCGAGGGCTGCCGCCGGGTCGTGGATGCAGAGATTCAGGCGGGTAAACGCCTGGTGCAGGTCGGCTTTATGCGTCCTTACGATGCGGGCTACCGTGCACTGAAAAAAGTGATCACCGATGGCGATATCGGTGAGCCGCTGATGCTGCACTGTGCGCACCGCAACCCGACCGTGCCGGAGAACTACACCACGCCGATGGCGATCACCAACACCCTGATCCACGAGCTGGATGTGCTGCGCTGGCTGACAAACGATGACTATAAAACGGTGCAGGTAGTCTTCCCGCGCGTCACCTCGAAGTCACACAGTCAGCTGAAAGATCCGCAGATCGTGCTGTTTGAAACCCAGAAAGGGGTTCGCATTGACGTCGAGATCTTCGTTAACTGCGCTTACGGCTATGACATCCAGTGTGAAGTGGTGGGTGAAGAGGGGATTGCCCGCCTGCCAGAGCCCTCTTCGGTGCAGCTGCGCAAAGAGGCCCGCCTCTCGAACACCATTCTGGTGGACTGGAAAGATCGCTTTATCGAAGCGTATGACGTTGAGCTGCAGGCGTTTATCAACGACATCAAAGCGGGCCAGTTGACCGGTCCTTCTGCCTGGGATGGCTTTGCCGCCTCAGTCGCCGCCGATGCCTGCATTAAAGCGCAGAACAGTGGTGCGATTGAGCCGGTAGAGATGCCGCCGCGTCCTGCTTTCTATAACTGATTTAGCTGTCTATGCGGCATGGCCGCTCTCCGCCTGGGAATAAGATAATGAACAAAGAGAATGTAAAACTGGCGATCGCCCCGATCGGCTGGACCAACGATGACATGCCGGATCTCGGCAGTGAGAATACCTTCCAGCAGACCGTCAGTGAGATGGCGCTGGCTGGCTTTACCGGCAGTGAAGTGGGCAGCAAATATCCCCGCGATCCGGCGATCCTGAAACCGATGCTCGACATTCGCGGCATCGAGATCTGCAACGCCTGGTTCAGCACCTTTTTCGCCAACGGCGACAAACAGAAAACTATCGAACAGTTCATCGAGCATATGAACTTCCTGCATGCAATGGGCGCGCGGGTGATTGGCTGTTCTGAACAGAGTAAAAGTATTCAGGGCACCGGGCTTGCGGTGTTTGAAGAGAAAGCCATTTTCAGCGATGAAGAGTGGCAGTTAACCGCGGAAGGCTACAACGAACTGGCCCGCATCGCGGCGGAGAAGGGGATGCGCGTGACGCTGCATCACCATATGGGCACCGGCATTCAGACCACTGAAGAGATTGACCGGTTTATGGAGATGACCGACGAGCAGGTCGGTTTGCTCTATGACACCGGCCACGTCTACTACTCCGAAGGCTCCCAGCAGAAAATGCTGGCGGTACTGGAGAAATATCTGCCGCGCATCTTCCACGTTCATCTTAAGGATGTGCGTGATGAGGTGGTCGCCGAGGTGCGTGAGAACCATCTTTCGTTCCTGGAAGGAGTGAAAAAGGGCACCTTTACCGTACCGGGCGATGGCGTGATCGACTTCAGACCGGTGTTCAAAATCCTGGATGATTACGGCTATAAAGGCTGGATGGTGGTTGAAGCGGAGCAGGATCCGGCACTGGCCAATCCGTTTGAATATGCGGTGAAAGCGCGGAAATATATTCGCGAGAATGCAGGTTTATAAAAAGCCCTTCTGAACGAAGGCTGGCTTCCCCGTGCAGGGAAGCCAGCCTTTTGTTTTACTTCAGCGTAATGCTTTTCACGATGTTGTCAGCATCGCTCTGCGCCTGCTGCTGATTATCACCTGGCAGCGTAATCTGCAGCGTCACCAGTTTGCCATCTACTTTCGCCAGAACCACTGAAGACCATGAGGTCTGGTTGTTGGCAGAAATCACCGTATCCAGCTGCTGTGCGGGCTGATCTTTCAGCGTCACAGATTTGTTCGACACCACCTGCAACTGCGGATCGCGGTTACGCTGCTGCTGTTCCATACGCTGCGACAGCACATCCAGCCCATCATTGGTCGGGTCGCCGGCAATCACAATAATGGCGCGGGCACCGGTTTCATCCGCATAAACTTGCATGTTAGTGGTCTGCGAACCCAGTTTACCGCTTTTATCGGACATGCCTGGTGGCAGCGAGAAGCTCAGTTTGCCATCCATCAGCGTGACGGTTTGCGCCGACTGACTGGCGCTGACGCCGTTGTCATTCGCCGCTTCATCTTTCTTCTGGTCACAGGCTGCTAAGCCGAGTACCAGTAAACCCATTCCTACATATTTCACCAGGTTGCGCATCAGAATCCCTTTTTAAGTTTCCAGTCAGGCATTAATACAACAGGAATCAGGTTGCAAACGCAACCTGATGATTGTCAGAAGATCTTAGCGGATAGTAGTGGAAACCGTATGGGCACTTAGCCGAAATTGACCTGGCGGGCGGTCTGGCGTTCAGCCAGACGTTTCAGCGCCGCGTTGAGCAGCACGCCGTAGGCGGGCAGGAAGAAGACCATGCAGATCAGCACTTTGAAGCTGTAATCCACCAGGGCAATCTCAACCCAGTGCTGCGCCATAAACGCATCGGGGCTTTTATAGAAGGCGATAAAGAAGAAGGCCAGCGTATCGCTGATATTCCCGAGGAACATGGCGCAGCCCGGCGCAATCCACCACTGTGGCAGGCGACGCAGACGGTTGAACACGTGAACGTCGAGGATCTGACCCAGCGCGTAAGCCATAAAGCTGGCGCAGGCGATACGGGCAACAAACAGATTCATCACTTCCAGTGCCTGCCAGCCCTGCCATTCACCCTGATAGAACAGCGCCGAGACACTGTAAGAGATAAACAGTGCCGGGATCATCACGGCCAGAATAATGCGTCGGGCCAGCGGTGCGCCAAAAATACGCACGGTGAGGTCGGTCGCCAGGAAGATAAACGGGAAGCTGAATGCACCCCAGGTGGTGTGGAAGCCAAACACTGAAATAGGCAACTGAACCAGATAGTTACTCGAAGTGATCACCAGCAGGTGAAACAGCGATAACCAGAAAAGCGCATGCATGCGCTGACGCGAAGAAAATGCGAGCATATTCAACCTTTTTAATGTTGGGGTGAGGGAACCCATTGCGGGACGCCGTTCGGGCAGCGCCTGGCAGTTTTATGAGCAAAAAGCGGCGGCATCTTACCGCGTTGTGCTTTTTATGCAATGGTTAATTTTAGCGCAATCGTTATCGCCTTGCTTCACCGCCAGCACGCGCTAGAATGAGCGCCCCTTACCTGAACCGAGTTGATTATGAGCGATGCTTTTTCCTCTGCCGACCATCAGCTGGATGCCCGTGGCCTGCGTTGCCCGGAGCCGGTGATGATGGTGCGCAAAACCGTACGCAGCCTGCAGGATGGCGAGACGTTGCTGATCATCGCCGATGATCCGGCCACCACGCGCGATATTCCCGGCTTCTGCCGCTTTATGGAACATGGCTTGCTGGAGCAGCAAACCGACACGCTGCCCTATCATTTTCTGATCCGCAAAGGCATGGCGGGTTAACGACAGCCGTACAGGCCGCCGTTAACCTCACTCTTCAGATCAGAAGCCGCCTGCTCAGGCGCGGCGACGCAGTAACCGCAGCGCGTTGGCGGTGACCAGCGCGGTCGCACCCGAATCTGCCAGCACCGCCAGCCAGAGTCCGGTCAGACCCAGCAGGGTTGTGACCAGGAAAATCGCCTTCAGCCCCAGCGCAATACCGATATTCTGACGGATGATGCGCCGAGTCCGGCGTGCCAGCGCAATCATCGGAGCCAGATTGCTGAGCTGATTACGCGTCAGGGCAGCATCGGCCGCTTCCAGCGCCACATCGGTGCCGCTGCCCATCGCAATGCCCAGCGTTGCCGCTTTCATTGCTGGCGCGTCGTTAATGCCATCCCCGACCATCGCCAGCGGCTGTTGCTGACTCAGTTCGCGGATCGCCGCGACTTTATCGGCGGGCAGCAGACTGGCGCGATAATCAATATCGAGCTGGCGGGCAATGGTCGCCGCAGCGCGCGGATTGTCGCCGGTCAGCATCAGGCTCTCAATACCCAGCTTTTTCAGCGCCTTTAACGCCTCGACGGCGTCGTCGCGCAGCTGATCGCGCAGAGCCAGCGCACCCAGCGCTTCGCCATCGCGCATCAGCACCACCAGGGTTTCACCTTCAGCTTCCTGTTGCGCTATCTGCGCATTTTGCTGCGGCGTCAGATCGGGTGCATGGCCGGGCGTCAGCAGCTGAATCTGCTGGCCAGCGACTTTCGCGCTGATGCCGCGTCCCGCCTGCACCAGCTGATCCTGCGCGTCAGGAATCACCAGATCACGCGCCTGCGCGGCCGCCACGATAGCGCTGGCCAGCGGATGGGTGGCACCCTGTTCCGCAGCGGCGCTCAGCGCCAGCATCTCTGACTCGCTGGCCGTGCCAAAGCGCAGGATCTGCGTCAGCTGTGGCTTGCCCAGCGTCAGGGTACCGGTTTTATCAAACGCCATTCTGCGCACCGAACTCAGCCGCTCCAGCGCCGCACCGCCTTTGATCAGTGCGCCCTGTCGCGCCGCCGCAGCCAGCCCGGAGGTAATGGCGGCAGGCGTGGAGATCACCAGTGCACAGGGGCAGCCAATCAACAGCAGTGTCAGCCCTTTGTAGATCCACGGCTGCCAGTCGCCTGCGCCGAGCAGGGGCGGCACCACCATCACCAGCAGCGACAGCAGCATGACCAGCGGCGTGTAAATACGGCTGAACTGGTCGATAAAGCGTTCGACCGGCGCACGATGCGTTTCCGCTTCTTCAATCAGTTGCAGGATACGGTCGATCGCGCTTTCACCCGGCTTCGACACCACTTCCAGCATCACCAGGCGATCAACGCTGGTAGCACCGGCGAGGATTTTTTCGCCGCTGGCCCGCGTTACCGGCAGTGATTCACCGGTTAGCGCGCTCTCATCGAAACTGGCAAGCGGACTGATTAAGCTGCCATCGACCGGCAAGCGGCTGCCCGCCGCGACTTCAATCACATCGCCGGGTTGCAGCGCTGCGAGTGGTACCTCAGTACGTTTGCCCTGTTCAAGGCGAATCGCCGATTCAGGCCGCAACGCCATCAGGCTGGTTACGCCGCTGCGCGCCCTGGAAGCGGCATAGCTTTCCAGCTGTTCGCCCAGCTGAAACAGCACCAGCACCATCGCGGCTTCAGCGTGTGCGCCAATAATCAGTGCGCCAGCTGACGCCAGCGTCATTAATGTCTCAATAGTAAAAGGCGATCCGCTGCGAAGACGCTGCCACGCGCCGCGCGCCACCGGGACCAGGCCGACCAGCGTGGTCAGCACAAACAGCCGATCGCCCCAGGCGGGCGCGAACTGGCTGAGAATGCTACTGGCAAGCACCAGCAGCGCCAGCAAAATCAGCATCCGGTTATGCTGCCAGCCCGGCGTAGCGGGGGATGTGGCCGACGTGGCTGATGGGGTTGCGAGCTGGAAGCCGGCTTTTTTCACCGCCTGTTCAACGGCGTTTTGTACGTCCTGGTCAGCGTTGACCACCAGTTTCTCGCTGCTGAACAAGACACGGGCGTCGGTCACGCCACTTACCTGACGGACAGCGGTTTCAATGGTGCGGGCACACGACGGGCAATCCATCCCGCTGACCTGCCAGCTAAAGGGATAACTGTCGGCACCTCGCCGGTCGCTTTCCTCAGCGGTGTCGGCGTCGTTGCCAGGGCTGCAGTGACTGTCACAGCAACAGCCTGCCGTCTCCGCAGGTACAGGCGTCGCGGCGTGGATAGAAAGGGAGAGGGGGCGGGCCTGGCGAACCTGGCACAGCGGTTTTGCTGCGGCGTGACTGGCACGGGGTTTGCCGCAGCCACAGGCGTGATGTTGATGCATATGGCCTCCAGAGTGTAAGAATAGTGGGATGAGCAACGCAGCCCATCCCTTATCCTACACTCTGGAGTGAACTCCAGAGTCAAGGCTATTTTTTCAGACGACCCACAACGAGCGCACGATCATAAAGTGACCAGCGAAGTAGCAGGCGGCGACAATCGCGCTGTCGGCGGTAAAGCGGCGACGATAGTGTGAGATAAACCAGACGGCGTTTGCCAGCAGCAGCAGACCGGCACCCACCATGATCGAGAAGCTGTAATCGGTCGGGCGGAAGAAGTACTGCTCGGTCGCTATCCAAGTCATCACCAGCGTCATGCCGATAAAGGTGCAGACAGGCCAGCGCAGATCTTCCAGTCGGCTCCAGATGACGCCAATCAGGGCGGCACCGATGATGAGCAGCGTCAGCGGAATTGGCCAGAAGAAGGTCATGGTCATGCTGGCGGCGAAGCAGAGGGTATAAAGCAGGTGCGACAGGAAGAAAGCCCCGATGGCATAGAGCATCTGCTGACGCGGCAGCAGCGTTAACGCATCACCGACCAGCGTCGCGACCAGACCGGCCAGAATCAGGTAGTCCGTAGTCTGCAGCACCGGTGCCTGCCAGGCCAGCCCGACAAGCAGCAGCAGCGTGACCGGCTTAAATAACCAGCGTTGCCATTGCGGGCCGCGATAGGTGGCGTCGACATAGAGCCAGCCGGAGAAAAGTACAGCGAGGAAAGACCAGAGCATTGTTTCTCCCTTTTTTGTTCAAAATGGTGAAAGATCCCAAAATATCCCTTTCAGTTTAGGTTAAGCCTCTGAGATGTGACAATCAGGCAACTCTGGTTGTATGCTTTGCCGCCTGATTAATCATCCTGCAGGCACAAGAACGCTATGAGCAAACCGCCGCTAATCTTTATCATCGTTCTGGCGATTATCGCCGTGCTGGCGACCCGTCAGTTCATTAAGCAACGCCGGGAAGTGGCGGTGAATGACGCTTCACCCGAGCGTTCTCTGCAGGTTGAGGTCAGAACCAAACGTGAATTTCCTGCACCCAATCGCCGTTCACGGCAGCGGGAAGTGATCGCCGGGGAAGAGATGCGCTACGAGGTGCTGTTTCACCCGCTGAACGGTGCCAGCGACATCAAAGTGCAGCTTAAAGAGGCGGAATATCATCAGCTGGACAAGGGCGCCAGAGGCGAGCTGAAGATGCAGGGCACGCGCTTTATCAGCTTCACACCCCGGCAGTAACCGGCGGGCATTGCACCCGCCCGGGATTATTTCTTGCGTGGGAAGTTTTTCTTCTGCCAGGCGACCAGTTCGAACACCCCGAACAGAAACACTTTGGCCTGGGTGACGCGATCAATCGGCGGCGCATCTTTGGTCTGCGTGGTGCGCAGTAACACCAGCTGCAGGCCATGCATCAGGATCATGAAAATCAGCGCAACGTTGATAAAATAAGTCAGCGGTTTCGGGTAGGGATGAACCAGGTTAGCCAGCAGAAATCCCCACACGCATAGCATCAACAGACGCCCCAAATTAAGTAACATCCTGCGTCTCCTGTTGACGTTGATACAAACGATAAGCCACTTGTCCGGCTATTTTCTCGCGATAAAGATCCCACTCCGGCGGCACCGGCGGTGCGCCATTTTCCACTTCACTTTCGACGTAAATCAGCGCCTGATCTGCCAGCCAGTGATTCTGCTCCAGCAGCTGTAACGTCTGTTCCAGCAATCCCTGACGAAACGGCGGATCGATAAACACCACATCAAAGGGTTCACCTGGCTGTGCCAGCCAGTTTAACGCATTGGTCTGAATCACGGTGCCATTACTGGCGCGCAACGTCTGCAGATTTTTTGTCAGCTGCTGCGCCACTGGCCGTTCCAGCTCCAGCAGCGTCGCCGATCCCGCGTAACGCGACAGGGCTTCCAGTCCTAATGCGCCGCTACCGGCAAAGCAGTCGAGGCAGCGCGCCTCTGGCAGCACCGGGGCCAGCCAGTTAAACAGCGTCTCACGTACCCGATCGGTGGTCGGGCGCAGTCCGGCGCTGTCCGGCACCGGCAGTTTGCGTCCGCGCCACTGGCCGCCAATGATGCGAATCTGCCCGGCACCGCCTGTACTGCGGGGGTTTTTATTCATCTTGCTCACAACTCGTCATAATTTGTTGCGTAGTTTAACGGGCGAATCGGTGAGAAGAAACGTTAAAAAAGGGTGCTGTGGTGAGCTGGCTGGAAAGTGTTAGACTACTGAGTTGCTGAAGTCATGCATTATTCTGCGGTTTACGCCGGTCTGGCGCTGACCAACTTTCATTGATTTACCCCTGGAAACCACGCGCGACCGGGACAAAGCCATCGAGGAGTGTCGTCACACAATGGCAAAAGAGAAAAAACGTGGCTTTTTTTCCTGGCTGGGATTTGGCAAAGAGGAAGAGAAACAACCTGTAGCGGAGGAGCCGACACAAGAGGTCGCAGAACCCGCAGAGCAGCAGGCAGAACAGGACGCCCCGGCATTAAGCCAGGCTGAAGCGCAAGCGGAAGAGACTGTCGTTATCACCGAAACGGTGGCCGGGCAGCAGCGTGAGGCGGAAGTCACCGCGGCAGCGCCGCACGAGTCAGCACCCATGGTGCTGGATGAAGCTGCGCCGATTGAGGCCGATCCTGAAGCGCTACTGGAAATCACCGCACCTGAACATGACGCGACGCCGGTTATTGACGCCGACGACGTGGTAAAACCAGCCGTTGATGCGGAACCCGCCGATGCGCCGTTAAGCGAAGAAGAGCTGAACGCCCTGGCACTGGGCGACGCCCCGATCGTTGAAACCCCGGACAGCGAAGCGGACGCGCCGTTAAGCGAAGAAGAGCTGACCGCGCTGGCGCTGGATGACGCCGGGATCGTTGAAACCCAGCACAGCGAAGCCGAAGCGCCGTTAAGCGATGAAGCGCTGACGCCGGACGAAGCTGCGATCGTTGAAATATCGGACAGCGAAACGGAAGCACCGCTCACCGAGGAAGAGCTGACCGCACTGGCACTGGCACTGGGCGAAGCCGAAGTCACCGACGCGGAACCGGCAGAGACATTATCCGATACCGTCAGCGATCTCCCGCTGGCCGCCGCGCCACTCATCGTGCAGGAGCAGGAGCGTCCCAGCAAAGAGGGCTTCTTTGCCCGCCTGAAGCGCAGCCTGGTGAAAACCCGTCAGAACCTCGGTTCCGGTTTTATCAGCCTGTTCCGTGGCAAAAAGATTGATGATGAGCTGTTTGACGAGCTGGAAGAGCAACTGCTGATTGCGGATGTGGGTGTGGATACCACTCGCCGCATCATCACGCATCTGACCCAGCAGGCAAACCGCAAGCAGCTGCGTGACGCGGAAGCGCTCTTCGGCCTGCTGAAAGCGGAGATGGCCTCGATTCTGGCGAAAGTGGATGCGCCACTGGACGTCTCAGGCAAAACGCCGTTTGTGATCCTGATGGTTGGCGTCAATGGTGTAGGTAAAACCACCACCATCGGTAAACTGGCGCGCCAGTATCAGGCTGAAGGCAAATCCGTGATGTTAGCGGCTGGTGATACCTTCCGCGCCGCGGCTGTTGAGCAGCTGCAGGTGTGGGGCCAGCGCAATAACATTCCGGTGATTGCTCAGCACACCGGTGCAGATTCCGCTTCGGTGATCTTCGATGCTATTCAGGCGGCTAAATCGCGTGGCGTTGACGTGCTGATTGCCGATACCGCGGGTCGTCTGCAGAACAAATCGCATCTGATGGAAGAGCTGAAAAAAATCACCCGCGTGATGAAGAAACTGGATGATTCAGCGCCACACGAAGTGATGCTGACGCTGGATGCCAGCACCGGACAGAATGCGGTCAGCCAGGCCCGACTGTTTAATGAAGCCGTTGGCGTGACCGGGATTGCGCTCACCAAGCTGGATGGCACCGCCAAAGGCGGCGTGATCTTCTCGGTGGCCGATCAGTTCGGTATTCCGATTCGCTACATCGGCGTCGGTGAAGGCATTGAAGATTTACGGCCGTTTAAGGCAGAAGATTTTATTGAGGCACTGTTTGCCCGAGAGGACTAATTAGGATGATTCGCTTTGAAGAGGTCAGTAAGGCATATCTCGGCGGACGTCAGGCGCTGCAGGGGGTAGATTTCCGTCTGCGTCCCGGCGAAATGGCGTTTCTGACCGGCCACTCCGGTGCCGGTAAAAGTACCTTGCTGAAGCTGATTTGTGGCATTGAGCGCCCGAGTGCCGGAAAAATATGGTTCAGCGGCCATGACATTTCCCGCCTGCGTAACAGTGAGGTGCCTTTCCTGCGTCGTCAGATCGGCATGATTTTCCAGGATCACCACCTGCTGATGGATCGTTCGGTTTATGAAAATGTGGCGATCCCGCTGATTATCTCCGGTGCCAGCGGCGAAGATATTCGTCGTCGCGTTTCGGCGGCACTGGATAAAGTGGGTCTGCTCGACAAAGCGAAAAGTTATCCGATTCAGCTTTCTGGCGGTGAACAGCAGCGTGTGGGCATCGCCCGTGCGGTGGTGAATAAGCCCGCCGTGCTGCTGGCCGATGAACCGACCGGTAACCTTGACGACGCGCTGTCAGAAGATATTCTGCGCCTGTTCGAAGAGTTTAACCGCGTCGGCGTCACCGTCCTGATGGCGACGCATGACAGCGGTCTTATCGCCCGACGCAACTACCGGATGATGACGCTGAATCAGGGACGTCTGCACGGAGGCCACGATGGTCAATAAACGCATTAAACGTCCGGCTGCGCCGAAAGCGAAGCAGCAGTCGAAGAGCAAAGCGCTGAAAGGCGGCTGGCAGGAGCAGTGGCGCTATGCGCTGCGCGGCACGCTTTCTGATATGTGGCGTCAGCCACTGGCCACCCTGCTGACGGTGATGGTCATCGCCATTTCACTGACGCTGCCCAGCGTCTGCTACATGGTGTGGAAAAACGTCAGCCAGGCGGCAACGCAGTGGTATCCGGCGCCGCAGTTAACCGTTTATCTCTCCAAAACGCTGGATGACACGGCGGCAGAAAACGTGGTGGCGCAGCTCAAGCAGGTCGAAGGCGTGGATAACGTCAACTACCTGACGCGGGAAGAGGCGCTGAACGAGTTCCGCAACTGGTCAGGCTTTGGCGGCGCAATGGATATGCTGGAGCAGAATCCGCTGCCTGCGGTGGCCATCATCACACCTAAGCTCAATTTCCAGAACTCAGACACCATGCAAAGCCTGCGCGATCGGGTAACTAAAGTGCAGGGCGTGGATGAAGTGCGGATGGATGATAGCTGGTTTGCGCGGCTGGCGGCGCTGACCGGGCTGGTGGGGCAGATCGCCTCAATGATTGGCGTGCTGATGATCGTGGCAGTGTTCCTGGTGATCGGTAACAGCGTCCGGCTCAGCATCTTTGCCCGACGCGACACCATTAACGTGCAGAAGCTGATTGGTGCCACTGACGGCTTTATCCTGCGTCCGTTCCTCTATGGCGGGGCGCTGCTGGGCTTCAGCGGGGCAGTGCTGTCGCTGCTGCTGTCGGAAGTGCTGGTGCTGCGTCTGCAGTCCGTTGTTGCCAGTGTAGCGACGGTATTTGGTACCACCTTCTCGCTGGAAGGCTTCTCGTGGGATGAGGCGCTGCTGCTGTTACTGATTGCGGCGATCATCGGCTGGGTGGCTGCGTGGCTGGCAACGGTACAACATTTACGTCGATTTACGCCGCAGTAAACGCCTGCAACATTTTTTTGTTATAATGGTCCTCTGCTACCGATGGTGGGTGCAGAGGATATTTCCCCTCTTCCCTTCCTGTCATCTGTGTGTAAAATATTCACCGCTATAATTGAACTTGTGGATAACTTTACCACTCTAAGTAGCACAGATTGCTTTCGGATTTCGCGCGACGTTGACGTAATGTATCGTCTGCGCAGGGAAATGTGCGGCAATTCCACTGAATTTGTGAGGGTTTGAATGACCAAAGAAATGCAAACTTTAGCTATTGCTCCTCTTGGCAACCTGGAGTCTTACGTCCGGGCTGCGAATACCTGGCCGATGCTCTCGGCAGAAGAGGAAAAAGCGTTGGCTGAACGGCTGCATTACCAGGGCGATCTGGATGCGGCAAAGACGCTGATCCTGTCTCACCTACGCTTTGTAGTTCATATCGCTCGTAATTACTCCGGCTACGGTCTGCCACAGGCTGACCTGGTCCAGGAAGGCAATATCGGCCTGATGAAAGCGGTACGTCGCTTCAACCCAGAAGTGGGCGTGCGTCTGGTTTCGTTTGCCGTGCACTGGATTAAAGCGGAGATTCACGAATACGTGCTGCGTAACTGGCGTATCGTGAAAGTCGCGACCACCAAAGCACAGCGTAAGCTGTTCTTTAACCTGCGTAAAACCAAGCAGCGTCTGGGCTGGTTCAATCAGGACGAAGTCGAGATGGTTGCGCGTGAGCTGGGCGTAAGCAGCAAAGATGTGCGTGAAATGGAATCGCGTATGGCCGCGCAGGATATGACCTTTGATATGTCTGCCGACGACGAGAGCAGCGAAGGCCGCTCTATGGCACCCGTGCTTTATCTTCAGGATAAAACCTCTGACTTTGCTGACGGCATTGAAGAGGATAACTGGGATGCGCATGCGGCTGACAAGCTGAGCTATGCGATGGAAGGTCTGGATGAGCGTAGTCAGCACATCATTCGCGCCCGCTGGCTGGACGAAGACAATAAAACCACGCTGCAGGAGCTGGCCGATCAGTACGGCGTGTCAGCCGAACGTGTCCGGCAGCTGGAAAAGAACGCCATGAAGAAACTGCGTATGGCGATCGAAGCGTAACGCACTTCGACATCTTAAGGGGCGACTTTATGTCGCCCTTTTTGTTTTTCTGCGCCTGACTATTCTACCGCCATTATCCAGCCGTCACTCTGCGCCCTGAAGCCACACGCCTGCATAAAGGCTGCCCGCACCTGCTGATCGTCACTGCCATCATCGGCAATCCACCAGTCCGCTATCGACCCATTCTGCCTGATCGTCTCCTCCAGTAAATATTGTCCCACCCCGCGTCGCCGGGTGACATCGCGCACCGACAGTCGGTGAATTTTGCCGTGGATCCCGGCGATTTCCAGCTGCAAACCCGCCAGTAGCCGGTCGTTAAAACGGGCAGCATAGAGACGATGGCGCTCATCCAGCTGCTGCTCCAGTTGTTCAATCTCCAGATCCGGCCAGACTTTGCCAAGATCGATGCGGTCCTGCGCGGTCAGCGTGGTTAAACGCTGGATAGTGAGCTTCATAACAAAAACCTCTGTAACAGGGGAAAGTGCAGCGAAAATGTACAACCAGAGTGCTACCACATTTTCATCAATAAAACAGGTCAAAAGATGGTCGGGATGCCAGGATGATAGTTGTAAACAGGGAGAGCGTGCGATCAATCCAGCATAACGCGCTGGCAAAGCGGTGAAAAACCGGCCGTTGCCTCCAGTGTATTATGCTGTTTCACTCAGTCAATTCTGAATATGTCAGTTGATTTACAGAAGAAACTTCCTGTTTAATAACCTGAAAAATAAAGCCTTATTAATAAAAAATGTCAGAAAAGTACGCTAACTCATTCATGCTTAATCAGTTTTCGACTTTATCTGACAGCACAAACACTCACAACATACACGACAAAACAAATGGGGTAGTCAGGATGAAAATGAAAGGTCGCGCATTACTGGCGGGATGTGTAGCACTGGCGATGAGCCATGCGGCGCTGGCTGAAGATATCAAAGTGGCGATTGTCGGCGCAATGTCTGGCCCGGTGGCGCAGTACGGCGACATGCAGTTCGCCGGTGCGACTCAGGCAATTGAAGATATCAACGCCAAAGGCGGTGTTAACGGCAACAAACTGGTTGCGGTGAAATATGACGACGCCTGTGACCCGAAACAGGCGGTTGCGGTAGCGAACAAGGTGATTAACGACGGCATCCGCTACGTGATCGGTCATCTCTGCTCTTCATCCACCCAGCCCGCTTCTGACATCTATGAAGATGAAGGCGTGCTGATGATTACCCCGGCGGCGACCGCCCCTGACCTGACTTCCCGCGGCTATAAACTGATTATGCGCACCACCGGTCTCGACTCCGATCAGGGGCCGACCGCCGCGAAATATGTGATGAGCGAGCTTAAACCGCAGCGCATCGCCGTAGTGCATGACAAACAGCAGTATGGCGAAGGCCTGGCGCGCTCCGTACAGGAGAGCCTGAAAAAGCAGGGCGCTAATATCGTGATGTTTGAAGGTATCACCGCTGGCGATAAAGATTTCTCTACGCTGGTCGCGCGCTTCAAGAAAGAGAACGTCGATTTCGTCTATTTCGGCGGTTACTACCCGGAAATGGGCCAGATCGTGCGTCAGGCACGTGCTGCGGGCCTGAAAACCCAGTTTATGGGACCGGAAGGCGTGGGTAATGCCTCGCTGTCGAACATCGCCGGTGCCGCTTCTGAAGGCATGCTGGTGACCCTGCCAAAACGCTACGACCAGGTTGAAACCAACAAACCGATCGTGGAAGCGCTGAAAGCGAAGAAACTGGATCCGACCGGACCGTTCGTCTGGACCACCTATGCCGCACTGCAGTCGCTGGCAACCGGCATGGAGCGCAGCAAGAGCGCTGAGCCGGACGCTATCGTGAAAAACCTCAAGGAAGGTGCCGCGGTGCCAACCGTCATGGGCAACCTGAACTGGGATGAGAAAGGTGACCTTAAGGGCTTTGAATTCGGCGTCTTTAAATGGCATGCCGATGGCACCTCGACTGCTGTGAAGTAAACCAGGCTGTTTTGTGGTGAGCGGGAGGCCGGTTAACCGGTTTCCCCTGACCAGCGACACGAACGCCTGGTGCTGGTCTGCCAGGCGTTTTTTGTACCCCGATCGCCCATGATCGGTTAAGTAAGGGTCAAGGTATGTCCGAGCAGTTTCTCTATTTTATTCAGCAGATGTTTAACGGTGTGACCCTGGGCAGCACCTACGCGCTGATCGCCATCGGTTACACCATGGTTTACGGCATTATCGGCATGATCAACTTCGCCCACGGCGAGGTCTACATGATCGGTAGCTATGTCTCCTTTATCGTGATTGCCGCCCTGATGATGATGGGCATCGACACCACCTGGCTGATGATTGCGGCCGGCTTTGTGATGGCGGTAATTATCTCCAGCGCCTACGGCTGGAGCATCGAGCGCGTCGCCTACCGGCCTGTGCGCTCGTCCAAGCGCCTGATTGCGCTGATCTCCGCCATCGGGATGTCGATATTCCTGCAAAACTACGTCAGCCTGACGCAGGGTTCACGTGACCTGGCGCTGCCGAGTCTGATTACCGGACAGTGGACGGTAGGCGAGAGCAACGGCTTTGCCGCCACGATTTCTACCATGCAGATAGTGATCTGGGTGGTGACGTTCCTGGCGATGCTGGCGCTGACCACCTTTATCCGCTATTCACGCATGGGCCGCGCCTGCCGCGCCTGCGCAGAAGACCTGAAAATGGCCAGCCTGCTGGGGATAAACACTGACCGCGTGATCTCGCTGACATTTGTCATCGGTGCCGCGATGGCCGCGGTGGCGGGCGTATTGCTGGGACAGTTCTACGGTTCAATCAACCCCTTCATCGGCTTTATGGCAGGTATGAAGGCATTCACCGCCGCCGTGCTGGGCGGGATTGGCAGTATTCCGGGCGCGATGATTGGCGGCCTGGTGCTGGGCATCGCCGAGGCGCTGACCTCGGCCTATCTCAGCACAGAATATAAAGATGTGGTCTCGTTTGCCCTGCTGATTGTGGTGCTGCTGGTGATGCCGACCGGGATTCTGGGCCGCCCGGAGGTCGAAAAAGTATGAAGACTTCCTTTATCAATGCCCTGATCTCCTCGGTGATGCTGCTGGTGCTCGCCACCTTCTTTATGGGGCTGCGCCTGAATCTGGACGGCACTAATCTGGTAGTGCAGAACGCCGGCAGCGTGCGCTGGAACTGGATCGCCACAGGCTGTGCGGTGGTGTTTCTGTTTCAGCTGCTGCGTCCGGTATGGCAAAGCGGCCTGAAGAAAATCTCCGGTCCGGCGCTGGTGTTACCGGGTCTGGATGGCTCGACGCCGAAGCAGAAGCTGGTGAT
Source organism: Pantoea sp. RG18 (assembly GCF_025910075.1). Lineage (NCBI taxonomy): Bacteria > Pseudomonadati > Pseudomonadota > Gammaproteobacteria > Enterobacterales > Erwiniaceae > Pantoea > Pantoea sp. RG18. The sequence goes on from NZ_JAPCIL010000014.1 coordinate 126,842, forward strand.
GGCGGTGCTGATTATCGCCGCCGTTGCCTGGCCATTCCTGGTGTCACGCGGCACCGTCGATATCGCCACCATGACGCTGATCTACGTGATGCTCGGTCTGGGCTTAAACGTGGTGGTCGGCCTCTCTGGCCTGCTGGTGCTGGGTTATGGCGGCTTTTACGCCATAGGTGCCTACACCTTTGCGCTGCTGAACCACTATTACGGTCTCGGCTTCTGGCAGTGCCTGCCGCTCTCCGGCATAGTTGCCGCGCTGTTTGGTCTGCTGCTGGGCTTCCCGGTGCTGCGACTGCGCGGCGACTATCTGGCGATAGTGACGCTGGGCTTCGGTGAGATCGTGCGTATTCTGCTGCTGAACAATACCGCCCTGACCGGCGGGCCGAACGGCATCAGCCAGATCCCGAAACCGACGCTGTTTGGTCTGGAGTTTGGTCGTACGCCGCGTGAAGGCGGCTGGGATACCTTCCATAACTTCTTTGGGCTGAAGTACGATCCCAGCGACCGCATTATCTTCCTCTACCTGGTGGCGCTGCTGCTGGTGGTGCTGACGCTGTTTGTGATCAACCGGCTGCTGCGGATGCCGCTGGGCCGAGCCTGGGAAGCCCTGCGCGAGGATGAGATTGCCTGTCGTTCACTGGGCCTCAGCCCGACCCGCATCAAGCTGACCGCCTTTACCATCAGTGCCGCGTTTGCCGGTTTTGCCGGCAGCCTGTTCGCGGCACGTCAGGGCTTTGTCAGCCCGGAATCCTTTACCTTTGTCGAATCCGCCTTTGTGCTGGCGATTGTGGTTCTGGGCGGGATGGGTTCGCAGTTTGCGGTGATTCTGGCCGCCATTCTGCTGGTGGTGTCACGCGAGCTGATGCGCGATCTCAATGAGTACAGCATGCTGGTGCTGGGTGGCCTGATGGTGCTGATGATGATCTGGCGTCCGCAGGGCCTGTTGCCGATGAAGCGTCCGCATCTGAAGCTCAGAACCGGTAAACAAGGAGAGCAGGCATGATTCAGCCTTTATTAGCCGTTGAAGGCCTGATGATGCGCTTCGGCGGTCTGTTAGCCGTGAACAATGTGGCGCTGGAGCTGCGTCCGCAGGAGATCGTTTCGCTGATTGGCCCCAACGGTGCCGGTAAAACCACCGTGTTCAACTGCCTGACCGGCTTTTACAAGCCAACCGGCGGGACGATCACATTGCGTGAGCAGCATCTGGAAGGGTTGCCGGGCCAGAAGATTGCGCGGATGGGCATCGTGCGGACGTTCCAGCACGTGCGTCTGTTCCGTGAGATGACGGTCATTGAGAACCTGCTGGTGGCGCAGCATCAGCATCTGAAAAGCGGCGTATTTTCCGGTCTGCTGAAAACCCCGGCGTTTCGCCGCAGTGAGAACGAGGCGCTGGATCGTGCGGCGACCTGGCTGGAGCGGGTGGGGCTGCTGGATCTGGCTAACCGTCAGGCGGGCAATCTGGCTTATGGTCAGCAGCGTCGGCTGGAGATTGCGCGCTGTATGGTGACGCGCCCGGAGATCCTGATGCTGGATGAACCGGCGGCGGGCCTTAATCCCAAAGAGACGCACGAGCTGGACGCGCTGATTGCGGAGCTGCGTGGTGAACACAAGGTGTCGGTGCTGCTGATTGAACATGATATGAAGCTGGTGATGGGGATTTCTGACCGTATTTATGTGGTCAATCAGGGAACGCCGCTGGCTAACGGAACGCCGGAAGAGATTCGTAATAACCCGGATGTCATTCGTGCCTATTTAGGAGAGGCCTGAGATGGCAAATGCGATGTTAACCATTGAGAACGTCAGCGCCCACTACGGCAAAATTCAGGCGCTGCACAACGTCAGCCTCTATATCAATCAGGGCGAAATCGTCACCCTGATTGGCGCTAACGGTGCCGGAAAAACCACGCTGCTGGGTACGCTGTGCGGCGAGCCGCGCGCGACGCAGGGCACCATTACCTTTGATGGCAAAACCATCACCGACTGGCAAACCTCGCGCATTATGCGTGAAGCGATCGCCATCGTGCCGGAAGGCCGGCGGGTCTTTTCGCGCATGACGGTAGAAGAGAACCTGGCGATGGGGGGCTTTTTTGCCAGCCGTCCGGACTACCTGACGCGGATCAAGCGCGTTTATGAACTCTTCCCGCGTCTGGAGGAGCGTAAAATCCAGCGCGCCGGGACGATGTCGGGCGGCGAACAGCAGATGCTGGCGATTGGCCGTGCGCTGATGAGCCAGCCGCGCCTGCTGTTGCTGGATGAGCCGTCGCTGGGACTGGCACCGATCATTATTCAGCAGATCTTCGACACCATTGAGCAGCTGCGCAGCGAGGGGATGACGATTTTCCTGGTGGAGCAGAATGCGAATCAGGCGCTGAAGCTGGCGGATCGGGGCTATGTGCTGGAGAACGGGCATGTGGTGCTTGAAGACACAGGTGCAGCACTCCTTTGCAACGAAGCCGTCCGCAGCGCGTACCTCGGAGCTTAATATTCAGAGGCCTGGCTTACTGGTCAGGTTGTGGTTGGGCAGTGCTCGCCATCCTCACGTACTACGTGTACGCTCCGGTGGCTGCGCGCTGTCCGCCCGCAACCTGCCTGCGCCGCCGACGGCCTTGAGCATCGGTGTGGGTGTTGCCGCCAACGGGCTTTGAGTTTGCCCTTAAAAAGCAGGGACAAGTGCTGTCATTGCCAGTATCCGTTACAATTTATGTAAATAAACTCGACTTTGTAATGGTGTATAGCCGCTCAGATTGCTGAAAACCCAAATCAGGGTGAATTTGGCTGCAACGAACAAACTCAACGCACAGGGAACACGGGCAGAGGAGGAAAGCGTCCCGCGCCATGGACGGCGCGGGCCGAGCATGTCATGGATGACGGATTTTGCGTCTTTCCGATCTGACCGTGTTCTCTGTGCAGGGCTCAGTCTTACAGCAACCAAGCCAGACTTTGTCAACAAGCTCAGCTGCAGTTAGTCGCTCTGCCTTTTCCGCTATTCAGTCTGTCACCCGGCTGTCATCTTTCTGTTATTAATCCTTCATTTCCCCGTGTCATGTTACTTCGCGAAACAGAAATCCGTGATTTCACGCGTATTTACCTGCACAGGAAAATTCTATGTCCGTCGTTACCTTTCGTCGTAGCCTGATGAGCGTGCTGCTCGGTCTGACGCTCAGCAGCCATGCCATGGCCGCCACTGAGATCCCTTTCTGGCACTCTATGGAAGGCGAGCTAGGCAAAGAAGTGGATTCGCTGGCACAGCGTTTTAACCAGACGCATCCCGATTACAAAATTGTTCCGACCTACAAAGGTAACTACGAGCAGAGCCTGGCGGCAGGGATTGCGGCAGTGCGCAGCGGCAAAGCCCCTGCGGTGCTGCAGGTTTATGAAGTCGGTACGGCGACCATGATGGCCTCGCAGGCGATTGTGCCGGTGCATCAGGTCTTCAAAGACGCCGGAATCCCCTTTGATGAAAAGCAGTTCGTGCCAACGGTGGCGGGCTACTACAGCGACAGCAAAGGTCAGCTGATCTCTCAGCCGTTCAACAGCTCAACGCCAGTGCTCTACTACAACAAAGATGCCTTTAAAAAAGCGGGTCTGAACCCGGATCAGCCACCGAAAACCTGGCAGGAGCTGGCGACGGATGCCGCTGCACTGCGCAAATCGGGCATGAGCTGTGGCTACGCCAGCGGCTGGCAGGGCTGGATCCAGATTGAAAACTTCAGCGCCTGGCACGCTCTGCCGGTAGCGACCAAAAACAACGGGTTTGACGGACTCGACGCCGTGCTGGAGTTCAACAAGCCGGTACTGGTTCGTCATATCGAGCTGCTGGAAGCGATGAACAAGAAAGGGGACTTCACCTACTTTGGCCGCAAAGATGAGTCCACCGCCAAGTTCTACAACGGCGACTGCGGCATCACCACCGCCTCATCCGGTTCGCTGGCTGATATCCGTCATTACGCCAAATTCAACTTCGGCGTTGGCATGATGCCGTATGACGAGACCGTGCCGAATGCGCCGCAGAACGCCCTGATCGGTGGCGCCAGCCTGTGGGTGATGAAAGGCAAAGATGCGACAACCTACAAAGGCGTGGCTGAGTTTATGCAGTTCCTCGCTAAACCAGAAATCGCCGCGGAATGGCACCAGAAAACCGGCTATCTGCCGATTACCACCGCCGCCTACGAGCTGACTAAACAGCAGGGCTTCTACGATAAGAATCCGGGTGCGGATATCGCCACCCGACAGATGATGAACAAGCCGCCACTGCCGTTCACTAAAGGCATGCGTCTGGGCAATATGCCGCAGATTCGTACCGTGATCGACGAAGAGCTGGAAAGCGTCTGGACCGGCAAGCAGTCGCCGCAGAACGCGATGGATAACGCAGTGAAACGCGGTAATGAGTTGCTGCGCCGCTTCCAGCAGCAGGTGAAGTAATCTCTCCTTGCGGGCCAGCTCAGGCTGGCCCCTCTCTCTGACGCCAGGTATGCCATGTCTTCATCTCGTCCGGTCTTTCGCACCAGTCTGTTGCCCTATCTTCTGGTGCTGCCGCAACTGCTGATTACCGCCATCTTCTTTCTCTGGCCCGCCGGTGAAGCGCTGTGGTACTCGCTGCAAAGCCTCGATCCCTTTGGCATCTCCAGCAGCTTTGTCGGGCTGGAAAATTTCAGACGCCTGTTTGCCGATCCTTACTATCTGGATTCGTTCTGGACCACCATAAAATTCAGCGGCATGGTCACGGTGTTCGGCATGGTCTTTTCGCTGCTGCTGGCGGCGCTGGTGGATTATGTGGTGCGGCTGCGCCGTCTCTATCAGACGCTGTTGCTGCTGCCCTACGCCGTTGCGCCTGTCGTGGCCGCGGTACTGTGGATGTTCCTGTTTAATCCGGGCCTGGGCCTGTTCAGCTATCTGCTGAACCACATCGGCTACAACTGGAACTATGCGCAAAACAGCGGTCAGGCGATGTTCCTGATTGTGCTGGCATCGATCTGGCAGCAGATGAGCTACAACTTCCTGTTCTTCTTCGCCGCACTGCAATCGATCCCCAAATCGCTGGTGGAAGCCGCCGCCATTGACGGTGCCGGACCGGTGCGTCGCTTCTTCAACCTCTCGCTGCCGCTGATTACGCCGGTCAGCTTCTTCCTGCTGGTGGTGAATCTGATCTACGCCTTCTTCGATACCTTCCCGGTAATCGATGCCGCCACCGGCGGCGGGCCGGTGCAGGCGACCACCACGCTGATCTACAAAATCTATCGCGAAGGCTTTACCGGTCTGGATCTCTCCTCGTCCGCTGCGCAGTCGGTGGTGCTGATGCTGCTGGTCATCGGGCTGACGGTGCTTCAGTTCCGCTTTGTTGAACGTAAGGTGCAATACCAATGATTGAGAATCGACGCGGGCTGGATCTCTTCAGCCACATCGTGCTGGTGCTGGGCGTGCTCACCATCCTGTTTCCGCTCTATGTCGCCTTTGTGGCGGCGACGCTGGATAACGAAGCGGTCTATCAGGTGCCGATGACGCTGGTGCCTGGCACGCACCTGTGGGAGAACATCTCGCGCATCTGGACGCATGGCGTCAACGGCAACGGGCCGGCGTTTGGCCTGATGCTGCTCAACAGCATGATCATGGCGCTGGGCATCACCTTCGGCAAAATCACGGTGTCGATGCTGTCGGCGTTTGCGCTGGTCTGGTTTCGCTTTCCGCTGCGCACGCTCTTTTTCTGGCTGATCTTCATCACCCTGATGCTGCCGGTTGAGGTGCGTATCTTCCCGACAGTGCAGGTGATTGCCGATCTCAACCTGCTCGACAGCTACAGCGGATTAACTCTGCCGCTGATGGCTTCGGCCACCGCCACTTTCCTGTTCCGCCAGTTCTTTATGTCGCTGCCGGATGAGCTGGTGGAGGCGGCACGCATCGACGGGGCCAGCGCGATGCGCTTCTTTATCGACATTGTTCTGCCGCTGTCGAAAACCAATCTGGCGGCGCTGTTTGTGATCACCTTTATCTACGGCTGGAACCAGTACCTGTGGCCGCTGCTGATCATCAATGACGCCAGCCTCGGCACGGCGGTGGCGGGGATTAAAAGCATGATCTCCTCCAGCGGATCGCCGACCCAGTGGAATGAAGTGATGGCGGCAATGTTATTAACCCTGATCCCACCATTGGTGGTGGTGTTAGTCATGCAGCGTGCCTTTGTGCGCGGTCTGGTTGAGAGTGAGAAATAAGATGGCAGGCGTAACCCTTCAGGCAGTAACCAAATCCTACGATGGCAAAAATCAGATCATCCAGCCGCTGAATGTCACCATCAATGACGGCGAATTTATGGTGATGGTCGGTCCATCCGGCTGCGGTAAATCGACCCTGCTGCGCATGGTGGCCGGACTGGAGCGCGTCAGCTCCGGCGATATCTATATCGACGACCGGCGCGTTACTCAGGAAGAGCCAAAAGATCGCGGGATTGCAATGGTGTTCCAGAACTACGCGCTCTATCCCCATATGTCGGTGGAGGAGAACATGGCCTATGGCCTGAAAATCCGTGGCATGGGCAAAGAGCAGGTCCACCAGCGGGTGCTCGACGCGGCGCGCAGTCTGGAACTGGATCATCTGCTGATGCGTCGGCCTCGCGAACTCTCCGGCGGACAGCGGCAGCGCGTGGCGATGGGCCGCGCGATCGTGCGTGAACCGGCAGTTTTTCTGTTTGATGAGCCGCTCTCCAACCTTGATGCCCGTCTGCGGGTGCAGATGCGGCTGGAACTGCAGCAGCTGCATCGCCGCTTACAGACCACCAGCCTCTATGTCACCCACGATCAGGTGGAGGCGATGACGCTGGCGCAGCGGGTGATGGTGATGAACAAAGGGGTGGTCGAGCAGCTCGGCACGCCGGTCGAGGTGTATGAGCGTCCCGCCAGCCAGTTCGTTGCCTCGTTTATTGGCGCGCCCGCCATGAATTTACTGAAAGGGCAGTTCAGCAGCGATGGATCACGCTTTGACCTCGACGCCTCGCACGCTCTGCCGCTCAGCGACAGTAAAGCGAAATGGGCTAACCGGCCGGTGGTGCTGGGTATCCGGCCAGAGCACATCCGGCTCAGTAGCCGCGAGCAGGGCGGCGTGCCGCTGCGGGTCGATACGCTGGAGATGCTGGGGGCTGATAATCTGGCACATGGCCGCATCGGTGACACGCCACTGGTGGTACGCTTAGCCCACAGTGAACGCCCGCAGCCAGGCAGTACGCTGTGGCTGCATCTGCCGTCAGATGCGTTACACTTCTTCGATTCAACCCATGGAAAGCGTCTGGAATGAGCACACAACACTGGCCCTATCCCCACATCGTCGCCCATCGCGGCGGCGGTAAACTGGCACCGGAAAATACGCTGGCGGCGATCGACACTGGCGCGAAATATGGTCATCAGATGATTGAATTTGATGCCAAATTATCGGCCGATGCGCAGATCTTCCTGCTGCATGACGACACGCTCGATCGCACCAGCAACGGCTGGGGCGTGGCGGGTCAGCTGCCGTGGGAGAAGCTGTCGCAGCTTGATGCGGGCAGCTGGTTTGGCAACGCGTTTACTGGTGAAAAGCTGGCGCGGCTGGATCAGGTGGCGGCACGCTGCCGTCAGCATCAGATGATGGCGAACATCGAAATCAAACCGACCACCGGCAGCGATGCTGAAACCGGACGCGCCGTGGCACAGGCTGCCGCGATACTGTGGCAGGATCAGGTCGCACCGTTGCTCTCTTCGTTCTCTTTTGAGGCGCTGGAAGCCGCGATGAAGGCAGAGCCGCAGTTGCCGCGTGGCCTGCTGTCGCACAGCTGGGACCCGCAGTGGCAGGAGAAAACAGCTGCGCTGGCGTGCGTCTCAATTCACCTTAATCATAAGGTGCTGACCGCTGAGCGGGTCACCGAACTGAAAGCCGCAGGCCTGAAGATTCTGGTTTATACCGTGAACAGCCCGGATCGGGCGCGGGAATTGCTGAAATGGGGCGTCGATGCCATCTGTACTGATGCCATCGACATCATCGGCCCCGATTTTCATTAGTTCTGGTTTAGATTCTGATTCTGCTGGCCCGGCTGCGTGGTAATCACCCGCTGCTGGGCGCTGTTCCGCTGCTCCTGCATTTTACGCTGCGTGTCCTGCGTCTGACGCTGCTGATCCTGGCGCAGCTTCAGCTGTTGCTGTTGCTGCTGGGTCTGCATCTGCGACTGCATCCGCTGCTGGCTGGGGTTATAGCCAGGTTTATTCGGATCGTTAGTGCTGTTCAGCGTGTTCGCCTGACTGGCGAAAGGCAGCAGAGCGGCCAGAATAATCATCCACTTTTTCATCACTCCTCCTTCCTTAAAGCGACAGGGTTTCTGGTGCACAACGGCTTACACCGATATCAGGGTCGTAGCCATAAGTTTACCCGATATCACAGACCTTACTTTCCGATCTATTCCTGATTTGACTTAACCCCGGTTATTTTGCTGTATTTGTAGGCACTTGCAGAAATGATAAAAAAATGTAAATAACAATATGGGATGGTGGCAGGATGAAAATGCAGCAAACAGTGCGTCAGCTTAGCTGGTCGCTGGTGATGAGTTTCACCGTCGTGGCAGGCGCTAACGCCGCGCCAACGCAGGCTCCTCCGGTCTCCTACGGTGTGGACAGTGACACTTTTCACCCGGTAAAAGCGCAGCACGGCATGGTAGCGTCAGTGGATGCGATGGCGACGCAGGTTGGCGTCGAGATCCTGCGTCAGGGCGGCAATGCGGTGGATGCCGCGGTGGCGGTAGGCTTTGCGCTGGCCGTGACGCATCCGCAGGCGGGCAACCTCGGCGGCGGCGGTTTTATGCTGCTGCGCACTGCCTCTGGCCGCGCCACGGCTATCGATTTCCGTGAGATGGCACCGGGACACGCGTCGCGTGACATGTTCCTGGATAAGCAGGGCAACGCCGACAGCAAGCTCTCGCTGACATCACATCTCGCCTCCGGCACGCCGGGCACCGTAGCCGGACTGGCGCTGGCTGCGCAGAAATATGGCACTCTGCCGCTGAGCACGCTGCTGGCACCGGCGATCAAACTGGCGCGTGACGGTATTCCGGTCAACGACGCGCTGGCAGATGACCTGAAGACCTACGGCAAAGAAGTGCTGATCACCCATCCCAACAGCAAAGCGATTTTCTACAAACCGGACGGTACGCCGTGGCAGAAGGGCGATCGGCTGGTGCAGAAGAACCTGGCTCACAGCCTGCAACTGATTGCCCGTCAGGGGCCGGATGCTTTTTATAAAGGTGAAATCGCGGATGAGATCGCCGGAGAGATGGCGCAGCATGGCGGCCTGATCAACAAAGCTGACCTGGCGGCCTATCGTGCGGTCGAGCGTAAGCCAATTAGCGGGACATACCGTGGCTATGAAGTCTTCTCAATGCCGCCGCCGTCATCCGGTGGCATCCACATCGTGCAGATTCTGAATATCCTGGAGAACTTCGATCTGGCGAAGATGGGCTTTGGCAGTGCTGATGCCATGCAGGTGATGGCGGAAGCGGAGAAATATGCCTACGCGGACCGCTCGGAATATCTCGGCGATCCCGATTTCGTGAAAGTGCCGTGGCAGGCGCTGACCAGTAAAGCCTATGCCAAGACCCTGGCGCAGCAGATCGATGTGGCGAAGGCGCGGCCCTCCAGCGAGATCAAACCGGGCAAGCTCGAACCTTATGAAAGCAATCAGACTACCCATTTCTCGGTGGTGGATAAGCAGGGGAATGCGGTCGCGGTGACTTATACGCTTAACACCTATTTCGGCAGCGGGATTGTGGCGGGCAACAGCGGCATCCTGATGAATAACGAGATGGATGACTTCTCAGCCAAGCCAGGCACGCCCAATGTCTACGGACTGGTCGGCGGGGAAGCGAATGCGGTGCAACCGGCGAAACGTCCGTTGTCATCGATGTCGCCGACCATCGTCGCCAAAGGGGGCAAAACCTGGCTGGTGACCGGCAGTCCTGGCGGCAGCCGCATTATCACCACGGTGTTGCAGATGGTGGTTAACAGCATCGATTTCGGGATGAACGTGGCGGAAGCCACCAATGCGCCGCGCTTCCATCATCAGTGGCTGCCGGATCAGCTGCGGGTGGAGAAGGGCTTCAGTCCCGATACGCTGCGTCTGCTGGAAACCAAAGGTCAGCATGTGAAGGTACTGCCGTCGATGGGCAGTACGCAGAGCATCATGATCGGGCCGGATGGCATGCTCTATGGCGCTTCCGATCCGCGCAGCATCGATGATTTGAGTGCGGGTTATTGAGATTTGAGACTGCTGACAAACTCAAACCCGGGTGAATCTGACAGCAATAAATAAGCTTAACGCGCAGGGAACTGGGTCAGAAGAGGAAAGCGTCCCGCGCCAGGACGGCGCGGGCCGAGCATGTCATGGATGACGGCTTTTGCGTCTTTCCGATCTGACCCTGTTTCCTGCGCAGGCGCTAACTGACAGCGAACCTTGTCAGGGTTTATCAGCAGAAAGGGCGCCTTCGCTGCTCTTTCTGCTTCCACACGTCAGGCTTTAACCCGAGCCATATAATGCGCGTCGATCAGTTCACCGTGCCGCATTGCGAAGCCTTTAGCCGTTCCCTCAATCTCAAAACCGAAACGCTGATAAAGGGCGATAGCCGGGCCATTATCGACGAACACGGTCAGTTCCATTCGGCTCACCTGTAGCCAGTTGTCGCACAACGCGACCATTTCACGCATGAGTGCGGTTCCGACGCCACGCTGACGATAGCGTTCATCCACGCCCATACCCAGTGAGGCCACATGACGCCGTCTGGCGCGCTCTTCCACATGCAGCGCACACTGACCGACGACGACATCATCGATACAGGCCACCAACAGATGCGCATGGGGCTGAGGCGTCGCGAGACGGGTATGCCACATCTGGAGTGATGAGTGGGGCAAATGGAGTGTGCTGGCCTGGGTATCTGGCTGACCGTAGATCCTGTGAAGCGCAGCAGCATCTTCAGGCGTGACGTGGCGGACAACTATTTCACTCATGGTTTCTCCTTTAGCCCATTAAACCCTTTAAACATCAAGGTATTCACCGCGTTAATCAGGGTAAAAAATGTGAAAATGACTTTACAGACGCGAATGATAATGATTATTATTGTCATGCATTCTCGGGAGGTCGCCCGACAGCCTGAGAAAGCACGACATTGCTCACATTGCTTCCAGTATTATTTAGCCAGCTTATCCGCTGGCTTTTTTTTTGCCTGCCCTTCTTCAGTGCTTTTCAGCCACTGCTCAATGCTCATTCAACTATTTTGAACAGAGGCGTGAAGTTTTTCAGCTATCAATCAGACCGCCTCAGGGACAGACTATAAAAAACATTGAGGAGATTTGAACATGATTTATGTACGCAAAGCTGAAGAACGCGGTCACGCAAACCATGGCTGGCTGGATAGCTGGCACACTTTCTCTTTCGCCAGCTATCACGATGCGAACTTTATGGGTTTCTCCGCGCTGCGGGTCATCAACGAAGATGTGATTGATGGCGGTCAGGGATTTGGTACCCATCCTCACAAAGATATGGAAATCCTGACCTACGTGCTCTCCGGTACGGTTGAGCATCAGGACAGCATGGGCAACAAAGAGCAGATCCCGGCAGGGGAGTTCCAGATCATGAGCGCCGGCACCGGCGTACGTCACTCTGAGTACAACGCCAGCGAAAGCGAGCCGCTGCACCTTTATCAGATCTGGATCATTCCTGAGCGTACCGGTATCGAGCCACGTTACGATCAGCGCCGCTTCCCGGATGTGCAGGGACGTCAGCTGGTGTTAAGCCCGGATGCCCGTGAAGGATCGCTGAAAGTCTTTCAGGACATGACCTTATCGCGATGGGTAATGGCTGCCGGCGAACAGGACAATGTCGCGATTGATGCGGGACGTCGTATCTGGATTCAGGTGGTGAAAGGTGATGTTACCGTTAACGGCAACGCGATCACCACCAGCGACGCCCTGGCGATCTGGGACGAAAGCGCGCTGACCATTGAAGCCAGCTCGGCTGCAGAAGTCCTGCTGTTTGATCTGCCACCGGTCTAAGCAGATAACGGGCGCGCATCGTCGCGCCCGGTTGGCAATTTTGTGACAGAAAAGTGATAGACTCATCGTACTTTAGCTTTAAGGGCGATCCCAGGCGCTACGATGAAGAAGAAAAGACCGGTATTACAGGACGTTGCCGATCGCGTCGGCATTACTAAAATGACCGTCAGCCGTTACCTGCGTAATCCAGAGCAGGTCTCCGTTGCCCTGCGGGATAAGATTGCGGTGGCACTGGATGAGCTGGGTTATATCCCCAATCGCGCCCCCGATATGCTTTCTAACGCCACCAGCCGCGCCATTGGCGTACTGCTGCCGTCACTCACAAACCAGGTTTTTGCTGACGTATTGCGCGGCATCGAAGCCGTCACTGACGAAGCCAACTATCAGACGCTGGTCGCCCACTTTGGTTACAACCCGCAAAAAGAGGAGCTGCAACTGCGCTCGCTACTGGGCTGGAACATTGATGGGGTTATCCTCACCGAACGCACCCATACACCAGGCACGCTGCGCATGCTGGAAGTGGCCGGTATCCCGGTGATTGAGGTGATGGACAGCGTCACGCCCTGCCTGGATATGGCGGTAGGCTTTGATAACGTTGAAGCGGCCCGGCAGATGACGCAGGCGATCCTCAGCAAAGGTCATCGTCATACCGTCTACCTTGGCGCACGCCTGGATGAACGTACGCTGCAGAAGCAGCGCGGTTACGAAATCGCGATGCGCGAAGCGGGGCTGACGCCACGCAGTGTGATGATGGAAGATGCCTCTTCATTCAGCGCCGGTTGTGATCTGCTGCGTGAGGCGCAACGTCTCTATCCTGAAACAGATAGCCTGTTCTGTACCAATGATGATCTGGCGGTCGGCGCGATGTTTGAGTGCCAGCGCCAGGGATTGCAGGTGCCCTCTCAGATGGCGATTGCCGGTTTCCACGGCCATGACATCAGTCAGGTTGTCACGCCACAACTGGCGACAGTGCTGACGCCACGCGACCGCATGGGGCGTGAAGCTGCGGCGCTGCTGCTGGCGCGCATTGCCGGAGAAACCAGCGTCTGCCAGCCGCTGGATGTCGGTTTTGAGATCAGTGAAGGTGGCAGCATCTGATTGTGGCGTTTTTATGAGTCAGCTCACACTTTCATGCATTTCCTGGTAAAAAGGTTGCCAGGCTGTTAAGCGGCCAGGAGAATGAGAAACGACATTGTTATCGGTAACATTGGCAAATTCTCACCTGCCGGAGCAGAAAAATGACAACGCAATCCCCGTCGCATCACGTTTTTATCCTGATGGGCGTTTCAGGCAGCGGAAAGTCTGCCGTCGCCAATCAGGTCTCTCACCAGCTGAATACAGCCTTTCTTGACGGTGATTTTCTCCACCCACGCGCCAACATCCTGAAGATGGCCGATGGTCATCCGCTGGATGACAACGATCGCCAGCCGTGGTTACAGGCACTGAACGACGCCGCGTTTGCCATGCAGCGCACCCAGGCGATTTCCGTGATTGTCTGTTCAGCCCTGAAGAAAAGTTATCGCGACATCCTGCGTCAGGGAAATGACAATCTGCGTTTCGTCTACCTGAAGGGCGATTTCGACACCATCGAAGCCCGCCTGAAAGCGCGTAAAGGCCACTTCTTCAAGCCGCAGATGCTGGTAACGCAGTTTGCGACGCTGGAAGAGCCAGGGCGGGACGAGCCGGATGTACTGGTGGTGGATATCGCGCATTCACTGGACGATGTGGTGGCAGCTACGGTTGCGACTATCCAGGACGCTATCAGCCAGGGTTAGAGATGAATACCGCAACACTCGTTTTGACCGCAGCAGGCTCCGTCCTGCTGCTGCTTTTCCTGGTGATGAAGGCCCGTATGCACGCCTTCGTCGCATTGATGTTAGTGTCCATCGGTGCCGGGCTGTTCTCCGGCATGCCACTGAATCAGATCGCTGAAACCATGCAGAAGGGGATGGGCGGCACGCTCGGCTTCCTCGCGATTGTGGTCGCGCTGGGCGCGATGTTCGGCAAAATCCTGCATGAAACCGGTGCAGTTGATCAGATCGCCATCCGGATGCTGAAAACCTTTGGTCAGAGCCGTGCCCATTATGCGATGGGCATTGCCGGTCTGATCTGCGCGCTGCCGCTCTTTTTTGAGGTGGCAGTCGTGCTGTTGATCAGCATCGCTTTTGCGGTGGCACGGCGTACCGGCGGCAATCTGGTGAAGCTGGTGATCCCGCTGTTTGCCGGTGTGGCCGCAGCGGCGGCGTTTCTGCTGCCCGGACCGGCCCCGATGCTGCTGGCCTCGCAGATGCACGCAGACTTTGGCTGGATGATCCTGCTGGGTCTCTGTGCGGCGATCCCGGGCATGCTGATTGCCGGGCCACTGTTTGGCAACTTCATTGGCAACCACGTCTCGTTCAGCGCGCCGCCGGAAGATCATCAACCGGATGTCGATGAGAGCAAGCTGCCGTCGTTTGGCTTCAGCCTCTCACTGATTCTGTTTCCGCTGGTGCTGGTTGGCTTGAAAACCATCGGCGCACGCTTCACGACCGAAGGCACCACCCTGTATGAGTGGCTGGAATTTATCGGCCATCCCTTCACCGCAATCCTGCTGGCGCTGCTGGTGGCGATTTATGGCCTGGCTTACCGTCAGGGTATGGATAAAGAGCGGGTAATGCAGGTGTGCGGCAGCGCGCTGCAACCGGCCGGTATTATCCTGCTGGTGATTGGCGCGGGCGGCGTGTTTAAGCAGGTGCTGGTGGACTCCGGCGTGGGTCCGGTGCTGGGCAATGCGCTGACCGGCGCAGGACTGCCAATTGCGCTGGCCTGCTTTATCCTGTCGGGTGCGGTGCGGGTGATTCAGGGATCGGCGACGGTCGCCTGTCTGACCACGGTGGGCTTAATCATGCCGGTGATTGAACCGCTGCACTACAGCGGCGCTCAGCTGGCGGCGCTGTCGATCTGCATCGGCGGTGGCTCAATCATTATCAGCCATGTGAACGATGCCGGGTTCTGGCTGTTTGGTCGCTTCACCGGGGCCAGCGAAGCGGAAACGCTAAAGACCTGGACACTGATGGAAACCATTCTCGGCACTACCGGGGCTATCGTAGGTATGATTGCTTTCGAACTGCTTTCCTGACCAACCCGACGGGCTATCGGCCCGTCAGGTTTTTTTCCCGCGAGCGGGGGAAGAGTAAAAAAGGGAACAGCAGATAAGGCGCCACTACCAAAAGAACAATGATGCCGCGTGAATAGCCAGAGTCATTTATTCTCCTCACCCCACAGGAAAATACAGGCAAAATAAACAGCAGCAGCGCGATTAAGCCTATTTCATGTTGTGGCCCGGTAAACCATTGCAGATAACTGCAGAACCAGACCAGTTGAAACAGCAGGAAAATAAAATAGCTCGTCCTTCCTTCACGCCCCTCATAGTTAAACGTGCTCAGCAGACAGCTTTTGATAATCTGCAGCAGCCTGTTCATGCCCATTTTCTTCTTATCAGAGCAAAAACAACCAGCGTAATGGCGGCGGCAAGTAAGTAAACCCAGGCAAAATCAGTGACGTCAAGATGGATCAGCTGCACGTCATTCAACGCCGCTTTCCGGCCCGAGACGGATAATACGGTCAGGCCAGCTAAACAGAATATATTTGCCAGAAAGAATAGTGCCTGAAAGGCTGTTTCTTTAGCCGCGGACAGGAAGGCAATTTTTCTGAAACCCCACCAGGCTACCAGATAAACCAGCAGCCAGAGCAACGCGCAGAGTAGCGGGGCAACCAGATAACTGCGCATATCTGTGATCACCCCTGAATGGCCGCTGTTGGCATACTGCAGCACTTCCTGAAGGGAGACGTAACCTGTTATCAGATAGAGCGCGCCGAAAAAAAAGGGTAATAACAACCTCATTGCATTTCCCTCCGGGTTTTCAGACGCTGCATCAGCTGCGGCAGCTCTTTTCCGGGGTCCACCATCACCAGCTGTTTACTTTTTGCATCGTATTTCGCGGCGGCGGTCGGGTCACCTTTACCGCCTTCCGCCATCACAAAGCGGGCATCTGAACGGCCATAAAGGCCGACATGCGGAAAGGGATCGCTGCCAAAGGCAAGTACGTTGCGGCCAGGCAGGGTATATTCTCTGGTCAAAAAATCCGGGATTTTTTTTGAGTCGATGCCTGAAAAAGGCGTAGTGACAAAGCGGGAACCTGCATAGTCGAGGGAAAAGCAGGTACTGTTATCGGCTGCATTTTTCTGTACCAAATCCGCGCCAAACAGGATTTTTAAACGCTGCCAAACCGTCGCGCTGTCGGGTTCGATCTTCTTGCCTTCCAGATAAACTTCTTGTTTATGATAAAGTTGGTAAACCATTTTGTGAATCTGCACCATGGAGGCGCCAACACCATGCCAGTTCGGCGCATCCCTGCTGTAAAGCCGCTCAACGATAATAAACACGCCTGTCCCGGCATAATTTTCGATACTGCCCGCCATAGATATCTCCTTTTTTACAGCATTATATAAATATTATTGTTCATTTCAATGCCGTAACTTTGTGATAAACAGGCTGAATTAATGCGGCTACCTGCCGGCTTGTCAGGGTAAAAGGACAAAGGTGCGCTTATAACTTCAGATAAGCCCGAATGCCGTCCAGGAACATCTGAGTTGCCAGCATAATCAGTATTAATCCCATCAGCCGCTCCAGCGCATTCACGCCTTTATCACCCAGCAGCCGCAGGAACAGACCTGACATCAGCAGAATACCCACCGTCACGCCCCAGGCGATCAGCAGCGCGCCGACCAGGTGCGACATCTGATGCGGATATTGATGCGACAGCAGCATCAGCGTCGCCAGCAGCGATGGCCCGGCCACCAGTGGGATCGCCAGCGGCACCAGGAAGGGCTCTTCACCCGCCGGTAAACCAGAACTGCTGCTTTCCGCCGACGGGAAAATCATTTTAATGGCGATAAGAAACAGGATGATCCCGCCGGAAATCGACACCGTTTCAGTACGCAGATTCAAAAATGCCAGGATGCGTTCACCGGTAAACAGGAACAGCAGCATGATGATCAGAGCAATCAACATTTCACGGATCAGCACCACTCGCCGCCGTTTCGGCTCCAGATGCTTTAAAACCGACATAAAAATCGGCAGATTGCCCAGCGGATCCATAATTAACAACAATAATATTGTCGCTGAAATCATTTCAGTCATCGGTTTTACGCCATGTTGTTCACGAAAAAGCGGAGTTATTAGTTACGCTGCTGAAAAAGTTAGCGTAATCGAATTAATTCACTTGCTACCCGGCCTGCATTTTGTAGAGTGAAGGGACACAGGTATATCTTATTATTACGCAGAGCGGCGTGAAAATAGCACGCCGCTCTCTCCTCTGAAATGAAAAGCAGGTGTAACTGCCTTAGACGGACACGACATGAAGAATGTAGGTTTTGTTGGTTGGCGCGGTATGGTCGGCTCTGTGCTGATGTCCCGCATGAGTGAAGAGCGTGATTTTGATGCAATCAATCCGGTCTTCTTCTCGACGTCGCAGCATGGTCAGGCGGCACCCGCATTTGCGGGCAAACAGCAGGGCACACTGCAGGATGCGTTTGATATTGAGGCGCTGCGGGCGCTGGATATCATTATTACCTGCCAGGGCGGCGACTACACCAGTGACGTCTATCCAAAGCTGCGCGCCAGCGGCTGGCAGGGATACTGGATTGATGCGGCCTCCACGCTGCGCATGAAAGATGATGCCATCATCATCCTCGATCCGGTCAACCATGCGGTGATTCGCCAGGGCATCGACAGTGGGATCAAAACCTTTGTCGGCGGTAACTGTACCGTCAGCCTGATGCTGATGTCGCTGGGCGGCCTGTTTGCTCAGGACCTGGTGGAGTGGGCTTCGGTTGCCACCTATCAGGCGGCCTCTGGCGGCGGCGCGCGCCACATGCGTGAACTGCTGACCCAGATGGGCATGCTGCACGATCACGTTGCGCCTGCGCTGCAGAACCCGGCCTCCGCCATCCTCGACATCGAGCGTAGCGTGACCGACTTCACCCGTTCCGGCACCCTGCCGACCGATAACTTCGGCGTGCCGCTGGCGGGCAGCCTGATTCCGTGGATCGACAAACAGCTGGAAAACGGTCAGAGCCGCGAAGAGTGGAAAGGCCAGGCGGAGACCAACAAGATCCTCGCCACCCGTAACGTCATTCCGGTGGATGGATTGTGCGTGCGCGTCGGGGCACTGCGCTGCCACAGCCAGGCCTTTACGCTGAAGCTGAAACGCGACCTGCCGCTGGCTGAAATTGAGCAGCTGCTGGCCTCTCACAATGAGTGGGTCAAAGTGGTGCCGAATGACCGCGAACTGACGATGCGTGAACTGACGCCCGCCGCTGTCACCGGTACGCTGACCACGCCGGTTGGCCGGTTGCGTAAACTGAATATGGGGCCGGAATATCTCTCTGCCTTCACAGTGGGCGACCAGCTGTTATGGGGCGCAGCCGAACCGCTACGTCGCATGCTGCGGTTGTTAACCAGCTAAACAGAAAACATCGCCAAAGGCCGGATTTATCCGGCCTTTTTTGTTTTTGTCGTACACGAAACAATCTGCCGTTTCGCTTACTCAGTGATCAACTTCCCTTTTTTGCCGGTCGGTAAAGATTATTTTGCTTTAGTCCATGGCAAGTGCCGTGACCAAGCTATGATTTAACCATGATGTGCCACAGGTAACGCTTGTGCTTTCCGGATTAAATGGTTGTGGTACACGGCAAAAACACTTTTCCCACGGAATGGCCTGACTTCTTTGTCGTTGTACGTATGGCTCAATGAAGAGCAGCGCAGGTGAACCGCGACAGGCTGTGTCGCGTTCATTTCGGCTGCCAATTATCACAGGAAGAAAGTCATGTCAGAGCTTCCCGATCGCGATGCGATCAATGCCCTGTTTGCGGGTAATTATGCCGACCCTTTTTCGTTACTAGGGATGCACCGAACTCAGCAAGGCCTTGAAGTCAGGGCATTGCTCCCCGAAGCGCTTGAAGTGTGGGTCATTGAAACCTCCACCGGGCGCAAACTGGCTCAGCTGGTGTGTGAAGATGCACGTGGCTTCTTCAGTGGCGTCATTCCACGCCGCAAAAACCCGTTCCGCTATCAGCTGGCGGTGAACTGGCACGGCCAGCAAAACCTGGTAGACGATGCCTATCGCTTTGGCCCGCTGCTGCAGGAGATGGATCTGTGGCTGCTGGCAGAAGGGACGCACCTGCGCCCTTATGAGACGCTGGGCGCGCACGGTGACGTCATCGATGGCGTCTTCGGCACCCGCTTCTGCGTCTGGGCACCCAACGCCCGTCGCGTGTCAGTGGTTGGCGATTTCAACTTCTGGGATGGCCGCCGTCATCCGATGCGTCTGCGTCAGGAACTGGGCATCTGGGAGCTGTTTGTACCGGGCGCGGTCAACGGCCAGCTCTACAAGTATGAAATCATCGACGCCAATGGCGAACTGCGCATCAAAGCGGACCCGTACGCGTTTGAGGCGCAGATGCGTCCGCAAACTGCGTCGATGATCTGTGGTCTGCCAGAGCCGGTTGAGATGAAAGCAGAGCGCAAGGCGGCCAACGCCTTTGACGCGCCGATCTCCATCTATGAAGTGCATCTGGGCTCCTGGCGTCGTCACACCGACAACAACTTCTGGCTGAGCTACAAAGAGCTGGCTGAACAGCTGGTGCCCTACGTCAAAGAGATGGGCTTTACCCATATCGAACTGCTGCCGATCAACGAACATCCGTTTGATGGCAGCTGGGGCTATCAGCCGCTGGGCATGTATGCGCCGACCCGACGTTTTGGTACCCGTGACGAGTTCCGCGCCTTCATTGACGCCGCCCATGAGGCGGGCCTCAACGTGCTGCTCGACTGGGTGCCGGGCCACTTCCCCAGCGACGATTTCGGTCTGGCAAGATACGACGGCACCGAGCTCTATGAGCACAGCGACCCGCGTGAAGGCTTTCACCAGGACTGGAATACCCTGATCTACAACTTTGGTCGCCGGGAAGTGAGCAACTACCTGTCGGGCAACGCGCTCTACTGGACGGAGCGCTTTGGCATTGATGGCCTGCGTGTGGATGCGGTGGCGTCGATGATCTACCGCGACTACAGCCGCAGCGAAGGGGAATGGGTGCCGAATCAGTATGGCGGCCGTGAGAACCTGGAAGCGATTGAGTTTCTGCGTCACACCAACCGTACGCTCGGCACCGTGGCATCCGGTTCGGTGACCATGGCCGAAGAGTCGACGGACTACCCTGGCGTGACGCGTCCCACCGAAGACGGTGGGCTGGGTTTCTGGTTCAAATGGAATCTGGGCTGGATGCACGACACCCTCGACTACATGAAGGTCGATCCCATCTACCGCAAGCACCATCACGATCTGATGAGCTTCGGCATGATGTACAACTACACCGAAAACTTTGTGCTGCCGCTGTCGCATGACGAAGTGGTGCACGGTAAGCGCTCGATTCTCGATCGTATGCCGGGCGATGCATGGCAGAAGTTCGCCAACCTGCGTGCTTACTACGGCTGGATGTGGGGCTTCCCCGGCAAGAAACTGCTGTTTATGGGAAACGAATTTGCCCAGGGTCGCGAGTGGAACCACGATGTCAGCCTCGACTGGCATCTGCTGGAAGGGGACGACAACTGGCACCACGGCGTTCACCGTCTGGTGCGCGATCTCAACCACACCTATCAGTACTACACGCCGCTGCATCAGCTCGACTTCGATCCGGCAGGCTTTGAGTGGCTGGTGGTAAACGATGCGGAACACTCCGTCTTCGCCTTTGTCCGTCGTGACCGTGAAGGCAACGAAGTGATCGTGGTCAGTAACTTTACGCCGGTGCCGCGTCCGGGCTATCGCTTTGGCGTTAACCAGCCTGGCTACTGGCGTGAAGTGCTGAATACCGATCAGCATGAGTATCACGGCAGCGACGTGCGCAACCATCGTGTGCATACCGATGAGCAGGAGAGCCACGGGCGACCGCAGTCGCTGAGTCTCAATCTGCCGCCGCTGGCAACGGTATGGTTGGTGCGGGAGGCTGAATGACCATTACTGCCGGAGATCCCGAACCGCTGGGTGCCAGTTACGATGGCAAAGGCGTTAACTTCACTCTGTTCTCACAGCATGCCGGGCGCGTAGAGCTCTGCCTGTTTGATGAGCAGGGCGCAGAACAGCGTCTTGACTTGCCTGGCCGCAGCGGGGATATCTGGCATGGTTATGTTCCGGCGTTGAAGCCAGGACAGCGCTACGGCTACCGGGTGCATGGTCCCTGGGCCCCGCAGCAGGGACACCGTTTTAATCCGGCGAAGCTGTTGGTTGACCCCTGCGCCCGCGCGGTTGAGGGCGATGTACCGGATGACCCGCTGTTTCATGGCGGCGAGGCGCAGCCCGATCCGCATGACAACGCGGCGATTGCGCCGAAGTCACGGGTAGTCGCGGAGGATTTTGACTGGCAGGACGACGTCGCACCGGGTATTCCCTGGGGTAACACGGTGATTTACGAAGCCCACGTGCGCGGCCTGACGCAGCAGCATCCGGAAATTCCGGAAACGCTGCGCGGGACTTACGCGGCGCTCGGTCATCCTGTTATGGTGAATTACCTGCGCAGTCTGGGGATTACTACCCTTGAGCTGCTGCCGGTGGCGCACTTCGCCAGCGAGCCGCGACTGCTGCAGCTCGGTCTCAGCAACTACTGGGGCTATAACCCCTTTGCGCTCTGGGCGGTGGATCCCCGTTACGCCTCCGGTCAGCCGGACGTGACGCCGTTGCAGGAGTTTCAGCAGGCGGTCAAAAACCTGCACGCCGCAGGTATCGAAGTGCTGCTGGATGTGGTGTTCAACCACACCGCTGAACTGGATGAGATTGGCCCGACAATCTCCATGCGCGGCATCGACAACGCCAGCTACTACTGGCTCGATGAGCAGGGCGATTATCAGAACTGGACCGGCTGCGGCAACACGCTGAATATCCATCATCCGCAGGTGATGACGTGGGCTTTAGAGGCGCTGCGCTACTGGGTGCGGGTCTGCCACGTCGACGGCTTCCGCTTTGACCTCGCGCCGGTGCTGGGCCGCACACCGGATTACCAGCGTGATGCGCCATTTTTTGCGGCGATACGCGCCTGTCCGCTGCTCTCTCAGGTCAAGCTGATTGCTGAACCCTGGGATATCGGCCCTGACGGCTATCAGGTTGGTCGTTTTCCGCCGCCGTTTGCCGAATGGAACGATCAGTTTCGCGACACCGCGCGACGTTACTGGCTGCACGGCGACATAAGCAACGGCGAGTTCGTCCGTCGCTTTGCCGCCTCCAGCGATCTCTACCAGCATGATGACCGGTCGCCACACGCCACGGTTAACCTGATCACCGCCCACGACGGCTTTACGCTGTGGGATGTGGTGAGCTTCGAACGTAAACACAACGAAGCGAACGGGGAAGATAACCGTGATGGTCACGGCGATAACTACAGCCACAACCACGGCAAAGAGGGGCTGAACGTCAGCTTCGACGTGATTGAACGTCGCCGTCGCAGCGTGCGGGCACTGCTGACGACGCTGCTGCTGTCACAGGGCACGCCGATGCTGCTGGCAGGCGATGAGCGCGGCCACACCCAGCGTGGCAATAACAACGCTTACTGTCAGGACAACGCCCTGAGCTGGCTTGACTGGCAGGCGGATGAGAAGGGATTAGTCGGATTCACCGCTGCACTGATCGAGCTGCGCCAGCGCATTCCGGCGCTGACGGCAGATCGCTGGTGGCAGGACGGTGACGGCAATGTGCAGTGGCTCAATGCCGGTGGCCAGCCACTGCAACACGATGAATGGGCACAGGGGATGCACAGATTGCAGATCCTGCTGTCCGGCCGCTGGTTAATAACAATAAACGCCACGGATACGGTGAATGACATCGTGTTACCAGACGGAGAATGGCGCGCCCTTCCTCCTTTCGCCGGGGACGACAACCCCATCCTGCTAACTGTCTGGCATGGTCCCGCACACGGTGTGTGCGTGTTCCAAAAGCAATCATAAGGAGTCAGACATGGTTAAGTTAGATAGAACAGATCACCTGATGCTGGCCCGCCAGCTCCCTACACAGACGGTTGCTCTGATCCTCGCCGGCGGACGCGGTACGCGCCTGGTCGATTTAACGGCCAAACGTGCCAAACCGGCGGTGCATTTCGGCGGCAAGTTCCGCATTATCGACTTTGCCCTCTCCAACTGCGTCAACTCCGGTATCCGACGGATTGGCGTGATTACTCAGTATCAGTCTCATACCCTGACTCAGCACATCCAGCGTGGCTGGTCGATCTTCAATGAAGAGATGAATGAGTTTGTCGATTTGCTGCCAGCGCAGCAGCGATTTTCGACCGAACAGTGGTATCGCGGGACGGCCGATGCCGTGACGCAAAACCTTGATGTGATTCGCCGCTATCAGGCGCAGTACATCGTGATCCTCGCCGGGGACCACATTTATAAGATGGATTACTCACGCATGCTGCTGGATCACGTGGTCAACGAGGCGAAATGTACCATCGCCTGTTTACCGGTGCCGGTGCATGAAGCCACGGCGTTTGGCGTGATGGCGGTGGACGAAGAGAACATGGTGATCGATTTCGTGGAGAAACCCGCGAAACCGCCCACCATGCCGGGTGATGACACCCAGGCGCTCGCCAGCATGGGGATCTACGTTTTCAATGCAGACTATCTCTATGAACTGCTGGAAGAGGATCTGCAGACGCCAGGCTCTAACCACGACTTCGGCAAAGATATCCTGCCGAAAATCGTGGCAAGCGGCGAAGGCTATGCGCACTCCTTTGCGCTCTCCTGCGTACAGAACGATGACAATGCGCCGCCTTACTGGCGCGACGTCGGGACGCTGGAAGCCTACTGGCGCGCCAATCTCGACCTGGCATCGGTGATGCCTGAACTCGATATGTATGACGTCACCTGGCCGATTCGTACCCACATGGAGCCGCTGCCGCCGGCCAAATTTGTTCAGGATCGTTCCGGCAGTCACGGGATGACCATGAACTCGCTGGTCTCGGGGGGCTGCATCATCTCCGGTTCAGTGGTGGTCAATTCGGTGCTGTTCCCGCGGGTACGCGTTAACTCTTTTTGCAATATAGATTCAACTGTACTGCTGCCTGATGTGGTAGTGGGCCGATCGTGTCGTCTGCGTCGCTGCGTCATTGATCGTGCCTGCGAGTTACCGGAAGGCATGGTCATTGGCGAAAACCCGGATGAAGACAGTCGCCGGTTTCACCGTTCGGATGAAGGCATCGTACTGGTAACCCGCGCCATGCTGGCCAGGCTGGCCAAAGCGGGGCTGTAAGCGATAAGCGAAACTTACGCAATCGGCACGCGGAGCGTGTCGGATAACTTAATGAGGTCGAGGATGCAGGTTTTACATGTCTGTTCGGAACTTTTCCCGCTGCTAAAAACGGGCGGACTGGCTGATGTAGTCGGGGCATTACCTCAGGCACAAATTGCGGGCGGCACGGATACGCGGGTACTACTGCCCGCTTTTCCCGCATTGCGCAAAGGCATACCTGATCTCCAGGTCGTGACAGAGCGAGAAACATTTGCCGGTCATGTACGTCTGCTATTTGGTGAATTTAACGGTGTGGGCATCTACTTGATTGATGCTCCCGGCCTCTACGATCGTCCGGGTAGTCCCTACCATGACGAATCGCAGTTTGCGTATGTCGACAACTATCTGCGCTTTGCGCTGCTGGGCTGGGTTGGCTGTGAACTGGCGTGCGGCATGGACGCGATGTGGCGTCCCGATATTGTGCATGCCCATGACTGGCACGCAGGCCTGACCTGCGCCTATCTGGAAGCGCGTGGTCGTCCGGCTAAATCGGTCTTCACCGTGCACAACCTGGCGTATCAGGGGCTGTTCATGGCGCACCACATGGAAGAGATTGGCCTGCCATGGTCGTTCTTTAACATGCACGGGCTGGAGTTCTTCGGTCAGATCTCCTTCCTGAAAGCGGGACTTTTTTACGCCGACCATATCACGGCGGTCAGCCCGACTTACGCCCATGAAATTACTTCTGCCGAATATGCTTACGGCATGGAAACCCTGCTGGCACAGCGGATGCGTGAAGGCCGTCTCAGCGGCATTCTCAACGGCGTTGATCCCTCTATCTGGGATCCGGCGCACGATCTGCTGCTCAGCGCGCGTTATAACCGCGACACGCTGGAAGCGAAAGCGGAGAACAAACGTCAGCTGCAGGTGGCGATGGGTCTGAAGGTAGATGATAAAGCGCCGGTGTTCTGCGTGATCAGCCGTCTGACCAAACAGAAAGGGCTGGACCTGGTGCTGGAGGCGCTGCCCGGCTTGCTGGCGCAGGGCGGTCAACTGGTGCTGCTGGGCCAGGGCGATGCTGAACTGCAGCAGGGCTTCCTGGCGGCGGCGGCAGAGCATCCGGGCAGCGTCGGCGTGCAGATCGGCTATCACGAAGCGTTCTCACACCGCATTGTCGGCGGCGCAGACGTGATTGTGGTGCCGAGTCGCTTTGAGCCCTGCGGTCTGACACAACTTTATGGCCTCAAGTATGGTACGTTGCCGTTAGTGCGCCGCACCGGCGGGCTGGCCGATACCGTGAATGACAGCTCACTGGAGAATCTGGCCGACGGCATCGCCAGTGGATTCAGTTTTGAAGATGCAAACGCCTGGTCACTGCTTCGGGCTATCCGGCGCGCGTTTGTGTTGTGGTCCCGTCCTTCGCTCTGGCGCTATGTTCAGCGCCAGGCAATGGCGATGGACTTTAGCTGGCAGGTGGCAGCACAAGCCTACCGTGATCTCTACCAACGTTTGATGTAACGGATTGGGAAAACTGGATATGAATGCACCTTTCACTTACGCCTCACCAACGTTGACGGTTGATGCCTTAAAGCATTCGATTGCCTATAAATTGATGTTTACCATCGGCAAAGATCCCTCTATCGCCAATAAGCATGAGTGGCTTAACGCCTCGCTGCTGGCGGTGCGCGACCGGATGGTGGAGCGCTGGCTGCGTTCCAGCCGTGCTCAGCTGTCGCAGGATGTCCGGCAGGTCTATTACCTGTCGATGGAGTTCCTGATGGGCCGCACGCTGGGCAATGCGCTGCTGGCGATGGGGATTTATGACGATCTCAACCAGGCGCTGGATGAGATGGGACTGGATCTGGCCGAGCTGATGGAAGAAGAAAACGATCCGGGGCTGGGCAACGGTGGTCTGGGTCGCCTGGCGGCCTGTTTCCTCGACTCGCTGGCGACGCTGGGGATGCCGGGCCGTGGCTATGGCATCCGGTATGATTACGGCATGTTCAAACAGAACATTGTGGAAGGTGAGCAGAAAGAGTCGCCGGATTACTGGCTTGAATATGGTAATCCGTGGGAATTCCAGCGTTTCAATACCCGTTACAAAGTGCGCTTTGGTGGCCGCGTCCAGCACGAAGGCGCGAAAGTGCGCTGGCTGGAGACCGAAGAGATCCTGGCGATGGCCTATGACCAGATCATTCCGGGCTTTGACACCGACGCTACCAACACCTTACGGCTATGGGGCGCGCAGGCCAGCAACGAAATCAACCTCGGCAAGTTCAACCAGGGCGACTACTTTGCGGCGGTGGAAGATAAAAACCACTCCGAGAACGTGTCGCGCGTGCTCTATCCGGATGATTCGACCTACTCAGGCCGCGAGCTGCGCCTGCGTCAGGAATATTTCCTGGTCTCCGCGACGGTGCAGGACATTCTGAATCGTCACTGGCGGATGCATCAGACCTGGGACAACCTGGCGGATAAAATCGCTATTCACCTGAATGATACCCATCCGGTGCTGGCGATCCCCGAACTGATGCGTCTGCTGATCGACGATCATAAATTCAGCTGGGACAACGCTTTTGACGTCTGCTGTCAGGTCTTCTCCTACACCAACCATACGCTGATGACCGAAGCGCTGGAAACCTGGCCGGTTGATATGATCGGCAAGATCCTGCCGCGTCACCTCAGCATTATTTTTGAAATTAACGACTTCTTCCTTAAGACCATTCAGGATCACTATCCCGATGACCTGGATCTGCTGTCGCGCATTTCGATCATCGACGAAAACGATGGCCGCCGGATACGCATGGGCTGGCTGGCGGTGGTGGTCAGCCACAAAGTAAACGGCGTTTCGGAGCTGCACTCCAACCTGATGGTACAGTCGCTGTTTGCCGATTTCTCCCGCCTGTTCCCTGGTCGCTTCTGTAACAAAACCAATGGCGTCACTCCGCGTCGCTGGCTGGCGCTGGCGAACCCGGCGCTGTCAGAGGTGCTGGATGAGGAGATTGGCCGCAACTGGCGCACCGATCTCAGCCAGCTGGGGGAGCTGAAGGCGCAGATCGACTATCCGGCGTTTATTGAAAAAGTGGCGGTCGCCAAGTATCAGAACAAGCGTCGGCTGGCCGACTGGGTGGCGAAGAATCTGGACGTGGTGCTCGACCCGAACGCGCTGTTTGATGTGCAGATCAAGCGCATTCACGAGTACAAACGCCAGTTGCTCAACGTGCTGCATGTGATCACCCGATACAACCGTATCAAGGCCGATCCGCAGGCGGATTGGGTGCCACGCGTCAATATCTTTGCCGGTAAAGCGGCGTCGGCCTATTACGTTGCCAAGCACATCATTCATCTGATCAACGATGTCGCCAATGTGATCAACAACGATCCGCAGGTGAAGAACAAACTGAAGGTGGTCTTCATCCCGAACTACAGCGTGAGCCTGGCGCAGATCATTATTCCGGCGGCCGATCTCTCTGAGCAGATCTCTACCGCAGGGACAGAGGCGTCCGGCACCAGTAATATGAAATTTGCGCTGAATGGCGCGCTGACCATCGGAACGCTGGATGGGGCCAACGTTGAAATGCTGGATCACGTCGGTGAAGAGAACATCTTCATTTTCGGTAATACCACGCCGCAGGTCGAAGCCCTGCGTAAAGGGGGCTATAACCCGCGTGACTATTATGAAAAGGATGAAGAGCTGCATCAGGTGCTGACTCAGATTGCTTCCGGTCTGTTCAGTCCGCAGGATCCGGGCCGCTACCGCAATCTATTCGATTCACTGGTCAACTTCGGCGATCACTACCAGTTGCTGGCGGATTATCGCAGCTATGTGGATACCCAGGATAAAGTGGATGCGCTCTACCGTAAACCGGATGAGTGGCAACGCCGCGCGGCTAAAAACATCGCCGGAATGGGCTACTTCTCGTCGGACCGTACGATTCAGGAGTACGCTGATGAGATCTGGAATATCTCGCCAGTAAGGTTGTAAGGCGCGTGCAGTCAGGTTTCTGACTTTCTTTGCGGCCGAGGGATCGGCCGCACTCTCCTGTGCTCTCTTTGCTCACCGTCTATCCCGCTCCTCTTTCAGAAGGTTCAGCCTCTTATCGCCTCTGCCTCCGTAAGTGCCTCTTGTGCGAGCCAGATCATTACACCCTGGCTGAGAATCGCTACTATGCGGGAAAGCAAAATGACCCTACAGGCAACAGCAGCAATGAGTGACAACATCAACCAGGAAATTACCTTCCGTAAACTCAGCGTCTTCATGATGTTTATGAGCAAGGGCAATATCGCCCGTACGGCGGAAGCGCTGGCGCTGAGCAGCGTCAGCGTGCATCGCGCACTGCATACGCTGGAAGAGGGCATCGACTGCCCGCTGTTTATCCACAAGGGCCGCAACCTGGTGCCACTGCCTGCCGCCTGGACGCTGCTGGACTACTGTCGCGATGTGACCACCCTGATGGGCAAAGGCATTGAAGAGGCGCGCAAAGTCGCAGGCATCGGCGGAGGGCGTCTGCGACTTGGCACGCTCTACTCCCTGACGCTGG
Organism: Pantoea sp. RG18; assembly: GCF_025910075.1. Lineage (NCBI taxonomy): Bacteria > Pseudomonadati > Pseudomonadota > Gammaproteobacteria > Enterobacterales > Erwiniaceae > Pantoea > Pantoea sp. RG18. The sequence continues at coordinate 155,744 of NZ_JAPCIL010000014.1, forward strand.
AGACCATTCCCCGGCTGATCATGGGCATGAAGCTGCGTCGGCCCACGCTGGAGCTCGATCTGACCATGGGTTCTAATCAAATGCTGCTGAATATGCTGGAAGATGACGCGCTGGATGCGATTCTGATCGCCACCGATGACGGCGAACTCAGCGACGCGCATTTTGATGTGATTCCGCTGTTTGAGGACAGGATCTTTCTGGCCACACCGGCCGGTGAGACGCGGGACGGAGCCGGTCCGGTGGATCTGCGTGATTATGCCGACCGTGATTTTGTCTCGCTGGCTGAAGGGTTTGCCACCTATGCTGGTTCGCAGGAGGCGTTCCAGATAGCCGGATTTGAACCGCGTATGGTCACCCAGGTGAATGACATCTTCTCGATGATAAGCCTGGTGCAGGCGGGCGTCGGCCTGGCACTGATCCCGGGACGGATGAAGAAGGTGTATGAAAACAACATTCAGCTGCTGACGCTCGCTGAGCCTTACCAGATGCGTCAGCAGATCTCGATTGTCTACTCACATCGCCGCGAACGGGATAATGACCTGCTGGCACTGGCGGCAGAAGGGCGGATGTATGCCCGCAGCCTTACTGACTCAGCCGTTTAACCAGATGGAGTGCAACCTCAACGCTGTTGCGCTCCAGACAAATCGCGTCGCCCTGCCAGCCCGCCTGAAGCGTCAGGCCGGTCAGCACATTGCCAGGCGGCATCTCAATCGCCAGTCGGGCATCGCGCTGATTGGCTGAAACCATCGCATCATTCCACTGCACCGTACGCGCCATATTAAAGGCAAGATCGTCGGCAATCTTCTCCGGCTCCCAAATCACGCGTCCGGTTGAACCGCTGAGGTAAGCGCAATGGGGACGGGAAAGGCTGACGGACCCGAATGCGCGCGCCAGTTCTGCGGCGGGCTTATCCAGCAGCGCGCAGTGCGACGGCACGCTCACCGCGAGTTTAATCGCTTTGCTGGCACCGGCATCCAGCGCTTTCTGCGCGACTACCGCCATATCCTCGTCGCGGCCAGCAATTACAATCTGTGTTTCCGCATTCAGGTTGGCGATATAGGTGTTGCTGCCGGGCAGCAGTTTCTCCAGACGACTCAGCGTCAGGCCGGTGATGGCGGTCAGGCCATATCCCTCCGGATAAGCCTGCTCCATCAGATCGCCGCGCAGTGCCACCAGCCGCAGAGCATCACTGAAATCCAGCGCGCCGGAAATCACCGCAGCAGGAAACGCACCAATCGACAGACCGCTGACGATATCGGGTTTCACCCCACGGCGGATCAGCTCGCGCGCCCAGGCTACACCGCAAATCAGCAGACTGAGCTGCACGGCGCGCGTGTGGCGCAGTGCATCGGCACTGTCGAGCTGGTCAGTCTCGTCGCCCAGTACTGCACGCACGCTGTTTAACAGGGCGTCGCCGTCTGGAAGGTGCTGTAACATCCCGGCACGCTGAGTGCCCTGGCCGGGAAAGGTAAAGAGTATTTTCATTGTAGCTCCCTGCTCCAGGGTGAAGCGGTCAGTATCGGCCCGGTAACGGTTTTAACCAGCGCGCGGCCTTCACGCAGCCACTCGATGAGGGCAAACGCGCCGGACGGCGTTTCTATCTGCGTATCGACCCGACAGGCCAGCGTGTCGGTTTGCGCCTGCCAGCGTTGCAGCGCATCGCGCGCCAGCGGCTCTGGCGCGCGAATAACTAAATCAAGATCGCTGGCGGCATGCAGCGTGGGTTGCTGAGTTGCCAGTGCGTAACCGGTACTGCCGGTAATGCCCCAGCGCCACGGCCAGTCGTGCTCACTGAGGGCAATCGCCGCGCCGACCGGCGCATAAGCGGTGAACGGCGAGGCAAGCAACTGCGCACGCGCTGCCAGCATCTCCGGCGTGACAACGCGAACGATATCCGCTGCATTGACCCATCCGGCGGCGCGCTGTTCGCGGCGCTCGCCGCGCACACCCACCGGTATCAGCCCGGTTTCGCTCCGGTCGCGCCGCACCACGACCGGAAGGCCGGGATGCCATAACTGACTGACCCAGCTCTCACTGATGGCGGCTAAGGCGTTGCCGTCTCGCAGCCAGAGCAGATCGTGGGGGCGCGGTACAGAGCTCATATTACATTCCTGATGTCAGCGTAATGAACAGCGGTAATGACAAAATACAGAGAATAGAGCTGAGCAGCAGCACAGCCTCTGCATCCGGCGACTGCACGCCAAAGCGGTTGCCAAACACCACCCCGAAGAAACCGGCGGAGAGCGCAATCATCAGAATGGCGGTAATGGCCACAGGACCGCTGAGACCCAATGCCAGCACCAGACCCCAGGCGATAAAGGGCTGAATCAGCAGTTTAGTCACCGTGCCGACGCCCACCACCGCGTTGAGTTTCAGTTTGCGTGCCGACAGGATGACACCGGTCAGGAAGAGTGCAGCGGCGGTGGCAGCCAGACCCAGCGGTTTGATGGCGGCCAGCACCAGATCAGGCATTTTAACGCCCAGCGCTGATAACACCACTCCAATCAACGGTCCCAGTACGATCGGTTTTTTCACTGAACGCCACATCAGAATTGGCAGCATGGTCAGGGTTGAACCGTGTTCGGTGCCGTCGGCAAACGCTTTTTCACGTTCCAGAATCAGCAGGCAAAGCGGTGTAAGCAGCACTGAACCACAGGCGATGGAGACCGCTACCGAGAGCGAAGTGGCACCATTTTCACCCAGCACGCTGGCCAGAATGGGCAGGCCCAGCGCGGCGTAATTTGGCAGCGCCACCGTCAGCGTCAGCACAGCCGCATCCTGCGGTGACTTTTTGAAAACTTTTGTAGCCGCGAAATAGACAGCCCCATAGGTAATCCACATTGCGCCGGTAATAACCACAATCAGCGGCCATTGCGCCACGATGCCCGGCCAGGGCGTTTGTACAGTGGCACTGAACAGCGCGGCGGGCAGCGCAAAATCCATGACGAAAATATTCAGCAGAGAGACGTCTTTGTTGTTGACCATTCCGGCCTTACCGGCCCAGAAACCCAGAAGCATGATGACAAAAATCGGAGCAAGGGCATGAACAATTATATAAATCATAAATCACCTGTATTTAAGAAAGAATTTTCTGTTAACAGCGATGTTTATAATTCTGAACACGGCCACTGCCCCGGGGCGCACTTAGCAATGCGCCCCGTCAGACCGGTTTCGGCAGGTTTATTTTTTTATTTAATTACCAGGTTGCGCGCATCCGCTCGCGAACCAGGGAGGAGCTGTGGCGATTGGATGCGCCCAGCCGGTTTTTCAGGCTCGGATCCTGACGCGCATCGCTAATGGCTTTCTGCAACGCGATCTCGACCATCGCCACATCGGCGTCAGAAGGCGCATCGGGATTGGCCACGTTCAGCAGATCGGAGAGCAGACCCAGCGTGGCGAAGTTATTCACGTCATAGGCCATCGGCGGAATGGTCGCCGCCAGTTTCTCCAGCGCCTCCACCGAACGCAGCGTGATACGCGCGGCGGACTCTTTACCCATCGCGTGCACCAGCACACCCTGATCGTTGAGCGCAATCAGGCGGTTGGCCTGATAACCGTGCGCCAGGAAGGCACCAGACATTGCTTTGCCAACAATCAGTCCAATCACCGGATGACCCGCAAGGCGTGCTTTGGCATAAGCGCCCGCAGCCCCCGCCAGCGCCTGATGAATACCGAACGCCTCTTCGCGACGGCCATAGGCCTGACTCGGTACGTCGATCACCGCCACAATCGGGCGTTTCACGTCGCTGTTCTTGTCCTCTTCCAGCGTTTCATTCACCACTTTCGCCAGCGTCCAGCCTTCCAGCAGACCGACTTCGCCCCTCGCGGCACGCGGATAGTGGTTTTGTGCATCGGGCACCACGGCGATAAAGCGCACGCTTTCACCATTAAGTTCACCGTCCGCCACCTGGACAGAGGCACACAGGCCGCTGAGGCGCTGCGCATCAGGTGCAAGTTTTTCCAGCCAGGTTGCACCGCGGCTGTTTGTCTGGGTCATTATTTATCCTCCCGGGCGAAAAGCTGTTTAATCTGCGCCGTGTCCGCCTGCTGACGGGTGTCGAACTGTGTCAGACGTGGCAGGAAATCGGCATACTTATCGCTGCGGTGCTGCGCCGGAACGCCTTTGGCGATGCAGTCATTCATCGCACTCTTAACCGCATTGACGCCATCACCGACCAGCGCATCGACCAGGCCGCTGGCGTAGCGGATTTCACCGCCAGTCATGCTCCAGATAAACGGGCGATCGCGCGAGTCATACTCTTCAATGCCCGCTTCCTGCTCAATCACCTGCGGACCGTTCAGCCCCAGGCGCGCTTCACGCGTCACAATCAGGTAGCTGCACAGCGCAGCGGCGATGGACATCCCGCCAAAGCAGCCGACGGTACCGGCAATAATGCCGATAACCGGGGTATAGCGGCGCAGATCGACAATCGCGGCATGAATATCGGCAATCGCCGCCAGCCCCAGATTGGCTTCCTGTAAACGCACGCCGCCGGTTTCCAGGCAGAGCACCGCCTGAGTGGGTATTCCATTGCGGTTGTCTTCGGCTGCCAGTTCCAGCGCCGCCGCCATTTTGGCACCGGAGACTTCGCCCATGCTGCCACCCTGGAAGGTGCCTTCAATGGCGATAACCACCGCAGGCTGCCCGTTCAGCGTGCCGCGTGCCACCACCATGCCGTCATCTGACTGCGGCACCACACCCTGCGGGGCCAGCCACGGCGACATGATGCCTTCGAAAGGATCCAGCAGTTCGCGATAGCTGCCGTCGTCCAGCAGTGCACGGGCGCGCTCACGGGCGCGTAATTCAATAAAACTGGCATCGTTACGCATGGCTCACCTCCTCAAAAACCTGTTCAATACGGATACGCGCCACGCCGGGTGTCGCGCCGAAATCGTGAATAATCAGCTTTCCGGCAGGCAGACCGTTGGTTAAATTCAGGCGGTCAAACAGCGCCTTCCAGCGGGCGTCACTGTTATCCAGTGAGGTGGTGATATCAATGCTAAGCGTTTGTCCTTCAGTTGCGGTGTACAGCACTTCCATATCACCGGAACCAACGACCCCTGCCAGAGCTTTACCGCTGAGTGAGCGGTTAGCAGGTAAAGATAATGTGATGTGTTCCATAATGGCCTCTAGAAATAAGAATGTTCAGGTGAACAGACCCGATCAATAAACAGCGTCGCGGCCAGCAAATCGGCGGCCCCGCCAGGCGAAGCGTTTAGCGACAGCATGCGCTGATCGAGCTGCGCCAGCGCCTTCTGGCCGCCTGCTGTGCGACAGCCGCCAGACAGCAGCACGGCTCGTGCTCCCTGCTGCATCGCTTTCAGTCCGGTCATACCGGCCCGTGACAGCACGCAGGTATCGCTGAGCGAGGTCATGATCGCCATCAGCGCATCAAGGCGGGCTTCATTTTCACTGGCACCCGTTGCACGACTGGTCAGCAGCTGCGGCAGCGCCAGCTTCATCACGTGAGGAAACGCCTGCTGCGCCTCTTCGCGTGCGCCGGGCACCTGATAGCGATGCGTCGCTTTTAACCCTTTGCTGAACAGTTTTGGTGCGGCGCGGTCGGGCAGGCTGGCCAGCGCGGCTGCTGTGCGGGTCAGCTGGTCGGCACTGGCCGCGCCACCGTGCATGGCTGCAGCACTGACCAGCAGTCCCAGCGCCCAGATCGCACCCCGATGGGTGTTGACGCCGCCGGTTGCCGCCATCATCTGCTGTTCACCGTCACGGCCCAGCCGACCCACCGTTTCACGCAGGGCAATATCAGCAGGACGCAGCCAGCTGTGACGGGCCAGCGCCAGAAAGGTCGGCACAAGGCTGTGAGCGGAACGCTCCATCAGCGCCAGCGTCAGATCCTGATGCGCGCCGTTCCCCCGACTGTCTACCAGACCCGGCTTGGGGCTTAGCCGCGCTTCATCGGTCAGACAATCGCGCGCAATCATCGCCAGCTGGCTGGCCTGCGCCTCGGTTTGAGTCTGCGACAGAAGTTTCATTACCAGCTCCGGAATTTTGCCGGTGGGTTATAAAGACCACCCGACCATTCCACCAGGTCAGAGACGCTGCTGGCGGCGAGCAGTGAGCGGGTCGCATCTGAACGACGAATGCCCATATCTTCCGGATAGACCACTTTGCCGCTTTTACGCAGGGCCGCCACGCGCGCCGCATCGACGCCAAGGCCGATATCGGTGATACCGGCTACCGCAGCGACCATCGCACGGCGCTCTTCAAGGCTTTCCGCGCGATAGAGATAGGCAATACCCTCTTCGGTCAGCACGTGGGTGACGTCATCGCCATAGATCATCACCGGTGCCAGCGGCATACCGGTCGATTTCGCCACTTCAACGGCATCTAGCGTTTCAACAAAGGTCGGTTTGGCACCGGCCTGGAAGGTTTCCACCATCTGAACCACCAGTTTTTTACCGCGCTGCATCGGATCCGGTTCGGTGATCATATTGAGCCATGCAGGCGTGGCATGGCGTCGGCCGTGCGGATCGTGGCCCATGTTAGGCGCACCGCCGAACCCGGAAAGGCGACCGCGGGTCACGGTTGAGGAGTTTGCCAGGCCATCGACCTGCAGGGTGGCACCGATAAACATATCCACCGCATACTGACCTGCCAGCTGACAGAAGGCGCGGTTAGAGCGCATAGAGCCGTCGCTGCCGGTGAAGAAGATATCGGGACGGGCGCGAATGTACTCTTCCATGCCCAGCTCGCCACCGAAGCAGTGCACGCTCTCAACCCAGCCGCTCTCAATCGCCGGGATCAGCGTCGGATGCGGGTTAAGGGTCCAGTGCTTACAGATTTTGCCTTTCAGGCCGAGTTGTTCGCCGTAGGTAGGCAGCAGCAGTTCGATCGCGGCGGTATTAAAACCGATACCGTGGTTAAGTGACTGCACCTGATGTTCGGCGTAAATGCCTTTAATCGCCATCATCGCCATCAGGATATGTTCCTGCTTAATCAGGCGCGGATCGCGGGTAAACAGCGGTTCGATAAAGAAAGGTTTATCGGCTACGACGATGTAATCGATCCAGGAGCCAGGAATATCGACGCGGGGCAGGTCGGTCTCGTCATCGACCAGCTCATTTACCTGGGCAATCACGATACCGTCACGGAACGCGGCGGCTTCCACCAGGGCAGGCGTATCTTCAGTACTCGGGCCGGTGTAAAGGTTGCCTTTGCGGTCAGCTTTATAACCGGCAATCAGCGCGACGTTTGGACTCAGATCGACATAAAGGCGGGAATAGAGTTCGATATAGGTGTGGATTGCGCCTATTTCCAGCTGACCATCTTCTAACAACTGAGAAATACGCAGACTTTGCGGACCGGAAAAAGAGAAGTCGAGTTTACGGGCAATGCCTTTTTCGAAAATATCCAGATGCTCACTGCGACCCACGCTCGGCATAATCATATGCAGGTCGTGTACTATCGCCGGATTAACCTCAGCCAGGGTACGTGATAAAAAATCGGCCTGCTTCTGGTTATTCCCTTCCAGTACCACCCGGTCGCCCGGTGCAATCAGTTTTTCAAATGCTTCTACAGCTCTTTCAGTAGGAATGACTTTGCCATCAACAGGGAAGGATGCCAGACGACGCGCTTTTTCACTGCGGCGCGTGTTCCATTCCCGGGCAGGCGTTTGGCCTGTGTTCATTTCAACCTCCTGATTAAAATAACGGTTGTTTCGTTTTTACTGAGGAAAGTTTGTGCTTTCTGATGACGTCGTTCAATTAAGCAAAAAGCCTGAACGTTATATTTACAGTAACAATAGGATGTGAACGTTTTGATATGCGAAGCAGAAAGAGTTGAGTCTAGGCGCTGACCAAAAATGTGATCGCATAAACGGATTTCTGTATAAAGAATGGTGTGAGCCTGGCATTTTTAATAAAAAGTACGTCGTACAAAAATAAACTCTGCTACACGCTGAAAAGCGCAACCTGTCGGATCAGCACCCGGATTCACCGACCCGCTATCGCAGAGATAAAAAAAGCAGGCCGAAGCCTGCTTTCTGATTCTTTAGTTAGTTACTGTCCGTTTATGATGCCAGCGACAGGGCGGGTTTAGCTTTCGCTGCCAGCCACTCGGTGACTCGCGCCTGCTGCTCTTTGGTCAGCCACATGCCCTGTTTGGTACGACGCCAGATAGCATCATCCAGCTCACGCACCCACTCATGCTGCACCAGGTAGCGTAATTCTGCTTCGTAAAACTCGTGACCGAAGTTCTCGCCCAGATCGTCCAGGCTTTTCGCGCCAGCCAGCAGGGTTTCAGTGCTGCTGCCGTAGGTGCGCGAGAAGTGGCGCGCCATATTTTCACTGATAAACGGATAGCGACGACGCAGGCTGGCCGCATAATCTTCACGGGTGCCGGAGATATTTCCGCCTGGCAACACGCAGTTCTTCGTCCATGCCGGGCCCGCGTTCGGGTAGTACTTCGCCAGTTTCTCCAGCGCATGTTCTGCCAGCTTACGGTAGGTGGTCAGCTTGCCGCCAAACACCGACAGCAGCGGAGCCTGACCATTATCGTCGCGCACATCCAGGGTGTAATCACGGGTGATCGCCTGTGGCGAATCGGATTCGTCATCACACAGCGGACGGACACCGGAATAGGACCAGACGATATCGTCAGCGGTGAGCTGCTTTTTAAAGTGTCCGTTGAACACTTTCAGCAGATAGTCGGTCTCGCTGTCATCAATATTGACGTTTTTCGGATCGCCTTTGTACTCGACGTCGGTGGTACCGATGATAGAGAACTCATCCATCCACGGGATGACAAACACGATGCGGTTATCTTCGTTCTGCAGAATGTAAGCCTGCTTTTCGGTATGGACGCGTGGCACCACAATGTGGCTGCCCTTGATCAGGCGAATACCGTAAGGTGATTTCAGCTTCAGGCTGTCGTCGAACAGCTGTTTGACCCACGGGCCGGCAGCATTGACCAGGCCTTTCGCCTGCCAGGTAAAGGTTTTACCGCTGTCGACATCTTCCGCTTCGACCTTCCACAGGCCGCCTTCACGCCAGGCACGGGTCACGCGGGTGCGGGTACGGACTTCGCCGCCACGCTTCACGACTTCCTGTGCGTTCAGTACCACCATGCGGGCATCATCGACCCAGCAGTCAGAATATTCGAATCCGCGCGTAATTTCCGGCTTCAGGGCCGAATCCGCGCCAAATCGCAAACTTTTACTGCCTGGCAGACTGGTACGCTTGCCAAGATGGTCATACATAAACAGGCCGGTACGGATCATCCACGCCGGACGCAGATGCGGACGGTGCGGCAGACGGAAGCGCATCGGGAACGCCAGATGCGGAGCCATTTTCAGCAGCACTTCACGCTCGGCCAGTGCTTCACTGACCAGACGGAATTCGTAATGTTCAAGGTAGCGCAAGCCGCCGTGAATCAGTTTTGAACTGGCAGAGGAGGTCGCGCAAGCCAGATCCCGCGCCTCCAGCATTAACACCGACAGTCCGCGTCCTGCAGCGTCTGCTGCAATGCCGGCACCGTTGATGCCGCCGCCGATCACGATCAGGTCTTTGGTTTCCACGTCATCTCCTCCGATGTTCGGAATAGTTCACTAATGTTCGTTTTCGAGCATAATCATAATCGCAAACCAACATTGACGCCAGCTTTTAACCAGGTAAAAACATTTTTGCGTGATATAGCTAACATTCTGCCCACCAAAAAAACCGATAGCCGTAACGATTGTCAGGTTATTGGCGTGGATTCTCGGGTTACACTACGCGCTATTGTGACGCTGTTATGAGAGATCCCATGGAAACGTTCGAATGTATTGATGTGCAGCAGGCGCAGGCGCGTCTGGCGCAGGGTGCGCTGCTGGTAGATATCCGCGATCCGCAAAGTTATGCCCTGGGTCATGCGGCGGGTGCGTTGCATCTGACCAACACCAACCTCAGCGATTTTGTCAGCGGTGCCGATCACAGCCTGCCGGTGCTGGTGATGTGCTATCACGGCAACAGCAGCAAAAGCGCGGCACAATATCTGCTGGGACAGGGCTTCAGCGCGGCGTACAGCATTGATGGCGGCTTTGATGCCTGGCGTGCTGCCTTTCCTCAGCAGGTTGCCCTCGGCAGCGAATAGATTGCCGCTCGTCACATGGAGAGTTACTGATGCGCATTACCCAATTTAATCAGCCCCGCATGGCGCAGGCCTTTGTTGACTACATGGCGACGCGGGGCATCACGCTGCGTATTGAGCATGAAAATCACTACGTCATCATGCTGGATGATGAGAGCAAGATTTCACTGGTCGAAAACGAACTCCAGCAGTTTTTGCACGACCCTAACCATCCGCGTTATCAGGCCGCCAGCTGGCACAGCGGAAAAACTGACAGTGGCCTGCGCTATGAGCGCAGCAATATCTGGGCGAATATCCGTGAGCGTGCCGGTCCGCTGACCATGACGCTGATGGTGCTCTGTATCGCGATATTTATTCTGATGCAGGTCATGGGCGATCGCACCGTGATGGCCTGGCTCTCCTGGCCGGATGCCGATCAGCATCTTCAGGTCTGGCGCTGGTTCAGCCATGCGCTGCTGCACTTTTCACTGCTGCACATTCTGTTTAATCTGATGTGGTGGTGGTATCTGGGCGGCGCGGTTGAGAAGCGACTTGGCAGCGGCAAACTCTTTGTCATCCTGCTGATTTCGGCTCTGCTCAGCGGCTGGCTGCAGGCGAAGTTCAGCGGCATCTGGTTTGGTGGCCTGTCGGGCGTGGTCTATGCCCTGATGGGTTACTGCTGGCTGCGCGGGGAGCGCGATCCCGACAGCGGCGTCTATCTTGAACGGGGATTGATCGGTTTTGCGCTGGTCTGGCTGGTGATTGGCTGGTTTGGCGTCTTTGGTCTGGCTATTGCCAACGCGGCGCACGTCGCCGGTCTGGTGGTCGGACTGGCGATGGCGCTGGTGGATACGCGTAAAGTCACGCGTCGTTAGACAGGATTATGCGGGTTAACAGGAGAGGAACGTGAAGCAGACGCAACGTCATGACGCGATTATCGATTTAGTCCGTCGTCAGGGATATGTCAGTACTGAGGAGCTGGTGGATCATTTTGAGGTCAGCCCGCAAACCATTCGTCGCGATCTCAACGATCTGGCCGATCAGAACAAAATTCAGCGTCACCACGGCGGCGCGGCGCTTCCCTCCAGCTCTGAGAATACCGCCTGGCACGACCGTAAAATGATGTGGTCAGCGGAAAAAGCGCGGATTGCCCAGCGCGTGGCCAGCCAGATCCCGGATGGTGCCACGCTGTTTATCGATATCGGCACCACGCCGGAAGCGGTGGCGCATGCGCTGCTCAACCACAGCGATTTGCGCGTGGTCACCAATAACCTTAACGTCGCCATGCTGCTGATGGATAAACCCGATTTCCGGGTCATTATCGCGGGCGGTGAAGTGCGGACCCGTGATGGCGCGGTAATGGGTGAAGCGACGCTCGACTTTATTTCTCAGTTCCGGCTCGACTACGGCATTCTGGGGATCAGCGGCATCGATATGGATGGTTCGCTGCTGGAGTTTGACTATCACGAAGTCCGCACCAAGCGTGCCATCATTGAAAATTCACGCTGCGTGATGCTGGTGGTGGATCACTCGAAGTTTGGCCGTAACGCGATGGTCAACCTCGGCAACATGAGTCTGCTTGACTACCTCTACACGGACAAAACGCCGCCTGCCAGCGTAATGAAGGTGATTGAGCAGCATGAGGTTCACCTCGAACTCTGCTGATTCCTGCCACGCCAGCCCCCCGGCTGGCGTTTTTCTTTGATTGCTGTCGCTTTTTTCCTCACTCCCGTCTTTACTTAACGGTTGCTGGCACCCGGTTGCCAGTCCGTGCGCTTTCTATTTTTGCTTCACCTCATTGCGTAACAGAAGGGAGTGATATGCCGCAGCAAAAATTTAATAAAGCCCGTTTTAATGCCGCCTTTACCCGCCAGTGGCAACAGTTAAGTCTCCGTTCCGCCCAGCAGATGACCCCGCACCAGGCGTGGCAGGCGGTCAGCGCGGCGCTGGCGGAGCTACTGGACGCACAACCGGCACCGCGTCCGGCTGTGCAGCAGCGTCACGTTAATTACCTCTCGATGGAGTTTCTGATTGGCCGTCTGACCGGCAACAACCTGCTCAATCTCGGCTGGTATAACGACGTCAAAGCGGCGCTGGCTGAGCACGAGTTCGATTTAACGGAACTGCTGGAGCAGGAGGTCGATCCGGCGCTGGGTAACGGCGGGCTGGGACGACTGGCCGCCTGCTACATGGATTCGATGGCAACGGTGGGGCAGTCCGCCACCGGCCACGGACTGAATTACCAGTACGGCCTGTTTCGCCAGTCTTTCGATGATGGCCAGCAGATTGAAGCGCCCGATGACTGGCAACGTGAGCGCTATCCCTGGTTCCGCCACAACGCGGCGCTGGATGTGGAAGTCGCGATGGGTGGCCGGGTAGAAAAGCAGGAAAACGGCGGTGTACGCTGGCTGCCCGATTTTACGCTGCGCGGTGAGGCCTGGGATTTGCCGGTGACCGGCTACCGCAACGGCGTGACGCTGCCGCTGCGTCTGTGGCAGGCAGTGAGTGCGCATCCGTTTGATCTCACGGCGTTTAACGACGGCAATTTTCTGCAGGCGGAGCAGCCGGGCATCGAGGCGGCAAAACTGACCAAAGTGCTCTATCCCAATGACAACCATCAGGCCGGCAAGCGGCTGCGCCTGATGCAGCAATATTTCCAGTGCGCCTGTGCGGTGGCGGATATCCTGCGTCGTCACCATCTGGCGGGACGCAGCATTCACAGCCTGCCTGACTTCGAAGTGATTCAGCTCAACGATACACATCCCACCATCGCCATCCCGGAGATGCTGCGCGTGTTGCTGGATGAGCATCAGCTGAGCTGGGATGAGGCGTGGCAGATCACCAGCCGGTTGTTTGCCTACACCAACCACACGCTGATGCCGGAGGCGCTGGAGCGCTGGGATGAGAAGCTGATGCGCAGTCTGCTGCCGCGCCATATGCTGATCATCAAAGAGATCAACCAGCGGCTGAAAAAGCAGGTGAAGCAGCGCTGGCCGGATGACAAAGCGATGTGGCACAAGCTGGCGGTGGTCGCTGACGGTCAGGTGCGGATGGCGAATCTCTGCGTCGTCAGCGGGTTTGCGGTCAACGGCGTGGCGGCGCTGCACTCAAGCCTGGTGGTCAGCGATCTTTTCCCGGAATATCACCAGCTCTGGCCGCAGAAATTCCACAACGTCACCAACGGCATCACGCCGCGCCGCTGGCTGAAGCAGTGTAATCCGGCGCTGGCCGGGCTGATTGATGAGACGCTGAAAACCGAGTGGGCCAATAACCTTGAGGCGTTAAGCGGTCTGGAGGCGTATGCCGACGATCAGGCGTTTCGTCAGCGCTATCGCAGCATCAAACAGCAGAACAAAGCGCAGCTTACGGAGTATATCGCCCGCCACACGGGGATTATCGTGAACCCCGCCGCGCTGTTCGATGTGCAGATCAAACGGCTGCATGAGTACAAGCGCCAGCACCTCAGCCTGCTGCATATCCTCTACTGCTATCAGAAAATCTGTCATAACCCGGAGGATGTCACCTTTACGCCACGGGTGTTCCTGTTCGGGGCCAAAGCCGCGCCGGGTTATTACCTCGCCAAAAATATCATTTACGCCATTAACAAGGTGGCGGAAGTGGTGAACAACGATCCACGGGTCGGCGACCGACTTAAAGTGGTGTTTATCCCGGACTACCGCATCACCGTGGCCGAACTGATGATCCCGGCGGCCGATCTCTCAGAGCAGATCTCCACCGCCGGGTATGAAGCCTCCGGCACCGGCAACATGAAGCTGGCATTGAACGGTGCGCTGACGATTGGCACGCTGGATGGCGCCAATGTCGAGATTGCCGAACAGGTGGGTGAGGAGAATATCTTTATCTTCGGTCACACCGTGGATGAGGTCAAAGCGCTTAAGGCGAAAGGCTATAACCCGAAAAAGGTGCGTAAGCAGAACAAGCCGCTGGACGATCTACTGAAATCGCTGGAGAAGGGCAAATTCAGCAACGGGGATAAACATGCGTTTGACCTGATGCTGGAGAGCCTGACGAAACATGGCGATCCCTGGCTGGTGCTGGCCGATTTCCAGGCCTACATCGAGGCGCAGCAACGGGTGGAAGCCCTGTGGCGCGACCCGGAAGGCTGGACCCGCGCCGCCATCCTCAATACGGCACGAACCGGCATGTTCAGTTCGGACCGGTCAATTCGTGACTATCAGCAACGTATCTGGCAGGCACCGCGCTAAGGAGCAGCAATGAAGCAACATTCACTCGGTCAGGCCGCCCGTGCCGCGGGAATTTCACTTGACTACATCAACGTCAATGGCGAGAAAGAGGCGATCAGCGATGAGACCCTGCAGGCGCTGCTGGCGGTGATGGACGATCCGCAGGACGCAAAAAAATCGCCGCTGCCGCCGGTCGCGGTGTTCAGCGGCAGTGGCAAGCGACAGCTGACGCCACAGGGCAGCGGCGTTTACCGCTGGCAGTTGCAGACTGAAAAGGGCAAACAGCACAGCGGCGAGTTAACCGCCGGTGAGCCTTTTACGCTGCCTGGCCCGCTGGCGCAGGGGTACCACCAGCTCACACTCAGTAAGGGCAAAAAAAGCTGGCAGACGCGGCTTATCGTCGCGCCGCGCCGCTGCTATCTGCCTCCGGCGCTGGAAGCGGGGGAAAAACGCTGGGGTGCGCTGGTGCAGCTCTACACCGTGCGCTCTGAACAGAACTGGGGCATCGGCGACTTCGGCGATCTCGACCAGCTGCTGGTGCAGCTGGCTGAACGCGGTGGCGATTTCGTCGGGCTGAATCCGCTGCATGCGCTCTATCCCGCCAGCGCCGGTTTCGCCAGTCCGTACAGCCCGTCGTCGCGCCGCTGGCTGAACGTAATCTATATCGACGTCAGTCAGGTGGCCGATTTTCAGCAAAGCGCGGCGGCACAGAAGTGGTGGAACAGCGCCAGAACCCGGAAGGCGCTGACCAAAGCACGTGAGGCGGAGCTGGTTGACTACGAGGCGGTAATGGCGCTTAAGCTCGCTGCGCTGCGGCACGCCTGGGCACACTTTCAGGCGCGAGACAGCCAGAGCGAAGAGCATCAATCCTGGGCGGCCTTTGTGCATGAAGGCAGCGACAGCCTGCGTTATCAGGCCGCCTACGACGGCATACAGCTGGAGCGGCGGGCAGACAAGGCGCAGCAGGGCGGCTGGCCTGCGTGGCCGGAAGGGTGGCGCAACAGCCAGTTGCCGGAGGTGCAGCAGTGGTGTGCACAGCATGAAGAGGAGATCGCCTTCTGGCAATGGCTGCAATGGCTGGCGCAGCAGCAGTTCTCTGGCTGCTGGACGCACAGTCAGGCGCTGGGCATGAGCGTCGGACTCTATCGTGACCTGGCAGTGGGCGTGGCGGAAGGCAGCGCGGAAACCTGGCACGACCCGGAGCTTTACCGCCTCAAGGCCTCGGTAGGTGCGCCGCCTGACCGTCTCGGTCCGCTGGGACAAAACTGGGGCTTACCGCCGATGGATCCGCATGTCATGAAGGCGCGCGGCTACCAGCCATTTATCGACATGCTGCGCGCCAACATGCGCGACTGCGGCGCGCTGCGCATCGACCATGTGATGTCACTGCTGCGTCTGTGGTGGGTGCCTGCCGGGGAGACGGCGGATAAAGGCGCCTATGTGGCCTATCCGGTCAACGATCTGCTGGGCATCCTGGCGCTGGAGAGCCACCGGCTGCGCTGCATGGTGATTGGCGAAGACTTGGGCACCGTCCCCCAGGAGATTGTCAGCCTGCTGCGTAAAAGTGGCGTCTTTTCATGGAAGGTGCTCTGGTTTGAGCAGGAGAAGGATGAGCGCTATCGCGCGCCGCAGGACTATCCGCGCCAGTCTATCGCCAGCGCCAGCACGCATGATCTGCCTACGCTGACCGGCTTCTGGGAGCAGGGCGACCTGGCGCTGGGTGAGAAGATTGGCCTCTATCCGGGCGATGCGGTGAAAGCGTTACATCAGCAGCGCGCCGCGCAGAAGCAGGCGCTGCTGGATGCGCTGCATCAGGCGGGTGCCTTACCGGCACGCAGCCAGAAGAAGGCAGAGAAGCTCACCATGACGCCTGCGCTGAATCGGGCAATACATCGCTTCCTGGCGGATACCGACAGTGCGCTGCTTGGCCTGCAGCCTGAGGACTGGCTTGGCATGACCACGCCGGTCAACGTCCCGGGCACGGTGGAGCAGTACCCTAACTGGCGACGCAAGCTGAGCAAAACGCTGGAGGAGATCTTTGCGGACAAGGAAGTGAATGCACTGCTGAAGGTTGTCAGCCAGCAGCGTCAGTCAGGACAGAAAGGGCAATAACAGAAGCGCGGCAGCCAGGCTGCCGTTTCTGACCGATGATAAAACTTGATCAGAATAAATCTGGCAGCAACTGCTCAACTCAACACGCAGGGAGCGCGGGCAGAGGAGGAAAGCGTCCCGCGTCAGGGATGGCGCGGGCCGAGCGTGTCAGGGATGACGGATTTTGCGTCTTTCCGATCTGACCGCGTTCCCTGAGCAGGCTCGATCTCTCAGCGGAGAGGGCAGATTCTGACTGCAAACCCCGCTTATTCATCAGTAGAACGAGTGTTCACCGCGCTGATGCTCAGTAATATCCCGCACGCCTTTGAGTTCCGGGAAGGCGGCCAGCAGCTCTTTCTCGATACCATCTTTCAGGGTCACGTCGATCATCGAACAGCCGTTACAGCCGCCGCCAAACTGCAGAATGGCGTAGCCCTCATCGGTGATCTCCATCAGCGACACGCGACCGCCATGGCCGGCCAGCTGTGGGTTGATCTGCGCCTGAAGCAGATACTCAACGCGCTCAACCATTGGCGCATCATCAGAGACTTTACGCATTTTGGCATTCGGCGCTTTCAGCGTCAGCTGTGAACCAAGATTGTCGGTAACGAAGTCAATTTCAGCATCTTCCAGATACGGCTTGCTCAGTTCATCAACGTAAGCAGAGAGCTTTTCGAACTTCAGTTCGGTGTCAGTAGCTTCAACGGCATCGGGCGGACAGTAAGAGACGCCACACTCGGCTGTTGGCGTACCCGGGTTAATCACGAATACGCGAATCTGGGTGCCATCTTCTTGTTTGGATAGCAGTTTAGAAAAATGTTCCTGGGCAGAGTCAGTAATTCGGATCATGTCGATTGCTCAATAGTTGACTAATTTAGTTGGTTATAATACGCCCATCAAAGACGCTCTACAAGGTACGGCACAGGCACCAGACCTGCACGCTGGCGGCACCCTGGGCCATTAACAGGCGGCTGATTTCATCTACCGTACTGCCGGTGGTAATGACGTCATCCAGCAGAGCGATATGGCGTCCCTGCACCACCATTTCAAGGCAGAAAGCACCCCGTAAGTTGGTGCGGCGCTGGCGGGCGCTGAGCTGATGCTGTAATGCGCCCCCGCGCTTGCGGGAAAGACCTTCGCGCCATTCACATCCCAGCCAGTGCGCCAGCGGTGCGGCCAGCAGTACCGTCTGATTAAAGCCACGCTGCCAGCGTCGTCGCCGATGCAGCGGAACCGGCAGCAGCAGATCGGGACGCGGCACACTGCCACGCCGGTAAACATTAAGCCAGCTTAGCAAAAGCAGCCGCGCCAGCATCACCCTGAGTGCGGTTATGTGAGAAAATTTAAGCTGGTTAACCCACTGGCTGAACGGCGGACAATAGTCATTGACGCAGACCAGCGCCTGCCAGGCGGGCGGTTTAAGCTGGCAGCGGCCGCAGGCGACCTTTGCTGAACCTGCCGGCAACCCGCAGCGTGGACAGAGCAGCGGTAACGGCGGTAATCCGCGCAGACATAAGCTGCAGATGCCATGCCGGGCTATCCGCAACGGCATCCGGCATAGCCAACACAGGGCGGGCATTGCTAGCATAGCGACCTCCTTATCATTCTCGGGATAGTAACTGATGACGTCGCTCTACTGGCACACCTGCGGAGAAGGAAAACGCGATCTTGTGCTGCTGCACGGATGGGGACTGAATGCCGAAGTCTGGCAAAGCATCATTCCGCGACTCAGCGCGCACTATCGCCTGCATCTGGTCGATCTGCCCGGCTATGGCCGCAGCCAGCATTTCGGTGCGCTGACGCTGGAGCAGATGGCAGCGCAATTGCTGCCTGCGCTGCCACCGCAGTCGATTGTGGTGGGCTGGTCGCTGGGCGGACTGGTGGCGACGCAGCTGGCGCTGAGTGCGCCAGAAAAACTGGCTGCATTGATCACCGTTGCCTCGTCGCCCTGTTTCACCGCCACAGAGAGCTGGCCCGGCATTAAACCGGAGACGCTGCAGAACTTTCAGCAGATGCTCAGCAACGATTTCCAGCGCACGGTGGAGCGCTTTCTGGCGCTGCAGACGCTGGGTACCGAAACGGCTCGCGCCGATGCGCGGCAGCTGAAAGAGGTGGTGCTGTCGCAGCCGATGCCGGAGGTGGCGGTGCTGGATGGCGGACTGGAGATTCTGCGCCAGGTCGATCTGCGCGACGCGTTACCGCAGATTACGCTGCCGTTCCTGCGACTCTATGGCGCGTTAGATGGACTGGTGCCGCGCCGGATTGCGGCGGAGATTGATGTAATGTTGCCAGCATCGCCCTCAGTGGTTATCGAAAAAGCCGCACATGCGCCTTTTATTTCCCATCCTGAGCGCTTTTGCCAGCATATTGTTAATTTTATCAGTAATCTGCCGTGATAATGACGCTTTGAACTGGCAAAATCGCAGACAGCAGCAATACTTCTCTCTG
This sequence comes from Pantoea sp. RG18, assembly GCF_025910075.1. Taxonomy (NCBI): domain Bacteria; kingdom Pseudomonadati; phylum Pseudomonadota; class Gammaproteobacteria; order Enterobacterales; family Erwiniaceae; genus Pantoea; species Pantoea sp. RG18. The sequence goes on from NZ_JAPCIL010000014.1 coordinate 174,551, forward strand.
TGAGCGAGGCCGTTGCAATTTTATGTGATTAGTCATGGAAATGACTATGCCGTTCCATACTGCCTTACGCGTTTAGCGGCTGCTTACATCTCACAATGGATCATGAATGAGGGTAAACATAATGAAGGTTTTTAAATGGGTTGTGGCTTCAATGATGATGGGCGCGATTTCATTTTCTGCGATGGCAGCGAAAGAAGTCACCCAGGAAGAAGTTAAAACAATGAACCTGCAAAAGATCGGCAACGTTAACACCACGGCGGAAACCACCTCGCCAATGGATGCTAAGAAAGTGTTGTCGAAGCTCGCTGACGAAAAGGGCGGTAAATACTACCGCGTGATCGCAGGCCGCGAACACGGTAAATTCAGCGCAACGGCTGAAGTCTACAAGTAATTAACGTAGCCACATGAACTGCCAGGCATCCAGCTTAACCGGCTGGGTGCCATCAATTTTCTCTCCGCTCACCACATCCTGCAACGTATGCGCCACCGGTAATTGCGTCTCCACTGACCGTCCACTGAGATTAAACACGCACAGCAGCCCGTCGCCGCTTTCTGGCTGATGACGTCTGAGCACCAGCACGGCGTTTTCGCTCTCATAAAGCGTCATCGGATTATCCGGGTGAAACGCAGGCTGACGACGACGCAGCTGAATCAGTTGCCCGAGCCGGGTATAGACCTGCTGGCGCAGCCAGTTACCGCCCGCCAGATCTCCCTCAATCTGCTGTAAATCATACTTCTGCCGATTAATCGCCCGGTTGTGTCCGGCGGCGCGCACGCCATCGTAATGGTTACGACCACCCAGAATGCTCTGGATATAGATGGCAGGCACGCCGGGAAAGACCAGCAGAATCGCATGGGCCAGCAAAAAACGTTTCAGCCGCGTGGCGTCATCGTCATCTTCACGGTTGAGCGCATCCAGATAGGTGACGTTGATTTCATAGGGGCTGGTGGTGCCGTCAGGGTTGTTTTTATAGGAGACCAGCGCGCCTTCCAGCGCCAGATCGCGCACCAGCGCCACAATCTCTACTTCAGACAAAATGCCGCGCGCCGGATTAAGGCCGATGCCGTCGTGTGACGCCAGAAAGTTGAAAAAGGTGGTGTCGTTGCTGCTGAGATCCAGAGCGCTCGCCCACTGCCGCAGTGCGCGCGCCGAGCCGGTGTGAATCGCATGCAGCACCAGTGGCGGCAACGAAAACTGATAGACCATCTGCGCCTCATCGTGCCCGTTGCCCAGATAGCTGATGTTGTCCTGATGCGGCACGTTGGTCTCGGTGATAATCACCGTGCCAGGCGCAACCTGGTCGGCAATAGCGCGAAACAGCTTCACCAGCTGATGGGTCTTTTCCAGATGAATACAGCGCGTGCCGGGCGTTTTCCACATGTAGCCGACCGCATCGAGACGCACATAGTCAGCGCCGCGTTTCAGGTAGTCGAGCAGCACATTGACCATGCGCAGCAGCACCTCAGGATTGGCAAAGTTGAGGTCGATCTGGTCGGCGCTGAAGGTGGTCCAGATAAAGCGGGTTTCGCCATCCGCCATTTTAAACGGCGTCAGCAGCGGCGAGGTGCGCGGACGCGTCACGGCGCTGAGATCGGTGGCGGGCGGCATACTGATAAAGAAATCGTCCCAGCCGGGATCCTGCGCCAGGAAGTGGCTGAACCAGGCGCTGTGTGCCGACATATGGTTGCAGACAAAATCGAACATCAGCCGGGTTTCCTGATGCAGCCGCGCAATGTCCTGCCAGTCGCCGCACAGCGGATCGACCTGATGGTAATCAATCACCGAAAAGCCGTCATCGGACGACCAGGGGAAAAAGGGCAGCAGGTGAACCAGCGGAAACGTGGATTGCAGGTGCTGCTGATAGAACCGGGAAAAGGTGCTGAGCGTGGGTTTATCGGCTTCGCGAAACTGATCGGCATAGGTGATCAGCACCACATCCTGCTCATCCCAGTGTGCCTTGCGCGGCAGCTTAATGGCCTCGCGGGCGGTGGCGATGTCAGCCAGCAGGCGCGCAAAGGTCGCCTCCGGAAATGTGCCAGCATAAATCTTATCAATCAGATCGGTGATCGTTTCCATCGTGAATTGGGTGCCACAGCAGGTGTTGTTTTTATGACAGGCGTCTTTTTAGCGTAGCGCGATGGCGGGGATTTTCAACCGGGGAGAAGGGTGTGAAGAGGGGGCCAGGCAGTGGCCCCCTGAAAAGCTTAGCGTTTTTTACCGAAAGCCGCAGCCAGCGCATCACCCATCGCACTGTTACCTGCTGACGAGCTGACCGGACGCGGACGACCTTTCGCGGTGTTCTGACGTTTCTCCTCGCGCGGAGCAGCGTTCTTCGCGCCACCACGGGCATTGCCTTCGCCTGGCTGCTCATCAAGACGCATGGTCAGGGCAATACGCTTGCGCTGGAGATCGACCTCCATCACTTTCACTTTGACGATATCGCCCGCTTTCACCACCTGATGCGGATCTTCCACGAAGCGATCGGAGAGCGAAGAGATATGCACCAGGCCATCCTGATGCACGCCGATATCCACAAATGCACCGAAGTTGGTCACGTTAGTGACGGCACCTTCGAGGATCATGCCCGGCGTCAGATCGTTCAGCGTCTCTACGCCTTCAGCGAACTGTGCGGTTTTAAACTCAGGACGCGGATCGCGGCCCGGCTTCTCCAGCTCTTTCATGATGTCGGTGACGGTCGGCAGACCAAAACGTTCATCAATGAAATCGCGGGCGCTGAGATTACGCAGGCTGCCTGCGTTGCCCATCAGGTCGCTCAGTGCCTGCTCGGTAGCGGCCAGGATGCGCTCCACCACCGGATAGGCTTCCGGATGCACAGTTGAGGCATCCAGCGGGTTATCGCCATGGTTGATGCGCAGGAAGCCCGCACACTGCTCAAAGGCTTTTGGCCCAAGGCGGCTCACTTTCAGCAACTGCTGACGGTTCTGGAAGCGGCCATGCTCATCACGCCAGCCGACAATGTTCTGCGCCATCATGCGCGTCAGGCCCGCCACGCGGGTCAGCAGCGGCACCGAGGCGGTGTTGAGGTCAACGCCGACGGCATTCACGCAATCTTCTACTACGGCGTCGAGTTTCTTCGCCAGCTGGCTCTGACTGACGTCATGCTGATACTGACCCACACCGATCGATTTCGGGTCGATTTTCACCAGCTCTGCCAGCGGATCCTGCAAACGTCGGGCAATCGACACCGCGCCGCGCAGTGAAACATCGAGATCCGGGAACTCCAGCGCCGCCAGTTCAGAGGCCGAATAGACAGATGCGCCAGCTTCACTGACAATCACTTTCTGCGCCGTGACCTGCGGGAACTGCTGCTGCAGATCCAGGAAGAAGCGCTCAGTTTCACGTGAAGCGGTGCCGTTGCCAATCGCCACCAGCTCAACCTGATGCTTAGTGCAGAGTGCCGCTACGGCGGCTGCGGCTTTCGCGGTCTGGCCGGTATGCGGATAGACGGTATCGGTCGCGACGACCTTGCCGGTGGCATCGACCACCGCCACTTTGACGCCGGTGCGCAGGCCCGGATCCAGCCCCATGGTGGCGCGCATACCGGCGGGAGCGGCCATCAGCAGATCGTGCAGGTTGCGGGCAAAGACGTTAATCGCTTCATCTTCTGCGCGTTCGCGCACCGTGCCCATCAGCTCCGTTTCCAGATGCAGCATCACCTTGATGCGCCACGTCCAGCTCACCACCGCTTTACGCCAGCTGTCGGCAGGAGCGTTATTCAGGCGCAGGTTCAGGTGCTCAGCAATCAGCGTTTCGCCGTGGCTTTCACGCGGTGCTTCATCAAACTGTGGATCGGCATTCAGCGACAGTTGCAGCACGCCTTCGTTGCGGCCACGCAGCATCGCCAGCGCACGGTGCGACGGCACGCCGCTCAGCGCTTCATGGTGATCAAAGTAGTCGCGGAACTTCGCGCCCGCTTCCTCTTTGCCTTCCACCACGCGTGACACCAGATGGGCATTTTTCCACAGGTAATTACGCACCTTCGCCAGCAGCGCGGCATCTTCAGCGAAACGCTCCATCAGAATGTAGCGGGCACCATCCAGCGCGGCACGGACGTCGGCGACGCCTTTGTCGGCATCGACATACTGTTCGGCAAGTTGCTCAGGAATGTGAGACGGCTCCTGCCACAGCGTCTCCGCCAGCGGCTCCAGACCCGCTTCGATAGCGATCTGTCCACGCGTCCGGCGTTTCTGTTTGTAGGGCAGGTAGAGGTCTTCAAGCTCGGTTTTGCTGAGGGTGGTGTTGATCGCGCGGGCGAGGTCGTCAGTGAGTTTCCCCTGATCGTCAATCGACTTCAGAATCGACTGGCGTCGCTCTTCAAGTTCACGCAGATAGCTGAGGCGGGTTTCCAGCTGGCGCAACTGGGTATCATCCAGCCCGCCGGTGACCTCTTTACGATAGCGTGCGATAAACGGCACGGTATTCCCTTCATCCAGCAGGCGAACGGCGGCGTCAACTTGCTCTGGACGCGCCTGGAGCTCACTGGCAATTATCTGGCTCAGAACTTTCATCATCAGGATTGTCTTGCTTTCCGGGTTGAGAAATAGCCGACAGTTATACGGATTGATGGTTAAAATTGCCAGAGACGCGGGCGGCTTTCAGCGATAATCTGAAGGGTTATTGCGGGTAGTCAATCGCGTTGATATACCACAGCGCCGGCCCCACTGGCGTCTCGACGGTGGCGGCATCGCCGACCTCTTTTTTCAGCAGCGCCCGCGCCATGGGCGAGTCGATGGAGATGTAATCTTTGCGGCCAAAAATCTCATCGTAGCCCACAATGCGGAAGCGTTTTAGGTCGCCCTCATCGTTTTCAATTTCCACCCAGGCGCCAAAGAAGACTTTGCCATCCTGCTGGGGTGAATAGTCAACGATACGCAGCTGTTCAAGACTTTTGGTCAGATAGCGAACGCGACGGTCGATTTCACGCAGCCGTTTTTTGTTGTACTGATAATCGGCATTTTCACTGCGATCGCCAAGACTGGCAGCCCAGGTGACTTTTTTTGTCACTTCCGGTCGCTCTTCACGCCAGAGATAGTCGAGTTCTGCTTTCAGCTTATCGAAGCCTTCGCGGGTAATGAGTCGGGTTTTCATGCTATACCGGCCAGAGAGATCCAAAGAGGAACAGTGTAAGACAAAGGGGGCGCGGCAAAAAAGGGCGGGGAAAGGGTTTTTAAAGGCTAAAAACCCACGTTGACTTCCCCGGCGGCGAAAGGGTTGGTGCTGAACAACAATCTGAAGCCAGTAATCTGAAGCTGTAAAAGAAGTCGTGATACTTATTTACCGGCGTGAGTCGCCGTGGTGGTCGATGTACCGGTGCTGTGACCGTCACCGCCGCCGCCGCCCATGGTGGCCAGCGCAACGCCCAGCAGGGCGGCGACTGCGCCAACACCGATGGCGTTAGAGTTACCTTGTGCTGTGGTGGTTGCCGCTGCGCCAGCTGCTTCACCGGTGGCTGTGGCAGCATAAGCTGGAGTGACGCTGCTTAATGCCAGCGCGCTCAGCAGTAAAATTGTTTTTTTCATTGTGTGTAATCCCCGTTGAGACATCGAATGTTGCCTGAGCAGTCTGGTTGAAAACGGAGAAGGCGAAAAGTTGGCTTTACTGATTGATTTAACGGACTTTAATTTCAACTGGTCTTGCTGGTGGCATCGCTGAAACTAATCCGAGAGGAGAGTGGGGCGTTACGCAGGTTTGCTGGAATATTATGCTGCCTGGCTACTGTTGAGGTAGATTATCTGGAGCTTATCCACAGTGATGGCTGATCATTAAGTCAAATTGTCTGCTAACTTGCTGAATTCGTTCATCGAATAAAAACTGGCCCGCTTCTGACGCCAGCGATTCAGAGAAACAGAGCCGTTTTTTCAGATTTGCCGTAACCGGGGCCGGGCAGCGCCAGACGCGTTAAAACTGACCCGAAATCGCCTTAAATCAAATATAAGCTCCTGTTTAATATGCTTTGTAACAATTTTGGCTAGAATATAAACCATTAATGACTGTCACTATAAGGCATCTTTTTTTAACAATGTTGGCTCAGGCAATAGCGCCTTTGGGAGTTGAAAATGCAAGAGAACTACAAAATTCTGGTCGTCGATGATGATATGCGTCTGCGTGCACTGCTTGAACGCTATCTCACCGAGCAGGGCTTTCAGGTGCGCAGTGTCGCTAATGCCGAGCAGATGGATCGTCTGTTAACCCGTGAATCGTTTCATCTGATGGTGCTCGACCTGATGTTGCCAGGCGAGGATGGTCTCTCTATCTGCCGTCGTCTGCGCAGTCAGAGCAACCCGATGCCGATTATTATGGTGACCGCCAAGGGCGAAGAGGTGGATCGTATCGTGGGGCTGGAGATCGGCGCTGACGACTATATTCCTAAACCCTTTAACCCGCGTGAGCTGCTGGCGCGTATCCGTGCGGTGCTGCGCCGTCAGGCCAATGAACTGCCAGGCGCGCCTTCGCAGGAAGAGGCGATCATCGCCTTTGGTAAGTTCAAACTTAACCTCGGCACCCGCGAGATGTTCCGTGAAGATGAGCCGATGCCGCTGACCAGCGGTGAGTTTGCGGTGCTGAAAGCACTGGTCAGCCACCCGCGTGAGCCGCTGTCTCGCGATAAGCTGATGAACCTGGCGCGTGGCCGTGAATACAGCGCCATGGAACGTTCGATTGACGTCCAGATCTCCCGCCTGCGTCGCATGGTGGAAGAGGATCCTGCGCATCCGCGTTATATCCAGACCGTCTGGGGTCTGGGCTACGTCTTTGTGCCGGACGGCAGTAAAGCATGAAGCGACTGCGCTTCTCGCCTCGCAGTTCGTTTGCCCGCACCCTGCTGCTGATCGTTACCCTGCTGTTTGTCAGCCTGGTAACGACCTATCTGGTGGTGCTGAACTTCGCCATTCTTCCCAGCCTGCAACAGTTCAATAAGGTGCTCGCTTACGAAGTTCGTATGCTGATGACCGACCGGTTGCAGCTGGAAGATGGCACGCAGCTGGAAGTGCCACCGGCGTTTCGCCGGGAAATCTACCGCGAACTGGGGATCTCGCTCTACACCAATGCAGCAGCAGAGGAGAGCGGATTGCGATGGGCGCAGCACTATGAATTCCTGAGCGAGCAGATGGGCCAGCAGCTTGGCGGTCCCACCGATGTGCGGGTTGAGGTTAACAAAAACTCGCCCGTCGTCTGGCTGAAAACCTGGCTGTCGCCCGATATCTGGGTGCGGGTGCCGCTGACTGAGATTCATCAGGGCGACTTCTCGCCGCTGTTCCGCTACACCCTGGCGATTATGCTGCTGGCGATTGGCGGTGCCTGGCTGTTTATCCGCATCCAGAACCGCCCGCTGGTGGATCTGGAGCACGCCGCTCTGCAGGTCGGGCGCGGGATTATTCCGCCGCCGCTGCGCGAGTATGGCGCGTCAGAAGTGCGATCGGTGACCCGCGCCTTTAACCAGATGGCGGCCGGGGTGAAGCAGCTGGCGGATGACCGCACGCTGTTAATGGCGGGCGTCAGCCACGATTTGCGAACGCCGCTGACCCGTATTCGTCTCGCCACCGAGATGATGAGCGAGCAGGATGGCTACCTGGCCGAATCGATTAATAAAGATATCGAAGAGTGCAACGCCATTATCGAACAGTTCATCGACTACCTGCGTACCGGTCAGGAGATGCAGACTGAGCGCGCCGACCTTAACAGTGTGCTGGGCGAAGTGGTGGCCGCTGAAAGCGGCTATGAACGTGAGATCGAAAATGCGGTGATGCCGGAAGAGTTAATGCTGGATATCAACCCGCTGTCGATTAAACGGGCACTGGCTAACCTGGTGGTCAATGCCGCGCGATACGGTAATGGCTGGATCAGGGTCAGCAGCGGACGGGAACTGCATCGTGCCTGGTTCCAGGTGGAGGATGATGGACCTGGCATTAAGCCGGATCAGCTGGCGCATCTGTTCCAGCCCTTTGTGCGCGGCGACAGCGCCCGCAGCACCAGCGGAACCGGTCTGGGCCTGGCGATCGTGCAGCGTATCATTGATGCCCATCAGGGCTCGCTGGAGATTGGCGAGAGCGAACGCGGTGGTTTACGCATTCGTGCCTGGTTGCCGTTAGTGGAAAGCATGGCGCTGAGCCACAACAACGGCAGCAACAGCGTGTCGGGATGATAAAAACGGCGCGGCAGTTTCATTGCCGCGCCGCTTCTTTTAGCGTTGCGGGCCAGCTTTCACCAGCGCAGCACCTGCGGCGTTATCCGTGTACTTGTCGAAGTTATCAATAAAGCGCTGCGCCAGACCTTCGGCGGCGGCGGTCCACTTCTCCTCACTCTCCCAGCTACGACGCGGATCGAGCGTATCACTATCCAGTTCGCCCAGCGTAACCGGCATCTGCAGATTAAAGATCGGCAGCGTTTCCATCGGCGCATCATCCAGCTCACCCGCCAGAATGGCATTGATAATGGCGCGGGTATTCTTCAGTGAGATGCGTTTGCCGCTGCCGTTCCAGCCGGTATTGACCAGATAAGCCTGCGCACCGGACGCCTCCATCCGTTTCACCAGCACTTCCGCATACTGCGTCGGATGCAGCATCAGGAACGCCGCGCCGAAACAGGCGGAGAAGGTGGGGGTCGGCTCAGTGACGCCACGCTCGGTCCCCGCCAGTTTGGCGGTGAAACCTGACAGGAAATGATACTGCGTCTGCTCCGGCGTCAGACGTGAAACCGGTGGCAGCACGCCAAACGCATCGGCGGTCAGGAAAATCACTTTCTTCGCGTGGCCCGCTTTTGAGACCGGCTGCACGATATTGTCGATGTGATTGATCGGATAGGAGACGCGGGTGTTTTCGGTTTTGCTGCCGTCGTCGTAATCGACGCTGCCATCTTCGCGAACCACCACATTTTCCAGCAGCGCATTGCGGCGAATGGCGCGGTAGATCTCCGGCTCAGCCTGCTCAGAGAGGTTGATGGTTTTGGCGTAGCAGCCGCCCTCGAAGTTAAACACGCCATCATCATCCCAGCCATGCTCATCATCGCCGATCAGCTGGCGGTCAGGATCGGTAGAGAGTGTGGTTTTGCCGGTGCCCGAGAGGCCAAAGAAGACTGCCACATCGCCCGCTTTACCCACGTTTGCTGAACAGTGCATCGAGGCGATGCCTTTCAGCGGCAGCAGATAGTTCATGATGGCGAACAGACCTTTCTTCATCTCGCCGCCGTACCAGGTTCCGCCAATCAGCTGCATGCGTTCAGTCAGATTGAAGGCGACAAAGTTTTCAGAGTGAAGACCCTGCGCCTGCCAGTCTGGATTGGTGCATTTGGCGCCGTTCATCACCACAAAGTCGGGAGTGAATTCGGCCAGTTCAGCGTCGTCAGGCTGGATGAACATGTTTTTCACGAAGTGTGCCTGCCAGGCCACTTCGGTGACAAAACGTACGCTCAGACGGGAATCGGCATTGGCACCACAGAACGCATCCACCACAAACAGGCGCTTGCCGGAAAGCTGGCGGGTGACGCAGCTTTTCAGCACGTTCCAGGTCTCCTGCGACAGGGGCTGATTGTCGTTTTTGCCGGTGCCCTGGTCGTTCCACCACAGGGTATCGCGCGTGGTGTCGTCACGCACAATGTACTTATCCTTTGGCGATCGCCCGGTGAAAATCCCGGTGTCTACTGCAATCGCGCCGCTCTGCGTCAGGGTGCCACGAGCAAAACCTTCGAGGTCCGGGCGCGTCTCTTCCTGAAAAAGCGTGTCGTAATCAGGGTTGTAAACCACTTCCGTGGTATCCACGATGCCCAAAGCGGCAAGGTCTTGCGAGGTCAGGCCGTTAACGCGCATTTTACTGCTCCTTAAATCGGTGTCTGTTCTGCAAAGCAGAGATAGGTTGGGATCGTGCCACCGGCTGTTGTATCGGGTGCGGCAAATCACTGACAGTCGACTGCGCTTCGTCACGACAGCCTGCAAAGATCACCGGGCAATTCAGGGCATCTGCCTCTGACTTCCGGGCGTTTGCACGATCGCGCGCAGTTTACTCTTCTGCGTTAAGGGAAAAAGGGCAGTGATCTAAAAATGCGACTCAGGGCGCGTTAAGGCTATGTTTCGAACGTTTAAAAGATGTTATGAAAGTAAAAAAAGATAATTTGTCTGAAAAATTATGGGGATAGGCATGGGCGGCGGGGAAGGGGCGGCAGAAGCCGCCCGATAAATCAGTGAAGCTGGTTATTATTCTCAAGGGAGTGGCTGCGAATACCGGCGATATCGACGGCGTCAAACACATAGTTTGAGCCGCAATAGTCGCAGTGCATGTCGATTTTGCCATCTTCCGCGATGATCTCATCTACCTCTTCCTGCGGCAGCGTGGTCAGTACTTCGCCACAGCGCTCACGCGAGCAGGTGCATTTGTAGATCACTGGCTGCGGATCGTAGAGGGTGACCTCTTCCTGATGGTAGAGACGCCACAGCGCTTCATTCGCAGGCAGATCGATCAGCTCTTCCGTTTTAATGGTTTCGGTCAGCGTTGCCAGATGGTCGAAAACCTCTTTCTCCGTATCCTGCGCCGGCATCACCTGCAGCAGAATACCCGCGGCGCCTTTGTCGCTGGTGCGGATAAACAGCCGCGTTGGCAGCTGCTCTGAGCGCATGAAGTAATCTTCCAGGCACTCCGCCAGTGTTTCACCTTCCAGTCCCACCACACCCTGATAACGTTCGCCCTTTTCAGGGGAAATAGTGATTACCAGATAGCCATTGCCCACCATGCTTTTCAGGGTACTGTCGTCCGGGATGTCGCCTTTGATGCGCGCTACGCCGCGCAGTTCCTGGTTGTTGTTACCGTTGATCACCGCCAGCGACAGCGGACCGTCACCCTGCAATTGCACGGTGATTTCGCCATCAAACTTCAGCGTGGCAGTCAGCAGGCTGGTGGCGACCAGCATCTCACCCAGCAGCGTTTTAACCGGTGCCGGATAATCATGGTTCTTTACGGTTTCACGCCAGGTGTCAGAGACGTTCACCAGCTCGCCGCGCACGGCGGCATTTTCAAACAGATAACGGTGCAGTTGATCCTGGGCTGACATATTTTTTCTCTCACTGGTACGGGGCGATGGCGCGTCAGCTAAGACGGCGTTATTCATCGCCCGATAATTTAAACTTCATCAAATCGCGACGCTCTTTTTTGTCAGGTCGCCGATCGGGATGGGGCATAGTCAGCGCATTCATTTTGCGCGCCTGCGCCATTTTTTCGCGTTTTTCAATGCTGGCATCGGTTTCGCGATAGAGCTGCTGGGCCTCGCTGGCGGGACGGCGCTGAGCGCTGATGTCCGCCACCACTACGGTGCGTTCATCGTTGCCCTGACGCAGTGTCAGTTCCGCATTCAGCTCTACCACCTTGCCGGGTTTGCTGCGCTGGCCGTTGTAATGCACTTTGCCGCCTTCAATCATCTCCCGCGCAATCGCCCGGGTTTTGTAAAAGCGCGCGGCCCACAGCCATTTGTCGAGGCGTACCTCTTCGCTGCTTTTCTCTTTCTTCATTGCTGCTCCTGACTCAGATCAGCGTCCGGTAGTCGCCGGTGGCGCGATGACGCTGAAAGATTTGCTCAGGACGACCCGAATCGGGGTTCTTTACGCCTAAGCACTCGCCGATGCCCCATGACGCCGCAGCATCCAGAATCACTTCGCTATCATCGATAAACAGCGTGCTCGGCGCAGAAAAGCCGGTGTGCTGTTGTACCGCCTGCCATAAACGTTGGTCTTCTTTCGGATACCCAAAGGTATGGGTGGAAAGTAATAAATCAAGGTGCAGCGCTAAACCTGTCTGCGCCAGTTTGACGTCCAGATTGTAAGGATGCGCGTTGGTCAGCAGGATAGTGGACTTGCCCGCGCGGCGCAGAGCCTGCAAAAAAGGCAGCGTATCGTCACGCAGCGCAATGCGGCTGCGCATCGCCCAGGTCATGGCACGGATGTCCAGCGCCAGCGCTTCTGCCCAGTAATCCAGACAATACCAGTTTAGCGTATGGGCGACGGCCTGATACTTTTCCGCGATGATCGCTTCGGCTTCCGCCCGGGTGATGCCGCGTTGCTGACTGAGTTGTTCAGGCACATGCTCCAGCCAGAAGTGGCGATCAAACGCCAAATCCAGCAGCGTGCCATCCATGTCGAGCAGCACGGTATCAATCTCAGACCAGTTGAGCATGCGGATGTTTCACCCTGTAAAAAAACCGGGCGACAGGGTAGCACAGAAGGGCAGGGCTCAGAATATCGGGCGCACGCTCTGCAAAGTGCCGAGGTTATGATTGAAGCACTTGTCGTAATAGTGCTGGATATCGATCATGCGCTGGCGATTAAGGTGCATACGGCGCAGCGCCAGTAACCCATTGATCACACCGCAGGTTAACAGCACCAGCAGCAGCAATACGGTGCCGAGATAGCGCCACTGCGCCATGGCATCCGGTTCATTATGCAGCACGATATGACGCGTGCCGTTGGCATCCGTTGAAATGCTGGTGATGATGCCGCTGGCGCTGAAAGGCGTATGCAGCAGCATGGCGGAGATACGTTGCAGTTCGCGCCACTGAGAGGGCGGATCAAGATCAAACAGCGACACGGTTGGCTGAGGCTGATTCACCAGCTGGCGGCCCTCGTCGCTGACGATCAGAAAACCCCCTGGCGGCGGGCTGTTAAGATTTTCCGCTGCACGACGGGTTTCGCGGAAAAAGAAGGTCGAGGTGGCGGTATTGACCAGGTTTTCCAGGGCTTCAGCACTGACTGGCCGCAGCAGCACATTCATGCCGTTTAGCTGGCCGGAATCTGCGCGACGCATCAGCGCTTCCCAGTCTTTAGCATTGCCCAGGTTCACCAGCGCATTTTTCAGGCGCATACAATCCTGTGGCTGATTACAGAGATCCTGCGTTTTCATCACCAGATCGGAGAAGTCATCCAGCAGGATCATGCCGGACTTCTGAATCGCGGAGGCCAGCTGCGGATTCAGTTTAGGATCGGTATTGGTTTCCGGATGCAGCTGCTTTGTGGTGGTCTCCAGCAGAGCAGCGGCTTTATCAATAATGTCCGATTGTGGCTGCGGCAACGGCGTGGCGTTATTCCAGTAGACCGCCGAGCAGTCGAACGGCATGAAGGCGTAACTTCGGTTGCTCTGATAGTTGTCCGGCACCGAACACATGCCGGTACCGCTCACTTTGAGGTTGTCGCCAATATTCAGGGGCACGCTGCTGAGTTTATCGACGCTGCTGACCTCCAGGCTGTCGGTGCCCCTGGCCCAGGCCAGACTGAGCTTGATCGGCATGCCGAGCGGGATCCAGGTGACCAGCATGGTCAGCACCATCAGTGAACCACAGGCCAGCACCACGTTTTTCCGCCAGCGCTGAATAGGGAAGTTTTTGACTTCATCCTGCAGCGACAGGAAGCGACCCTGACGCACCACCTGACGGTTAAGGTAGATCTCCACATCCGTCACCTGTCCGAGATCGTGCGCGACATAAGGCTGCCAGTGTGGTGGATAGGCGAGGTCAATAATCCCCAGTGTGATATTGCTCTGCTCCTGGTTCGATTCGCTGAACAGGCCCCAGCGCTTTGGCGCGCCGCGCAGGCAGTGTATGTCACGCAGGCCGCGCTCACCCGGAATGCGGTAGAGCAGCCACAGGCTGGCGGCAATCATGACTGCACCCGTCAGCACCAGCCAGATCATCAGCGTTGCGGGGACTAACAGGCTGAAGAAGAAGAGTAAGAAGGCAAGAGAGATGAGCACCGCTTCACGCGTGCCATCTGGTCGCGACAGACGATACTCTTCCGGCGTCTCTTTGCGCACCTGCAGCAGTTCGACGTTTTCCGTTTCCGCTTTGCGGATAGAGGCGTTGGTCGACACCGGACGCATCAGCGTCGGCAGCGATTGCTGATCCACGGCGTAATCCACCAGCGAGTGGCCGTTCAGCGAGATCACCAGCGGAATAGATTGGGTGCGGATTAACTCAACGTAGTTTTCGTCGGCGATGTACTGCTCCCACAGCGGCGGCAGATGAACTTCAACTTCATCAAGGTAGTAGCGCCATTTATGGGGATCGTCCGTGGAGAGTCCGTAGCGGGTAATCGCACGGGTAACGGGGTAGACATTGTTGCTTTGTGCCGTCAGCGTCAGTCGTTCGGACGCGCTGCGCTTATCGGTCGTCACCGTGGTACGGGGCTGCTTTTCCAGCGCGGCGACATACTTATCAACCGCCTCACGCTCCTGAGCAGAGAGTTTACGGCAGGGCGGACTGATAAATGGCAGAGGTTTCGCCAACGGCGGACGATGCCGCATAGCGTACCAGAACCCAATGCCTGCCAGGATTGAACAGGTCAGCACTATGGCCAGGATCATCAAGATTGTGCTCATGCTCTGCTCAATTCAGCCAAAATGCTGCCTTCACTTTAAACTTTCGCTTTCGGTTATGCTCACTATAAAAGAGGCATTCCGGAAGATTATATAACCCTGAGGAGTCAGACACCCGATGAAATAGTGCCAGCGTATATCTGATTAGCATTTGTTAAACCCTGCCTTGTCCGAATGGTAACCGGCTCTGACTGGATTAAATATCGGTATTATCTGAAACTTATCGCAGCATATTGACTAATGCAAATTTAGTCTTAACTGATAACCAAAGGCTGTTATTCAATCGATGTAATCTGTGTAACGATAACGTGATTGTCTGACTGTCGCACAATTGCCTGTGGTTAGGTATGCTAATTCGCTCCAGATAGCCGGCGCAAAATAATTTGAGGCTGATATGAAAATTCCAAAAAAACCTGACATCCTCAATATCACCGCCGTGGCACGTTCACGGTTATTCACCATTGAATCGGTCGATCTGACTTTCAGCAATGGTGCGCATCGCGTTTATGAGCGGATGAAGCCCTCAGAGCGTGAAGCGGTGATGATTGTGCCGATTATTGATGACCATCTGATCCTGATTCAGGAGTATGCCGTCGGACTGGAAACCTATGAGCTTGGTTTCCCCAAGGGGCTGATCGATTCAGGTGAAACCGTGAATGAAGCGGCAGTTCGCGAACTGAAAGAAGAGGTCGGTTTTGGTGCCGATCAGCTGACAACGCTGGGCAAACTCACCATGGCGCCCTCCTACTTTTCCAGCAAAATGAACATTGTGGTGGCGGAAGGTCTCTACGCTGAAAAGCTGGAAGGCGATGAGCCGGAGCCGCTGATTGTCCACCGCTGGCCGCTGAGCGATATGATGTCGCTGCTGGATGAGCCCGATTTCCGCGAGGCACGTAATGTCAGTGCGCTGTTTATGGCGCGCGAATGGCTGGTGAAGCAGGGGCGGCTGAGTTACTGAGCGAGCGCATAAGTAAGGAAA
The DNA here is from genome assembly GCF_025910075.1 of Pantoea sp. RG18. Classification (NCBI taxonomy): domain Bacteria; kingdom Pseudomonadati; phylum Pseudomonadota; class Gammaproteobacteria; order Enterobacterales; family Erwiniaceae; genus Pantoea; species Pantoea sp. RG18. The sequence continues at coordinate 189,891 of NZ_JAPCIL010000014.1, forward strand.
CGCGCCTGTCAGCAGGCGCGTTTCGATTTTATTCTGCTCTTGCATTTTCCTGTATGGCTGATGCGGGCTTCAACAGCGGGGCGGTCAACAGATAAACCACGCATGCCACGAGAATCGAATTAAGCACCGGTACGCCGCGCTCAACCAACAGCCCGGTGGCTGCGCCCGCTGCGCTGGCAATCAGTGCGGGCCAGCCGATAAGCTGAGACGTTGCCGGTAAGGAATTGCTGTTGCGGCTCAGCGCCAGCGTCTGGCGGTCAGTTTTAAGCACATAGTAATCAATGATCATCACGCCCAGTACTGGCGGGAAGATGACCCCCAGAAGTTCCAGAAAATCGACAAAACGATCAAGAATCCCAAGAATTGAACAGAGTGTGCCAAGCATGCCGAGCAGCAGCGTAATCACAGGATAACGCGGTTTATAGCCGGTTAAGCCTTCAATCGCATTGGCGATGCCCAGCGTTGACGAATAGAGATTCAGGTCGTTAATGCGCAGGGTAGAAAATACTACAACCAGCAAACCCAGTGAGCTGGTAGTTTGAGTAATAATCGCGATGATGTCTGAGGTCTGCAATTCTCTGGCAATCAGAATCGCCAGCCCATTAATCCCATATTCTCCCGCCAGAATGGTCAGCAGCGTAATGGCGAAGACATCTTTACCGTTACGTGAGAAACGCGTCAGGTCGGGAGTCATCAGACTGGCCAGGATTGCACCGCCAATTACCATGGTAATGGCGGCGCTCACGGTAATGGTTTCGCTCGCAATAACCGGCGGCGTCATCTGGCCAGACTGGCCGTGGAAAGCGTGCCAGAAAATCCAGCCGACCAGCACGATGAAGAGCGGAACCGCAATGCGTGCGGTAAAGCGCAGCGCCTTAAAGCCAAAGGTAACCAGTAAAGTCAACACGGCTCCTGAAAGCGCTGCCGACTCTGCAAAGCTGATTTTGCCGTTAAGGGCATAGCTCAGCGATCGGGCGAAAACGGCATTCTGAATGCCGAACCAGCCCAGCAGGCTGACCGCGACCAGCAGACCAATGAACACTGAGCCGTGGCGACCAAAACCACACCAGCGAGCCAGCAGACTGCCCGGCAATCCCTCGCGCATCCCTGCATAGCCGAGCGCGAAGGTCAGCACGCCAAATAGCAGGCTGGCCAGAGTGATTGCGGTAAACGCCTCGCCCGGCGTCATACTGTTGCCCAGAACCGCGCCAAGCATAAACTGATCCAGCGCAGTCAGCATGCCCATATGCACAATAGCGACGCTAAGCAGTGAGAGCCTTTTATTTGCAGGTACAGGGCTCAGTGGATAATCATCAAATTTACTCAAAATATGGTTTCCTTACCGGTTTATATATAAATAACGCCTGTGCTGAGAAACCTCTCTGGCAGATAATTCTCCAGTGACTCCGCACGACAGTAGCTCTCAAATTGTTGTAGCGAATGCACCCCCGCTTTTTGATAAAGCGTGGTGATGCGGTTACCGATAGTTTTTACGCTGAGGTTGTAGATGCGGGCAATCTCTTTCGCGCTGAATCGCCGTAGCAACAGGAAAATGACATCCAGCTCGGCGGGGGTAAAAAGGGGGTGCTCAAGACGCGTCGTCAGTACAGAAGATTTTTTGGGATCGATAAAGCTCATTGCCGTAAGGTTATCCACCGGACGTGCATTCCAGATGCAGCCCAGCCACTGATTTCGGTTGTCGAAAACAGGGTATTTCTCGCTGATAAAAGGAGTGAGATAATTGTTGCCATACCAGTAGTGGGTTTCAATCACGGCCACGCTACTGTTATTCAATTTTACCTGTTGATCATGCTCGCAGAATTCATCGGCGCAATCACTCCAGCGCGTGGGGAACTCACTGTCTCTTTTTCCCTCAAATAAATAACTTTTAGGCGTAGCAGTATACATTTTTGCAGCTTCATTCATATAAAGATGCTGCGATGCGGCATTCTTAAAACCCCAGGGTGTCGGTAATAAATCCATGGTGGTGGCGAATGCAGAAATGAAATCATCAATACTACGGTATGGGCTGTCCATGGCGCCTCGCTGAAAGCATTCAGATTATAATCTTTTTGCCAGATAATAACGTGCGTAGCGCTGCGCATATCCATCCTGTTCGCCATAGACGCGATAACCCAGCTTTTCGTAAAAACCACGAGCCTGGAAACTTAACGTATCAACGATGGACATATGGCAGCCTCGATTGCGCGCTTCTTCTTCCGCTGCCTGCATCAGCTGACGTCCTGTGCCATGCAGGCGCCAGGCATCCTCTATCCATAAATAATGAATATCCAGCGTGCCACACCAGGTATGGGCTAACAGGCCACCCTGGATATTTTTCTGGTCGTCATACAGGATAACATTCAGCGTTTTCATATTGATGTCAGCAAAGCGTCCATTATGCTGCCAGAGTCGCTGAATAATATACTCTTCAGTTTTGGGGTCTTGCGTATGACCCACTTTAATTTCCATATATAAAAGTATCCATAGGTGATTAAATCAAAAAAGAGGATGTCGGGCTTTCTATTCCTATCATGATGATAAGCGATGCGCAAGAGTTAATATCCCTCCTGTTATTAGGCGCAATTAATATTAAGCTGGTTATCGTTGTTCAGCTGATATGCCAATAACTATGTTTGCTGGCACCAGGGAAGACTAAGCTAATCATAGCGATATAATAACTATATTCTTTTTTAGGTTCACTTTCTGAATCGATTCATACACATTGCTTTATATTATCTGACTGATTTAATGCCGATCGCTCAGGGTGATCGGCATTTTCCTCAGCAACAGATGATGATCTCTCTCCGGCTTTTACCTTTCTTTTTTTCCCATCCCAGTCGACTGAGTCGCTCATGCACGAAAAGCATCGCGTGTTTCATCAGGATAAGCGGGCCAATAAAAAAGGCTGATCACTTCAGGTGACCAGCCTCAGATATTTCACATTGCAGATATCACATCAGAACAGCTCGTGACTCTCACCGTTATCCATAATGGTGGTACCCACATCATGAACCGAATATTCGGTTGGCTGGGTGCCATTGATGAAGTACTCCTGACGGGTGTTACCCCCTCCATTTGCCAGCTTGCCGGTGCTGCGATCGATCGTCACCGTGACCACACCATCCGGCGGCGTTAACGGCTGCACCGGTACGCCATCCAGCGCACTCTTCATGTACTCATCCCATGCCGGTTGCGCGCTCTTCGCACCGCCTTCATAGCCCGAAATCTGATCGGGAATGGCGCCGGAGAGCGTGCTGCGGCCCAGATTGCGGCGCGCATCATCAAAGCCGATCCAGACTGAGGTGACCACGCCAGGGCCGTAACCCGAGAACCAGGCATCTTTCGAGCTGTTAGTGGTACCGGTTTTACCGCCGATATCATTACGCTTAAGGTCACGCCCGGCACGCCAGCCTGTTCCCATCCAGCCCGGTTCGCCAAAGATGTTAGTGTTTAGCGCGCTCTTGATCAGGAAGGTGAGCGGGGTGTTGATCACGTGCGGCGCATATTGCTGCTCACCCTGTTGTGCCTGAGCGGGAACCTGCTCCAGTTCAGGCTGAGGAACGGCCTGATTCTGGTTGTTATTAGAGGCTGCAACGTTCTCGACGCTCTCTTCATTCAGGGCCAGCGCTTTTTTGGTCTCGCCGTAGATCACCGGCAGATTGCACTGCGGGCAGGCGATCTTCGGTTTCTCTTCAAATACGAGGCCGCCCTGTTCGTTCTCAATCCGGGTGATGAAGTAAGGATCGACCAGGAAGCCGCCATTCGCCATCACGGAGTAGCCGCGCACCACCTGTAACGGGGTAAACGAGGCCGCACCTAATGCCAGCGATTCGGTATGAACAATGTTCTGAGCCGGGAAACCAAAGCGCTGCAGATACTCAGCAGCGTAATCCACGCCCATCGCACGCATCGCACGCACCATCACCACGTTTTTCGACTGGCCTAAACCCTGACGCAGACGAATCGGACCATCGTAAGTTGGCGGTGAGTTCTTGGGACGCCAGTCAGCACCCGCACCCGCATCCCAGCGTGAAATCGGCACATCGTTAAGGATTGAGGCGAGCGTCAGCCCGCGATCCATTGCGGCGGTATAGAGGAAAGGCTTGATGTTAGAGCCGACCTGACGCAGCGCCTGGGTCGCACGGTTAAACATGCTCTGGTTAAAGGCAAAGCCGCCTACCAGCGCGCGCACCGCACCATCATTCGGATCCAGCGAGACCAGCGCCGAGTTCACATCCGGCACCTGGCCCAGCCACCACTCATCACCCACTTTGCGCACCCAGATCTGCTGGCCTGCCTGCAATACCTGCGTCACGCTTTTCGGCGTCGGGCCCTGCACGGTGTCAGACTTATAAGGACGCGCCCAGCGCACACCGGCTAATGCCAGCGACACATTGCTGCCATCTTTCAGCATCACCGTCGCTTCATCGCTGCGCGCTTCCGTTACGACTGCCGGATTGAGCGGACCATAAACCGGCAGCGTCTTCAGCGCTTTCTCAATCCTGGTCTGATCCCAGGCCGGTTCACCCACTTTCCACAGCACGCTGGTCGGGCCGCGATAGCCATGACGCATATCGTAGGCCATGACGTTATTGCGAACGGAGGTCTGCGCGGCTTCCTGCAGGCGACGGGTCACGGTGGTGTAGACCTTGTAACCGTCGGTGTAGGCATTCTCACCGTAGCGTTTCACCATCTCCTGACGCACCATCTCGCTGAGATAGGGGGCAGAGAAAGCGATTTCCGGGCCGTGATACTTCGCGACCAGCGGCGTATTACGCGCCTCGTCATACTGCTGCTGCGTGATGTAATGCTGATCCAGCATACGCGCCAGCACCACGTTGCGGCGCGACAGGGCACGACTCGGCGAGTAAAGCGGGTTAAAGGTGGAAGGGGCTTTCGGCAGACCGGCAATCATCGCCATCTCACTCAGCGACAGCTGGTCAACCGGCTTACCAAAATAGACCTGTGAGGCTGCGCCAACGCCATAAGCACGGTAGCCGAGGTAGATCTTATTCAGGTAGAGCTCAAGGATTTCATCTTTGTTCAGCAACTGCTCAATGCGGATCGCCAGGAACGCTTCCTTTATTTTACGCATCAGGGTGCGTTCCGGGCTCAGGAAGAAGTTACGGGCCAGTTGCTGAGTGATAGTACTGGCACCCTGCGAGGCGTGACCGGAGACCAGCGCAACGCTGGCCGCACGGAAAATACCCACCGGATCAACACCATGGTGCTCATAAAAACGGCTATCTTCGGTTGCAATAAACGCTTTCACCATCACAGGTGGCACTTGCTGCAGAGTCAAAGGAATACGGCGCATTTCGCCATACTGGGCGATCAGATCGCCATCGGCGCTGTAAACCTGCATAGGGGTTTGCAGACGCACATCTTTCAGCGTGTTTACGTCGGGCAGCTGTGGCTCTATGTATTTGTATAAACCATAAATCGAGCCAGCTCCCAACAGGATGCAACACACTGCAAGGATCAATAAATACTTTACGAACTTCACCTGGAATTTCCCATCTGTTGTCGTTTGAGCAGTTTATAAACAACCGCGCGGTAGTATAAAGGCAAGCCAGACGCTTTGATATGTCCATTTTCCCGGACGATAAGGAGATCGCGCGTATGGCTTTTCATACCTGGCAAATTGGGCTGGATATTCAGAATAGGCAGATTTGCGCCCTGGCCCTCCAGCCTCGTCGTGATGGCTGGCAGCTACGCCACTGGTGGCAGCAGCGGCTGCCGCAAGATACGTTAAGAAACGGCGTGCTGCAATCTTCGCCTGAATTACTGGCGGCCTTAACGACCTGGCGTCAGCGGTTGCCACGCCGTTATTCGCTGCGGGTCGGACTGCCAGCCCAGCTGGTGCTGCAGCGCCAGCTTCCCCTGCCTGCGCAGTCGCTGAAGGAGCCCGCGCTGGGGCACTACGTGCAGGCGGCCGCGCGCCGTCTCTTTCCGCTGGAGCCCGCTGCGCTGGCGCTGGATTACCGGCCGGATGCGCAGAGCGGTCAGCTCTGCGTCACGGCAGCGCGGCTGGAGATTATCGACCAGTGGGCGGCACCCCTGTTGCAGGCAGGTTTAAAACCGCAGGTGTTCGAACTGACCACCGAGGCGCTGAAGCGGTTAGCCCGGCAGGCAGCGCTGCAGGACGATGCGGTACTGGTTCTGCAGCAGGATAACCGCTTGCTCTGGAGCGATGCGCACACCGCTGCTGACACAGGCGAAGCCGCCACGCTGGAGGCACTGCAACGGCAGGCCTTTCCCGGAGCGCGTTCTGTCGCCTGGTGTACCGCAGAGCAGACGCCGTTGCCCGCAAACGTTAGCGCGTTTTCCCCTTTTGATCTGTTTCGTTATAAGCAGCCACCTTTGCCGGAGAATCCGGGCGCTTTTGCGCTAGCGGCCGGGCTGGCGCTGCGCGACGGAGATGAGTGATGGTCGCGGTTAATCTGCTGCCCTGGCGGCAGCGCCGTCGGCAACAGCAGCGGCGACAGAGCCTGGTCGTGCTGTCACTGGCGACTGGCGCCCTGTTACTGGTGGTGATACAGCAAACCTGGCAGATCCAGCAGACGCGTCAGCAGGTGGCGCAGGCGAGCAGGACGCAGCAGCAGGCGCTGGAAAGCCTGGGGCAGCAGTTAGCGCAACAGAAACAGTTACTGGAGCAGCTCGCGGTCGTGCAAAAACAGCAGGCGAAGCATCGCCAGCAGGCTGCACAACTGGCCGCCTGGCAGCAGTTCTGGCTCGATTTACCCGCGTTGCTGCCCGACACCGCCTGGCTGACCCGGCTGGAAAAGCGCGACAACCGTCTGACACTGGAGGGGCGGGCACAGGATATGGCGGCAGTCCGACAGTTCCGCCAGCAATTAACCACTGTGGCCCTGTTTGGTCTGGTGAAGCAGGGCGGGGTTAAGCGTCAGGCTGATGGCCATTATCGGTTTTCACTGCGGGCAGAGATGCAGGAGGTGAACAGTGAGTGAATGGTGGGAGCGCTGGTGGCAGATGGCCGCTATTGCGCGCTATGGCTTGCTCGCCGCACTCTTATCCGGTCTGCTGCTGCTCTCCTGGATCCTGTGGTTACGGCCACAGCAGCAGGCGCTCATTGCTGAACAGCATACGCTGTTGCAGTTGATCCGCACTCTGCAGCTGCGCCAGCACCAGTGGCGTCAGAACCCCGATAATGCACAGTTGCAGGCGCAGCTGCAGTCGATACAGATCGCGAGATCAGCATCTGCATCGGGCCGTGCAGTGGAAGAGATCCTGGCGGCACGCCGTAGCCAGCTGGAAGAGTGGCAGCCGGACGCCCCCTCACGCATGCTGACGCTGCATCTGCAGTGGCCGGCGTTCCAGTCGCTTTTTGCCGAGCTGGCCCAGGCCTCCGCACCGTTTCCGGTGCATTTCCAGCTGCTGGCGCAGCCGCAGTACCTGGTGGCTCAACTCTGGCTGGAACCTGACGATGCGCCATAGTCTGCTGATTTTACTGTTGTGCTGTGGCGGCGTGCTGGCGCGCGATCCGTTCCGGCCTGTAGCCGGTTCCGTCTGTGAGGCGACAGTGGAACCGCTCACCGGCTGGCGTCTGCAGGGGATCATTGGCCGGGAGGCGCATTTCCATGCCTGGCTGCTGACCCCGCAGGGAGAGAGTATTACGGCCCGCACCGGCAAGCCATTTCCATTCGCACCCTGGCAACTGGCGGGTATGACCCGCCGCAGCCTCACCTTAGCGGTGCCGAATAGCTGCAACGCACAACAGGCCGCATTTTATTTAAAAGGACGTTCGCATGATAAGGATAGCTACCCTGCTGCTGCTGCTGCTGCTGCTGCTACTAAGCTGCCTGCCGCCGGTTCACGCCGCTGATGAGGAGCCTCTCAGCCTGACTTTTGATAACGCCCCGGTAGAGCGTATTTTGCAGGCGCTGGCTGACTATCAGCAGATCAATCTGATGATTGCGCCAGAGGTTGAAGGTTTGTTATCGCTGCGGCTGGATAACCTGCCCTGGCATCAGGCGCTCAACCTGGTGGCGCGCATGGCAAAGCTGACGCTGGTTGAACAGAATAATGTCCTGCTGGTCTATCCGGAAAGCTGGCAGCAGGCTCAGCAGCAGGCACGTGAGGCTGAGCAGCAGTCGCAGTTGCAGCAGGTTCCTTTGCAACAGCGCGCTGTGATATTGCGTTATGCCAGCGCCAGCGAGGTGTATGCCAGCCTGCTGAGTGAGCGTCAGTCGCTGATGACACCACGCGGTAGCGTGACGGTCGACAAACGCACCAACGCATTGTTACTGCGCGATAGTGCGGCGGCTTTAAAAGAGACGGAGCGCTGGATACGGGCGCTGGATCTGCCACTGGAACAGATTGAGCTGTCAGCCCACATCGTTACTATCAGCGAGGAGCATCTGCAGGAGCTGGGCGTGAAGTGGGGATTGCAGGCGGGGGACGCCGCCGTAACAGATATCCTGCATCATCCCCGGCTGGATGTTCCGCTGGCGGTGAGTTCACACGGCATCAGCGTGGGAATGGCGCTGGCGCGCATCGGAGGGCAGCTTCTGGATCTGGAGTTAAGTGCGCTGGAGCAGGAGAACCAGATTGAAATCATCGCCAGTCCGCGCCTCTTTACCTCACATCAGCAGACCGCTTCGATTAAGCAGGGCACAGAAATTCCTTATGAAGTGTCGGCAGGAAACAGCGGTGCCACCAGTATTGAGTTTAAAGAAGCGGTACTGGGTATGGAGGTGACACCGACGATTTCCGGCAATGGCCGCATCCAGTTGAAGATCCATATCAGTCAGAATATGCCGGGTCGCAGCATCAGAACCGGCGATAGCGACATATTATCCATCGATAAACAGGAAATTGAGACCCAGGTCACGGTCAGTGACGGGCAAACACTGGCGTTAGGCGGTATCTTTCAGCAGCAGCGCACCCGCGGACAGAATCAGGTGCCGCTACTGGGAAATGTGCCGCTGATTGGCGGGTTGTTTCGCCAGCAATCTGATCAGCGCAAAAAAAGAGAGCTGGTGATCTTCATTACGCCGCGATTGGTCAGGGAAGCAGCGCTTACGGCTGGATAAAACGGAAAATGCGTCCCTTAAGGCCATCTGCGTTGACGCAGGAGAGGAATTAGCTTACAAGGTTTAGCGATTTTCAATACGGTGTAACCGTCTATGCTGGGTAAATCCCGGCAAACAGATCAGAAAACTCCTCTGTACGCAGCGTTGTAAAGACGCAGCGCTGGCGCGTTACAGTTTCGCGAACACAGGCCAATTCAGAAATGGATGTGCTGAAGGCAATATAATCGGTTGCCAAACAGCCTTGAGTGTTGAGATAATTTTTCATCTGACTCTTGCTAACGCTCATGAGGTCTCAGTTCCTGTCCCGCCAGCAAATGCTGAACGCGGGGTATCATTAACGAATTCTTAGTAATACCGACAAAATGGCAGAGAAACGCAATATCTTTCTGGTTGGGCCGATGGGTGCCGGCAAAAGCACTATTGGCCGTCAGTTGGCTCAGCAACTCAACATGGAGTTCTTCGATTCCGATCAGGAAATTGAGCGACGCACCGGAGCGGATGTGGGCTGGGTTTTTGATGTCGAAGGCGAAGCTGGCTTTCGCGATCGCGAAGAAAAAATCATTAACGAACTGACCGAGAAGCAAGGCATCGTCCTGGCGACAGGCGGTGGTTCCGTCAAATCCCGGGAAACGCGTAATCGTCTCTCCGCCCGCGGTGTTGTGGTTTATCTTGAAACCACCATCGAGAAGCAACTGGCGCGCACCCAACGTGACAAAAAACGTCCGTTGCTGCAGGTGGATTCACCGCCGCGTGAAGTGCTCGAAGCGCTGGCTGGCGAACGTAACCCGCTCTACGAAGAGATCGCCGATGTAACCATTCGCACAGATGATCAGAGTGCGAAAGTGGTGGCGAATCAGATTATCCACATGTTGGAAAAAAGTTGATCCAACGTTCGAAGGCTCCTTAACAGGTATCGGGCATCATGGAGAAGATCACCGTCTCACTGGGGGAACGCAGTTACCCCATCACTATCGCTGCCGGACTGTTTAACGATCCGGCTTCTTTTTGGCCGCTAACCGCGGGCGAAAACGCCATGGTGGTGACAAACCAGACGCTGGCTCCGCTTTATCTTGACCAGCTGACGGCGCTGCTGACGGCGGCAGGTGTAAAAGTGGATCAGGTGATCTTACCCGACGGCGAGCAATATAAGACGCTGGCCGTGATGGATCAGGTTTTTACCGCGCTCCTGCAAAAGCCGCACGGTCGTGATACGACGCTTATCGCCTTAGGCGGCGGCGTCATTGGCGATCTTACCGGTTTTGCTGCGGCCAGTTATCAGCGTGGCGTACGCTTTATTCAGGTACCGACCACCTTACTGTCGCAGGTCGATTCTTCGGTTGGCGGCAAAACGGCCGTTAACCATCCGCTGGGCAAAAACATGATCGGCGCGTTTTATCAACCCGCGTCGGTGGTGATTGATACTGCCTGTCTGCAGACGTTGCCCGCGCGCGAACTGGCGTCGGGTCTGGCGGAAGTGATTAAGTACGGCATCATCCTCGACGGTGCGTTTTTCCAGTGGCTGGAGCAGAATCTTGATGCCCTGCTGGCGCTGGATGAACAGGCGCTGGCGTACTGCATTCGTCGCTGCTGTGAACTGAAAGCCGAAGTCGTGGCCGCCGATGAACGTGAAAACGGTCAGCGGGCGTTGCTGAATCTGGGCCATACTTTTGGTCATGCGATTGAAGCACACATGGGCTATGGCAACTGGCTGCACGGTGAAGCGATTGCAGCGGGCATGGTGATGGCGGCACGCACGGCTGAACGCCTGGGGCAGTTCCAGGCGCAGGAGACGGACCGCATTATTGCCCTGTTCCTGCGTGCCGGTTTGCCGGTACATGGGCCGGAGGCGATGAGTGCGGAGATGTATCTGCCGCACATGATGCGCGATAAGAAAGTTCTGGCGGGCGAATTGCGGCTGGTACTCCCGCTGTCGATTGGCCGCTCTGAAGTGCGTGGTGGCGTGGCACATGATATGGTGCTGGCTGCAATTAATGATTGTCAGCAATCCTGAGATTAAGCAGTTGAGTGGTGACGCGGCGCGCAGGGTGCGCAGTGCGGAATGCCGCTTTACGGAGGAGGCAAAATGGATGAGTTTAAACCGGAAGATGAGTTAAAACCTGACGCCAGCGATCGCCGTCCCTCGCGCCCTCGTAAGTCGTCTCCCGCAGCCAAAATACCGGTTTCGCGCCAGCGCATCATGATGGGTGTCGGGATCCTGGTTCTGCTGTTACTGGTACTGGGTATTGGTTCGGCGCTGAATGGCCCGGATGAGAAAAAACCTGCGACTGCGGGCAACACGCCTGCCGCTGGCGGCGGTTCCGGCAGTGAGAAGAATATCGACCTGGCCGGCTCCTCTTCCATGTCAGGTGGACAGACGACGCCAACCGGCGGGCAGACCACGCCAGCTACCAGCGAAAATAACGCGGCGACCAGCGGTAATGCTGCGTCTGACCCGCAGCGCGACGTCTCAATGCCGCCTGTGGCTTCAACGCCTACGCAGGCAGCCCCTGTTGAGACGCCAGCGAATCAGCAGCGTGTCACGCTGCCGGGCGATCTCAACAGCGCGCTGAGTAATCAGCAGCAGCAGGTCGACAGCGCCGCGATGGGCACGCAGGGTGGCAGTTCACTGCCAACGGCGCCTGCCACGGTCAGCGGCAATGCCGGAACGGCTGCGAATCCGGTTACGGCCCCTGCAGGCCGTCAGACGCCAAACAAATCAAACGCTTCTGCCCGTCCGGCGCACGATTCATCGCATAAAACTGCTTCGAAGCCTGCAACCCGTGACAGCAAAACACATACCACGCCAGCACGTACGCCAGCCCCTTCTGCTCCGGCCACTGCGGCGGCAGGCAGCAGTTCAGCCAGCAAATCATTGCCAGGCGGCAGCTATACCCTGCAGCTGAGCGGTGCATCGAAGGCGGAAAGCCTGAATGCCTGGGCTAAGCAGCAGAATCTGAGTGGGTATCACGTCTACAAAACCACCCGTAACGGTCAGTCGTGGTACGTGCTGGTGAGTGGTTCCTATGCCACACCGGCTGATGCCAAACGCGCGGTAGCCTCACTGCCTGCCGAAGTGCGTGCGAAGAACCCGTGGGTTAAACCAGTAAGCCAGGTGAAGAAAGAAGCCAGCCAATAGCGGATGTGGGGCCAGTTTCTGGCCCCGTTTTAAGCGCAGATCTGCTGTCGGTCCAGCCACAGCCTCACAATAAGATGTAATAACCACGACAGCATGAAAAAAAATCGCGCTTTCCTGAAATGGGCAGGGGGAAAATTTCCCTTAGTAGAAGAGATCCATCGCCATCTGCCGCAAGGCGACTGTCTGGTAGAACCCTTTGTTGGCGCGGGTTCGGTGTTTCTGAACACTGAATTTGATCGCTACCATCTGGCTGATATCAACAGTGACCTGATTAATCTCTATAACATTGTTAAAACGCGCACGGCGGATTTCATCCGTGACGCGCAGCTGCTGTTTACGCCGGAAAGTAACAACGAGATCTGTTATTACCAGCGTCGCACCGAATTTAACACCAGCACCGACGCCTACCTGCGCGCGCTGTTGTTCCTCTATCTGAACCGTCACTGTTACAACGGCCTCTGTCGCTATAACCTGCGTGGCGAGTTCAACGTGCCGTTTGGCCGCTATCGCAAACCCTACTTTCCGGAAGCAGAACTGTTATGGTTTGCCGAGCGTGCGCAAAAAGCGACGTTTGTCTGTGAATCGTACGATGTTACCCTGACCAATGCCGGTAAAGGCTCGGTAGTCTATTGCGATCCGCCTTATGCGCCGCTGTCGGCAACGGCCAATTTCACGGCTTATCACACCAACAGCTTCAGCCTGCGTGAGCAGGAGAACCTGGCGGCGTTAGCGGCAAAGCTGGCTTCGTCGGAGGACCGGATTCCGGTATTGATTTCTAACCACGACACTGCACTGACGCGTTTATGGTATCAGGATGCAGAGTTACATGTGGTCAAAGCCCGGCGTTCTATCAGCCGAAGCATAACGGGTCGCACCAAGGTCGACGAACTGCTGGCACTTTATAGCTAGTCTGTTTCGTCCGCGACCAACGCATTACGCCAGCCTGCGTGCTGGCGCACAACAGTGGGAGAATCGGATGAAACAATATTTGCTGGCCCCTTCAATCCTTTCGGCGGACTTTGCTCGCCTGGGCGAAGACACAGCCAAAGCGCTGGCGGCCGGAGGTGACGTGGTTCACTTCGACGTGATGGACAACCACTACGTGCCTAATCTGACCATGGGTCCGATGGTGCTGAAAGCACTGCGCGACTATGGCATCACTGCCCCCATCGATGTGCATCTGATGGTGAAGCCGGTAGATGCGCTAATCCCTGATTTCGCCAAAGCGGGTGCCACCTACATCACCTTTCATCCCGAAGCCAGCGAACACGTTGACCGCACCCTGCAAATCATCAAAGAGCATGGCTGCAAAGCGGGTCTGGTGTTTAACCCGGCGACCCCGCTGAGCTACCTCGATTACGTCATGGATAAGCTGGATATCATTCTGCTGATGTCAGTGAACCCTGGCTTTGGCGGTCAGTCATTTATTCCTGGTACACTGGATAAACTGCGTGAAGCGCGCAGGCGTATCGATCAGAGCGGTTACAGCATTCGCCTTGAAGTGGATGGCGGCGTGAAGATCGACAATATTGGCCAGATCGCTGCCGCCGGTGCCGACATGTTTGTCGCCGGTTCCGCGATCTTCGGTCACCCTGACTATAAAAAAGTGATCGATGATATGCGCAACGAACTGGAGAAGGCCAATGGCTCATTTCACTGATATTCGTGCGCTGGCGTTTGATCTCGATGGGACACTGGTGGATAGCGCACCCGGCCTGGCCGATGCGATTGACCGCACGCTGAACGACCTCCGTCTGCCGCAGGCGGGCCTTGAGCGTGTCTCAACCTGGATTGGCAACGGCGCGGATATCATGATGGCCCGCGCGCTGACCTTCGCGCTGGGCCGTGAGCCGCAGCCGGAAGAGCAGCGTGATGCGCGGGCGCTGTTTGACCGACATTATGCCGATACCGTGGATGCGGGCAGTACGCTGTTTCCACAGGTAAAGCAGACGCTGGCCGCCTTAAAGGCCGCCGGGCTGCCGATGGCGATAGTCACCAACAAGCCGACGCCGTTTGTGGCACCGCTGCTGGAGTCGCTTGGCATTGCTGATGCGTTTTCGCTGATTATCGGTGGCGACGATGTGCCGGTTAAAAAACCGCATCCTGCGGCAATTTTTATGGTGCTGGGCACCTTTGGTGTGTTGCCGAATGAGTTGCTGTTTGTCGGCGACTCACGCAATGATATCCAGGCGGCACAGGCGGCGGGCGTACCCAATATCGGCATGACCTTTGGCTATAACTATGGCGAGCCGATTGCCACCAGCCAGCCCGATTTAACCCTCGACTCTTTCGACGAACTTTTGCCCGCTCTGGGGCTGTAAATATCAGGACATAAGTATGAAACCCATCGTTTTCAGCGGCGCACAGCCGTCCGGCGAACTGACCATTGGCAACTATATGGGAGCGCTGCGTCAGTGGGTGCAGATGCAGGATGATTTCCACTGCATTTATTGCATCGTTGATCTGCACGCGATCACCGTGCGTCAGGATCCTGTTGCACTGCGTAAAGCGACGCTGGACACGCTGGCGCTCTATCTGGCCTGTGGTATCGACCCGCAAAAAAGCACCATCTTTGTTCAGTCGCATGTGCCAGAGCACACGCAGCTGAGCTGGATCCTGAATTGCTATGCCTACTTCGGTGAACTGAGCCGCATGACGCAGTTCAAGGATAAATCAGCGCGTTACGAAGAGAACATTAACGCCGGTCTGTTCGACTATCCGGTGCTGATGGCGGCTGACATTCTGCTCTATCAGACCCATCAGGTGCCGGTGGGTGAAGATCAGAAGCAGCATCTGGAGCTGAGCCGCGATATCGCGCATCGCTTCAATGCGATTTATGGCGATATCTTCAAAGTACCAGAGCCGTTGATTCCGAAGTCTGGCGCGCGCGTGATGTCGCTGCTGGAACCGACGAAGAAGATGTCCAAGTCTGACGATAACCGCAATAACGTGATCGGCCTGCTGGAAGATCCGAAAGCGGTCGTGAAGAAGATTAAACGCGCCGTCACCGATTCTGAAGAGCCGCCAGTGGTGCGCTACGACATCAAAGAGAAAGCGGGCGTCTCTAACCTGCTGGATATTCTGTCGGGCGTGACCGGTAAAACCATCGCCGAGCTGGAGCAGGAGTTCGAAGGCAAGATGTATGGTCACCTGAAGGGCGCAGTAGCCGATGCTGTGTCGGGTATGCTCTCTGAGCTGCAGGAGCGTTATCACAGCTTCCGCAACGATGAAGCACTGCTGGAGCAGGTGATGCGTGATGGCGCGGCCAAAGCACGCGCACAGGCGCAGGAAACGCTGAAGAAGGTGTATGAGGCGGTAGGCTTTGTCGCGATGCCGTAATGGCTGAGCAGACAACCAGGACGGCGGGCATTGTGCCCGCCGTTTTTATTTGCCGGACTCAGAACCAGCGCAGGCTGTCACGCAGACTTACCACGCTGCCGATGATCATCAGGCCGGGACTGGTCACCTGACCGGCTAACGCTTCCAGCTCGCTCAGTGTCCCGGTGACCACGCGTTGACGCGTAGTGGTGCCGTTTTCCACCAGCGCCACCGGCATATCGCTGCGCATACCGTGCTTTATCAACTGCTGCTGAATCTCTCCGGCCTGCGTGAGCCCCATATAAAAGACCAGCGTCTGCTGTTCCGCCGCCAGCGTCTGCCAGGCGAGCGAGCCCTCTTTCTGCAGATGTCCGGTAACCAGTCTGACACTCTGCGCATGATCGCGGTGGGTCAGGGGAATACCGCTGTAAGCCGCACAGCCCGATGCGGCGGTGATCCCCGGCACCACGCTGAACGGAATCTGCCGCTGCGCCAGCGCTTCCAGCTCTTCACCGCCGCGACCAAAGATAAAGGGATCGCCGCCTTTCAGCCGCACTACGCGTTTTCCCCGCTGCGCCTGTTCGCAGAGCAGCTGGTTGATCTCATCCTGCGGCACGCAGTGATGTCCGGCGCGTTTCCCGACAAAAATGCGCTCGGCATCGCGGCGCACCAGATTCAGGATCTCATCGGAAACCAGCCGGTCATAGACGATGACATCTGCCTGCTGGATCAGCTGTAAGCCTTTCAGAGTCAGTAATCCGGCATCACCCGGACCGGCACCGACCAGCGCCACTTCACCCTGTTGGCGAAGGTCAGCGTTAAAGAGCTGGTCGGTAATCTGCTCCGCGCGTTCACTGTCGCCGTTGGCCAGCGTCTGGGCCAGCCGCTCGCTGTTAAAGAAGCGTTCCCAGAAGTGGCGGCGGGCACTGACAGAGCTGAATTGTTGTTTCACCCGCGCGCGCAGAGTGCCTGCCAGCTGAGCCAGCTGGCCAAAGTGTTGCGGCAGCATCGCCTCCAGCTTCTCCCGCAACAGGCGCGCCAGTACCGGCGCGCGTCCACCGGAAGAGACGGCGACCATCAGCGGGGAACGATCGATGATCGACGGCATAATGGCGCTGGCCTGCTGCGGCGCATCCACCAGATTGCAGAAGATCTGCTGTTTTTCGGCGGCTTCAGCCACCTGCTGATTGACCGCATCGTCGCTGGTTGCGGCGACCACCAGCCAGCAGCCGGCCAGCCAGTGCGGATCAAACGCCCCTGGCAGCAGCGTGATGGTTTCCTGCTGCGCCCATTGCCGGAAGGCGGGGGAGAAATCAAGGGCACCGACCAGTAGTTCGGCGCCGGCCTCCAGCAGCAGGCGGGCTTTCCGCTCAGCCACGTCACCTGCGCCGACCAGCAGGCAGCGTCGGCCCTGCAGGCGGCAGAATAAGGGGAAGTAGTCCATCAGACGTCCTTAAAAAAGCCCGCGGAGGCGGGCTGTTGACGGGAGTTACAGGCAGACTTCAACCTGTCCGGCATTGACCCGCACCGGCCAGGCCGCCACGGAGCGCGTTTCATCCTCCATGCAGTAGCCATCGCTAAGACGGAAATGCTGCTTTTTCAGCGGGCTGGCAACCCAGAGCGCATCCTGATGTTCAGCAATAATGCCGCGTGACAGCACGCTGGCATCGGCAAACGGATCGATATTGCTGATGGCATAGAGCTGCTCATCGTTGCGGGGACGGAAGATTGCAACCTGCTGGCCTTTGACCAGCGCGCAGACGCCCGTAGCGGGCAGGATCTGCGTCAGCGGGCACACCGGATTCCACTGGCTCATGATTCGGTCTCCTCAATCAGGGTCACGGCAATGCGTTCATCGGCGCGTGCCGGGCGGTGCTGGTCGCGCTCCGCGACCCGCTGCACGGCAGGATCGCGTTGCGGCGAGTTGATAAAGTGGGCAAAGCGCGTCAGGTGATCCTTATCTTCCAGCGTCGCTTTCCATTCACAGCTGACGCTGGCGCGCAGTGCGGCCAGCTGCTGCTCCATCTGGCTGTTGAGGCCAAGTTTGTCATCCACGATCACCTTACGCAGATAGTCGATGCCGCCTTCCAGACTCTCCAGCCACAGCGAGGTGCGCTGCAGTTTGTCGGCGGTGCGGATATAGAACATCATGAAACGGTCGAGATAGGTGATCAGCGCCTGCTGATCGAGATCGGCCGCCAGCAGATCGCCATGGCGCGGTTTCATGCCGCCGTTGCCGCAGACGTAGAGGTTCCACCCTTTTTCGGTCGCGATAATGCCGACATCTTTGCCCTGTGCTTCCGCACATTCGCGGGTGCAGCCAGAGACACCAAACTTCATCTTGTGCGGCGTGCGGATGCCTTTGTAGCGGTTCTCCAGCATCACGCCGAAGCCGAGGCTGTCACCCACGCCATAACGGCACCAGGCGCTGCCAACGCAGGTTTTCGCCATGCGCAGCGCCTTGGCGTAGGCCTGGCCGGTTTCAAATCCGGCGTCGATCAGCTGTGACCAGATAGCGGGCAGATCGTCTTTCTGCGCGCCAAACAGACCGATGCGCTGAGAGCCGGTAATTTTGGTGTAGAGCTGATAGCGCTCGGCGATCTCGCCAATCACTTTCAGTCCCTGGGGTGTGATTTCACCGCCGGGCGAGCGCGGGATCACCGAGTAGGTGCCATCTTTCTGGATGTTGCCAAGGTAGAGGTCGTTGCTGTCCTGCAATGGCGCGTGCTGGGGCTTGAGCACATACTCATTCCAGCAGGAGGCGAGCAGTGAGCCAACCACCGGCTTGCACACTTCACAGCCGTAACCCTGACCATAGCGGGCCAGCAGTTCGTCAAAGGTTTTAATCTCCTCTACCTGAATCAGGTGATAAAGCTCCTGGCGTGACCAGGCGAAGTGGGCGCAAAGATGGTTATTGACCTCAATGCCCTGACGGCTGAGTTCACTGTTGAGAACCTGGGTGATCAGTGGAATACAGCCGCCGCAACCGGTGCCGGCACGGGTGCTGCTTTTCAGTGCTGCCACGGTATGACAGCCACCCTGAACCGCCTTAATGATGTCGCCTTTACTGACGTCAAAACAGGAGCAGATTTGTGCGGTATCAGGCAGAGAATCGACGCCGATGGCCGGTTTATCCCCGCTGCCGGCTGGCAGAATCAGTGCTTCCGGATTAGCAGGCAGCGGAATACCATTCAGCACCAGCTGCAGCAGGTTGCCATAGTCGCTGGTGTCGCCCACCAGGACGGCACCCAGCAGGGTTTTCTGATCTTCGCTGATAATCAGGCGCTTGTAGATCGATTTGCTCTCATCCAGCCAGACCACGCTGCGAGCGCCTGGCGTGGTGCCGCGCGCATCGCCAATGCCGCCAACATCAACACCCAGCAGCTTCAGTTTGGCGCTCATGTCCGCGCCGGTAAACGCATTGTCGCGGCCCAGCAGATGGTCGCTGGCGACCTGGGCCATTTTGTAACCCGGCGCCACCAGGCCATAGACACGATTCTGCCAGGCAGCGCACTCACCGATAGCGTAGATGGTGGGATCGCTGGTCCGGCACTGGTCATCAATGGCGATGCCGCCGCGCGGCCCCAGTGCTAATCCACACTGCTTCGCCAGTTTGTCCTGCGGGCGAATGCCGGTGGAGAAGACGATGAAATCGACCTCCAGCGCGCTGCCATCAGCAAACTGCAGCGTTTTGCCGCCGTGCTCGTGATGCACAATCTGTTGGGTGTTTTTACCGGTGTGGACCCGTACACCCATCTGCTCAATCTTGCGACGAAGCTGCTCACCGCCTTGCTGATCTAACTGCTCCGCCATCAGCACCGGCGCAAATTCAATGACGTGGGTTTCAATGCCCAGATTTTTCAGTGCGCCCGCCGCTTCCAGCCCCAGCAGGCCGCCGCCAATCACCGCGCCGCGTTTGCTGCGGCGCGAACAGGCTTCGATGGCGTTGAGATCTTCGATGGTGCGATAGACAAAGCAGTCGCTGCCTTCGGCACCGTTAATTGGCGGGATCCACGGATAAGAGCCGGTGGCAAAAATCAGCGTATCGTAATGCACCGCGCGACCGGTACTGGAGTGGATGAGCTTCTCATCACGGTTAATGGTGATGGCGCGTTCACCCAACAGCAGATTGACCTGATGTTTGTCGTAATAGCCTTCACGAACCAGCGACAATTCTTCAGCGGTGTGATGGGAAAAGTAGGCGGACAGGTGGACACGATCATAGGCGACACGGGGTTCTTCACAAAAGACGGTCAGCGAAAACTGGTCAGGTTCCGCTTTCTCTAGTAATTCTTCTATGAAGCGGTGGCCGACCATGCCGTTACCGATAACGACGACATTGTGCTTGCTCATTTTTGCCTCAAATTTGCGATATCTGCGGCTACAATAGCGCGCCGTTTCTGGCACTTATTGATATACATCAACCACGACGCCATATACCCATTAAGAGGTATATGGTTGATTTGAAATAATTTTTTCTGGTGCGGATAACCCGCTGATTATTCGGGCTTGCGGCGGGTCACCTGAATCGTGTTAGTTTTAAAATACAAAACCGGAAAAGGAGTCGGCAATGATGTCACCTAAGTGGATCAATAACGTGCGTTTACCCTGGCGGGATGGGTTATGGCAGATCGCCATCGCCGATGGCAAAATTGCCCGGCTCTCAGCCCAGCCGCAGCACGCTTCACCGGCGGATGAATCGCTGGACGGCGAGGGTGGCTTAGCCTGCGCGCCTTTTATTGAGCCGCATATTCATCTGGATACCACCCAGACCGCTGGCGAACCCGCGTGGAACCAGTCCGGGACGCTGTTTGAAGGCATTGAGCGCTGGGCTGAACGCAAAGCCATGCTCAGTCATGAAGATGTTAAGCGGCGGGCGATGCAGACGCTGAAGTGGCAGATTGCCAACGGCATTCAGTTTGTCCGTACTCATGTTGACGTTTCTGACCCGTCACTGACGGCGCTTAAAGCGATGCTGGAGTTGAAGGCGGAGATGGCGCCGTGGATCACTATCCAGATTGTTGCTTTTCCCCAGGAGGGTATTCTCTCTTATCCCAACGGTGAAGCGCTGCTGGAGGAGGCATTGCGGCTGGGCGCGGATGTGGTTGGCGCGATCCCGCATTACGAATTCACCCGTGAATATGGTGTTGAGTCGCTGCATAAAACTTTTGCGCTGGCTAACCGCTATGATCGGTTGATCGATGTTCACTGCGATGAGATCGATGATGAACAGTCGCGCTTTGTGGAAACTGTGGCGGCGCTGGCGCATCGCGATGGCAACGGCGCGCGCGTGACGGCCAGTCATACCACCGCGATGCACTCTTACAATGGCGCGTATACCTCACGACTGTTTCGACTGCTTAAGCTGTCGGGCATTAATTTTGTCGCGAATCCGCTGGTCAATATTCACCTGCAGGGCCGCTTTGATACCTACCCTAAACGGCGCGGCATTACGCGGGTGAAAGAGATGCTGGAGGCGGAGATTAACGTCTGTTTCGGCCACGACGATGTGTTCGATCCCTGGTATCCGCTGGGCACCGCTAGCATGCTGCAGGTGCTGCATATGGGCTTACACGTCTGTCAGTTGATGGGCTATGAGCAGATTGATGCGGGTCTGGATCTGATTACGCATAACAGCGCGAAGACGCTGCAGCTGTCAGGCTATGGCATTCAGACCGGCAACGATGCCAGCCTGATTATTCTGCCGGCAGAGAGTGGTTTTGATGCGGTAAGAAGGCAGGTTCCGGTGCGCTACTCACTGCGTCGCGGCATCGTGGTGGCAGAGACAAAGCCCGCAGAAAGCGAGATTTACTGGCGGGAGCGGGAGCGGATAGACTTCCGGCGTTAAACAGCAGGGCGGCGATCAATCGCCGCCCTGAATGATTAATGCGTAACGTGACCGTGCGAGCGATGTTTAGTGACCAGCCCCAGCAGGACACACATCACAAACACCACCGCGTAGAGGCCGTTGGCGGTGGCCAGCGCCGTGTGCACGCCGCTCTTCTCAACAATCGGCGCGGTCACCACGAAGGTCAGCATGGTGCCGACGGTACCGCAGGTCAGAATGAAGTTCACCAGCTTCGGTGACGCCACTTTGGTCTGCAGCGAACCGAGCGTGATGATAGTGGTGTAAATCGCGCTGGAGCTGAAGCCCAACACCATAATGATCCACTTCAGCATGCTGGCATCCTGGCTGCTGACGAACCAGTACATCAGCACGGTAGCCAGTCCCGCCAGCACCATCAGAATGCGTTGCAGATCGAAGAAGCGCAGCAGGAAGCTGAAGGCCCACATCCCCACCATATACGCGGTCCAGAAGCTGCCCACCAGTTGTCCGGCATCATTAATATTCATGCCCATGACTTTGGTGGCATATTCCGGCACCCAGGAGATAAAGCCAAGCTGGCCCAGAATGTAGCAGAGCGCCGCCACTGCCAGCAGCAGCACGCCCACACCCCATTTTTCTTTCTCAACTGTCGGGCTGTTTTCGGGCTTACGCAGCACCGGGAACTCGACAAACAGCGTCATGATGAAGATCGCGACGTAGATAAAGCCGATGCAGACGTAGACCCAGTACCACGGCAGCTGACGCGCCAGCAGAATCCCCGCCAGCACCGGAAACAGCGTGCCCGCCATGCTGAAGAAGGAGTCGGTAAACAGCAGGCGCGAACCGCGCTGGCGGCCTTCATACATATGGGTGATCAGGAAGGTGCCGATCGACATAGTAATGCCGCTGACCACGCCCAGCACAAACATACAGAGCGAGAAGACGGTCAGATCGCGGCTGGTCATCAACCCGATTATCGCCAGTACCATCAGGACGAAGCCGAAAATCAGCTGACGCTTCAGTGGCACAATCACCATCAGCCAGGCGTTCAGGAAAACCGCCGCCAGGATGCCGCTGTTGAGGAAGGTGAAGGTATTACTCATGCTGGAGATGGGGATCTGGAAATCTTTTGCGATATCGCCCATTACCATGCCGGTAACAATCACCAGCGCGCCGGTAAGCGCGTAGGAGAAGAAGCTTATCCAGGTGAGGCCAATACGATTACGGTTTGTCATGTTCTGAACCTGTTGAGAACCGGGTGCCAAAAAGTGTCAGAAAGTGTAAACGGAACCGTGATCTTAATAAACAACCAGTGAAACCAGAGATCCATATTTCATGTGTTGTGTGATTTTAATCACGTAATTGCCGGGGTTTAACGTTTGCTCCCCCCATTTGCTGCCACAGCGTAAATATAGGTAAAACGCTGGCTCCTGGAATAGAGTCTCTTTACAATCAATCACGTTTTTGTGCCCGCTCTCCCAGGTAAGGAATCTTTCATGTTTAAACGTACTTTAACAGCGGCCATCACCCTGTTAGCGCTCTCTTCCGTTTCCGCCCAGGCGCTGGCTGCAAAAGGTGACACCCACGTTCTGCTCACCACCTCCGCCGGCAATATCGAACTCGAACTGAATAACCAGAAAGCGCCGGTTTCTGTGAAAAACTTCGTTGATTACGTCAACAACGGTTTTTACAACAACACCATTTTTCACCGCGTGATCCCGGGCTTTATGGTGCAGGGTGGGGGCTTCACTACGGACATGCAGCAGAAGCAGACCAACGCGCCGATCAAGAATGAAGCGGATAACGGCCTGCGTAACCTGCGTGGCACGATTTCCATGGCGCGTACCGCCGATAAAGACAGTGCGACCAGCCAGTTCTTCCTCAACGTCGCGGATAATGCATTCCTCGATCACGGACAGCGCGATTTTGGCTATGCCGTATTTGGTAAGATTGTGAAAGGTCAGGATGTGGTTGAAAAAATTTCTCAGGTACCGACCAAAGATGTGGGTCCTTACCAGAATGTTCCATCCAAACCGGTAGTTATCCTCTCCGCCAAAGTCCTGCCTTAAGTCCGTTCGTCGCCATCTGCGGATGGCGACCGCCTGCCGCATCCGGCAAAGCCAGAATTTGCTCTTATACTTAGGGCAAAAACCTGAGCAGGAGGCGGCATGGCGAACAAACTCACCGAAAAACAGAAGGTCACCCTGTGGCGACAGCGGCGTAGCGCCAGCTATCAGGCCAGCTGTCGGCTGGAAGGCTTCTCGCCAAATGAAACCAGCGTAAACAGCGATGATGCGGCCGCACGTCTGGCGTCACTGAGGAGGCAATATGGACTCTAATACCGCCGTCAGCCAGGATCCCTACCTGTGGCAGCATGACAATGTGCTGAAAAACCTGCCCGATATTCACGATGCCGCGCAGCTGCGTAAGGCGGAGCTGAGTTTTAGTGCGGCGCGTGCCGCCACGCTGGAGCTTGGCCCACGTAATCCTGGACTGCCTTACCTGCGCCAGATCCACCGTACGCTGTTTCAGGACGTCTACAGCTGGGCTGGTGAACTGCGCACCATCGATATCTGGCGCGATGAGACGCCGTTCTGTCATTTCGAATATATCGAAAAGGAAGGTAACGCCCTGATGGCCGCGCTGGAGGAGGAGAAGGGACTCGTTGACCTGCCACGTGACGCGTTTATTGAGCGTGTTGCCCACTACTACTGCGAAATCAATATGTTGCATCCTTTCCGCCACGGCAACGGTCGGGCGCAGCGGATTTTCTTTGAACAGCTGGCGCTGCATGCCGGTTATCTGCTTTCCTGGGAAGAGACTGACGCTGAAAGCTGGAAAGCGGCGAATCAGGCCGGTGTGGCCGGAGACCTGACTCTGCTGGAACAGGTATTTGCGAAAGTGGTGAGCGAGGCGGCTTAACCGCGTAGAATAGCGGCGCGGGTAATTATTCTGGACTGGCCATGCTGCTGCTTATCGACAATTACGACTCCTTTACCTGGAATCTTTATCAATATTTCTGCGAGCTGGGCGCGCAGGTTCAGGTGGTGCGCAATGATGCCATCACGCTGGAGCAGATGGCGGCGTTACCGCTGACTCATCTGGTGATCTCCCCTGGTCCCTGCACGCCGTCGGAGTCAGGCATTTCGCTGGCGGCGATCCGGCATTTCGCCGGTCAGCTGCCGGTGCTGGGCGTCTGCCTGGGCCATCAGGCAATTGCGCAGGCGTATGGCGCGCAGGTCGTGCGTGCGCGTCAGGTGATGCACGGCAAAATCTCTGCGATTCAGCACACCGGACAGGGCGTGTTCCGCACTCTGAATAATCCACTGACCGTGACCCGCTACCATTCGCTGATTGTACAGCGCGACTCCCTGCCAGATGCCTTCGAGGTGACTGCCTGGACGGTGCGTGACGGCGAGCCTGACGAAATTATGGGATTCCGCCATAAAACCCTGGCGCTGGAAGGCGTGCAGTTCCATCCCGAAAGTATTCTCAGCGAGCAGGGACATCAGCTGCTGCGCAATTTCCTTGAGCAATAAGTTGCCTTTGAGTGATTTTTTATGCATATTTTGTGATTATTATTTCAAAGTTGCACGTCAATCATCTAAATGGGGTCATCAATGGCAGCGGAAAAAATTGCGGTCACGCGGGAGACGTTCGATAACGTTATTTTGCCTGTTTATGCACCTGCGCAGTTCGTGCCGGTAAAAGGCAAGGGCAGTCGTGTATGGGATCAGCAGGGCAAAGAGTATATCGATTTCTCAGGTGGTATCGCCGTCACCGCACTTGGACACTGCCATCCTGCGCTGGTGGAGACGCTAAAAAGTCAGGGCGAGACGCTGTGGCACACCAGCAACGTCTTCACCAACGAACCGGCGCTGCGTCTTGCCAGTAAGTTAATTCAGGCGACCTTTGCCGAGCGGGTCTTCTTCGCTAACTCCGGGGCCGAAGCCAACGAGGCCGCCTTTAAGCTGGCGCGCTACTACGCCTGCAAACGTCACAGCCCATTCAAAAGTAAGATTATCGCCTTTCATAACGCCTTTCATGGCCGGACGCTGTTTACCGTCACGGTCGGCGGACAGCCAAAATATTCTGATGGGTTCGGGCCTAAACCGGCGGATATCGTCCATGTGCCGTTCAATGATCTGAACGCAGTGAAAGCGGTGATTGACGATCACACCTGCGCCATTGTGGTTGAACCGATTCAGGGGGAGGGTGGCGTCGTGCCCGCAACGCAGGAATTTATGCAGGGACTGCGTGAGCTGTGCGATCAGCATCAGGCGCTGCTGGTGCTGGATGAAGTGCAGAGCGGCATGGGGCGCAGCGGCAAGCTGTTCGCCTATGAGCATTATGGTATCCAGCCCGATATTCTGACCTCAGCCAAAGCGCTGGGCGGCGGTTTCCCGGTCAGCGCCATGCTGACCACTAACGAGATCGCCTCGACCATGGCGCCGGGCGTGCATGGCACCACCTATGGCGGCAATCCACTCGCCTGCGCCATCGCCGAAACCGCGCTAGATATTATCAATACGCCGGAGGTGCTGGCAGGCGTTGAGACGCGTCGTCAGCACTTTGTCACGGCGCTGCAGGCCATCGATGCGAAGTATGATCTCTTCAGCGATATTCGCGGCAAGGGTCTGCTGATTGGCGCGGCGCTGAAACCGCAGCATGCCGGTAAAGCACGCGACATCCTGAATGCCGCGGCCGCAGAAGGCGTGATGGTGCTGGTTGCCGGCACCGACGTGATGCGTTTTGCCCCGTCACTGATCATTGAGCCTGCCGACATCGAAGAGGGCATGAGCCGCTTCGCCACGGCCGTCGGCAACGTGCTCAACGGCTAGCTTAGTTTTTACGTAAGCGTCTGATCAGCCAGCGGCCATGTTGCGGCCGCTGGTTCCACGCCAGCGATGAAATGGTGTACATCACGCTCAGATGATCGAGAATGCGCCGCACATGCTGCTCCACCACCGTGATCGGTCCCTCACTGATGTTCTCCAGCTCATCCAGCAGGTTAACCTGTGAGCTTTCACCATCATATTCCAGCCGCTGCTGACACCGCTGCAGCGCGATTTCACAGGATTGCAGGTAACGCTCAGCCAGCGAGGCAGTGAGCATGGTGTGCTCACGCGCCAGAATCGTCATGGCGTTGATATGCTCGACGATAAACTGGCTGTGCGTGACCCAGAGCCGCATATCACTCAGATAGCGGGAGTTGAACGCGGGTTCCTGCATCGCCTGATTCAGTGAGTTAAACAGCGCATTGTGTGCCTGATTGACCTTCACGCGCTGATAAGCCAGTTTCTCTGGTGACTGTTCGTCACCCAGCAACAGCCGCAGCGCATCCTGATAGGTTTCCAGTGCGTCATGGGCGTTCTGCCGCAGTAAGCCGCTCTGCCACTGCGGCCACAGCCAGAGCATCCCGCCAAAGGCGATCAGACAACCCATCAGCGTATCCATGAGACGCGGCAGCAGAAACTGCGCGCCATTCAGCGACAGCAATTGCAGCGAGTAAACCGCCGTGACCGTAAAGCCAATCATCGACCAGCCATAGAACTGGCGGGTAAAGCGATAGCTGATAAAGGTAATCGCCAGCATGATCAGCAGCACCAGCGACTCCGGCACCGCCATGCGCAGCGTGGCAGCCGCGATCACCAGACCGGCAAAAGTGCCCAGCGCCCGGTGCTGAATGCGGACACGGGTAGCGCTGTAGCCGTTCTGGCTGACGAACATGATGGTCATCAGGATCCAGTAGGGTTTGGGGATGTTGAAGAACAGCGCCAGCGCGCTGCCCAGCATCAGCATCACCGCAAAGCGGCCGGCAGTGCGCAGGGCCGATGAGCGAAACGAGAGATAACTGCGCAACGCCGGTAACAGCGGCAGACGGCGCTGGCGGTCAGCCATCAGATCGCGCTGATAAAGGGGTTTCTGGGTGCGCAGGACCCGCGCGATGCGGTTGAAGTGGTAAAGGCAGAAGTTACCCACCGGATTGTCGGGATGCTGATGGGCGATTTTCTCCAGCGCGCCAAGCTGTTTATCCATCGCGAAGCGATCGGGTAGCTGGTGATAGAGAATGTTATCCGCCAGCACCCGCAACCGGGCCGAGATGGTTTTGGCATTCCAGCGGATCACCGCTTCGGCGTGGCTCTGTTCGACCAGCTTCTGCACCTCTTCCGGCCGATGCAGGCTGACCGAGATATGTTCCTGCAGATCCAGCGCCACCTGAAAGGCGCGCGTCAGCCGTTTATGGCTGTGATCGCGGCTTGCCGACAGCATATGCATCTGCTGATAACAGGTGTTAATCAGATCGACCACTTTCTGCTGACGAGCCAGCAGCGGTGGCAGCGCCTTTTCCGGATCGGTCAGCTGCGTCAGCAGGGTATATTTTGCGTCGCAGTAGTTAGCCAGCTCGCGGTAGATCAGGCTCAGGCTTTCGCGCATTGGCTGCTCTTTCCACAGCCAGAACCAGAACCAGTTAAAGAGCCCGTACCATAGCGTGCCGCCGATATAGAGCAGCGGGGGAACATAGATTGGCATGCGGCCAATCAGGCTCAGGGTAAAGATGGCGGCAATCAGGGTGCCGGGCAGCAAACGGCCATGCAGCGGGCTGATCTCCCCGGTAACGCCGAGCAATAAGGGCATAGCAAACAGGATCAGCGGCAGCGGAATAGCATGCAGGGTGAGCCACTGCATCAGAAAGCTGCCGAGGGCAAACAGGCTGCCGCCAACAATCAGGCGTTTGAAGAAGCGTTTATGCGGGGTATCCAGACCGGCGATGTTGCAGCAGGCGGGCACTAATGAGAACAGCAGACCTTTTTGCAGGTCGCCAGCCAGCCAGCCCAGCGCCACTGGCAGACAGAGCACCAGCGTTTGCCGCAAGGCGTAGTTAACTTCAGGATGGTAAATAATTCGACGCCACATCGGCCCAACACAAACAATAACGGCGTGATGTTGCCATCACGCCGTGGGTGACAGGAATTAGCGGGTGCCGTAAACGACGATGGTTTTGCCGTGTGCGGAGATCAGGTTCTGATCTTCCAGCATCTTCAAAATACGGCCCACGGTTTCACGTGAACAACCAACAATCTGGCCAATTTCCTGACGAGTGATTTTAATTTGCATGCCGTCGGGATGCGTCATGGCATCTGGCTGCTTCGCCAGGTTGAGCAGGGTCTGTGCAATGCGTCCGGTTACGTCGAGGAAAGCGAGGTTACCCACTTTTTCAGACGTCACCTGCAGGCGACGCGCCATCTGCGATGAGAGTCGCATCAGGATGTCAGGGTTAACCTGGATCAGCTGACGGAATTTCTTGTAAGAAATTTCCGCCACTTCGCACGCGCTTTTCGCACGTACCCAGGCGCTGCGCTCCTGGCCTTCTTCGAACAGGCCAAGTTCACCAATAAAATCGCCCTGATTCAGGTAGGAAAGAATCATCTCTTTGCCTTCTTCATCTTTAATCAGAACCGCAACGGAACCTTTCACGATGTAGTAAAGCGTTTCTGCTTTTTCACCTTGGTGAATCAGCGTACTTTTGGATGGATACTTGTGAATATGGCAATGGGACAGGAACCATTCGAGTGTAGGGTCTGTTTGCGGTTTGCCGAGAACCATTCGCTATTATCCTCTGTTGTAATCGTGCCCAAAATACAGGGGGCAGTTTTCCCTGTCAGGCGGTGAAAGCTTCAAGCGTTTCCATTTCAGGAAATTATTCGGGCCGCATCAGGCGCAGTGCGCATCATCCTTCCCGGCTTCGTCATCGGGTGACGAAAAATATTTTCAGCACTGTTTGTAGCACAGCTTTTGCCGACTGTCTTCTGTTGTCTCGCTTCAGCTACGGGCGGATTTCTCTGGATTGCTGTTTACCAGGCGAAAGCGTACTCTGGCGACAAAACAGCGTATTCCGGAGCAAAAATCATGCAGGCAAGAGTGAAATGGGTAGAAGGGCTGACATTCCTCGGAGAATCCTCATCCGGCCATCAGATACTGATGGATGGAAATTCGGGTGATAAAGCGCCCAGCCCAATGGAGATGGTGCTGATGGCGGCGGGCGGATGCAGCGCGATTGACGTGGTATCAATTCTGCAAAAAGGCCGAAACGATGTGGCTGATTGTGAAGTAAAACTGACCTCAGAACGTCGTGAAGAGGCGCCGCGAATCTTTACGCACATCAACCTGCATTTTATCGTGAGTGGTAAAGCCCTCCAGGATAAAGCGGTCTCACGCGCTGTTGATCTTTCTGCTGAAAAATATTGCTCTGTGGCCATCATGCTGGGTAAAGGCGTCAACATTACCCATAGCTATGAAGTGATCGAACTTTAGTAGCCGCAGGGGTTATTGCAGACCTGCTAACTTCACTTCCAGTATCTGATGCAGGTTGCTTTAGGACTGTGCCTGGGCCGGGAATCCGCTTTGATACTGTGCCTGCGTATTGAACAGGGTCAGAGCGGTTTGTGTCGGTCCGCTGTCAGACTGTGCCTGCGCTGGGAACCGGGTCAGATCGGAAAGTCGCTTAAGCCAATCCCTGGCTGCTCGGCCCGCGCCGTCCCTGGCGCGGGACGCTTTCCTCTTCTGACCCGGTTCCCTGCGTGTTAAGCTTTTTCGCTGCTGTCAGATTCATCCTGCATTGGCATTGGCATTGGCATTGGCATTGGCATTGGCATTGGCATTGGCATTAGTCTGGAAAGGCCCTTTTGGCCTCTTACTCTATTCGTTTGCCTTCCATCAGCCGCTTCACCAGCGGACCCATGATCAACTCCATCGCCAGACCCATTTTGCCGCCAGGCACCACCAGCGTATTGATGTGCGAGATAAACGAGCCCTGCAGCATCGCCAGCAGGTAGGGGAGGTCGATATCTTCCAGCGCCTGGAAGTGGATCACCACAAAGCTCTCATCCAGTGACGGAATAGCGCGGGCAGCGAACGGGTTTGAGGTATCGACCGTCGGGACGCGCTGAAAGTTGAGGTGAGTGCGTGAGAACTGTGGTGTGATGAAGTTGATGTAATCTTCCATCGAGCGCACTACCGAATCCATGACCGCTTCACGTGAATGGCCGCGCTCGCCGGTGTCGCGCACCAGCTTCTGAATCCACTCCAGGTTCACAATCGGCACCACGCCAACCAGCAGATCAACCTGTTCTGCTACGTTGTGCTGCGCCGTCACCACGCCGCCGTGCAGCCCTTCGTAGAAGAGAATATCGGTGTTCTGCGGCAGCGGTTGCCACGGCGTAAAGGTGCCGGGCACCTGATTCCACGGCACCGCTTCATCGTAGGTATGCAGATATTTACGCGACTGGCCCTGTCCGCTCTGACCATACTCTTTAAAGCTCTGCTCCAGCAGGCCAAAGTCATTGGCTTCCGGGCCGAAATAGCTGACATGACGTCCTAAATCGCGCGCCTTACGAATCGCCATATCCATTTCAGGGCGGGTAAAGCGGTGAAAACTGTCACCTTCCAGCTCCGCCGCATGAAGATCGAGCTGCTGAAAGATTTTGCGAAACGCCACGCTGGTGGTGGTGGTCCCTGCGCCGCTGGAACCAGTCACCGCGATAATGGGATGACGTGCAGACATAGAAAAGCTCCCTGTGAGGTCGGGCAATAGGCATTGTTAACACGAAATGCCGTTGGGTGCATCAGCCACGAAATTCTTTGCGCGGCATGATATTGACCGATTCGTGCAGTTCCGACCACACCAGTACCACTTCACCCGTTTCCAGCTGACGTCGCACATCGGCCACCTTGTCGATCAGGCTGCGTTCCTGCTCGCCATAGTCCGTGCCTTCGCGCAGCACAAAGGTTTCAATCAGATTTTCAAGGGTCTCAGGTGAGACCTGTTGCCAGGGAATAATCACGAGATCAGTTATCCAGAAAAGGGGCGATCCACTGGGGGATACGCTGTTCCAGCCACATTTCAGGCTGGCGTAATGTCCCACCAACAAAACCTACATGGCCGCCGTGTGGTGTCAGTTGATAAGTAATAGTGGCAGATAATTGGCTGCTGTGCGGGATCACCTCATCACTCATAAAAGGATCATCTTTGGCGTGAATGATCAGCAGCGGTTTCTCTGCGTGCTTCAGCCAGGGCATGGCGCTGGCACGATGATAGTAATCGGCCGCATCCAGAAAACCGTGGGCGCGGGCGGTAATGGCATCATCAAAATCGCGCAGTCGACGTAGCGCTTTCAGCTGCGCCAGATTGACCGGCAGTGTATCCGGCCAGGCGTGCAGTTTGCGGCGGGCATTTTTCTTGAGCTGCGCCAGCAAATAGTATTGATAGACGCGTGAGAAGCCGCGTTCCAGTTTTACGCTACAGGGCTCCAGCAGCAGCGGAGCGGAGACAATGACGCCCGCGTCTACCTCAGCGGCTACGCCCTGCTGGCCCAGCAGGCAGCCCAGCATGTTACCGCCCAGCGAGAAACCCACCGCCGCGGTGGGTACGCGGCCCCAGCGGGTGCGCAGCCAGTGCAGAAAAAAGCGGGCATCTTCGGTTTCGCCAGAGTGATAGATGCGGTTGAGCCGATTCGGTTCGCCGCTGCAGCCGCGAAAATGCATCACCACCGCCAGCCAGCCGCGCGCGCGGCAGATCGCCATCAGTCCATGAATATAGGGGCTGTGAAAACTGCCCTCCAGCCCATGAAACAGCACCACGCGCGGTTTATGCTGCGCGAACTGCGGATCTTCACTCCAGGCGAGATCGACGAAGTCGCCATCCGGCAGGTCGAGACGCTGCCAGTGGGGATCGCCCGTGATACGACGACGTAGCAGGCGCGGCAGCAGGGTCTGCAGGTGCGCGTTACGCAGACTCTCAGGAGGCGTGAAGTGCTCGTTTTCCGGTCCGGTAAATTTCATGTGGTAAAAGCTTGTCTGTTCCATATCACACTGTTAGCTTCGATAAGTTTTTTCTTGCAGGGTAAGGAGTACCCGATTGCCATGGAACTGAGTCTTTTCTTATCAATGTTGGGATTTCTTTGGGTCGCGGCCATTACGCCCGGGCCTAATAATATGTTACTCACCGCCTCGGGCGCTAATTTTGGCTTTATGCGCACCATTCCGCTGATGATTGGCATCATGATCGGAATGCAGGTGATGCTGCTGATGGTGGCCTTTGGCGTCGGCGGGCTGATCCTGCTCTATCCTTCGCTGCACCTGGTGCTGAAAATCGCCGGTAGCCTCTATCTGCTCTGGCTGGCATGGAAAATCGCTACTGCCAGTTATGAGAAGTTGGAAACCGATCAGGCGCCGGATGCGCCGATGCCCTTCTGGCAGGGCGGATTGTTGCAGTTGATCAATCCCAAGGCCTGGCTGATGGCGCTGGGCGCGGTCGCCAGCTTCAGCCTGGCCGGTGACGCGTATCGCCATTCAGTGATGGCGATAAGCATCGGCATGTTTCTGGTTAATCTGGTGTCGGGTGTTATCTGGATGGGATTTGGTGCGATGATCGGCCGCATTCTGCGCAGCCGTCGCGCCTGGAAAATCTTTAATCTCGCCATGGGGCTGCTGACCGCTGCCTGCGTGCTGTTAATCTGGCACTAAATTAGCTGGATGCGCGTTCAACGCGCGTCCAGGGCAGCACCTCGCGGATGACTGGCGCATTAGGATTGCGGATCTTCTGCAGCAGCAATTGCACGCTACGCGCGCCCAGCTGGTTCATCGGCTGCTCGATGGTCGTCAGCGGCGGATTCAGGCTGCGGGTAAACGACACGCCATCAAACCCAACCACCGCCAGATCTTCCGGCACGCGCAGACCCGCTTCCAGCGCCGCATGCACCACGCCTACCGCCAGCACATCTGAAACCGCAAACACCGCATCCGGCGGTTCCGGCAGCGCCATCAACTCCCTCAGCCCCTGACTGCCCGCCTCACAGGAGATTTCGTAAGTGTAGGAGACGCCGGACCACGCATACCCCAGCTCCTCAATCGCCTGCCGGTAGCCCTTTTCACGATGATGCGAGTAAAGGTAACGCATGTCGCCATTGATCAGCCCGATGCGTTTACGCCCTTTACCGGCAAGGTAGTGGACGGTGTCGCGCGCGGCTTCAAGGTGATCAATGCTGACCGAGGAGGCGGGGATATCCGGATCAAATTCGCAGCACTGTACCCAGGGCGCCCCGGCAATGAGCGCCTGCAAATCCTGTAAACCGGAGGCCGCATCCATCGTAATCACGCCATCCACCACTTTTCCGGTCAGCAGGGAGAGATAGGCGGCTTCACGCTGGAGCTGCGAGGCGGAGTTACAGAGCAGGATGTGATAGCCGTGCAGTTCCGCTTCGGCCTCGATGCCCTGAACCACGCGTGAACAGAAGGGATTGGTGATATCCGAGATCAGTACAAGCAGCATGTTGCTTTGCGACGTACGCAGCTGACGCGCCAGTAAGTTGGGCTGATAGTCGCAGGCAGAGATTGCCGCCAGAACTTTCTCACGCGTATCGGGCTTCACGCCGGGATGCGCGTTGAGAACCCGCGATACCGTGGCTTTGGAGACGCCAGCCAGCTGAGCGACTTTCTCGATCGACATCGGATTCAGAAACCTTAACAGGCAATAATTGGGAACGCATATGAATAGCACAGGGACAATGTGAGCGCCTGACATTTTTGCTTACTTTAGCTATTTTCAGCATTTGCGATTTTTAACTTAGTTTTGCAGATAGTGATCTAAGAACTTATTTCTATTAGGGATAATTTTTAATTCCTTTATGAAACTATAGCGCGCAGAGACACTGCCTCCACTATAAAAACGGTGGGGTAGTGATCATGGCAGCAACACGTTTAACTTTTTTAGCCGCAGCGCTGGCGCTGCTGGCGTTTCGGGCTGATGCGGTCAATGTCACCGTGGCTTACCAGACCTCGGCTGAGCCGGCGAAAGTGGCGCAGGCTGACAACAGCTTTGCGAAAGAGAGCGGGGCCAGCGTTGACTGGCGCAAATTTGACAGCGGCGCCGGGGTATTACGTGCGATGGCGTCCGGTGACGTCCAGATTGGCAATATCGGTTCCAGCCCGTTAGCGGTCGCGGCGGCGCAGAAGCTGCCGATTGAAGCCTTTTTACTCGCCTCTCAGCTGGGCAACTCTGAAGCGCTGGTGGTGAAGAAGAACATCACTACGCCCAAAGATTTAATTGGCAAACGCATCGCGGTGCCGTTCATCTCTACCACCCACTACAGCCTGCTGGCTGCGCTGAAACACTGGGGCATCAAACCGTCACAGGTACAGCTGGTCAATCTGCAGCCGCCAGCGATTATTGCTGCCTGGCAGCGTGGCGACATTGATGGCGCTTACGTCTGGGCACCGGCGGTTAATGAGCTGGAAAAACAGGGCAAAGTGTTAACCGACTCTGCGGAAGTGGGAAGCTGGGGATCGCCGACGCTGGATGTCTGGGTCGTACGCAAAGATTTTGCTCAGCAGCATCCGGAGATCGTGACTGCTTTTGCCCGCAGCGCGCTTGACGCGCAGCAGGCCTACCTGAACAGCCCCGACAGCTGGCTGAAGCAGTCCGATAACCTCAGCAAACTCTCTCGCCTCAGCGGTGTGCCGGAAGCACAGGTGCCCGGTCTGGTGAAGGGCAATACCTACCTCACGGCGCAGCAGCAGGTTGAGCAACTGGGCAAACCGGTCAATAAAGCGATCGTCGATACCGCGCAGTTTCTGAAAGCGCAGGGCCGGGTGCCGCAGGCGGATAACGACTACAGCAGCTATGTGACCTCCCGTTTCGTCGAGCCATTAGTT
Organism: Pantoea sp. RG18; assembly: GCF_025910075.1. Taxonomy (NCBI): domain Bacteria; kingdom Pseudomonadati; phylum Pseudomonadota; class Gammaproteobacteria; order Enterobacterales; family Erwiniaceae; genus Pantoea; species Pantoea sp. RG18. The sequence goes on from NZ_JAPCIL010000014.1 coordinate 224,944, forward strand.
AAACCTTAAGGAGGCACTATGCTGCGCATCGCTCACCTTAATGCCCGTTATGCCGGACAGCCGGTATTGCAGGATATCAATCTGCAGCTGGATAGCCATGAACTGCTGGTGGTGCTCGGCCCCTCCGGCTGCGGCAAAACCACACTGCTCAATCTGGTTGCCGGTTTCCTGCCGGTGGAGTCGGGCAGCATCACGCTGGATAACCAGCCGGTGACCGGGCCTGGTGCGGAGCGCGGCGTGGTGTTTCAGCATGAAGGATTACTGCCGTGGCGCAACGTGCTGGATAACGTCGCCTTTGGCCTGCAGCTGGCGGGGATGTCGCGCCCGGATCGCGACATGATTGCCCGCCGGTTAATCAGACAGGTGGGGCTGGAAGGTGCGGAAAAGCGCGCCATCTGGCAGTTGTCCGGCGGTCAGCGTCAGCGGGTGGGCATTGCGCGCGCGCTGGCCACCGATCCACAACTGCTGTTGCTGGATGAGCCTTTCGGCGCACTGGATGCCTTTACCCGCGAGCAGATGCAAACCCTGCTGCTGACGCTATGGCGCGACAGCGGTAAACAGATTCTGTTGATTACGCACGACATAGAAGAGGCGATTTTCCTGGCCAGCGAACTGATTCTGCTGTCGCCAGGACCGGGCCGCATCGTTGAGCGGCTGCGTCCTGGCTTTGGCCAGCGCTTTGCCGCAGGGGAGTCGTGCCGCAGTATCAAATCCGATCCGCAGTTTATCGCCCAGCGCGAGTATGTGCTGAGCCGGGTCTTTGATCAGCGGGAGGCGTTTGCATGAGTGCACTCATCAATGACAAGTCTCTGCCGGTGCGCCGTCGTTTGCGCTGGCCGTTTTCAACCGCCTTTACGCTGAGCATGCTGAGTCTCTCTCTGCTGTTGCTGCTCTGGTGGGGCGTGACCGCGCTGGGCCTGATTGCCCCGCTGTTCCTGCCGTCGCCGCAGCAGGTGTTAAGCAAGCTGCTGCTGATTGCCAGCGCGCAGGGCTTTATGGATGCCACGCTGTGGCAGCATCTGGCCGCCAGCCTGACACGAATGCTGATTGCGCTGACTGCCGCTGCCGCCATCGGCATTCCGGTAGGGATCCTGATGGGCCTCAGCCCGGTCGCTCGCGGGTTGCTCGATCCTCTGATTGAACTCTATCGCCCGATTCCGCCACTCGCCTATCTGCCATTGATGGTGATCTGGTTCGGCATTGGTGAGACCTCGAAAATCCTGCTGATCTATCTGGCGATTTTCGCGCCGGTGACGCTTTCCACCCTGGCCGGTGTGCGTAACACGCAGCAGGTCCGACTGCGTGCGGCGCGCTCGCTGGGGGCTAATCGCTGGCAACTGCTGCGCTGGGTGATTCTGCCAGGCGCGTTGCCGGAGATCCTCACCGGTCTGCGCATCGGTCTGGGGGTTGGCTGGTCAACCCTGGTGGCCGCTGAGCTGATTGCTGCCACGCGGGGTCTGGGTTTTATGGTGCAGTCAGCAGGAGAATTCCTCGCCACCGATGTGGTGCTGGCGGGTATCGCGGTAATCGCCTTTATTGCTTTTAGCTTAGAACTCGGGCTCCGCGCGTTGCAGCGCCGTCTGACGCCCTGGAGTGGAGAACCATCATGAACGAACGTCTCAGTTTTACCCCGCTTGGCCCGTACATTGGCGCGCAGGTCTCAAACCTGGATGTGTCTCGCCCATTGAGTGATGCTCAGTTTGAGCAGCTTTATCATGGCCTGCTTCGTCATCAGGTGCTGTTTCTGCGTGACCAGAAAATAACGCCGGAACAGCACCGCGCGCTGGCAATCCGCTTTGGCGATCTGCACATCCATCCGGTCTATCCGCATGCGGAAGGCGTCGAGGAGATTATCGTGCTGGATACCCATCAGGATAATCCGCCAGATAATGACAACTGGCATACCGATGTCACCTTTATTGATACGCCGCCAGCGATCGCCTTGCTGGCCTCGAAGGTGTTACCGGAGTCGGGGGGTGACACGCTCTGGACCAGCGGCATTGCGGCTTACGAAGCGCTCTCTGAACCCTTTAAGCAGCTGCTGGCAGGTCTCCATGCCGAGCATGATTTCAAAAAGTCATTCCAGGAGTATAAGTACCGCAAAACCGAGGACGAGCATCAGCGCTGGCAGCAGGCGGTAGCAAAACATCCGCCGGTGCAGCATCCGGTCATCCGCACCCATCCGGTCAGCGGCAAAAAAGCGCTGTTTGTGAATGAGGGCTTTACCACGCGGATCGTCGATTTAAGCGAGAAAGAGAGTGATGCGGTGCTGGGCTTTCTGTTTGCGCACGCCACCAAACCGGAGTTTCAGGTGCGCTGGCGCTGGCAGCCAGACGATCTGGCTATCTGGGATAATCGGGTCACGCAGCATTATGCCAATGCTGATTACTATCCTGCCCGGCGCATTATGCAGCGGGCAACGGTGCTGGGCGATAAACCCCGTTAAAAGAGAATCTCCCCGCGAGCGGGGAGATTTTTTTATGAGGCCATAATCTGTTCGAGCTGTTCCTGCGCTTCCAGCCACGCCATCTCCACCTCTTCCAGCGCAGATTTGCTCTCCGCCTGACGCTGCAGCGCGGTGGTCAGGTCCGCTTTACGGCTCTGTTCATAGATAGCGCTGTCTGAGAGCTGAGCTTCGGCTTCGGCCAGCTGGCTCTGCCATTTGCTCATCTGCTTTTCCAGCTTCTCTATCTCTTTGCGCAGCGGCTGCGTCTGGGTGCGCAGTTCAGCATCACGACGCTTCTGGTCTTTACGCGCCTGGGCACTGTTGCCGTTATCCTGCTTCGGCGCGGCATCCTGTTGCGCCTGCTGCTTCTGCAGATCGCTCAGCCACTTCTGATAATCTTCGAGATCGCCTTCAAACACATCCACTTTGCCATCATGCACCAGATAGAGATCGTCGGTGGTCGCGCGCAGCAGATGTCGGTCGTGCGATACCACGACCAGCGCACCTTCGAAGTCGATCAACGCTTCGGTCAGCGCCTGGCGCATATCTAGATCGAGATGGTTGGTGGGTTCATCCAGCAGCAGCAGGTTAGGGCGCTGCCAGACAATCAGCGCCAGCACCAGTCGCGCTTTCTCTCCGCCGGAGAAGCGCTCAGTGATTTCAGTGACTTTATCGCCGCGGAAATCGAAGCCCCCCAGATAGTCGCGCAGCTGCTGTTCCAGCACCTCAGGCGCAATACGCGACAGATGCTGCAGCGGTGACTCATCGGCCCGCAGATACTCCAGCTGATGCTGAGCGAAGTAACCAAGCTTGATCCCTTTCGCCAGACCCATCTTGCCGTCCATCGCCTCCAGCTCACCCGCCAGCAGCTTAATCAGGGTCGATTTACCGGCACCGTTACGTCCCAGCAGGCCGATGCGCGAGCCGGGGACCAGGTTGAGCTTGATGGCGTCGAGAATAATACGATCGCCATAACCCGCGGTGACCTTCTCCATCTTCATCAGTGGATTAGGCAGGTTCTCCGGCTTGCGGAAAGTGAAGCTGAACGGGTTATCGACATGGGCGGGCGCAATCATCTCCATGCGCTCCAGCATCTTGATGCGGCTCTGCGCCTGCTTCGCCTTGGTGGCCTGGGCACGGAAGCGATCAATGTAGCTGTGCAGGTGCGCCACTTTCTCCTGCTGGCTCTCATACAGCGACTGCTGCTGAGCCAGTTTGGCGACGCGCTGCCGCTCAAAGGAGCTGTAGTTGCCGGTATATTCGAACATCGACTCCTGTTCGATATGAATAATTTTGTCGATGACGGGATCGAGGAAGTCACGATCGTGCGAGATCAGGATCAGCGTGCCTTCATAACTCTTCAGCCAGCGCTCCAGCCAGATCACCGCATCGAGATCGAGGTGGTTGGTCGGTTCATCCAGCAGCAGCAGATCGGAACGGCAAATCAGCGCCTGTGCCAGGTTGAGGCGCATGCGCCAGCCACCCGAGAAGTCGCTGACCGGGCGTTGCAACTGTTCCTGACTGAAGCCCAGACCATGCAGCAGGCTTGAGGCACGGGCATGGATGCTCCACGCCTGTACCGCGTCCAGCTTGCCATGCAGCAGCGCGATGGCATTGCCATCGTCACGCAGATTGGCGTCCGCCAGTTCTGCTTCAAGCTGGCGAAACTGGCGATCGCCATCAATCACGTACTCCAGCGCGGCTTTATCCAGCGCAGGGGTTTCCTGATTCACCCAGGCCAGCGCCCAGTGAGTGGGGAAAGTGACGGTACCGGCATCGCTGGTGATTTCACCTTTTAACAGCGACAGCAGCGTGGATTTCCCACAGCCGTTTTTACCCACCAGCCCGACCTTCTGGCCTGGATTAATGGTGGCGGTGGCGTTGTCGAGCAGGACGCGGATGCCGCGGCGAATTTGTAAGGCTGAGAAGACAATCATGTAAGCGCCGTATCGTCAGAATATGTTAATTTACTGGCAACATAATGAGATTTTGCTGCGTCGTGCATGGTAGCGGAAAACCGCACCAATGACGACGCTTTGGAGGGAAAGGATGTCGCAGCCACCCAGGGTTTTGCTGCTTTATGCTCATCCGGAATCACAGGATTCGATCGCCAATCGGATTCTGCTGCAGCCGGCTCAGGCACTGGAACACGTTACCGTGCACGATCTGTACGCAACCTATCCGAATTTTTTTATCGATATTCACCATGAACAACAGCTGCTGCGTGAACATGATGTCATCATTTTTCAGCATCCGCTCTATACCTATAGCTGTCCGGCGCTGCTGAAAGAGTGGCTGGACAGGGTTCTGTCGCGCGGTTTCGCCAATGGCGTGGATGGCAATGCGCTGGAAGGAAAGTACTGGCGCAGTGTCGTCACCACCGGAGAACCGGAAAGTGCCTTCAGACATCAGGGTCTGAACCGCTATTCGCTCAATGACATTATGCGTCCTTTTGAGCTGACCGCGCAGATGTGCCGTATGCACTGGATGCCGCCGATGATCGTCTACTGGGCGCGTCGTCAGAGTCCTGAATTAATGAAAAATTACGCCCGCGCCTATGGCGACTGGCTGGCGGCACCGCTGCCGAATGGAGGGGTATAGATGGAAGGGCAAACGCTGCTGACCGCCGGGGTGATTTATCTGGTCGCGGCGGTATTGATTGTACCGGTGGCGGCTCGCCTCGGTATTGGTGCAGTTCTGGGCTATCTGGTGGCGGGTATCGCTATCGGCCCGTGGGGATTAGGCTTTATCAGCGACGTCGACGAGATTCTGCACTTCTCTGAACTCGGCGTGGTGTTCCTGATGTTTATTATCGGGCTGGAGCTGAACCCGGCAAAGCTGTGGGCGCTGCGCCGCTCCATTTTTGGCGTCGGCGCGGCGCAGGTGATCTTCTCAGCGGCGATTCTGGGCGGCTTATTGTGGCTGACCAACTTTAGCTGGCAGGCTGCGATCATTGGCGGGATTGGTCTGGCGATGTCCTCGACCGCCATGGCCCTGCAGCTGATGATGGATAAAGGCATGAACCGCAGCGAAGCGGGGCAACTGGGCTTTTCGGTGTTGCTGTTTCAGGATATCGTGGTGATCCCAGCCCTGGCGCTGATCCCGCTGCTGGCCGGAACCGACAGCGGTCATATCGACTGGATGAAGGTCGGCATGAAAGTACTGGCGTTTGCCGGCATGCTGGTAGGCGGACGCTATCTGCTGCGGCCTATCTTCCGTTACATCGCTGCGTCGGGCGTGCGCGAAGTCTTTACCGCCGCTTCGCTGCTGCTGGTGCTGGGCTCGGCGCTGTTTATGGATGCGCTGGGTCTGTCGATGGCGCTGGGGACCTTTATTGCCGGGATCCTGCTGGCGGAGAGCGAGTACCGGCATGAGCTGGAAGTCGCCATCGACCCGTTTAAAGGTTTACTGCTGGGCCTGTTCTTTATTTCAGTTGGCATGGCGCTCAACCTCGGTGTGCTCTATACCCATATTGTGACCATCCTGCTGGGTGTCGTGACGCTGGTGGCGGTGAAAACGCTGGTGCTCTATCTGCTGGCGCGCATTTATGGCTTGCGCAGCTCTGAGCGGCAGCAGTTTGCTGGCGTGCTGAGTCAGGGGGGCGAGTTCGCCTTTGTGCTCTTTTCAGCGGCCTCCTCGGCAAAGCTGTTCTCTGGCGATCAACTGCCGATGCTGCTGGTGACGGTGACCCTGTCGATGATGACTACGCCGCTGCTGATGAAGGGAATCGATCGTCTGCTGGCACGCCGCTTCAATGAGCCGGATGACGAGGCAGAGAAACACTTTGTCGAAGACGATCAGCCGCAGGTGATTGTGGTGGGCTTTGGTCGCTTCGGGCAGGTTGTGGGTCGTTTGCTGATGGCGAACAACAAACGCATCACCGTGCTTGAGCGCGATATCAGTGCAGTCAGTCTGATGCGGAAATATGGCTATAAGGTCTATTACGGCGACGCCACCGAACTGGAGTTGCTGCGGGCCGCCGGTGCGGCCAGCGCTCAGGCGATTGTGATCACCTGTAACGAGCCCGAAGATGTGATGACGATTGTACATCTGTGCCAGCAGCATTTTCCGCAGTTGCAGATTCAGGCGCGCGCCCGGGGCCGTGTAGAAGCGCATGAACTGCTTCAGGCGGGCGTCACGCAGTTCTCGCGTGAGACCTTCTCCAGTGCGCTGGAGCTGGGACGTAAAACGCTGATGACGCTGGGGATGCATCCGCATCAGGCGCACCGCGCCCAGCAGTATTTCCGCCATCTTGATATGCGGATGCTGCGCGAGCTGATGCCCAATCTCTCTGAAAGCGCGCAAGCTTCGCGCGTCCGTGAAGCGCGGCGTGAACTGGAAGATATCTTCCAGCGCGAAATGCAGCGCGAAAAGCGGCAGATCGACGGCTGGGACGATGATGAATAACCTCTTTAAACAGGCAGAAGCTAATGCGTAAACGTTTTATTGCTGGTGCGACATGCCCGCACTGCCAGGAGAAGGACACGCTGGCAATGTGGCGTGAAAATAATGTCGATGTGGTGGAGTGCGTGAAGTGTGGTCACCAGATGCGTGAGGCCGATAAGCAGGCGCGCGATCAGGTTCGCACTAATGAGCAGGTTATCGGTATTTTTCATCCTGAGTAGCGGAATGGCGCAGCTTTTTTTACGCCTGGACTTACAGCGGGATTGAATTCCGTTACAATTGTCGCCATTAACGCTGTAGTCGCAAGAGAAAGTGAAAACCCTCTTGTACTCAGCCCCGAACCTTTCTGGTTGGTGTTATTGCACGAAAGAATAGACCAATGAGACGGGATCTCAGCTCTCAACGGTTAGGAGATATCATGAAAGTAGCAAAAGACCTGGTGGTAAGCCTGGCCTATCAGGTACGTACAGAAGACGGCGTGTTAGTTGACGAGTCACCGGTGAGTGCACCGTTAGACTACCTGCACGGTCATGGTTCCCTGATTTCTGGTCTGGAAAATGCGCTGGAAAACCACATTGCCGGCGACAAGTTTGATGTGCATATCCCGGCAAACGATGCCTACGGTCAGTATGACGATAACCTGGTGCAGCGCGTTCCTAAAGACGTCTTCATGGGCGTTGACGAACTGCAGGTTGGCATGCGCTTCCTGGCAGAAACCGATCAGGGCCCGGTACCGGTAGAAATCACCGAAGTGGAAGATGATCACGTCGTGGTTGATGGTAACCACATGCTGGCGGGTCAGAACCTGAACTTCAACGTTGAAGTGGTTGCTATCCGCGAAGCCACGCCGGAAGAACTGGCTCATGGCCACGTTCACGGTGCAGATGGCCATCATCATGACCACGATCACGGCCATGATCACGACCACGACCATGATCAGGGTAAAGGCGGTTGTGGCACTGGCGGCTGCGGCTGCAGCCACTAAGTCTCAACAGACCTTTCAAGGCCACCCTCGGGTGGCCTTTCTTTTGGCGCGTATTCTGGTTCTGCCCGGGTAAGCCGGGGCCAGATAGCCCGCGATCAGTAGTGCGGCGGTGGCGTCTCTTCAGATTGTGAGGCGACGATCGATGGCGCATTCGCTTTGAGCTTGTCGGTTAAAATGCGCATCTGCTCACGCATCTTATTCATCTCCAGCTCGTGCTGAACGACCGCGCTGTTCAGCTGATCGATAGTCATCTCCTGAAAGGCCAGTTTGCTCTCCAGCGTCTCCAGACGCTGTTCCCACTCAGATTGTTGCATGACCTGTTCCTCTGTTAAGGTGCGACTCGGGGCGTGATTCTACGATCTGAATGCCAGGAATCACCTGTTTTTTTCACGCCCGGAGGCGTTGCGCTTGAAAAAAGGCAGCGCGGCATCATCTCTGATGAAACTTCCCGATGTTATAAAGGTCGGAGGTTAACCGGGTAATTACATTGTGGGAGTGTTCGACACTGCCACGTAAAGTTATAGTGTGGACCCTGAAGTCCGCAATGTTTCCCGAGGTTAGACGCTTCGGTTTTGGAGAATGGATGAAATCACTGTTTAAAGTCACATTGTTAGCTACCACCATGGCTGTTGCGCTGAATGCTCCGCTGGCAATGGCGGCAGATACCGCTGCGGCGCCACAGGCTGCACCAGCCGCCGCGCCACAGTCTGCGCCTCAGGCACCGAAAAATGCTGCCTTCAAAGATGAAGACCAGCAGTCTGCCTACGCGCTGGGTGCTTCGCTGGGTCGCTACATGGACAACTCCCTGAAGGAGCAGGAAAAACTGGGCATCAAACTGGATAAGCAGCAGCTGATCGCTGGTGTTCAGGATGCATTTGGTGGCAAGAGCAAACTCTCTGATGAAGAGATTGAGCAGACGCTGCAATCCTTTGAAGGCCGCGTGAAAGGCGCAGCCTCAGCGAAAATGGAAAAAGATGCAAAAGAGAACTCTGAAAAGGGCGAAGCTTACGCAACCAAATTTGCTAAAGAGAGCGGCGTGAAGAAAACCGAAAGCGGCCTGCTGTATAAAGTTGAGAAAGAGGGTACCGGCGACGCACCTAAAGACAGCGACACTGTAGTGGTAAACTACAAAGGTACGCTGATTGACGGTACTGAATTCGACAACTCTTATACCCGTGGCGAGCCACTTTCATTCCGTCTGGATGGTGTCATCCCTGGCTGGACTGAAGGTCTGAAGCACGTGAAGAAAGGCGGCAAGATCAAGCTGGTTATCCCACCAAATCTGGCTTACGGCAAAAATGGCGTTCCGGGCATCCCGGCTAACTCCACCTTGGTGTTTGATGTCGAGCTGCTTGATATCAAACCAGCGCCAAAGGCAGATGAAAAAGCACAGGCTCCAGCGCCTGCTGCTGCAGAAAAAGCGCAGTAATCTGCTGATCGCCGCCTCCGGGCGGCGGTTTCATTTCGGCTTCACGACAAACCTCTGGCATAAGCCGACGACATTTGCCAGACTAATGCCTGCCTAATTATCCCAATATTGAGTCTGCCCATAAGCCGCTGTGACAGGCTCCAGCCATTCAGGGTGATACTCTTCAATGTCTAATCCATTCAATCCGGGTGAACTGAGCGACTTCGATCTTCTGGAGCAGCGCCCGTTCGAACAAAGTGATTACGATATTCTGAAATCGTACGAGGCTGTCGTGGATGGCCTGGCGATGTTGATCGGTTCGCATTGTGAAATTGTCCTGCATTCGCTTGAAGATCTTAAGTGTTCGGCCGTGCGTATCGCTAATGGTGAACACACTGGACGTAAAGTCGGTTCGCCTATTACCGATTTAGCCCTGCGTATGTTGCATGATATGCATGGCGCGGACAGTAATGTCTCCCGTGCCTACTTCACACGTGCCAAAAGCGGCGTGCTGATGAAATCAGTCACGATTGCGATTCGAAACCGTCAGCAACGGGTCATTGGCTTGCTCTGCATCAACATGAACCTTGATGTGCCGTTCTCACAGATCATGTCGACCTTTATGCCGCCCGAGATGCAGCAGGTTGACTCCAACGTCAACTTCGCCAGTTCGGTAGACGATCTGGTGATGCAGACGCTGGAGTTCACCATTGAAGAGGTGAGTGCTGACCGTAATGTATCGAATAACGCCAAGAATCGTCAGATTGTGCTGAACCTGTATGAGAAGGGGATCTTCGACATCAAGGATGCCATCAACCAGGTGGCCGATCGGCTGAATATTTCCAAACACACCGTCTATCTCTACATCCGCCAGTTTAAAAATGGCGACTTCCAGGGGCAGGAGCGGTAATGCGTTACACCCTGCTGGTCACCGGCCCGGCTTACGGTACGCAACAGGCGACCAGTGCCTGGCTGTTTGCCCGCGCACTGCTGAAGGCAGGCCATCAGCTTGACAGCGTTTTCTTCTATCGCGAAGGGGTGCTGAACGCTAACCAACTGACGTCGCCCGCCAGTGATGAGTTTGATCTGGTGCGCGCGTGGCAGACATTGCATCAGGAGCAGGGTGTGGCACTGAATATTTGTGTGGCGGCCGCGCTGCGTCGTGGCGTCAGCGACCAGCAGGAAGCGGCACGACTCCAGCTGGCGGGCAGTAACCTGCAGCCGGGCTTTACCCTGAGCGGGCTGGGCGCGCTGGCGGAAGCGGCGCTGAGCTGTGAACGCATGGTGCAGTTCTGATGAATCGGGTCGCGTTTGTCTTTACCCGGGCGCCGCACGGCAGCAGCGCAGGACGTGAAGGGCTGGATGCCGCGCTGGCCACGGGCGCGCTCAGTGAGGATATCGGCCTGTTTTTTATCGGTGATGGCGTGCTGCAGCTTAATCTGCACCAGCAACCTGAGACGATTAAGAGCCGTCACTATGCCGCGACCTTTGGCGTGCTGGCACTGTATGAGATTGAACACTGCTATCTCTGCCGGACATCGCTGATAGCGCGTGGATTAGAGGTTGACGCTGACCGGTTGCTGGATGTTACGCTACTGGACGCGCCGGCACTGCGACAGACGCTGGCCAGCTACGATCGCATTCTTACTTTTTAAGAGACGTTAATGCTGCATACGTTACTGCACTCACCGGCACACTGTGACCTTGAGAGCCTGCTTTTAATGGCGGGTGCGGGTGATGACCTGCTGCTGTTGCAGGATGGCGTGCTGGCCGCTTTAGCTGGCAGCCACGCATTGATGCGACTGTCAGAGAGCGAAGCGACGCTCTGGGTGCTGGACGAAGATGTTCAGGCTCGCGGTCTCGCTGGACAAATTTCGACCCGTGTGCAGTCAGTAGACTATACTGGGTTTGTCACGCTAACGATCAGGCATCAGCAACAAATGGTCTGGTAATCGGCTAAAACCTGGTTATTTCTTGACACCCCTTTGACTCAGCCCTAAAATTCTGCCTCCTCGTAATTCTACGAGGCGATTTATTACGTGTTTACGAAGCAAAAGCAAATCCAGGAGCTATTTAATGGCAACAGTTAACCAGCTGGTTCGCAAACCACGCGTCCGCAAAGTTGCAAAGAGCAACGTGCCGGCGCTGGAAGCTTGCCCGCAAAAACGTGGCGTTTGTACTCGTGTGTACACCACCACTCCTAAGAAACCAAACTCCGCACTGCGTAAAGTCTGCCGTGTGCGTTTGACCAACGGTTTTGAAGTTACCTCCTACATTGGTGGTGAAGGTCATAACCTGCAGGAACACTCCGTGATCCTGATCCGTGGCGGTCGTGTAAAAGACCTGCCAGGTGTGCGTTACCACACCGTTCGTGGCGCGCTTGACTGCTCAGGTGTTAAAGACCGTAAGCAGGCTCGCTCCAAGTACGGCGTGAAGAAGCCAAAGGCTTAATGGTTCTCCGTTAAGTAAGGCCAAACGTTTTAAATTAAATGTCAAAATAAACTCATCGAGTTTTGGACAATCCTGAATTAACAACGGAGTATTTCCATGCCACGTCGTCGCGTCATTGGTCAGCGTAAAATTCTGCCAGATCCTAAGTTCGGATCAGAGCTGCTGGCCAAATTTGTAAATATCCTGATGGTAGATGGTAAAAAATCTACTGCAGAATCAATCGTTTATACCGCGCTTGAGACCCTGGCTCAGCGTTCAGGTAAAAACGCGCTGGAATCTTTTGAAGTAGCCCTGGAAAACGTGCGTCCGACTGTCGAAGTTAAGTCACGTCGCGTTGGTGGTTCTACTTATCAGGTACCAGTAGAAGTCCGTCCGGTTCGTCGTAATGCTCTGGCAATGCGCTGGATCGTAGATGCTGCTCGTAAACGCGGTGATAAATCAATGGCTCTTCGCCTGGCGAACGAACTTTCTGATGCTGCAGAGAACAAAGGTACAGCAGTTAAGAAACGTGAAGACGTTCACCGCATGGCAGAAGCCAACAAGGCGTTCGCACACTACCGTTGGTAATCACCACGTAGTTGTTAAACCAGCGGGCGCTCAATCAGCCAACCCGCTGGGGTCGACTTACCTTGAACGTCCGAGAATCAGAGGAATCAAATGGCTCGTAAAACACCCATTGCCCGCTACCGTAATATCGGTATCAGTGCGCACATCGACGCCGGTAAGACTACCACTACCGAACGCGTTCTGTTCTACACCGGTGTAAACCACAAAATCGGTGAAGTACATGACGGCGCAGCAACCATGGACTGGATGGAGCAGGAACAGGAACGTGGTATTACCATCACCTCCGCTGCGACCACCTGTTACTGGTCTGGTATGGCCAAGCAGTTTGAACCACACCACGTAAACATTATCGACACCCCAGGACACGTTGACTTCACCATCGAAGTTGAGCGTTCTATGCGTGTGCTTGATGGCGCGGTAATGGTTTACTGTGCAGTTGGTGGCGTTCAGCCACAGTCTGAGACCGTATGGCGTCAGGCTAACAAATATAAAGTTCCACGCATTGCGTTCGTTAACAAAATGGACCGCATGGGTGCTAACTTCCTGAAAGTTGTTAAACAGATGGAAGTTCGTCTGGGCGCAACTCCAGTTCCTCTGCAGCTGGCTATCGGCGCAGAAGAGAAATTCACCGGTGTTGTTGACCTGGTGAAAATGAAAGCAATCAACTGGAACGACGCAGACCAGGGTGTAACCTTCGTCTACGAAGATATCCCAGCTGATATGCAGGAACTGGCTGAAGAATGGCATGCGAAGCTGGTTGAAGCCGCTGCTGAAGGCTCTGATGAGCTGATGGAGAAATTCTTCGGTGGTGAAGAACTGACTGAAGAAGAGATCAAAACATCTCTGCGTAAGCGTGTTCTGAACAACGAAATTATCCTGGTAACCTGTGGTTCTGCATTTAAGAACAAAGGTGTTCAGGCGATGCTGGATGCAGTTGTTGAATATCTGCCAGCACCGACTGACGTTACCGCGATCAACGGTATGCTGGACGACGGTAAAGACACGCCGGCTGTTCGTCACTCTGATGACAACGAGCCGTTTGCTGCACTGGCGTTCAAAATCGCTACCGACCCGTTCGTGGGTAACTTAACCTTCTTCCGCGTTTACTCTGGTGTTGTTAACACGGGTGACACCGTGTTCAACCCGGTTAAGTCAAACCGTGAGCGTCTGGGCCGTATCGTTCAGATGCACGCTAACAAGCGTGAAGAGATTAAAGAAGTTCGTGCGGGTGATATCGCAGCTGCGATTGGCCTGAAAGATGTGACCACTGGTGACACCCTGTGTGACCCAGATAACGTCATCATCCTTGAGCGCATGGAGTTCCCGGAGCCGGTAATCTCTATCGCCGTTGAGCCAAAAACCAAAGCTGACCAGGAAAAAATGGGTCTGGCTCTGGGCCGTCTGGCAAAAGAAGACCCATCATTCCGCGTATGGACTGATGAAGAATCTAACCAGACCATCATCGCTGGTATGGGTGAATTGCACCTCGACATCATCGTTGACCGTATGAAGCGTGAGTTCAACGTTGAAGCAAACGTGGGTAAACCACAGGTTGCTTACCGTGAAGCGATTCGCAACAAAGTTACCGATGTTGAAGGTAAACACGCCAAGCAGTCTGGTGGTCGTGGTCAGTATGGCCATGTTGTTATCGACATGTACCCACTGGAGCCAGGTTCGAACCCGAAAGGCTACGAATTTGTCAACGACATCAAAGGTGGTGTGATTCCTGGTGAATACATCCCTGCGGTTGACAAAGGTATCCAGGAGCAGCTGAAATCAGGCCCTCTGGCTGGTTACCCGGTTGTGGATCTGGGCGTGCGTCTGCACTTCGGTTCTTACCACGATGTCGACTCCTCAGAACTGGCGTTTAAACTGGCCGCGTCTCTTGCCTTCAAACAAGGCTTTAAACAAGCGACACCTGTTCTGCTTGAGCCTATCATGAAGGTTGAAGTTGAAACGCCAGAAGAGAACACGGGTGATGTCATCGGTGACCTTAGCCGTCGTCGTGGTATGCTCAAAGGGCAGGAATCTAACGCTACTGGCGTTCAGATTCACGCTGAAGTTCCGTTGTCTGAGATGTTCGGATACGCAACTCAGCTGCGTTCTCTGACCAAAGGTCGTGCTTCTTACTCCATGGAGTTCCTGAAGTATGACGATGCGCCAAACAACGTAGCGCAGGCCGTTATTGAAGCTCGTAGCAAATAAGCTACGGTTTAAATTTGAACTGATGCCTTCACCCAGATGGTGAAGGCACAACGTAAGGAATTATCGCCATGGCGAAAGAGCAATTTCAGCGTAACAAACTGCACGTAAACGTGGGCACCATCGGTCACGTCGACCACGGTAAAACCACCCTGACTGCAGCTATCACCACCGTACTGTCTAAAACTTACGGCGGCCAGGCTCGTGCATTCGATCAGATCGATAACGCACCAGAAGAGAAAGCACGTGGTATCACCATCAACACTTCACACGTTGAGTATGAAACCCCGACTCGCCACTATGCGCACGTTGACTGCCCAGGCCACGCCGACTATGTGAAAAACATGATCACCGGTGCTGCGCAGATGGACGGCGCGATCCTGGTTGTTGCTGCGACTGATGGCCCAATGCCACAGACCCGTGAGCACATCCTGCTGGGTCGTCAGGTTGGCGTTCCTTACATCATCGTGTTCCTGAACAAGTGTGACATGGTTGATGATGAAGAGCTGCTGGAACTGGTAGAGATGGAAGTTCGTGACCTGCTGTCAGCATATGACTTCCCAGGCGACGACACTCCAATCGTTCGTGGTTCTGCTCTGAAAGCGCTGGAAGGCAACCCAGAGTGGGAAGCGAAAATCATCGAACTGGCTGAGCATCTGGACAACTACATCCCAGAGCCACAGCGTGCGATCGACATGCCGTTCCTGCTGCCAATCGAAGACGTATTCTCAATCTCTGGCCGTGGTACCGTTGTTACCGGTCGTGTTGAGCGCGGCATCGTTAAAGTCGGCGACGAAGTTGAAATCGTGGGTATCAAAGATACTGTGAAATCAACCTGTACCGGTGTTGAGATGTTCCGTAAGCTGCTGGACCAGGGTCAGGCAGGCGAAAACTGTGGTGTTCTGCTGCGCGGTATCAAGCGTGAAGACATCCAGCGTGGCCAGGTTCTGGCTAAGCCAGGCTCAATCAAGCCGCACACCCAGTTCGAGTCAGAAGTTTACGTTCTGTCTAAAGACGAAGGTGGTCGCCATACTCCGTTCTTCAAAGGCTATCGTCCACAGTTCTACTTCCGTACAACTGACGTAACCGGCTCAGTAGAGCTGCCAGAAGGCGTTGAAATGGTAATGCCAGGCGACAACATCAAAATGGTTGTTACCCTGATCCACCCAATCGCAATGGACGAAGGTCTGCGCTTCGCAATCCGCGAAGGCGGCCGTACCGTTGGCGCGGGTGTTGTTGCTAAAGTTATCGCTTAATTGTGATATCTGCTGTGGCTGTGTAAATGGCCACTGCAACACAGTAAAAAGAGCACTTCGGTGCTCTTTTTTTTTGCTCTGAAAACGCCATAACCCTGCAAAGGGTGGGTTTGAAATAAAAACTATTCGCATTTACACTGTGTACAGAAAATGTACCCGAGTGATGAATCAATGTACGTCTGCCTGTGTAATGCCATCAGTGATAAAACCCTTCGTGAAGTCGTACGTCGCTATCAGCCCAAATCTATTCAGCAACTGCGCCAGCTTGTGCCGGTCGGCAAGCAATGCGGCAAATGTATTCGTGCTGCGCGTGAAATTATGGATGAAGAGATGCAGCATGCACCACTCTACAAAGAGATAGCCTGACCGACGATCGGTGCGTGAATACCCACAATATCTGTCGCGTTTTTTTGACTTCTTTTTAACCGCATCTACGCTCTAATAAACCAGACGCGGAGGGTTAACAATGAAGGGCGATATCAAAGTTATCAGTCATCTCAACAAACTGCTTGGAAATGAACTGGTTGCTATCAATCAGTACTTTCTTCATGCGCGCATGTTCAAAAACTGGGGTCTGACGCGCCTCAATGATGTGGAATACCATGAATCAATCGATGAGATGAAACATGCCGATAAATATATTGAGCGTATTCTTTTCCTTGAAGGGATCCCAAATCTTCAGGATCTGGGACGGCTCCGTATCGGTGAAGATGTTGAAGAGATGCTGAGTTCAGACCTGAATCTGGAGCTGGAGGGCGCGAAAGACCTACGTGAAGCTATCTCCTATGCTGACAAAGTGCATGACTATGTCAGCCGTGACATGATGATTGAAATCCTGGCTGATGAGGAACATCACATCGACTGGATTGAGACGGAACTTGAGTTAATCCAGAAGATGGGCATCCAGAACTATCTGCAGGCTCAAATCAAACAAGAGTGAATCGGGTCTGCAGTACTATCGCTACCCAGCCCGCAATGGCCAGGAAAGGGCCAAACGGCAGCGGGCTGTCCCCCTGAATAAAACCCCGCAATTGCAGCATCACGATCGACGTCAGCGCCATAACGGTGGCACCCAACGCAATCCAGGGTAATGCCTGCCAGCCACAGCAGGCACCTAACGCTGCGAAGAGCTTGATATCGCCATAACCTAATCCCTCGTACCCCCGCATCTGCCGATAGCTCCAGGCGAGCAGCCACAACGCACAGTAGCCCGCCACAACACCCCATATCGCCGTTGTTTCGGTTCCGGACAGCGTGGCATGAAGTAATCCGGACCAGAGCAGCAGATAATTGAGCGGATCAGGTATACAGAAGTGGCGGCGATCGATGGCAGCCACGAGCAGCAAGAGGCCGGAGGCCGTAATAATAAAAATAGCCTCCGCAGAGTGGTCAAAACTCTGCAGCACCAGCAGGCACAGAAGGGCAAACAGCCATTCAATGACAACGCTTTCTGCGCCGAACGCGCGATGACAGAAGCGACACCGTCCTTTTAAGCCAGGCCAGCTTATTAACGGCAGCGCATCTCGCCACAGCAGGCGCTGCTGGCAATGATTACAGTGCGAACCCGGAAAGCAGAGTAGGGCAAACCATTTAGCGGGTGATAGGGCGGGGGTGAAGCGCTGGCTGGTCAGCGAAAGAAAGCTTCCCAGTGCACCTCCGCCTGCGAGTGCAGCAATGTGAGTTATCAGAGTGGGCGACATGATTATGCTCCGGACGAAAGGTTAGATGCACTCTCGAGGGCAACGGGTTCTGTGTCACCTATGAATGAAGAAGGGCGGAAACAGAGTCACAACTGAATAACTGATTTATCAGCGATACGGCAGTGCAATGCGACGCACGCTTCACGAACCGGCCACAATTTAATGGGTAAAACCTCAACACGGGTTGCTTCCTGAACAGATTTACGTATAATGCGCGGGCCTGCAGATATTGCAGGCGCGATTCGAGCAGAATCGCAGACGGCTGAAATTTAGGCCGCCTGACAATACTCCCAATTGGGGAGTTATATGCTGAACGATTACACTCTCCCATCAATCGTAATGGGCTCGAGTAGTAATTTTTTTCGTCTATAAAAAGTTTGGAGCTCTGGTCTCATGCAGAACCAAAGAATCCGTATCCGTCTTAAAGCGTTTGATCATCGTCTGATCGATCAATCAACCGCGGAAATCGTTGAGACCGCCAAGCGCACTGGTGCGCAGGTTCGTGGTCCAATCCCGCTGCCAACCCGCAAAGAGCGTTTTACTGTTCTGATCTCTCCGCACGTTAACAAAGATGCGCGTGATCAGTACGAAATCCGCACTCACAAGCGTCTGGTAGACATCGTTGAGCCAACTGAAAAAACCGTTGATGCTCTGATGCGTCTGGATCTGGCTGCCGGTGTTGACGTGCAGATCAGCCTGGGTTAATCAGGTCATCGAGCGATTGAGAGGTTGAAACAATGATTGGTTTAGTCGGTAAAAAAGTGGGCATGACCCGCATCTTCACTGAAGATGGCGTTTCTATCCCCGTCACCGTAATCGAAGTTGAAGCGAACCGCGTTACTCAGGTCAAAGGCCTGGAAAACGATGGTTACCAGGCAATTCAGGTTACCACCGGTGCTAAAAAAGCAAACCGTGTGACCAAACCTGAAGCTGGTCATTTTGCTAAAGCTGGCGTTGAAGCTGGCCGTGGCCTGTGGGAATTCCGCACCGCTGAAGGTGAAGAATACTCTGTAGGTCAGAGCATCAGCGTTGAGATTTTCGCTGAAGTTAAGAAAGTTGACGTAACCGGTACCTCTAAAGGTAAAGGTTTCGCCGGTACCGTTAAGCGCTGGAACTTCCGTACCCAGGACGCTACTCACGGTAACTCCTTGTCTCACCGCGTTCCGGGTTCTATCGGTCAGAACCAGACTCCGGGCAAAGTGTTCAAAGGCAAGAAAATGGCAGGTCAGCTGGGTAATGAGCGCGTAACCGTTCAGAGTCTGGACGTAGTACGTGTTGACGCTGAGCGCAACCTGCTGCTGGTTAAAGGTGCAGTTCCCGGTGCTACCGGTAGCGACCTGATCGTTAAACCAGCTGTGAAGGCGTAAGGGGATAGCAATGGAATTAGTATTGAAAGACGCGCAGAGCGCGCTGACTGTTTCCGAAACTACCTTCGGTCGTGATTTCAACGAAGCGCTGGTTCACCAGGTTGTTGTTGCTTACGCATCTGGCGCCCGCCAGGGTACTCGCGCGCAGAAAACTCGCGCCGAAGTAACCGGTTCAGGCAAAAAGCCATGGCGTCAAAAAGGCACCGGCCGTGCGCGTGCAGGTTCTGTAAAGAGCCCAATCTGGCGTTCAGGTGGTGTGACCTTTGCTGCGAAGCCGCAGGACCACAGTCAAAAAGTTAACAAAAAGATGTACCGCGGCGCGCTGAAAAGCATCCTGTCCGAACTGGTACGTCAAGATCGTCTGATCGTTGTCGAATCATTTGCTGTAGAAGCACCGAAAACCAAGCTGCTGGTACAGAAACTGAAAGACATGGCTCTGGAAGACGTGCTGATCATCACCGGTGAACTGGATGAGAATCTGTTCCTGGCTGCGCGCAACCTGTACAAGGTTGACGTACGTGATGCATCCGGTATCGACCCAGTTAGCCTGATCGCCTTCGACAAAGTCGTTATGACTGCTGATGCAGTTAAGCAAGTTGAGGAGATGCTGGCATGATCCGTGAAGAACGTCTGCTGAAAGTACTGCGCGCGCCGCACGTATCTGAAAAAGCATCTAGCGCGATGGAAAAAACCAATACCATCGTTCTCAAAGTTGCTAATGACGCGACCAAAGCAGAGATCGTTGCTGCTGTTGAGAAACTGTTCGAAGTAGAAGTTAAAGACGTAAACACCCTGGTAGTTAAGGGCAAAGTTAAGCGTCAAGGACAGCGTATCGGTCGTCGTAGCGACTGGAAAAAAGCTTACGTCACCCTGAAAGAAGGCCAGAATCTGGACTTCGCTGGCGGCGCTGAGTAAGTCGGAGGAGAAAGACAATGGCAGTTGTTAAATGTAAACCGACATCTCCGGGTCGTCGCCATGTAGTTAAAGTGGTAAACGCGGAGCTGCACAAGGGCAAACCATTTGCCCCGCTGGTAGAAAAAAACAGCAAATCCGGTGGCCGTAACAACAATGGTCGTATCACTACCCGTCATATCGGTGGTGGTCACAAGCAGGCTTATCGTATTGTTGACTTCAAACGCAACAAAGACGGTATCCCGGCAGTTGTTGAACGTCTTGAGTACGATCCGAACCGCTCTGCGAACATCGCACTGGTTCTGTACAAAGACGGCGAGCGCCGTTACATCCTGGCCCCTAAAGGCCTGAAAGCCGGCGACCAGATCCAATCTGGCGTTGATGCTGCGATTAAAGCAGGTAACACTCTGCCGATGCGTAACATCCCGGTGGGTTCAACCGTGCATAACGTAGAAATGAAACCAGGCAAAGGCGGTCAGATTGCTCGCTCAGCCGGTGCTTACGTGCAGATCGTTGCGCGTGAAGGTTCTTACGTTACCCTGCGTCTGCGTTCAGGTGAAATGCGTAAAGTCGAGTCTGACTGCCGCGCAACACTGGGCGAAGTCGGCAACGCTGAGCATATGCTGCGCGTTCTGGGTAAAGCTGGTGCAGCCCGTTGGCGTGGTGTTCGTCCTACCGTTCGTGGTACCGCGATGAACCCAGTTGATCACCCGCACGGTGGTGGTGAAGGTCGTAACTTTGGTAAGCACCCGGTAACTCCGTGGGGCGTTCAGACCAAAGGTAAGAAGACCCGTAGCAACAAGCGTACCGATAAGTTTATCGTACGTCGCCGTAGCAAATAATATTAGAGGATAAGCCATGCCACGTTCTCTCAAGAAAGGTCCTTTTATTGACCTGCACTTGCTGAAGAAGGTAGAGAAAGCGGTGGAAAGCGGTGACAAGAAGCCTTTGCGCACTTGGTCCCGTCGTTCAACGATCTTTCCTAACATGATCGGTTTGACCATCGCTGTCCATAATGGTCGTCAGCACGTTCCTGTCTTTGTTTCCGACGAAATGGTTGGTCACAAACTGGGTGAATTCGCGCCGACACGTACTTATCGCGGTCACGCGGCTGATAAAAAAGCCAAGAAGAAATAAGTAGGAGGAAGAGATGGAAACTTTAGCTCAACATCGCCACGCTCGTTCTTCTGCTCAGAAGGTTCGCCTTGTTGCTGACCTGATTCGCGGTAAGAAAGTGTCGCAGGCACTGGACATTTTGACCTACACCAATAAGAAAGCGGCTGTACTGGTCAAAAAAGTTCTGGAATCTGCCATTGCTAACGCCGAACACAACGATGGCGCTGATATCGACGATCTGAAAATCACGAAAATTTTCGTTGATGAAGGTCCGACCATGAAACGCATTATGCCGCGTGCCAAAGGTCGTGCAGATCGCATCCTGAAGCGCACCAGCCACATTACTGTGGTTGTGTCCGATCGCTGAGACTCTGGAGACTAGCAATGGGTCAGAAAGTACATCCTAATGGTATTCGCCTGGGTATTGTAAAACCATGGAACTCTACCTGGTTTGCGAACACCAAAGAATTCGCTGACAACCTGGACAGCGATTTTAAAGTACGTCAGTTTTTGACTAAAGAACTGGCTAAAGCATCTGTCTCTCGTATCGTTATCGAGCGTCCAGCGAAGAGCATCCGTGTGACTATTCACACCGCTCGTCCGGGCATCGTTATCGGTAAGAAAGGCGAAGATGTAGAAAAACTGCGCACGGTCGTCGCGAATATCGCTGGCGTTCCTGCACAGATTAATATCGCCGAAGTCCGCAAGCCGGAACTGGACGCGAAACTGGTAGCTGACAGCATCACTTCACAGCTGGAGCGTCGTGTGATGTTCCGTCGTGCTATGAAGCGTGCAGTTCAGAACGCCATGCGTCTTGGCGCGAAGGGTATTAAAGTCGAAGTTAGCGGCCGTCTGGGTGGCGCCGAGATCGCACGTACCGAATGGTATCGTGAAGGTCGCGTGCCATTGCACACACTGCGTGCTGACATTGACTACAACACCTCTGAAGCGCACACCACTTATGGTGTAATCGGCGTTAAGGTATGGATCTTCAAAGGTGAGATCCTGGGTGGTATGGCTGCTGTTGAACAACCGGAACCGGCTGCTCAACCTAAAAAGCAGCAGCGTAAAGGCCGTAAGTAAGGAGAGTCGCTGATGTTACAACCAAAGCGTACGAAATTCCGTAAAGTGCACAAAGGCCGTAACCGCGGTCTGGCTGCGGGTACGGATGTCAGCTTCGGTACTTTCGGTCTGAAAGCTGTTGGCCGTGGTCGTCTGACTGCTCGTCAGATCGAAGCAGCACGTCGTGCTATGACCCGTGCAGTTAAGCGTCAAGGTAAGATCTGGATCCGAGTATTCCCGGACAAACCGATCACCGAGAAGCCGCTGGAAGTGCGTATGGGTAAAGGTAAGGGTAACGTAGAGTATTGGGTTGCCCTGATCCAGCCTGGTAAAGTCCTGTATGAAATGGACGGCGTACCAGAAGAGCTGGCCCGTGAAGCATTCAAGCTGGCAGCAGCAAAACTGCCTATCAAAACCACCTTTGTAACTAAGACGGTGATGTAATGAAAGCAACTGAGCTGCGTGAAAAAAGCGTTGAAGAGCTGAACACTGAGCTGCTTAATCTGCTGCGTGAGCAATTTAACCTGCGCATGCAGGCAGCATCTGGCCAACTGCAGCAGACTCATCTGCTGAAACAGGTTCGCCGTGATGTTGCACGCGTTAAGACTTTACTGACTGAGAAGGCGGGTTCGTAATGACCGATAAAATCCGTACTCTGCAGGGTCGTGTAGTAAGTGACAAAATGCAGAAATCTGCAGTTGTTGCTATCGAACGTTTCGTGAAACACCCGATCTACGGCAAATTCATTAAACGTACGACCAAGCTGCACATCCATGACGAGAACAATGAATGTGGAATTGGTGACGTGGTAGAAATCCGCGAATGCCGTCCACTGTCCAAGACTAAATCCTGGACCCTGGTTCGCGTAATCGAGAAAGCTGTTCTGTAATAAGAATCGTTTTTTCTGAGGAAACCCTCTGCTTCGGCAGGGGGTTTTTTTTTGCCTGCGATTCGGGCTTGATCCATTTGTGCCCGTGGCAATACGGATTTGATGGTGCTCACAAATTCAGGGATTTGCAGGGATTAAGCTGCCTCTCTTCAGGCGAGGTGGCCTGAAAACGCCAGGCTATAAACGCCGGGGTTATCATAACTGTACAAGGAAATGTGCCGTGAAAATGGAGAGTCATGACCGCTTACGCCGGTCACTGTTAAAATTGCCACTGTTAGCTGCGTTACCTGCGATTAGCTCTGCCAAAAGCTTGCCGCTATTATCGGGTAACACACAACCACTACCCACAGGCAATAGCATGGAACGAACTCTGTTACTGAAGAATGCTGAATGTGTGGTCTGCATGGATGCTGACCGTCGGGAAATAGGTAACGCCTCTATTCTGATAAAAGGAAATAAGATCGTTGCAGTCGGGGAAGCACGCTCGTTACCTGATAGCGCGGATGAGATCATCGATCTGCGAGGACACATTGTCATCCCTGGCCTGATCAATACGCATCACCACATGTATCAGAGCCTGACCCGCGCTATTCCTGCAGTGCAAAACGGCGAGCTCTTTAACTGGCTGACCCACCTCTATCCACTGTGGCAGAATCTGACGCCTGAGATGATTCATATCTCAACACAGATCTCCATGGCCGAGTTAATGCTCTCCGGCTGCACCACCACCAGTGACCATCTCTACGTCTACCCGAATGGCTGTAAGCTTGACGACAGTATTGAGGCTGCAGCCTTAATGGGCATGCGTTTCCATGCGAGCCGGGGCAGCATGAGCGTCGGTAAGTCCCTGGGTGGCTTACCACCCGATGCACTGGTAGAGGATGAAGCCGCCATTCTTAAAGATACGCAGCGTGTGATTGAGCGCTACCATGATGACAGCCACGGTTCGATGTTACGCATCGTGGTTGCGCCATGTTCGCCGTTTTCAGTCAGCCGTGAGCTGATGAAGCAATCCGCAGCGATGGCACGCAGCTTCAATGTCTCTATGCATACCCATCTGGCGGAGAACGACAGCGATATCCGTTATAGCCGTGAAAAATTCAATATGACGCCAGCACAGTATGTTGAAGACCTCGGCTGGGTAGGACCGGATGTCTGGCATGCACACTGCGTCAAACTGGATCAGCATGGCATAGAACTCTTTGCACGTACCGGTACCGGCGTCGCGCATTGTCCCTGCTCGAACATGCGTCTCGGTTCCGGTATTGCGCCGATACGCCATATGTGTGATGCCGGCGTACACGTGGGTATGGGTGTGGATGGCTCAGCCTCCAATGACAGCTCAGACATGATGGCCGAGGTTCGTCAGGCGATGCTGCTGCAACGCGTTGGCTTCGGCCCGAATGCGATGACGGCACGTCAGGCACTGGAACTGGCGACGCTGGGTGGAGCAAAGGTGCTAAACCGCGATGATGTGGGCACCATTGCGCCGGGCATGATGGCCGATCTGGCCATTTTTGACCTGAATCGAATTGGACTTGCCGGGGCAGGGCACGATCCTGTCGCCGCCCTGGTGTTCTG
The DNA here is from genome assembly GCF_025910075.1 of Pantoea sp. RG18. NCBI lineage: Bacteria > Pseudomonadati > Pseudomonadota > Gammaproteobacteria > Enterobacterales > Erwiniaceae > Pantoea > Pantoea sp. RG18. The sequence continues at coordinate 249,290 of NZ_JAPCIL010000014.1, forward strand.
TAATCCGGGACAGGTTGCCTATAGCATCATTAACGGAAAAGTCCGGATACGGGACGGACAAGTGGCCGGAATTGAACTGCCAGCCGTGTTGCGTCAGCATAACCAACTGGCCAGGAAACTGGCTGGTTGAGTCAGAAGGGCACTTTATTTGGGAGGCGACGAAAAATAAGGCAGATTACATTTGCTACTGTTCGCACTATTCCCTAGAATACGCCCTCCCTGTCATCAGGGGAAATCAGCGGCTCGATTGAGAGCCGTTTATTTTTTCTACCCATCTGTGAGAACCGGTGTTACAATGCCGCGCCCTCAATTATGGGGCTTTCTAACGACCTGAGGTTTAGGTCCCGAAGTAGTAGTTGACATTAGCGGAGCACTAAAATGATCCAAGAACAGACTATGCTGAACGTCGCCGACAACTCCGGTGCACGTCGCGTAATGTGTATCAAGGTTCTGGGTGGCTCGCACCGTCGCTACGCAGGCGTCGGTGACATCATCAAAGTTACCATCAAGGAAGCAATTCCGCGTGGTAAAGTCAAAAAAGGTGATGTCCTGAAGGCGGTAGTGGTGCGCACCAGGAAGGGTGTTCGTCGCCCGGACGGTTCTGTCATTCGCTTCGATGGTAATGCATGCGTTATTCTGAACAATAACAGTGAGCAGCCTATCGGTACGCGTATTTTTGGGCCGGTAACTCGTGAACTTCGTACTGAAAAGTTCATGAAAATTATCTCTCTGGCACCAGAAGTACTCTAAGGAGCGAACAATGGCAGCTAAAATCCGTCGTAACGACGAAGTTATCGTGTTAACCGGTAAAGATAAAGGTAAGCGCGGTAAAGTTAAGAATGTCCTGTCTTCTGGTAAGGTCATCGTTGAAGGTATCAACCTGGTGAAGAAACATCAGAAGCCGGTTCCGGCTCTGAACCAACCAGGTGGCATCGTTGAAAAAGAAGCTGCTATTCAGGTTTCTAACGTTGCACTGTTCAACGCGGCAACTGGTAAGGCTGACCGTGTAGGCTTTAGATTCGAAGACGGCAAAAAAGTCCGTTTCTTCAAGTCTAACAGCGAAACTATCAAGTAATTTGGAGTAGTACGATGGCGAAACTGCATGATTACTACAAAGACGAAGTAGTCCAGAAACTCATGACAGAGTTTGGCTACAATTCTGTCATGCAAGTCCCTCGGGTCGAGAAGATCACCCTGAACATGGGTGTTGGTGAAGCGATCGCTGACAAGAAACTGCTGGATAACGCAGCAGCTGACCTGGCAGCAATCTCCGGTCAAAAACCGCTGGTCACCAAAGCACGCAAATCAGTTGCAGGCTTCAAAATCCGTCAGGGCTATCCGATCGGCTGTAAAGTAACTCTGCGTGGCGAGCGCATGTGGGAGTTCTTTGAGCGTCTGGTCACCATTGCTGTTCCACGTATCCGTGACTTCCGTGGCTTGTCCGCTAAGTCATTCGATGGTCGTGGCAACTACAGCATGGGTGTACGTGAGCAGATCATCTTCCCAGAAATCGACTACGACAAAGTCGATCGCGTTCGTGGTTTGGATATCACCATTACCACTACTGCGAAATCTGATGATGAAGGCCGTGCTCTGCTGGCTGCCTTTGACTTCCCGTTCCGTAAGTAAGGTAGGGTTACTTAATGGCTAAGCAATCTATGAAAGCACGCGAAGTTAAGCGTGCAAAATTAGCAGACAAATTCTTCGCTAAACGCGCTGAACTGAAAGCGATCATCTCTGATGTGAACGCTTCCGACGAAGATCGTTGGGATGCTGTTCTGAAGCTGCAGAGTCTGCCGCGTGATTCCAGCCCTTCGCGTCAGCGTAACCGCTGCCGTCAAACAGGTCGTCCGCACGGTTTCCTGCGGAAGTTTGGGTTGAGCCGTATCAAGGTCCGCGAAGCCGCCATGCGCGGTGAAATCCCGGGCCTGAAAAAGGCTAGCTGGTAATTGTCACCAATTGAATCACGGGAGTAACACAGATGAGCATGCAAGATCCGATCGCGGATATGCTGACCCGTATCCGTAACGGTCAGGCCGCAAACAAAGTTGCGGTCACCATGCCTTCCTCCAAGCTGAAATTGGCAATTGCCAACGTTCTGAAGGAAGAAGGATATATTGAAGATTTCAAAATCGAAGGCGACATCAAGCTGGAACTGGAACTTACTCTCAAGTATTTCCAGGGCAAAGCTGTTGTAGAAAGCATTCAGCGAGTAAGCCGTCCTGGTCTGCGCATCTATAAGAAAAAAGATGAGCTGCCAAAGGTAATGGCTGGTATGGGCATCGCTGTAGTTTCTACATCTAAAGGTGTCATGACTGATCGTGCAGCGCGCCAGGCAGGTCTTGGTGGCGAAATTATCTGCTACGTAGCGTAATCGGAGGATACATATGTCTCGTGTTGCTAAAGCACCTGTCGTTGTTCCTGCCGGCGTAGAGGTAAAACTCAACGGTCAGGTAATTTCGATTAAAGGTAAAAACGGCGAGCTGACTCGTACTATCAATGATGCTGTTGAAGTTAAGCATGCTGACAACGCTCTGACTTTCGCTCCGCGCGAAGGTTTCGTTGACGGCTGGGCGCAGGCGGGTACTTCTCGCGCGCTGCTGAACGCAATGGTAATCGGTGTTACCGAAGGCTTCACTAAGAAGCTGCAGCTGGTTGGTGTAGGTTATCGTGCAGCCGTTAAAGGCGACGTGGTTAACCTGTCTCTGGGCTTTTCTCATCCAGTCGATCACCAGCTGCCCGCGGGTATCACTGCAGAATGTCCAACTCAGACTGAGATCGTGCTGAAAGGCGCTGATAAACAGCTGATTGGTCAGGTTGCAGCGGACTTGCGCGCCTACCGTCGTCCTGAGCCTTATAAAGGCAAGGGTGTCCGTTACGCCGACGAAGTCGTGCGTACCAAAGAGGCTAAGAAGAAGTAAGGTAACACTATGGATAAGAAATCTGCTCGTATCCGTCGTGCGACCCGTGCACGTCGCAAGCTCAAAGAGCTGGGTGCTACTCGCCTGGTGGTACATCGTACCCCGCGTCATATTTACGCACAGGTAATCGCCCCGAACGGTTCCGAAGTTCTGGTCGCTGCTTCTACTGTAGAAAAAGCTATCACTGAACAACTGAAGTATACCGGTAATAAAGAAGCCGCAGCTGCAGTAGGTAAAGCTATCGCAGAACGCGCAATCGAAAAAGGCATCACTGGTGTTTCTTTCGACCGTTCCGGTTTCCAATATCATGGTCGCGTCCAGGCACTGGCAGATGCTGCCCGTGAAGCTGGCCTTCAGTTCTAAGGTAGAGGTCTAAGATGGCACACATCGAGAAACAAGCTGGCGAACTGCAGGAAAAACTGATCGCGGTAAACCGTGTTTCTAAAACTGTTAAAGGTGGTCGTATCTTCTCCTTCACAGCACTGACTGTGGTAGGCGATGGTAATGGTCGCGTAGGTTTTGGTTACGGTAAAGCGCGTGAAGTTCCAGCAGCGATCCAGAAAGCGATGGAGAAAGCCCGTCGCAACATGGTTAACGTCGCGCTGACCAACGGCACCCTGCAGCACCCAGTTAAAGGTGCACACACGGGTTCCCGCGTGTTCATGCAGCCGGCTTCAGAAGGTACCGGTATTATTGCCGGTGGTGCAATGCGCGCCGTTCTGGAAGTCGCTGGAGTTCATAACGTACTGGCAAAAGCCTATGGTTCTACTAACCCGATTAACGTGGTTCGTGCAACTATCGACGGCCTGGGCAATATGAAATCTCCGGAAATGGTCGCTGCTAAGCGTGGTAAATCCGTTGAAGAAATTCTGGGGTAATCACGATGGCTAAGACTATTAAAATCACTCAAACCCGTAGTTCAATCGGCCGCTTGCCTAAGCATAAAGCCACTCTGGTTGGCCTGGGTCTGCGTCGTATTGGCCACACCGTTGAGCGTGAAGACACGCCTGCAGTACGCGGTATGGTTAACGCGGTTTCCTATATGGTTAAAGTGGAGGAGTAAGAGATGCGTTTAAATACTCTGTCTCCGGCCGAAGGGTCTAAGCACGCTACCAAGCGTCTGGGTCGTGGTATCGGTTCTGGCCTCGGAAAAACCGGTGGTCGTGGTCACAAAGGTCAGAACTCACGTTCTGGCGGTGGCGTACGTCGCGGTTTCGAAGGTGGTCAGATGCCTCTGTACCGTCGTCTGCCGAAGTTCGGTTTCACCTCTCGCAAAGCAATGATCACCACAGAGATTCGTCTGTCTGATCTGGCGAAAGTTGAAGGCGGTATCGTCGACCTGAACGCGCTGAAAGCAGCCAACATTGTCGGTGTTCAGATTGAATTCGTTAAAGTAATTCTGTCTGGTGAAGTTTCTACACCGGTAACGGTTCGCGGTCTGCGTGTCACCAAAGGTGCACGTGCTGCAATCGAAGCTGCTGGCGGTAAAATCGAGGAATAAGTAGCAGATGGCTAAACAACCGGGATTAGATTTTCAAAGTGCCAAGGGTGGCTTTGGTGAGCTGAAACGCAGACTGCTGTTTGTAATCGGCGCACTCATTGTCTTCCGTATTGGCTCTTTTATTCCAATCCCTGGTATTGATGCCACTGTACTTGCCAAACTGCTTGAGCAACAGCGTGGCACCATCATTGAAATGTTTAACATGTTCTCTGGTGGTGCTCTGAGCCGTGCTTCTATTTTCGCACTGGGCATCATGCCGTATATTTCGGCATCGATTATCATCCAGTTATTAACGGTGGTTCATCCAGCGTTAGCGGAAATTAAGAAAGAAGGGGAGGCTGGCCGTCGTAAGATTAGCCAGTACACCCGATACGGTACGTTGGTATTGGCCATATTTCAGTCGATCGGTATTGCTACCGGTCTGCCGAATATGCCAGGGATGCAAGGCCTGGTAATGAATCCAGGCTTTGCTTTCTACTTTACCGCTGTTGTGAGTCTGGTCTCAGGAACGATGTTCCTGATGTGGCTGGGCGAACAGATTACTGAACGTGGTATCGGTAACGGTATTTCGATCATTATCTTCGCAGGTATCGTTGCGGGTCTCCCGCCGGCCATTGGCCATACCATCGAGCAAGCGCGGCAAGGCGACCTGCACTTCCTTCTGTTGCTGTTGGTTGCAGTACTCGTATTCGCAGTGACCTTCTTTGTTATCTTTGTTGAACGTGGTCAACGCCGCATTGTGGTGAACTACGCAAAACGTCAGCAGGGTCGTCGCGTTTACGCTGCACAGAGCACACATTTACCGTTGAAAGTGAACATGGCAGGCGTCATTCCAGCCATTTTTGCTTCCAGCATTATTCTGTTCCCGGCAACGATTGCATCGTGGTTTGGGGGCGGTACCGGTTGGAACTGGCTGACAACAATTTCGCTGTATTTGCAGCCAGGACAGCCGCTTTATGTGCTACTCTATGCGACTGCAATCATCTTCTTCTGTTTCTTCTATACGGCGTTGGTTTTCAACCCACGTGAAACAGCAGATAACCTGAAGAAGTCTGGTGCATTCGTACCGGGAATTCGTCCGGGAGAGCAAACGGCGAAGTATATTGATAAAGTAATGACGCGATTGACCTTAATCGGCGCTCTCTACATTACGTTTATCTGCCTTATCCCGGAGTTCATGCGTGATGCGATGAAGGTTCCCTTCTACTTTGGCGGTACTTCACTGCTTATCGTAGTTGTCGTCATCATGGACTTTATGGCTCAAGTGCAAACTCTGATGATGTCAAGTCAGTACGAGTCGGCACTGAAGAAAGCTAACCTGAAAGGCTACGGCCGTTAATTCAGTTGGTTGAGAAGTTACGGAGAGTAAAAATGAAAGTTCGTGCTTCCGTCAAGAGATTATGTCGTAACTGCAAAATCATTCGTCGCGACGGTGTCGTCCGTGTGATCTGCAGCGCCGAGCCAAAGCATAAACAGCGCCAAGGCTGATTTTGTCACATATTTTTCTTGCAAAGTCGGGTTGAGCTGGCTAGATTAGCCAGCCAATCTTTTGTATGTCAGTGCGTTTCCATTTGAGTATCCTGAAAACGGGCTTTTCAGCATGGGACGTGCTTGTTTAATTATAGGAGTGCATAGTGGCCCGTATAGCAGGCATTAACATTCCTGATCAAAAACATACCGTTATCGCATTAACTTCGATCTTCGGTATCGGTAAAACTCGTTCTAAAGCCATCTGCGCTTCAACGGGTATTGCTGAAAATGTTAAGATCAGTGAGCTGTCTGAAGAACAAATTGATCAGCTGCGTGATGCAGTTGCGAAATTCGTTGTAGAAGGTGATCTGCGCCGTGAAATCACCCTGAGCATCAAGCGTCTTATGGACCTTGGTTGCTACCGTGGTTTGCGCCATCGTCGTGGTCTTCCGGTTCGCGGTCAGCGTACTAAGACCAACGCACGTACCCGTAAGGGTCCGCGTAAACCGATCAAGAAATAATCGGGGTGAGTAAATAATGGCAAAGGCACCAGTTCGTGCACGTAAGCGTGTAAGAAAACAAGTCTCAGATGGCGTGGCTCATGTCCATGCTTCTTTTAACAACACCATCGTTACCATTACTGATCGTCAGGGTAACGCACTGGGTTGGGCAACCGCCGGTGGTTCCGGTTTCCGCGGTTCACGTAAATCCACTCCGTTTGCTGCTCAGGTCGCTGCAGAGCGCTGTGCAGAAGCGGTAAAAGATTACGGAATTAAGAACCTGGAAGTTATGGTAAAGGGTCCGGGTCCAGGTCGCGAATCTACGATTCGTGCTTTGAACGCCGCTGGTTTCCGCATCACTAATATTACTGATGTGACTCCGATCCCTCATAACGGTTGTCGTCCGCCGAAAAAACGTCGCGTATAACGCCCGTTTTTTTAGGATAGTTGGAGAAAGAAAATGGCAAGATATTTGGGTCCTAAGCTCAAGCTGAGCCGTCGTGAGGGCACTGACTTATTCCTTAAGTCTGGCGTTCGCGCGATTGATTCCAAGTGTAAGATTGAACAAGCCCCTGGTCAGCATGGTGCGCGTAAACCGCGTCTGTCTGATTACGGCGGTCAGTTACGTGAAAAGCAAAAAGTTCGTCGTATCTACGGCGTGCTGGAGCGTCAGTTCCGTAACTATTATAAAGAAGCAGCTCGTCTGAAAGGCAACACCGGTGAAAACCTGTTGGCTCTGCTGGAAGGTCGTCTGGACAACGTAGTTTATCGTATGGGCTTTGGTGCCACTCGTGCAGAAGCACGTCAGCTGGTTAGCCATAAGTCTGTTCTGGTAAATGGCCGCGTTGTTAACATCGCTTCTTATCAGGTATCTCCGAATGATGTCGTTAGCATCCGTGAGAAAGCCAAAAAGCAATCTCGCGTGAAGGCCGCTCTGGAGCTGGCTGAGCAGCGTGAAAAGCCAACCTGGCTGGAAGTTGATGCGACTAAGATGGAAGGTGTGTTCAAGCGTATTCCTGAACGTACTGATCTGTCTGCGGACATTAACGAACACCTGATCGTCGAGCTTTACTCCAAGTAAGGCTTAGTACCAAAGAGAGGACACAATGCAGGGTTCTGTGACAGAGTTTCTAAAACCGCGCCTGGTAGATATCGAGCAAGTGAGTTCGACGCACGCCAAGGTGACCCTTGAGCCTTTAGAGCGTGGCTTTGGCCATACTCTTGGTAACGCACTGCGCCGTATTCTGCTTTCATCCATGCCGGGTTGCGCGGTGACCGAGGTTGAAATTGATGGTGTACTTCATGAGTACAGCACCAAAGAGGGAGTACAGGAAGATATCCTGGAAATCCTGCTCAACCTGAAAGGGCTGGCGGTAAGAGTTCAGGGGAAAGATGAAGTTATTCTGACCTTGAATAAATCTGGCATTGGCCCTGTGACTGCAGCCGACATTACCCATGATGGTGATGTCGAAATCGTCAAGCCTCAGCATGTCATTTGCCATCTGACCGATGAGAACGCTGCTATCAGCATGCGTATCAAAGTTCAGCGTGGTCGTGGCTATGTGCCGGCTTCTGCCCGAATTCATTCGGAAGAAGATGAGCGCCCAATCGGCCGCCTGTTAGTTGACGCTTGCTACAGCCCTGTAGACCGTATCGCCTACAATGTTGAAGCAGCGCGTGTAGAGCAGCGCACCGACCTGGACAAGCTGGTCATCGAAATGGAAACCAACGGCACAATCGATCCTGAAGAGGCGATTCGTCGTGCGGCAACCATTCTGGCAGAACAACTTGAAGCTTTCGTTGACTTACGTGATGTACGTCAGCCGGAAGTTAAAGAAGAGAAACCAGAATTCGATCCGATCCTGCTGCGCCCTGTTGACGATCTGGAATTGACTGTCCGCTCTGCTAACTGCCTTAAGGCAGAAGCTATCCACTACATCGGTGATCTGGTACAGCGTACCGAGGTTGAGCTGCTTAAAACGCCTAACCTTGGTAAAAAATCTCTTACCGAGATTAAAGATGTGCTGGCTTCGCGTGGTCTTTCTCTGGGCATGCGCCTCGAGAACTGGCCGCCAGCAAGCATTGCTGATGAATAATCAGATCACAGGTTAAGGTTTCACTGAGAAGGATAAGGTCATGCGCCATCGTAAGAGTGGTCGTCAACTGAACCGCAACAGCAGCCATCGTCAGGCTATGTTCCGCAACATGGCCGGTTCTCTGGTTCGTCATGAGATCATCAAAACGACTCTGCCGAAAGCCAAAGAACTGCGTCGCGTAGTTGAGCCGCTGATTACTCTTGCCAAGACCGACAGCGTAGCTAATCGTCGTCTGGCATTCGCCCGTACTCGTGATAACGAGATCGTGGCAAAACTGTTTAATGAGCTGGGCCCGCGTTTCGCGAGCCGTGCCGGTGGTTACACTCGTATTCTGAAGTGTGGCTTCCGTGCTGGTGACAACGCTCCGATGGCTTACATCGAGCTGGTTGATCGTCCAGAAGCTCAAGCAGAAGCAGCCGCAGAGTAATCTGTAGCAACGTAAAAAACCCGCTTCGGCGGGTTTTTTATTGCCTGAAATTTACTACCTTAGAACTTACTCTTTTCATGTTCAAAGGAGCCAACTATGTGGCTGGTTGATGAACTTGCTGAACAGCATATCAAAGCGGCGCTGGAAAAAGGCGAGCTAAGTAATCTTCCCGGCTCCGGTAAGCCGCTGCAGCTGGATGATGACAGTCATGTTCCGCCTGAGTTAAGAGCGGGCTACCGGTTACTGAAGAATGCGGGCTTTCTGCCGCCAGAGCTTGAGCTCAGACGGGAAGCCATGGAAGTTAACGATCTTATTCGCAACCTCGATCCTGCGGATCAACACTATCAGGATCATTGCCATCGGCTTCAGGTGCTGGAGCTAAGATTACGCCAGGCGGGTATCAGTACCGATTTTCTTCATGGTAGTTATTCCACTGCTATTCAGCATCGTTTCCGCGAGGAGGAGTAAATGTTTCGCATCGGTCAGTTAGCTAAGCTTGCGGAGGTGACGCCAGACACTATCCGTTTTTATGAAAAGCAGCAGATGATGGATCATGATGGTCGGACGGAAGGTGGTTTTCGCCTTTACAGCGAGGGCGATCTTCAGCGTCTGAAATTTATTCGCTATGGCCGTAAACTGGGTTTCAGTCTGGAAGCGATCAGAGAGCTACTTTCGATACGGGTTGATCCTGCGCATCACACCTGTCAGGAATCAAAAGCGATCGTTGAAAAACGGCTGAGTGAAGTTGCTCAGATGATCGCAGAGTTAGAAACGATGCAGCGTTCCCTGCGACACCTTTCCGATGCCTGTTGTGGTGACAGTCACAGTAGCATTTCGTGCTCAATTCTTGAGGCGCTGGAGCGGGGAGAGGCTTCGAGCAAATAAGCATATTGTTATTTTGCTGCAAAGGAATAGAGTATCAGACCATCTCAACAGGAGGCGTCATGAGTAAATATCAGCACACCAAAGGGCAAATCCGCGATAACGCGATTCAGGCTCTGTTACACGACCCACTATTTCGGCAACGCATAGAGCAGAAGCAAAAGGGTAAAGGTAGTTTCAAGCGGAAAGAGAAACATGGCAAGGGGACTGGATGGGAGGGCAGTGATAAGAAAGCGTCTTATCACTGCCCTTCTGCTTTTACGGTTAAAAAAACCGCCTGTGCGGCGGCTTATTTACTAGACCCGGGTATTCTGCTGTTTCAGCAGATCGCGGATTTCAGTCAGCAGAACTTCTTCGTTTGACGGTTTAGCAACTGGCTTCTCTACTTCCTTTTTCTTGTACAGACGATTCATTAACTTGATCGCCATAAAGATTGCGAAAGCGATGATGACAAAATCGAAGATGGTCTGAAGGAAGATACCGTACTGCATTACAACGGCTGGAGCATCACCAACTGCAGGCTTAAGTACCCAGGCGAATGATTTAAAATCGACACCACCAATCAGTAAGCCTAAAGGCGGCATAATGATGTTGGCGACTAACGATGAAACAATTTTACCGAATGCAGCACCGATGATGACACCGACGGCTAAATCCATCACATTGCCGCGCATTGCGAAATCGCGAAACTCTTTGATTAAACTCATACTTATCTCCTTGCCCAAGCCAATGCCATAAAGTCTAACAAACCCTACTGGTTTTGCCATCAACACAGCGAATTAAGCGGCAGTTTTGCGTTCCTTGTGTTCTGTTCGCCTGTAAACGCGGCATTTACAGGAAAAATGGACTCGGCTGGAAGAGACGTTCCACATCTGATACAAACTTCTTGTCGGTCAGGAACATGATGACATGATCACCTTGTTCAATTCGCAGGTTATCATTGGCAATCATCACATCGTCTCCACGAACCACTGCGCCAATAATGGTGCCTGGCGGTAGTTTGATATCATCAATGGAGCGGCCGACCACGCGTGAAGTTGATTCGTCTCCGTGCGCTATCGCTTCGATCGCTTCTGCAATACCGCGTCGTAGCGATGAAACGCCCACGATATCCGCTTTGCGCACATGACCAAGCAGGGCAGAAATCGTGGCCTGCTGAGGTGAAATAGCGATATCGATAACGCTGCCTTGTACCAGATCGACGTAGGCGCGGCGCTGAATCAGCACCATAACCTTCTTCGCCCCCATCTTTTTTGCCAGCATGGCTGACATAATATTGGCTTCATCATCATTGGTGACGGCGATAAAGAGATCAACCTGATCAACATGTTCTTCAGCGAGAAGTTCCTGATCTGACGCATCGCCATAAAAGACGACTGTGTCGTGAAGATGCTCTGCCAGTTCTGCTGCGCGCTGGGGGTTACGTTCAATCAGCTTCACGCTGTAATTTTTCTCAAGTTTTTGTGCCAGACCGAAACCGATATTACCGCCACCTACCAGCATAATCCGTTTATAAGGTTTCTCCAGCCGCTGCATTTCACTCATTACCGCACGAATGTTCTGACTGGCTGCAATGAAAAAGACTTCATCACCCGCTTCTACGATGGTTGAACCCTGCGGGCGAATGGGGCGATCCTGACGAAATATAGCGGCTACGCGGGTATCAATGTGTGGCATATGCTCACGCATGATCGACAGCGGATTTCCTACCAGTGGCCCGCCATAATAAGCTTTCACCACGGCGAGGCTGACTTTGCCTTCAGCAAAGTTGACGACCTGCAATGCGCCAGGGTACTGGATTAAACGATAGATATTGTCGATCACCAGCTGTTCAGGCGAGATCAGGTGATCGATAGGCACCGCTTCAGGAATAAATAACTTGTCCGCATCACGCAGATAGTCGGCTGCGCGAATACGGGCGATGCGATTCGGCGTATTGAAAAGCGAATAAGCAATCTGACAGGCAATCATGTTGGTTTCATCGGAGTTGGTTACGGCAACCAGCATGTCGGCATCTTCTGCACCCGCCTCACGTAAAATGCGTGGATGAGAACCATGACCCTGCACGACGCGAAGATCGAACTTATCCTGCAGGTGACGCAGGCGTGAAGAGTCGGTATCAACCACCGTGATATCGTTGTTTTCACCCACCAGATTTTCTGCCAGGGTTCCGCCAACCTGTCCTGCGCCCAGAATGATTATTTTCATCGCTTATCAATACTCATTTCAGTTTGTACCCGATTTTTTTATCAGCTTAGCGTAGAAGAAACCATCTCCGCCCTCGGCTTCCGGGAATACCTGTAAGCCGTTCGCGGGCGCATCTCTGAGGGGCTCTGCCTGCGCATCATGCTGGCGCTGCAGGAAAGCATCTATCTGCTGATGATTCTCTTCAGGCAGGATGGAACAGGTGGCATAAATCAGTGTACCGCCAGGTTTCAGGTGCGGCCAGATAGCATCAAGAATTTCACCCTGAAGCTTTGCCAGCTCGGCGATATCCCGATCGCGACGCAGCCACTTAATATCAGGATGGCGTCGGATCACACCGGTAGCAGAGCAGGGCGCATCCAGCAGAATACGGTCAAACTGACGATCGCCGCACCACTGTTGCGGCGTTCGTCCATCACCCTGTTTCACGTCTGCTTTCATACCCAGTCGTTGCAGATTCTCATTTACGCGTTTAAGACGCTGCGCATCCACGTCGACGGCCATAACTTCGGCCTGAGGCGCGATTTCAAGGATATGGGTCGTTTTACCGCCGGGCGCAGCGCATAAATCCAGAATCTGTTCGCCGTTTTGGGGCTCAAGCAGCAAGGCACAGCGCTGGGCAGATAAATCCTGCACGGTGACCCAACCCTGCTCAAAGCCTGGTAGCTGGCTGACCGGGGCAGGGGCGTCAAGCCGCAGCGCATCCGGCACATCGACAGCAGGCTGTGCATTCCTGCCGCTTTCGGCCAGCATTGCCAGCCACGTGTCACGATCGTGGTGCTGGCGATTAACCCGCAGCCACATCGGCGGACGCAGATTATTTGCTTCGACAATCTGTTGCCATTGTTCCGGCCAGGCATGCTGTAAACGCTTTAGCAGCCATCCGGGATGCAGATAGCGTTGCGGGCCATCCTGAACAGTGGCGAGCAGCTCTTCCCGCTGACGCTGAAACTGGCGTAATACGCCATTTAATAAGCCTTTCATACTGGTGCGCTTCAGTACTTCGGCGCCCGCGACGGTTTCTGCCAGTGCGGCATGGGCAGGCACACGGGTATATTCCAGCTGATAAAGCCCGACCATGATCAGATAGTGCAGAACCCGCTGTTTGCCGGTAAGTGGACGCTCCATCAGTTTGCCAATCAGCGCTTCCAGCTGCGGTAATGTGCGCAATACGCCAAAACAGATCTCCTGCACTAATGCGCTATCTTTGTCAGAGAGCTTTTTCTGGGCGGCTGGCAGTGCCGTATTCAGGGATTCGCCCTTGTCGACCACACGCTCAATAAGTTGAGCCGAGAGGCTACGCAGGTTGATAGATTTAGTCATAGGGTTTTGTCATCAAACAAAAGGCCCGGTGAGGGACCGGGCCTGAGAGTCAGTCCAGAAGGGTTCCAGGTTCAAACCATTCCCGGCGCGAGTTGAGAAGATCCTGAGCCGACATCGGTTTTTTACCGGCGGGCTGCAACTGGAGCAGGTTCAGTACGCCCTGAGCCGTTGCCACCTGGATGCCATGCTTGTCAGCATGGATAATTTCACCAGGCGCACGATCGCAGTGGGGCAGAACGCTTGCCTGCCAGACTTTAACCGGCTGATCTTCAATGGTGAAAAAGCTCATCGGCCACGGGTTAAAAGCGCGAATACAACGCTCAAGCTGTTCTGCAGAGAGTGTCCAGTCAAGACGTGCTTCCTCTTTACTGAGTTTCTCAGCATAGTTGGCCAGCGTTTCATCCTGTTTTTCAGGTGAAGCCTGCTGAGTGGTCAGTAATGTCAGCGTATCCAGCAGCCCCTGTGGGCCAAGCTGTGCCAGCTTGTCATACAGCGTGGCACTGGTATCCTGGGCAGTAATCGGACAGGCCAGCTTATGCAGCATATCGCCGGTATCCAGTCCCACGTCCATCTGCATGATGGTCACGCCGGTTTCGCTGTCGCCAGCCCAGAGCGCACGTTGAATAGGCGCAGCTCCGCGCCAGCGTGGCAGCAGTGAGCCATGGACATTGATGCATCCCAGACGTGGCATATCAAGCACGGCCTTGGGCAGAATTAATCCGTAGGCTACAACCACCATCACATCGGCCTTGAGGTCAGCAACCAGTTGCTGATTTTCTTCAGGTCGCAGTGACTTAGGCTGATAAACCGGAATGTCATGTGCCATCGCCAGCGTTTTGACCGGGCCTGGCGTTAATTTGTTACCGCGACCAGAAGGACGGTCGGGTTGGGTGAATACGCCGATAACCTGATGTTCAGAAGCAAGCAGCGCGTCAAGATGACGCGCTGCAAAGTCAGGTGTGCCGGCAAAGATGATTTTTAGCGGGGCAGACACGTTTATCCCTTATTAAGATCTCAGGAAGCCTGCGCGTTCTGACGCGCCAGTTTCTCTAATTTATTTTTGATCCGTTGCCGCTTTAAAGGCGACAGATAATCGATAAACAGTTTGCCTTCCAGATGATCGATCTCATGCTGGATACAGATGGCCAGTAACTCGCTGGCTTCCAGTTCGAAACTTTTACCCTCGCGATCCAGTGCACGGACCTTTACCCGCTCGGCACGCGGAACAAATGCGCGCTGTTCCGGAATAGAGAGGCAACCCTCTTCAATGCCGGTTTCACCACTTTTTTCCAGCAGCTCAGGGTTAATCAGCACTAAACGCTCTTCACGACTTTCAGAGACGTCAATCACGATAATGCGCTGATGAATATCGACCTGCGTAGCCGCAAGACCGATACCTTCTTCGGCATACATCGTCTCGAACATATCATCAACGATACGCTGAATGTCTGCGTTAACTTCTTTAACGGGCGCAGCAACTTTGCGAAGACGCTCGTCAGGGAAATGTAATACCTGCAAAACTGACATAAATATCCAGATCTGTATTCGGTTAAGAAAAGATTACTACCTTATATTGTAGACTTTTCGAGGCCTGATTGACAGCATTCTGCGGCAGGAAGCAAGGGCGATCAGGGAGCTGAAGATGGACAAAATAGCGCAGTCTGTACGGCTGGCCGCCGTCACTGGAATGACAGGGAAACGCTGGGTTGATGTGGCGCAGCAAATAGGTGCCGGACAGGCAGACAGGGAGCAGCTTATCCGGCTTGGCTTAGATGAGAGCCAGTGCCAGCAATATGATGATTTTAATGAAAATAATCTCACAGAAGTCTATTCCTGGCTGGCTCAGAGTCCGGCTCATCATCTGGTAACTGCTCTGGACGCGGCCTATCCTGCCCGTCTTAAAGAAACCAACCGCTTTCCGCCGCTGCTCTATATTGATGGCGATCCTGCGCTTATCAGCACACCACAGTTAGCGGTGGTGGGCAGCCGAAACTGTTCACACTATGGCCGCTACTGGTGCGACTGGTTTACCCAGCACTTAAGCCTCAGCGGTCTGACCATTACCAGCGGACTGGCAAGGGGTATTGATGGTGTTGCGCATCAGGCAGCACTCAACGTAGGCGGTAAAACGGTGGCCGTGTTAGGTAGTGGTTTGCAGCGGCTCTATCCCAGCAATCATGCCCATCTTGCCGCAGAGATCGTTGAACAGGGTGGAGCGGTGGTTTCTGAGTTTCCGCTGACGACCCTGCCGCATCCGCTTAATTTTCCGCGCCGTAATCGTATTATCAGCGGCCTGAGCCATGGGGTGCTGGTGGTAGAAGCCTCGCTGAAGAGTGGTTCCCTGGTAACGGCGCGGTATGGGCTGGAGCAAAATCGTAATGTCTATGCCTTACCTGGCGCGCTCGGTAACCCGTTAAGCGAAGGCGTAAACTGGCTGATTCAGCAGGGGGCGCTGCTGGTGGCCCATCCCCATAACATCGTGGAAGATCTGGCAAGTGCACTTAACTGGCTGCCGATGACACCGGCCGGTGAAATTTATTCTGAGGTGAGTGACGATGCTCCATTGCCATTTGCTGATGTGTTGGCTAACGTAGGTGATGATGTTACACCTGTTGACGTTGTCGCTGAACGTGCCGGCCAATCTGTGCCAGTTATCTCAGCTCAGTTGCTGGAACTGGAGTTAGCAGGATGGATCGCAGCTGTACCCGGCGGCTATGTCCGATTGAGGAGGGCATGCCATGTTCGACGTACTGATGTATTTGTTTGAGACATATATCCACAACGAAGCAGAAATGGGTGTTGATCAGGACAGATTGACAGACGACCTGACGGATGCCGGGTTCCATCGTGAAGATATTTACAGTGCGCTGAACTGGTTAGAAAGATTGGCTGACTATCAGGAAGGACTGGTTGCGCCAATTTTACTGACAAATGATCCGCTCTCCATGCGTATTTATACCGATGAAGAGAGCAAACGTTTAGATGCTGACAGCCGTGGTTTCCTGCTGTTCCTGGAGCAGATTCAGGTGCTGAACCTGGAAACGCGTGAAATGGTCATCGAACGCATTATGGCGCTGGATACCTCTGAGTTTGACCTGGAGGATCTCAAATGGGTGGTACTGATGGTGTTGTTCAACATTCCCGGATGTGAAAATGCCTATCAGCAGATGGAAGAACTGCTATTCGACGCCAATGAAGGTATGCTGCATTAAATTTCCTTTCATGCATTGATCGCTATGAGTAAAGCTGCACTCTTCACCGTGCGTAAACAGGATCCCTGCCCCGCTTGCGGGGCAGAACTGGTTATCCGCTCCGGTAAACACGGTCCTTTTCTGGGCTGCGCGAACTACCCGGCATGCGACTACATTCGACCCTTAAAGGGTCAGGCCGATGGTCATGTGGTCAAAGTGCTGGAAGGCCACGCCTGTCCCGAATGCGGTGCGGATAAAGTGTTGCGGCAGGGGCGATTTGGCATGTTCATTGGCTGTAGCCTCTATCCGGAATGCGGATACACCGAAACCATCGACAAACCAGATGAAACCTCGCTGGCCTGTCCACAGTGCCATGAAGGCCGGTTAGTTCAGCGGCGCTCCCGTTACGGCAAAACGTTTCACTCCTGCGACCGCTATCCAGCCTGCCAGTTTGTTGTGAATCTGACACCCGTTGCCGGAATCTGTCCTTATTGCCAGTATCCGCTATTAGTTGAAAAAAAGACGGCCCAAGGGATCAAACGCTTTTGCGCCAGTAAAAGTTGTGGCAAAGCCATTGCTGAAGAGAATTCATAGACCATGGAAAATCAACACCTCGCCGATTCACTTGAAACCTGCTTAGAGCAGCTGAATCGACAGGCGGTCATCGCCTATCCTACTGAAGCCGTATTTGGTCTGGGCTGTGACCCTGACAGTGAATCTGCCGTCATGGCTTTACTGGCGCTGAAACAGCGTCCGGTAGAAAAGGGGCTTATCCTGATTGCGGCTGATTACACCCAGCTGGAACCTTACATCTCCGCTCGGGAACTGTCTGTGATCCAGCGTGAGCGGATGTTTGCATGCTGGCCCGGCCCGGTGACCTTTGTCGTACCCGTTCCGCCACAAACGCCTCGCTGGCTTACCGGACAGTTTGATTCACTGGCCATTCGCGTCAGTGACCATCCTGATGTGCAGGCCCTTTGCCGCGCATTTGGTAAACCGCTGGTCTCAACCAGCGCAAATCTGTCAGGCCTGCCTCCCTGCCGAACGGCTGAAGAAGTGAAGCAGCAGTTTGGTGAGCAGTTCCCGGTTCTGTCGGGAAAAACGGGTGGGCGGCTCAATCCCTCTGAAATCCGCGATGTCATCAGCGGCGAACTTATACGTCAGGGCTAATTCATGGATCAATTCGCCGTTTTCGGTAATCCGATCAACCACAGTAAATCTCCGCTGATCCATCAGGCTTTCGCTGAACAGACGGGCATTGAACATCGCTATGGTCGGATTTGTGCCCCGATAGATGGTTTTCCTCAGGCGCTCTCTGCCTTTTTCGAACAGGGAGGCCGTGGCGCCAACGTGACGTTACCTTTTAAACAGCAGGCATGGGAATTTGCCGATCAGCTCAGCGAACGTGCAGCCCTGTCCGGCGCGGTAAACACGGTGAAAAAACTCAGCGATGGGCAGATCCTGGGTGACAACACGGATGGTATCGGGCTGTTAAGCGATCTTGAACGGCTGAAGATGATCAACGCTGGTGACAAGGTATTGCTGGTGGGGGCGGGTGGTGCTGCACGTGGGGTCATTCTGCCGCTTCTCTCAGCAGGCGTGACACTCACTGTTGTTAACCGTACCGCCGCGCGGGCGGAAGAGCTGGCTGGCCTGTTTGCAGCGAGCGGCACTATCCGCGCATGTGGTTTTGAGCAGCTGACAGATCAGCACTTTGATCTGATCATTAATGCGACCTCAAGCGGCGTGAATGGCGAAACCCCTCCTTTACCTGCAGCAGTCATTCATGCTGATGTGCGCTGTTATGACATGTTTTATCAAAGCGGGCTGACGCCTTTCCTGCGCTGGTGTCAGGCGCAGGGTACGGCTCATCTGGCAGATGGTTTGGGCATGCTGGTGGGGCAGGCTGCTCATGCCTTCTATCTGTGGCACGGTGTGATGCCGGAAATCGCACCGGTGATTACCCAGCTTAAACAGGCCATGCAGCCATGAATCAGGCGATACAGTTTCCTGATGATGAAACCTATAATGCTGAACTGAACGCGGTCTGTTTCCCGGTGCTGGTCAACGGCATGCGGCTGACCTGTGCAATCAGCGGGAAGTCGCTGGCCTCACGTTTTGGTGAAGGGGAGGCGATGGCGCTGTTTCAGCACCATCGCTGGGATCTGGAAGATGAGGCCGAAGCGGCTATCCGTCAGGATAATATTGATGCTCAGGGCTGGATCTGGTTATCTCCCGCCAGGTAATCATCTTTCCAGGCGACATAATTATTAGCGGAATAGCGTAAACCTTCCTTCTCATTGTCATTCAGCGGCCTGATCTGCCTGACCGGACTACCCAGATAGAGATAGCCGCTCTCCAGTCTTTTACCTGGCGGCACCAGACTTCCGGCACCAATCATCACCTCTTCTTCTACTATTACGCCATCAAGCAGAATCGATCCCATTCCGACCAGCACGCGATCGCCAATGGTACAGCCGTGCAACATCGCTTTATGCCCGACCGTGACATCCTCGCCAATAATAAGAGGGAAGCCTTGCGGGTTAGACGCTGATTTATGCGTAACGTGCAGAACGCTGCCGTCCTGTACATTAGTACGGGCACCAATGCGGACCTGATTCACATCACCCCTGATCGCAACCAGCGGCCAGATGCTCACGTCGTCCTCCATTATGACATCACCGACCACAACACTGCTTGGATCGACCATAACGCGCTGGCCGGTTTGCGGGAAAAGGTCTTTATATGGACGTAGGGCGGAAGTCATCATGTTCTCCTTTGTTCTGTTTTCAATGCAGCCTGATGCGATTTCAGGCAGCTGACAAGCCAATTCTGGCCTGGATCGCTGGCGATCTCATCAATCTGGATCATTTATAACCGTTCAGATAAAAGATCCAAAAAAAGGGTTGTGCTCTGAAACGGGATCCCTATAATGCGCCTCCATCGACACGGAACACCGGCAACGGGAAGCGGGTTGAG
>NZ_JAPCIL010000015.1:0-470769 GCF_025910075.1 Pantoea sp. RG18
TAGTGTGCTGATATGGCTCAGTTGGTAGAGCGCACCCTTGGTAAGGGTGAGGTCCCCAGTTCGACTCTGGGTATCAGCACCAGTTAAGACACGAGTTCGGTAAATAAAAGAATTTGCCTGGCGGCTGTAGCGCGGTGGTCCCACCTGACCCCATGCCGAACTCAGAAGTGAAACGCCGTAGCGCCGATGGTAGTGTGGGGTCTCCCCATGCGAGAGTAGGGAACTGCCAGGCATCAAATAAGAGAGAGCCCTTTGCGTATGCGAAGGGCTTTTTTCGTTGTAGCAAACCGCAATAAAACTCCCTCTTCACAGCGTATCTGTCTGTTTATTCATAACAGCAACAGGTCAGTAAGCATATTAAAGCGGCTGTTCAGGCCATAAAAAAACCCGGCACCAGGCCGGGTAGTGAGATAACTGAACGTCTGATCAGTGAATAACCTGCGATAGAAACGCCCGGGTACGCTCCGATTTTGGATTCGCAAAGAACTCCTGCGGTGGCGCGACTTCGACGATCTCTCCCCGATCCATAAAGATCACCCGGTCAGCCACCGTTCGGGCAAAGCCCATCTCATGGGTGACGCACAGCATAGTCATCCCATCCTCAGCCAGACCAATCATCGTATCCAGCACCTCTTTAACCATCTCAGGATCCAGCGCTGACGTGGGCTCATCAAACAGCATAATTTTGGGCTTCATACAGAGTGAGCGGGCGATGGCGACACGCTGCTGCTGTCCGCCAGAGAGCTGGCCCGGAAACTTATGTGCATGCTCGGCAATACGCACGCGTTGCAGATAGTGCATGGCCAGCTCATCAGCTTCCTTCTTTGGAATCTTTCTTACCCAGGAAGGTGCCAGCGTGCAGTTTTGCAGTACGGTCAGATGTGGAAAGAGATTGAAGTGCTGGAAGACCATACCGACTTCGGTGCGCACGCGCTCAATGTTACGAACGTCATCATTAAGATGGATACCGTCAACAACAATGCGGCCCTGCTGATGCTCTTCCAGATGGTTGATACAGCGGATCGTCGTCGATTTGCCGGAGCCGGAAGGTCCGCACAGTACGATGCGTTCACGGGGTTTAACCTGCAGGTTGATGTCTTTCAGTACATGGAATTGCCCGTACCATTTATTCACGTTCTCAAGCGAGATCATCAACGCGTCGGAAGAGTGTGTCATAGAGTCAGTCATGTAAAACCTCAGTGCGATGTACGCCCGGTGTGAAAGCGCTTTTCCAGATACTGGCTGTAGCGCGACATGCTAAAACAGAAGATCCAATAGACCAGTGCAGCAAAGACATAACCTTCGGTCGACATCCCCAGCCAGGTCGGATCGACCGTTGCCTGCTGGACGCTGCTGAACAGATCGAAAAGACCAATGATGATGACCAGGCTGGTATCTTTAAACAGTGCGATGATGGTATTGACCAGGCCGGGAATAGTGAGCTTCAGCGCCTGGGGCAGAATAACCAGCATCTGCGTCTTCCAGTAGCCCAGCGCCAGAGATTCGGCTGCTTCGTACTGACCTTTCGGCAGTGCCTGCAGGCCACCGCGAACCACCTCTGCCACATAGGCGGACTGGAACAGAATGACGCCGACCAGCGCGCGCACCAGCTTGTCGATGTTAGTGCCTTCAGACATAAACAGCGGCAGCATCACGGATGACATAAACAGCACGGTAATCAGCGGCACGCCGCGCCAGAACTCAATAAAGATAATCGACAGCGTGCGCACGACCGGCATGCGTGAGCGACGGCCCAGCGCCAGCAAAATACCCAGCGGCAGTGCACCGGCAATACCCACCGACGCAATAATCAGCGTCAGCGTTAATCCGCCCCATTGACGTGTTTCGACACGTTCCAGCCCCAGATAGCCGCCATACAGCAGAAACCAGACAATCACCGGATAGATGACAGCCCAGGCAGCAATGTAGCGTCCACGATACGGCAGGCTCTTCAGGAACATCGGCACAATCGACAACAGGCCGATCACCAGCGCCAGGTTAATACGCCAGCGCAATTCATGCGGGTAAAGCCCATACATGAACTGGCCGAAACGAGCATGGATAAAGACCCAACAGGCACCCTCTTTGGTGCAATCGGCGCGCGTGGTGCCGATCCAGTTTGCCTGAAAGACCAGCCAGTTCAGCGCGGGTGGAATGACGTGCCAGATAACCCAGATGCAAAACAGCGTCAGTAGCGTATTAAACCAACTGGAAAACAGGTTTTTACGAGCCCAAAACCAGGCGCGACTGACCAGAGTCGTCGGGACGGGGGGCGTTTCATGCGTAGTCACAGACATAGTTATCCCGTTCTCTTAACGCTCAACCAGCGCAATTTTGCGGTTGTAGAAGTTCATAAGCATTGATATCAGCAGGCTGATAATCAGGTAAACGCCCATCGTGATAGCAATCGTCTCAATGGCCTGACCGGTCTGATTCAGTACCGATCCGGCGAACAGCGACACCATATCGGGATAACCGATAGCGGCGGCGAGTGAAGAGTTCTTCACGATGTTCAGATACTGGCTGGTTAGTGGCGGAATAATGACGCGCATGGCCTGAGGAATAATCACCTGGCGCAGCGTAACCGGATTAGGCAGCCCCAGCGACCGCGCTGCTTCATGCTGACCATAGGGGACCGACTGGATCCCGGAGCGGATCACTTCAGCAATAAACGACGACGTATAAATCGACAGTGCCAGCGTCAGGGCTGCCAGCTCCGGTATCATCACCGAGCCGCCACGGAAATTGAAACCGCGCAGTTGTGGCACATCCCAGTGCGTGGCTGGGCCAAACCCAATGTGTGCAAGCAAAGGAAAGAGAATCAGCATCACAACGGCAGCGGGCCATGTGCGACGTAACTGACCGGTTTTCAGCTGATGTTTACGGTTAAAGCGGTACAGGCCATAGCTCACAGCCGCGGCCAGAAGCAGTGCAATAACAAACGGCCAGCTGCCTGCTGCATAGGTCGGCCATGGAACGTAGAGTCCGCGATTACTGACATATGCCAGGTCAAAAGCATTCAGCGCCTGACGTGGGCCCGGTAGATTGCGTAAGACTGCAAAGTACCAGAAGAAGATTTGCAGCAGGGGTGGGATATTACGGAAGGTTTCGATATAGATATTCGAGAGTTTCCGCAGCAGCCAGTTGTCAGAAAGGCGGGCAAGACCGACCGCGAATCCGAGAATCGAAGCGAAAACAATACAGAGTGCAGAGACCAGCAGCGTGTTGGTTAATCCGACCAGAAACACGCGCGCGTAGGTATCTCCCTCAGTGTACTCAATCAGATGCTGAACGATGCCGAAACCGGCAGTGCGCTCAAGAAATCCAAACCCCGATGTAATGCCGCGATTGGCAAGGTTAATAATGGTGTTATGCACCAGATAACCCACCACACCAAGCACCGCGACGATGGCGATGAGCTGATAAATCCAGGCGCGAACCGTGGGATTACCAAATGAAAAATCCCTTTTCACGGTTGGGCGTTGTGACATGTTGAAACCTCAGTAACGAAAGCTGGGGTAGGGCACCACAGAATAGGGTGCCCGATTAGTGAGGTCTGTTAACGTACCGGTGGTGCGTACTGAATACCGCCCTGGTTCCACAACGCATTCTGACCACGTGCAATCTTCAGTGCGCTGTCTTTACCGACGTTACGGTCAAAGCTTTCCTGATAGTTACCCACCTGCTTGACGATGTTGTAGGCCCACTTGTTATCCAGCTTCAGATCCTTACCAAAATCACCTTCGGCGCCCAGGAAGTGTGCCATGTCTGGTGTGGTTGGCTTGGCCGTCATCTGATCAACGTTCTTCGAGGAGATGCCCATCTCCTCCGCATTCAGCATGGCGTAGAGCGACCACTTCACGATGGTGAACCAGTCATCATCACCACGACGCACCAACGGCCCCAGCGGCTCTTTGGAGATCACTTCGGGCAGAACAATAAATTCATCCGGTTTGCCCAGCTTAATGCGTAATGCGTAAAGCTGAGACTGGTCAGACGCCAGCGTATCGCAACGTCCGCTATCCAGCGCTTTAGCCGATTCATCAGAGCGGTCGAAGGTTACAGGCGTATATTGCATTTTGTTGGCTTTAAAGAAGTCCGCTACGTTCAGCTCGGTGTCGGTTCCCGCCTGAATACAGACGGTGGCACCATCCAGCTCTTTCGCACTTTTCAGGCCGGCCTTCTGGTGAGTCAGGAAGCCGATACCGTCGTAATAGTTCACGCCCGCAAACAGGAAGCCCATGCCGCCATCGCGCGATGAGGTCCAGGTGGTATTACGTGAAAGCACATCCACCTCGCCGGACTGCAGAGCGGTAAAACGCTCTTTCGCGGTCAGCGGGGTATATTTCACTTTGGTCGCATCACCAAACACAGCGGCAGCCGTCGCACGACAC
The DNA here is from genome assembly GCF_025910075.1 of Pantoea sp. RG18. Lineage (NCBI taxonomy): Bacteria > Pseudomonadati > Pseudomonadota > Gammaproteobacteria > Enterobacterales > Erwiniaceae > Pantoea > Pantoea sp. RG18. Next base: position 4,395 of record NZ_JAPCIL010000015.1, read on the forward strand.
ACATCCACATCGATACCGGTAAACTTGCCGCCAGCATCTGCATAGGAGAAGCCCGGCAAGCCGTCACTGATACCACATTGAACAAACCCTTTTTTCTTTATCGCATCCAGTGTGGTGCCTGCGTGTGCTTGCTGAGCAACGGCAACCAGCGAGGCAGCAGCGATCAGCGTAGAGAGCATCATCTTTTTCATAAAGCATCCTGTGTGGCGGGATCATGTTGTTATGTTTGCGCACTTTAGTGTGCGTTTTTCCTGTCTGTGGCGGTCAGCCATCCACGACTCTGCAAAGCTGATGCCAGGTTTGCAGGTTCCTGAATTCGTATGAAAGAACGGTTAATAATCGGAAGCACTTAGAAAGTTCCGCTAATATGGCGCACCAAAAGGAAGCAATGCGAGTCGACCCGATCACATTTAGTGCAAATAGTTTCACTATGTGGGAGCAGTGTGAGCATTCACTCAGGCAGAAATGTATGAAGAGATTGCGTTGCTTTTTAATGCGCAGAAAGTCACATACCCAGCAGTGGCGGGGATGTGAAGCGAGGTGAGGGTCAGGCAGGCACTAAGTCAAATCACAGCGGGCGAAAGCGAGAGGGTGAAATATCACGCCAGCGATTGCAACTACAGTTACCATATTACCGGAAACTGTTTCACTATCATTACCGTGGCTTTGTGCGTCGACGCACAAATAAAAACGCCAGCCCGAAGGCTGGCGTGATTTACAGACAGAACTAAAAATCAGTTCATGCCGTATTTTTTCAATTTCTTACGCAGCGTACCGCGGTTGATACCCATCATCAGGGCAGCACGGGTCTGATTGCCACGGGTATACTGCATCACCATGTCCAACAGAGGCTGCTCGACTTCAGCCAAAACCAGCTCATACAGGTCGCTCACATCCTGACCATTCAGTTGAGCAAAATAGTTCTTCAGTGCCTGTTTAACCGAATCACGCAAAGGTTTTTGAGTTACCTGATCCTGTGAGTTAACGGTTGAAACGGTCAGTACGTCAGAATTTACGCGTTGTTCGAACATAGTTCTTTCAGCTCTTTATTTCGTTACGCAAGATTTTCGAAGTATGCCTCCAACGCCTCCAGCTGTTCGCTGGCATCCTCAATGGCGTTGAATGTGCGCCGAAACTGGTCATTCGGGGCGTGCTCCTGCAGATACCAGGAGACGTGCTTTCGCGCTATACGGTATCCCTTGCCTGAACCGTAAAAGTCGTGCAGCTCACGTATATGCGAAACAAGCAAGCGCTTGACCTCTGCCATCGGCAGCGGGGCAAGCAACTCCCCAGTGTCCAGATAATGCTGGATTTCCCGGAAGATCCACGGTCTTCCCTGAGCAGCACGTCCTATCATCAGAGCATCGGCCCCTGTATAGTCGAGCACCGCTCTGGCTTTATGCGGGTCAGTTATGTCTCCATTCGCGATAATCGGAATGGAGACACTCTGCTTAACTGTCCGAATGCTGTCATATTCAGCTTCTCCGTTGAACAGGCAGGCACGAGTGCGACCATGTATCGTCAGAGCCTGTATACCGCAGCGTTCAGCCAATTGGGCAATCGCGACACAGTTCCTGTTTTCAGGATCCCAGCCAGTACGAATTTTCAGCGTAACCGGCACATTCACTGCATTAACCACTGCGGAGAGAATTGACTCCACCACGGTGGGATATTGCAGCAAGGCTGAACCCGCCATTTTGCGGTTAACCTTCTTGGCAGGGCATCCCATATTAATGTCGATGACCTGTGCACCAGCCTCAACATTAATGCGTGCAGCTTGCGCCATTTCACTGGGATCGCAACCGGCAATTTGCACGGCGCGAATGCCTGGCTCATCGCTGTGAACCATACGTAATCGAGATTTGTCGCTAGCCCAGACTTCCGGGTTTGAAGACAACATCTCAGAAACTGCCATGCCTGCACCCATTTCGTGACACAGCGCCCTGAACGGCCTGTCGGTAATACCGGCCATCGGTGCTGCAATCAGTCGATTTCTCAGCTGGAGGTTTCCAATACGCATGAAGTCAGAATGGCCATACTGTGTCTGCAAGGCGGCGTATATTACGCATTTTTGCAGGAAGATGAAAGGCCAAACTTTGAACAATCAGCAAGAAAGATCAATGAAATCCGGGTCATGATCGATGTGCATATTTATTAAGCTTAAAAATCAATGATTTAACAATTTATGCTGAAATTGTGAACAAAAGTTTTTCCAGAAAAGTACGTCAATTCGCCAGATAAAAAACGTCACATGCCGTGATTAACGATACAAGCATCCATTTCAAATCGGGAAAGCCCGCAACTTACGCTACGGGCTGGCTGAATGTTCTGTTAAGGCACTTTGTTCCGGGCAGCGCGATATCAGAGGGGGCAGACAGGCGCCATATTCAGGATTTAATCCCGGTAATCCGGCACCACTCCTCTTTAACCGCAACCGGGTCGAGCGTGAACTCGCTGACATACGCTTCGCAGACGCTCTCTGCCTGGCTCTCTAACACGCCCGAGAGTCCCAGATGACCGCCAGACTTCGGCAGTACGCTGATCAGCGGGGCCAGTTCACGTAGCGGGCCGGCCAGGATATTAGCCACCACCACATCAGCCTGTAGATTTTCGGGTTGCTGGTGGGGCAGATAGAGCGACAGGCGATCAGAGACGCCGTTGCGCTCAGCATTATCCCGGCTGGCCTGAATAGCCTGCGGATCGATATCAATCCCGATCGCCTGAGCCGCACCCAGCTTCAGTGCGGCGATCGCCAGGATCCCCGAACCACAGCCGAAATCGATCACCGTTTTGCCCACCAGATCCAGCCCGTCAAGCCAGGTAAGGCAGAGTGAGGTGGTCGGATGCGTGCCGGTCCCAAACGCCAGGCCGGGATCGAGCATCACGTTGACGGCATCAGGATCCGGCACATCACGCCAGCTCGGACAGATCCAGAGCCGCTCACCGAAGCGCATCGGATGGAAGTTTTCCATCCATTCGCGCTCCCAGTCTTTATCTTCGATCTGCTCGATCCGGTGACGAAAACCGGCGCCCAGCAACGGATGCTGCGCCAGTTCGGCGGTAATCGCGGCCATATCAGTTTCTGCATCGAACAGGCCGATAACATCGGTATCGCCCCACAGGCGGGTTTCACCTGGCAGCGGCTCATACACCGGCGTGTCGTTGGTATCCTGAAAGGTCACTGAAACCGCACCGATGTCCATCAGCGCATCGCTCAGCGTTTCCGCGTGTTCACCTGAGCTATTAATTTTGATTTGAATCCACGGCATAACGTCTCTCTTTCCGTCAATGTTGCGGCGCGTCGACCGTTTGCGGCGCGCGTCCAAACAGGTTGCCCACTAAAAATGCCAGCAGGCTTAAAAGCAGTGAGGGCACAATGGGATGAAAACCCAGAATCTGCAGGTTCAGGCTCGCCAGAAAAGCGTAGCAGCCTCCACCCACCACCATGCCGGTGATGGCGCCTGCGGCATTAGCGCGTTCCCAGTAGAGACCCAGTACCAGCGGCCAGAGGAAAACCGCCTCAAGGCCGCCAAAGGCCAGCAGGTTGAGCCAGATAATCATATCGGGTGGATTCCAGGCCGCAATCAGCAGCAGGATACCCAGTGCGAACGTAATGGTGCCAGATAACAGCCGCAGCCGCGTCTCATTTTCCATCTGCTGCGGGGCGACACGCAGATAGAGATCTTTGATCAGCGTGGCCGAAGCCTGTAACAGCTGGGCATTAATGGTCGACATAATGGCGGCCATGGGGGCTGCCAGAAACAGTCCGGCAGCTAACGGTGGCAGCACAGTGATCATCAGGGTGGGTATAACACTATCCGGCACGGTCAGATTCGGCAGTATCGCCCTGCCCAGCGCACCGGCCAGATGCATTCCCAGCATCAGGATCACCACCACAATGGTACCCAGAATAATGGCCCGATGGACTGCCTTGCTGTCTTTATAAGAGATGCAGCGCACCGCAGTATGCGGCAAGCCAATCACCCCAAAGCAGACCAGCACGACAAATGAACTGAGGAAGGTCGGCGTTATAATCTCACCCGGTCCCTGCGGCGACAGCAGAGCGGGATCAATGTCATGCAGTTTCTGCACGGCCGTGCTCAGGCCGCCAGCCTGATGAATCACCGCGAACAGCAGCAGAAATGTGCCAATCAGCATCACGATGCCCTGCATGGCGTCATTGAGAACGCTGGCACGGAACCCGCCAAAAGCGGTGTAGAGCGCAATAGTGCCGCCAAAAATCAGCAGACCCGTGTCATACGGGATGCCTGCGGCGGTTTCGAGCAGCCGCGCGCCGCCAATAAACTGCACCGTCATGGCACCGATAAAGGCAACCAGCAGGCTCAGACTCGCCAGCCAGATCAGCAGCGGGCTCTGATAGCGGGCGTAGAGCATGTCATTCAGCGTCACCGCATTATGCTTACGCGCCAGGATGGCAAACTTTTTCCCCAGCACACCCAGCGAGAGCCAGACGGCGGGCACCTGCACCATCGCCAGCAATACCCATCCCAGCCCATATTTGTAGGCGGCACCGGGACCACCAATAAACGAGCTGGCGCTGATATAGGTGGTGGTGAGCGTCATCGCCAGCACAAATCCGCCCATGGAGCGGCTGCCAAGGAAATATTCAGTGAGGAAGCTACCCTCGCGCCTTTTGCGCACGGCAAACACCGACAGCGCGGCAATCAACACCAGATAAATCAGTAACGGCAGGATAATTTCACTGTTCATTTGTGTCCTCCAGCGGCATGTCGCGGAAAATTAACCGCACCATCATCCAGCACAGGAATATGAACAACAGGGGAGCAAACAGGCAGGAGAGTTCAAACCAGCGCGGCAGGCCGGTGATACCAATTTCACTGCCACCCAGCCAGGCAGAAAGCCCCCAGGCTGCGAGCCAGAGCAGGGTGAGGTAGAGCGACCAGCGCGCCTCTTTATGTGCCTGTATAAAACGAGCATCCATGATTCAACCTTAACGCCAGCGGCAAAAGAAAAAGGCCGGATTAACCGGCCTCTGACTGACTCAGCGTTGCGTTTACTTCTCGTGCAAGCCGAGTTTTTTCTCCAGATAGTGGATATTGGTTCCACCGTGCTGGAAGTTTTCGTCGGACATGATTTTCATCTGCAGTTCAACGTTGGTTTTGATACCGTCGATGATCAGTTCCGCCAGCGCATTCTTCATGCGGGCGATAGCCACGTCGCGCGTTTCGCCATAGGTGATCAGCTTACCGATCATGGAGTCGTAATACGGCGGTACGGTGTAGCCTGAGTAAATATGCGACTCCCAGCGCACGCCAAAACCGCCTGGCGCATGGAAGCGGGTGATTTTACCCGGACTTGGCAGGAAGGTGACCGGATCTTCAGCGTTAATACGGCACTCGACCGCATGTCCGCGAATAACCACTTCGTCCTGTTTGATCGACAGTGGCTGACCCGCAGCAATGCGCAGCTGCTCTTTGATCAGATCCACACCGGTGATCATCTCGGTCACCGGATGTTCCACCTGAATACGGGTGTTCATCTCAATGAAGTAGAACTCACCGTTTTCGTACAGAAACTCGAAGGTACCTGCGCCACGATAGCCAATCTCAATACAGGCTTTGGCACAACGATTGCCGATAAAGCTGCGCTGTTCTTCAGTAATACCTGGGCCTGGCGCTTCTTCAACCACTTTCTGGTGACGACGCTGCATAGAGCAGTCACGTTCGCCCAGATAGATCGCGTTGCCCTGGCCGTCAGCCAGAACCTGAATCTCGATGTGGCGCGGATTCTCCAGATACTTCTCCATGTAAACCATGTCGTTGCTGAAAGCCGCTTTGGCTTCCGCTTTCGTCATGTTGATGGATTGTTCCAGATCTTTGTCGCTGCGCACAACGCGCATACCACGACCGCCGCCGCCGCCAGAGGCTTTGATGATGACCGGATAACCGATGCGCTTCGCAAAGGCACGGTTTTTTTCCATATCATCGGTCAGCGAACCGTCAGAACCGGGTACGGTTGGGACGCCTGCTTTCTTCATGGCATTAATCGCAGAGACTTTGTCGCCCATCAGGCGAATGGTGTCTGCTTTCGGACCGATAAAGATAAAGCCGGAGCGCTCAACCTGCTCAGCAAAATCGGCATTCTCAGAGAGGAAGCCGTAGCCAGGGTGAATCGCCACCGCGCCGGTGATCTCTGCAGCAGAGATCAGCGCCGGGATGTTGAGGTAACTTTTAACTGACTGCGCCGGGCCGATGCAGACGGTTTCGTCTGCCAGCAGCACGTGCTTCAGGTCACGATCCGCGCTTGAGTGTACCGCAACAGTCTTGATGCCCAGTTCTTTACAGGCACGCAGAATGCGCAGCGCAATCTCACCACGGTTAGCAATAACAATTTTATCCAGCATGATCTGCCCCGTTACTCGATGATAACCAGTGGCTCGTCAAATTCGACCGGCTGACCGCTTTCAACCAGGATCGCTTTCACTACACCTGATTTGTCAGCTTCGATCTGGTTCATCATTTTCATGGCTTCGACGATGCACAAGGTATCGCCGGCATTCACTTTCTGGCCGACTTCCACAAAGGCTTTCGCATCCGGGCTCGGCGTACGGTAGAAGGTCCCTACCATTGGTGAACGCACGATGTGACCGCTGATTTCAGCCGGTGCCGCTTCGGCAACCGCTGCAACAGGAGCAACAGCTGTTGCCAGAGCAGGCTGTTGAACCGGCGCAGCGTAAGTCTGCTGCATCATCGGGTAACCCACGTTTGCAGGTGCACGGCTGATGCGAACGGACTCTTCACCTTCAGAAATTTCCAGCTCTGAAATGCCAGACTCTTCAACCAGTTCGATCAGTTTTTTAATTTTACGAATATCCATGAGTGGGGTTCCGTACTCAGTTTGATTAATTAGTTTGAGACAGGCGTTTTACTGCCGTTTGTAAAGCCCATGTGTAGCCGTCAGCGCCAAGCCCACAGATCACGCCAGCAGAGACATCAGAAAGATAGGAGTGATGGCGGAAGGGCTCGCGGGCATGCACGTTGGAGAGATGAACCTCGATAAACGGTATTTCTACCGCCAGCAGGGCATCACGTAGTGCGACACTGGTATGGGTAAACGCGGCAGGATTAATAATGATGTAATCCACATTGCCTTTGGCCTCATGAATGCGATCAATCAGCTGAAATTCAGCATTGGTTTGCAGGTGGCTCAATTCCACATTCAACTGGTCTGCCTGACGTGTCAAATCGTCAACGATCTGACGCAGCGTGGTATGACCATACTTCTCAGGTTCACGCGTTCCCAACAGGTTCAGGTTGGGCCCGTTTAAAAGCAGAATATGTAATTTATGCGCCATCGTGCTGCCATCTCCCGCAATCATTGAGGCATCGCGTAAAATACCTTGCGAATCTTCATTTGTCACCTTTGAGAATGAAAAAGAAGACCCGACGAGCAATAAAGCCGGGCATTATATCCGTTTCGTGTCATTTCGCAGCAAAATACTGGTCTTATCTGCGAAGATGATCGGATGTGGCCTGCGGGCCACATCTTTTATCAGAAAAGTGCAGAGGAAAACAACGGGTGAAGCGCTAGCGAGGCCACCATTTGAGAAATTTTTTGTAACGCCAGGCTAACAGTATTGCAGCAAGTAGTGCGTAGATAAGTGGCTGGGGTGACACGGTTTTCACTGACCAGATATAGTGAATCGGCACCAGAATGGCCACCAGATAGACCGCGTTGTGCAGGGTTTGCCAGCGCTTACCGAGCTTGCGCTGAGCGCGCTGAAACGACGTCAGCGCCAGGGCCAGTAATATCAGCCAGCTGATAATCCCCAGTGTCAGATAGGGACGGGAAATCAGCTCGCTGCCCAGCAGACGCAGATTGTCAGCGCCCAGCTCCAGCAGGTAATAGCTCAGCAGATGGAGAGAAGCCCAGACAAACGTCCAGACGCCAAGCAGACGCCGGGTGCGGATTAACAGCGGTTGCCTGCCATAACGTGCCAGCGGTGAGACCAGCAGCGTACCCAGCAGCAGTTTCAGCGCCATGCGGCCGGTAAAATGCTGAATATCTTTTGCCGGATCCGCACTCAGGCCGCCCTGCATCGCGGCAAGAACCAGATAAACCAGCGGCAACAGGGCCGCCAGATGCAGAATCACCTTAAGCCAGGTGATCTGTTTTATCGACAGGCGTACCACCTAGTAATTCTCCCGTAAATCCAGGCCACGATAGAGCGACGCAACCTGTTCGGCATAGCCGTTAAACAGCAGCGTTGGCTGACGTTCGACCTTCAGACTGCCGCCCGGGCCAATAAATCGCTCAGTGGCCTGCGACCAGCGTGGATGATTAACATGCGGATTCACATTGGCATAAAAACCATATTCATCTGCGGCGATCTGGTTCCAGGTCGTTGGTGGCTGATTTGCGGTCAGGGTGATTTTGACAATCGACTTAATGCCCTTAAAACCATATTTCCACGGCACCGTCAGGCGAATCGGCGCGCCATTCTGCGGCGGCAGCGCTTTGCCATAGACGCCGGTGGTCAGAATGGTCAGCGGATGCATGGCTTCATCCAGACGTAAACCTTCGACATAGGGATAATTGAGTCCGCCGCCAATAAAGCGATCTTTCTGACCTGGCATCTGCTCAGGATCGTACAGCGTCTGGAAGGCGACAAAACGCGCTTTGCTGGTGGGTTCCGCCAGAGAGATAAGCTTATTCAGCTCAAAGCCTATCCAGGGCACCACCATCGACCAGGCCTCCACGCAGCGCATGCGATAGATTCGCTGCTCCATGGCAAACCGTTTAAAGATGTCATCCATATCCAGGGTCACGGGCTTAGCCACTTCGCCATCAATGGTCAGTTTCCAGGGCTCTGTTTTCAGCGTACCGGCATTGGCGGCCGGATCGGCCTTATCCAGCCCGAACTCATAGAAGTTGTTATAGCCGGAAACTTTATCCGCAGGCGTTAAGGTCAGATCGGCCTGATATTGCGCTGGTTTGGTAAAGTCCAGCGGCCGGCCTGCTGGCGCGGGTGGGCGATCGTTGCCTTTGAACCAGCTGAGAATATCGGCTTGCGCCACGCCCGGCATACCCATCGCCGCTGCGCTCAGTCCCAGCGTTTTCAGCACCTGGCGGCGCTTCATGTTAAAAATGCTTTCCGGCGTTACGTCGGCTTCGGTCAGACGGGGTGTGCGTTTCATGGTGCCTTCTCCAGACAGGATGTCATTAACCAGCATGATGACTATTACTGATATCAGCCAGTTTCGCCCTGAAAATGTGAAATTTCCTGGCTGGCCGGTACGATGAGAATGCACCGAAAAGTGCCAGGATCAACGTCAGCGATGATATCCCGACGATATACTTCGGCTTCATACGTCCCGGCGCTGTCGGCAACGGCAAATTATGCTATTTTTGCTCGCGTTTTCGTCAGGCTGACGGTACAAGGTTGGGTGATCCGGTTATCACCGCAGTAATACAGGCACAGGGATGCGATTAACCACAAAATTATCTGCGTTTATTACCTTTTTAAGCCTGCTGGCCATGTCGTTGATGCTGGCAGGCTGTGCATTCAGTGTTTTCTGGTTCAGTCATCAGCGGGTTGAACATCGGGCGCAGATACTGGCGACCGAAGTGGATCAGGCGATGTTCACCCAGACGCCGGCAGAGTTGCATGTCTGGCTCACGCGTATGATGCCGATAATGAATGCCGAGCAGATTTCTCTTCACAACGGCAGGCAGACTTTCCTTACCCTCTCCCGACACGAAAACCAGATGCTGGAAGACGAACCTAATCGTTTTATCCAGGTCGATGTGCCTTTGATGCACCAGACGGGGTTAGAGCTGCGGGTCGTCACCCTTGATCCTGCCAAAACCTGGCTGCGCTCCATTACCGGCACCTCTACGCTGGGCATCCTGTTTACCGTCATGCTGGTGATGAGTCTGGTGCTGCTGCTGATGCATCGCTGGCTCAGTCGGCAGTGGCGCGGTATGGAGCATCTTGAAGTACGGGCAGAGGCGATTATCAGCGGTGAGCGCGGTGTAATGCCGAAACGCGGTGCGGATGAGTGGCCACCGAGAGCGAGCCGCGCACTGGATGTGTTGCTGGCGGATCTGCAGGAAGCGGGCGAACAGCGTCTGCGTATCGACACGCTGATCCGCACCTTTGCTGCGCAGGATGGACGCACCGGTCTCAACAACCGGCTGTTCTTTGATAACCAGCTCGCCACCCTGCTGGAGGATCAGGAAGCAGTCGGCACCCATGGTGTGGTGATGATGGTGCGCCTGCCCGATCTGGACACGCTGAAGGATTCGCTGGAGCCGGGGCTGGTTGAGGAGTACCTCTTCAATTTCGTCAACATGCTTTCCACCTTTGTGCTGCGCTATCCTGGCGCCCTGCTGGCACGCTATTTCCGCAGTGATTTTGCCGTGCTACTGCCGCATCGCAGTCTCAAAGAGGCAAACAGTATTGCGGATCAGCTGATCAATGCCGTTGATTCCCTGCCGCCGATGCGGCTGGTTAATCGTGATGATCTCATTCATATCGGTATCAGCGCCTGGCACAGCGGGCAGACTGTGCCGCAGGTGATGGAAAATGCCGAAATGGCTACCCGACGTGCGGCACTGCTGGGCGGCAACAACTGGACCAATGGTGCCGGAAATCCGCAGGACGCCGGGCGGGGTAGTGTGCGCTGGCGAACCCTGCTGGAGAACACGCTTAGCCGTGGCGGCCCGCGGCTCTATCATAAACCCACCGTCAATATTGAGGGTAAGGTACAGCACCGGGTAATGCTGACCCGCATCTTCGATGGCGATAAAGAAGTGCTGGCCGCAGAATATATGCCCCTGGTACAGCAGCTCGGCATGGCTGATGGCTGGGATCGCCAGTTAATGACTCGCATTGCGGCACTCTCTGAACTCTGGCCAGAAGAGACGCTGGTGATCCCGGTGACGATTACCTCGCTTCTGCAGCGCTCTTTTGTCCTCTGGCTGCAGAACATGCTGCTGCAGTGCCCGAAAGCGCAAAGAAAACGATTTTTATTTGAACTTGCCGAGGCAGATGTTTGTCAACACATCAACCGTTTAACGCCAGTTTTCCGCGCACTTAAGGCTTTTGGCTGTCGGGTTGCGGTAAATCAGGCGGGTTTAACCGTGGTAAGCAGCGCCTACATACGACAGCTGCCGCTGGAACTGATCAAGCTTGATGCCGGTCTGGTACGCAATATTGAGCGACGGACTGAAAATCAGCTGTTTGTGCAGAGTCTGCTGGAAGTCTGTAAATGTACGGGCATTCAGGTGTTTGCTACCGGTGTCCGCACTAAAGCGGAGTGGCAAACTTTAGTCGCGTTGGGCGTAGCAGGTGGGCAGGGCGACTTTTTTGCTCCCTCGCTTCCGGTTAACAGTAACGTGAAGAAGTATTCACAACGTTACCGTATTTAATGAATTGCGGTCGTACTGACGGAAATTTACGGTTTTTTTTAATGTTTATCCGCGTCTGAACCTCTGAACTTACTGCCGGAAATGTTAGATTTTATGTCGGACAGGGCGAGGGGAAATAGCGTGAAATGCAGTGCTGATGGCGTCTGGTCGCCATTCTGCTGTTGTGGATCGCCAGTTCAGATGACTTAAACGCAATCAGGCGTCTTTTTTCACCGAAGCAGAACGTTTTTGCGCCTTGTGGCAGCTTCGTGTGGTTGGTAAAGTAAGCGGATTTTATTTTCCGCCCCCAGCTTGCAGGATTACCCCTTAGTATGTTTAAAAAATTTCGTGGCATGTTTTCCAACGACTTGTCCATTGACCTGGGTACCGCGAATACCCTGATTTACGTGAAAGGACAGGGCATCGTACTGAACGAGCCCTCCGTCGTCGCTATTCGACAGGATCGTGCCGGTTCACCGAAAAGTGTTGCGGCCGTGGGTCATGAGGCCAAACAGATGCTTGGCCGTACGCCAGGCAATATCGCAGCGATTCGTCCGATGAAAGATGGCGTTATCGCTGACTTCTTCGTGACCGAAAAGATGCTGCAACACTTCATCAAGCAGGTTCACAGCAACAGTTTTATGCGTCCCAGCCCGCGTGTGCTGGTCTGCGTACCCGTCGGGGCAACACAGGTTGAACGCCGCGCGATTCGTGAATCCGCTCAGGGCGCAGGCGCGCGTGAAGTGTTTCTGATTGAAGAGCCGATGGCTGCAGCAATTGGTGCGGGTCTGCCCGTTTCAGAAGCGACCGGCTCAATGGTGGTGGATATTGGTGGCGGTACCACAGAAGTGGCGGTGATCTCGCTGAACGGTGTGGTCTACTCCTCGTCAGTGCGTATTGGTGGCGATCGTTTCGATGAAGCTATTATTAATTATGTGCGTCGTAACTACGGTTCACTGATCGGCGAAGCGACCGCAGAACGTATTAAGCATGAGATCGGTTCAGCCTATCCGGGGGATGAAGTCCGTGAGATCGAAGTGCGTGGTCGTAACCTGGCAGAAGGTGTACCGCGCGGCTTTACACTGAACTCTAATGAAATTCTGGAAGCGCTGCAGGAGCCATTAACCGGCATCGTTAGCGCGGTGATGGTTGCCCTTGAGCAGTGTCCGCCTGAGCTGGCTTCAGATATTTCGGAGCGCGGCATGGTGCTGACCGGCGGTGGTGCGTTACTGCGCAACCTGGATCGTCTGCTGATGGAAGAGACGGGCATTCCGGTTGTGGTTGCTGAGGATCCACTGACCTGTGTGGCTCGCGGTGGCGGCAAAGCGCTGGAAATGATCGACATGCATGGCGGCGATTTGTTCAGCGAAGAATAATTGCCTCAACCGGCTAAGAACGCAATGATCATGCGAGGGAGTGGCATGTGAACCGGCGCAATCTGGGCCGGTGCAGTGCGTTCAGCCCAGGGAAGCACGGTGTTATGCCGTCGCTTCCTCTCCTGTTGTCGAGGATCACGCAGATTATATGAAGCCGATTTTTAGCAGGGGACCTTCCCTGCAGTTGCGTCTATTCCTGGCGGTTATCGTGGCGATTGCCATTATCATTGCCGACAGCCGTGTGGGTTCTTTCACCCAAATACGCAACTATCTGGATACGTCGGTCAGTCCGTTTTACTTCCTGGCCAATGGGCCACGTCAGCTACTGGATGGCGTGTCAGAGTCGCTGGCGTCGCGTCAGCAACTCGAGCAGGAAAACAAAGCGTTACGTCGTGAGCTCTTCCTGAAAAACAGTAACCTGCTAATGCTGGGGCAATATAAGCAGGAAAACGCACGCCTGCGTGAACTGCTGGGTTCACCGCTGCGTCAGGATGAGCAAAAGATGGTGACACAGGTCATTTCTACCGGCACCGATCCTTACACCGACCAGGTGGTAATCGACAAAGGCAGCGTTAACGGCGTCTATGAAGGCCAGCCGGTCATCAGTGATAAAGGGGTAGTCGGTCAGGTCATCGCTGTCGGACAACTCACCAGCCGTGTTCTGCTGATCTGTGATGCGTCACATGCCCTGCCGATTCAGGTGCTGCGTAATGATATTCGTGTCATTGCTGCAGGTAACGGTTGTACTGAAGATCTTCAGCTTGAGCATCTGCCGGGTAATACGGACATTCGGGTCGGCGATGTACTGGTGACTTCAGGTATCGGTGGCCGATTCCCTGAAGGCTATCCGGTGGGTGTGGTTTCCTCGGTAAAAGTGGATACCCAACGCGCCTATACGGTGATTCAGGCGCATCCGACCGCGGGTCTGCAGCGTCTGCGTTACCTGCTGCTGCTGTGGGGTGCCGATCGCAATGGTGATATGCCGCTGCCGCAGGATGAAGTTCATCGCGTTGCGAACGAGCGTCTGATGCAGATGATGCCGCAGGTCTTACCGCCTGCGGGAGAAATGGGCCCGCCTGCGCCTGCCGTACAGATGGGACCGCCTGCACCGTCAGCTACCAGCAGCAGTGGACAAAGCAACTCCTCGCGTTCACGCGGGGGGCAGCCTTGAGTCGATATCGCAGCCAGGGACGTTGGGTCATCTGGCTCTCCTTCCTGGTTGCGCTTGTCCTGCAGATCATGCCCTGGCCGGATGAAATTTATATGTTCCGGCCCTCATGGCTGCTGTTGATCCTTATCTATTGGGTGCTCGCACTGCCGCATCGGGTCAATGTCGGTAGCGGATTTGTGCTGGGTGCCATCATGGATCTGATTGCGGGTTCCACACTCGGCGTGCGTGCGCTGGCGCTCAGTATCATCGCCTACCTGATTGCCTTTAAGTTCCAGTTATTCCGCAACTTAGCGTTGTGGCAGCAAGCGTTAATGGTTATGGTGCTGTCGCTGGCTATGGATGTGATTGTCTTCTGGGCTGAATTCCTGGTAATCAACGTTTCATTCCGACCTGAAATTTTCTGGAGCAGTGTCGTCGACGGTATTCTCTGGCCCTGGCTATTCTTATTAATGAGAAAAATTCGACGTCAGTTCGCTGTTCAATAAGGAAATTTATGGTAACCCTCTATCTTGCTTCCGGTTCACCGCGTCGTCGTGAGCTGTTAACTCAACTTGGTCTGACATTCGAGCGCATCGTGACTGGCGTTGAAGAGCAGCGTCAGCCGAACGAAGCGGCGGAAATCTATGTCCGCCGTCTGGCCAATGATAAAGCGCAGGCGGGTGTCAAACTGGCCGCGCAGGATCTGCCGGTGCTGGGCGCGGATACGATTGTGGTGCTGAATGGCGAAGTGCTGGAAAAGCCGCGCGATGCCGCTGATGCCCGCGCGATGCTGTGCAAACTCTCTGGTCATACGCATCAGGTGATGACGGCGGTAGCGCTGGCCGACAGTCAGCAGGCGCTGGATTGCATCGTAACCACTGATGTGACATTCCGCACCTTAACCGCCACCGACATCGACGACTATATCGCGACCGGCGAGCCAATGGATAAAGCGGGTGCATACGGTATTCAGGGCAGGGGAGGAAACTTTGTCCGCAAAATTAATGGAAGCTACCATGCAGTGGTCGGATTACCCTTGGTTGAGACAGGGGAGTTGATCAGCCATTTCGAGTCACTGCGTGCCGTAAGGGGTCAACATGACGGCTGAATTACTGGTAAACGTCACGCCTTCTGAAACACGTGTTGCCTATATTGACGGCGGCATACTGCAGGAAATTCACATTGAGCGTGAGGCGCGGCGCGGCATCGTTGGCAATATTTATAAAGGCCGTGTAAGCCGTGTTCTGCCCGGCATGCAGGCCGCCTTTGTTGATATCGGTCTGGAGAAAGCGGCCTTTCTGCACGCCTCAGATATCATGCCGCATACTGAATGTGTGGCGGGCGACGAAAAGAAAAACTTTATCGTGCGGGATATCGCCGAGCTGGTGCGGCAGGGACAGGATCTGGTGGTTCAGGTCGTCAAAGATCCGCTTGGCACCAAAGGTGCCCGGCTGACCACTGACATCACTCTGCCTTCGCGTTACCTGGTCTTTATGCCAGGCGCATCGCATGTGGGTGTCTCTCAGCGTATTGAGAGCGAGAAAGAGCGCGATCGGCTTAAAGCGGTCGTGGCTGACTACTGCGACGATCTGGGCGGCTTTATTATCCGTACCGCCGCAGAAGGCATCGGGGAAGAGGAGCTGGCGCAGGACGCGGCTTTTCTCAAACGACTCTGGACCAAAGTCAGCGAGCGTAAAAAGCGCAATCAGACCCGCTGCCTGCTCTACGGTGAGCTGGCTCTGGCCCAGCGTATTCTGCGTGATTTTGCGGGCGCGGCGCTGGATCGCATCCGGGTCGACTCCCGCCTGACCTGCGATATGCTGGTGGAATTTACCGGTGAATATATCCCGGAAATGGCCGGTAAGCTGGAGCTCTACAACGGTAAACAGCCTATTTTCGACCTGTTTGACGTCGAAAATGAGATTCAGCGCTCGCTGGATCGAAAAGTTGAACTAAAGTCAGGCGGATATCTGATTATCGATCAGACCGAAGCGATGACCACCATCGATATCAACACCGGTGCGTTTGTCGGCCATCGTAACCTTGATGAGACGATCTTTAATACCAATGTTGAAGCCACTCAGGCGATCGCACGTCAGCTGCGACTGCGTAATCTTGGTGGCATCATCATTATCGACTTCATCGATATGAGCAACGAAGACCATCGCCGCCGGGTATTGCATTCGCTGGAAAGCGCGCTCAGTAAAGATCGGGTTAAAACCGGTATTAATGGTTTCTCGGCGCTGGGTCTGGTGGAGATGACGCGTAAGCGTACCCGTGAAAGCATTGAGCACGTTTTGTGTCAGGACTGCCCGGTCTGCAAAGGGCGCGGCACGCTGAAAACCGTTGAAACGGTCTGCTATGAAATCATGCGTGAGATTGTCCGGGTTCATCACGCTTATGATTCTGACCGCTTTCTGGTCTATGTTTCACCGACGGTGGGTGAGGCGTTAAAAACTGACGAGTCTCATGCACTGGCTGAAGTCGAAATCTTTGTCGGCAAGCAGGTTAAAGTTCATGTTGAAGCGCTCTACACTCAGGAGCAGTTCGACGTGGTGATGATGTAACGCCAGCCCGGTCACCGGTTTCTTCGGATATCGGGCTGAAAAATCGCCCTTGTTTGAGATAAAATGCGCGTTTTAACGCTTTTATCGGGAGACGGTCGGGTATGAGAACCAACTATCCGTCGTTTACGGAACACAAGGAGAGGCGTGAGTGAGGCAGTTGCCGAGGATTTTGTTACTGCTGGTCGCGGCAATCATCGTGATTGTCGCGCTGCTGGTCAGCGGATTGCGTCTGGTGATGCCGCATCTCGACAGCTATCGCAGCAACCTTCTGCAATACATCTCCGACAGCAGCGGCGTGCCGGTCAACGCCAGCCAGTTACAGGGTAAATGGGAGAATTTTGGCCCAACCCTGCAGGTTCGCGATCTTAGCGTCGATCTGCATGAGAACGGCAAACTCACTATCAAACGCATCAATCTGGCTCTCGACGTCTGGCAGTCCCTGCTGCACTGGCGGTGGCAGTTTCGCGATCTGACCTTCTGGCAGTTGCACCTCGATACTAATCGCCCGCTGCTGGATAACGACAAAGAGAAAAACAGCTTCCGTCCGGCGCAGATAAACGAACTCTTCCTGCGTCAGTTTGACCACTTTGACCTGCGTGACAGCACCATCCGTTTCCGCACCCCTTCCGGTCAGCATGCTGAGCTGGCGATCCCGCGACTCACCTGGGTCAATGAAGATAACCGCCACCGGGCCGAAGGCGAAGTCAGTCTGTCGAGCTTCACCGGCCAGCACGGCGTGGTCCAGGTGCGGCTTGATCTTAACGACAGCAACGGTTTACTCAATGATGGCCGCATCTGGATGCAGGCCGACGACGTCGATATGCGCCCGTGGCTGGGCCGTTGGGTGCGTGACAATACCCGGCTGGATAGCGCCCGATTTAGCCTGGCGGCCTGGGTTAACCTGCGCGATGGCGACATCTACGCCGGTGATCTGCTGCTGCGCAAGGGCGGAGCCAGCTGGCAGGGCGAGACCGGACGACACCGCATTGAGGTCGATGGGCTGACCGCGCATCTGTCACGTTTCCAGAATGGCTGGGTGGTCAATGTGCCACAAACCCGGCTCAGCACCGACGGCCACGCCTGGCCCGCCGGTCACTTCTCTCTGTTATGGCGTCCTGAAGATAAGCAGATGCTGGGACCGGAGGGTCAGCCGGAAGTGCGCGTTCGCGCCACACAGCTGGTGCTGAGTCATATTGCGCCGATCGTTCCGCTGTTTGCACCGCTCTCTCCGGCACTGTTTGAAAACTGGCAGACGCTGCAGCCACAGGGCACCATCGATGGCCTGGCGCTGGATATTCCGTTACAGCAGCCTGAAACAACCCGCGTACAGGTGAAGTGGCGTGATTTCAGCTGGCAGCACTGGAAACTGTTGCCGGGCATCAGCCATTTAAGCGGTGAAGCGCGCGGCAGCCTGAGCAATGGTCAGGTCAGTGTGGATATGGGGGCGGCGACCGTTCCCTATGGCGACATGTTCCAGGCTCCGTTAGAGATTAAGCGGGTGACCGGTGCGCTGCGCTGGCTGAATGATGATCATGGCCTCACGCTGGCGGGCGAAAATCTTGACCTGGAGGCGCGCTCGCTCTGGGCGCGCGGCGACTTCAGCTACCAGCAGAACAGCGGCGGTGAGCCTCGTCTGGATATTCTGGCCGGTATCCGGCTTACCGATGCGGGCGATGCCTGGCGCTACTTCCCGGTGCCGCTATTGGGTAACAGCCTGACGCACTATCTCAGTGGGGCAGTGAAGGGTGGCAAGGTGGACAACGCCACACTGCTGTTTGCCGGTAATCCGGCGCTGTTCCCGTTCAAGCATAATGATGGCATGTTCCAGGTCTGGGTGCCGCTTCGCCAGGCAACCTATGCGTTTCAGCCCAAATGGCCAGCGTTAAGCAATCTCGATATCGACCTTAACTTCCTGAATGACGGTCTCTGGATGAAAGCGCCAGTGGCGAAACTGGGCGAGGTGGACGCGCGCAACGTCACTGCGGTCATCCCCGACTACCTGAAAGAAAAACTGATCATTGAGGGTGATATCAGTGGTGAAGGCCGGCAGATCGCGGACTATTTCGGGCAGACTCCGCTGAAACCTTCACTGGGTGCCGCGCTGGAACAGCTGGAAATCAAAGGCCGCGTCGGCGGCCACCTGAATCTGGATATCCCGCTGGATGGTGAGCAGGTTCATGCCCGTGGCAATGTGGACCTGAACAATAATTCGCTGTTTATCAAACCGTTAAAAACCACCATTAACAATCTCTCCGGGCGCTTCCGTTACGACAACGGCAATCTGGCCAGTGAGGATCTGCGTGCGAACTGGTTTGGTCAGCCAATGGGCGTGCTTTTCAGCACCAAAGAGAATCCGGACGACTTTGGCGTGAACGTCAAACTTCAGGGCGACTGGCAGCCCGCTAAAATCAGCCAGCTTCCTGCAGCCATCAGCAAGCAGCTGGGCGGAAATCTGCCATGGCAGGGCGACGTCAATATTACGCTGCCCCATCATGGCGGGGCGCGTTATGACGTGACGCTGAACGGTAATGCAAAAGAAGTAAGTAGTCACTTACCTGCACCGCTCGATAAGAAAGCCGGTGAGGCGATGCCAGTCGCAATCAAGGCCAGTGGCGACCTGCACCATTTCGATCTCAGTGGCAGCGTCGATGCAAACCATCGCTTTAACAGCCGCTGGTTGCTGGAGCCGACGCTGCGCGTCGATCGTGGCATCTGGCTGAATGATACGCAGAAAACACCTGCTCTGCCCGATCATCCCGGCATGGTACTGAACCTGCCCGCGCTGGATGGCGAGGCCTGGGTGGCGATGATGGCCGCAGGGGGAGCATCCGGGGGCAGCGAGTCAGGCGGCGGCCTCAAAACAGGTGGCGTCACGCTGCCCGGCAATATCACGCTTCGCAGCCCGGCGGTCACCCTGGCCGGACAGCAATGGCATGAGGTTGAAGCGACACTGGCTCAGAGTGCGGGCGGCAAGGGTCAGGTCGGCGTCAGGGCTAAAGAGCTGCATGGTGCGCTGGCAATGGCACCGAAAGCACCGTGGCAGGTGAACCTGGATTACCTTTACTACAATCCGCAGTGGGATAACGGTGAAGGCAAAGGCGGCAAAGCGCCACCTCAAAAAGCCACGAATATTAACTTCAGCCAGTGGCCCGCTTTACAGTTGCGCTGTAAAGAGTGCTGGGTGCTGGGTCAGAAATATGGTCAGGTCTCCGCGATGCTGCAACCCCGCGGAGATACGTTAGCGCTTACTAACGGAAAAGTGGATACTGGCAGTTCACAACTGAAAATCAACGGGGAATGGGTTAACCGCCCGGACGACCAGCGCACTTCGCTGAAGGGCACGCTGAAAGGCCCGAATATTAATAACGCGACCAACTGGTTTGGGGTCAACACGCCGCTGCGCGATGCGCCATTTGATATTGCGTATGACCTGCACTGGCGCTCTGCCCCCTGGCAGCCCTCGGCAGAGACGCTGAGCGGCACCCTGAAGACCCACTTTGGCAAAGGCCAGATCGCCGATGTGAATACCGGTGCCGCCGGGAAAATTCTGCGGCTGGTGAGCTTTGATGCGCTACTGCGCAAGCTGCGCTTCGACTTCAGCGACACCTTCACCAATTCTTTCTACTTCGACTCGATTAACGGCACCGCCTGGATCGAAAACGGCATGATGCGCACCGATAATCTGCTGGTGGATGGCCTGGAAGCGGATATTGCGATGCAGGGTAATCTCGACCTGGTGAAGCGTCAGATCGACATGGAAGCGGTGGTTGCGCCGGAAATATCCGCCTCGGTCGGTGTGGCGACAGCTTTTGCCATCAATCCGGTAATTGGCGCGGCGGTGTTTGCCGCCAGTAAAGTTCTGGGACCCCTGTGGAACAAGATATCGCTGCTGCGTTATCACATCAGTGGCCCGCTGGATAAACCGGAAATCAATGAAGTGCTGCGTAAACCGCGTGAAACTGACAACAAGTGAATTTGACGCCGTACCGGAATTACCGCAGGCTATGATTATCTGAGCACATAATGAGTGAGAAACGATGACTCTGAACCTGGTAAGTGAGCAGTTACTGACTGCTAACGGCATTAATCAGCAGGACCTATTTTCCCTGTTAGGGCAGCTTTCAGAACGTCGTCTGGATTATGCCGATCTCTATTTTCAGTCCAGCTTTCACGAATCCTGGGTGCTGGAAGACAAAATCATTAAAGATGGCTCCTACCATATCGATCAGGGTGTGGGTGTGCGCGCGGTCAGCGGGGAGAAAACCGGCTTCGCCTATGCAGACCAGATCACGCTGAATGCACTGCGTCTCTCCTCTGAAGCCGCACGCAGCATCGTACGCGAACAGGGAAATGGCAAGGCACACACGCTTTCTGCCGTGATGAACCGTTCGCTCTATCAGGCGGTCGATCCGCTGAGCAGCCTGACACGTGAAGACAAAATTGCCCTGCTGCATCGCGTTGATAAAGTGGCTCGTGCTGCTGATCCGCGCGTGCAGGAAGTCAATGCCAGCCTGACCGGCGTTTACGAGCAGGTATTGGTAGCCGCGACTGACGGCACGCTGGCGGCAGATGTCCGTCCGCTGGTTCGCCTCTCTATTAGTGTCCAGGTGGAAGATCAGGGCAAACGTGAACGCGGCGCAAGCGGCGGCGGTGCGCGTACCGGTTATGCGTTTTTCCTGGCAGATGAAGATGGCGAAGTCCGCGCTGACGCCTGGGCGCGTGAAGCAGTGCGTATGGCGCTGGTGAATCTCTCCGCCGTGGCCGCACCTGCTGGTGCGTTGCCAGTGGTACTGGGTGCGGGCTGGCCGGGCGTGCTGCTGCATGAAGCGGTCGGTCACGGTCTGGAAGGCGACTTCAATCGCCGTGGCACCTCGGTGTTCAGCGGTAAAATTGGTCAGCAGGTTGCGTCTGACCTCTGTACCGTGGTGGATGACGGCACCCTTGAAGGGCTGCGCGGTTCACTGGCAGTAGATGATGAGGGCGTTCCCGGTCAGTACAACATGCTGATTGAGAATGGTGTGCTGAAAGGCTACATGCAGGACAAGCTGAATGCGCGACTGATGGGGGTTAGCCCTACCGGTAACGGACGTCGTGAATCCTACGCGCATCTGCCGATGCCGCGCATGACCAACACCTATATGCTGGCTGGCAAGTCATCGCCGCAGGATATTATTGAAAGCGTTGAGTATGGCCTCTATGCGCCGAACTTTGGTGGCGGTCAGGTGGATATCACCTCCGGCAAATTTGTCTTCTCAACCTCAGAGGCTTATCTGATTGAGAACGGCAAAATCACCAAACCGGTTAAAGGCGCAACGCTGATTGGTTCCGGCATCGAAGCGATGCAGCAGATCTCGATGGTAGGTAATGACCTGGCGCTGGATAAAGGCGTCGGCGTCTGTGGTAAAGAGGGGCAGAGCCTGCCGGTCGGTGTCGGTCAGCCGACCCTGAAGCTGGATAAACTGACCATCGGCGGCACCGCCTGATGTGACCCCAACAACCCGCCGCCTGGCGGGTTGTCAGAATGCTGACAAATCCATAGCCGGATGAACCTGGCAGCAATGCAATAGCTGAAAGCGCAGGGAACACGGGCAGAGGAGGAAAGCGTCCCGCGCCACGGATGGCGCGGGCCGAGCGTGTCAGGGATGACGGATTTTGCGTCTTTCCGATCTGACCGTGTTCCCTTCGCTGGCTGGGTCTTACAACTGGTCGGGACAGATGTTGTCAACAATCTATTGTTAGCTTTTACGATGCTGCTGATACTGTTCAGCCACCTGTTCAAAATAGCCGGTCAGATAATCGATACAGACCTGCACCTTAAGCGGTAACTTATCCTTCTCGGTATAGAGCGCGTAGACCGGGCGCGGATCGGACTGATACTGCGGAAACAGAATATCGATCTCGCCTGCGGTGATCTCATCAATCACCCACATCATCGGCACATAGGCGATGCCATTGCCCGACTTCAGCCAGCGAATCAGCGTCAGGGAATCATTGGTCACAAAACGTCCCTGCGGTGCCAGGCGTGTCACTAATCCTTCCGGCGCAATCAGTTCGAAATTGTTGTCGGGCCGTACGCTATATTCCAGCCAGGAAAAATTATCGATATCACCCGGCTTCTCCGGCGTACCATGCTGCGCCAGATAGCTTTTTGCGGCGCACACCACCATCGGCATCGCACCCAGGCGACGCGAAAATAAGCTGGAATCTTTTAACGCTCCCACCCGAATCACCAGATCCAGACCATCCGCGATCAGATCCGGGGCCGGAACGCCGGTGACCAGATTCACACTCAGCCCCGGATATTCCCGCAGCATATCGCTGGTCATGCCGGCTAACACGTTCTGCGCCATGGTAGAGGAGCTGCCAATTCGCAGTACGCCTATGGGCGTATTGTTAAAAGCGTAAAGCTGTTCATGCACCTGCGTCGCTTCGGCCAGCATACGGCGGCAGCCCTGATAATAGATTTTGCCCGCTTCGGTCAGCCCGATACTGCGGGTACTGCGATTCAGCAGTTTTACCTGCAATGCATCTTCCAGTTTCGCGACGATCTGGCTGATTGATGAGACGCTCAGATGAAGCTGACGCGCCGCAGCGGTAAACGAACCCAGTTCGACCACTTTAGCGAAGACAGACATGCCTTTCAGTCGTTCCATTATTTACTCTGACTTAAAAGTGATTTAGATCACATTCTGTAGAAAACTTATAGTCAGGCGCGTTATTATAAGCGCGCCGGGGTATTTCCCGGTGATTCTTCATTGCCTGATACCCTTCGATGATACGCTATTATTAAGCCAGCTGCGGTTCGGATAACGCTTCCAGAGGGTTTTCCTGCGACATCTGAAGAGGCATGAGTATCCCGGCAAGGTCGAACTAAGGATTTGTGATGAGTGTGCTTCCGGTATTTGTCATGTTTGGGCTCTCTTTTCCGCCCATTTTCATCGAACTTATTATTTCATTGATGCTGTTCTGGTTAGTGAAACGCGTGCTTACGCCGAGCGGTATCTACGATCTTGTCTGGCATCCGGCACTTTTTAATACAGCGCTTTACTGCTGTGTGTTTTACCTTGTCTCCCGTTTATTAGTCTGAGGTTTAAGTGAAAGCACTCATAAGAAAAATCGCGCGCTACGCGATTACTATCCTGCTGGTCATCATCGCAGTGGTCATTATTTTCCGTGCCTGGGTCTTCTATACCGAATCGCCCTGGACCCGTGATGCGCGTTTCGCCGCTGACGTGGTGGCGATCTCCCCTGACGTCACCGGCCTGATTACCGAGGTTCCGGTACACGACAACCAGCTGGTGAAGAAGGGCGATACGCTGTTTGTGGTTGACCGGCCGCGCTATCAAAAAGCGCTCGATCAGGCGCAGGCGGATGTTGAATATTACCAGGCGCTGGTCAGTGAGAAACGTCGCGAAGCCGGGCGCCGTAACCAGCTGGGCACCTCCGCCATGTCGCGCGAGGCTATCGAACAATCCAATAACGATTTGCAAACCAGCGAACATCAGCTGGCGAAATCGGTGGCGACACGCGATCTGGCGAAGATTGACCTTGAGCGCACCACGGTGAAAGCGCCATCCGATGGCTGGGTCACTAACCTGAATGTCTACCAGGGTGAGTTTATTACCCGTGGTTCGGTTGCCGTGGCGCTGGTTCAGCAGCACTCCTTCTATGTACTGGCTTACCTGGAAGAGACCAAACTGCACGGCGTGGAGAAGGGCTTCCGCGCGGAAGTCACCCCACTTGGCAGCAACATCGTGTTGCGCGGCACCGTAGACAGTGTGGCGGCTGGCGTCACCAACAGCAGCAGCTCGGTCGACAGCAAAGGCATGGCAACGGTGGACTCCAATCTGGAGTGGGTGCGTCTGGCGCAACGTGTGCCGGTGCGCATCCGGCTTGATCAGCAGCCCGGCAATCGCTTCCCGGCGGGCACGACAGCGACAGTGGTGATCACCGGTCAGGCCGATCGTCAGCCTGAACAGGTTTCACCGATGGTCCGACTGTTTAATCGCCTGCGTGAGTTTGGTTAAGAGGGCGATATGATCGAGTTCCTGCGGTTCCCGGTAAAGCTCACCTTTGCGCTGGTATTAGCGCTGATGGTGGGTTTTCACTTTAACCTTGAAACGCCGCGCTGGGCGGTGATGACTGCCGGTATCGTGGCCGGCGGCACCGCGTTTGCAGCAGGGGGGGACCCCTATTCTGGGGCGCTGCGCTATCGCGGCGTTTTGCGTATTATCGGGACATTTATTGGCTGTATCGCCGCGCTGACCATCATGATCGCCACTGTGCGTGCACCGGTCGTGATGCTGCTGCTGTGCTGCATCTGGGCAGGACTCTGCGTCTGGCTCTCTTCGCTGATCAAGGTAGAAAACTCTTACGCGCTCGGACTGGCGGGCTACACCGCGCTGATTATTGTGGTGACGGCTAATGCCAGCGGCGGTCTGACGCTGGTGCCACAATATGCGGTAGAGCGCTGCAGTGAAATCGTACTCGGCATTCTGTGTGCCATTCTGGCCGACATGATTTTCTCACCCCGTTCGATTAAAAAAGTGATCGACGCTGAGGTCGATTCGCTGCTGGTGGCACACTATAACCTGCTGCAACTCTGCGTCGCTCACGGTGATAAAGAAGAGGTCGATAAAGCCTGGAGCGCGCTGGTAAGGCGCACCACGGCATTGAACAGTATGCGCAGCCAGCTGATGATGGAGTCCTCACGCTGGAAGAACAGCAATCGCCGTTTGCAGATGCTCAATACGCTGTCACTGACGCTGATTACACAGGCAGCCGAAACCTTTCTGATCCAGAATTCCCGTCCTGATTACATTCCGCCCCAGTATCGTCTGATGGTTGAAAAACCAGCCTCGACCGTTGAAGAGGTGCATAAGCGGATGAAAGTGATGCGGCGGGTGATTGGTGCCAGCGGCAAATCAACGCCGGTCACGCTGGCCAGCTGGGTAGGCACTGCTACCGAATATCTGCTGCTGCTGAAAGGGATCAAAAGTAATAGCCGGATCACCTCGCTGGAAGAGGAGATTCTGCAGCGCGAAGTGGTGATCCAGGCGCGTTCCGCTGAAACGCATCATGCGATGATCAACGGTATCCGTACCTTTGTGGCGACCGCGCTGGGTTCGCTGTTCTGGCTCTATACCGGCTGGACCTCTGGCAGTGGCTGCATGGTCATGCTGGCTGTTATCACCGCACTGGCGATGCGTATGCCCAACCCGCTGATGATGGCAAAGGACTTTCTCTACGGCATGACGGTCGCGGTTCCGCTGGGCGCGCTCTACTTTATGTATGTTCTCCCGGCGACGCAGCAGAGCGCACTGCTGCTCTGCATCGCAATCGGCCTGCTCGGTTTTATCGGTGGTATTTTCATTCAGCGGCGTCAGCTCGGCACGCTGGGGGCGTTGATTGGCACCCTTAACGTTCTGGTGCTGGATAATCCGATGGAATTCCACATTAACGTCTTTCTCGATAACGTTCTGGGCCAGGTCATCGGCTGCTTCGTGGCGATGATGGTGATCCTGCTGATTCGTGATAAATCAAAAGCGCGCACCGGCCGCAAGCTGCTGAATCGCTTTATGTATGCGGCTGTCTCTGCCATGACGACCAATCAGGCGCGCCGGCGTGAAAACCATCTGCCAGCGCTCTATCAGCAACTGTTTCTGCTGCTGAACCTGTTTCCGGGCGATATCAACAAATATCGCATCGCCCTGACGCTGATCATCGGTCATCAGCGGTTACGCGACGCAGAAGTGCCGGTGAATGCCGATCTTTCTGCTTATCACCGGCAGTTGCGTTACACCGCTGACCGGGTGATCTCCGCCAGCAGCGATGACAAGCGGCGTTACTACTTTGAACGTCTGCTGAAAGAGCTGGATGTCTATCAGGAAAAGCTGGCCCATTACGAGGCTCCCGCCAGCGTAACGGAACCGGTAAAACGACTGGCTATGATGCTGGATAAGTACCAGAACACGCTCATCCAAATCTGAATCTGGCCGCTGTGACCTGCAGCGGCCTGCGCAATCCCCACCCATCACAAAATCTGTCGCTTTTGCCAACTATACTCTCCAGACGGAAGAGCAAAACTGACAGGAGCGAATCAATGAAATCACTGCAAGAGAGCGAACTGTTCCGGACCGGCTATTTAGCGGACGGTCAGTGGCATCAGGCGGCTTCTACCTTTGACGTGACCAATCCGGCGACCGGTGAGGTGATTGCACAGGTGGCAAAAGCGGGTAAAGCTGAAACGGAACGGGCTATCGCCGCAGCGGAGCGCGCATTTCCCGCCTGGCGGGCGCAGACTGCAAAAGCGCGCGCTGAAATTCTCACTCGCTGGTACCAGCTGATCATTGAGAACAAGCGCTGGCTGGGACAGCTGATGACGACCGAACAGGGCAAGCCCCTGAAAGAAGCGGAAGGGGAAGTTGAATACGCCGCCAGTTTTATTCAGTGGTTCGCCGAGCAGGCGAAACGGACCAATGGTGAGATTATTCCGCCAGCTAAATCCGGCTCCCGTATTCTGGCAACCCGCGAACCGATTGGCGTTGTGGCTGCCATTACGCCGTGGAACTTCCCGATGGCGATGCTGACCCGCAAACTGGGGCCAGCTCTGGCTGCCGGCTGCACCGGCATTATTAAACCTGCCAATAACACGCCACTCTCCGCCTTTGCCCTGCTGGCGCTGGCGAAGGAGGCAGGTGTGCCTGATGGTGTACTGAATGCGGTAGCCGGTGATACCCATGCTATCAGCGATGCCATCATGGCCAGCAAAGCGGTGCGTAAAATCTCGTTCACCGGCTCCACCCAGGTGGGCAAGCTGCTGATGCGTAATGCTGCCGAAACCATGAAAAAAGTGTCGATGGAGCTGGGGGGTAATGCCCCCTATATCGTGTTTGACGATGCCGATATTGATGCCGCCGTACAGGGCGCCATTGCCAACAAATTCCGTAATGCGGGCCAGGTGTGCGTCAGCGTAAACCGCTTCTACATTCACAATGCTATCTATGATCGTTTTACTCAGCAGCTGGCTACCGAAGTGAACAAGCTGAAGGTGGGCAACGGCATGGAAGAGGGCGTGATTGTCGGGCCATTAATTGAGGCATCGGCGGTGGAAAAGGTTGAGCAGCACGTCAATGATGCGGTAGCAAAAGGCGGCAAATTACTGGCGGGTGGCGAGCGACATGCGCTGGGTGGCAACTTCTGGCAGCCCACTGTGATTACTGAGGCGCACGAAGGGATGCAGCTCGCGCAGGAGGAGACCTTTGGTCCGGTGGCTGCCTGTTTCCGCTTTGATGATGAAGATGACGTCATCCGTCGTGCTAACGATACACCGTTCGGCCTTGCCGCATACTTTTACACCCAGAATCTGCAGCGGGTGTTCCGTGTTTCAGCCGCGCTGGAAAGCGGCATGATTGGCATTAATGAATGTGCCGTATCAACCGAGCTGGCGCCGTTTGGTGGTGTGAAAGAGTCGGGGCTGGGCCGCGAAGGTTCGGTACTCGGCATGGAAGAGTATCTGGAGGTCAAAGCGCTGCACCTGGGCGGTTTGACCTAGCGGACAGTAACGGGCGGCGCAGGTCGCCCGCAGACGGAGCATGGGAGCCGTCAGCATGAAAATCGAGCGTTTTGATTTTAATGAAATTGTCGATCAGGCCCATTTCTTCCGCCAGTTCAGCGAGCGATTTGCGCTGGAGGAGCGCCGCATCTGCGATCTGGATGGATTATGGGATGTGGTGACGGGCGATCTGTTACCGCTGCCGCTGGAGATTGAGTTTGTTAATCTGGGCAGGGGACAGCGACGGCGTTATGGCGCGCTGATTCTGTTATTTGATGAAGCGGAAGAGGAGCTGGAAGGTCAGCTTCACTTTAACGTCAGATAAAACGTCAGATAAAAAAAGGCCCCGGCGAGCGGGGCCAAAGGGTTCGTCATACATCTGACGAGGAATTACTTATAAAGCTGTGCGGTGATGTGATAGTTATCGCCGGTGCGCGCCTCAATAACTTTATAGGCGCTGGCACCCTGTTCATCCGCTTTCTGAGAAAGCTCAGCGCGATAATCCATTGGCGATCCCGCGGTTCCACTGATGGTCACGGTGCCCGCAGGCTGCAGGTTCTGCGTCTGATCGCCGGTGAC
The DNA here is from genome assembly GCF_025910075.1 of Pantoea sp. RG18. NCBI lineage: Bacteria > Pseudomonadati > Pseudomonadota > Gammaproteobacteria > Enterobacterales > Erwiniaceae > Pantoea > Pantoea sp. RG18. Next base: position 33,015 of record NZ_JAPCIL010000015.1, read on the forward strand.
CAGCTGTGCGGCTGATGCGCCGAACGCCATAACGGAAAGCAGACTGACTGTAGCGATGGTTGTTTTGATATTCATGATTATCTCCTCAATACATTCAACAACCTGCGGTTACTCGTAAAGGCGGGTCGTCGATATCTTCTGACGCCCTTCAGGCGTCATCACGGTTAATTATTTATAAAGCTCAGCGGTGACATGCCAGGTGTTATCCTGGTTGTTTTCGATGATGCGATAGTGGCTTGCGCCCTGGGCATCCGCTTTCTCTGACAGCACCTGACGGATATGCGTCTGGTCGCCATTTCGTCCACCAATGCTGATGGTCTGATTCATTGGCTGCAGACCCTGTGCCTGTTCATTGGACACCAGGCTGGCGGCGTTGGCACCTACTGAGAACAGGGATGCCAGACTCAGTGCAGCGATAGCTAATTTCATTTTCATGGTCAACTCTCCTGAAATTTCTGCTTCAGCTCTCCGGAGCGCAAAAGGGCGCGTCAGACAGAGAGCAGATGGCATTATCGGTTACGCCTTAGTTATACAGTGCGGCGGTAGCGTGATAGTTGCCGTTGTTGTATGCCTCAATCACGCGATAGGCTTTTGCGCCCTGCTGATCGGCTTTGTCGCTGAGTTTCTGTTTGATATCCATCGGCGAACCCGCCACGCCGCTGACACTGATGGTGCCGACAGGCTGCAGATTCTGTGCCTGTGACGCATCAATAGATTCTGCTGCAACAGCACCAAATGAGAGGGCGGAGAGAATGCTCAGGGTAGCAATAGTAGTTTTTACGTTCATAGATTTTTCCTCGTCGTCTATTTTTATCTTTTTATTTAGTGTGATTTGCATCACGAAAAGAAGTATAGAACTAATAACGTCAGAAATTAATACCCCGCTAATAATGTTTTTTTGTGATTCTTTATCCTTATGGCTACTTTTAATAACTTAACGTTATAAAAAAAGGATAAAAAGTAACCTTTAAGCCACTTTTAATTGCAAAAACAGTGAGATAGATCACTTTAACTTTTAGTGCGAAAGTCGGGGGTGTATCGGGCTGGAGTTTGATCTGGATCCGGGCAATGGTGCCGGTTCAGTGATGTAAAGCAGTGTAAAATAGCGCATAAAGTGAAGCAGAGTTATCGATCTGACCAACAGCCGGGCGTGTAAAAGCAGGCTTATTACTTATCCAGAGCGGGTAACTGTCGTGGAAAGGGGTGAGCAGAGAGAACGAACTGACGAACTGACGCATGATGGCCGGTCGTCAGTCCGCGATCAGAGTTCCTGTTCAAACAGGGTGAGGATGGCACCGTGCAGCTGCTTAACGGTGAAGTCACGCGCGCGGGTAATAAAGATTGTGTCATCACCCGCGATGGTACCCAGAATCCCGTGCGACTTACCCAGTGAATCCAGCATACGTGCAATCAGCTGTGCTGCGCCGGGACTGGTATGAATCACTACCAGGGCATCGTTGTAGTCGATATCCAGTACCAGGTTTTTTAACGGGCTGGTGGTGGTCGGCACACCCAGCTCAGCGGGCAGGCAATAGACCATCTCCATCCTGGCATTCCGGGTGCGCACTGCGCCAAACTTGGTCAGCATTCGCGAGACTTTGGACTGATTGATATTTTCAAAGCCCTCGTCCTGAAGCGCCTGAACAATTTCGCCCTGGGAACTGAATTTTTCTTCTTTTAATAAGGCTTTGAAAGCCTTAACCAGATCGTCTTGTTTCGATGGGTTTCGCATAGGTTACCAATAAATAGAGAGAATAACCGCGCATCCGCCCGCGGCAGAGTGGTGATTATGCATTTATATGCATTTTTATGCAATCGTTCGATTGATGAGCAGCGTCCGGGCGGCTAGCGGGCGGCGATAATAGCAAATAAATCCGCTCAGACCAAAACACGCGTCACAGCCCCGGAAGGCGAAGGTTGCAAAGTTGTTATATTATTGGTGGTGTAGTAACAGAAAACGCACGTAGCCGTTCTCTGTCTGACGACGGCAAAGTTGTCGGTCATTCAGGTGCAATGATAAGTAACTTTTGAATCCGGAGATTAAGTGTGAAAACACGTAGAATTAACAACGGATATTTATCATCGCCTGAGCAGTTGATTAAGGTCTGACACAGATAGAATTTCGGCCCATCTCTGCCCCACCTTAATAAGGAGTTAAGAATGAAAGTTGCCGTTCTCGGTGCCGCTGGCGGCATAGGCCAGGCGCTCGCACTTCTGCTCAAAACCCAGCTTCCCGCAGGTTCAGAACTCTCGCTGTATGACATCGCGCCGGTTACGCCGGGTGTTGCCGTTGATCTCAGCCATATTCCTACCGCAGTGGCTATTCAGGGATTCAGTGGAGAAGACGCCACGCCTGCCTTACAGGGTGCCGATGTGGTACTGATTTCCGCTGGTGTCGCACGTAAGCCCGGTATGGATCGCGCCGACCTGTTTAACGTTAACGCAGGCATCGTCCATAACCTAATCGAACAGGTTGCCACAACGGCACCTAAAGCGTTGATTGGTGTCATCACCAACCCGGTCAATACCACCGTGGCCATTGCGGCAGAAGTGCTGAAAAAGCACGGTGTTTACGACAAAAATCGGCTGTTCGGCGTGACCACGCTGGATATCATTCGCGCCAATACTTTTGTGGCTGCATTGAAAGGCAAGCAGCCTGACCAGGTGGAAGTCCCGGTCATTGGTGGCCACTCTGGCGTAACCATTCTGCCGCTGCTGTCGCAGGTTAAAGGCGTCAGCTTCAGCGATCAGGAAGTGGCCGATCTGACCAAACGCATCCAGAACGCCGGCACCGAAGTGGTGGAAGCCAAAGCGGGTGGCGGCTCGGCCACGCTGTCGATGGGCCAGGCAGCCGCACGTTTCGGTTTGTCACTGGTACGCGCGCTGAAGGGTGAAGCTAATGTGGTGGAGTGTGCTTACGTAGAAGGCGAGGGTGAACATGCGCGCTTCTTCTCCCAGCCGCTGCTGCTGGGTAAAAACGGTGTGGCTGAACGCAGGCCGATTGGTACCCTCAGCGCTTACGAACAGCAGGCGCTGTCAGGCATGCTGGATACGCTGAAGAAAGATATCGCCCAGGGCGAAGAGTTCGTTAAACAGTAACTGACGGCTCAGACTTGCAATAACGCCCGGCTCAGCCGGGCGTTTTGCATTACAGTCCGCCAGACTTATAGGCGCGGGCAGCGGGTGTGCCGTTGCTGGCAGGCAGCTTCTTACCCAGGGTTTCCATACGCATCTGGAACGGCGGGAACGGCATCTCAATACCGTGCTGATCAAATCCGCTCAGAATCAACTGATGCAGTTCGTGACGCAGCGGCATACGGTGTCCCATCTCAGCGGCATGCACACGAAGTTCAAATAACTGAATTCCCTGCTGCAGATCGACCAGGAAGGCTTCCGGTTGCGGCGTGTCCAGGACATAGCTGCAGCGTTCAGCTGCCTGGATCAGAATGGTGGTCACCTGTTCACTGCTGACTTTCGCCGGAGCCGGAATGGTGAGCACCACGCGCGTCACGGAATCGGACAGCGACCAGTTAATAAACTGCTCGGTGATAAAGGCCTTGTTCGGCACGATGATCTCTTTGCGGTCCCAGTCGGTAATGGTGGTCGCGCGGGTATTAATTCGCGTGATACTGCCGGTCAGGTCGCGGATCGTCACGGTATCGCCGATACGAATCGGCTTTTCGAACAGGATAATCAGACCTGAGATAAAGTTGGCAAAAATCTCCTGCAAACCAAACCCCAGTCCCACACCCAGCGCGGCAACCAGCCACTGCAGCTTCGACCACTCAATACCAATCATTGAGAAACCAATCAGCGCGCCAATTAACAGCAGCAGATATTTGGTCAGTGTGGTGATGGCGTAACCCGTACCTGGCGTCAGATTAAGATGCTGCAACAGCGCCAGCTCAAGCAGCGCGGGCATATTGCGCACCAGCTGGGTGGTGATAATAAACACCAGAATGGCGATCAGCACTGACCCCAGGGTGATGGGCTGAATCGACTCTACGCCCTGCACTGAGGTACTGACGTCCCACAGCTGAATATTCTCCAGGAAGCCAAAGGCCGAATGGATTTCTGACCACAGCACAATCACAGAGACCAGGGCGATAAGCATCAGGATAGAGCGTACCAGCCGCAGCGACTGCGCACTGATCGCATCCAGGTCAATTACCGGCTCTTCAATTTCAATCGCATCAGTGTTCAGAGAGCCTTGCTCCTTCTCTTCTTCACTGCGCGCACGGTTAGCCAGCATATCGGCACGGCGCTGACGGGCGCGATCAAAGCCAAGACGGCGACGCTGAATCAGCATCCAGCGCCGGATAATGTGATAGATAACCAGCAGCAGGAACCAGATGGCGACAGAGGTCTCCAGTCGCGCCAGCAGCGCCTGCGCGGTAGCCAGATAACCCACAGCGGAGGCGAGGGCAGCCATCAGCGGCATAGCGATCATCAGGTTCCACAGCATCCGGTTCACCATGTTCTCGCCATTTCCCTCTTTATCGAGATAGAGCGGAATCCCGGAACGCTTCAGGCTGACGGTCACAATGCTGATTGCCCCGCAGATCAGGATGAAACAGAGACGACCCAGCGACGAGGAGAACTGCCGATCTTCCAGATTACCAAAGGCGATCAGCAACATAATCAGCGGCACAATTAATCCGATGCTCAGCGAGTAGTAGCGCATGGCGCGCGCCACCCGATTTTGCGGCCAGCGGAAATGCACAATGAACAGGCCGTTAGGACGGGCAAAGGCAGCGCTGATCATAAACGCCCACAGCAGCGGCAGCGTGGCGGTAATGCCATCACCAATCGCTACGGCGATAGGGTAGGGCCAGGCGTTCTGCAGGCCATAACCCAATGCACCCCATAATACCGGCAGCGGCAGCGCCACCAGGATCGACCAGAACAGGGTACGGATAGTCAGGCGGAAACGATCCTGCGTTACCTTGCCGACTTTGCTGGCGGAACGGTCAAGGAAAGCATTGAAGTGGCGGCGCGAACTGATGCTGAAGCCGACCAGCAGCAACGCACCAATAATCGGCAGCACCGAGTTGCGGCTGGTAAACATCATCGCCATCGCTTTGCCGAGCTGACCCAGCGTATCCAGCGACAGCAGACGGGAAAGATCTTTGGCCAGATCCAGCGGATAACTCAAACCAATCGGGTTAACGTCGGCGGTCCAGAACAGATAGCGGTGCGTCGCCTCTTTGACTTCCGTCAGCGCATCCTGCAACTGCGTGTTGCCAACCTTGAGCTTGGTGATCTCCAGAATCAGCGTGTCACAGCCGGAGATCAGCGAATTGAGCAGTTCCCTCTGAGTGCGTAGCTGCGCATCAAGAATACGCTTCTGGTCTGCGGTGAAGGGCTGACCATCGGCCTGCCGTCCCTTGCGCAGCGCCTCCTGGCGCTCCAGCAGATCTTCATAATTGAGACGCTGCACGCGAAGCTGTGCCATCTCATTATCAATCTGCTGCGACTTGGGCATCTCCGGCAGACGCGCGACCTGCGCCCGTAGCGCTTCGCCCAGCAGATTAGAGGCACCCAGCCACTGCGACTGTTCACGCAGGGTAGAGAGCGCCTGACGGACCTGAATAATCTGGTTAGTGGCCAGTCGCTGCTGCGACGCCACCAGATCCATGCGCTGCGCCTGCTGATTCAGGGCAACCGAGAGTTCGCGGTTAACCCGAAACTGATCGCTGATCTCTGGCGGAAGATCGCCACTGTTTTCTGCCAGTTGCTCGGTGCGGGCCAGCGCGACTTCGGCTTCACGTTGCCGCTGATCGTTGAGCTGGTTGCGCAGCGCCTGAAGATAGTTATCGAGCTGAGTTGCTTTGCGCTGGTGGGCTTCAGCCCGCATCCGCGCCAGTTCCTGACGGTTGTTGGCAGAGAGCTGTGCCAGCTCAAGTTCATCGACCAGCGCTTTATTCGCGGCGCTTTCCGCCTGGCGAGCCGCCAGCTGCAGCTGCCCCTGTGGCGAACTGCTGCTGACGCTCTGCAAACGGCGTTCACTCTCCGTCATCGCCCGGCGTGCTTCAGTCTGCTGCTGCGGCAGTTGCGACAGCGAATCACTGATTTCCCGCGCCCGATCCTGCTCCTGCCGTGCCTGACGCCCCTCTTCCAGCAGCTGGCTGCTGACCTGCAGGATCTCCTGATCCAGCTCGGCGCTGCTCATGTTGTTGCGCACGGTTTTCCCGCTTTCACTCAGCGCGGCGATCTGCTGACGCAGTTCGCGCGCCAGACGCGGAAAATCATCAATAACCTGCTGATATTGCGCCGCGCGCTCCAGCGATTCATCGCGTTCAGAGAGAAAGTTTAAGGCGGCTTCAATCGTCTGGATCTGTTCAGCCTGAGAGGGTGAACTTTTGGCCGATTTTATCTCTTCCAGCTGCTGTTTGAGCTGGCTGGCATCAGGAAGGCTGGCCGCGAAGGCCGGGCTGCTGAGCCACAGGCTCAGCAGCAGGAGGAGAATCGAACGCACAGAGGACACTCAATTTAATCGACGATGACGTCGGAAATGTCTGTCGCGACCGGCAGCGCAATCGCCAGCGGTTGACCCAGACGGGTTTTGCTTTCTGCTTCCAGGCTTTCAGCCAGTTTGACGCGGCCAGGTGCGAACAGATTGATGACGGTAGAGCCAAGCTTGAAGCGGCCCATTTCCTGGCCTTTCAACAGCACCACGGCGCTTTCATCATCCGCTGCCGGATAGTGCCAGCGCTTGATCACGCCTTCACGCGGTGGCGTGATGGTGCCAGCCCAGACGGTTTCGATGCTGCCGACAATGGTGGCCCCCACCAGGATCTGCACCATCGGCCCGATATCGGTTTCGAAGTAGCAGATGACGCGCTCGTTACGGGCGAACAGGTTGGGAATATTACGCGCGGTCAGTGGGTTGACGGAGTAGAGGTCGCCAGGCACATAAATCATCTCACGCAGGATGCCGTTGCACGGCATATGGACGCGGTGATAATCACGGGGCGCCAGATAGGTGGTGACGAACTCGCCATCAACAAATTGGGATGCCATCCGCTCATCACCCGCCAGCAGGGCGTCGATGGTGTAGTGATGACCCTTAGCCTGGAAAATCTGATCGCCATCAATGTGGCCGAGCTGGCTGATAGCGCCATCCGCGGGCAGGGCGATGAGATTGGCATCGGCATCCACCGGACGCGCATCGTCTTTCAGCGGACGAACGAAAAAGTCATTAAAGGTGCGATAGCTGGCGGTATCGGGCTTACGCGCTTCCGCCATGTCGACTTTGTAAAACCAGACAAAGATGTCAATGACCAGTTTGGTCAACCAACCACCGCGGCGACTGGCGCCCCAACCGGCAAGTTCAGTCAGCCATTTCTTCGGGAGAATATGATTCAAGCCGAGTTTTAAACGATCAAACACCTTAGCCTCCTGGCTATTTTATGACGTTGTAAAAAAGGGGGCGGATTGTAGCAGCGCCCCGTTCAGATGGCGACTATACCCGAATTCCGGCACGCTGCACGGTCTGGACGCGCGACTGGAATGCACCTCGCAAAATGCCCCGGCTTATCCGTTCAGACGCGGTTATACCGATTAACTTTCACCATCAGGGAAATTTTTACGCGTTTTTACCTGCGCCATGCTCTCCAGGATACGGTGGTAGTTATCAAAACGGGACCTGTTGATTTTGCCCTGTTCGACCGCTTCGCGAATGGCACAGCCGGGATCGCTGCCGTGTTTACAATCGCGGAATTTGCAATCGCCAAGGAATGCGCGGAATTCGACAAATCCGCGGGTAATTTGTTCCGGCTCAAGATGCCATAAACCGAACTCACGCACGCCAGGTGAATCGATCACATCGCCGCCGTCCGGGAAGTGATAAAGGCGCGATGCGGTGGTGGTGTGCTGGCCTAAGCCTGAGCCATCCGAAACCTCGTTAGTCAGAATAGCGACCTGCTCTTCTTTGTCGAAGCCGAGCAGGGCATTCAGCAGACTCGATTTGCCGACGCCAGACTGACCGGCAAAGATACTGATGCGGTCGGTCAGCGCCGCTTTCAGGTCGTCCATGCCGTTTTTCGCCCGACTGGAGACCATGACCACGCGATAGCCAATATTGCGATAGATATCCATCTGCTTATCGACAAAGGCGCGCGCCTTGTCATCCAGCAGATCGGTTTTGTTCAGTACCAGCAACGGTTCAATGTCCAGTGTTTCGCTGGCAACCAGATAGCGGTCGATGATGTTTAACGACAGTTCAGGCAGGATTGCGGAGACGACGATGATCTGGTCGATATTCGCCGCCATCGGCTTCACGCCGTCGTAAAAATCGGGGCGGGTTAATACGCTGGTGCGCTCATGCACCGCTTCAACAATACCTTTGTTGCCGCTGGTTGCCGGACGCCACAGCACCCGGTCGCCGGTGACCAGCGAACGAATGGTTCGGCGGATATTGCAGCGGTGGGCGACGCCTGCGCTATCCTCAACATCAGCGTGCATGCCAAAACGGCTGACAACGACCCCATCTGCAGCTTCACCAAACAGGTTGTCATCCGCTTCCGGACGCTCTCTGCGTTGGTTGAGACGGCGATCGTGGTTAGCGCTTACGCGGCGTTGTTGGCCCTTCGACAGTTTATTTTTACTCACTCACCCTCACAGCGTTAGCCAGATTTCGCCCGGCTGGGCAAAACGTCTATGATACACCTTATTCATCGTAAATGACGACTACAGCAACCGCAGGAAACAGCATGGCTACTGGAAATGAACAGAATCTGATCTGGATTGATCTTGAGATGACCGGACTTGATCCGACGCACGATCGCATTATTGAAATTGCGACCCTGGTGACTGATGCCAACCTGAACATTCTGGCGGAAGGGCCGGTCATGGCCGTTCATCAGTCCGATGCGCAGCTGGCGCTGATGGATGAGTGGAATGTCCGCACTCATACCAACAGCGGTCTGGTTGCGCGGGTGAAGGAGAGTCAGATTGACGATCGCGCAGCAGAGCTGGCGACCATTGAGTTCCTGAAACAGTGGGTTCCGGCGAACACCTCGCCTATCTGCGGCAACAGCATCGGGCAGGATCGTCGTTTCCTGTTTAAGTACATGCCTGAGCTGGAAGCGTACTTCCACTATCGTTATCTGGATGTCAGTACCCTGAAAGAGCTGGCTCGTCGCTGGAAACCCGATATCCTTCCTGGCTTCAAAAAAGGGGGGACGCACCAGGCTCTGGATGATATCCGTGAGTCCGTGGCGGAGCTGGCGTACTACCGCGAACACTTTTTGCAGCTTTAATCGGCGACGGGTGCGCATGAAATCACCAGGTTGCTGATTTAATCAGCAAACGCGCTGAAAGCGAAAATTTTTGCTTTCAGACGCTTGCAGCAGCAACGATTTCTCGTATAATGCGCACCCCGTACCGGTGAAGAATTTATTAACGGTACAAGGCGCGGGAATAGCTCAGTTGGTAGAGCACGACCTTGCCAAGGTCGGGGTCGCGAGTTCGAGTCTCGTTTCCCGCTCCAGTTTTAAAATGTAAGCAGTACCCTCTTTGCGGGAATAGCTCAGTTGGTAGAGCACGACCTTGCCAAGGTCGGGGTCGCGAGTTCGAGTCTCGTTTCCCGCTCCAGTTTTATTTAGCAGTGCCCTTCTATGCGGGAATAGCTCAGTTGGTAGAGCACGACCTTGCCAAGGTCGGGGTCGCGAGTTCGAGTCTCGTTTCCCGCTCCAGATTTAACATCACCCTCATTTCAGTCCGTTATCCGACTGTTTTACGTCGCGTGATTTTGATTGTTTCATGAAGGTTATCCACAGCACTGCACCCCATCATCTGCGCCTGTTACGGCGATCTGTAAATGGCTTTTGAACAGAGTTATCCACAACCTTGCAGGTTAACCGAAGCGATAGTCTCATTATTAAATAAACACAACTTTTATATAAGTTGTTGATATTTATCGTTATGAAAATATTTCAATTTGTTATTTAACAGCAAAATCAGCGTTGTTGCAGTTGAATGACAACAGCTTTTTATTTTTATTCACAGCATGTGGAAAACGATAATTCGCGATCAAGCTGTTCAATCACGCATCACGCGGTAAACCCTTCTCTACTGCACGAACCAGGCGCTTCTGCTGGGCAGGTTGCACTTCAACCACGAGTTGCTCGCGTTTCTGCTGCTGCTGCGTGATTGCCCACAGAATATGTTCATCCAGCAGGTCACTTTCACCGAGTCGTTGTTCCAGTACCTGAACGATTTCGGGCGACCAGGGCGCGTTACCCAGCGCCACTGCAATATTACGCAGCCAGCGTAAATGACCAATGCGGCGAATCGCTGAGCCTTCAGTGATGCGTAAAAACTTCGCTTCATCCCATTGAAACAGATCGATCAGCTCAGGGGCGTGTAGCGCCGCTCGCGGTGAAAAGTCGCTTTCGTCACTGAGTTGTCCATAGCGATTCCACGGACAGATCAGCTGGCAGTCATCACAGCCATATATCCGGTTGCCCATCAGCGGGCGAAATTCTTCCGGGATCGCGCCTTCCAGCTCAATGGTGAGATAGGAAATACAGCGCCTGGCATCCACGATGTAGGGCTCAACGATCGCGCTGGTGGGGCAGATAGTCATGCAGGCGACACAGCGGCCACACTGCTCCTGCTGCGGTGTATCTACCGGCAGCGGAATATCGATCAGCAGTTCGCCGAGGAAAAACCATGAACCTGCTTCCCGATTCAGTATCAGCGAATGTTTGCCGGTCCAGCCGAGTCCCGCTTTGGCCGCCAGCGGCCGCTCAAGCAGCGGGGCCGAATCCACAAACGGGCGAAAATTAAGCTCGCCACAATGCTGCTGGATCATTTCTCCGAGCTTTTTCAGTCGATTGCGCAATACTTTGTGGTAATCACGACCTAATGCATAACGGCTGACATAGCCCAGCTGGGGATTTTTCAACGTGCTGGCAAAGGCGGCTTTGGCCGGAAGGTAGTTCATGCGAACGCTGATAACGCGCAGCGTGCCGGGCAGCAGTTCATGAGGACGCGCCCGCATCATGCCGTGTCGCGCCATCCACTCCATCTCGCCATGATACTGCTTATCCAGCCACGCCTGCAGGCGCAGCTCTTCCGCACTGAGATCGGTATCGGTGATGCCGACCTGCTGAAAGCCGAGATCCAATCCCCACTGTTTAATCTGTTGTGCGAATTGATGAAGATCGAGAGGGTATGACATGAGTAACCAGGATTCGAAGAAAAACAGCCGCAGTTTACCATATTCTGTCTGGCCTGCGCAGGCTGTGGCCCAGCTTGAGCAACAGGGGGCCGATGCGCTCGGCATTACGCTGTATGAGCTGATGCTGCGTGCCGGACAGGCCGCTTACGAGCATCTGACTGCGCACTGGCCAGAGGCCAGCCACTGGCTGATTCTGTGTGGTCACGGCAATAACGGTGGCGATGGTTATGTGCTGGCGCGACTGGGACAGGCGGCGGGCAAAACCGTTACGCTGCTGGCGTGCGAAAGTGAAAAAGTGTTGCCGGAAGAGGCGCAGCGTGCACGGGACGCGTGGCTGGATGCGGGCGGTGAAATTCATGCGGCCGATGCGGTCTGGCCAGAGCAGATCGATGTGATTGTGGATGCGCTGCTGGGAACCGGCAGTCATCGTGCGCCCGAAGAACCCTATGCCACGCTGATCCAGCAGGCGAACGCTCATGCGGCGCCGAAACTTGCCATTGATATGCCTTCCGGTTTATCAGCCCGCAATGGCACCGCGCCCGGTGAGGTAATTAATGCCAGCCATACGCTGAGTGTGGTTGCTCTTAAACCGGGCCAGATCACCGGCAAAGCGCGAGATTACATTGGAGAGCTTTACTATGCCGATCTCGGCCTGGCCGCTTTTCTGGCGGGCGAAGGGGCTCCCATCGCGCGTTATGATGCCAGCGCATTAACCCGCTGGCTCAAGCCGCGCAAACCAACCTCGCACAAGGGCAGTCACGGCCGGCTGCTGGTAGTGGGGGGCGATGCCGGTACCGCTGGCGCGGTACGGATGACGGCAGAAGCGGCGTTGCGCAGCGGTAGTGGGTTAGTGCGAGTACTTACTCACAAAGATAATATTATTCCGATCCTGACCGCCCGGCCCGAAATTATGGTCGATGAACTGACCGATGAGCGCCTGACGGAGGCGCTGGAGTGGGCCGATGTCATTGCGATAGGGCCCGGTCTGGGTCAGCGCGACTGGGGAAAGCGTGCGCTGAAGCAGGTCGCGAGCAGTGAAAAGCCGATGCTTTGGGACGCGGATGCACTTAACCTGCTGGCAATCAGTGCGGAGAAACGTCAGAATCGCATTATTACGCCGCATCCTGGTGAAGCGGCGCGTTTGCTGAATACCGAGACCAGTGAAATTGAGAGTGACCGCTTACATGCAGCGCAGACATTGGCGCAGCGTTATGGTGGTGTAGTGGTACTGAAAGGTGCCGGTACGCTGATTGCCAGCGAGCAGGGTGAAATGGCCTTTGCTGACGTGGGCAATGCCGGTATGGCCTCCGGCGGTATGGGCGATCTCCTGAGTGGAATCATCGCCTCGCTGGTGGGCCAGAAACTGACGCTGTTTGATGCGGCCTGCGCCGGCTGCGTTGCACATGGTGCCGCGGCCGATGCGGTCGCTGCGGAACGTGGTACGCGCGGTATGCTGGCAACTGATTTACTGGATCTGCTGTGGCAGTTTGTTAATCCTGAGATGAATAAAGAAGCATGAAGACCTGTGTTATCTCTTTGCCCGATGAGGCGGCTACGCTCAGTTTGGGCGCTCAGCTGGCGCGCGCCTGTGGCAGCGCGGCAGTGATTTATCTCTATGGCGATCTGGGGGCGGGTAAAACCACCTTCAGCCGCGGCTTTCTGCAGGCGCTGGGCCATCAGGGCAACGTCAAAAGCCCTACTTACACGCTGGTTGAGCCTTACACGCTGGACGACCGTACACTTTATCACTTCGACCTCTATCGTCTTGCCGATCCTGAAGAGCTTGAATTCATGGGCATCCGCGACTATTTCAGCGGCGATGCTATCTGCCTGGTTGAATGGCCGCAGCAGGGCGCCGGTTTTCTGCCGCCGCCCGATCTCACGCTAACGCTGCGTTACGTGGGTGAGGCGCGTGAAGCGGAACTGACGGCACAATCCTCGTCGGGCCAGCAATGGCTTGAACAATTTGGTCAGGGCAGGGATCAGGCATGATGTCACGGATGAAAATAGCGCTGGTGACACTGTTGCTGCTGGTCTGTACACCCCTGTTTGCTGCCACCCTGTCGGATATCAAAGTCGCCAATGGCGACAGCCAGGCAACCATCACCCTGAACTTTGCCGGACAACCTGTCTATGGCTTCTTCCCGCTGCGCAATCCTGACCGTGTGGTGCTTGATGTGCGCCAGAGCGGCGTGGTTCAGGGGCTGCCGTTAAATTTCAGCGGCGAAAACATCGTAAAGCGAATTCGCACCAGCACCCCGAAAGATAAACAGAGCGTGCGGCTGGTGTTTGAGCTGACGCAGGCGGGTAAAACCCGGGCGGTCACCCAGCGCAATGGCAACAGCTACAGCGTGGTCTTCACCATTACCGGTAAGCCGCCTGCTGTTACGCGCAGTGTGCCTGCGCCGGTAACGGCCCCGACGCGCGTGCCCACCCAGAGTGCCGCAGCGGCGAACCCCTTTAATTCGAATCCGGTGACGTCCGTGACCAGCACAGCCAGCACCGTGAGTCCTGGCCGGGCCGTCAGCCAGAACGATACCGTGATTGTGGCGATTGATGCCGGACATGGCGGTCAGGATCCCGGCGCTATCGGGCAGCGCGGACTGAAAGAGAAGAACGTCACAATCGCAATTGCACGTAAACTGCGGGTGTTGCTGAATAACGATCCGATGTTTAAAGGCGTCCTGACACGTGATGGCGACTATTTTATCTCGGTTATGGGCCGCTCCGACGTGGCGCGTAAAGCCAACGCCAACGTGCTGGTTTCAATTCATGCTGACGCTGCGCCGAGCCATGCGGCGACCGGTGCATCGGTCTGGGTATTATCAAACCGCCGGGCCAATAACGAGATGGCTAACTGGCTGGAGCAGAAAGAGAAACAGTCTGAGCTGCTGGGCGGCGCAGGTGACCTGCTGGCTAACAGTCAGGCCGACCCCTACCTCAGCCAGGCAGTACTTGACCTGCAATTCGGTCACTCGCAGCGGGTCGGTTATGACATCGCCCAGAAAGTGTTGCAGCAGATGCGCAGCGTGACGTCGCTGCATAAACGTCTGCCTGAGCATGCCAGTCTTGGCGTGCTGCGTTCACCCGATATTCCTTCTTTGCTGGTGGAAACCGGCTTTATCAGTAATTCCTCGGAGGAGCGACTGCTTGGCAGTAGCGCACACCAGGATAAGATTGCGCAGTCGATCTATAAAGGTCTGCGCACTTATTTCCTGGCGCACCCGCTGCAATCCATCCCAAAGGAGGAAAACCGGCCGCTGGGCTCGTCGCCAGCGGTTAACGTCGCCAGCAACCCGGCGACCGGGGTGACGCAATATACCGGCGTAACTCAGCGCCATACGGTTACGCGCGGTGAGACACTCTCCGGGATTGCCGCGAAGTATGGCGTCAGCATGTCGACCCTGCGTGAAATGAACACCCTGAAGCGGGATGTGGTATGGGTCGGACAGCGGTTGAAAGTGCCGGCCAGTGCGGCCGCCAGCCGCACCACGCGCGCCACGCCACGCGGCGTTGTGCGTCATAAAGTGGTTGTGGGGGATTCACTGACCGGCATTGCCGCACATTATGGCGTCAGCCCGAAAGCGATAATGCAGACCAATAATCTGAAATCGACCAACGTCATGTTGGGGCAGAACCTGAAAATCCCTGCATCCTGATTGTTTGCCCGGCCGCTGCGCCGGGCGACCAGCTAAAAGGAAAACCATGCCGATACAAATTTTACCGCCCCAACTGGCAAACCAGATTGCGGCGGGTGAAGTGGTTGAACGTCCTGCATCGGTTGTAAAAGAGCTGGTGGAGAACAGCCTGGATGCTGGTGCAACGCGCATTGACGTTGATATTGAAAAGGGGGGCGCAAAGCTTATCCGCATTCGTGACAACGGCTGCGGCATCGTGAAAAGCGAGCTGTCGATGGCGCTGGCCCGACACGCCACCAGTAAAATCGCCTCACTGGATGACCTGGAAGCGATCATGAGCCTGGGTTTTCGCGGTGAAGCGCTCGCCAGTATCAGTTCTGTCT
Organism: Pantoea sp. RG18; assembly: GCF_025910075.1. Classification (NCBI taxonomy): domain Bacteria; kingdom Pseudomonadati; phylum Pseudomonadota; class Gammaproteobacteria; order Enterobacterales; family Erwiniaceae; genus Pantoea; species Pantoea sp. RG18. The sequence goes on from NZ_JAPCIL010000015.1 coordinate 48,224, forward strand.
CCCGCCTGACCTTAACCTCACGTACCGCCGATCAAACCGAAGCCTGGCAGGCCTATGCGGAAGGGCGTGATATGACGGTAACGGTTAAACCGGCTGCGCATCCCTGTGGGACCACGCTCGAAGTGCTGGATCTGTTTTATAACACCCCGGCGCGCCGCAAATTTATGCGCACAGAGAAAACCGAGTTCGGTCATATCGACGAAGTGATCCGTCGTATTGCACTGGCGCGTTTTGATGTCGCGCTTTCACTGAGCCACAACGGCAAAATGATGCGTCAGTATCGGGCCGTCAGCGAGGAGAGCCAGCGCGAACGGCGACTGGCAGCTATCTGCGGCACCACGTTTATTCAGCATGCGCTGCGAATTGACTGGCAGCATGATGATCTCTCGCTGCGCGGCTGGGTCGCCGATCCCGCCGGTTCGCGCCAGGTCACCGAGTTACAATATTGCTACGTCAATGGCCGGATGATGCGCGACAAGCTGATTAATCACGCTATCCGCCAGGCTTTCCAGACCCAGCTCCAGGATGACCAGCAGCCCGCTTATGTGCTCTATCTGGAGATCGATCCGCATCAGGTGGATGTCAACGTTCACCCGGCCAAGCATGAAGTGCGTTTTCATCAGTCACGCCTGGTGCATGATTTTATTTATCAGGGCGTGGTCAGCGCATTACAGGCGATAGCGTCACCCATTTTGCCTGCGCTGCAGGCAGAAGAAGCCGCACCGCGCTGGCAGCCGGAAAACCGTCAGGCGGCGGGAGGGAATCATTTTGCGCAGCCTTCAGCCCCCGCCAGCGAGAATCAATCTTCAGCCTCCACGCGGCAAACACCGCCCGCAGCGGCGCCGGCCTGGCAAAACAAAGAGAACGTGTATCGTCAGCGTGAAGGCGCGGTTTATCAGCAGTTGCTGAAAACGCCTGTCAGCGCCACGCCGCCGCCAAAAGCCCGTGAACCGGCACCGCGTCCGGCCGAAAAACCCTCGCCGCTGGCCGCGCATGCCCAGAGTTTTGGCCGGGTACTGACCGTGTTACAAAACCACTATGCGCTGCTGGAGCAGGATCAGAAGTTAATGCTGATGGCGCTGCCGGTCGCGGCGCGCTGGCTGAAACAGGCGCAGCTTGAACCGGGTGAAGATGGGCTTAAACCGCAACCCCTGCTGATTCCGGTGCGGCTCAAAATCGCCCTGGATGAACGGCAGGCCGCAAAAGAAAAGAGCAGCCTGCTCAATCAGATGGGTATTGATCTTCAGCCCGAAGGCGACCACGTGACCTTACGCGCGGTGCCTTTACCGTTACGAACACAAAATTTACAAATCTTGATTCCTGAGCTGTTAGGCTATCTCGCCCGGCAGCAGGAGATCTCTGCGACGCAACTGGCCCAGTGGCTGGCGCGGCGTCAGGATACAGAGTCCTCCGACTGGAATCACTCACAGGCGATCAACCTGCTGGCAGAGCTTGAACGGCTTTGCCCACAGCTACTGAAATCGCCGCCTTCAGGCTTATTACAGCCCATAGAGATTGAGAGCGCGATCAACGCGTTGAAGCATGAGTGAATTAAACCAGGCTGGCCGGCCAAAGGCTATTTTTTTGATGGGACCCACGGCTTCTGGCAAGACTGCTTTAGCAATTGAATTGCGTAAGCGGTTACCAGTGGAACTAATCAGCGTAGACTCTGCCTTAATCTATCGTCAGATGGATATTGGTACGGCGAAACCGTCGGCTGAGGAGTTAGCAGTGGCACCCCATCGTCTGCTCGACATTCGCGATCCCGCTGAAGCCTATTCGGCAGCGGAGTTCCGGCGGGATGCTTTAGCAGAAATGGCGGATATCGTTGAAGCCGGACGAATACCGTTGCTTGTTGGTGGAACCATGCTCTACTTCAAGGCGTTACTTGAAGGATTGTCGCCGTTGCCCTCGGCCGATCCCGACGTTCGTCAGCGGATAGAGCAAACGGCGCGTGAAAAAGGCTGGGAAGCTTTACACCGCCAGCTGTGTGAAATCGACCCGGTTGCCGGCAGTCGTATTCATCCGAATGATCCGCAGAGACTTTCGCGAGCACTGGAAGTTTTTTTTATTTCGGGTAAAACTTTAACGGAACTGACAAAAACATCCGGTGAAGCGTTACCCTACGACGTGCAACAGTTTGCCATCGCCCCCGCGAGCCGTGAATTGCTGCACCAGCGCATCGCGTTGCGTTTTGAGCAGATGTTGGCGTCAGGATTTGAAGCGGAGTCTCGGGCCCTTTTTGCACGAGGTGATTTGCATACGGACATGCCTTCCATTCGTTGTGTTGGCTATCGTCAGATGTGGTCTTATTTATCGGGCGAAATCGATTACAGCGAGATGGTTTATCGGGGAATTTGCGCAACCCGGCAGCTTGCTAAGCGACAGATGACCTGGTTACGCGGTTGGGAAAATGTTCACTGGCTTGACAGTGACGAGCCCCGGCTGGCGCGTGATACAGTGTTACAGGTTCTTAGTGCGAAGCATGGGTGATTGTGTACAATTGATGGGTTATCGTGCGCAAATTTTTACGCAGTTTTTTTCAGAACCATAGGTTCTACTTGCAACAAACAACAAGCATATAAGGAAAAGATAGAATGGCTAAGGGGCAATCATTACAAGACCCGTTTTTGAACGCACTGCGTCGTGAACGTGTTCCGGTTTCGATTTATCTGGTTAACGGTATTAAGTTGCAGGGTCAGATTGAGTCATTTGATCAGTTCGTCATTTTGTTGAAAAACACGGTGAGTCAGATGGTGTATAAGCACGCCATTTCTACCGTAGTTCCTTCACGCCCGGTTTCTCACCATAGCAATAATACCGGTGGCGGCAGCAACAATTACCATCATGGCGGCAGCAACACAACTGCGCAGCCACAGCCACAACAAGACGGTGATAACGCAGAATAACGCGTCACCGTACAGCCAGGAACGGAGAACAGCGGTTTTCCGTCCTGGTCTTTTATTTAGCGAGGTTATAGCTTGTTTGACCGTTATGAAGCCGGTGAGCAGGCCGTACTGGTACACATCTGGTTCTCCCAAGACAAAGAAGTAGAAGATTTGCAGGAGTTTGAAACCCTGGTCTCTTCTGCTGGCGTTGAGGCGCTGCAAGTGGTTACTGGCAGCCGCAAAGCGCCACACCCCAAGTATTTTGTCGGTGAAGGAAAGGCCGTTGAAATTGCCGATGCGGTAAAAACAACAGGAGCATCGGTCGTATTATTCGATCATGCCCTTACGCCCGCTCAGGAAAGAAACCTCGAGCGCCTGTGCGAATGCCGGGTCATTGATCGCACCGGTTTAATTCTGGATATCTTTGCCCAACGCGCACGTACCCACGAAGGTAAATTGCAGGTTGAGCTGGCACAGCTGCGCCATCTTGCGACACGTCTGGTGCGCGGCTGGACCCACCTTGAACGCCAGAAAGGCGGGATTGGTTTACGTGGCCCGGGTGAAACGCAGTTAGAAACGGACCGCCGGCTGTTGCGCGGCCGTATCAGTCAGATTTTGTCTCGTCTTGAGCGAGTTGAAAAACAGCGTGAACAGGGACGTCAGTCACGCGCCAAAGCGGATGTGCCAACGGTTTCGCTGGTGGGTTACACCAACGCCGGCAAGTCGACCCTCTTTAACGCCATGACCTCCGCCAACGTCTTTGCCGCAGACCAGCTGTTTGCGACGCTCGACCCCACACTGCGCCGTCTGAATGTTGCTGATGTCGGGGACGTTGTACTGGCGGACACGGTAGGCTTTATTCGCCATCTTCCTCACGATCTGGTTGCCGCTTTTAAAGCCACGCTGCAGGAGACTCGTCAGGCGACGCTGTTAATGCACGTGATTGATGGGGCTGACCTTCGCGTCACGGAAAATATCGCCGCCGTCGATGCCGTACTGGAAGAGATTGAAGCTGACGAAATCCCGACGTTACTGGTGATGAATAAAATCGATATGCTCGACGGATTCGAACCGCGTATCGATCGTAACGAAGAGAACCTGCCAATCCGCGTCTGGCTTTCCGCCCAGACAGGCGCAGGCATTCCGTTGCTATGGCAGGCGCTGTCTGAGCGTCTGGCGGGTGAAATAGCCCAGCACGCATTACGTCTGCCACCGGAAGCGGGGCGACTTCGCAGCCGTTTCTATCAGCTGCAGGCGATTGAGAAAGAGTGGAATGAAGAAGACGGCAGTGTAGGATTGCAGATACGTATGCCCATTATTGAGTGGATGCGTTTATGTAAGCAGGAACCGTCGCTGACCAGTTACATTGTTTGATATTGCCCAAACGCATTTACCTTAAAAATTGAAGATTGTCGCACTTTCTTTGCAGACCCGAATACGCTGGCGTTACCCGAGTATTTTGGATTTCAGCAAGGCGGCAACTGAGTGAATCCCCGGGAGCTTACGCAGGTAAGTGACCAGGGTGAGCGAAGGCAGCCAACACCGCTGCAATCCGAAAGCTGAAGGGTAAAAATCGTAATTACAATAAATGGAGTAGAAACATGGCGTGGAATCAGCCCGGAAATAACGGACAGGACCGCGACCCGTGGGGAAGCAGCAATAATCAAGGCGGCAACTCTGGGGGGAATAAGGGAGGACGGGAATCCGGGCCTCCTGATCTGGATGATATCTTCCGTAAGCTGAGCAAGAAGCTTGGTGGACTGGGCGGTGGCAAACAGAACGACAACGGTCAGCGCGGCTCCGGCAGCGGTGGCAAAATTGTTGGTATCGTGGCTGTTGCTGCTGTAGTCATCTGGGCTGCAAGCGGTTTCTACACCATCAAAGAAGCGGAACGTGGCGTGGTGACGCGCTTCGGTAAGTTCAGTCATCTGGTCGAACCCGGCCTGAACTGGAAGCCGACATTCGTTGATCAGGTGCGTGCGGTTAACGTTGAATCGGTGCGCGAACTGGCTGCTTCTGGCGTCATGCTGACTTCAGATGAGAACGTGGTGCGCGTGGAGATGAACGTGCAGTACCGCGTGACCGATCCGGAACGTTATCTTTATGCTGTGACCAGCGCGGACGACAGCCTGCGTCAGGCTACCGACAGCGCACTGCGCGGCGTGATTGGTCGCTCTACCATGGACCGCATCCTGACCGAAGGTCGTACCGTGGTGCGTAGCGATACCCAGCGTGAAATCGACGAGACGATTCGCCCTTATAACATGGGGATCGCGGTGCTGGACGTCAACTTCCAGGCTGCACGTCCGCCGGAAGAGGTGAAGTCTGCATTTGATGACGCGATTGCCGCACGCGAAAACCGCGAGCAGTACGTTCGCGAAGCCGAAGCTTACGCCAACGAAGTTCAGCCTCGTGCTAACGGCCAGGCGCAACGTATTCTGGAAGAGGCACGCGCTTACAAAGAGCGTACCGTTCTGGAAGCGCAGGGTGAGGTGGCGCGTTTCGCCAAGATCCTGCCTGAGTATAAAGCTGCACCCGAAATCACCAAAGAGCGTCTCTATATCGAGACCATGGAACGTGTGCTGAGCCATACCCGCAAAGTACTGGTTAACGATCGGAGTAATAACCTGATGGTGCTGCCGCTGGATCAACTGATGCGTGGCGGTCAGACTTCATCGGGCCAGAATGGTCAGAAAGGCGCGAATGGTTCTTCGCTGCCTGCGCGCTCCGATAGCAGTGCCAGCCGCAATGACACGTCGTCATACAGTCCGGACAATATCATGGATCAGCGTCGGGCAAATGCTCAGCGCAGCGACAGCCAGCGCGAAGGGAGAGAGTAATCGATGCGTAAGCCAATAGTATTTTTAATCATTGTCGTGCTGGTGGCGCTCTATGCGTCCCTGTTTGTGGTGCAGGAAGGGCAGCGAGGCATTGTTCTGCGCTTCGGTAAAGTCCTGCGCGACGGCGAAAACAAACCGCAGGTGTTTGAGCCGGGTCTGCATTTCAAGATTCCATTCCTGGAAACGGTTAAAACGCTGGATGCGCGTATCCAGACCATGGATAACCAGGCCGATCGCTTCGTCACCAAAGAGAAGAAAGATCTGATCGTGGACTCCTACATCAAGTGGCGTATCAGCGACTTCAGTCGCTACTACCTGGCCACCGGTGGCGGTGATGTCTCTCAGGCGGAAGTGCTGCTGAAACGTAAGTTCAGTGACCGCTTGCGTTCTGAGATGGGTCGTCTGGATGTGAAAGATATCGTAACGGACTCCCGTGGTCGTCTGACTACCGATGTGCGTGACGCGCTGAATACCGGCTCTGCAGGCAACGATGATGAAATCGCAACCCCTGCGGCTGATGACGCGATTGCCAGTGCAGCGGCCCGTGTCGAGCGTGAAACCAACAGCAGCGAGCCAGCACCAAACCCGAACAGTATGGCGGCGTTAGGTATTCAGGTGGTGGATGTTCGCATCAAGCAGATCAACCTGCCGACTGAAGTGTCTGATGCGATCTTTAACCGTATGCGTGCTGAGCGTGAAGCGGTAGCGCGTAGCCAGCGTTCACAGGGTCAGGAAGAGGCGGAAAAACTGCGCGCCCAGGCCGATTACCAGGTCACCCGTACTCTGGCTGAAGCCCAGCGTGAAGCGCTGATTACACGCGGTGACGGTGATGCGGAAACGGCGCGGTTGTTTGCCGATTCGTTCAGCAAAGATCCTGACTTCTACGCCTTTATTCGTAGCCTGCGTGCCTATGAAAACAGCTTCAATAGCGATCAGGATGTGATGGTGTTAAGCCCGGATAGCGACTTCTTCCGATATATGAAGGCGCCCTCTAACGCGACACGCTAAGAACTGATATAACCTGTGGGCCGACAATGTTGTCGGCCCTTTTTTTTGGGTATCAGAATGAAAACAAGCATCTGGATGGCGCTGGCGCTGGTGTTAGTGCTGGAAGGGTTGGGACCAATGTTTATGCCGCGCGCCTGGCGACGCATGATCCTGACGATGACGCGGTTGCCCGATCGTCTGCTGCACCGCTTTGGTGGAGGACTGGTCGTTGCTGGCATGGTGATTTACTGCATGCTCAGCCTGCACGGCAACCTCTGAGGCTGACGTTCAGACCGGCTAAATTGTGCCTTTCAACGCTATTATCCCCAACATGTTGTAGTGATCAAAACTCAGGCAAAAAAGCGCGCAATCGTATGCTAAAAGTGCTGAAAACCACGGGATCAGATGGTAGAATCCTTTTTTAAGCAATCGGTGATTTTGAGAAATGGGTAAGAACGTCGTCGTACTGGGCACCCAATGGGGTGACGAAGGTAAAGGTAAGATTGTAGACCTTCTGACTGAGCGCGCGAATTACGTTGTGCGTTATCAAGGCGGCCACAATGCGGGCCACACGCTTGTCATCAACGGTGAAAAAACCGTCCTCCACCTGATCCCTTCTGGCATTCTGCGCGATAACGTCACCAGCATCATTGGTAACGGCGTAGTGCTCTCTCCTGAAGCCTTAATGAAAGAGATGAAAGGCCTGGAAGCGCGCGGGATTCCGGTACGTGAACGTCTGCTGATTTCTGAAGCCTGTCCGCTGATCCTGCAATATCATGTTGCGATGGATATGGCGCGTGAACGTGCTCGTGGCGCCAAAGCGATTGGTACTACTGGTCGTGGCATCGGACCGGCTTATGAAGATAAAGTCGCTCGCCGTGCCCTGCGCGTCAGCGACCTGTTTAACAAAGAAACCTTTGCTGCCAAGCTGAAAGAAGTGGTCGATTTCTACAACTTCCAGCTGGTGGAGTACTACAAAGAGCCGGCAGTCGACTTCGATAAAGTGCTGAGTGATGTGATGGAAGTCGCTGACATCATCACTGGCATGGTCGTTGACGTCTCTGAACTGCTGGACGTCGCGCGTAAGCGTGGCGATCTGATTATGTTTGAAGGTGCGCAGGGTACGCTGCTGGATATCGATCACGGTACCTATCCGTACGTGACCTCATCCAACACCACCGCAGGTGGCGTAGCGACCGGTTCAGGCATTGGCCCGCGTTATGTCGACTACGTGCTGGGTATTGTGAAAGCTTACTCAACCCGCGTTGGCGCAGGCCCGTTCCCGACCGAGCTGTTCGATGAAACCGGCGAATTCCTCTGTGCGCAGGGTAATGAGTTTGGCGCGACCACCGGTCGTCGTCGTCGTACCGGCTGGCTGGATGCGGTAGCGGTTCGCCGCGCGGTCCAGATCAACTCCCTGTCAGGTTTCTGCATGACCAAGCTGGACGTGCTGGATGGCCTGAAAGAGGTGAAGATCTGTGTGGCTTATCGTATGCCTGATGGCCGCGAAGTGACCACCACGCCACTGGCGGCAGAGAACTGGGAAGGCATTGAGCCGATCTACGAAACCCTGCCAGGCTGGAGTGAGACAACGTTTGGCGTCAAGACGCTGGAAGGTTTGCCTCAGGCTGCGCGTGACTACATCAAGCGTGTGGAAGAGGTAACGGGTGTGCCGATTGATATCATCTCAACCGGCCCTGATCGTAGTGAAACAATGATTCTGCGCGACCCGTTCGACGCGTAATCATTCAGGCCGGACGCTGTCCGGCCCTTGTTTTTCCATTCTTTGATGCCACTTAACCTCCCTTCGCTTGTCAAACCTTCTGCTGGCTTAAAAAAGCGCACGGCCAGACAGACTCTGGTTTATCATCGTAGCTAATCGAATGGCGATCCGATTTAATCCTGGCATCAATCACAGGGCGAATAAGGTCATGCCGCGCCTGAAGGTTCACTGAGGTTACTGTGCAGCTCACGAGTTTTACTGATTATGGCTTACGGGCACTGATTTATCTGGCATCGTTGCCGGAAGGTCAGCAGACCAATATTACGGAAGTGACGAACACTTATGGTTTGTCCCGTAATCATATGGTCAAAATTATCAATCAGCTGAGCCGGGCGGGCTATGTCGCCGCAACGCGTGGTAAAAACGGGGGCATTCGTCTGGGTATGCCAGCTCGTCAGATTGTCATTGGCGATGTGGTACGTAAGATGGAACCACTACAATTAGTGGATTGTGCGTCCTGTTCCATCACGCCAGCCTGTCGTCTGAAGCAGGCGTTACATGATGCGGTGCAGCGATTTTTGCAGGAGCTGGATAGCTATACGTTGGCAGATCTGGTCGAAGGAAATACACCACTTTATGAGATCATCTTGTCCAGATCGCCGGTGGAAATAAATATTAAATGACATCGGAGGAACCGCTATGTCAAAAGATCCTTTTCAGGATAGAGAAGCTGAAAAATACGAAAACCCTATTCCGAGCCGTGAATTTATTCTGGCTCTGTTAGAAAAACGTGAAAAACCGGCCAGCCGCGAAGAGCTGGCTGAAGAGATGAATCTGCAGGAAGAAGAACACCTTGAGGCGCTGCGTCGCCGCCTTCGCGCCATGGAGCGTGATGGTCAGCTGGTGTTCACCCGCCGTCAGTGTTATGCCCTGCCAGAACGTCTTGATCTCCTGCGCGGTAAAGTCATTGGCCACCGCGATGGCTACGGCTTCCTGCGGGCAGAAGGTCAGAAAGATGACCTCTACCTTTCCGCAGAACAGATGAAATTCTGTATGCACGGTGACGTGATCCTGGCGCAGCCGCTGGGTGCCGATCGCAAAGGCCGCCGCGAAGCGCGCGTGGTCCGGGTGCAGGAACCCCGCAACAATCAGATCGTTGGCCGTTACTTTACCGATGCCGGTGCCGGCTTCGTGGTGCCGGACGACAGTCGCCTGAGTTTTGATATTCTCATCCCGCCTGAAGAGACGATGAATGCCCGCATGGGTTCCGTGGTGGTGGTTGAGCTGGTCCAGCGTCCGAACCGTCGCAGCAAAGCGATCGGAAAAATCGCCGAGATTCTGGGCGATGATATGGGTACCAGCCTGGCCGTGGATATGGCGCTGCGTACGCATGAAATCCCGCACACCTGGCCGCCGGAAGTGGAAGCTCAGGTCAGCAAACTGAAAGAAGAAGTCCCGGAAGAGGCCAAAAAAGGCCGCGTCGATCTGCGTAAGCTGCCGCTGGTCACCATCGATGGTGAAGATGCCCGTGACTTTGATGATGCTGTTTACTGTGAGAAGAAGCGCGGTGGCGGATGGCGTCTGTGGGTAGCTATCGCGGATGTCAGCTATTACGTCCGTCCGGGCACCCCACTGGATGACGAAGCGCATCAGCGCGGAACCTCGGTCTACTTCCCGTCGCAGGTTGTGCCGATGCTGCCGGAAGTGCTGTCGAATGGCTTATGTTCGCTTAACCCGCAGGTCGATCGCCTCTGTATGGTGTGCGAGATGACCATCTCGACCAAAGGTAAACTGACCGGCTTCAAGCACTACGAAGCGGTGATGAACTCCCATGCGCGTCTGACCTACAACAAAGTCTGGAACATTCTGCAGGGCGACAAAGAGCTGCGCCAGCAGTATGCGCCACTGGTTAAAGACCTTGAAGAGCTGAACAACCTCTATCATGCGCTGGAAGCCGCTCGTGAAGAGCGCGGCGGTATCTCGTTTGAAACGGAAGAGGCGAAGTTTATCTTCAACGCCGAGCGCCGTATTGAGCGTGTTGAGCGCGTGTCACGTAATGACGCCCATAAGTTGATCGAAGAGTGCATGATCCTGGCGAACATCGCCTCGGCACGCTTCGTTGAGAAAAATCAGGAACCGGCGCTGTTCCGCGATCACGATCGCCCGACCGACGAAAGCATCAAGAGCTTCCGTACCGTGCTCAACGAGCTGGGACTGAGTCTGCCTGGCGGCAATAAACCGCAGCCAATCGACTATGCGGCGCTGCTGAAGCAGGTTGCCGATCGTCCTGATGCGGAAATGCTGCAAACCATGCTGCTGCGTTCGATGAAGCAGGCCGTTTACGATCCGGAAAACCGCGGTCACTTTGGTCTGGCGCTCTCGTCGTATGCGCACTTTACCTCGCCAATCCGTCGTTATCCGGATCTGACGCTGCATCGCGCCATCAAATATCTGCTGGCAAAAGAGCAGGACGAAGGTAAAGGCCTGGTACAGCGCGCCATTAAATACCTGATGCCGAGAGATCGCAGCGTCGCCAAAGATATGACGACAGCAACCGGCGGCTATCACTACGAGATGCCGCAGATGCTGCAACTGGGCCTGCACTGTTCCCTGACCGAACGCCGCGCCGATGAAGCGACCCGTGACGTCGCGGACTGGCTCAAGTGTGACTTCATGCAGGATCAGGTTGGCAACGTCTTCAACGGCGTCATTTCCAGCGTGACCGGATTTGGCTTCTTTGTACGCTTAAGCGATCTGTTCATTGATGGTCTGGTCCACGTTTCGACGCTCGACAACGATTACTACCGTTTTGACCCGGTAGGTCAGCGTCTGATCGGTGAATCGGGCGGTCGCACCTATCGTCTGGGTGACACGGTTGAAGTGCGTGTTGAAGCCGTCCATATGGATGAGCGTAAAATCGACTTTGCCCTGATCTCCAGCCAGCGTCAGGTACGTGGTGAAGGCAAAACCGCACGCGACCGGGCGAAGCGTGACGACAAAGCGCCAGCGAAACGCCGTCGTGATGCGAGCAAGAAGTCCAACTTCGAGCCGGACGCCGCTTTCCGGGGCGACAAGAGTAAGCCCGCCGCTGCAAATACCGAGAATAAAAGTAAAAACGTCTCGGAAAAAACCCGTAAAATCGCCGCCGCCACCCGGGCGAAGCGCGCCAGAAAAAAGGCGCAGCCTGACTGATGCGCGCACCCGCCCTTTCTCACTGAGAAAGGGCGGTCATTCATTCATTTCCAAACACTGAGCAGATCGATGAGCGAAATTATTTTTGGTATCCATGCCGTGCAGGCGCTGCTGGAACGTGATCCACAACGTTTCCAGGAAGTCTTTATCCTCAAAGGCCGCGACGATCGTCGCCTGCAACCCGTGGTCGCCGCGCTGGAAGCTCAGGGGGTCGTGATTCAGCTGGCCGAGCGCAAGTGGCTCGACAGCCAGGTTGAAGGCGGTGTGCATCAGGGTATTGTGGCGCGGGTAAAACCGGGTCGTCAGTATCAGGAAGGCGACCTGCCGGATCTGCTGCAGAGCCTGGAGAAACCCTTCCTGCTGGTGCTGGACGGGGTCACCGATCCGCACAATCTGGGTGCCTGCCTGCGCAGTGCCGATGCGGCCGGTGTGCACGCGATTATCGTGCCGAAAGATCGCTCTGCGCCCCTGAATGCAACGGCCAAAAAAGTGGCCAGCGGCGCGGCAGAAAATGTGCCGTTGATCCGCGTCACCAACCTGGCACGTACCCTGCGTCTGCTGCAGGAGTACAACATCTGGGTTGTCGGTACCGCAGGTGAAGCTGACCATACCGTCTTCCAGAGCAAAATGACCGGTCCGATGGCGCTGGTGATGGGCGCGGAAGGGGAAGGCATGCGTCGTCTGACCCGTGAGCATTGCGATGAGCTGATCAGCATTCCGATGGCCGGCAGCGTCTCTTCGCTGAATGTCTCGGTGGCTACGGGTGTCTGCCTGTTTGAAGCGGTGCGTCAGCGCAACGCCTGATCCCCGATGTGATCCTCGCCACAAATTAGTTTCTGTACCAGGCATAACTGCGCGTCATTCGTATATACCCAAAGGATTTCGGGTTGCATTGAGGCGGCAAGAGAACGAATCCCGATGAGCTTACATGAGTAAGTGATTCGGGTGAGTGAACGCAGCCAACAAAAATGCAGCTTGAAAGACGACGGGTATACTTACTGAGTGACATCCGCGAGGAGTGGTTATGACCTGGACAACACACACCGTTTTTAATCAGCCCCATCCTCTGAGCAACAGCAACCTGTTCCTGTCTGATACGCCGCTCGGCGAGGCACTGTCACGCGAAGGCGCCGGATGGGATCGGGAGTGGCTGGCTTCGGTAGGCCGACAGCTGGGCAGCGCCGAGTCGCTGGAGCTGGGCCGGCTCGCCAACGCGGAGCCACCTGAACTGCTGCGCTACGACGGCCGTGGCGTACGGATGGATGAAGTCCGTTTTCACCCCGCCTGGCACCTGCTGATGCAGGGTGTCTGCGCCAGCCGCCTGCATAATCTCAGCTGGCATCCCACAGTACGTGAACAGGCCAGCGTGGCGCGGGCTGCGCGCTTTATTCTGCACGCGCAGGTTGAAGCGGGCACGCTTTGCCCGGTGACCATGACGCACGCGGCCATTCCACTGTTGCAGACTTATCTGCCCGCCGCGTTTGAAGGCTGGCTCGATCCGCTGCTCAGCGATCGTTACGACACCCATGCGCAGCCCGGCGACCAGAAGCGGGGTCTGCTGATCGGTATGGGCATGACGGAAAAACAGGGCGGCAGCGATCTGCTCACCAGCACTACCCGGGCCGAGCCGCTGGGGGCGCGCGGCCCGGGTGAAGCCTACCGGCTGACCGGCCACAAATGGTTCTTCTCGGTGCCGCAGAGCGATGCGCATCTGGTGCTGGCGCAGACGCCCGCCGGATTAAGCTGTTTCTTCCTGCCGCGCCTGTTGCCTGATGGGTCACGCAACGCCATCCAGCTTGAGCAGCTTAAAGATAAGCTGGGTAATCGCTCAAATGCCAGTTGTGAGGTGGAGTTTCGCGATGCGACCGGCTGGCTGCTGGGAGAAGAGGGCGAAGGCGTGCGGCTCATCCTTAAAATGGGCGGTATGACGCGCTTCGACTGCGCACTCGGCAGTCATGGTCAGATGCGGCGTGCATTCTCGGTGGCACTCTGGCATGCACATCAGCGCCAGGTGATGGGGAAAAACCTGGTGGATCAGCCGCTGATGCGTCAGGTTCTGGCACAGCAGGCGCTGCAGCTGGAGGGACAAACCGCGCTGCTGATGCGGCTGGCGCGCGCCTGGTCACAACCGGCAAAACCGCATGAGGTCACGTTTGCCCGCTTATTCACTCCGGCTGCAAAATATCAGATCTGCAAAGCGGGAGCCCCGTTCGTCGCGGAGTCGATGGAAGTACTGGGGGGCATCGGCTACTGCGAAGCGAGCGAGCTGCCGCGCCTCTATCGTGACATACCGGTCAACAGCATCTGGGAAGGGTCGGGCAACGTGATGTGTCTTGACGTACTGCGCGTGCTCACCCGTCAGGCAGAGGTTTCGGAGATGCTGAGTCAGGAATTTGAAGCGGTGAAAGGGAGTAATCGTCATTTCGATGCGCGCTGGCGTCAGTTACGGCTGCGAATGAGCAAAGTCCCCGAAGAGCAGGCGCGCGAGGTGACCCGCACGCTGCTGCAGCTTGCGACCGGCGCTCAGCTACTGAAATATGGCGAACCGCCGCTGGCGGATGCATGGTGCCAGCAGTGGCTCGATCGGCGTGGCTCCCGCCTGCTTGAGACAGCAATCACAGACCGTTTACTGGCCCGTGCCTGTGGCAGGTGATGCGCCGTAAAGAATCGCGCTGGCGTACCAGAGACCGGGCATTACCGTTTCACTCAGCGCCACGATCTGATAGTAAGCCGCACCGGCCTGGTTAGCCCGGGCGGCGACGGCCCGCCCGGCATCATCCGGTGAGCCGCGCACGTTAACGGTAATATTGCCCAGCTTTGGCAAACCGCCACTCTGCGCCCGTGAAATCTCCTGCGCCTGTTGCGTCGGTGCGGGCGGTGCTTTTGGCGTGGTCTCAAGCGCGGAACAGCCTGCCAGCAGCAGGCTTATCACCAGTAAATAAGCGGAACGCATAGCAAAACCCTCTTTCAGGACGAAACATTAAGTGTATGCCATCGCCCTGAATGACGTCAGGATTTAAGGCTGAATACGCTGACCAGCTGGGTCAGGTGATGCCCTTTATCACTCAGGTTCTGCGCGCTGTTTTCCGCCTGTGTCACCAGTTCGCTGTTCTGGTGAGTCGCCTGGCTGATCTGGTTCATCGCCAGATTAACCTGGCCGATGCCTGCCGCCTGCTGCTGCGCCGCCACGTTGATCTCGCCCATCAGCGCCTGCACCTGCTCGATGTGGGTCACAATGTCGCTCATCGCATCGCGCGTCTGCTCAGATAACTGATGGCCTTCCGCCACGTTGCTGATGGAGGTCGCAATCAGTCCATCAATCTCTTTAGCGGCCTGCGCAGAACGCTGTGCCAGCGCACGCACTTCTGCGGCCACCACGGCAAAGCCACGGCCCTGTTCCCCGGCACGTGCCGCTTCAACGGCGGCATTCAGCGCCAGGATATTGGTCTGGAAGGCGATCGACTCAATCACGTGGGTGATATCCGCAATGCTTTGTGATGAAACCTTAATCGCCGACATGGTGTTGACCGAGCGCACCACCGTCTGGCTGCCGTGACTGACGATATCGCTGGCTTCGGCCACCAGTGACATCGCCTGACGCAGGCTGTCTGCGGTGTGTTCAACTGTCGCGCCAAACTGCTCCATGCTGGCGGAGGTCTGCTCCACGCTGCTGGCCTGACGCCCGATCTGCTCGCTGATGTTATGACTGCTGGCCGCGATGGTGTCCGTGCCGTCGCTGATCTCCTGCGCCGCGCCGCGCACCTGGCTGACGATTTTCTCCAGGCCATCGCCAATGCCGTTGATCGCAACGATCAACTGGCCCACTTCATCGCGACGCTGGGTATCCATATGGACCTGCAGATTCCCGGCGGCATACTGCTCCGCCAGATGGATCACCTGCTGCAGCGGACGGGTAATCGCCCGACGGCTGTACCAGACAAACCCCAGCGCAAAGACCACCACCAGAATCAGTCCGGTTATCAGGAACAGGTTACGGCTATGCGTAATCGGGGCGAGCAGGCTTTCACGGTTAACTTCGCCGGCGATCACCCAGTTCCAGCCCGGCAGCTGCTGCCAGGCCAGAATCTGGTGCTCGCCGTTGATCTCTGCCTGCAGCATGCCCTGCGGCTGAGTCAGCAGCGGCTGGAGTGTCGCGTCATCCCAGGCGGGTCGTTTTCCTTCGTTGTGCTGATCGAACAGATACTCTCCCTGCGTCTTACCGGGTGTGCCGTTGAGCACAAAGAAATGACCACTATCACCCAGCTTGCGTGCCAGGATTTTTTCACGCATCAGCGCATACTGCTTATCAATGCCAACGCCGACAAACAGGATGGCGACAACCTTGCCACTCTCATCTTTTACCGGCTGATATTGTGTGATGTAGCGATGGCCGAACAGCGTCGCCAGCCCCTGATAGACGTCGCCCTGACGGACGCTTTTCCAGGCGGCGCCGTTGCGGTCAAGCTGCGTACCGATCGCGCGACTGCCATCCTGCTTTTTCAGCGAGGTGGAAATACGGATAAAATCATCGCCGTCGCGCACAAAAATGGTCGCCACGGCGGCGGTGCGTTCGGTGAAATCGTCTACCGCGGTCTGGTCGAGGTTCAGCGTTTTTAACCCGGCGCGCAGCACCGGCGTCGAGAAGGCACCGACCTGCACCCGGGAGCCTTCATCCAGGCTAAAACGCTTAGGCAGGAAACTGGTAAACAGACTGGTGTAGTGAGCCACCTCTTCGGTGAGGGTGGCGTTGAACATAGTGGCCATTTCACTGATGCCCTGCACCTGGTTTTGCATGTCATCAATGGCGAGATTTTCCAGCTGCCGCGAAGCGGTGTGGCTCTGGGTTAGCGTCAGAACCAGCAACAATAACGCTACGCTGAGAGACGTCAGTACAGACAGCTTAACTCCAAGACTCAGGCCGCTGAGAGAGAGACGCTTCATAAATTACCTTTGATCAAGTTAGGGGGACACAACATCAACGGCAAAGCGCGGGAAAAGTTTAGGCCGAAATCTGGCGACTAAACGCAGCAGGGGATTTCGTAAATTAACCCGCAGACGTACACTCAATCGGCACGCCTTGCCCCTTCTCAGGAGAGACCATGATTGAACTCACCACAGAAACGCTGGCCGGTATCGAATGCCTGCACGCCACGCCTGCCGGACAACGGCATAAGCCACTTCCTACCGTGCTGTTTTATCACGGCTTTACCTCTTCAAAAGAGGTCTACGCCTACTTCGCAGTCGCGCTGGCACAGGCGGGGTTCCGGGCGGTGATGCCGGATGCAGATCTGCACGGCGCGCGCTATCACGGTGATGCCGATGCACGCCTTGGCCGCTTCTGGGAGATTCTGAAACAGAACATTGATGAGCTGCCGCAGCTGGAATCGGCGCTGCGCGCTGACGATCTGATCGCCGGCGAGCGCTTTGCGGTGGCGGGCGCGTCGATGGGCGGCATGACGGCGCTGGGCGCGATGGCGCGTTATCCGCAGATTCAAAGCGTCGCCTGCCTGATGGGATCGGGCTATTTTATGCAGCTCAGTCAGTCGCTGTTTCCGCCGCTGGTGGCCGACACGCCTGAGCAGCAAGCGCAGTTTGCTGCCCGCATGGCACCGCTGGCCGACTACGATCCCTGCAACCGGCTGGAGGCACTGGCAAACCGTCCGCTGCTGTTGTGGCATGGTGAGGCGGATGAGGTGGTGCCCTGGGCGGAGAGCGTCCGGCTGGAGAGGGCGCTGCGTGACAACGGGCTGGCGCAGCATCTGACTTCGCTGTCTGAAAAACAGATTGGACATAAGATCACGCCATCAGCATTGACGGCGCTGGTCAGCTTTTTTAAACAGCAGCTATAAAAATGAGCGGGCGGAGAGTGGTTCTGCCGCCCGTAAATTTACCGGCACTTACCAGTGCGCAGACGATTTTTCTGCTGCTCTGGCAGGCGCGTTGACCGGGTTCTTTTGTGGCGCATCCAGCCGATTAATGTAGATATAACCCGATGCCGCTTCGCTGCTGTGACTTCTTATCTGCTGCGCACAGTCAGCATTGCTGGCAAGAGCGGGTGGAGACAGGAAGAGACCCAGTAAAGTGGCGATGACGAACGTTTTCATGCCCGACTCCTCACTTCAGGGAACACACTCTGTTAGACGCCGATAAGCCAAACCGTAACGTCTGCATTAAGTTTAGCGACTGTGCACATTATCGCCAGATCGTCCGCCTGAAGCTCTTTATCAGCTTTTTTGAACCTTTCCCGCTTAACGCGCTGTATTCACATGATTAGCACGAAAAGCTACCGTATATGG
This sequence comes from Pantoea sp. RG18, assembly GCF_025910075.1. Taxonomy (NCBI): domain Bacteria; kingdom Pseudomonadati; phylum Pseudomonadota; class Gammaproteobacteria; order Enterobacterales; family Erwiniaceae; genus Pantoea; species Pantoea sp. RG18. The sequence continues at coordinate 66,150 of NZ_JAPCIL010000015.1, forward strand.
CACGCCGGATGGCATTTGTTGAAATGTGCGCTTGAGTTTAGCCGTCGCCGCCAGTATGATTACGCGTCAATTTTTCAGCCGCATTCTCAGGCTGTGTCCCACAAACGCTCGTCACAACGAACCTTTGTGGGACACAGCCTATAACGTTCCTTGCTTCCATGGGCCGCGGTTGACCCCGACAGGAGGCTGAATAATCCGTAAGGAGCAATTTCGATGCGTCATTACGAAATCGTATTTATGGTTCATCCTGACCAGAGCGAACAGGTTCCTGGCATGATCGAGCGTTACACTGGTGCTATCACTGGTGCAGAAGGCACGATTCACCGTCTGGAAGACTGGGGCCGCCGTCAGCTGGCTTACCCGATCAATAAACTGCACAAAGCGCATTACGTTCTGATGAACGTTGAAGCGCCGCAGGAAGCGATCGATGAGCTGGAAACGAACTTCCGCTTCAACGACGCCGTTATCCGTAGCATGGTTATGCGCGTTAAAAACGCGGTAACTGAAGCATCGCCGATGGTTAAAGCGAAAGATGAGCGTCGTGATCGTCGCGAAGATTTTGCTAACGAATCCGCTGATGAGTCAGATGCTGGGGATTCTGAAGAGTAATCCATCGTGACGGTTAATCGACTTCGCCTGTCTGGCACTGTGTGCAAGACGCCGGTTCGAAGAGTTAGCCCGTCAGGAATTCCTCACTGTCAGTTCGTGCTTGAGCACCGCTCAGTGCAGGAGGAGGCCGGGTTTCACCGGCAAGCCTGGTGTCGTATGCCGGTTATTATCAGCGGCAGCGCCCATCAGGTGATTACTCAACATATAACGGTCGGCACGCAACTCACACTCGACGGTTTCATTAGTTGCCATCAGGCACGAAATGGCCAGAGCAAAGTGGTGTTCCATGCCGAGCAGATTGAATTGATAGATTCTGGAGACTAGCCTAATGGCACGTTATTTCCGTCGTCGCAAGTTCTGCCGTTTCACCGCGGAAGGCGTTGTTGAGATCGATTACAAAGACATCGCAACGTTGAAAAACTACATTACCGAAAGCGGTAAAATTGTCCCGAGCCGTATCACCGGTACTCGTGCAAAATACCAGCGTCAGTTGGCTCGCTGCATCAAGCGTGCGCGTTACCTGTCTCTGCTGCCGTACACTGATCGTCATCAGTAATCGGCAACTGTCCATTAACGACTTTAAGAGGATAAGGTAATGCAAGTTATTCTGCTTGATAAAGTAGCAAACCTTGGCACCCTGGGTGATCAGGTTAACGTTAAAGCGGGCTACGCTCGTAACTTCCTGGTACCACAGGGCAAAGCTGTTCCTGCTACCAAGAAAAACGTTGAGTTCTTCGAAGCACGCCGTGCTGAACTGGAAGCCAAACTGGCTGACGTTCAGTCTGCAGCAACTGCACGCGCTGAGAAAATCAATGAACTGGGCACTGTAACCATCACGTCTAAAGCGGGCGATGAAGGTAAACTGTTCGGTTCAATCGGTGCCCGCGACATCGCTGATGCAGTGACTGCAGCTGGCGTTGAAGTGGCTAAGAGCGAAGTTCGTCTGCCGAACGGCGTTCTGCGCACTACCGGTGAGCATGAAGTAAGCTTCCAGGTTCACAGCGAAGTATTCGCGAAACTGAACGTGAAAGTAGTTGCTGGTTAATCTTTATTAACTGAGCACGACACAAACGCCGGCCCTGTGCCGGCGTTTTTGTTTTTGTGCCTTTTAATCGCCGCTGTTCGCGTTACTGCGCGCGAATAAAGCTGCCGTCTGGCTGACGTGTAAACAGCACCGGACCGTTTGCGCCCTCCACCGTCAGACCGGTTACCGCCCCCTGCGCATCCTGACGGATTTTCACCTGCTGACCACTTTTCAGTGAGCTGAGTGGCTGATCGCTGCCTTCCACCCGCGCCATCGCAAACACATCATTGACCGGCAGACTATTATCACGAAACAGCTGCGCCAGCGTCTGACCGGAAGCGATGGTCAGATTGCGCCACTCGCCCTGAGAATCGGCTTTTGGCGTCTGCTGAGACGGTGAGGATGACGGCTGGCGGCTACTGTTGTTCTCATAAATATCCGCCTGCATCGGCACCTCTTTCTCCGTCTGGGGTGCGACCGGCTGCTCGACCGGATAGCGCAGCGTGCTGGCGGGCCAGAGAAACGCCACCAGCATCACCAGCAGTGCGGCCACAATGCCACGGCGGTGCGGCGCAGGCAGCGGGTCCATCCAGCGAATGTGGTCGGTAAAATGCCAGATACGCTGAAGCCATGTCGGCAGGCGGGATGACGTGTCTGAAGCCATTCGGGGTTCCTCCTCTCCGGCAGGCTGCTTTAGCCTGCGTGCGGCCAGCCAGGTCTGCAGCCGGGATACAAGATGTTTTGCACGCATCCTGCGGCGTCGTGGGGCTATCTGGCCCATGTTTGCTCTCTTATTCGTGTGCTACAGAGGGGGTGATCCCCCCCGATAGTTATAGTATGGGCAATACCGGCGCGAAGTGCCTGCCAGCATTGATAAAATTGACGGCTCTATTGTTTCTCTTTCCCCGGCAAAAGTCATCTGCGATGCAGGGCATTTTACGCCAGCGGCCTGCGCTGCTATGCTGCCGGTTCGAATTTATCCGAGAGTGAAAGGAACGAAGATGACTACCCCTTCTTTCGACAGCGTCGAAGCACAAGCAAGTTACGGTATTGGTTTACAGGTTGGCCAGCAGTTGCTGGAATCTGGTCTGCAGGGTCTGCAACCAGAAGCACTGCTCGCGGGTCTGCGCGACGCGCTGGAAGGGAACTCGCCGGCCGTACCGGTTGATGTGGTTCATCGCGCACTGCGTGAAGTGCATGAACGCGCTGAAGGCGTGCGTCGTGAGCGCACCGAAGCCATGGCCGCAGAAGGTCAGGCGTTCCTGCAGGAACATGCGCAGCGTGAAGGCGTGAGCAGCACCGAATCAGGCCTGCAGTTCAGCGTGATTACGCAGGGCGAGGGTCCAATCCCATCACGTCAGGATCGCGTACGCGTGCACTACACCGGTAAACTGATCGACGGCAGCGTATTCGACAGCTCTGTTGCCCGTGGCGAACCGGCGGAATTCCCGGTAAGCGGCGTAATTCCAGGCTGGATTGAAGCGCTGACCCTGATGCCGGTTGGCTCAAAATGGGAACTGGTGATCCCACAGAACCTCGCGTATGGCGAGCGCGGTGCGGGTGCCTCTATCCCACCATTCAGCACCCTGATCTTCGAAGTCGAACTGCTGGAAATTCTGTAATTCCGGATGCTGCAACCCCCCCGGTTGCAGCGTTTTCTTCCGCCTTATTTCTGCTGTAAATTCACCTGCCACAGAGCAAAGCCGATCTCATCTGTCCCTTTGGGCTGAAGCGGATATTGCGCATGCTGCTTAATAAATCCGGTCGCTTTATCACCCGGTGCCGTTTCAAACTGAATGTCGAGCGGGGTGGATGAGGTAATCGGTGCCAGCCGCCAGTTATTGTCCGCCTTCGGCTGAACTTCACCGTGCGCTTTGGTTTCCGCGCTGATGTAGGCTGCAACCACGGAACGGTTCTCATCCGGTGAGGCAAAGGCGATGTATTTATCTCCGGTGCCGGCAAACTTGCCGCCGTAAGCGCGATAGTTATTGGTCGCCACCAGGAAGGTCGCCTGTGGATCGACGGGTTTACCCTGCCAGCTAAGCTGACGGATACGTGAGGCCTCAGGATGGATCAGCTGGCACTCTGCGTCGTAGCGCGCGGGCTGGGTCACATCAATCTGATAATTAACCCCGTCAATCACATCAAAGTTATAGGTGCGGAAATCCCAGTTGATCAGCGACTGCGTTTTCGTGCTGTGGGGATCGATCTGATTAAACTGGCCCGCTGAGCACTCCAGCCACTCTTTTACCTGCGCACCGGTGACTTTCATGACCACCAGGGTATTGGGATAGAGATAGAGATCGGCCGCGTTACGGAAGGTCAGCGCGCCTTTCTCCACTTCGACATAGCTGGCCGGATCGTTTTTACGTCCGCCCGCTTTAAACGGCGCAGCAGCAGAGAGCACCGGCAGGCGGCCCAGATCCGGATCGCCCTGAATGAAATGCTCCACGTAGGCGCGCTGGGCATTATTGACGATCTGTACCGTCGGATCGTCCTGTACCAGCGACAGGTAGCTGTACATCACATCGGCGGACTTGCCGATGGGCTTCGCCACAAACTCTCGCGTGGCGCGGTGATCGTCAGCCAGTACCTTCACCAGCGCCGGATCCTCTGCCGCCAGCGATTTCTTCGCTGCGGTATCGTAGATTGGCCGCGCCTGTGCTTTGCCGCTGCTCACCTGCCAGCGTCCTCCCTCATTGTTCAGCACCAGGTCAACCACGCCAAGGTGATCGCCCCACATGCCTGGCATCACCGCCGGAATACCGTTCAGGGTGCCGTTGGCGATATCTGCGCCCTTGATGTCAGCAAACTCCTTGCCGGGGAAGACCGCATGCGCATGACCAAACAGGATGGCGTTAATGCCTTCCACCTGGCTGAGATAGTAAACCGAGTTCTCCGCCATCGTGTGATACGGCTCGCTGCTCAGGCCGGAGTGGGGAATAGCGATAATCAGATCGGCGCCCTGCGCGCGCATCTCAGGCACGTAGCGGCGAGCCGTTTCGGTGATGTCATCGACGCGTACCTTGCCCTGCAGGTTGGCTTTATCCCACACCATGATCTGCGGCGGCACAAAGCCGATATAACCTATCTTCAGGGTCTGCGTTTTGCCCTCACGATCAACCACCGTAGTGGATTTGATGAGGTATGGGGTAAACAGCGGTTTGCCGCTCTTCACATCAATCACGTTGGCGTTCACATAGGGAAAGCGTGCGCCCGCCAGCGCTTTTTTCAGGTAGGGCAGGCCATAATTGAATTCATGATTACCGAGGTTACCGACGCTGTAATCCAGCGTGTTGAGCGCCTTGTAGACCGGATGGATCTCGCCCTCATGTAATCCTTTGGCCGCCATGTAGTCACCCAGCGGGCTGCCCTGAATGATGTCGCCGTTATCGACCAGCAGGCTGTTTTTCACCTCCTGGCGTGCGGCGTGGATCAGCGTGGCGGTTCGCACCAGACCAAACTTCTCGGTTGGCGTGTCTTTGTAATAGTCGAAATCCATCATATTGCTGTGCAGATCGGTGGTTTCCAGTATCCGCAAATCCACCGTCGCCGCCTGGGTGGCGATGGAAACGCTCAGTGCCAGTAACATCATTCCGGGCTTAAACATGCTTGCTCCTGCTGCAAAATAAATAAGGATCTCAAAATAATGTAAAAGCATGACAGATAGTCATTTTAAATCGTGATGGGTATAACGTTTTGGCGCATCGGTCAGCGACGGATTCTTAAACGATGGAGGCGTAGCGGCACAGGCGTGGCGATAAATGGGTAACTATGATATTGATATATCTATAAATTGAATCGCCAAAGTGCCTGTAAATGGGTACTTCAGGCGGAACTGCTAAAATGTCACTATCTGACGATGAGCTGATCCTGCAGCAGACAGACACAATGAGGTGAAAAATGTTAGAGCAAATCTGCCAACTGGCACGCGAAGCAGGCGACGCGATTATGCAGGTCTATAACGGTGCCGCGCCGCTTGACGTTTCTCACAAATCGGATGATTCGCCGGTGACCGCCGCGGATATCGCTGCACACGAGGTGATCCTCGCGGGCCTCAAAAAGTTAACGCCTGATCTCCCCGTGCTGTCAGAAGAAGATCCGCCAGCCTGGGAGGTGCGTCAGCACTGGCAGCGCTACTGGCTGGTCGATCCGCTGGATGGCACCAAAGAGTTCATCAAGCGTAACGGCGAATTTACCGTTAATATTGCGCTAATCGAAGCAGGCAAGCCGGTAATGGGCGTAGTCTATGCGCCGGTGCTGGGCGTGATGTATTCCGCTGCAGACGGCAAAGCGTGGAAAGAGGAGGGCGGTCAGCGTGAACAGATTCATGTCCGTGATGCGCGACCTCCGCTGGTGGTGGTAAGTCGTTCACATGGCGACGACGATGAGATGAAAGAGTACCTGAAGCAGTTAGGTGAACATCAGACCGTCGCGACCGGATCCTCACTGAAATTCTGCCTGGTGGCAGAAGGAAAAGCGCAGCTCTATCCCCGTTTCGGACCCACCAACATCTGGGATACCGGCGCGGGCCATGCCGTGGCGATGGCGGCGGGCGCGCATGTGCACGACTGGCAGGGTAAAACTCTGGACTACGCGCCGCGCGAATCCTTCCTTAATCCTGGCTTCCGCGTATCACTGTTTTAACGCTGTCTGAGCGCTCAGCCTGCTGAAGGCTGAAACCCCGGCGGGCGATGCTCTTCCCACCGGGGCTTCAGCGATTAATCCTTCAGCAGGGAGGTGACCAGCGTAATCACTTTTGTCACTTCATCCTGCGTCAGCGATCCATCCTTCACAAATTTCACCTTACCCTGCTTATCCAGCACCACAATGGCGGAACCGCCCGGCTGTAACTGCCAGGCATGCTGCACATTGCCCTTGCTGTCGACAACAAGCTGCGACCACGGATATTGCTGCTTGTTAGTCTCGACGCTGCTGCGCACAAACATGCCCGTACCGGGAATGGCATCATCTGTATTCACGATGGTGGTGGTCTGATAGCGATCATGCGGCAGCTTCGCGGCCTTAATCGCCTCGATCAATGCGGCATTCATCTCTTTAGCGGATGAGCGACCCGCGATGTGCTGAACCACGCGAACTTTTCCGCCGAGCTGCGCGCTATTCCAGTTTTTGTAGCTAAACTTATCCTGCTGCAATAACAGCTCGCCTTTGTCGTTCACGCCAACGGCCGGTACCCGCATATCCTGCCTGAGGTCATGAGCCATCACGCTTGCCGGTATCAGTAAAGACAACGCTACAGCTGCCAGAATTATTCGCATTGCTATTTCCTTGAGTGATCAGACCAGTTAGTCATTTTACTGCAATAGTAAGCAGGGATGATGCGCCTGTCCTGGAAAGGTGTCAGGTTTGTTATGGCCGCCACAATTCCTTAACCAACGAAGGTTTATACTGTGTTGTGTGAGCCTGATAACAGAGTGTTCTGTAATGATGTGTCAATTCAGTAAAAAAAATCACTTTTAGGAACATTAGTAGGTTTGAGTGTTCTATAGTTATCGCGAATTCGCGCTTCATGGGCTGGAACCAAATTTGGAAACGGCGAAGCGTGCTTAAAAATGTACAGGAGTTAGTCAGTATGAAGATCTTCCAGCGCTATAATCCGCTACAAATAGCGAAATATGTAAAAACGCTGTTCAAAGGAAGGTTGTATATCAAGGACGTCGGCGCGTTCGAGTTCGACAAAGGGAAAGTATTAATCCCGCGCGTCAAAGACAAACAGCACCTGAGCGTGATGTCAGAAATTAACCGCCAGGTCGTTCGTCTCAAACTTGAGTTCAACTAATCATAAGGGCGCCGATGGCGCCCTTAGTGTCTGGCCAGTCAGGCCATTTTATTTGTCACTCTGAACCTGAGCAGTGCCAACAATTCTCACAGACTACGTCACATTCCGGTTGTTCCGCGCTGTCCATGTCCAGACTGCTGGTCATTCTACTCTTCTTCGCTTTTTGTCATGCTCAGCACCGGCGGTCGTTCATCGATGCGGGTGACCAGCAACTGATCGATGCGATAGCTATCAATATCCACTACCTCGAACTTGTAGCCAGCAAACTTCACAAAATCGGTACGCTTCGGAATCTTACGCAACATATACATCATAAAGCCGCCGATGGTTTCGTAGTTGCCTGACTGCGGGAAATCATCAATGTCCAGCACGCGCATCACGTCATCAATCGGCGTACCGCCTTCAACCAGCCATGAATTCTCATCGCGCGCCACAATCTGCTCTTCCATACCCTGGCCAACCAGATCGCCCATCAGCGTGGTCATTACATCATTCAGGGTAATAATGCCCACAACCAGCGCATATTCGTTCATGATCACCGCGAAATCTTCTCCGGCGGTTTTAAAACTTTCCAGTGCTTCAGAGAGGGTCAGCGTGTCCGGCACGATCAGCGCCGAGCGAATCTGCAGGCCGCTGTTCAGCGCCATGCTCTGATTACCCAGCACGCGCAGCAGCAGCTCTTTGGAGTCGACATAGCCAACGATATGGTCGATATCGCCGCTGCAGACCAGAAACTTCGAGTGAGGATGCTGGGCGATTTTGGTTTTGAGGCTGGTCTCATCTTCGTGCAGATCAAACCAGACAATATTCTCACGTGAGGTCATGGAGGAGGGAACAGTACGTGACTCCAGCTCAAACACGTTTTCAATCAGCTCGTGCTCCTGCTTACGCAGCACGCCAGCCAGCGCACCCGCTTCAACCACCGCGTAGATATCGTCGGAGGTGATGTCATCTTTACGCACCATCGGCAGCTTGAAAATACGGAAGAAGACGTTAGCCAGGCCATTAAACAGAAACACCAACGGACGCATTATCAGCAGGCAGAAACGCATCGGGTTGATGATGCGCAGCGCGATGGTTTCCGGTGCGACCATGCCGACCCGCTTTGGGGTTAAGTCAGCAAACAGGATAAACAGGCTGGTGACGATGGTGAAGGAGCAGATAAAGCTGAGCTGCTCCGCCAGTTCCGGCGAGACAAACCGGTTAAACAGGCCGCTGAAAACCGGCGAAAACGCCGCATCGCCAACAATACCCCCCAGGATGGCGACGGCGTTGAGGCCAATCTGCACCACGGTGAAGAACATGCCCGGCGTTTCCTGCATTTTCAGCACGCGCTGCGCATTTACGTTGCCTTCATCGGCCAGCAGTTTCAGTTTGATCTTACGGGCGGCCGCCAGCGAGATCTCCGACAGAGAGAAAAAGGCACTGATTACGATCAGTAACAGAATGACAAGTAAGCTATCTAACATATGAGATCCAAAGGGTTATCCACTTGTCATTTTTGGCCTGGGCAGCGTGGGTAAGCGCAAACAGAGTTGGTTTATCCGTGAAACAAAGCTATCCGTGCCAAAAATGTCTGCGCCAGTTCGACAACAAACGACATGTCGGGGCAGAAATGAAAACAGGCGGCATGCCTGTGGTGGCCGATTATAGCAGGAGCGCTCATTGCGCCGCCAGAGGGCAAACCGCTGCTTAAGGGCGCATTAGCAGCCAGAGCGGCCGGTTACAGACTCGGATTTATCTGAGTGAGTCATATCGGACTGATCATTCCGACCCGCAGGAGTTGTATCGCTCACCCCATTTACCGACAATAGCCCCGTTATTTGACTTAGATGTCAGAGTTGCTCCGCCGTTTGCCATAAAGTGCGGCTATGATGAGGATGTTGCCGTTGCGGTAGTGCGGGCAAAGAAGATTAATAAGCGCCCCGCGGAAAAGGGGCCGGCATGATTAACAGGAGTACAGGTGCCACGATTTTATGTTTATTGCATGGCTGGCCTGCTGCTTGCCGCGCCCGCCCTTGAGGCGGCGACAGTGCGATTACAGGTAGACGGCTTATCCGGGGATCTGCAAAAGAATGTCAGAGCGCGTCTGTCCACCATCGGCAGCGATGAGGTCTCTAATGATGGCCGCTTTCGCGCGCGCGTTTCTGTTGCGATAAAAGAGGGGCTGCGCGCGCTCGGTTATTACGAGCCCACCATCGATTTCGAATCCCGCCCCGCGCCTGCGCAGGGTGGACGACCGGTATTAGTGGCACACGTAACGCCTGGTGAACCGGTAAAAATCGGCGGCAGCACGATTGTGGTCGAAGGTGATGCGCGCAATGACGCGGATTACAAAGCCTGGGTGAAGCAGGGACGCCCTGAAGTGGGCAGCCAGCTTAACCACGGGCAATATGACAAATTCAAAAGCGGCTTCTCTAATCTCGCACTGCGTAACGGCTATTTCGACGGCACGTTTAAAAAAAGCCAGCTTGGTGTCTCGGTTGAGCGGCGTGAAGCGTTCTGGGATATCGACTACGACAGTGGCGAACGCTATCGCTTCGGCGACGTTACTTTCCAGGGATCGCAAATTCGCGAAGAGTACCTGCAAAACCTGGTGCCGTTTAAAGAGGGGGACTACTACAGCTCCCGCGATTTAGCCGAGCTGAACCGCCGCCTCTCCGCTACCGGCTGGTTTAATTCGGTGGTGGTCGCGCCGGAATTCAGCAAGGGACGACAGACCAAAGTGCTGCCGCTGAGCGCAGTAATGTCACCCCGCACCGAAAACACCATTGAAACCGGCGTCGGCTATTCCACAGACGTCGGTCCGCGCCTGAAAGGGACCTGGAAAAAACCGTGGATCAACGACAGCGGCCACAGCCTGGCGGCCAGCGCCTACGTTTCCGCGCCGGAACAGCAGGTCGATCTCAGCTACAAAGTGCCGCTGCTGAAAAGCCCGCTTGAGCAGTACTACACCTTCTCCGGCGGCCTGAAGCGCACCGACCTAAACGACACCAAAGCGGATACCACTACGCTTGCGATGTCGCGCAACTGGGACAGCAGCAGCGGCTGGCAGAAGGCGGTCAACCTGCGCTGGAGCCTGGATCACTTTACTCAGGGCAGCGTGACCAACACCACTATGCTGCTCTATCCCGGCGTCAGCGTAAACCGTACCCGTTCCCGTGGCGGCCTGATGCCGACATGGGGCGATTCACAGCGCTATTCGGCAGACGTCTCTGATACCACCTGGGGTTCAGAGGTCGACTTCCTGATCCTGCAGGCGCAAAACGTCTGGATCCGTACCCTTGGCGACAGTCATCGCTTTGTGGCGCGCGGCAATCTGGGCTGGATCGAAACCAACGACTTCGAAAAAGTGCCGCCGGATCTGCGCTTCTTTGCCGGTGGTGACCGCAGTATTCGTGGCTACAAATATAAAAACATTTCACCGCGCGATGATGACGGCAAACTCACCGGTGCATCAAAACTCGCCACCGGATCGCTGGAATATCAGTACAACGTCACCGGGAAATGGTGGGGCGCGGTGTTTGTCGACTCGGGCGAAGCGGTTAACGACATCAAGCAAAGTAACGTCAAAACCGGTGCGGGCGTCGGCGTGCGCTGGTCTTCACCGGTTGGCCCAATCAAATTTGATATCGCCAGACCCATCGGGGATGACGAAGAGCATGGATTACAATTTTACGTAGGGCTGGGGCCAGAACTATGAAGCTGTGGAAAAAGGTCCTGATCGGCATTCTGATCTTTCTGGTCGTGCTGTTGGGTGGGGTGGCATTTTTAATCGGTACCACGCCTGGGCTGCATTTAGTGCTGAAAGGTGCGTCGCGCTGGGTGCCGGGCCTGTCAATCAAGCAGGTCGATGGGGGCTGGCGTAACCTGACCCTTAACGGTCTGCGTTACGAAATGCCTGGCGTCAGCGTCGATGCCGGGCAAATTCATCTGGCGGTGGATCTCAACTGCCTGCTGCACTCCTCCGTGTGCGTTAACGATGTCTCCCTGCGCGATATCAGCGTGGTGGTCGACAGCAAGAAAATGACGCCTGCGGCACCAGCGCCGGAAGAGGAGAGTGGCAACACTAACCTCAGCACGCCATACCCCATCACGCTGCGTCACTTTGGCCTGCACAATATCAATGTCAAAGTTGATGACACCGCAATATCGCTGCTCGACTTCACCACCGGCCTGCAGTGGCAGGATCGTGCGCTGACGCTGAACCCGACCCATATTCAAAGCCTGCTGATTGCGCTGCCGAAAGCGGCGAAAGTGGTCAATGACGAGGTGGTGGAGCCGAAAGTCCAGCAGCCACATCCCGCTGAAAAACCGCTGGGTGAAACGCTGCAGGCGATGTTTGCGCAACCCCTGCTGCCTGAGATGCCTGATTTCCGTCTGCCGCTGGATATTGAGGTGCAGCAGATTCTGGGTGAACAGCTGCGTATTACCGGCGACACCGATATTTCCGTCAGCCGGTTGCTGCTGAAAGCCAGAACCGCCGATCGTCAGATGCAGCTCAGCACGCTGGAGGTGGACTCGAACCTCGGCAACCTGAAGGGTAGCGGTCAGGCGACGCTGGCGGATAACTGGCCTGTCGATTTCTCCCTTAACGGCACAGTGAATACCGATCCGATTAAAGGCGAAAAGCTCGCGCTGAAACTTAATGGCGCGATGCGCGACGAGCTGAAGATGGGGCTGAACCTCTCCGGTCCGGTGAATGCGCAGCTGGACGCCACGACCCAGCTGGCGGTGGCGGGACTGCCGCTGTCACTGAAGCTGACCAGTCCGCAGTTACGCTGGCCGCTGACCGGTCCGGTAGCGTATCAGGCGGATAACCTGGACTATCAGTTCAAAGGCAAAGCCACCGACTATGTGATGTCGCTGCAGACTGCCGTGAAGGGTGAATCTGTACCACCGGCGACGATCTCGCTGACGGGTAAAGGCAACGTTGAGCAGTTCAGCCTCGACCGCCTGCGCGTGGCTGCGCTGCAGGGCAATATCGATCTCACCGCGCTGGTGGACTGGAGCAAGGCGATAAGCTGGCGCAGTGAGCTGACGCTGGCGGGAATTAATACCGCTAAACAGTATCCCGACTGGCCAGCAAGGCTGGATGGCAAAATCACCACCCGCGGCAGTCTGTATGGTGGCAGCTGGCAACTGAGCGTGCCGCAGCTACAGCTGAAAGGCAATGTGAAACAGAACGCCGTGACCGCTGATGGCTCCCTGACCGGTAACAGCTACAACCAGTGGACGGTGCCGGGCATTAAGCTGGCGCTGGGACGCAACCATCTGGATGTTAAAGGCGCGCTGGGCGACAGTCTGGATCTCGATGCCAGTATCGACGCACCCCAGCTCGACAATGCGCTGCCGGGTCTGGGCGGCGTCATCAACGGCACAATAAAAGCGCGGGGTACCCTGAAGGCACCGCAGCTGCTGGCCGATCTTAATGCCCGTGGTCTGCGCTGGCAGCAGATGCAGATCAATCGCGTCACCCTGAATGGCGACGTCCGTTCAGGCGAGCAGGTGGCGGGTAAACTGCAACTGCGCGTCGAGCAGCTGAAGCAGGATGCGCTGAACATCAGCCTGCTGACGCTGAACGCGGACGGCAATGAGCATCAGCATCAGCTGAAGCTCAATGTGCAGGGCAAACCGGTCTCTGGCCAGCTGGCGCTGAACGGCAGCTTTGATCGCCAGACGGAGCGCTGGAAAGGGTCGCTGAACGACACCCACTTTGATACGCCAGTCGGTGAGTGGCGTCTGACCCGCGCCATGGCCATCGACTATCTGAACAGCCGCCAGACGGCCACCATCGGCCCACACTGCTGGCAGAACCCCAATGCGCAAATTTGTGTGCCGGAGCCGGTTGAAGCGGGCCCGGCAGGCAAGGCGCATGTGGTGCTGAATCGCTTTGACCTGGCGATGGTGAAGCCGTTTATGCCGGATGCGACTCAGCTTAGCGGCCTGTTCAGCGGCGACGTGCGCGTCAACTGGACTGCCGATGGCAGCCTGCCGACCGGTACCGTGGCGCTGAAGGGCAACGGCGTGAAAGTGGTGCAGGATGTGCAGGGCAACAATCTGCCGATCGCCTTTGACACGCTGAACCTCAATGCCGCGCTGCGAAACGGGCGCGCCCAGCTCGACTGGCTGATCCGCATCGCCAATAACGGTCAGCTGGATGGCAACGTGCAGATCGACGATCCGCAAAATCGCCGCACGCTGGGCGGTAACGTCAACATCCGCAATGTCTCGCTGGCGATGCTCAATCCGGCACTGATGCAGGGCGAGAAGATCAAAGGCAGCCTGAACAGCAGCCTGCGCCTGGGCGGCAGCGTGCAGCAGCCGCAGGTATTTGGTCAGCTTGGCCTGACGGGTGTGGATGTGGATGGCAACTTTATGCCGGTTGACCTGACCAGTGCCAACCTGAATCTGGTGTTTAACGGCATGAGCTCCACCCTGAACGGGCTGGTGCAGACCGGGCAGGGCAATATCAACCTCAGCGGTAACGCAGACTGGAGCCAGCTCGACAACTGGCGTGCGCGCATTGCGGCGCAGGGCAGCCGGGTTCGCGTGACCGTGCCGCCGATGGTGCGCATGGATGTCTCGCCGGATCTGGTGTTTGAAGCGACGCCAGCGGCCTTTAACCTTGATGGCCGGGTCGATATTCCATGGGCGCGCATCACGGTGCAGGAAGTGCCGGAAAGCGCCACTGGCGTTTCGTCGGATGAGGTGTTGCTGGATAAACAGCTGAAGCCGATTGCACCGCAAACCGCCGCGATTCCGATTAACAGCAATCTGGTGATCCACGTCGGCAACGATGTGCGACTCTCTGCGTTTGGCCTGAAAGCGAAGCTGAATGGCGATCTGAAAATGGTGCAGGATAAGTCAGGACTCGGCCTGAACGGTCAGATCAACATTCCGTCCGGTCGCTTCCACGCTTATGGTCAGGATCTGATCGTGCGTAAAGGCGAGCTGCAGTTTGCCGGTCCGCCGGATCAGCCTTACGTCAACCTGGAAGCCATCCGTAACCCGGATGCCACCGAAGATGGCGTCACCGCGGGTCTGCGCGTCACTGGCCTGGCGGATGAGCCAAAAGCGGAAGTCTTCTCCGATCCGGCGATGTCGCAACAGGAAGCGCTTTCCTATCTGCTGCGCGGTCAGGGATTGGGCAGCGACGGCGACAGTAACGCCCTCACTTCAGCACTTGTTGGCTTAGGGGTTGCACAAAGTGGGCAGGTTGTGGGTAAAATCGGGGAGACATTCGGTGTCAGCAATCTCGCTGTTGATACTGCCGGTGTTGGCGACAGCCAGCAGGTGCAGGTCAGCGGCTATGTGCTACCGGGTCTGCAGGTAAAATACGGTGTTGGCATATTTGATTCACTGGCGACGTTAACCTTGCGTTACCGCCTGATGCCTAAACTCTATCTGGAAGCCGTGTCCGGTGTGGATCAGGCTCTCGATTTGCTCTATCAGTTTGAGTTTTAGCAATGCGAATAATTGTCTACGGCAGTTTACGGCGCAAACAGGGAAACAGTCACTGGATGACGAATGCGCAGTGGCTGGGTGATCACCAGATTGAAGGCTTTGAGCTTTACAGTCTGGGCCATTATCCCGGCGTGATTGAGGGCAATGGAGCGGTACATTGTGAGGTGTACCGCATTGATGCCTCAACCCTTGCGGAGCTGGATGCGCTTCGCACCAAAGGGGGAGAGTACAAACGTTATCTGACTCAGACGCCGTTTGGCAGTGCATGGCTTTATGTCTATCAACGCTCAGTGGCAGGACGCCAGCGCATCATGAGTGGTGACTGGCTGAAGCGCGATGAGGAGCCAGAGGCCTGAACAAAAACACCGTCCATCCGGACGGTGTTTTTTTTTCGACTCACAAACCGGCAGCAGAATTACTTCTTCTGTGCGCGCTCGTAAGAGGAGATGATTTCAGCTTTAGCGGCTTCGGCATTATCCCAGCCATCCACTTTCACCCATTTGCCTTTTTCCAGATCTTTGTAGTGCTCAAAGAAGTGGGTGATCTGTGCACGCAGCAGTTCTGGCAGGTCGTTCACATCTTTGATGTGATCGTACTCTTTAGAGAGTTTGGTGTGCGGAACGGCAACCAGTTTGGCATCTTCGCCAGACTCGTCGGTCATTTTCAGCACGCCAACCGGACGGCAGCGGATCACTGAGCCTGGAACCAGTGGATACGGGGTCGGAACCAGTACGTCAACCGGATCACCATCCAGAGAAAGGGTATGGTTGATGTAGCCGTAGTTGCACGGATAGAACATGGCTGTAGACATGAAACGGTCTACAAACAGGGCACCAGACTCTTTATCAACTTCATATTTGATCGGATCAGCATTCGCTGGGATCTCAATGACAACGTAGATATCTTCTGGCAGGTCTTTACCTGCTGGCACCTGGTTCAAACTCATCTGGCATTCCTTCAGTAGTCGTATGTTGAGTGTCGGCTATTATAGCCAACTGACTCTGAAAGTATGCCCCCTTTTTGGCGTTTCGGAATGCGCCCAAACGCTACTTAGCCGCCACAAACAGCGAAACAATGCCTGCGGCAATCAGTGGTCCTACCGGCACCCCTCGGAAGAACGCCACGCCAATCACTGTACCAATCAGCAGACCACCAATCACCGAAGGCTGGACGCTCATAAAGTTCACGCCACGGCCGCCCAGCCAGGCGACAAAGATCCCCACCAGAATCGCCACAATCGACTTCCAGTTAGCAAACGACTTGATCAGCGCAGAGGCGGGCAGTGAGCCGCTTGCCAGCGGGGCCATCACAGCCACGGTAAGAATAATGATGCCTAAGGTAATGCCCTGTTTTTCTACGTAGGGGAAGAACTGAGCCAGCGGGGTAATTTTAATCGCCAGCAGCACCAGAATTGAAATTGTGACCGCGTTGTTGTGAACGAAATAACTCAGCACGGCAAGGCAAATCAGAATGATGGTCGAGGCGTAAGCAGCCATGGTTTCTCCCTGAAGGTTAATGAGCGCGCTGACTTCAGCCAGCGCAAAAACCGGTTATCGATCAGCAGTCATCGGGGTTAGCACAGCTGCCTTTACCAAGTGACTGCAACATCAGTGCCTGATTGCGCACCAGGCTCAGGCTCTGAGCGCTCAGCGCCACGCTGCCCAGCGAGCCTTGTGAACTGAGCTGGCTGCGGCTCGCCTCAAGCCAGCTGTCGCGGTAGCTCATCCAGGCGCGTTGCGCGGCACGCAGTTTGTTTTTAGGTTCGCCGGAGAGGGTTTTCATCAGTTTGTTGTACTGCTTATTCATCTCCTGATCCCAGGCCCGATTGGCCGCAGCGTAGCACTGGTTCATGGCAAGGGTAGTCGAGGCGTCATTGAGGCAGCGATCGGGCGAGGCGTCTGTCGGCAGATCCTCTGCCAGCACCGCTGTGCTGAGGCACAGCAGCATCAGAAGTAATCCTGGTTTCATTCTTTTCTCCGGATAACGGATAAGCGGCGATTAGCTTGATGGATGTTCCCGTGATGATCAAGTTGTTAACACTAATCAGGGTTAAAGTTTCGCGCCGTTACTGCCGATACTTCATCCGTTTTAGGGCCGCTGGAAAATTTGCCTTTTCACATACACGGAAACTATCTGGATGAAACAGTTATCACTTCGCACGGGGTTGCTGGCATTGCTGGCATTTATGACACTGCTGCTGTTGGCGGTGAGTTTTATGGGTATCGTGGCAATTAACAAAGGGAATCGCTCGCTGGATGTGATCAACCGCATTCAGGGGATCGAGCTGAACAGTCTTTACCAGAGCAATGCCGATCTGATGCGGGCCCGCGCTAACGCCGCGCTGGCGGTGCGTAAAATTGAAATTGGTTTGCTGGAAGAGGGGGCGGCAGTAACAAAACTGTCGCAGGCGGATGTGGTCTCATCAAAGCAAAGCCTGAAGCGCTTTGTGGACGCCGGAACGGTGACGGCGCACGGCAAAAAGCTGGCCGATGCGGTTTCGGCCAGTTACAAAGCCTATCTCGACCAGGGCATCAAACCGATGATGAACGCCCTGGATAAGCAATATACCGACGAGTATTACCAGCTGCTGGAAGGCAACCTGGCGACGCTGGCGGCCAGCTACAACAAGGCCGTCACGGACTTCAGCCAGCTGGCCGATCAGATCACCCAGGCCCAGCTGGCGCAGGCGGCCTACAACGAAACCAAAATGAAAATCCTGATCGCCGTGGCGGTGGTATTAACACTGCTGCTGCTGGTACTCGCCTGGCAACTGCTGCGCCGGATGCTGCTGCAGCCGCTGAACCTGGCCATTCTCCATCTTGAGCAGGTCGCGGCGGGCGACCTCTCGCAGGCGCTGCCACCGTCGGGCAACAATGAGCTGGGGCGGCTTAATCATGCGCTCGCCGGGATGCAGCAGTCGTTGCGTACCTCGGTGAGTCAGGTGCGCGAAGCGAGTATGCAGATCGACATCGGCAGCCGTGAACTGGCCGCGGGCAACGTCAATCTGTCGCAGCGTACCGAAGAGTCCGCCGCCTCGCTGGAGCAGACTGCCGCCAGCATGGAGCAGCTCACGGCAACCGTGCGGCTTAACGCCAGCAATGCCCAGCAGGCGCACCAGCTGGCTAACGCGGTCTCTGATACTGCCGATCGCGGCGCGGAGGTGGTCTGCTATGTGATGGAAAAAATGCATGAGATTACCGACAGTGCCAATCGTATCGGCGACATTCTTGGCGTGATTGATGGTATCGCCTTCCAGACCAATATCCTGGCACTCAACGCCGCCGTTGAAGCGGCGCGCGCAGGCGAGCAGGGCCGTGGCTTTGCGGTGGTGGCAAACGAAGTGCGCACGCTGGCACAGCGCAGCGCTAACGCGGCCAAAGAGATCCGTACGCTGATTAGTGATTCACAGTCGAGGGTCAAAGAGGGCAGCGAGATGGCGACGCGGGCCGGGGAAACCATGGATGAGATTTCTGGTGAGGTCATGCGCGTAACGGCACTGATGAAAGAGATCTCGATGGCCTCCGACGAACAGAGCCGTGGCATTGAGCAGGTTAATCTGGCGGTCACACAGATGGATGCGGCGGCGCAGCAGAACGCGGCGCTGGTAGAGCAGGCCACCGCCGCGACCCAGTCGCTGGAAGCGCAGTCCGATCAGCTTCAGGCAACCATGGCGCAGTTCAGGTTGCAGCCTGAGTAACACCGATGAGCGCATCCTCTATGCGCTCATTATCCCGCTGTTTTTTGCGTCTTACGCTGCGCCTGTCGCATAAGCGGTTTCCCCGCATCTCCCTCGCCGAAGATTTCTCCTTAGCCTGAATGGTGTTCAGTCCGGACCTTATTCGCTAACATTGCCCGCAGACCATTATGTTACAGAATCGGGAGCAAAGACGTGTACGCTTCAGTTATTGAAAACATCGACAAATTATTGTCCACATATGAACATTCACCGCTCTTTTTTATGTTAATAGTGGGCCTGTTTTTTGTGGCAGGGATACTTCGCTGGCTCTCTAAGAATATAAAGGGCGAACACCTCTTCCAGCATACAATTAATAATAAAATGCGGTTCATAAAGAATGAACTCAGTGAGGGGTTAGTGAGCGAGCGGGAACAAGCACAGCTGACAAGCCGTTATATCACCCTGTTAAACCAGAAAATATATGGGGTAAAAAATAGCGCCATCCAGCAAGAAGTTATTAAAATTATCGATACATCCAGCGAAATCACAAATTTTAGATATTTTGCCGTACATCAGTATACGCTCAGCCTCAGCCGTAACGGCCGATTATACTTTAACAGAGAGAAGATAAATTCCCGGTTCTTTACTGCTATTGCGCTGTTAATCTGCAGCCTGTGCCTGCTGGCTCTGGGCTTTTTGATGATTTATGCGAGCCTTTTTATCGGGCTGGTGGTCTGCACGTTGAGTCTGATTTTATATTTCGCCGGGCTGGATCACTTTCCGGCTAGCCCGGGTATGCGTAAGCGGGCAGAAGAAGAGATAGAAAAGTATTACCAGCATTGTAATGCCTGCGATAGCCGCGAAACGGAAAAAAATAAGCCTGCATTAAGCAGGCTTTGAATATGTCACTATCTACGCCGGATTAACCCTGACGGCAATCCGGGAACTCGGCCAGGAAACGCTCAACGTCGTTCACCATCGCCTCGTTACCGCAGTAGAACGGGCAGCGCTGGTGCAGCGTGACCGGTGGAATATCCAGAATACGCTTCTGACCGTCGCTGGCTTTACCGCCCGCCTGCTCTGCCAGGAACGCCATCGGGTTGCACTCATACAGCAGACGCAGCTTACCCTGAGGATGGCTGGCGGTGCTTGGGTAGAGGTAGATGCCGCCTTTCAGCAGGTTACGATGGAAATCCGCGACCAGCGATCCGATGTAACGTGAGGTATAAGGACGGTGCGTTGGCAGATCCTCTTCCTGACAGAACTTCAGATATTTCTTCACACCCTGCGGGAAACGAATGTAGTTACCTTCGTTAATGGAGTAGGTGTAACCCGTTGGTGGATAGGTCATACGTTCGTGGCTGAGGCAGAACACACCCAGAGACGGATCGTAAGTAAACGCATGCACGCCTGCACCGGTGGTATAAACCATCATGGTGGAGGAGCCGTAAACCACGTAACCGGCAGCGACCTGCTTGTTGCCTGGCTGCATGAAGTCAGCTTCAACAACCGGCGTACCCGGCTCGCTGACGCGGCGGTAGATAGAGAAAATGGTGCCGACGGAAACGTTAACGTCGATGTTAGAAGAACCATCCAGTGGATCCATTAACACCACGTACTTACCGTTTTCTTCACCTTCAAAGATCACAAACTCGTCTTCTTCCTCAGAAGCGATACCGGCGACGATGCCGCGTGCTTTCAGTGCTGCCTTCAGTTTCTCGTTGGCAAACAGATCAAGTTTCATCTGCTGCTCACCCTGAATATTCTCGACGCCGCTGGCACCCAGAATATCCACTAAACCGGCTTTGTTGATATCGCGGTGGATGATTTTGGCACCCAGCTTAATAGCGGAAATCAGCGCTGTCAGTTCACCTGTAGCGTGCGGAAAGTCATGCTGCTTCTCGACGATAAATTCGCCCAACGTTTTCATAACACATTCCCTGAATCTTCGATGGAGTGGCAGCACGCGTAACAGTCTGCCAACGGATGCGTACGCAGTTTAGCCGATTGAACTTCAAAAACCATAGTCCTAATCCGTTTCTTCCATCTGCGAGCGGCGTTACACTGTGCGCCGAACTTTTGAGTAATGGATCACGTAATGCGCATTCACATCCTCGGGATTTGTGGCACTTTTATGGGCGGTCTGGCGATGCTGGCCCGTTCACTTGGTCATCAGGTGACCGGGTCAGACGCCAACGTTTACCCACCTATGAGTACTCTGCTTGAACAGCAAGGTATTGAATTAACAGAAGGTTACGACGCCAGTCAGCTTGACCCGGTGCCTGATCTGGTGATTATCGGCAACGCGATGACGCGGGGTAATCCTTGCGTGGAAGCGGTGCTGGAACGCAACATTCCTTACCTCTCTGGCCCGCAGTGGCTGCACGATTTCGTGCTGCGCGATCGCTGGGTGCTGGCGGTCGCGGGAACCCACGGCAAAACCACCACAGCCGGCATGGCAGCGTGGATTCTCGAGGCCTGCGGCCTTGAGCCAGGCTTTATTATTGGTGGTGTGCCC
Organism: Pantoea sp. RG18; assembly: GCF_025910075.1. Lineage (NCBI taxonomy): Bacteria > Pseudomonadati > Pseudomonadota > Gammaproteobacteria > Enterobacterales > Erwiniaceae > Pantoea > Pantoea sp. RG18. The sequence continues at coordinate 87,244 of NZ_JAPCIL010000015.1, forward strand.
GGAAACTTCGATGTCTCGGCAAAATTAGGAAAAAGTCCATTCTTCGTGATTGAGGCGGATGAGTACGACTGCGCGTTTTTCGATAAGCGTTCCAAGTTTGTCCATTACTGCCCACGTACGCTGATCCTCAATAATCTTGAGTTTGATCACGCCGATATCTTTGACGATCTGCGCGCGATCCAGAAGCAGTTCCACCATCTGGTGCGGATCGTACCGGGCCAGGGCAAGATCCTGCTGCCGGAACATGATCCTAACCTCAAACAGGTGATGGCGATGGGCTGCTGGAGCGAGCAGGAGAACGTGGGCGAGCACGGGCGCTGGCAGGCGAAGAAGCTCACCAACGATGCGTCTCACTGGGAAATCTGGCTCGACGGCGAAAAAGTCGGGGAAGTGAACTGGGCGCTGGTGGGTGAACACAATATGCACAACGGGCTGATGGCGATTGCTGCCGCGCGCCATGTGGGTGTGAGGCCGGAAGATGCAGGCCAGGCGCTGAACAGCTTTATCAATGCGCGTCGACGGCTGGAGCTGCGCGGCGAAGTGAACAGCATCAAAGTCTATGATGACTTCGCCCACCATCCGACCGCGATTCTGGCGACGCTGGCTGCCCTGCGTAGCAAAGTTGGCGGCAGAGCGCGTATCCTGGCTGTGCTGGAGCCACGCTCTAATACCATGAAGATGGGCGTCAGCAAGAACGATCTGGCACCGTCGCTGGCGCGTGCTGATGAGGTCTTTCTGTTCCAGCCGCACCATATTCCGTGGCAGGTATCAGATGTCGCAGAAGCGTGCATTCCGCCTGCGCACTGGAGCGCGGATATCGATACCCTGGTGGAAATGGTGGCCAAAGCCGCTCAGCCAGGCGACACGATTCTGGTCATGAGCAACGGCGGGTTTGGTGGCATCCACCAGAAGCTGCTGGACAGGCTGGCATAATGTCACAGGCGCCCGTTTCGGGCGCTTTTTTTTTAAAAGCATTATCTCCGGAAATATTATTCCCTCAATAAATCCCGCATATTTTTGAATTCGATCTGCTTACTCTTCCTGCCGTTGCCATATTTTTCTTATTAGTGTCTGAAACAGAAAGGCCGCTCTCGCCGGTTATTTCTAGCATCATCCCTGTAGTAACTGAGGAACAATAATTAACGCGTTAAAGTTAAAGGGATAAATAACAGTCTCTCTTTATGCGCGATCTTATATTGATGAGGTTTTTAAATATAAGTTAACTCTGGGTTAAACGAATGAGTTCGGATAATTCATTGCTCTGATTACCACTAATAAGGATGTTCATATGGGAAATAATAATTCATTGTCGTTTTTGCTGGGCGCCGCGTTGTTATGCAGTTCTGCTGCGGCGCTGGCCACGGCCACCGTTGATTACCGGCATGAGTACCGCCTTCGCGACCGCACGCACTACGACAAGCTGGGTCTGAGCACCACGCTGCCAGACAATATGTTTCTCGGCGTCGAAACCAAATTCAAAACCGGCGGCGCCGATCCAAAAGACAAATATTATAACGACACCGTGTTAAATGTGGTGGAGGTGACCTTTCTGAAGTCGTATTACTGGGGAAACTGGACAGTGTCGCCTTTTATTCAGCCAGAGTTTAACTCCTCGCGCACTGAATGGAAATTTGGTGTGGCACCCTGGTATAAATTTAATGATCGCTGGTCTCTCGGTGGCCTTTATCGTCTTGAGCTGACCGATTATGCGCATGACGATCAATGCCGCACCGGCGGTATTGATTATTGCGATGCTGACCGGCATCGCACTGCCAACCGTTTTGATCTCTATCTGCGAAATAAAAGCGATCGGCTGACCACCACCTATAAGCTGGTGTATAAGCACGCGGATGCGAAACTCTTTGCCAATAAACATGACGATTACGAACAGGAGTTACAGTTCGATTATGCGCTTGGCAACGATCGCGTCTGGGTGCCTTACGTCACCTTTGGCGATATCGGACGTTCTGCGACATCGAGCGAACGCCAGCTGCGGCTGCGCACCGGTATTCTCTATATCTATCGATAAATGCGCTGCCGGGAGGCGGGCGAGGCTGCCCGCCATGGCGTTACTTCGCTTCGGCCAGTTCGCGCAGATACTGGAAAATCTGACGGGCAGACTTCGGCGGCTTGCTGCCCGCTTTCTCTTTCTGCGCGTTACGGATCATGCTGCGTAACTGCTGACGATCGGCATCGGGATAAAGCGCAATCACGTCGCCCATCGCTTCATCACCCTGTTCAATCAGACGATCGCGCAGCATTTCCAGTTTATGGAACAGCGCAACCTGCTGGTTATGGCGATTATTGAGCTTATCCAGCGCAACGCGGATCGGCTCCACATCAATACTGCGCAGCAGTTTACCGATCAGCTGCAGCTGACGACGGCGACCCTCTTTCTTGATGCGCTGTGCCAGTTCCACTTCGGTACGCAGGCGCTCATCCAGCGGGATTTTATCCAGCGAGTTTTTACCCAGATCAACCAGTTCGGCACCCAGGCGCTTTAACTCTTCTGCATCGCGTTTAATTTCACTCTTACTGACCCAGATAATCTCTTCATCTTCTTCTTTGTCATTATCTGGCACATCGTCGAGCCACTCATCGGGCTGTTTGGTCATTTCCGGGCTCCCAAAAAAAAGAGGCTAATCCTACCAGTTTATCGGGTGACTGCGAAATTGTTCTCTGACTCTGATAGACTCAAATCATTCACACATAAGATTAGACGGCAGGTCGATGAACGTATCTACTCAGGTTGCAGAACAGCGAAAAGTACTGGAGCAGGCCATTGCGCAGGCACTTGAACTGGCTAAAGCAAGCACTGACAGCGCGGAAGTGGCAGTCAGTAAAACCACCGGCATCGGGGTCAGCACCCGCTATGGCGAAGTGGAAAACGTCGAATTCAACAGCGACGGTGCGCTGGGCATCACCGTCTATCATCAGAATCGTAAAGGCAGCGCCTCATCGACCGACCTCAGCCCGGACGCGATCAAACGCACCGTGCAGGCGGCGATTGATATTGCGCGCTATACCTCGCCCGATCCCTTCGCCGGTCCGGCCGACGCAGAGCTGCTGGCCTATGATGCGCCAGACCTGGATCTCTACCATCCGTGGGAGATTGATGCTGACCGCGCCATTGAACTGGCTGCGCAGGCGGAACAGGCATCACTGCGCGCCGACAAGCGTATTACTAACACTGAAGGTGGCAGCTTCAACAGCCACGTCGGCATCAAAGTCTTTGGCAACAGCCACGGTATGTTACAGAGCTACTGCTCAAGCCGTCACTCGCTCTCCAGCAGCGTGATTGCCGAGCAGGATGGCAACATGGAGCGCGACTACGCCTACACCATTGGGCGCGCGTTTGAAGATTTGAAGAGCCCGGAGTGGGTTGGTGCAGAGTGCGCGCGCCGCACGCTCTCTCGTCTGGCACCGCGTAAACTTCCGACCATGAAAGCCCCGGTGATTTTCGCCTCTGAAGTGGCAACCGGCTTATTTGGTCATCTGGTTGGCGCGATCAGCGGCGGCAACGTTTACCGTAAATCGACCTTCCTGCTGGATTCTATGGGTCAGCAGATCCTGCCGGAGTGGCTCACCATCAATGAACAGCCGCATCTGCTGAAAGGGCTCGCCTCCACGCCATTCGACAGCGAAGGGGTGCGTACCCAGGCGCGCGACATCATCAAAGATGGCGTGCTGCAGACCTGGCTGTTAACCAGCTACTCAGCCCGCAAACTGGGCCTGACCAGCACCGGTCACGCTGGCGGCATTCATAACTGGCGCATTGCGGGCCAGGGCCACAGCTTTGACGACCTGCTGAAGCAGATGGGCACCGGGTTAGTGGTGACCGAACTGATGGGACAGGGCGTCAGCGCCATTACCGGTGATTACTCACGCGGTGCGGCCGGGTTCTGGGTCGAGAATGGCGTTATTCAGTACCCGGTCAGCGAAGTGACTATCGCCGGAAATCTCAAAGAGATGTGGCGCAATATGGTGACCATCGGTGACGATATTGAAACCCGCAGCAATATCCAGTGCGGTTCAGTGTTACTGCCTGAGATGAAGATAGCGGGACAATAAAGATGGATTCCTGAAGCAGCCGGTTGGCTGCTTTTTTTTCATCACAATAAAAAGGAAGTAATGATGCGTAAGCATGTGATTGCAATGTTGTCGGCTTCTCTGTTGTTCTCCAGCGTCAGTCTCTATGCGGCGGATCTGGAGCAGGATATGGATACACTGAATGCGAACCTGAAAATCGTCAAAAAAAGTGACAATGCTCAGGAGATGCAGCAGGCGTTAACCAAAATGCGTGCCGCAGCGCAGGATGCGCGACAGGGCACGCCGGATAAGCTGGAAGGCCAGCCGGCTGACAGCCCACAGGTGAAAGATTTCCATGCCGGTATCGACTCGCTGATCGCGCAGATCGATGTGGTCAGCGCGCTGGCGAAAGCCAACAATGTGGACGGGGCGAAACGCGAAGCAGCGAAGTTCGACGACATCCGCAATACCAACCATAAGAAATTCCGTTAATCAGATCGCCGGCCAGCCAGGCCGGCGGTTTTTTACCATCACTTCTGCTTATCACCGTACCCTGAACCCCAGCGCGTCCGGCTTGTCGCCGCACAACATCACCGCTTTTCTCGGTTAAATCCATCAAATTATGCATTCTGCGACGCGTGTCGCACTAAGCATGCAGCCTGCGATCTGACGCACAACCTTCACTTCAATTTCCACTTGCTGCTGGAAATGTTGCCTCTCCACAGCCGGGGCGATGACCGCTAATTTGTTTTTAACGCGAATTATCCGGTTTAACAGGAGTAGCAAGGTGAGTAATAACGGCGTCCCGGTGTATGAAGCGGCACCTGAGAAAGTGCAACAGCTGGCTGACAGCGTGATGACGCAGATTGCTGCGATCTATCAGCAGCAGGGTATTCAGCCCAATGCGGTTCAGCAGCAGATGCTGCAATCGCATGTCGGTGCCATGGCGTCACGCTCGCTGAGCGGTGAGCCGCTGCCGGAAGTGGAAGCGGAGCTGTTTGAGGATATTCCGCCGGAAACGTTAGCGCTGGCGCAGCAGGTCGTCGATCTGTTTGGCAATCTGCCCCGCGAAGAGGCCTGGCTGCTGTCAGTGCATATTGAAGTCGCGCGATCAAACAACCAGAGAGGAACATAAGATGGTAACAGTAGTGATTGGCGATCGTTTAGGTAAAGGACAGAAAGTGGCTGCGGGCATCGAAAAAGCGGGTGGCCGTGCCGTCGTGGTGCCAGGTGTCGCCGCTGACATGAAACTGGGTGACGTGATGAAGGCGGAAAACGCCGATTTCGGCATCTCGTTCTGCGGCAGCGGCGGCGCCGGTGCTATCACCGCTCAGAACAAATATGGCTACAAAGCAAAACATGGCATGCGTTCTGTCGACGAAGGCGTCACCGCCATTAATGAAGGTGCCACGGTGCTGGGCTTCGGCTTTATGGATAAAGAAGAGTTAGGCGAGCGGCTGGTGCAGGCCTGGAACAAGAAGCACGGCAGCTGATTATGAAAGAACAATACGTTACCCAGGTGACGGTCGAGGGCAAAGGCGACACCAAAGCGAAAGCCTTTGCCGATGCCCTGAGTCGTGTGCAGAACCAGGTTCTGCGCGCGACGCAAAAAATTCTGCTGCGCATTGAACCTCAGGATGTCCGGGTGCTGCGCGCGCAGGAGAGCGTCAAAACCGAGAAGTTTCTCTTCTTCTTTCTGGCGCGCCAACGGCGGAGCTTCAGCGTCACGCTGGAGATCACCGTCAGCGTCACCGTTTTCGACACCGAACAGGTGGCGTTCACGGCGGCATCGTAAAACAGAGCCTGTTAACGCCAGCCAGCCGTTTGCCCGATGCTCTGCTGTCGCGACATCGCGATGATCAGGCGTGGGCGATGCGGCGGCGTGCGATTGGGCAGGTAAAAACGACAACAAGGTACAACAACATGTTTTTAATCATTTTGTTTAAGTCGTTGATCATTGGCGGGCTGGTAGGGGTCGGCGTCGGTGCGGGTGCTGCGCGCATGTTCCACGCGCCAACCACTCAGGGCATGGGCGCTTTCCGTACGCTGGGCGAACTGAACTCGTGCGAGGGCGATCCGGCATCCCACTTCTCCTTTGGTCTTGGCTTCTTTTTCAATGCCTGGGCATCGTCGGTTGCAGCCGGTTCATTCACTCAGGATGTGGATCATCGCATCATTCCAAACTGGGGTGCGGCCGCCTTGATGGTGAAGAATCGTAATGTGGCGGAGACGCTGCACGATCCGAAAAAAATGGCCATCGCCTGCGGCATCATCGGCATGATCGTGGTCGCCTTCCTCAACTCCACCGCCTCGGCTGTTCCGGCTGCGCTGCAGGTCACGGCAGTCAAAGTGCTGGTGCCCGCCGCTAACCTGCTGGTGAACACCGTCATGCCGGTGATCTTCTGGCTGGCGGCGATCGACGCGGGCAGAAAGTCAGGCTTCTGGGCCACCATTTTTGGCGGTCTGGCACAGCTGATCATGGGCAACGCCGTGCCGGGACTGGTGCTGGGAATCCTGATCGGTAAAGGCGTGGAAGAGAGCGGCTGGAACCGGGTCACCAAAGTCATGATGACCGCCATCGTGCTGCTGTTTGTGCTGAGCGGCTTCTTCCGTGGTTTCGATATGAAGCTGCTGCAGTCCTTCCAGCTCGGCATTCCCGGCTGGCTCGACATGATCCATAACTCAGTCAGCGGCAAATAAGAGGCGATGCGATGAACGAAAATAAAGGCTTCTGGTACGCCGACTGGTCTTTCCCGATCTTTGTTGGCCTGCTCTCTTCTGGCGTCTTTGCCGGGACACACATGTATTACCTCTATGGTATCGGCGCGTTCAACGAAGTGGCGTTTGTGTCGATGCTGCGTGCAGGCATGGAGACCGGCGTCTACGGCGCGGTCGCCGCCTTTGGTGCCAGCTTCCTGTTCGCTCGTATCATCGAAGGCTCGCTGGTGGGCATTCTGGATATCGGCGGGGCGATTCAGACCGGCGTCGGGCTGGGCGTTCCGGCACTGCTGCTGGGTGCGGGCATTGTCTTCCCGGTGGCGAACTTCGCTGCCTCGCTGGCGACGGGCCTGGTGATTGGTGTGGCGATTGGCTACCTGATTATTCTGGCGCGTAAATTCACCATCAATCAGAGCGACTCAACCTACGGCGCAGACGTGATGATGGGTGCGGGTAATGCCTCGGGGCGCTTTCTGGGGCCGCTGATCATCCTGTCAGCCATGGCGGCATCCATTCCGATTGGCCTGGGTTCGCTGCTGGGCGCGCTGCTCTTCTATCTCTGGAACAAGCCCATTACCGGCGGCGCCATCCTCGGCGCGATGATCCTTGGGGCACTGTTTCCGATTGCTCTCTGATCTCACCGGCAGCCCGGCAGCGGGCTGCCGTTAAGGAGAAACCATGTACGACTTGATTATTCGCGGTGCGCGTCTCAGCGATGAGCAGGTGGTCGACATTGCGCTGCAGGATGGCCGCATCGCCGCCATAGGCAAGGTGCAGGGTAACGCGCAGCACGAGCGCGATCTGGCTGGCCGTTACTACCTCAGCGCAGGCTGGATCGACTCCCACGTTCACTGCTATCCCAAATCACCAATTTATCATGATGAAGCGGATGCGATTGGCGTAGCGCATGGCGTCACCACGGTTGTCGATGCGGGCAGCACCGGCGCAGAGCACATTGATGACTTTTACCGGCTGACACGCGCGGCACAGACCCAGGTTTATGCGCTGATCAATATCGCCCGCACCGGCATCGTCACCCAGAATGAGCTGGCTGACATGACGCAGATAGATGGCGAGGCGGTGCAGCAGGCGGTGGCGCGGCTGCCCGATTTTATTGTCGGCCTCAAGGCGCGCATCAGCAGCAGCGTGGTGGGCGAGAATGGTGTGCAGCCGCTGATTAAAGCGAAGGCGATCCAGCAGGAAACCGGCGGGCTGCCGCTGATGGTTCACATTGGCAATAATCCGCCCAATCTCGACCAGATTGCGGATCTGCTCACCACGGGTGACATCATCACGCACTGCTTTAACGGCAAACCCAACCGTATCCTGACGCCGCAGGGTGAACTCAAAGCGGCCGTAAAACAGGCTATCGCGCGTGGCGTCAAACTCGATGTCGGCCACGGCAGTGCCAGCTTCAGCTTTGAAGTCGCCCGCGCGGCGATTGCGCAGGGCATTCTGCCCGACACCATCAGCTCTGACATCTACTGCCGCAATCGTCTGGCCGGACCGGTTCACAACCTGGCGCATGTGATGTCGAAATTTTTCAGTGTCGGTATGACGCTGCCGCAGGTGATTGACTGCGTAACGGTCAATGCGGCGGCAGGACTTCGCCTGCAGCGCAAGGGCCAGCTGAAAATCGGCTACGACGCCGATCTGACGGTGTTTAGCGTCAAAGAGGAAACCCGGCCATTCATCGATTCAGAAGGTGAACAGGTCGCAGGTGAGAAGCATCTGGTCCCGCTGGCGGCCGTCGTTGCTGGTACGTGGATCGCGACTGAAGAAGGAATAGCGCATGACCTCGGTATATGAAAAGTATGGCCTGAAGCCGGTGATTAATGCCTCTGGCCGTATGACGATCCTCGGCGTCTCTACGCCATCGAGTGAGGTGATCGATACGGTGAAATATGGCCTCGATCACTACTTCGAAATGAAAGATCTGGTGGATAAGACCGGTGCTTATATCGCCGGTCTGCTGAAGGTGGAGAACGCGCTGGTGGTCTCCTGCGCCTCGGCCGGTATCGCCCAGAGCGTGGCGGCGGTGATTGTGAAAGACAACGACTGGCTGGTGGATAACCTGCATGCCGCGCCGCTGACCGTCCCGCATCAGATTGTGGTGCCGAAAGGGCACAACGTGAACTATGGCGCACCGGTCGGCAGCATGGTGGCACTGGGTGGCGGACAACTGGTGGAAGCGGGTTACAGCAATGAGTGCTCACCCGCCCAGCTGGCGGCAGCGATCACCCCACAGACCGCGGCGATCCTCTATGTAAAATCGCACCACTGTGTGCAGAAGAGCCATCTCGATGTGGCGCAGGCCGCAGCCGTTGCGCGCCAGCATGGCGTCCCGCTGATCGTCGATGCGGCGGCAGAAGAGGATCTGCAATGCTACTACCAGGCGGGTGCCGATCTGGTGATCTACAGCGGAGCAAAAGCGATTGAAGGGCCGACCAGCGGACTGGTAATTGGCCGACACCACTACGTTGAGTGGGTCAAACGCCAGACCAACGGCATTGGCCGCGCGATGAAAGTGGGCAAAGAGGGGATCCTGGGGCTGACCCAGGCGATTGAAAACTATCTGACGCAGCCAAAAATCAGTGGTGCGCACATGGCAGAAAAAATGACGCCGTTCATTGAACAGCTCAACAGTCTGAATGGCGTGACGGCCCGGGTAGTGTGGGACGCCGCCGGACGCGACATCGCCCGGGCTGAGATCAAGTTCGACGAAGCCGCGATCCAGCAGCGCACCGGCGATCTGGTGCAGGCGCTGAAAAACGGCGATGTGGCGATCTACTTCCGCGGCTACAAAGCCAACGAAGGGATCATTGAGGCGGACGTGCGCAGCGTCAGCGCCGATCAACTGCACACTATTTTCACCCGCATTCAGGCACTGTTAAACGGAGAGAAAAACGCATGACGCTGACCCCCAATTTCTATCAGGATCGTCTCTGCCTTAACGTACTGGCGGGATCGAAAGAGAATGCGCGCGCCATCTGGCAGGCGGCAGAAGGGCATGTGCTGGTCGGCGTGCTGTCGAAAAACTACGCCAGCAATGAAGCCGCTATCGCCGATATGCGCGAGTATGCCGCGCTGATCGATAATGCGCTCTCGATTGGTCTGGGTGCGGGCGATCCCAACCAGTCACAGATGGTGAGTGAGATCGCGGCAGTGCTGCAACCGCAGCATGTGAATCAGGTCTTTACCGGCGTCGCCACCAGCCGTGCGCTGCTGGGGCAGTCGCAGACGATAGTGAACGGTCTGATCTCGCCCACCGGTACGCCAGGCCAGGTGAAAATCTCCACCGGACCGCGCAGCTCAAAACAGCGTGATGGGATTGTGCCCGTCGAAACGGCGATCGCGATGCTGCAGGATATGGGCGGCAGCTCGGTAAAATATTTCCCGATGGGCGGTCTGCAGGCGGTGGATGAGTATCGCGCTGTGGCGGAAGCCTGTGCAAAGCTGGATTTCTGGCTGGAGCCTACCGGCGGTATCGATCTGGAAAATTTCGGTGAGATCGTGCGCATTGCGCTGGAGTCGGGCGTCAGCAAAGTGATCCCGCACGTCTACAGTTCGATCATCGACAAAGCCAGTGGAGAGACCCGCATTGAAGATGTGAAGCAGTTGCTGGCCATCTGTAAAACGCTGCTGGCTTAGAGATCAACACGATCTGCCTGCAACAGGCTAGATCGCGCAACATGGACGTTGCGAGACGATCTCCGTAGGCTAATGTTCCCTATTTCTGTCTGCAAACAGGTAACGCTTGTGAGATTTCCCAATCAGCGCCTTGCGCAACTGTTCGATGCCATGCAAAACGAAACGCTGCCTCAGGATGAGCTGGCGCGGCGTTTCGCCGTCTCGACACGCACCGTGCGTACCGATATCACGGCGCTGAATGCGCTGCTGGCAGAACATGGCGCGCAGTTTGTCCTCAATCGCGGCGCGGGCTATCAGCTGAAGATTGAGGATGCTCAGCGCTTTCAGCATCTGCAACAGCATACCGCGTCGCCGCTCCGGGTACCGCGCACCTCGCCGGATCGGGTTCGCTACCTGCTGACCCGCTTTCTTACCGCCGCTTATTCCCTGAAACTTGAAGAGCTGGCAGAGGAGTGGTTTGTCAGCCGCGCGACCCTGCAGAATGATATGGCGGAGGTGCGCGAATGGCTGGGGCGCTATCACCTCACCATTGAGAGCAAGCCCCACTACGGCATGAAGCTGTTTGGCAGCGAAGTGGCAATTCGTACCTGCCTGACCGACCTGTTATGGCAAATTGATCAGGCGCAGCCCGAGAGCCCGCTGCTCACTATCGAAGCGCTGAACAGCGGCATGCTGGAGACGCTGCGCCCGCTGCTGCAAAGCTGTTTTGCTCAGCACAACATTCGGCTCAGCGATGAGGGTGAACGCTATCTGCGGCTTTACTGCGCCGTGGCGGTGCGGCGCATCAGTGAAGGCTATCCGCTTAACGATCCGGGTGCAGAGGAGATTGGTGATGAGGTGCGTGAAGCGGCCCATCACCTGGTTAATCTGATGCGCCCGCTGGTCAGCAAACCGATTTCACCGGCGGAAGAGAACTGGCTGCGGGTCAATATCGCCGCGCGACGCATTCAGGCGATTGCTCCCAGCGCCATCAATGCTGATGACGCCGACGCGCTGGTGGATTATCTGCTTAGCTTTATCAACACCCATTACAACTTCAATCTGCAAAACGATCAGCAGCTGCGTGCTGACCTGCTCACCCACATCAAAACCATGATTACGCGGGTGCGCTATCAGATTCATATTCCCAACCCGCTGCTCAGCAACATCAAACAGCACTATCCCATGGCCTATGATGTCACCTTAGCGGCGGTGACCAGCTGGGGAAAATATACCCCTTACGTCATCACCGAGAATGAGATTGGCTTTCTGGTATTGCATATCGGTGTCGGGCTGGAGCGCCACTATGACGTCGGTTATCAGCGTCATCCGCAGGTGCTGCTGGTCTGCGACAGCGGTAACTCTACGCTGCGAATGATTGAGGCGATGCTGCTGCGCAAATATCCGCAGTTGCAGGTCACGGCCCGCCTGTCCCAGCGCGAGTATGAGGCGCGCAGCCGCATCGACGAAGATTTTGTTATCTCTACCATCCGGCTCAGCGAAAAAGAGAAACCGGTGGTGGTGATGTCGCCGTTTCCCACCGGTTTTCAGCTGGAACAGATTGGCAAGCTGGTGCTGGTGGACCGTACCCGGCCCTATATGCTGGCGAAATTTTTTGATGCTCAGCACTTTCATATCGTCGACAGGCCGATGACCCAGTCTGAACTGTTTCGCCAGCTGTGCGATCAACTGGAGGCGGAGGGATTTGTGGATGCGGCGTTCTATCCGTCGGTTGAAGAGCGCGAAGCGATTGTCAGCACCATGCTCGGCGAAGGCATTGCGCTGCCGCACTCGCTGGGGCTGCTGGCAAAGAAAACCGTGGTTTACACCGTGCTGGCGCCGCACGGCATCGCCTGGGGAGACGATACCGCCTATGTCATTTTCCTGCTGGCGATCAGCAAAAGTGAATATGAAGAGGCGATGGCGATATACGATCTGTTTGTGACGTTCCTGCGTGAAAGGGCGATGACCCGCCTGCGGGACAGCACCGATTTCATCCGCTTCAGGGCAGTGGCGATGGATTGCCTGAGCCGCTCCTGGCCCTCGCCCTGAATCGGCGCTTTAGTTTTTCTTCGCCAGCAGGCGCGGGATCTCACGCAGGCACCAGGATTTGGCTTCGCCCATGCTGTCACGCCGCCACGCCATAATAATATCGACCTCGCGGGTATATTCCGGACTCACCACCCGCAGACGGCCTTCCGCAATATCCTGCTCCACCAGCGAATAGGGCATGGTCGCCACGCCCAGGCCAGCCAGCAGCGCACGGCGCTTATCGTCCATGCTGCTCACGGTCAGGCGCTGCTGCTTATCCAGTAACTGCACGGTCAGCACCGGACGCTCACGCGCGGTATCTGCGACCGCAATGCCACGGTATTTCACCCGCGTCACTTCAGACTGGGGTTCAGGCTCGTTATGAATCGGATGGTCGGCACTGGCGACATAGACGCTCATCATGGTGTAGAGCTTGCGGGTATTGATCTCGGTGGAGGCGCGGAAGTGCATATCGGGGGCGATCACGATATCGGCCCGGCCCTGTTCCAGCCGTTCCCATGCGCCCGCCAGCACTTCCGTCACCAGCGAAAATTGCGTATTGGCCTTGTCGGCCAGTCGCGTCACCAGCGGAAACAGCGCATCAACAGGTACCAGTGCTTCGGTGACGATGGTCAGATGGGTTTCCCAGCCACGTGCCAGCGCTTCCGCATCGGTGGTGAGCTTATCGGCCGCTTCCAGCAGCACCCGGCCACGCTCCAGCAGCATGCGTCCCACGTTAGTAAATTTGGTACGGTGACCGGAACGGTCAAACAGCACCACATCCAGCTCCTCTTCCAGCTTTTGCATGGTGTAGCTGAGGGCGGAAGGAACGCGCCCCAGTTCATCCGCCGCCGCGGCAAAACTGCCACGCCGATCAATCGCATCCATAACGCGTAAAGATTCAAGGGTTAACGCACGCTCTTTAGCCATCCCGGTTCTCTGTCAGGAAATTTGAACATGCCCGGCAGATTAACTGGCTAACAATCCGGCGTCCAGACTTTTACCATGGGAGCATATAGTCCGTGGCCGATCCTCGTCACCGGATGCTGGAGGTAAACAATGATAACGACACGCAGTGCGTCCGCATGTGGTCAGGCCGATTTCGGCTGGTTACAGGCGCGCTACAGTTTCTCTTTTGGCCACTATTTTGATCCCAAACTGATGGGGTACGCGTCGCTGCGCGTACTGAACCAGGAAGTGCTGGCGCCGGGTGCCGCTTTTCAGCCGCGCACCTATCCACAGGTTGATGTCCTGAACATCGTGCTGCAGGGTGAAGCTGAATACCGCGACAGCGAAGGCAACACGATCAGCGTGCGGGAAGGGGAGGCGCTGCTGCTCTCTGCCCAGCCGGGTGTGAGTTACACCGAAATGAACCTGAGCAAAGATCGACCGCTGACACGCATGCAGCTCTGGCTGGCCGCCTGTCCGGAGCGCGAAAATCCGCGGATGCAGAAAATCGCCCTGACGGATGGCCGGTTGTCCCAGCTGATCGCCTCGCCGGATGGCATGGACGACAGTCTGCAACTGCGTCAGCAGGTGTGGATTCATCAGGTCGAGCTGGCACCAGGCGAAAAGCATTCGCTGCAGTTACAGGGGCCGCGAGCCTATCTGCAGTCGATTCACGGTTCGCTGGAAGCGATGTCCGGCACGGATCATCAGGAGAAGCTGGGCTGTGGCGATGGTGCCTTTTTGCAGGAAGAGAAGCTGTTGCAACTGACGGCGAAAACGGCGACCCGCGCACTGGTCATCGACATTCCGGTCTGAATATCGGGCAATAAAAAAGGCGGCCATGGCCGCCTTTTTTGCGTTTTGCGTATTACTTCAGCATGGTGAAGGCCGTGGTGACGTGCTTCACGCCACTGACGCGGCTGGCGACATCAGCCGCTGCCTGCGCTTCCTGCGGTGTCACCAGACCCAGCAGGAACACTTCGCCATTCTCCGTCGTCACCTTCACGTTGGAGGATTTCACCTGATCGCTGCCCAGCAGCTGCGAGCGGATTTTGGTGGTAATCCAGGTGTCTGACGATGTGGTGCCCAGCGTCACTTTCTGGCCGATACGGATCTCGTTATAGACCTCGGTTGCGCCATCAACGCCCATGGTGATCTGTTTGGCTCGACCGGCGATCTCCTGCGAAGGCGCCTGACCGGTCAGCAACACTTTGCCCTGATAGGCCGTGGCGATAATGCGGGCATCGGTTTTAATCTGCTGATCTTTAGCCAGCGCGTTAGTCACGCGTAGCTCCAGCGTGCTGTCATCAACCTGCGTACCCACCGAGCGTGGATCGGTGGCCGTTTTAGTGGCAACCGCTGCGCCACCCGCCACAACCGCAACGCAGCCCTGCAGCAGCATGGCGGTTAACAGAATAGCTATAGCATTCAATGCTTTCATTCGTGCTCCTTCGGTCATTCCTGATGGGGAAAGAGAGTGTTATCGATCAGATCGCATAAGCAATTAACGGTGAGCATATGCATCTCCTGAATACGGGCGCTGCGGTGCGACGGAATGCGGATCTCCACATCCTGCGGACCCAGCAGTCCGGCGAGCTCTCCGCCATCATACCCGGTAAGCGCAACGATAGTCATATCGCGTGTTACCGCCGCTTCCACGGCCTTAACGATGTCACGGGTGTTGCCACGGGTTGAGATAGCCAGTAACACATCGCCTGCGTGTCCCAGAGCGCGCACCTGCTTGGCATAGATTTCATCGTGCAGGCGGTCATTACCAATCGCGGTCAGCATCACGTTGTCGGCGCTCAACGCCAGCGCCGGTAAGCTTGGGCGTTCGGTCTCGAAACGGTTGATCATGCTGGCGGCGAAGTGCTGTGCATTGGCGGATGAGGCACCGTTGCCACAGCTCAGGATTTTATTGCCATTCAGTAACGACTGCACCAGCGTCATAGCGGCGCGGGAGATGGCATCGGGCAACGCTTCGGCTGCGGCAATCTGAGTTTGAATACTTTCGGTAAAACACGCTTTAATTCTGTCCTGCACACGACCACCTGGTTCTAAACGTCTGCATTAAAGGCATTCGGCAGCCACTCGAGCGCCGTGCCGGTAATGGCGATGATGTCGAAACGGCAATTCACTGTTTCAAAACTCCCGCCGCGTTGCGCCAGCCAGAGAGCGGCAGCGCGCAGCAGCTTTTGTTGTTTATTCCGGGTTACGCTGGCGAGCGCGCCACCATAACGCGCATCGCGTCGGTAGCGAACTTCAACAAACACCCAACAGTGCCCGTCACGCATTATCAGGTCAAGTTCACCATTGCGAAAGTGAACATTACTGGCGACCCATATCAGGCCAGCCTGCTCCAGATAGCGCCGGGCATCTTCTTCATACCTGGCGCCAGTCTGACGCCCATTTAGTTGGCCGGTGCGATTTCGCCCCGACGATACTGGTTCCATGTCAACTTCCTGTTGATCACACAATCCGTGTCGGCGCTGAGCTTGCCGGTATTGCCGTCCAGCGTAAAGCCAGGTGACTGACGCATCTGGTTAAAGTGATTCGCCAGCGTCCAGGCATCCATTCCCATGGCATAGAGGCGCACCAGCGAATAGTCATTATTGAATGACTTTGATGTCTGCTGCATCAGGCCAGGATTGCTGCCGGAGAGCAGCGGAATATCGCTGAACTGCAGGCCATCCATTTCCAGACGGAAGTCCGGGCCGGCACCGGCTTGCGCGCTGCGCGAACTGGCGTAGAGCGAGATATTGCTGCGACTGCCGGTGCGCATGGTGATCATCGGTTTGATCAGCTGCAGTTCGTCCTGCGTTGAGACGATGTAGACCGCATCGACACCACCACCGCTGCTGGTGCTGACCACATCTGGCGTGTTCTGCTGCGGTGCCGGGATAGTCAGGCCCGCAATCGTAACACCCTGCGGCTCGGCAGGTGCAGCGTTCACTGGCGTACCGGATAAGCTGATGCCCGCGCCGCTGTTAATGCCCTGTTTCAGCTCTGAGGTCGAACCAAAGCGCTGCTGCATCACCGTGCTGCCACCCAGCGTCTGCCACTCCTGAGCAAAGGCATTGGTGACGCGATCGCCCAGTCCACTACGCGGAACCAGCAACAGCGGCTGGCGTTTGCCCTGATCCCAGATATGGTGCGCCGCATCGCGCGCTTCGTCTTCAGGAGAAAGCGCAAAGTAGCAGATATTCGGATGGTTCTGGATCTTTTCCGGCTCGTTGAGCGCCAGCACATTCAGTGGCGTCTGGCTGTTGGCGACCTTCTCAACGTTGCTTTTCAGCAGCGGGCCGACCACGATGGTGGCGCCATCCTGCTGTGCCTGCTGCATCACCTGTTCAATCGGCTGGCTGCTGGTGTCATAGACCTTGATCTGTGCGTTGCTGGCCGGTTCTGCGGCAGCAGGCTGTGATTGAGGCTGTGGCGTCGCGTCGGCAGGCTGTTGCTGCTGCGGCGCGCTGATGGGATCGGTGGAAGAACCAGCAGCGGCAGCGGGTTGGGTGCTGGCGGTTGCATCAGCAGCGGCGGGCTGAGCTGCCGCAGGCTGAGCGACCGGCGCGGAGATGCCATTCTTCGCATCATTAAAGCCTTTCTGAATCGCGTTGGCGAACACCTGAGCCTGGCCATTCAGCGGCAGCAGCAGTGCGATGATGCTGGTTGAAGCTTTGGTGTAGTTCTGCATCTGGCTCAGCTGCGTCGGCAGCGTTTTGGCCGCCGGGTTCTGCGGATAGCGGGTCTGCCAGTCTTTGATGCCTGACTTGAGCATCTCGGCATCCTGCGTGTTGGCGCGCCAGACCGCGAGCAGATCCAGCCAGCCCTGCAGCACATTTTCATCGGCATTGATGACCAGGTTGCTGACTTCCTGCGGCGACATCTGGGTCAGTGTCTGCCAGGTGGCGTCGATATTGCCCTGATGATCGGTGCCTTTCAGCAGCGGCTCCTGGGCAATATAGTTGCGCAGCAGCGAGAGTGAAGGGCGACCCTGTGCGCTGGCGATCTGCAGGCTGTAGTAACGCGCCAGCTGATCCTGCGACAGTGCGCCGGTTTTCACTGCCGCTAACAGCGGTTCGGCGTCTTTGATCTTCTGCTGTGCAATCAGCAATTGCGCTTTCAGCAGCAGGGATTCCTGTTGCTGCGTCTCAGAGAGCTGCTGCGGCAACTGGCTCAGTTGCTGAGTCGCCTCAGGATACTTTCCTTCCTTCAACAGGGCGCGGATTGCAAGTAATTGCCAGTCGGTCTTGCTATCATCGCTGCTTTGCTGCGCTTGCTGCAGATAGTAAGCGGAGCTGGCTGTGACGGGCCCCTGAATATTGACGGTTGAGGTTTGCGGCCCCTGACCGCTACATGCGGCTAAAATCAGCCCAGCAAGAATGACAGGCAGAAAGCGTCCTGCTTTATGACGAACGACTTTTGAAGGAAGCATACTGTATCCAGTGATGTTTTTTTCAAGATGCTCAATATTAAATCGGCAATTCGGATGAAACAATGAAACAACTCGATCGGGCAGAGATTTCTGCCAGCACGCTCTACATCGTTCCAACCCCGATTGGTAATTTGGGTGATATCACCCAGCGGGCGCTGACGGTGCTTTCGAGCGTCGATCTGGTCGCTGCGGAAGATACACGTCATACCGGACTGTTGCTACAACATTTCGCCATCAATGCGCGACTCTTCTCACTTCATGACCACAACGAGCAGCACAAGGCTGAACTGCTGCTGACGAAGCTGCAGGAGGGTCAAAGCATAGCCTTAGTTTCTGATGCTGGCACGCCGCTGATCAACGATCCGGGCTACCATCTGGTGCGTCGCTGCCGTGAAGCGGGCATTCGTGTGGTGCCGCTGCCGGGCGCCTGTGCTGCCATTGCTGCATTAAGTGCTGCAGGACTGCCATCCGATCGTTTCTGTTACGAAGGGTTTCTGCCCGCCAAAACCAAAGGCCGTTGCGACGCCCTGCGGGCGCTGGTGCAGGAGCCGCGCACGCTGATTTTCTATGAGTCGACCCACCGTCTGATCGACAGCCTGCAGGATATGGTGAGTGAGCTGGGTGCCGAACGCTACGTGGTGCTGGCGCGTGAGCTGACTAAAACCTGGGAGTCGATCTACGGTGCACCGGTCGGCGAGCTGCTGGCGTGGGTTAAAGAAGATGAGAATCGTCGCAAAGGCGAGATGGTGCTGATTGTCGAAGGGTACAAGACCGATGATGAAGATGCGTTACCAGCCGATGCGCTGCGTACGCTGGCGCTGCTGCAAAAAGAGCTGCCGTTGAAACGCGCGGCTGCGCTGACCGCTGAGATCCACAGCGTGAAGAAAAATGCGCTTTATAAGTATGCGCTGGAGCAGCAAGAGGCGTGACAAATGCCGGCGAATGTCCTATTATCCCGCGCCGAAGCTGACCAGACAGTCGCCGCTTTGTCGTCGTCCTCACTTGTGGGGAGACGGGCAGAGGGGAGGAAAGTCCGGGCTCCATAGGGCAGGGTGCCAGGTAACGCCTGGGAGGCGCAAGCCTACGACCAGTGCAACAGAGAGCAAACCGCCGATGGCCCAGAAATGGGATCAGGTAAGGGTGAAAGGGTGCGGTAAGAGCGCACCGCGCGACTGGCAACAGTTCGTGGCACGGTAAACTCCACCCGGAGCAAGGCCAAATAGGGGTTCACAAGGTACGGCCCGTACTGAACCCGGGTAGGCTGCTTGAGCCAGTGAGCGATTGCTGGCCTAGATGAATGACTGTCCACGACAGAACCCGGCTTAACGGTCAGCTTCGACTTTTTATCAAAAACCCCGCTTCGGCGGGGTTTTTGCTTTGCAGGGTATAAGCAGGCAGCGGTCAATGTCGAAGTTTGGTGCATCATACTCAGCGTCCCTGGGCAGACGACTACAGAGAATGAAAAACTTTTTGCATTTACATCAACAGCAATTACAGCTTCATATACATCACAAAGTCCAAGCATTGCCTATATAGCAAAATATTCGATACTGAGTACAGGTACAGCTAATACCGGTGCATCATTTTTCGCAGGTTACCGTACACCTGGTATTCACTAAATAGAGCTTTTCCTGTGGTTTGTGCTTATTGTTATTGTGGTTAAATTTTGTAATATTCCTCACAGGGTAAATGGAAATTAAATAGAGGGAATTATGACTCGTGGATTTGCGAGGTACCCAATTTGAGCAATCGTGGAGAAATCCTGGATTCATCCCGATTTGGTTCAGAAAACGGGATTAGGCATGGGCTTCTTTATTCAGGAGTGCTTGGCTGGCTTGATATGGGTCACGCTCGCGGAGATGATGTTCGTAAACTTATGGCACAGTTTTCCACTGGTGAAGCTGGCAGCGATTCTTATTACCGGGTGCGTTATGAACAAACTATGGGGATCAGCCGGTTTGCTACTGGTCGCTTTAATGTCTGGGAGATAAAAAAAGGGAGAACTCTCACAGAAAGGCAGAGTATTGCATTGGCGATGATGATGAGTACTGCTGTCGCTTTTGAAAATTGGCAGTCAATGCCCTGGTTCAGTTGGTATACTGATAGCGGTTTCAGTGGCGAGGATCTTGTGTCGGACTTATTTGGTTTCTATAAAGTTAATTATCCCCGCGTATATTGGGGAGAACTTAAGATTGCCAGCAAAGAATCAGCCCTACGCCGATGGGACCATTATGGACCGATTAGTCGTTATAAGAACACGGGTTTTTTACCCTTGTTATTTCCTGATCCTATAGAAAAATTCACCTGCCCACGCCCTTATAAAGGTCAGCTTCCGCGATTTATGAAACAGGTTATGCCATATAAATTTACTCCGAATGATGACATAGTGCGACGGTCTAATGATAAAGCCGGAATCATTAACGCATTTCAGTAAACAGAGAGTGAAAATGTTAAAAAGGATCGCTGCAATCGGCGCTGTCATTATCATTATTTTCCTGCTGATTGATTTTAGTATGCAGAAGGTGGCTGAACGGGATGAAGGTTACACTCAGTCAAATCTATGGGCATATTATCTATACACTGACAGGGATATCAGGAGGGCCCCACGTGCATCTGAATCATATCATTTTACGTTTACCGCGCAGGATGGTAGTCAACCGCAGGAAAGTAGTATTGTTTACAGCACGGATGCTCCTTTAGTTGAGGTTAAAAATTATCTGTCGTCCTTAGGTTACAGGGCAGTGGAGCATAATGGATGGTCTGAAAAATGGGAAAAGGAAGGTAATGTTACGCCTTACTTCTATATATCTCATGACAGCAAATCACATTCGCTAACGCTAAGTAAGGTAGATTTTCGCTGACAATCTTCAGTGACCCAATCTCCAGCACTAATCAAGCGACTCTTCCCCCCAAAACCAGATACGCGACGTGTGGTTTAAGCAATCTGCCTGAACGGTCAGCGTCGGCTTTTTATCAAAAACCCCGCTTCGGCGGGGTTTTTGCTTTTTGACGCGCGGTGGTTTGAAGGTCAGCGGTGAGATCGCGCCTGCAAAGGAAACAGGGTCAGATCGGAAAGTCGCAAAATCCGTCATCCCTGACATGCTCGGCCCGCGCCATCCCTGGCGCGGGACGCTTTCCTCTTCTGACCCTGTTCCCTTCGCGTTTAGATTGTCATTGCGGTCAGATTGTATCTGCTCCCTGCGCGATATGCAGGCAGCTTAACCGCGGCCGTGCGGCTCGTCCCAGTCAAACGCCGGGCCCAGTGAAATGACGCCGTTCGGGTTGATGGTCTTATGGCTGCAATAGTAGTGATGACGAATATGCGGCAGATTAACCGTCTCTGCGATACCAGGCATCTGATAGATATCACGCAGGAAACCACTCAGGTTTCTGTAGTCACTAATGCGATGGCGATCGCATTTAAAGTGGGTCACATAGACCGGATCAAATCGCACCAGCGTGGTCCATAACCGCAGATCCGCTTCGGTCAATTGATCGCCAGTAAGATAGCGATGCTGGCCTAAAATCTGCTCCAGCCGCGACAGCGAATGGAACAGCGCAGTGACTGCCTCGTCGTAAGCGGACTGAGAAGTGGCAAAGCCTGCTTTGTAAACGCCGTTGTTCACGGTGTCGTAGATCCAGCTATTCAGTTCATCAATCTTTTCGTGCAGTGCAACAGGATAATAATCCCCGGCACGGGCACCGACAGCATCAAACGCACTGTTGAACATGCGGATGATATCGGCAGACTCATTGCTGACGATGGTGTTCTGCTGCTTGTCCCACAATACCGGCACGGTTACGCGGCCACTGTATTGCGGATCGGCGTGCAGATAGAGCTGATAGAGGAACTCATTCTGGTAGAGCTTATCGCCGGTCGCATCCTGAAAACTATCATCGAACGTCCAGCCATTCTCCAGCATCAGCGGATGCACTACGGAGACATCGATCATGCTATCAAGGCCCTTCAGCTGACGCATCAGCAGCGTGCGGTGCGCCCAGGGGCAGGCCAGCGAGACATAAAGATGATAGCGGTCGCGTTCGGCGACAAATCCCGCTTTACCCACCGGGCCAGCACTGCCATCCGCGGTAACCCAGTTGCGGAAAGCCGACTCTGAACGCTTGAAGCGTCCGCCGGTAGATTTGGTGTCGTACCAGGTGTCATGCCAGACACCGTCAATTAACTGTCCCATAATGGCTCCAATGCAAACAGGGCGGGGAAATGTCCCCGCCCTGCTAAGTATATGTGGCATTACGCTTTATGTGAGATTAGCGCGCAATCGCTGGCTGTGTTTTTCTTTTGCTGATCAGGCGATCAATGCTGTATGCACCAGGACCCACCAGACCTAACACCAGGAAACCACCGGCGATAGAGAGGTTCTTCATGAACATCAGCTGGTTCACGCCTTCGGCAAAGTTACTGTGGAACAGAAACGCGGTCAGGATGGTGAAGCCTGCAGTAAACAGGGCAGTGAAACGGGTCAGGAAACCAAACAGGATAGCCAGACCGCCGCCAAACTCCAGCAGGATAACCAGCGGCAGCATAAAGCCCGGGACGCCCATTGCTTCCATATATTGCTGAGTACCTGCATAACCGGTGATTTTGCCCCAGCCAGCCGTAATGAACAGGATTGGCATCAGGATGCGAGCCAGTAACAAACCAACGTCTTCGAATTTTTTCATCATTTACTCCAGCGCTATCAGGGATGCAGGGCAAGCTGCCCGCAAGGTTTATGCCCGCTGAAAGCAGTATTGCGTTCATTGGGTTGATAGCTGGAGATGATAGTCGCGGAGTGGAAAGGTTGTAAGCGAGATATACTGTCAGTGTTTTTCAGAAATTCTGATGAAGAAAAGCCGGCCTTTTCAGGACCGGCTTTTAGCAAAATTAACGCGGTGGCAGAGCGGACTTGATCATGCGCCAGGTACTCCAGGCGCCGAATCCCCGTTTTACCCAGCGTAACAGCATGTTGGGACTGCGAACGGAGTAGATAGCCAGCGCACTGCTGCCAATGGCCAGGTAGCGGCGCAAGCTGAGGAAGGTGAACCAGCCGCGATCGTAATGGGCGGTGCCTTCCAGCCAGTCACGCCGCGCAGCGCTTAAATCCAGCCGCTGCTGCTGCACATGCTTAAGCAGTTCATGGATGCGTTCTTCACGCTCGCGGCGGCTCATCAGCGCTGGTCCTCAAGTAAATCCCGGTCTGTTTCCAGCTCCTTGCGCGTGTGGCGCAACAGCGTGGACTGACGTGATTTGTGAAGCGTCCAGAGCCCCAGAATAACCGCCAGCAATAGCAGCGTGCCGGTCGTGATGCCAATGGCCATCAGACGGTACTGCGCATCCACTGCCCAGATAATCAGAACCATCAGGCTCATCAGACCAAATGCAGTGAACAGCATTGTCAGGCCAACCATCAACAGCAGCTGAATCAGGTTAGCTTTCTCGTGCTCCAGTTCCACCACTGCCAGACGAACGCGTGTCTCGACCATGCCAACCAGCGTGGTAACAATGCGCTGGCCGATGTTAATGACCCCTTTAGCCGGGCCGTGGTTATGCTGTGAGTCAGCCATAATTATCGACGCGAAATGAGCATGCCCAGTGCGACGCCAATCGCTGCACCGATACCCACACCATGCCATGGATTTTCACGCACGTAGCCTTCGGCTTTTTGCGCCGCTTCGCGGGTGGTCGCAGCAATGCGCTCGCTTGATTCGCCCAGACGTTCACGTGAGCTATCCAGCGCCACACGCGCTTTATTGCGAAGTTTATCCAGCTCGCCTTTGGATTTTTCAGTGCTGCTGCTCAGCACCTCTTCCAGGGTATCGGCCAGGTTTTTCAGTTCAGCACGCAAATGTTCCGATGATGTGTCTTTAGACATAAAATACTCCTTTAACATCAGTTGGTTAGTTCCGATTAATAGGGCTCCGCCTGTAACTTTTTCAGCTCCCGGCGCGCTTCATCCAGTTTTTGTTGTCGCTTAGCAATCTTCTCCTTGTCATGGCCCTCTTCACGCTCTTCCCTGAGTGCGTGCTCACGCTCAGCAACTTTCTGCTTCTGAGCGTTAATTCTTTCCAGATGGGCGGCCTCGAGCTTTTTGTCGCTGCAATCGGCCCGGACTTCGGTCAGCGCGCGCTCCAGACCGTTAACCCGGCGCTGGTTGTTATGCTTCTGCGCCATCCCGATTTCACGCTGAATATCCTGCTCTTTCTGCTCACACAGCGATTCCGCTGCCAGCAGCGAACCCGACAGCGAAAACAGCGCGACTCCCAGTAATACTTGATATTTCATTGGTCCTGGACCCTTCCATTGCGACCTGATCCGTCATCACCCGCGTAATCATATGGCTGCGGGTGCTAAGAATCGACTCTCGCTTAAGCATAGACACCCATAGTAAAAAGTTCAAAGAAGACCGGGAGATAGAGCGCCTTTCAGACCGCCGAGCGATGGCGCGACGGTCTGAAAAGGAGAGGGGAGTCGGGAGATTACGCCAGTGAGAGGTGCTGAGAGTGATCGTGCTGCGCCACAATAAAGCCCTGTGGCAGCAGACGGCGTAACACCTTCTGGGCCGCCAGGCTCTGCTCTTCGCTATCAAAATGGATGATCAGTGCATCACCCGCAGGCGTAATGCTTTTGATACGAATACCCTGCGCACTTAATTGCTGGTAGAGATAAAAACCATCGGGCAGGGTGGCGCCAGCATGGGAAACCCGAATCTGCACCACCGTCTCGTGCTTCATCAGACCGGGGACCACACAAAGCGCGACCAGCGCAAAGACGCCAGCGATCAACCACGGTAACCACCGTTTAGGAATAGCCTGCAGTAGTTTCATTACTCGGCTTTCCCGTTCTGATTCGCCTGACGCTTACGCCATATCACCACCAGCGATCCCACCAGACCAAACACCAGCAGCGCCAGCGGCAGCATCATCAGGAAGAACATCATCTCATCTTCATAACGACGGAAAATCGGGGTTTTACCCAGCGCGAAGCCGATAACGGTCAGAATCACCACCCACAGGAACGCACTTACCCAGTTGAAGAACTGAAAGCGGGCATTACTGAGGCCTGATAATCCGGCGATGGTAGGCAGCAGAGTCCGCACAAACGCGATAAAGCGACCAATCAGCAGGGCAGATAAGCCGTGACGATGGAACATGCTGTGCGCGCGCAGATGATACTGGGCAGGAAGATGGGAGAGCCATTTCTGTACCGTGGGCGTGTTACCCAGCCAGCGGCCCTGTAAGTAGCTCACCCAGCAGCCAAGACTGGCACCGGTCGTTAACACCAGAATCGTCAGGGGGAAGCTCATGGTGCCTTTGGCAATCAGTACGCCGACCAGAATCAGCAGACTGTCACCCGGCAGAAATGCAGCGGGAAGAAGGCCATTTTCTAAAAACAAAATCATAAACAGCACGCCGTAAATGGCCCATACCAGCGTGGGATCGGAGAGGGTTTCGTAGTCCTGCTGCCAGAGGGCATGCAGCAACGATTGCAAAATATCCATCAATTCATTCCTGAACATCATTGTTAAACATGTCCCACAGGGACTTAAACGCAGACCGGCATTTCGTTATAAATTTTAGGAGCGCAGCCTGGGCGGGATTTTCCGGATCCTTCCAGAATTGATTGTTAAATCAGCGACTTTATAACCCCCAGTCGCAAAGGGTAATAAAAGGGCGATAACTGTAACAAAAATCGCCTGTCTGAGACAGGAAAACTCTCTGGCGAACAGGAGTTTTACCTTGTGAAACGGCGTGTAAAAAGGAGCTTTACATGACCTGACACTATTGCAGATTAACTGACCGTCTCAGGGCATTTTCAGGCACTTTTAGCGGGCGTTATTGGACCCATCAGGCAGGATGACCGGATTCTCACCAAACATGTATCGATCCACGTTAAATTCAAAATCATCCGCCGTCGCGTTAAACAGCATCTGTTTAGTATTTTCCAGATGTTGCCACATCGCCAGTTTGCTGGCGGCGGGATCTTTGCGCATCAGAGCTTTAAGAATCTGATCGTGGTCGTCGCACCAGCTGAGAATGCTGCGCTGGTCGATGTGTTCGTGAAGTTTGAGCCAGTAGGGATTGTGCAGGCGATGCAGCCACATTTTTTCAACGATGGCGGCTAAGGCACTGTTCTGGGTGGATTGCGCGATACGTACATGAAACTGCATATCCCACTCGGAGTCGCGGAAGTGATCCTCCTGGCGGGCTTTTTCCTGAATCGCCATCAGGTCGATAATGTCCTGACGCGTTACCTGCGTTGCAGCGAACTCGGCCACATTACTCTCAATCAGCTGACGAGCCTGGAGCAGTTCGAAGGGGCCAAACGTGGCGAACTCCAGCTGACTGCTGGTGGAGGCGATGCGGTTCTGCTGCTGGCTGGCAATGACGTGGATGCCCGAGCCTTTGCGGACCTCAACATAGCCTTCAACTTCCAGCATGATGATCGCTTCGCGTACAACGGTGCGGCTCACTTCCATCTCTTCGGCAATCAGGCGCTCAGCAGGCAGTTTGTCACCCACCGGATAGATCCCGGTTTCAATGCGGCTTTTCAGCTCGCTGGCCAGCTGTTGATAAAGTCGACGGGATTCAGTGAAGTCCATAGCACAATCCTGGTAGCAGACAGATAAGTTGTTATACCACTTCAGGAGGTGCGAGGAAATGGGCTGGCTTGCGCCAGCCCGGCAGATTAACTGCGAACGGCGCTGGCCTGCGGAATAACGGCTTCGGCATTCAGCTCTGAAATGGGTTTATTTTTCAGAACCGTCCAGATAACGACGGCGCCCAGCAGATCAAACACCGCCAGCGCGGCAAACAGCGGGCTGAAGCCCAGCGTATCGGCCAGTGCACCGACCACCAGCGCAAACATGGTGCTGGCGGTCCAGGCTGCCATGCCGGTCAGGCCGTTAGCCGTGGCAACTTCATTGCGGCCGAAAACGTCTGAGGAGAGGGTGATCAGCGCGCCAGAGAGGGCCTGATGCGCAAACCCGCCGATGCACAGCAGACCAATGGCGACGTAGGGGCTGGTGAACAGGCCGATGGTGCCCGGCGCAATCATTAACACCGCACCCATCGTCACGACCATCTTACGGGAGACGATCAGGTTAACGCCGAACCAGCGCTGAAACAGCGGCGGCAGATAGCCACCGAGGATGCAGCCGAAGTCCGCGAACAGCATCGGCATCCAGGCGAACATCGCAATCTCTTTCAGATTGAAGCCGTAAACCTTAAACATAAACAGCGGAATCCAGGCGTTGAACGTTCCCCAGGCCGGTTCTGCCAGAAAGCGCGGCAGGGCAATACCCCAGAACTGGCGGTTACGGATAATCTCCAGTGCTGACATTTTGCGGGTGTTGCCGGTCTGATGCTGCGCTTCCTGGCCGAAGATAATATAGTCGCGCTCTTCATCGCTCAGCTTCTTCTGCTGTTTCGGGTGCTTGTAAAACACCAGCCAGCTGAGTGCCCAGGCCATGCTCAGCACACCGGTCATGATAAATGCCATCTGCCAGCTGTGCGCCACAATCGCCCAGACCACCAGCGGCGGAGCCAGCATCGCACCGATAGACGAACCCACGTTAAAGTAGCCCACGGCGACCGAACGCTCTTTAGCCGGGAACCATTCGCTGCTCGCTTTCAGTCCGGCCGGGATCATCGCCGCTTCAGCCGCACCGACTGCGCCACGTGCCAGCGCCAGTCCGCCCCAGCTGCCCGCCATCGCGGTAGCGGCACAGAAAATCGCCCACATAATAGCAAACACCGCGTAGCCGACTTTGGTGCCGAGCAGATCCAGTACATAACCTGCCACCGGTTGCATCAGCGTGTAGCAGGCTGAATAGGCCGCAATTATGTAGGAGTACTGCTGCGTGGTGATATGCAGCTCTGACATTAATGTCGGGGCCGCCACGGCAATGGTGTTACGGGTCAGATACCCTAACACCGTACCGAGCGTCACCAGTCCAATCATGTACCAGCGTAACCCTTTGATCTTACGCATCCTCTACCTCTTCCAGTTCTGTATGCGGTCTTGCCGCTGTTGTTATCTGGAGCGGGACAGCACGTGATGCAGCTCTGCTCACGCCCGCAGGTTCTGTATGAGCAACCCTGTTATGACCTTGCCATTTGTGAGTCGCTAACGACCTCACGATGGGGCGAGAGCCTAACTTGTTATACAACTTTAAAAGTTGAGAGCCATCACAAAAACCCTTTCTGCACTGTGGGATACTGGAAACCTGCGTAATGACAGCCATTTAGCGCGATGCGGGCGACAAAAACGTCCATAACGGCAGCCAGCTACCGCCGTTTATGTGAGCAGGATCGCAAATAAATCCGTAACGGACTAAAATTGGTATGATAACTTTGGGCCATCCGTGGTTCAGTCGATGAGGAAGCATGTATGTCACGTTTCATGACCGAAGATTTTTTGCTGGATACCGAATTCGCCCGTCGTCTCTATCACGACTATGCAAAGGATCAGCCGATTTTCGACTATCACTGCCACTTACCGCCGCAGCAGATTGCCGAAAATTATCGCTTCGCCAACCTTTATGACATCTGGCTGAAGGGCGATCACTATAAGTGGCGGGCCATGCGCGCCAACGGTGTGGCTGAGGCGTTCTGTACCGGTAACGCCAGCGATCGTGAAAAATTTGACGCCTGGGCGCGCACCGTGCCGCACACTATCGGCAACCCGCTCTATCACTGGACCCACCTGGAGTTACGCCGGCCTTTCGGTATTACCGATACGCTGCTTTCTGAGAAAACGGCTGACAGCATCTGGCATCGCTGCAATGAACTGCTGGCGCAGGATAGCTTTACCACGCGCGGCATCATGCAGCAGATGAAGGTGAAGATGGTGGGCACCACTGACGATCCGCTGGATGACCTGCGCCATCACCGCGCGCTGGCAGACGATGCCAGTTTCAGCGTTAAAGTGCTGCCGAGCTGGCGTCCGGACAAAGCGTTTAATATCGAAGCGGAAACCTTCCTGCCGTGGATCGAGACGCTGGAGCAGCTGACGGATATCAGCGTGCAGCGTTTTGACGATCTGCGCAGCGCACTGCATCAGAGGCTGGATCACTTCGCGGCGCACGGCTGTAAAGTCTCCGATCACGCGCTGGATGTGGTCTGCTACGCCGAGGCGGATGACGCTACGCTGGATGCGATTCTGGCGCGTCGTCGCAGCGGTGCCGCGCCCAACCCGCAGGAAACGGCACAGTTTAAAACGGCGGTGCTGGTCTGGCTGGGCAGCGAATATGCCCGCCGTGGCTGGGTGCAGCAGTATCATATTGGCGCACTGCGCAACACCAATCCGCGCCAGTACCAGCTGCTGGGGCCTGATGTCGGCTTCGATTCAATCAACGACCAGCCGCTGGCCGAACCGCTGGCACGCCTGCTGGGCGCGCAGAATCTCAATAATGCGCTGCCTAAAACCATTCTCTACTGCCTGAACCCGCGCGACAACGAAGTGCTGGCCACCATGGCGGGCAACTTCCAGGGCGAAGGTCAGGCGGGCAAGATGCAATTCGGTTCAGCCTGGTGGTTCAACGACCAGCTGGATGGTATGCAGCGTCAGATGACGCAGCTGGCGCAGATTGGTCTGCTGAGCCGTTTCGTCGGCATGCTGACCGATAGCCGCAGCTTCCTCTCCTACACCCGCCACGAATATTTCCGCCGCCTGTTGTGCCAGATGATAGGCCGCTGGGTGGAACAGGGTGAAGCGCCAGCCGATGAAGCGCTGTTAGGTCAGATGGTACAGAACATCTGCTTCAACAATGCCCGCGATTACTTCGGCATCGAGCTGGGAGCCTGATAATGAAAAGGCTAAACCGTCACGACTTTCCGGGCGCCGTCTATCGCGACCGGGTGATCCAGTTCGGCGAAGGCAACTTCCTGCGCGCCTTTATTGACTGGCAGATCGACTGGCTCAATGAACATCAGGGCACCGATGCCGGGATCGTGGTGGTGCGGCCGCGCAACCGTGAAGTCAGCGACAGCCTGAATCAGCAGGATGGACTCTATACCACACTGATCCGCGGGCTGAACGATCAGGGCGAGCAGGTCAGCGAAACCCGGCTGATTCGCAGTCTCAACCGTGAAATCCAGCCCTGGCAGCAGTTCGGCGAGTTTATGGCGCTGGCCCGTAATCCTGATCTGCGCATAGTCTTCTCCAATACCACCGAAGCGGGCATCGCCTTTGTCAGCACGGATCAGCTTACCGATCAGCCTGCCAGCAGTTTCCCTGGCAAACTGACGCAGCTGCTGTGGGCGCGCTATTCCCACTTCAATGGCGCCAGCGACCGGGGCTGGCTGGTGGTGCCGTGCGAGCTGATTGACCATAACGGCGACACGCTGCGCGATCTGGTGCTGCGCTACGCCGATCAGTGGCATCTGCCCTCCGAATTTAAAACCTGGGTTCATCAGCACTGCGCGTTCTATAACACCCTGGTCGACCGCATCGTCACCGGCTTCCCGGCGGAAAGCGAGCAGCTACAACGCGAGCTGGGTTATGAAGATCGCTATCTGGTGGCGGGCGAAGTCTACTATCAGTTTGTGATTCAGGGGCCGTCGGCGCTGTTTAATGAACTGAAGCTGGCGGCGCTGTCGCCGCAGGTTCGGCATGTGGATGACATTGCGCCCTATAAAGCGCAAAAAGTGGCCATTCTCAATGGCGCGCACACTGCAATGGTACCGGTCGCGTTTCTGGCCGGTATTGAGAGTGTGGGAGAGGCGATGGCCGATCCGGCTATCGCCGGATTTGTGGATGACCTGCTGCGTCACGAAGTGATCCCGACGCTGGATCTGCCTGCCGATGAACTGCACGCGTTTGCCGATGCGGTACAGCGTCGTTTCCGCAATCCGTTTATTCGCCACGCGCTGCTGTCGATTGCCCTTAATGGCATGACCAAATTCCGCACCCGTCTGCTGACGCCACTCCTTGCCGCGCATCAGCAAACCGGCGAGTGGCCGGCACACATCACCTTTGCGCTGGCTGCGCTGATCGCTTTTTATCGCGGCGAGTCAGCCGGCAAGAGCTGGCCATTGCAGGACGAGCCGCAGTGGTTACAGCGCTACGCCGACGCCTGGAAAGCACTTGATGCGGATCAGCTGTCACCGCAACAGCTGGTGAACGGCGTACTCAGCGACGCGCAACACTGGGGTGAAGATTTAACCCGTCAGCCCGGACTGGCTGCGGTTGTCACCCAACACCTGCAAAATATCATCGCCCACGGAATGCGTGAGGCGCTGAGCCAACTGAGATAACGCTATGCAAGACGCAATCAAAATTGATCCCCGCGACAATGTCGCCGTGGCGTTACGTGATTTAGACGCGGGCGCCACGATAGAGCTGCCGCCACTGCGTGTGGCGGTGCAACAGGCGGTCGGACGCGGGCATAAATTTGCCCTGCAGCCTATCGCGCAGGATGAGCTGGTGATCAAATATGGGCTGCCGATTGCCCATGCCACGCAGCCTGTGGCCGCCGGTGAGTTAATCCATTCGCAGAACGCCCGCACCAATCTCAGCGATCTGGATCAATATGCGTATCAGCCCGAGTTTGTGACGCTGCCGCCGCAGCCGGGTGACCGTGAGGTGCAGATCTACCGTCGTGCTAACGGCGAGGTTGGCATCCGCAATGAGCTGTGGATCCTGCCGACCGTCGGCTGCGTCAACGGCATTGCACGGCAGATCCTGCAGCGTTTCCTGAAGGAGACGCAGGATGCAGAAGACATCGATGGCGCGTTCCTGTTCAGCCATACATTCGGTTGTTCGCAGCTGGGGCAGGATCACGAAAACACCCGCACCATGCTGCAGAATATGGTGCGCCATCCTAATGCTGGCGCGGTGCTGGTGATTGGTCTCGGCTGCGAAAACAATCAGGTTGATGCCTTCCGTGACACCCTCGGCGCGTTTGAAAGCGACCGGGTCGAGTTTATGGTGTGCCAGCAGCATGACGATGAGGTGGAAGCCGGGCTGGAGCGGCTGCACGCATTGTATGAAAAAATGCGTCACGACCAGCGCGAGCCGGGCAAACTCAGCGAGCTGAAGTTTGGTCTGGAGTGCGGCGGTTCGGATGGTTTGTCTGGCATCACCGCCAATCCGTTGCTGGGACGTTTCTCGGACCAGATGATCGCCAATGGCGGCACGACCGTACTGACCGAAGTACCGGAAATGTTTGGCGCAGAACGGATTCTGATGAGTCGCTGTCGCGACGAGGAGACCTTCAGCAAAACGGTGGCGATGATCAACGATTTCAAACAGTATTTTATCGATCACCAGCAGCCGATCTACGAAAACCCGTC
Organism: Pantoea sp. RG18; assembly: GCF_025910075.1. Lineage (NCBI taxonomy): Bacteria > Pseudomonadati > Pseudomonadota > Gammaproteobacteria > Enterobacterales > Erwiniaceae > Pantoea > Pantoea sp. RG18. The sequence continues at coordinate 119,330 of NZ_JAPCIL010000015.1, forward strand.
GCCAGGCAACAAAGCGGGCGGTATCACCACGCTGGAGGAGAAGTCGCTGGGCTGTACTCAGAAAGCGGGGCAGAGCCAGGTGGTTGATGTGCTGAAGTATGGCGAACGGTTAAAAACGCCGGGGCTGAATCTGCTGAGTGCGCCGGGTAACGATGCGGTCGCCACCAGTGCGCTGGCGGGAGCCGGTTGCCACATGGTGCTGTTCAGTACCGGACGCGGCACGCCTTATGGCGGTTTTGTGCCGACGGTGAAGCTGGCCACCAACACGCCGCTGGCGGAGAAGAAACCGCACTGGATCGACTTTAATGCCGGACGGTTGATCGAGGGAATGAGTATGGATGCGATGCTGGAAGACTTTGTCGACAGCATTGTGGCGATTGCCAGCGGTCAGCCGACCAACAACGAGAAGAACGATTTCCGCGAGCTGGCGATTTTCAAAAGCGGTGTGACGCTATAGTTTGTCAGGCAAACAATGGCGATCCTGATGTTGTTATTACCGTCGGTTAATCCTGTGCCCTTCGTGGGTGGCAGAGTCCGATCGCAAAGTCGCTTAAAGCATCCCTGCTCGCTCGGCCCGCGCCTTCCCTGGCGCGGGACGCTTTGCTCTTCGGACTCTGCCACCCACTCTTTGAGCTTTTGAGCTATCTGAAAGGTTAAGCCCGGCTGGTTTCGCGCTCCGCTTCTGCCTGACAGACGGCTGCGGTAAACAGAATATCGGTTGAGGAGTTCAGCGCGGTTTCCGCCGAATCCTGCAGGACGCCGATAATAAAGCCGACCGCCACCACCTGCATTGCCAGATCATTCGGAATGCCGAACATGTTACAGGCCACCGGGATCAGCAGCAGCGAACCGCCCGCCACGCCAGATGCACCACAGGCACAGAGTGACGCCACCAGACTCAGCAGAATCGCCGTCGGCACATCAATGCTGATCCCCAGCGTATGCACCGCCGCCAGCGTCAGCACGGTAATGGTAATCGATGCCCCCGCCATACTGATGGTTGCGCCCAGCGGAATCGACACCGAATAGGTATCCTCATCCAGATCCAGACGTTTCGCCAGCGCCATATTCACCGGAATGTTGGCGGCAGAACTGCGGGTAAAGAAGGCGGTCACGCCGCTTTCGCGCAGGCAGGTGAAGACCAGTGGATAGGGGTTGCGACGGATTTTATAGAACACCAGCAGCGGGTTCACCACCAGCGCCATCAGCAGCATACAGCCGATCAGTAGCGCCAGCAGATGCGCATATTGCCACAGCGCGCCAAAGCCGGTAGACGCGAGGATCGAGGCCACCAGACCGAAAATACCAATCGGCGCGCAGCGAATCACGCAGCGTACCAGCCAGGTCACCGCATGAGAGGCATCATTGAGAAAGGCGCGGGTAGTGTCACTGCTGTGACGGAACGCCAGCCCGAGACCAATTGCCCACACCAGAATGCCGATGTAGTTGGCGTTCATCAGGGCCGTGATTGGATTCGACACCATGCTCATCAGCAGTCCGCGTAGCACTTCGGTAATGCCGGATGGTGGTGTGATTTCCGTGGTGCCCACCGCCAGCGTCAGCGTCTGCGGGATCAGATGGCTGAAGACCACCGCGACCACCGCCGCGAAAAAGGTGCTCAGCAGATAAAGCATAATAATCGGCCGGATATTGCTCTTCTGGCCCTGCTGGTGGTTGGCAATCGAGGCGATCACCAGCATCAGTACCAGCAATGGCGCGACTGCTTTCAGCGCACTGACAAACAGTTCACCCAGCAGACCGACCGCGATAGCGGCATCGTGTGAAATCCAGGCGAGCGCCACACCGGCGATCAGCCCAATCATGATTTGCTTCACCAGGCTTCCGGCGAGCAGCGTGCCCAGACGTGCGGAGAGAGTTTTCTGCATAATATTTTCTATATTTTGTCGCGGATGTAGTTTCAGACGCGATGTTTTGCATCGGCTAAAACGGTTTGCCCGGCGGAGTATAAGGAAAAGATCGGACGAGAAAAGAGAAAGTTCTGTCACTGTGGAGCAGGTCAGATTTTTATTATGCTGGATAGTGGAAGTGTGACAGAGGGATGAAATGGCGTGACAGGCTGCCACAAAATAAAACAGGGGCATCGGCTGCCCCTGCAGGTAATTATGGTGCGAGCTTTTTCTGGTCTCTTTTGCGGTTAACCCAGGCATTAATCAGCAGGGTTGATGCCAGAATGGCACCGACCACACCCAGCGAGATACCGACCGGGATATGGTAGATGTCGACAATCAGCATCTTAAAGCCGATGAACACCAGCACAATCGCCAGGCCATACTTCAGCATCGAGAACCGTTCCGCCACGTTTGCCAGCAGGAAGTACATGGCACGCAAACCCAGGATAGCGAACAGGTTTGAGGTCAGTACGATAAACGGGTCAGTGGTCACGGCGAAGATCGCCGGGATACTGTCGACCGCAAAGATCACGTCGCTGATTTCTACCATGATCAGCACCAGCAGCAGTGGCGTCGCAAACAGCACGCCGTTTTTGCGGGTGAAGAACTTCTCGCCGTCGAGATCGTCAGTCATGCGCAGATGCTTACGCAGCCAGCGCACCACAGGTTTTTCGCCCACCGCGCTGTCATCCTCTTTCGCCAGCGCCATTTTCACACCGGTGAACAGCAGGAAGGCACCGAACACATAGAGGATCCAGCTGAACTGCGTGACCAGCCAGCTACCGGCGAAGATCATGATGGTACGCAGCACGATAGCGCCTAATACCCCATAGATCAGCACCCGGCGCTGCAGATTGGCCGGAATAGAGAAGTAACTGAACAGCATCAGCCAGACGAAGACGTTATCCACCGCCAGCGCTTTTTCCAGCACGTAACCGGTCAGGAAGGCGAGCGTCTGCGTGTTAGCGACTTCACGTCCCGCGCTGCCCTCCAGATACCACCAGAAGGCGGCGCTGAACAGCAGTGAGACTGAAACCCAGATCAGCGACCAGACGGCCGCCTGCTTGAAAGACATGGTCTGCGCGCCACGGCGTCCCTGCAACAGCAGGTCGATAGCCAGCATGATAAGCACCACAACCGCAAAGCTGCCCCACAGTAAAGGCGTACCCACAGTTTGCATATTCGTATCCTGTCCGAAAAATAAAAAAAAACGGCTGAAGTCAGAAGACGTCAGCCGCTTATTTTTGTGTAAGCAAACCTCGCCTTCCGGCAAGGTCTCACTTACAACACAGAAATTGATTCCGGGTTGCCTGATGACCGGATGCTTTCGCATCGTAATGACGATCAATCAGCTTACAAGTTACTCCCCTTTGCAGGAGGGTAAGTTACGGTTTAGCCGCACAGGAAGCAACACCTCTCAGACATATTTAGAAATATTTACACAGCAGCCTGGTCGGCCGGGAAGATCACGCCGGTCTGGCGGCGTATCTCAGTCAGCAGCGACGCAGTAATCCGCGAAACCTCAAGCGAAGGGTGGTCCACCTGGCGCTGCTCAACCAGCCGGGCAAAAGCGGCGGCCTCATACAGCATGGTGTTGATATGCTGCGGCTGGCTCAGCGTCTGCTTTTCCGCGCCCCGCGGCACAAAAGTCAGCTGCTGGCACTCCGATAACTTCTCTATCACCAGCGCGCCCGCTTCACCCTGAATCTCGCTGGGGAGGCTGGAATCACTCACCTTCGAATGCAGAATCGTTACGTCGAAATCAGCGTAACTCAGCACCACCACGCCGTGCGCGTCCACGCCGCTTGCAAGCAAAGTCGCGCTGGCCTGCACGCGATCTGGCTCGCCCCATAGCGTCACCGCCGAGGCCAGGCAGTAATAACCGATATCCATAATTGAGCCATTCGACCAGCGCGGATCAAAGGTATTGGGGTTCTCGCCGTTGAGATAGCGTGGGTAACGTGAGGAGTACTGGCAGTAATTCAGCAGCGCTTTTCGCAGTTTCCCCACGTCAGGCAGTGCCTGCTGCAGCCGCAGGAAATTCGGCAGGCTGGCAGTTTTAAACGCCTCAAACAGAACCACCTGATGCTCACGGGCGCAGGCGATCATCTGCTCCACTTCTGCCAGGTTAGAGGCCAGCGGTTTTTCGCAAATCACATGCTTGCCGTGCGACATAAAAAGCAGCGCCTGCTGGCAGTGCAGTGCGTTGGGGCTGGCCAGATAGACCGCATCGATCTCCGGACTGGCGGCCAGCGCTTCCAGTGAGGTAAAGGTCTGTTTGCAGGGATAATCGGCGATAAAGGCCTCAGCCTGCTGCTGACTGCGTGAATAGACCGCACAGAGCTTCATCGCTCCGGTTTCATGAGCGGCATCAATAAACTGGCGTGTAATCCAGTTTGTTCCCACAATGGCAAAACGAATCACGTCATCTCTCCGGCAGCTGTAAAGCGGCAGAGTAACATCTCACCCACGCTGTGCAATGGTGCCGGGCGGGCAGGGATTGATCCTGCGATCCGCATTCCAATAATATGCGGAAGCGATGATGTTTATGTACCAACCAGGGAGCGCAGGTGAAAGCAAGTAAGCACGCATTAAACTGGACCACACTTCTGATCGCCATTCCGGTCGGGTGTACGGCGTCGCTGGTGACGCTGGCTTTCCGCGGCGTGATTGAACTGATCAACCATCTGCTGTTTGCCCGCAGTGGCGAAATAACCGAATCCCTGCATCTCTGGCCGTGGATCTTCTGGCCGCTGCTGGTGGGGGCGGGCGGCGTTCTGGCGGGCTATTTTCTGCGTTATGCCGTTGCCATTGAGCAGCAGCAGACGGTGAAAACGGATTACCTTGAAGTGATCAACGCCCGGCTCGATGCGGTGCCGACCCGGACCTCACTGTTCCGTGCCTTATCGTCGATTGCCAGTATCGGCAGCGGCGCGTCGATAGGTAAAGAGGGGCCGATGGTGCAGCTCTCGGCACTATGCGGCAGTGCGATTGGTCGCCTGTTACCGGCCTCACTTAACCTGAAAAACAGTGACGTGGTGGCGATGGCGGCGGCGGCGGGCCTCGCGTCGGTTTACCATGCGCCGCTGGCGTCGGCGATTTTTGTGGCGGAAATCGCCTTCGGCATTTCTGCGTTGCAGCGGCTGATTCCCCTGATCATCGCTGCCGCCACGGCGGTGATGACCATGTGGACGCTGGGTTTTCGCAGCGCGCTCTATCCGCTGGCAGACGCGAACTTCGCTATGGATCTCAGCAGCCTGCTGATGACGGTGGTGATTGGTCTGTGCGCCGGTCTGGCGGGCTGGATCGTGATTAAATGCATCGCCCGCAGCAAAGTGCTGTTCAGCCGGGTCGCCTCCCTGCCGCTGCGCCTCGGGGCGGGCGGCTTTGCGGTCGGCTTACTGGCGCTGATCTCCACTGATATCCTCGGCAACGGCTACGAGGTGATCGTCAAAGTGATGGCAGGGCACTACCTGCTGCCGGGTCTGCTGCTGTTGCTGGTGCTGAAAACCCTTGCTACCAGCCTGTCGGTAGGGTCGAACGCCGTCGGCGGACTCTTTACCCCTTCGCTGCTGATTGGCGCGCTGCTGGGGGTGATCATCGCGACGGTGGGTGCGGCGCTGCATCTGCCGCTCGGCAATGTGCTGCTCTATGCCGCGATTGGTATGGCGGCGGTGCTGGCGGCGGTCAGTCAGGCGCCGTTGATGGCGATGCTGATGGTGCTGGAGATGACACTCAACAGCAGCCTGCTGTTTCCGCTGATGATCGCCACGGTGCTGGCGTCGATGGTGGTCTATCGCCTGCAATCCGCCAGTACTTATCCGGTCGTGAGTCATCACTTCAGCCGTTCAGAAGCGAAATATGATTTCGATAACATGCGCATTGCCGAGCTGATTATTGCGGGTGCGGCGTTGCAGCCGGAGGAGTCGGTGGGGCAGGCGCTGGCGGTCAGCTCCCTGAAGCGTGAACGCTATGTTTATGTGATCAACGCCGCGGGCGCTTTCCTTGGCGTGGTCTCGATTCATGAGATTTCGCGCCGGGTGCTGGCCCAGGAGATCACCCTCGACTCACCGGTGCAGTGCGTGATGGATCAGGATTTCCCGGTGGTGTATCAGAATCAGAGTATGCGTGAGGGATGGGAAGCCTTTGCGGCGGTGACGCTGGAGCGGTTGCCGGTGCTCAACAATCCGCAGGAACGGCGCTTTCTGGGGGCGCTGACCAAAACCAGTCTGATTCAGAAAGCGCAGGAGTTTCTTTAAGCCGCGTTGCCGCGCATCGCCTGGTCCGTCATCCACAGTCGCGCATCAAATTCGAGCTGGTGATAATCCGGCTCCATATGGCAGCAGAGCTGGTAGAACGCCTTATCGTGATCTTTCTCTTTAAGGTGTGCCAGCTCATGCACCACGATCATCCGCAGAAACGGCTCTGGCGCGAGGCGGAAAAAGGTCGAGATACGGATTTCCGCTTTCGCCTTAAGCTTACCGCCCTGAATCCGTGAGATGGCTGTGTGCAGTCCGAGTGCATGCTTCATCACCTTAATCTTGTTATCCCACATCACTTTGCTGATCGGCGGCGCATTGCGCATATAGCGATTTTTCAGCGCCTGCGTGTAGTCATACAGCGCTTTATCACTCATCACGTCGTGGGTGTCGGGATAACGTTCCTGCAGGAACGCACCTAAGCGCTGATGGGCGATCAATGACTGAACCTGCTCAAGAAGGGGGGCAGGATAACCCTGAAGGTAGATCAGTGAGGACATTAGGGATTCCAGGCGAAAGACAGTATACTGCGCCCCCGATTTTGGGACGAAAATCAACCAAAGTGTACCACGCCGGAGAATTCATGAGCCAACTTGAACTGAACGATCGCACACTGATCCTGCATCGCTTCCCGCAGATGCGTGACGAAAGTCCATTACAAGCCTGGGATGCGGCTGATGAATATCTGTTACAGCAGGCGCTGCCAGAGGGGCCGGTGCTGGTCTTCAACGACAGTTTCGGGGCCTTAACCTGCGCCCTGAATTCGCGTACCGTCTGGCACGTCAGCGACTCCTGGCTGAGCCAGCAGGCCGCCCGTCAGAACCTGACCTTTAATGGGCTGGATGACAGCAACGTTCACTTTGTTGATAGCCTGGCTGAACTGCCTGCTTCACCTGCGGCTGTGCTGATCAAGGTGCCTAAAACCCTGGCGCTGCTGGAGCACCAGCTGCGCGCCATTCGCGAAGTTGTCACGCCTGATACGGTTATTCTGGCGGCGGCGCGCGCCAAAGAGATCCATAACTCTACCCTGCAGCTGTTCGAACAGATCATTGGTGAAACCAAAACCTCACTGGCGTGGAAAAAAGCGCGTCTGATCTACAGCCAGTTCAGCAAGCCTGCACTGCGTGAGGCCACGCCGACGCTGGTCTGGCCGCTGGATGGTACCCCTTATCAGATTCACAACTACGCCAACGTCTTTTCACGCGCTTCGCTGGATATCGGCGCACGGCTTTTTGTGCAGCATCTGCCGGAAAACATTGAGGGCGAGATTGTCGATCTCGGCTGTGGTAACGGCGTGGTGGGACTGGTGGCGCTGGAGCAGAACCCGCAGGCCGAGGTGCATTTCCTTGATGAGTCTTACATGGCGGTCGCTTCCAGCAAGCTTAACGTGGAAGTGAACCGTCCTGAGGATTTGTCACGCTGTCAGTTCCTGGTGAACAACGTGCTGAGCGGCTATCCGTCAGATCGGCTGCACGCGGTGCTGTGCAACCCGCCGTTCCACCAGCAGCACGCGGTGACCGATCACCTGGCATGGCAGATGTTCCGTGATGCCAAACGCTGCCTTCAGTATGGCGGCGAGTTGCGCATTGTCGGCAACCGCCACCTCGATTATCACCACAAGCTGAAGAAGCTGTTTGGTAACTGTACGCTGATCGCCTCTAACCAGAAGTTCGTGGTGCTGCGCGCGGTGAAAATGCGCTAGTCAGACGGTTAATGCCAGCTGCGTCGCCTGCGCAATCGCACGGCGCGCATCCAGCTCCTGCGCCACATCTGCACCGCCGATGACTGTCACCCTCTGTCCTTTTGCACGCAGCGCGGCTTCCAGTTCGCGCTGCGGCTCCTGTCCGGCACAGATAATCACATTATCGACCTCCAGCAACAGCGTTTCGCCGTTGCGCCGCAGATGCAGGCCGCTGTCATCAATCGCCAGATACTCAACGCCGCCCCACATCTCAACGCCCTGCGCCTGCAGACTGGCGCGATGGATCCAGCCGGTGGTTTTTGCCAGCCCGGCACCCGGTTTTCCCGATCGGCGTTGCAGCAGCCAGATTTGCCGTAACGCAGCAGGCGGCTCGGGTTTCATCACGCCGCCACGCTGCGTCAGGCTGTGGTCGATGCCCCATTCGGCATAAAACGCCGCCAGATCTTCGTCATGGGATGGCTGTGACAGATACTCCGCCACATCAAAGCCAATACCGCCTGCGCCGATAATCGCTACCCGTTTACCTACCGGGCGCTTATCGCGCAGCACCTCCAGATAGCTCAGCACGCTGGGGTGGTCGATGCCCGGAATATCGGGCGTACGCGGCTGAATGCCGGTCGCCAGCACCACTTCATCGGCGTCACTCAACTGATCCGCCGTTACCCGACTGCCTGTCTGAACCGTCACGCCTGCGGCCGCCAGCTCATGCCGGAAATAGCGCAGCGTTTCGCTGAATTCCGATTTGCCAGGGATCAGCCGTGCAAGATTGAACTGGCCGCCTATCTCCGGCGCGGCCTCATAGAGTGTTACCTGATGACCGCGCTGCGCCGCCTGCAGCGCAAACGCCATGCCGGCCGGACCGGCACCCACTACGGCCAGCATGCGCGGGGCGGTGCTGGCGATGACCGGCATCAGCGACTCATGGCAGGCGCGCGGATTGACCAGGCAGGAGGTAATTTTACCGGCGAACACCTGATCGAGGCAGGCCTGATTACAGGCAATGCAGGTGTTGATGCTGTCCGGTTCACCGCGCTGTGCTTTAGTGACAAAGGCGGGATCGGCGAGAAAAGGGCGCGCCATCGACACCATATCGGCGCAGCCGGACTGCAACAGCTGCTCGGCGACGGCGGGATGGTTGATGCGATTAGTAGCGATGACCGGTACCTTCACCTGTTCACGCAGGCGCTGCGTCACCCACGCAAAGGCCGCACGCGGCACGCAGGTGGCGATGGTCGGGATGCGCGCCTCGTGCCAGCCAATACCGGTATTAAACAGCGTGACGCCGCACTGCTCCAGTTCGCCCGCCAGCAACAGCGTCTCCTCCAGCGTGCTGCCCTCTTCGATCAGATCGAGCATCGACAACCGGAAGATGATGATAAAGGCGTCACCGGTCGCGGCGCGAACGGCGCGGGTAATCGCCAGCGCGAACTGCATCCGCTGCCGGAAGTCGCCACCCCAGCGGTCGGTGCGCTGATTGGTGTGCTTTACCAGAAACTGATTAATCAGGTAGCCTTCGGAACCCATGATCTCCACGCCATCGTAGCCCGCCTGCTGTGCCAGTCGGGCGCAGCGGGCAAAGTCATCAATGGTCTGTTCAATCGCCGCCTCGCTCATCGCCTGTGGCGTAAACGGGTTAATCGGCGCCTGGCGTGCCGAGGGCGCAACCAGATCGGGCTGATAGCTGTAACGACCGGTATGCAGGATCTGCAGGGCGATTTTGCCCTGATGCTGATGTACCGCCTCCGTGATCTGCCGGTGCCAGTCACATTGCGTCTCGTCGGTGAGCATCGCGCCATGCGCGGTGGTGACACCCTGGGCATTGGGGGCGATGCCGCCGGTGACGATCAGCGCGACGCCTTCACGCGCCCGCTCGCCGTAAAAAGCCGCCAGCCGGGCTGCACCATCCGGGTGTTCTTCCAGTCCGGTGTGCATCGACCCCATCAGGAAGCGGTTTTTCAGTCGGGTAAAGCCAAGGTCCAGCGGCGTAAACAGCGCAGGATAGTCAGGATTGACGGACATGATAGTCACTCACGGTAAAGTGGTCGGATGAGTTCACTCTAGCCACTTCTGCGTTAAAAAAAAGTGAAAGAATGTCAGGGTGTGAGTGAAATCATAAACAACGGCAGGGGAGTGAGGTGAGTAACAAAGAGTGGGCGGAGGTCGCCCGTGCCTTGCGCAAAGAGGTTAAGACCGTCATCCGTGGCCCGCGTAGCTTCGCGACAGGCGTCAGCGCCCGTCGCTGTTCAGGTTCCGCTACATGCTGTCAGCGCGGTGCCAGAAAACCCATTAACGTCGACGGATCCACGAATAGCGGGAGTGATAGCCGCTGCTGTGGTGGGTATTGAAGCGGTAGCTTGAACCGCTTTCGGCCATGCAGTAGGTGCAGACATTGACGTTATCGATCTGCGCAGCCGGCACACCCGCGTTTATCAGCAAATGCGTTGCCAGCGCAGGCAGATCGAACCAGACACCCTGCTGGCGGGCAGCGGCCTGTGGACGTTGCGCCAGAGGATTAACCGGCTGGTTCTGGTGCCAGCGCAGCCCGCTGGCCAATGCCGGGTTCTGCGCAATCTCCGCCAGCTGCGGTTCGGCCAGTTCATAACAGCAGGGGCCCATCGCCGGACCGATCGCCACCATCAGGTTCTGCGGCTCACAGCCCTGTTCGCACAGTTTTTCAACCGCGCGGGTCAGCACACCCGCCAGCGTACCTTTGAGTCCGGCATGAACCGCGGCCACGATCCGCTGCTGGCGATCGGCGAACAGCACTGGCAGGCAGTCGGCAGTGTAGACCGCCACCGGGCGCGTCCCGCTGCCGATCACGCCATCAGACTCGCAGCTTTTGGGTGGGATGTTCTCGATATCGGTGACCACGGTCGCGCTGTGGCGCTGATGTCCATAGGCGGCATCAGCGGGTGGGGGCTCTCCGGCTGGCTGAAACGCATATTCGAGCCACTCCAGCGAATCGAGCAATGGCGAGCGCGGGATCACGGCCATAGGAATCTCCTGTTATAACAGCGTGCGTTGGGCTGCCCACAGCTTACGTTAACTGCTACATTTTTGAAGCTTCTCCTCAGACCTTTCTCACCTTAAGGATGAAATGATGAAAACCTCCGCAAAACTGGCTGCATCCGGACTGGTCGCGCTGCTGCTTACCGGCTGCGCCTCGTCGACACATCAGACCGCGCAGCAGCAACTCGGCCAGCAATCGGTGCTGGCGGTAAACTGGTTCCAGCAGTCTGGTGAATATCAGGCGCTGACCTGGCAGGCATTTAATACCGCGCGTATGGCGTTTGATCAGGCCCCCTCGCTGACTGGCAAACCCAAAGCGGTGATTGTCGATCTGGATGAGACGATGCTGGATAACAGTGCCTACAGCGCGTGGCAGGCGAAGAACGGCCAGCCGTTCAGCAGCAAAACCTGGTCAGCCTGGACACAGGCGCGGCAGGCGAAAGCGGTGCCGGGCGCGATAGAGTTTGCGCGTCATGTCACACAGAATGGCGGCACGCTGTTCTATGTGTCGAACCGCGATCAGAAAGATTACGCGGCCACGGTCGCTAACATGCAGCAGCTCGGCTTTCCCAACGTCAGCGATAAAACGGTACGTCTGAATACTGACAGCTCCAATAAGCAGGCGCGTTTCGATGCCATTAAAAATGCCGGCTATAACGTGGTGCTCTACGTTGGCGATAACCTCAACGATTTTGGTGGCGCGACCTGGCATCAGGGTAATCAGACGCGTCGTGATTTTGTGAATCTTAACCATCAGCAGTTTGGAACGCAGTTCATCGTGCTGCCGAATCCGCTCTACGGCGACTGGGAGAGCGGAATGGCGGAAAACTACAATAAACTGACGCCCGAACAGCAGCTGTCTGTGCGGGAATCGCGCCTGCAAAGCTGGAACGGTAAATAATTCGTCAAGAAAAAGAGCCTGACCGTGTCAGGCTCTGTTAAAACATGGTCCTGATTTACTTTCTCCCGTCACTATTTTGCTGCAAATTAAATTAATTATCTCTTGCTTCATTCTTATCTAAAATCAGGCATATCTGACTGGCTATCAGCAATTAAGCCGGTTGATCGTGCTAATGGTTAATTTTTTAATTAAGAGTATTCCTGGTAAAAAGCAGGCCGGTTGGTATGGCAGTGAATATCCCCTTGGTTAATGATTGTATTTTTTTGTCAGCAATAACTTTAGTTTATTATCTTTTATATTTTAATCTATTGATATTATTGATCTTAAAATGGTTTCCGCTAATTATTTCACTTCTCTGCTGCTTAATTAAATTTACTTACCCCTGACTCTTACTGACGCCAGATTGACAAATAGCATGATGTTAAAGTGCTGTGAAATATTGCTCGTGCATTGGTAATGGTTAGCGGCTATAACCTTTTTCTGTGACTCAGTTCTTATTTACCTGGCGGCTCACGCTTTATTTGTGAGCCGATACACTTTGTGGTTAGCCAGGATGCGACATCCCGGTAGTAGAGAGAAGATGATTGTGACGACACTTAAACCCTTATTAGCGAAAAATCGCAGTTGGGCATTACAGCGCCGCCAGCGTAATCCAGACTACTTTAAAAAATTCCTTCATCAGCAAAAGCCGCACTCACTCTGGATAGGTTGTTCTGATAGTCGCGTTCCGGCAGAAGTCTTAACCGGCTCCCATCCTGGCGAACTCTTTGTGCATCGTAATATCGCCAACATGGTGATTGAGGACGATGACAATTTACTGAGCGTGCTGCAATACGCGCTCTTCTTTCTCGGTGTAAAACGCATTGTATTAAGCGGCCACTATGGCTGCGGTGGGGTGGAAGCCGCGCAGAATCTGCCGGGTAGCGTGCTGGACGGGCAGGAGAGCGCGCTGGCGAGACGCATTCAGACGCTGCGTCATGACATTCAGCATGGCCTGGCGGAAAGCCCCCCTTCAGACGCGGAGCCGGGTGAACAGCTCGATCGGCTGGTTGAGGCCAACGTTAAGGCGCAATTCGCCAGACTGGTGAAATCTGAACCGGTCCGGCAAATCTGGCAATCGGGCCAGGAACTGGAGGTGTTTGGTTGTGTGTATGACCTGCGCTCCGGCCATCTTAAAGAGCTGATTCATCAATCTGCAGAGGAACCTTCATTATGAACCTCGATACCCTGCGTCGCGACATTCCTGCGGGTCTGGTGGTGTTTCTGGTCGCCTTACCGCTCTGTCTTGGCATCGCACAGGCCAGCGGATTACCGCCGTTTGCCGGTCTGCTGACCGGTGTGATTGGCGGCCTGGTGGTCACATCACTGAGTCCGTCCCGGTTTGCCGTCAGCGGCCCGGCGGCAGGCCTGGTCACCATCGTCGTCGCCTCAATGGCGTCTCTGGGCAGCTTTTCCGCCTTTCTCACCGCGCTGATTATCGCCGGAGCACTGCAATGTCTGTTTGGCCTGCTGCGTGCCGGACGGTTTATTTCGCTGGTGCCGGGCAGCGTCATCAAAGGGATGCTGGCAGCGATCGGTTTGCTGCTGATCATGCAGCAGATCCCGGTGGCGCTGGGAGCCGCGGGCGATGCGGAGCTGGTTTCACTGGTGACCGGTGAGATGACCTTCTCGCTGCCTGCGGTAGCGGTAGCGGGTGTCGGTCTGGCCATTTTATGTCTCTGGACCACCGCACCGGTGAAGCGGATCAAAGCGCTGGCCTGGATCCCTGGGCCGCTGATTGCCGTGCTGATAGGCTGCCTTGCTACCGTCGTGGGTGGACGGCTGTTCCCGGAGATGACCAGCGGTCTGGCGCGCATTTCGTTGCCCGCTTTTGACAGCATTTCTGCGCTGGTAGCAGAGCTGGAAACGCCCGACTGGATGGCCTGGCAGAATCCGCAGGTCTGGGTCGTTGCGGTGACCTTAGCCCTGGTCGCCAGTCTGGAAACGCTGCTGAGTCAGGAGGCGCTGAAAAAACTGCGTCCTCAGACGCCCGCGCCATCGCCTAACAAAGAGATGTTCGCGCAGGGCATCGGTAACCTGGCGGCCGGTTTTCTTGGCGCGATGCCGATAACGGCGGTGATCGTGCGCAGTTCGGTTAACGTCAGTGCGGGCGCGCAGACCAAACTGTCGATCTTCATTCACGGTGTGCTGCTGCTGATTTGCGGTATGTGGTTCAGTGAGATGCTGAACGCCATTCCGCTGGCCAGCCTCGCTGCCGTGCTGCTCTATACCGGCTACAAGCTGGCGACACCCAAACTGTTTATTGAGCAGTTCCGGATGGGCGCCCAGCAGTACGTGCCGTTTCTGGCCACCATCGTCGGTATTATCACGTTGGGCATGCTGGTCGGGATTGGTATCGGCATCGCCACGCAGATCCTCTATAGCATCTATAAGAGCCATCGCAACGCGCTGCAGCTCACCCGCTATGACGACCACTACGTGCTGCGCTTTCAGCAGAACCTGACCTTTATGCACAATCCAAAGCTTCAGGGATTGCTGGATGAGATCCCGGAGAACAGCGTCGTCATCGTCGATAACGACAATGCGGAATATATCGATCCCGACGTCAAAGCGGTGCTGAAAGATTTTGGCGATAACGCCGACAAACGCGGCATTCGCCTGAGTCAGTGGCCGGTTGCCGTAAAATAGCGTTTAGCGCAACGGTAAAGTCGTCAGAACAGCAAAAATCGGATATCTCGGATATCCGATTTTTTTATTTGCGATGCATAATAGAGCCCCAGTTTTTGCTGTCATCTGATGGGTTTAGCCTCAAAACGGTAACTTTTCTGAGTTAGCCCATGAAACGAGGTTTTATCGCCGGATGACATTGAGGATATTCAGGATTTAATCATTCTGACACCACGCGCCTGTCCAGGCTGGCGTGGACAGCCAGCCTCTCTGTGACAAGGTCCGGATGTATGCGCATACAGCTGTTTGAAGAGCACAACGTTAAGAAGAACGCATTTTCACTGTTTTTAATCACGTTGCTGTTTTGCTTTATCGGCGGACACCTGCGCTTTCCACAGGAGCTGTCGCTGTTCTGGCCGGTCAACGCGATCGTCACTGGCGTGATCGTCCGGAATCCTTTTCTTCATCAGACCCGCTATTACCTGGCCACCTTTGCTGCGATGGTGTTTAACGACATCGTTTTTTCAGGCTGGGCGCTCTCTGCTTTTACCCTCAACATGGCGAATCTTCTGTTTGTGCTGGTGGCGGTGACGCTGCTGGTAAAACATCTTCAGCACGACTCCGGCAGCGAGCGTATAACCAGCGTGCTGCGCATTTTTCCGGCCTGTCTGCTGGCCGGACTGGCCTGCGCCAGCTGGGGGGCGCTGGCGCAGCAGGCCGATTTTAACAGCGGGCTGGTGACGGCCTGGGGCGAATGGTTCAGCGAACAGTTCTCAACCGGGCTGATGCTGCTGCCCTTTTTGCTGACGCGCGACTGGGCGTCGCTGTCGCCCCGGCAGTTTATGCAGATGCGCAAGCTGGCACCGGTTGTCGCCGTGATTTTTTCGCTGATGATTGGCGCGATGATGGGCGGCGCAGGCAGCCTGACGTTCCCGGTTCCGGCGCTGGTCTGGTGCGCCATCGTGCTGCCGATGCCGCTCACCAGTCTGGTGATTTTGCTCACCGGCATTAGCGAAATCATTCTGGTTTCGCATGGCGTGATGAATATCCAGGGCGATGACAATATGCTGCCGATCACCCATCTGACCTCGGCACGGCTGGGCGTGGCGACCATTGCGATCAGCCCGCTGATTGTGGCGGTGAGCATGGATGCGATTCGCCAGCTCAACCAGCGTCTGGCGCTGCGCGCCAACTATGACTTCCTGACGCGGCTGCTGTCGCGTTCCGGCCTCTATGAAAGTCTGCGTGCTGAGCCGATCTTCCCGGACCGCCGGGTGGGCGTGATCCTGCTGGATGTCGACTACTTTAAAGCGATTAACGACAATTTTGGTCATGATGCGGGTGACAGCGTGCTGGAAGAGATCGCCCGCCGTATGCAGCGCGTCGTGGGTAAAGAGGGGCGCATCTGCCGTTTTGGCGGCGAAGAGTTTGCGGTGGTGCTGTTCGACCAGAATCCGGAAAAGCTCTACTTTCTTGCTGAGAGCATCCGGCAGAAGATGGCGAAAGAAAAGTTCTGGCTGCAGGGCAGTACGGCCACGGTCACTGTCAGTCTGGGGCTGGCGCATGGCTGTGCCGGTGAGGCGACGGAGTGGCACCGCGTGATCAACCGGCTGATTTCTGCAGCCGATAAAAATCTCTATCTGTCGAAACGCAATGGCCGCAATCAGACCTCGCCGGTTAACTACCGTGCCATCACCAGCGACGTGGCATAACGCCACGCCGCCGGGTTCTGTCAGCTGACGCTGCTTTTCAGGGTACTGGCCTGCTGGTGGCGTTCAATTGCCAGGTCGATCAGGCGACTGATCAGATCCTGATAGCTGAGTCCGGCTGCCTGCCACAGTTTCGGATACATGCTGATATTGGTGAAGCCGGGCAGGGTATTCACTTCGTTGACGATAATTTCGCCATCGGCAGTTAAAAACACATCGACGCGCGCCATGCCAAAGCACTCCAGCGCGGTAAAGGCTTTGATGGCAACCTCACGTATCGCATCGCTGGTTTCCGATGAAATAGCCGCCGGGACCACCGTCTGCGCACCGCTCTCAGAGATATATTTGGTGTCATACGAGTAGAAGGCGTCATGCACCACCACCTCACCGCAGGGGCTGGCTTCAGGGGCATCGTTGCCCAGCACCGCACACTCGATCTCGCGACCTTTGATACCCTGCTCAATCAGCACCTTGCGGTCAAAGGAGAAGGCCAGCGCCAGCGCGGCATCAAACTCTTCAATGCTGTCCACTTTGCTGACGCCCACGGATGAACCCTGGTTGGCGGGTTTGATAAACAGCGGCAGGCCAAAGCGGGCAATGACTGCGCTGGCGTCCAGCTGTGCGCGCTGGGCCTGGGTGACGCTCACCCACGGCGCGACGTTGAGGCCTGCGTCGCGCAGCAGGCGTTTGGTAAAATCTTTATCCATGCTGACCGCAGAGCCCAGCACGTCGGAACCGACAAAAGGTAACGAGGCCATACGCAACAGGCCCTGCAGGGAGCCATCTTCACCCAGCGTACCGTGCACGATAGGGAAAATAACGTCGATCTGCGACAGCGGATGGGCGTTATGACGGGTGATGATCTGCTGCTGAGTCGTGCCGGGCACCAGCGCCACATCTTCAGCGGCGTGATTCAGCGCGATCAGCGCCGGATTTTCAGCGTTAAGTAAGAAGTTTGAAGCATCGTTAAGACGCCAGTGTCCCTGCTTATCAATGCCCAGCAGCACCACGTCAAACCTGGTTTTGTCGATCGCCTCAAGGATATTTTTGGCCGACTGTAACGACACCTCATGCTCAGCCGATTTCCCGCCAAACACGATCCCTACCCGCAACTTTGTCATCAATTTTGCCCACTGAAAAAATCAAAACCACAAGATAGCATGGGCTTCGCGAGGGAAAACAGGGCAGGGCGACAGATAATTGTGGGCAGGTGATTAACCCTCGCCATTCAACAGAACGCTGCCGTTGAACTGCCCGTGCTGACGCCGGTGGCAGCTCAACGGCTCGCTCGCAAAGGTCACTGAATCTCCTCTTTCACCTGATGCAGGCGGAGTGTCAGGTTTAACTTAATCTGACGCAGAGCCCAGCCAGACTTCAACCTGGTGTTCCTGGCGATGGCTTTCCAGCGCTATTTCGTCACCGTCACACCGTTTGCCATCCAGCCACAGCTGATAGGTGCTGTCACCGCGAGTAACCCGGATGTTGTAGATCCCTTCCCCCTCACGGTAGACAATTTTTATCTCTGACCAGTCAGCGGGAAGCTGTGGCCGGACAGACAGCGCGTTGCCGCGCCGGGTTATCCCAAGCAGACTCTCACTGATAAGCTGATAGGTCCAGCCTGACGAGCCGGTATACCAGGTCCAGCCGCCTCGCCCGCTGTGGCCTTCGGCCGCATACACATCCGCAGCCATCACATAAGGCTCTGCTTTGTAGATCGCCATATCCTGTTGATTGCCACTATGATTAACCGGATTAATCATAGAGAGCAGGGACCAGGCGCGCTCTGTTTCACCCATCGCCGCAAAGGCCATAATCGCCCACAGAGCCCCATGAGTGTACTGACCGCCATTTTCCCTGACGCCCGGTAAATAACCGCGAATGTAGCCCGGATTTGGCCCTGCACCATCGAAAGGCGGAGTGAGCAATTTAATCAGCCGGTTATCCTTATCAACCAGATGCTGATAAAGCGCCGCCATCGCTGACCGGCATCTGGCGTCCTCGCCTGCGCCAGAGAGTACCGACCAGCTCTGAGCAATGGCGTCTATCCGGCACTCACTGTCAGCATGTGAACCGAGCGTCTGGCCACTGTCAAAAAAGCCGCGCAGATACCATTCGCCATCCCAGGCCGCATGGTTAAGCGCGGTTTTGAGCGTCTGCGCGTGCTCCTGACAGTGGCGGGCGGTATCGGTATCGCCGAACCGCACAGCCAGCGCGGCAAAGCGGTCCAGAACCGTATAGAGGAAGAAGCCGAGCCAGACGCTTTCACCCTTGCCGGCAATCCCGACGGTACTCATACCATCGTTCCAGTCCCCGGAGCCCATCAGCGGGAGGCCGTGCTGGCCGAAATTAAGGGCGTGGTTAACCGCGCGAACGCAGTGCTGCCATAGCGGTTCATTAATCTTACTGACGCCCGGAAGCTCATAGACAGACTCTTCGTCCTCTGCCAGCAGGCGACCTTCAAGGTAGCTGACGGGCTGTGACAGCAGCGCAATATCATCGGTTGCCTGCACATAGCGGCACAGCGCATAGGGCAACCACAGGTAGTCGTCGGAGCAGCGGGTTCTGACGCCGCGGCCAGCAGGCGGATGCCACCAGTGCTGTACATCTCCCTCGATAAACTGGCGGGATGCACACAACAACAGCTGATCGCGCAGCCGCTGCGGGGCAGCGTGGGTCAGCGCCAGCGTATCCTGCAACTGATCGCGGAAACCAAAGGCACCACCGGATTGGTAATATCCGCTGCGCGCCAGCAAACGGCTGGCCAGCGTCTGGTACAGCAGCCAGCCGTTTGCCAGTAAATCGACCTCCGTTGCCGGCGTCTGGATTTGCACTTTAGTCAGTAGCTGGTGCCAGTGCTGTTTAACCCTGGTCAGCTCGTTCTGAGCCTCCCCGGTGGAGAGGAACTGCTGCATCAGCGCGGTCACTGCACTCTCATCTTCCCCGACGCCAAGGGCAAAAACAAAGCTGCGGCTGTCGCCGTCAATCAGTGTCGTCAGCGTCTGCAGCGCGGCGCAGGGATCCATTCCTGCCCCGGTGTTACCCGACAGACCGCGAACATTCATCATCGCGGGCTGCCGTGTGGTGCCGTTACGACCCAGACACTCAAGCCGGTTGCCGCTGTGCGCAATCCGGGTACCTGTGACGGCAAAAAAAGCGGTCCGTGCAGAGCCCGTGCTGTTATAAAAGTTTCTGGCCAGAACCGCGCTGCCTGTCGCGATAGCGGCAGGGGACGTCACCACATGCCTTGCGGAGCGGCTCGCCAGCTCACCCAGAACCCATTCGACGTATCCGGTAATCGACAGATTACGCGTTTTGCCAGAGAGGTTACTCAGCGTCAGCAGGGAAAGTCTGACCGGCGCCTCTTCTGCCACGAACACCGTTAACGTGCTGCTGATGCCATACTCCGTGTGTTCAAACGTGCTGTAACCGAAGCCATGACGGGTCAGATAATCCCCCTTGCCGCGAACCGGAAGCGGCGTGGGCGACCAGACATCACCCGTCTCTTCATCACGCAGATAAAGCGCTTCGCCAGAGCTGTCACTGACGGGATCGTTGTGCCAGGGCGTCAGACGATATTCATGCGCGTTTTCATACCAGCTATAGCCCTGGCCACTCTCGGAAATGACGGTGCCCAACTGGCTGTTGGCCAGCACATTGCACCACGGCGCAGGCGTCTGCTGCTGGCCGGAAAGAATGATGTGATATTCGCTGCCGTCCTCGTTGAAGCCACCGGTGCCATTGAAAAACTGCAACCGCTCCGGCGAAAAGGTGACGGCTGCAGGCGGCGGCGTCTTACTGACCGATGGAAACGCAAAAGCAGGCAGGGTGCGCACCGGTTTTAACAGCGTGCTGAGCTGATCGGCGAGGCTGCCGTTCCGGCCTTCCAGCACGACAGCCGCAACGCTCAGCAACAGTTGCAGATCGTCAGCGGAAAAACTTTCGCTTTTGCGGATAAATATGCCGCCAGGTTTGTCCGCCTGCTGCCGTTCATCTCCGGCGGGGATCAGGGTCGTGAGCTGATTGAACAGGTTCTGCTGGTAGCCGCCCTGGTCGCTGTTCAGGATAAGCAGATCGACCGTCAGCCCTTTTTGTCGCCAGTACTGGTGCGCCTGAATGAGCGTGGTGACCAGGTCGAGCTGATTATCGTTTTCTATCCGAACCAAAAGAATCGGCAGATCACCCGAAATCGCATGACGCCACAATGACTCCTGGCCCAGCCGGTTCTGCATCAGCGCGTCTGATTCGCCACGCATTTCGGCACTGGAAAACAGTACGGCACTGGCCAGTTGATTAAACAGGCTGGTATCTTCGGTGCGTATATTCAACTGACGCAAGGCGACCTGACTGTGGGACCACGCCAGTTCAAACACCCGATCGGCGCTGATGTGGTTACGGTACTTCTCAATCAGCGCAATAGTGGTGTCACGCTGAAGTGTCACACCGTAAAGCATATCGATGGTGACGGCCTCTCCCGCTTTTAACGTCACTGACTGGCGAATTGATAACACGGGATCTAACACTGCCCCCTGCTGACCCGTTAATTCACTGCCCGGCATCAGCGCCTGAGCATCGGCTGGTGTCCTGCCACGCCCGAGAAAACGAGCCCGGTCGGTTTCAAAAGAGGTCTGGCGGCCGGTATTGCCATGTATCGCCATCGCGTGAAACATCCATGCCGTCACTTCTTTCTCTTCACGTGGCCGACGGTGAGCCAGAATCGCTTCCAGTCTGTCAACGATTTCAGTCTGGACGAACAGATTACTGAACGCAGGGTGGGCCATATCGCTGGCTGCTGGTGCCAGTACCACTTCGGTGTAGCTGGTGATATCGAACGGGCGGGTCTGACGGGAACGGTTAGTGACCGTGATGCGTCTGATCTCCACATCATCTTCCGGGGAGACCACGATATGTGTGTGAATGCTGAAGGTGGTGCCTGAAGCGTCAAACTCAATCCCGGCATCATTGAAACGGGTTTTATAATGCGGACGCTCGCAGCAGGTCGGCTGATAGCTGTGAGCAATCACTTCGGCGGATTGCTGATCGGTAACGTAGCAGAACGTTCCGTAGTTGTTGCTGGTGCTATCCGCACGCCAGCGGGTGAGTGCCAGCCCCTTCCACTGGCTGTAGCCTGTCCCCGCGTGCGTCACCATCAGATGATAATCTGCGTTTGAAAGCAGCTGAAGTTGTGGCTGGCGCGGATCTGAACCACTGAATTCACGCTGGTCGGGAATGCTGCGCTGCTGTTTAGGGTCACTGTTTTCGACAAAACTGCGGCGTGGGGTATAGAGCTCAATATCATCAGGCACTTTTTCCTGAAGCAGCAAACGCGAAGACTGAAACAGTGCGCTGGACATAAACCGCGCGACCATGGGCGCATCCAGCAACTGGTGAGAGAGTGCAAGCAATCCCATCGCCTGATGATGGGCCATATACGATTTGACGATCGTAAATGGCTGACCGGGAGCCAGTCGATCCGCTGTGAAATCCAGCGCTTCGTAATAACCGTAGTCACCGCTGGCACCCATTTTTTTAAGTCTTATCAGATTAGCCGTCGCCTCCTGCGGCAGCACCATCAGCGCCAGCAGCGTCGCATAGGGCGCAACAACATGATTGTCATTCAGGCCGCGTTTCAGCCCCAGTTCTGGCGTGCCAAATGCCCGATACTGGTAGTTATGATTGACGTCAAACGCAGCGTAACCCGATTCCGAAACGCCCCAGGGCGTATCGGTGCTGTTACCCGAGGCAATCTGTTGCCTGACCGCCGATAACGCCATCTTCTCCAGCAGCGTGTCGGGGTAAACCGGCATGACCAGGTGCGGCATCAGGTATTCAAACATTGAGCCGCTCCATGACATCACGGCGGGCTGGTTATTCAGCTGAGTAAATAAGCGACCCAGTACAAACCAGCTCTTGGCCGGAAGCTGGCTGGTGGAGATAGCAAAGTAGTGCGTCAGGCGGACTTCTGAAGGGAAAAGGTCATATTTGCTGGCGTCCAGCAGACCGCTGTCCATGTTGTAGCCCACGCTGAGTAAAGACGTGGCCGGATAATAGAGAAAGCGGAAGTCCATACTGGCGTGATCGCTAAGGCGGCTGTCCAGCTCCAGCAGGGCAGCCATCCGTTCGCGGGCGGCCCATATCGCAGTCTCTGCCTGTTTTTCCGGGAGTCCGGGGCGGTTCAGGTTCAACTCAGCGAGCCACAGCAATGACGGAATCTCGGCAGGCAGTGGTGCATCCGGGCTAACCCAGCTGAAAAGCAGGGCCCACTCCTGAGTAAAATCGACCAGCTGCTGCTGGAAAAGCGCCGGCCAGTTTACCCGCGTTGTCGGAAGATAAGCCTGTTCTGCCAATACGCTTAATGCCAGCAGAGCCTGCATCCCGGCGTGAAAATCGACGGGCGAAGCGCGCTGCATCAGGCTTAGCTTAGCTGCGATTTGTTCCACAATGTCGCTGCGGGTGTCGCTCAGTTGGTCTTTAAGCAGTGAGAAGGTATCGGAGAGACCTTCCAGGATACAGGGGAGAGACATCACTGGCTGGTATTTCCACTGCGCCAGGCCAGCCTGAAGGGTCACAAGGTGAGCCGCCATATTACCGCTGTCTACGGTTGAGACGTAGCGTGGGTTCAGTGGTTTTAACGTCTGGGTGTCATACCAGTTATAAAGATGTCCTCTGAAATGCTCCATTCGATCAAGGGTATCGAGGGTGTCGAGAGTACGGCTGATGACCCGATTCTGGCTGATATAACCAAAATCCCATGCCGTCAGGTTTGCCAGCAGCGACAGGCCAATGTTGGTCGGTGAGGTCCGGTGGGCCACCCGCGACTCCGGAATCTCCTGCAGATTATCCGGCGGCAAATGGTTGTTATCACTGCTGGCAAATTCGTTAAACCAGGCCCAGGTTCTACGCGCGGTGCGACGCAAAAAGATGCGCTGTTCCGCTGAAAGGCTGCCTGGCTGAGCGCGTTCAGGCTGGCTCATGCGGCTCAGTAACGCGGGGGCGACCGCCCACAATAAAGCGAGCGCCAGTGCGACATGCGTCATCAACGGCATGCTCAGGCTGGTCAGGAATACCAGAGCCGCGCCTGCTACCGGATTAATCCACATGCGGCGGTAGAAATGGCGCACATCAGGCTCGACAGGTTTCTGTGATGAAGCGCTTTTCCACTCGTTCAGAAAGCGGTGGCTGATAGTCAGGCGCCATAAGGTTACGATAATCGCCTTCAGCGACCAGTAACTCTCGTGAGGCAGGATGGCCAGCGCCAGGCCAGCGCGGGAGAGGCGGTTAAAGGCATCGGTGACCAGCATGGATAAATGCTGCCGCCAGGCACGCTTTTTACTTTTCGTCACCCCGTCGATTACCAACGCTGGCAGTCCCGGAAGCAGCAGAAAGAGCATGATGCATCCTAGCCAGAATGCCGGGTTCGGTACTATCGTGCACAGCATAAACACCAGCATCAGCAGGGCAGGCGCCACCAGGCTGCGGCGCAGGTTGTCTGTTAATTTCCAGCGGGAAAGCGCACTGAGCGGGTTCTTTTGACGACTGCAATCTTCCTGCCGCACCTGCAACCGTAGCCAGTTAAGGAGCTGCCAGTCGCCCCGCACCCAGCGAAATCGTCGGGCAACATCGCTCAGATAACTATCCGGATATTGTTCATACAGGACGACGTTACTGACCACACCGGAGCGGGCATAGCACCCCTCAAGCAGGTCATGGCTCAGCACCAGATTTTCCGGACAGGTATTGCGTATCGCCCGGCTAAAGGCAGCGACATCGTAAATACCCTTGCCGACAAATGAGCCTTCACCAAACAGATCCTGATAAATATCGGATGAGAGTGAGGAGTAAGCATCATTCCCCGGAATGCTGCTGCACAGCCGGGCATAGCGGCTCTGACCGTTAACCGGTATCTCTTCAGCCAGACGAGGCTGCAGGATGGCATAGCCTTCAACTACTCGATTTTTGACATCGTCGAACACCGGTGCATTGAGTGGGTGGGCCATGACGCCAATCAGCTTATGCGCAGTCTCACGCGGCAGTATTGTGTCGCTGTCGAGAGTAATCACATATTTAACGCTGTGCAGCTGCGTCTGCGTGGCACCTACCGTGACGCTGAAGGCGTTTTCTTCACCCTGAAGCCAGCGATTCAGGGCATGGATCTTACCGCGCTTGCGTTCATACCCCATCCAGACGCCCTGAGAAATATTATGGGTGCGGTCACGGTGTAACAGGGAGAAGAGCGCAATGTCCGATTTACCCCCGCTGTAGCGCCGATTCAGCGCTTCCGTTTTCAGCACGGCGTAACGGATAAGCGCGGCGTCATGATGATGATCCTGTTCGGCGCTATCGGTAAAGTCGGTCAGTAACGCAAAACTGATATTCGTTAAGGCGTTACCGAGATAGCAGATTTCCAGAGAGCGCAACAGGGCGTCTGTTCCCTCATTGCTGCTGAGTAAACAGGGGATAACTACCAGTGTGCGGTCATGCTCCGGTACCGCCAGAGAATAATCGAGTCGGGGCAGGGGAAGGGGATGGCGGCTGCGGGTGGTTAACTCGCTCAGCAACTGCAAGGCTAGCTGACTGCTGACAATGATGGCGGGCAGCACCAGTAACCAGAGTAATGACGCCATGCCCGCCTGATGGGTACTGTAGAGCATCTCGGCGGTAAACGCGGTTGTCAGCAGTAAAAGGCTGCCTAACCAGGAGAGTAAAGGAGTCTGGCTCAGATGCTGCCGGCTCCTGTTCAGCCACGTCACTTTAACGTCAAGCTGCTGTTCCAGTTGCTGAAATCCTTTATCCAGCAGGTAATAGCCGACATGCTGCTGACGCAGGGGAAGATCAGGCTGGCTGGCCAGCGTCAGCACCGCCTGGGCGACTTCACGTTCATCAAAGCGACTGTGCCGTGCCAGACGTTCAATCACGTGGCGGTAGTCATCGCGACTGTCAAAATGCATCAGCGGGTATGTCCCGGTGGGATCCTGCTGCAGGACTTTCTCAACCAGGCTGACGGATTCGACAAAAGCCTGCCAGTCAATTTCGCCGAGTTGCCGCAGGCCGGTAATACTGTTGCTGACAGAGAGCTGACTCAGGGCCAGCTGCCGGTTGAACTGCTCAATGACTTCCGAGGTTTTCCGGCCGGTATTTTCCAGCTGTTGTTCGACCCAGGTTAACGCCAGAGTATTGTTCTGGCCACTTAATCGCCGTTCAAGTTCAGCGACGAAAGCGCCTGAAACCTGCGGGTTCTGGCGAGCCATATCAGCGATGACCAGAATAACTTTTGACGCATCTTCGGCGGCAGTGGAGAGGATATCGCTGATCCACTGCTCCGCTTTATTACGTTCCTGATGTACCCTGGCGACGTCAGCCGCAATCCGGGCCAGATTGTTGATAAGCGCAAACCGTAACATGGCAGGCATGGCCCACAGTTCGCCGAGCAGCAGGGGCGTAACGCGCTGGTAGGCAGCGATAAAAGGATGCAGGACGCTGGTTTCCAGTCGGCCATCACTGTGCTTAATCATCTCCTCGGCGATAGCCTGGATGCGCAGGTAATGAGCCGACTCCTCCAGCATGGGCAGCCCTTTACCGAATTTTGCCGGTAACAGGTGCCGGACCAGGCGGATCTGCTCTTCAATGATGTAAAAATTATCCAGTATCCAGACGGCCGCCGGTGTCTGGCTGCGTTTATCGCCTTCACTCAGGATCTCTGCGCTGCGCGTCAATGACAATTCATTATCTGCCAGCTGCTGCAACAGTCGGTAGGACCATTTTCCACCCGACAGATTATGCGTTTTCGCTAATTTTTCGCCGTAGTTATCCATCTGTTCAGCTGAAAAAATATCTGGCCGGTGGGCCTGATAAATACCTTCAGTCGGGAACAAAGGAAAATGCTCATCGGGTAATTCACTTTCCCGGCTGAACCACGTCGTCAGTTTTATTTTCACACTCATTTCCTTGCGCTTGCGCAGCAGCTGGATCCGGAAAAAAAAAGGATGACAAAAAAGGAGCAAAAAGAAGGGCTGGAGGTGATAAACAGGTGTAGATGATATTGATTATAGTCCTGTTTCCGTTATTCGTAGCTATCCTGATTAACCGTCTGGCGTTCTCTTATGGCGATAAAATAAAGTTAAAAAAAATAAATAGCTGCCTTCTCCTCACCTTAGCCCTTTTTAACATCAGAGCCGACAGATAAAAAAATTAATTTACCTGCACTGTGTTACGCTGATGGCAACATTTCAGAGGATAACGACATGACCTGGTTGAGCTTTCTCTTCGACGCGCTACACAGCAGCGAAACCAATACACAGTGTCCGGTGTGTAAAAAGTTTTCCAGACAGTCTGTAGCTAAAAAGAATAAAGGACAGGCAGTCTTATGCCCTCACTGTAAGTCATTGTATGTTATATAAAGTCCGTCGTCTTTTTATGTTGCGATCACCAGGCAGCAGCAAGTCATACTGTTTAACCCTATCCCTCATTGAGGCAATATCTTCGTAACATGTATTTCAATGTGCTGATAACTCTGCATTATCTTTCGTACTCGGTGAAATAACGCTGTGATTCACCCTGGTCGAGAAATTCGAATGGTGAAAGTTGAATAATATCTGGTCCTGCAGACCACACTTCATTAACTCTTGAAATAATATCGCCTTCCTGAAGCGTCAGAAGGTTATTAATGCGTAACACAGCAAATCTGCCATTTTCAAATTCGACCTGATACAACGCAACTTTCTTCAGCGGCATGATAGTTCTTCCATGAATTACCCGGCAGCAGAGTTCAGCACTCGATGAACTTTTCATGATAAACCTCTAACCTATTCATACTCTTCTGTTCAATAAATTAATCTGCAGAATTGTGAATCTGACCTAAGCGCACACGTTGTGCAGATTTCAATTGGCCCGTTTTGACTGCATTTGTTCATATCCGTAAATATAGCGGGTTTATGAAAATAATCTGATACACCCTCTGCCGGGTTAAAAAGTGACTCCGGAGTATTGTCGGGTTATCAGAATGAGGATTAGCGGTGTCTTTTACAGGGAAAATAGTGGGTAAGAAAGTGTGAGGTTAATCAGGGAAAGGGAGAGGTGAAACTACTGACGCGGCAATATACTGAAGCCTTCATTTCCCTGACGTAGTTTACTCGGCACGGCCCCGAGCAGTGGAGATATGCGCACTAAGGCATCACCACGCCGCCTGTTGAGTTCGCGAAAGGCCGAACTTTCCATCTGATGGAATCGGACATCAATCAGCAGATTTCCGGCCTGCCGGGTTAGCTGTCGGTGGCTTAACAGAAAAATTTCAGATTTTTATAGGAAGAGAGAAACAAGGAAGGGGGATTTGAAGGATAAACAAAAAGCTACCCTGAAAGGTGGCTTCAATATGCTGATTTAACAGGTAAAATTTGGTGTCCCCTGCTGGGTTTGAACCAGCGACCAAGCGATTGTGGGTCATATGAATAGCTTGTTTCATTATTTTTCATATTTACCTATATTTACTTATTAATTAATATAAATCAGATGTTTATGGTTATCTCTTGGTTTCATGTTGTTCCGGGTTTTCCTTTCAGTATCATCCTTACGTCACCTGTTACATTACCCAGAAAACGGCAATAAAATTCTCGTAAGGACTCTCTCTTGGCAGACAATCTAACGGACTCAATGGTGCGCGGACTGAAAGCACGCGACTCGGCTTATCAGGTATGGGACAAGAGTGGTGAGCGCGGAGCAGGGCGTCTGGGCGTTAAAGTTGAGCCATCCGGGCAGCGGGTTTTCTACTATCGCTACTACTGGGATGCTAAGCGCCATTTCATTCAGTTGGGTCGTTACCCTGAAATGTCGTTAGCTCTAGCTCGCCAGCTTGCGAAAGGTTATGCCGGTACGCTGAAGGAAGGGAAGAACCCTAAGGTCGAAAAAGCTGAACAGGCAATCGCGCTGGAAAAGCAAAAGCGTGCTGAACAGTTAAAGGGCAGCATTGAGCAGCTTATTCAGGGCTACACCAACAAAATGCGGGAAGACGGAAAACGGACATGGCAGCAGGTGCTATACCGCCTTGAGAAGGAAACCTATTCCTTTATCGCCAAAGATACCAAAGCAAATGAAGTCACGCCGCTACATATCAAACAGATCTTATCTGCCATTATTCAGCGCGGTGCGAGCGTTGAAGCGAACCGTGTGCGCTCTTATCTGATGGCAGCGTTCAACTATGGGCTCAAAGCGGACAACGATCCGGCCAACCACCAGCAGAACGTGATGTTTGGGCTTGAGATGAACCCGGTGAGCGTCATTCCTAAACAGTCGGCTGCAGAAAAAGCGGGGACGAACTGGCTGAAGTTGTATGAACTGCAACAGCTGATGGGTGACTTTCCTAAAACGCCAAGCGTCGGCAGCACGGTGAGTTTGCTGCTTAATTTATGTGTTTACGCTGGTGGTCAGCGCCCACATGAACTGGCTTCCAGTCGGTGGGATGCCGTGAACTGGGAAGAGAAAACGCTGTTGATAGTTGCTGACGTTTCAAAGAACAAGCGTGACCATCTGGTGCCGTTAACGGATTCAGCGGTCGAAATTCTAGAAAGGCTGAAGGTGGAAAACGTTAACGATAGTCCGTTTATCTTCCCGCAGCGACTGGATGCGGGCAAGCATCTACGAACTGACAGCTTTGCGCAGGCAATTATCTATTATCGCGAGCACTTTCCTGATCATCTGGTGTTTGTTGCGAGGGATTTACGCCGGACCTGCAAAACGCTGATGGGCGAAATCGGTGTTTCGAAAGAGCTGCGCGATCGCATTCAAAACCATGCATTGCAGGATGTCAGCTCGAAGCACTATGACTGCTATGATTATCTTAGCGAGAAACGTAAGGCACTGGAGTTATGGGAACGGCGTGTCAATAAGGTTGAAAAAACTACCAGCAATGTGGTTAATCTTTTTGGTTAATTGTAAGTTTGTTTTTTTAAGATAAAAATCACATAAACTCATTCTTTAATTGCAAAATATGCCATTACAGAGCTTGACCCGCTCGGTGTGAAAATGCTTATTAGCCATCAGATCAAGGCGAGCCGCCCAATTATCACGATTAGTCACCATGAGCTATTTAATGCTGTAATTACGCTTAGAGATTTCGTACACGATGTGCATGCAGTCAATCAGCTCATTTAGATTAGTACGGTCTATAGTTTTTTTAAAAAGTATTAGCAAGCCGATATTAGGTAGTCGGACAACGCGCGAATCTTTGCGGGGTTGTTGGTTTCAACATTTTTCGGCCAAGAGTTGAGTTGCTGTAAGATACAGAAGGCAAAGGCGTAAATCGATAAAGGCGGTACTTCCCACGATTAATGCGTGCAATTGGTGAGCAGAGCTATCTGGTTAAGAATAGTCATGCTACGCGGTACAGGCATTCAGCTCCATGAAGTGATCAGCACCAACAGCACAAGAAAAGCGCATGCAATGCGCAGTGATTTGATGTGCTTATCGCCGCGGAACTGGCTCATTTTCCGACTCCCTTCGGTGTATGGCACAGAGACCAGCTGTGTGAGCTGATGATGAGAGAGCGATTGCCGTAGCCCATACGGCGCTTCTCCTCCTCCAGCCGCTGCCAGATATAGTTTTCTGGCTTGCCGCGTTTAAGGCGGGCTCCCCAGCGCCCGCCAAACGCAATGAGTAGCAGCGGCATGAGCAACATCCCTGTAGGAATGATGACCCAGCCAACCAGTGGATAAAAGGCAGACATATCACGCCTCTAACCGCCAATCCAATCCATGCCGCTAGCCCCTGTTCCTGCGTGATGAAATCGCTAAACACAACAGGTTCGGCATTCAGTCGTTCGGGTTGGAAACAGATGGTCTGCATGCTTATCCCCTTACAGAATGATTTCGGCAGACTGGCCGAGCAGCCAGATAGTCGCGACCAGCAACACCACGCCGGTTGCAACGATGGAGCCAAACTTGGTCTAGGTGGCGCGTTCGTTACGTACTTCAACGAACGTATGCACCGCGCTGGTTGCAACGTTGATAAATGCAACGGCACAGACCAGCAGACCGGCGAACACGATGAAGTCCTACGCGTAGCCTTTGATCTGGCCTATCAATCCAGTACTAATGCTAGATTCCGGCGCTTCAACGGATGGCACATCGGCCAGTGCCGGTTTGCCGGACATCCAGGCCATACACAACTTGGAACCCAGCGCATAACCTGACGGCCTTTAAAGCGAGACAAGCGAACAAACTTTGATTTCATGAAATATTCATCTTTGACGGGTAAAGGCACTTCAAAAATGTCTGCGTTAACTGGCGAACATTCAGATGCAGAAGATTAGTAAAGCCACAGAACGGATAACAAATCGAGCAAGTGCGGAACCCCTGACTTTAGTATTTGCCCAGCTATGCCAGACATCTACCTTCGCCCATGCTCCCCAGAGAAACAGCACGCACAGTAGTGGCCTAACGGACACCAGATACAGAACGCGAATATCAATGTTGCCGGAAGCCGTTTTAAAAGCGTTGATCTGCGCGGCAGTCATCGCCATAGCGGACGGCCCCGCTTGTAATCGCCGCTGACCTTGCCGTAATCCAGCGGCTGCGCACGCGAAGGCTGCGTGTAGCGGTCGATGCCAGCACGCATGGTGTTAAGGTCTTCAGTGGCTTCCTTGTAGTCGAACAGGTAGAGGCGGTGGTAATTGGGATCGGACTGCGCGGCGACGGTTCGGTCGGGGGAGAGCTGGACTTGGTTTAGTAGCCGTTAGATGGTGCGATTTCGCCGATTTCTGAAGAGAAAACTAATGATGACTGAAGAGATATGAGTATAAGTAAAGCATTTCTGAAAATTAATGTCATAACCCATCCTCCTAATTTGGTCGGGTTATGATTGCTTAGAGTAATCTGGTAGCGTGGGGGGGAACCTTTAAAATTTTTTAAATTAACGCCACCCTGAAACTTGCCGGTTTTCTCGAAAATAGTAGGTGAACTTTTCTTCATATAACGATTTGAAGTGAATTTTAAAGTCTAACCTTTTATCTTTATTGAAAATCTCGTCAAGCATAAAGATGCTTTGATCCAATTGGCATATTGGCTTGGTTTCTTGTCGAGCTTCAATGAAAGGGGTCTCTTTATTTTTTATTAAAAAATCATTTTTTCTTGGTGTGCTGTAAACATAACAGTCAGCATTGTGGCCAAGTAGTTTCATCGCAGAGTAAAAATTGTTATTTTCAAAGGGTGTGATGATATTCCCATCTATCAAAATGACAATATCATTAACAATCGCATTTCCCATCCCGCCATTGTAGAAATAAACTCCATCTCTAGGGCTTTCCTCTCTTCCATCGATAGAGAAATAAGCTGTGATTACTGGCCTGACTGAGATTTCATCTTTATGGCGCTGTAAATACATTTGATAAAATGTGGCTAACAAAGCAATCAAAGAAATAATAACTCCGACATTGCGCCTTAAAAAATCCATTCAATCATCCCTTTTAATGTACCCGAAGGGAGCAGAACCATCGATATATACTTCATTGCGAAATAGTAACCGGCACCCACTGAAAGAGCTTTTGCCCAGAAAAAGAAAATTGCCGGCCAATTAATTACTGGCCAAGGTTGATTAATTTCTATTTCTTCTTTGTTGGGAGTGTTTTTTCCGATTTTCACGTCATGCCAAGTATGCACAATGCCCCAAGCGAAAGATTTATAAAAGTATTGAAGGTAATCTGAAACCAAACAAAGTATGAAAAAACAAAGTGCATTGTATAACTCATCCTGAATTAAATAAAGCCCAGCATCAGTGCTTGAATTGTTTATACCTGTTGGTAGAAGACTAGTTTTGAATAA
Source organism: Pantoea sp. RG18 (assembly GCF_025910075.1). Classification (NCBI taxonomy): domain Bacteria; kingdom Pseudomonadati; phylum Pseudomonadota; class Gammaproteobacteria; order Enterobacterales; family Erwiniaceae; genus Pantoea; species Pantoea sp. RG18. Next base: position 151,290 of record NZ_JAPCIL010000015.1, read on the forward strand.
CCAGACTAAAGCTACACCAGCAAGCGCCAGTTGACGAGTTATATTTGATAGTGATTGTGACGAGTCATAATAAGCTTCTCTAAAATCCTTGAGTTTCATTTCATTTCCTTGATCATTTTGGTCCGGTGCTGCTTGTCATTTTAGGCGGAATTCTATTGGAATCAGTAGATATAACCCTAATTCGCCAGCCATCACTTTTAATTCTTTTTTCATCAATCTTCACGCGACCATTTCTAACTCTTATATACTTTGAGTTGATACCAAACGATTTTGCATTATCAATATTATCTAATTTTATTAGAGTAATATGTGTATTCAATAGAAGAATGTTTTTCACCTGCCATTTATTTCTTTTTAATCTTTTCATTTTAGTTTCCTTGTTTTAACCATTTTTGTTTATCGGCGATCGTAATAACAACTTTAGGCCCTGCCACGCCGCCAAAGCGGCTTGCCTGCTGATGACAGCGCACAAAGTCGAGGTTTGCACGCTGTCGTCCAGCTTACAAATACTTTTTGAATGAAGCTGTTAGCACCGCCAGTGCCATTCCCAACATCAGCGCAGCAGGCAGCAATAACAGATTTGGGTACACAACCGATGGCTACGACAGATAAACCATGCAAGGCACATAGAGCGCAGGCTTAACGAAGCGTTTGGCGTGATGATAAACAAAGCTGGATTCATACGCTGCGCCATAGCGACGCAGATCTCGTCGCCCCAAGTCATCGACCACCGCGACTAGCACCACCATCAGAAATAATAGTATTGACAGCACCAGAATCGTCACGCGAATCAGCGTCACGACAGCGACATAAACCGTCGCCAGCAGATATTCCTGTGGTGCCGATGCCAGCCAGATGCTACCGGCACTCAATCCGGCAGCAATAGCATTCCCGCCGTTTTTCATCTTCTGATTTTGCTGTGCAATCCATCTCTGCAAGCCGCTATCAACAACCAGTAGTTGATAAACCTCTGTTACCTAGGCAGAAACCGTTGTCGTTGACTATGACAGTAGCAGGCTGCGCGTAAACTCTGTAGAGAGATAGTCACTCTCAATCTGTATAACCTGCAGGCTATGCGGCGCCAGCAGCACCAGACCACCAGACTTTACTAGTGCGGTAACTTCGGCGCATCTCAGCAGCGATCTTCAGCAGGTTATCCGGCGTCAAATTGGTTTTAACAGCAGCGGGTAGCGGCATGCGTATCTTCCACAACTGGCCACCTTCCAGTAGAGCGAACGCCTGGCCTTTGGGCAAATTAATGATGTCAGCAGGAGTGAACATCGGCATTTTCACCATGCTCACACGATCCTGAGTGTTGGAGGTGAAATCGGTGCCTTGTTCATGGTTCGTGATATCTGTGTAACCCGAAACCAGTGTTTTGGAATACAAATCTACTTCAGGCAGCTGGCTGGTGAGCAATTTGGCGGTGCGATTCACACGCACGCGCAGCATGATAATTCTGTTGAAGTTGCCCGTGACCTGAGCGACTTTGGCGCTGCTGGCAATACGCGCTTCGATGTAAGAAATCGTTTGGGTGTACGCCGTCACCTCGATGCCCGCACCGTCGCTTCTGTTAATCAGCGGAAAGAATTCATCGCCCATCAGCTCATTGAACTCGTCGCAATGCAGACTGATCGGTAGCTTGCCGTCGCCGTTTTCCGGCAGTCCATCATTGATGCCGAGCTTATAGATATGGCCCGCGATACTAACCAAATCAGCGAACATGCTGTTGCCAACGGCAGCACCGGCTTCACTATCAGAGAGTGCATGCAGTCCTACATAAACGATGCCGCGCTGGTGAATCACCTGTTGCCAGTCGAACCTCGGGCGCGGATCGTCGAGGTCTTCATAGTCTGGAGAAAGCAGCGCCGCCGTTTTACCGGTGGTGAGTTTTTCCAGTAGCGGCAGCAACCAGCGCCAGCTCCATTGCCCAAATGTGCGTGGCATTTGATTGCCCCTGCATATTGCGCGGCAGATCCTTCTCCTTGAGCACATTGCTGCCATTCTCAATTTTGCTGCGCAACTCTGGCAGATGCTTATCAACCAGATGTTCCACGTAGCGCTGATAGAGATCGCCGATGTTGGTAACGTAGCAAAGATTAGCGAGTAGTCGGGTCGTTGGCCAAGCGCAACCAGCGCGCGTTATGAAGTTGATGAACCGCCAAGCGAACTCGCGAAACGCGGCGCTGTTGCCGTCAGCCCCCAATTGACCGGCAATGCGCGAAGCTACTTCCTAAACACGCCCGAAGCGGCCAACCGCGTTGTAACGCGCTAAGATCTCTGGCCAGCCAAGATGGAAACGTGGAAGTCATCCTGACGACCGGTACGATTGGCTTCAGCCCACATTCGTTTCAGCAAATCGACATCGCCTTTGGGGTCGAAGACAATGGTATATTACCGCGCCGAATATCCTAAGTGACCAGTAGCTCCTCCAGTCGCCTTCAACCAACTGCCGGGGCTGCGTTCCCAGCCCTCGCAAAGAATGCGCGCAGCTGCGTTCAGGTTGATATATGGATCAAACGCATCCCATGTTGAACTGAAGCGATGGCCATTCAGGCCAAGATTGACCTGCATATCTATTCTCTTCAGTGAATGGCTTTTCATGAACTGCTGTAGCGCCTATCAGTCAGCTTGTCTGCTTTCATAGCGGTAGCCTTTGCCCGCGACATTGATTGTCCAGGGCCACGGGCGCGTGCCGTGTGGCAGCTTGCGTGATGATGCAGCCAGCGCCAGTGAGTAAAGTGATTCAGCAGGAATACCGTGTTGCAGTGCGACTTTCTGATAGCCCGACGGCACGCTTTGCATGCTGATTGACGCCACAGAGCTGGCGGCACTCAACAATAAAGCGATGGTTAGAACGCTACGATATGCCATCCGCTTTCCCTTTGCTGGAGCAGAACCGACATGATGCCGTTGCCATAACGCATCCAGCGGCCTCCGTCATGATTCAGAGTGTTAAGGCGCTCGCGAACTTTTTTGGCGGGAATACGGTGCTGCTGCGCGCCCGGTTAAGGCGTTTATGATCGTTGCCTTTGCTATCAACTAGGTAGATATCAACGGCGCGTTTGTCGGCAGGAACAGCGGAGAGTCGAGCGTCGCAGCGTTGGCAATCTGCTTCGCGCACAAACAGTGCGAGCCGACCACCTGAGTCATGGGCGACACCTACGGCGTCGCCCATATTCACTAGCAATATGTTGGGCATCAGGCGCTTCCAGGCAGCATCCACTTCGCGCTGGAATTTGAGCTCTTTTTCGGTGCGCTCGTATCCTTGTTTTACCAAGAATTGGGCGTAGTGACGACGTTCGGCGTCTGAATCTGCTTCTATGTCTAAAACAGTTACAGGATCAATTTTAGGAGAATGGATATCTCTGATTCCATTTTTTATTTTAAGGGTTTTTTTGTATTCTTCTTCATTAAGTCCATAGACATAAAAGAATGTCCTTTTCTTCGATTACAGCATCTTTGTTTTTACTTATCTGTATGCCTCCAGCATAACTAAAGCTTGCAAAAAACAATGAAAAAATAAGCAGTTTCTTTTTAACGCCATGGAGCTCATTTGATAATGTCAAAGCTTAATTCTCATTAACAATCACTTGATAATAATTATAATGAGAATTGCTTTTCCTGTGGAGATAAAAGTAAATAGATTTAAACAAGGTTAATCAATGCTTATTTCACAACACCCTCAAGAAAACTCTCGTTTTTATATGCCCATGCTTTTATTCCGTTTTTACATGGTGATGTTCCAACTATAATGAAAATTGGACTGCTGATTATATTTTTGTTCGTAAGATAAAAACGTTCAATGCTGGTTTTATCTTGATTTGAGAGCGCAGGTATTGATTGGGGGTGAGTATGCCAGTAACCGGCAAAAATCAGACCGTGTTTCCTAGCTTGGGTTTGCTCAGATTCACATCGGTTGGGATTAAACTCTACCCAATGCCTTGTTGATTTGTCAGATGGATGAGGCAACGTGGCAGATGATAGCCATAAACCGTTATTAAATGAAGGATCAATGAATAGCAGTCCTCCACATTCTATTTTATGGCCGTGCTGTCTATGATCATTGAAAACAGTAGACACATATTCACTAACTTGTATTTTAAAATCATACTCTTCCCACTCCCAAGCCCATGCAAGAGAAGGGAGGTTATTCGTTATTCCATTCATTTTTGATTACCATAGACTCAATGTTTTCATCAACCTTTGGACCTATATACTTTCCTCCAGCCATAATTATTTTACTGCTTTCGGTAATGAGTGAGTTCCAGAGGTTACTTTCTAAATCTTCCTTTTCCTCCAAGGTTTTAATTACTGACTTTGATACCATCCCTGCAATTTGTTGAATGTTTAATGATCCGCCAGGAATAAAACCCACGCCGCATGCTGGTAATTTATAATAACCATTATTATCCCAATAAGTGAACTTATTTTTAAAGTTTCCTTCCTTGTCAAATAAAGATCTTGCGTCTGCAGTTTTTGATTTATTGCTACATAAGACGTGACCGACAAAAGCGAAAGGCTCAACCCAAGCCTGCACAAAAGAAAAGTCTTTTATTTTTGATTTCATTTCCCATAGGAAATATTCGGTTGGCCAGTCTGCCGAAGTTGAAATAATACAGTCGTAAGAATTAATATTAATATCTTTATGAGCGATCGCTTGATGAAAGTATTTTGGAATTGCTGTTATTAAAGCTGTAGGTATGCAAGACTTAAGGTAATTTTTGAGTGCTAACGATTTGTTTTTTCCTAAATCATTGACTGTTAAGATATGCCTACCTAAATTAGAATCATCTAGACTATCAGGGTCAATAATTGTAAGATCTGTTATGCCTGAATGTATTAGTTGTGATGCTACGTGGCATCCAAGTGAACCAGCACCAATTAGGAGGACTTTTTTTTGAGTAGTTTCTTCTATATTGACATCTTTTGAACGTGAAAAAATAACTTCGTTATCAAGAAAAAAAGTTTCAGTAATTAGTAAATTATCTTTTTCACCTACAGGGTTTTTTATCGATTTTTTCTTGGCTTTTCTTAACCCGAAATTATATGCTTGGCTATCTTTTACTCCTTTTCTTTTAATTAGGAAAGCTATTACACTTACTGGTTCAGCATTAAATATCTCAAGAATCACCCATCTTAAGGGATAATTAGAATCATTTTCTAACCATTCTTTTAGCGCCTGAATATCACTTACTTCAGTATTATTTGAGAGCCAATCGACAAAACCATAAGCAGTTGGCAATTTCACATTTGGTGTGGATTTGAGCTTTAAATAAAACGCACCTTTTGCTGCCTCAATTTTCTTTTTAGAGGGAGATACTTGCCATTGATAGTGTTCTAAAATTTTACTGTCACTGTCTGAAGCCCAAATTTCTTCATTACCTAACTTGCCACTCTTGGATAAAGTGTATAGAGGTGCAGATGTTTTTGGTTTACTTAGTAAAAATAATTTCTGCTGGCTTAATGTAGCTTGCATAGCCCAATAACTGATTACTTCGCTATCAAATTCATTTTTGATTTCACCAAGGTTTTGAGTTTCGCACACAAGGGAGATCATCTTCCCTAATCTCAAAAACGTGCTATCTACAACTTCTACAGGGTCACCATATACAGCCCTATCTCCACTACCAAATAAACAAACAAACTCATCTAAGATATGAGGCCATTCTAACCAAGGACTTGGTTTGATGGATAATGCTAAAGCTACACTCGGGAAACTTTCGCTAAACCCTATCTGTAGTTTCCTTTTTACCCCTAGGTAATCAACGGGGAGACTCAGCTCAAATCTAATCACTTCCTTTTTATTTGCTGTCTTAACTTCAATTAGGAAACAATTGTTGAATATTTCATAAAGTCTGTTTACACCTGCCTGGATGGCAGGTGTAATATTATTATTATTATCCAAGGCGTTCGACCGTCCCTGCATTAGCTTGACCTGACCCAGATAATGTGCCAAACGCACTCAGTAATGTTTTGTTTAAAGTTTCACCAGATTTTCTTCCCGGCAATGTCCAGGAAGTGCCAAAGTCTTTGGATATCTCATTAATCATAGATTGGGGAACGCCAAACTTATCACATACTTCCTGTTCAAATCTCTGTTGAGTGCCCCAATCGCTTAAACCAAGTGCGATATCAGTGATGGCATCAGCATGCCATTCGTAAAATGCATTTTTATATTTTTCTCCCTCTCCATTACCTCTATTCCATTTTTCGGCGAAATTTTCACCTTCATCACATGGATTTAATACTTTATATTCATCATTAGAATATTTAATATGCTGAGCCATATCAGATACTATCGAGAACATCACATCGATTTTCCTCATTGGTGTCAAAGCAGACCTTAGAGCAATCTTATAATAAGCTTGTGTTGCCAATGTTGTAATAACTGCTGAAATTGGCCTATGAATTTCAGTTGAAGAACGTATAGCCCAGCGATCGCGGTGCCTTTTTAAAAGCTTAATGGTTGCACCGAGAGGGTGAGAATCTGAATATTCTTGATACTTGGGTAGAGGGTCCATAGTGGACTTGGCGAATTCTTCATTACCAACAACACTATCCATAGTCCTGGTTGATTCAGAGATCATCACAATTTTTTCAGTGCTAATACTCTCAAGCCATTGGGAGTAAGAACGCGGAGCACTAGCTTTCCAACCATCTTGCCTGTCTGGAACAAGTAATTTACCATATCCTTCGTTTTCATAATTTCCATGCGCTTTAATAGCAGGCGTTATGTCTATATGAAAGCCTGGGTTTTCATCAGAATAGACGATTCTTATTCCCCGTCTGAGTTGTTGTGGGTCAGCTTTAACAGCTGATTCAGTTCTAAATAACTCCTCAATTGCAAGCAATACATCTTCTGGTTTGGAATTAGTAGCATTAGGTAATAGTATGATAGCGTCGGCATCAATAGTCGCCATATCGCCTTTGGCTTCAGGTGCTGGTTTAACAGTGGTTTTTAGACCAATAGAACCTTGGATAAATATATGAGCCCCGGACAAACAAAACTCTTGAGCTTTATCTAATATTTTTTGCAATTGAGAATATCGACTTTCAATCAAATCATATTGTGAAGGAGTTAAAGATATTTTCTTTGAGGCTTCTATGAGCATCTTTTCCCAACTGTTCACTTGTGAAGCATCTTGCGCTGTATAGTCTAAAACTTGAGAGCTCATACTTATCTCCAGATTAAAATTCTATTTGTTTGAAATTATGCTAAATATTTCTGATTGATATATCGCATCTTGAAGAGCATTATGGGTTGCTGTATTTTTTGTTTTTAGCTTTATATCTATTTTACTGGATTTAGTTTCCTGCCAAAGTGTTCCATACTTACCCATATAATATGATTTAATATCAAGCGCTGTAAAACCAAAGGGATTTTTACCCAAGTGCTTGATAAATGCATAATTAATAAAAGACCAATCAAAAGCAGCATTGAACCCAACAAAAACTATTTTTTTATGTTTGAATTGTTCGCTTTCCAACCAATTATTAAAAAGCTCAATAGCGAGATTTATGTTTTTACCATTTTCATTTAACTCATCAATACTCAATCCAGTAACTGCTAGTGCCTCATCCTCCACCAAGCCTCCCTGTGGTTTAACTAAGCAACTGAAATTTTCTTCCGGTTTTCCAACTAGGCAGGCACCAATACTAATGAGATCATATTCCCCTGGGATAGGGCCGGTAGTTTCAATATCAACAGAGATATAAATTTCTGGCGAAGACATTACAACCTCGCTAAATTTAGTTTAGATATGCTAATGCTGGAATGTAACAAAAATCAATGGAAAGTCAATGAATCAATAGTGCCTGAGAATCAATGAAAGTTTAACTCTATGTTTAAATTGATTTTTTATCTAAACGATCTGTGAAGTGTTGAGTTTTCATTAAGGTGTGACATGATGATTTATAAGATTGACTGCTATCAGTCCTTATCAAAAGTAAAGCAATGGTCATTTGACTTAAGTCATAATTTAAACGGTGCATTTAAATGAATAAAATTGAGTTACTCAATCAAACTAATTACCCTCCTCTTGAGGATGACCTGTCATTTAACGAATTCTTGTCTTTCATAGAAAGTGAAATAGTATGGGAATGTGTTGCCGTAATCAGTGATGAAGGAAGCTCTAATATAATTATTGTCACAATTGACAGTGGGGTTGTGAATTCATGCTTTAGATTAAACTTATCACCTAGGGAGTTTGTGGAGGTTATTAAGAAAGTTGCTTGCAATAAAAAAATAATACTATCGTATCTTCAAGGTGAAAAATTATCTATTGATAATTTATCAACTCTGGAATCCATTCAAGATATATATCTTCGTACTTTAGGACAGGCATGTGAAGTGGATTATCCTGAATTGACTGATTTTCTTGAATCCGTTGATAAAGGATCTAGGGATAAAGGTCGAGGTAAAGAATTCACAGTTGAAACCAAACGAAGTGTAAATATGGCTAGTCACAGTCGCTGCATGTTTACTGGATGCGGAGAATATTTATATATTGATGAATTGACAGGGCGGGATGGGAATTTCTCCTATTTGGCTCACAATGTTGCTTCCTCTGAGAATGGTGAACGTGGCATTCCTGTACTGTCTAATTTGCTTTCAAACGAGCCCAGCAACATCCTTTTGTTATGCGACAAACATCACCGTTTAATAGACCGTGTTGCCGCTTGTGATTACACTGCAGAAATACTTTCTCGCATGAGAAGTAAGTTCATAAATGATGCTGATGAATTGCTAGATGGTCTTAGGTATCAACCAATACCTGTTTACTCGATCTTATGGCCTATAAACACTAATGTTGCATCCCCGCCGAACAAAAAGGAAATATCAGCATCTCTTTCTACACTCAACTTAAAAATGGGTGGTGCAATAAATTGCATCTACGATAGTAATGATTCAACTCGAGAAATGCCAGAGCTTCAAAAGTGTATTATGCCATCTAGTATTAAAAATGCTGCAGATAAAATCATTCAGCAAACGGGAGGTTCAGGGCATCGAGCTGCATTGTTTGCGTTTGGCCCGACACCTGCATTAGTAGCGTTAGGAGCATTACTAGGAAACAAAAGCCAGTACACTCCAATGCTAAGATACCGTGATGGTGCTTGCTGGAAGTGGCCTTCTGTGATTGCTACTGGAGAATTTTATGACTACGACGGATTTGACGAATTAGATCTAAATGAGGAGGTTATAATATGCATCGCCTTTACTGCATTTCCGGATATTATGAGAGAAAAAGCTACTGATTTGAGCGAGAAACTCAATGCAAAAATAATCACTTACAAACCAAAGAATGATGAATTCGATAACGGTGCAATACCCCACCCCGCTGATGGAGTGTTATTTTCATCAAGACTACATTACGATTTCCATACACTAAAATCACGCTATGGCGTTAAAAAGATGCATCTCTTAATTTGTGCATCAAATGCTGCATCTGTATTTATAGGCCAAGCTTTCGATTTGCATCATCCAGAAATGATTGTTTACGATTTCAAAGAAGGGACTATGCAGCCAACTTTGTCCTTGGTTAATGACTCATCGCGCACAAATATAAGTTACTACTAATTAAAAGTAAATGCCCCATTAAGGGGCATTTAACCTAAATAGACTTATCAACATAACTTCGATTTTCAGTTTAATTTAACTGGGGGGATCTGATTTTCAGCCTTATAACCCATTGCCTGACCAATCTTGATCCAATCAACCTTAATCAGCCATACTTTCAAGCTAACCCGTTGTTCCCCTGCATGATTACCTTTTTTGAGGGTAAAAATGTCAGACGTCAGGTTACTGAGAGTAAACCCAAGCAGCACTTTCTGGTCCTCGTCTACGGCTTTCTGGCAGCGGCTTATAAGATCCGTTGCTTCCTTACCAGCGACAGTGGCATCAAAGCGCACATAGGTTGGGTTGTAAGTGGGCCCGCCCAGCGCATTAATCACCACGCTGAGGAAGCCGCCATTGAGGGTTTCAATTCTGCGAATGTTGCTCAGATAACCCTGGCCCTTAATGTTGAGATTGAAGTATTCAGCTTTGGTAGAAGTGTTATTGTTTGCAGCGTCATTGGTAGTGGTAGCAGTCATGATTTTTACTCTAGGAGTGGGAAGTAGTGACGGAGAAACATTCATCTCTGACGGATAAATGCTTTAGGTAGCGCGGATAGCTATGCCGCGCTGGCTGGTCAGTACAAAGAACCTCATCACACAGGTGACATCCGCATTAAGAGGTTGAGCGGGTCGACCACTGCAAAAGCAGCATTTCTCTCAGGTCATGAACTTTCAGATGGCAACCGCGTAAGCGTCTCCCTCTGGCTGCTGAAACATTGGCTGCTTGTTGAGATAGCATCAATAATGCCGTTTCAGTGTCCTGCCGCTAAAAGCGGATGTTAGCGATAAAGTAGTTTTGCCGGGATGAAAATAAAAAAGCGCCAGCAGTTGCCAGCGCTTAAGGCCTGCACGCAGATCGGTGGTGTATTCGTTACTTCGGGATTTGAAGCTCCGGCGCGGTTTTCATGGAGGTCGTGCGCCTTACAGACCAAATCGGATGTGCGATGATTTACCTGCCGGACTGATGATTTTCTGTCCCTGTAAAAGACATCCAACCACCCCGCAGTCACAGGGTGCTACATCGAAGCCTGTTAACCTTATCAGCATCGCTGAGGTCATAAAAGGCTTTGCTGGAGCGCCAGAGAGTTATTCAGAAGCTTAACTATTTTCCGTCAGCTTTTTCAGATTCGGTGAAAAGGTGGTTCATGATCATTGCGTTGTTTACCGTTTGACGGTTTTGATCATTATCCAGTGATCAGAATTCATGATCATATTCTTCAGCGATGTCTTGAAAAATCACATCCAGGGTTTAATCAACATTGGGTCAAAAAGCCCAATGGGAAAGTTAAACAGATACTGCCGGGCAGTGGTAACGTTCAAACCATAGAAATCCGCATACTCTCTGACGTTACAGTGCCTCAGCCACGCATCACTGTAATAGTTATCAAAATGCTGAGCCCAGATATCACTCATTGGCTGTCGCGACAACTGACGATACGCTGTGCGTTGGGGGAGCTGATGCTCAGAAACGTATTCCTGAACCGTGAGTCGTTGCTGCTGGTGAAACTGCCGACGATGATAAACCCAGAACAGCACACGAATTGCCGCGCCACCGCATTTATGCAAATTGTCATACATCACACGTTTAGGGAGCTTACGCGCTTGTGCATATTGCTGCTGCGTTATGCCACTTAAAATTGCTTCACGACGATAATTTTGTTTGTGGTAAGCCCACTGGATGCGCCACGTATCGCTCCAGAAGTTGTAGTCCTTGTAATGCACGTCGCACTCTATGGCAGGCAGCAGGAAACGCTCAAACAATTCATCCAACGTTGCAGGCAGAGCATGCAGATGCTGCTTTCTTTGCAGCCGCTGTTCATCAGTTAGCGGCACAATTTCATAACCGGTTAGCCAATCAATGCCGCCTACATAAGTCTTCATCTTACGATTAAGAGAGTAGGGCATCGCAATTTTTGCATTGTACTTCTCTTTTATCTTTTCCATCTTTACCAGTCTTTATAGGTGCTTATAGCCAGCGTGCTAAAAGTCACGGATTAATTAAATTAGCCGGGTAGTTACACAAATAGCGGCTTGCAGTACACGGATTTAGGTAATACCAGCGGCAATACTGTGAAACGCTGATATTGCATGGCCAGTAATAGCGGTAGTAGCGCTCAAAATGACGGTGCCAGTGAGGGCTGAGTTGAGCGCTTGCCACAATGCTATTACCATCACGCAGGCGGCCCCTGATTTTACTAAAACACTGCAGCGCTCGTCTGAACGCCTTCATTGGCAGTAAGGCAGCCTCATCCAGTAGTTGGCTATCTGTCAGGGCCAGTGTCGCAGGCTTACCAGTAGAAGGCTCAGCGGGAATAAAAAGCGAATCCAGCTTTCCGGGAAGGGGACAATGCGCTTGTGCACGATCTAAATGGGCAATCTGAGTACGTAATTGCACAGTTTTAGTGTGTTTGGCTTTTTTTGAAAACGGGTAATGCCGGGTTCCTGAACGCGCAATGTCTTTAGCAATTCCTTCCTTAGAGTGCCGCTTAGCAAAATAACTCAACCGCAATAACAATGCGGTCATGGCCTCAGTGTCATTCTTTCGAATTAAATAGTAACCATGCTTTGGAAACCAGACTGTTCCGCCCGTTGCTATTTTCCAGCAGCTTTCCACCAGCTTGTTAATTTTAAGAGGATGACGCACGCAGTTGCCATCAACCATCAGTAAGTAATGATAATGCTGTGCTGGTGCCTGATTCTGTTCTCTGACCCAAAACACTCGGGCAAAGCTTTTGGGATGCTCCTTCCTTAGAGCAGGAATCAATAGCTGATGAAAGCGGGTAATAACATGGTTGTCAGGCGTGTACTGAGGCAGATGAAAATCATAACGGATTGCCAGAAAGCGAGAGCAACTGACATAGGTTCTATCAACTGCCTTGAACAAAGAATTCATGATCTTCACATCCTGCTGACACTCTTCAGGCATGACTGGCCAGAGAACATCGTCATACAGAAACTCGCCTTTAGCCCGGATATCCGGATAAACCGTACTGCGCGCAATATTATTAATTACCGGTTCCTGATGGGCTGAATCCATACTTGAATTTTTGATTTTTATCATAGGGTTACGGCTGTATCAGAATCACGGATAGATAACGATTTGATGCGCTGGTTGTTTCATATGGTTGCATCAGCAGATAAAAGAAAGGCTGGAAATTCCAGCCCTGCTTAGAGGTTTAGCAGCAGTTATCGAGCCACTGTTCATATTGCGTGACTGTCCAGCCCATAGTTCTGCCTGCACGCTTTTTTGGCGCAGGAAATTCACCGCTGATTACCCAGCGATAAAGGGTGGTTCGGCTGCAATTCAGGAGGTCAAGCATCTCACAAATACGGATCAGACGTTGAGGGCCCGGAAGGTGGCTGACAGTCGTTGATAAAGAATTGATGTGTTTCATGTTTAATCTCTCGGTAGCGAATCAATATGAACCGTATCTTAAAAACCGAGAGTGTTTGTGTCGTGGTTACCCTGGAAAGATACCCTGGATACCCTTACTAACCTTTTGAAATTTATTTATTTTTTATTTCGGGCTGCTCTTTGATTTTTTTTGACGTCATGAATGTCGGTTTCTGTGCGAGTTAGCCAGCCCATTGCTTCACGCAACATCTTTAGGCACTTATCGTCACTTATGGGCAATTTTTGCTCATAAGACCAAAATAGCTTCGCTCTCTGCACAACGAGCTCCAATAATTCGGTAGCAATAGGCAGCGCGCCTTTCGAAGAAATTATTCGGCCTTTGTCATATAAGCTTGCTATCACGGCTATAAAAAATTCTTCACGCTTCTGCGCATATAATTCACCACCCTCTACTGGAACCGCTAACCTTTGAGTGAGATAGGCTATTTGTTTTTTCAGCTCGTCATTTTCTACCTGTAACTCTTTGATAGTATCGGGTTCTTTCAATTCATTTGGCGAGATAGTGTTAAGGTCAATTTCCAGAACTGAAGTAATTTCACTGCGCAGAAATCCACAATCAGCTAACTTATCACTATTCATGACGTCATCACTGACTGCCCGCAGTGCCGCCTCGGCATTAGGATAATAGTCAGGAGCACCGATGTTTGGCGCGCCATGTTTATCCAGGAGCTGGTATGGGGCGACGGGTGAAGTGTCATACCAGCTTTCATATCTAAACCAGTACAGCGAAGGCTGATGCTCTGAACGTCGATACTTTTTCAACGCTAAAAGACATAGGGCGTTGTAGCTCTGATCTGGATAACGCTGTTTGAGCTGTTCAAAAAGAGTCTTAACACTGATGAAGCGTTCTGTATCGGACCGGCGCGCGAGTTGCTCATTACGCAGTTGCTGAATGGAATCGTCGAAACTCATGGCTTGTTTTTGTCCTGCAATCCTGGGATGGTTCAGATAAGGCTGTGTTTATGATTGAACTCGAACGGCTGTCGGGCTTTTGAAGATAGGAAATCAGGTTTCTGGCAACCGGCCAGTCATACATTTAAACCCACACTGCTTACGTCACCCAGCCATTCACTTACGTCACCCACTACATCACCTGATTCGCGCCCAAAGAAAAAGGAGTCAGACGATTTCTCATCTAACTCCTTGTTTTATTTGGTGGCCCCTGCTGGGCTTGAACCAGCGACCAAGCGATTATGAGTCGCCTGCTCTAACCACTGAGCTAAGGGGCCAGCGGAGCGGGGATTATAAAGTATCTCTTCAGGGCAATCCAGCACTCAGCCACCGGTTGCTGAAATAAGCAGCAGTGATTTACCTGCTGATTTCTATAACAAAACTGTCGAACCGCGATCCCGAAGTCGCAAACAGGCACGGATAATGCTTCTCCGTGCCTTTAGTGAAACCGGACTTCAGTCGTTATGGCTGACGGCTGACTCATCGCTGACGATAACGGGATGCTGATTGATTTCGTGAAAGGTGGGGAACCATCGTGCCACGTGCCTGATCGTAGTCGTGCCACATCTGCAGATCCTCAAGCGATGGAATGGTTACCGTCTCCTTGCTGTCGAGTCCGGCAAGCGCGGCGTCCACCATCTCATCAACATCCATCAGCATTTCAGCCGGAATGTCATTAATAGACTGGCCTGCGCGGTCGAAAATCTCCGTACGGGTCGCACCGGGCAACACCGCCTGTACCTGCACGCCGCTCTCTGCGAGTTCACGCTGCATCGCACGCGTCAGAGTCAGTACGTAGGACTTAGTGGCGTTATAAGCGCCGTTGAACATCTCGTGCACCAGTGACAGCACCGAGGCGATATTGATAATGATGCCATTACCGCGCGCTTTGAAAGCCCGGCCAGCCGCCTGTGCCAGACGGGTGGGTGCCAGAATATTTAACGCCAGCATGGTGTTAATGCGTGTGATGTCCGCCTCAAGAAACTCACCCTCAACGTTCATGCCCGCGTTGTTCAGCAGCAGCGTAATCTGTGCGTTGTTCGCGAGCTCCGACTCCACGCGTTGCAGATCCTGCTCGAGCGTTAAGTCAGCCGCCATAACCGTCACCCGAATATCGTGCTGCTTTGCCAGTGCGTCAGCCAGGGTGGTGAGCCGCCCCTGATCGCGTGCGACCAGAATCAAATCATAACCGCGTGCTGCCAGTCGTTTTGCATAGGTCGCACCGATACCGCTGGATGCGCCGGTGATTAAAGCTGTGCCTGATTGTGACATCTCTTTTTCCTCGTATGATGGTCGTCATAATAGTCATCAATATGACGATCATCATATCTGTCGTCAAGCTGGAATATGATGACCGTAATAATTACTATAATAGCCAGAAGCTACGTAGCAGACACCGCAGGAGATGAGATGGAGAAGCAGAGCAGCAAAGCGCATACGCGGCGGCGTATCCTTGATGAGGCGGCGCGCGTGATGCGTGAAACCGGCACCGAAGGAATTGGTGTAGCGGCGCTGATGAAGCGGGTCGGGCTGACACACGGCGGTTTTTATGCGCATTTTACCTCACGCGAGGAGCTGGTTGAGGAGGTGCTGAAGCATATGTTTGTTGAAGCCGATACCTTAAAGCCCGCGGAGTCCGTGACCCAGCCAGCGCAGCAGCTGGCAGATTTTATTGATAGCTATCTTTCCGAGGCGCATCGCAATGCGCCGGCACAGGGCTGTCCATTAGCCGCTCTGGTGAGTGAAGTGGCTCATCTTCCACAGCCGACACGGCAGATCTTCGCACAGGGCTTTAATGCGATGCACAGCAGCCTGACGCAGATATTGCGTGAGCTGAGGCTGCCCGATGCGGAAGCGCTGGCCTCCAGCATGCTCGCAGAGATGGTTGGTGCGCTGGCGCTGGCGCGAGCCTGTCCGGATGCTGAGCAGGCCAGCCAGATGCTGCAACGCAGCCGCGATGCGCTGAAGCAGCGCACGCTGGAGGTGGCGGCATGAGTGAACACGCGATCCGCGACATCATCACCTCCGGGCTTGATGTGCTGTTCTGTGGCATTAATCCGGGTCAGTCAACGGCCCATCAGGGGTTTCACTTTGCGCATCCCGGCAACCGGTTCTGGAAAGTCATCCATCTGGCGGGATTCACCCAGCAGCAGCTGAGGCCGGAAGAGGAGCAGCGCTTAACGGAGACCGGCTGCGGCATCACCATGCTGGTTGAGCGGCCCACGGTACAGGCGAGTGAGTTAGCGCCTGATGAGCTGCGCGATGGCGGCAAACGGCTGATGGAAAAGGTACTGGATTACCAGCCGGCTGCGCTGGCGATTCTGGGTAAGGATGCGTTTCGTCGTGCTTTTAAACAGAGCAAAGTCGAATGGGGCAAACAGCCGATATACATGGGGAAAACGCAGGTGTGGGTGTTGCCGAATCCCAGCGGCCTTAATCGCGCATCACTGGACGAGATGGTAGAGGCTTATCGTCAGCTCTATGTGGAACTGCATGCGGGGAACGAATGAATCTGCGCAGGGCAGGGGAGAGGCAGTAACAGGCAGGCATAAAAAACCCCGGCGAACCGGGGTTTTTGTCTGACTTAATCGTCGAGGAAGCTGCGCAGCACTTCCGAACGGCTCGGATGGCGCAGTTTACGCAGAGCTTTGGCTTCAATCTGACGAATACGTTCACGCGTAACGTCGAACTGTTTGCCCACTTCTTCCAGCGTATGGTCAGTGTTCATATCGATACCGAAACGCATGCGCAGCACTTTTGCTTCGCGCGCGGTCAGGCCAGCCAGCACGTCATGGGTCGCAGAACGCAGGCTCTCTGAGGTAGCAGAATCCAGCGGCAGCTCCAGCGTGGTGTCTTCGATAAAATCGCCCAGATGTGAATCTTCATCATCACCAATCGGCGTCTCCATAGAGATCGGCTCTTTAGCGATTTTCAGCACCTTGCGGATTTTATCTTCTGGCATCAGCATACGTTCAGCCAGCTCTTCCGGCGTGGGTTCGCGGCCCATCTCCTGCAGCATCTGGCGTGAAATACGGTTGAGCTTGTTGATGGTCTCAATCATATGCACCGGAATACGGATGGTACGCGCCTGGTCGGCGATAGAGCGGGTGATAGCCTGACGGATCCACCAGGTCGCATAGGTTGAGAACTTGTAACCACGGCGATATTCAAACTTATCTACCGCTTTCATCAGGCCGATATTACCTTCCTGAATCAGGTCAAGGAACTGCAGACCGCGGTTGGTATATTTCTTGGCAATCGAAATAACCAGACGCAGGTTAGCTTCCACCATCTCTTTCTTGGCGCGACGTGCTTTGGCTTCACCGATCGACATGCGACGGTTAATGTCTTTGACCTGTTCAATGGTCAGACCGGTCTCTTCTTCAACCTGCGCCAGTTTCTGCAGGGAACGTGTCACGTCATCCTGCACTTCCAGCAGCTTTTCAGACCACGGCTTGTTCATGGCCAGTGCGGCTTTGAACCAGGTTTCATTGGTTTCGTTGCCGGTAAACAGCGTGATGAAGTTTTTCTTCGGCATTTTGCACAGCTCAATACAGAGCTTCATGATCAGACGTTCCTGCGTACGGACGCGTTCCATCATGGTGCGCATGCTGCCTACCAGGTAATCGAACTGCTTCGGTACCAGGCGGAATTGCTTGAAGACATCAGAGAGGTTCTGGATTTCAGCAACGGCGGCAGCATGACTGCGACCTTTGCTTTTAATCACTGCGCGGGTAGTTTCATACTGCTTACGCAGGTCAGAAAACTTCTCGCGCGCCAGTTCCGGATCGATTGAGTTATCGTCGTCGGAGCTGTCATCATCCTCCTCATCTTCTTCTTCATCGTCCTTACGATCGGCATCAGAGAGTTCAGAGCCCACGTGCGTTGCCGTTGGGGCGATATCTTCTTCTGCGTTAGGATCGACGAAACCGGTGATCAGATCGGAGAGGCGTGATTCGCCTGCTTCAACTTTGTCGTACTGATCCAGAAGATACGTAATCGCTTCAGGGTATTCGGCTACAGAACACTGAACCTGGTTGATACCGTCTTCAATACGCTTAGCGATGTCAATTTCGCCTTCGCGCGTCAGCAGTTCAACGGTACCCATTTCACGCATATACATGCGGACCGGGTCAGTAGTACGCCCGATTTCAGATTCAACGCTGGATAACACCTGAGCGGCAGCTTCCGCGGCATCTTCGTCAGTATCGGAGCTGTTTTCGTTCAGCATCAGATCGTCGGCATCCGGGGCTTCTTCAACCACCTGAATACCCATGTCGTTAATCATCTGGATGATGTCTTCGATCTGATCTGAGTCGACGATATCTTCCGGCAGATGGTCATTGACCTCAGCATAGGTCAGATAGCCTTGCTCCTTACCACGGGTGACAAGAAGCTTGAGCTGTGACTGCGGGTTTTGCTCCATAAGACGGTATCCACACTTCTGTTAAATTAGATTGGTGTCGGTCGGCAGCGAGCCAACAATAGCAGTAAAGGCATTTAATTCTTGCCGCTGCCTTCGTCGCGGCGTGGGCTTTGCCCATCAGTATTCGGCACTTAAGCCGCTTGTATAAACTCTGTGCTAAGGGCCTGGCTTACTTGCCATTCTGCTCCCCGGCAGTGCTCGCTTTCCTCACGTACTTCAGTACGCTCCGGAAGCTGTGCGCTGGCGGTGACCAGACTGGCTTCGACGCCTGCGGCCTTAAAACTATGTGCTAAGGGCCTGGCTTACTTGCCATTCTGCTCCCCGGCAGTGCTCGCTTTCCTCACGTACTTCAGTACGCTCCGGAAGCTGTGCGCTGGCGGTGACCAGACTGACTTCGGCGCCTGTGGCCTTTAACTTGTGGTACTGCGGACTATTTCGGTCCCGGACTGTTCACGGTAGCGAAACGGGTGTCAGCGGCACTAAAACAGGCAATCTGCCCTTTCATCTGTCAGAACGGGCAGCGTGCTGAAAAACAGTTACTTTCTGGCAAACGCCTGACTGAGAGTCCAGAGTTCCCGGCGCTCATCGGCGCTCAGTCCCTGGGTGCGTTCACGCGCAATCAAAAACTCCAGGCGCTCTTCAAGAGCAGAGTCGTAGATGCTGGCCAGCGAGTCCTGAAACACCGCTTCGGCTTCCTCATCTACTATCATGTGGTTCCAGATCGCCAGTGTTTCAAGCGTCTGACTAAAATTTGTTCCGCGATATAACTCTAGTAGCTGACCGGTGGTCAATCCAGGATTCTCATTACAACGGCCCACTAATTCAATAAATAGCGGTAAACCCGGCATTTTTGACTCAGACAGCCCATCAAGCGAAGGCACCAGGGTGGCCAGCTGCGGACTCTGAATCAGCAACGCGATCAGCACGCGCATAGTGGTACGCTTCAGCGGTGGTGCTACCGGCGTCGTTCCGCTTGCGGCCAGCTTCGGCATCAGCTTTTCAAGCTGATTGTCGTCAAGAATACCCAGTTTATTCCCCAGTTCCTGACGCATATAAATACGTAAGGTCTCACCAGGGATCTGCGTAATCAGCGGTAAAGCCAGCGTGCTCAGGCGCGCCTTTCCGTCGCGTGAGCTCAGATCCACCTGCGGCAGCAGGCTATCAAATAAAAACGAAGAGAGCGGCATCGCCTGCTCCATCCTCGCTTCGAAGGCCTCTTTACCCTCTTTGCGTACCAGCGTATCCGGGTCTTCACCATCGGGTAAAAACATAAAGCGTAGCTGACGACCATCATTCATGTAAGGCAATGCGGTTTCAAGCGCACGCCATGCCGCTTCACGACCAGCCCTGTCGCCGTCGTAACAGCAGATCACGGTGTCGGTACTGCGAAACAGCAACTGAATGTGTTCAGCAGTGGTGGAGGTGCCTAATGACGCGACGGCATAATCTATCCCGTACTGCGCCAGCGCAACCACGTCCATGTATCCCTCAACCACTAACAGGCGGGCGGGTTCAGGATGGTTCTTAACGGCTTCATAAAGGCCATAGAGCTGGCGGCCTTTATGGAAAATAGGTGTTTCCGGCGAGTTCAGATACTTCGGCGTATCGTTACCCAGCACGCGTCCGCCAAAACCTATGACGCGTCCACGCTTATCGCGAATCGGAAACATGACGCGGTCGCGAAACCGGTCATAAGTACGGCCTTTGTCATTGCTGACCAGCATGCCCGCTTCCATCAATGACTCGCGATCTTCCGATTGCTTACCAAAACGCTTGAGAACGTTATCCCAGCCGGCTGGCGCGTAACCTATGGCGAAGTGATTGATGATTTCGGCGCTCAGACCACGACGATCAAGATAGTCGCGTGCTGGCTGCGCACTGGATTGCTGCAGACCCTGCTGATAAAAACCGTTCAGGTTCTCCATCAGCTGATACAGGCTCTGGCGCTGATGGCGTTCCATCTGGCTGGGCCCGCTGCCTGCTTCGTAAGGCACGTCTAAACCGTGGGAAGTGGCTAACTCTTCAATACTTTCCACAAACTCCAGACGATCAAAGTTCATTAAAAAGTCGATAGCGTTGCCGTGTGCACCACAGCCGAAACAGTGATAGAACTGCTTTTCGCCGTTTACGGTGAAAGAGGGCGTTTTTTCATTATGGAAAGGACAGCACGCATGGAAATTCTTACCCTGCTTTTTCAGCTTAACGCGGGCATCGATAAGATCCACGATATCCGTGCGGGCAAGTAAATCGTTGATAAATACGCGTGGAATTCGTCCAGCCATACGCCCCAGATTTTCAGCTCATAAACGGCAACAAGCCGCGCTTCCTTTCGGAAAGCACGGCCTTTTACTTGACTCTGTCTGCGTGAATCACGCGGTGGAGGCGGACCTCCGGAACGACTTAGTACAGACGAGTGCGGCGTGCGTTTTCGCGAGCCAGTTTCTTGGCGTGACGCTTAACTGCTGACGCTTTAGCGCGCTTACGTTCGGTAGTCGGTTTTTCATAGAACTCACGACGACGAACTTCAGCCAGAACGCCTGCTTTCTCGCATGAACGCTTGAAGCGACGCAGTGCTACGTCAAATGGCTCGTTTTCACGTACTTTAATTACCGGCATGTAACTCTCACCTCGATAAAATTCGGTTTTTGCTGCTGACTGCGGCGCCAGCACATTTCAAAATGGTGCAGCATTTTACTCCAACTCAAGTTGGTTTGTAAAGCACCATGGATAATTTGAAACCAACAGGAGCGTTTGCCTGTGCGGCTGCCGGTTTTTCCAGGGGCGGGAGTATAGCGCACTCTTTAGCCGACAGAAAATGACTTTTTACGGTGGATGCCCGCGCTGCACATCCAATTGCTGTGATAAACTGCGCGCCGCAAGAATGAGGTGATGCAATGCGAATTCTGGGTATTGAAACGTCGTGCGATGAAACCGGCATCGCAATCTATGATGACGAGGCCGGATTACTGGCTAACCAACTCTACAGCCAGGTAAAACTGCACGCCGATTATGGCGGTGTGGTG
Organism: Pantoea sp. RG18; assembly: GCF_025910075.1. Taxonomy (NCBI): domain Bacteria; kingdom Pseudomonadati; phylum Pseudomonadota; class Gammaproteobacteria; order Enterobacterales; family Erwiniaceae; genus Pantoea; species Pantoea sp. RG18. The sequence goes on from NZ_JAPCIL010000015.1 coordinate 172,723, forward strand.
CCGGAACTGGCCTCACGTGATCACGTGCGTAAAACCGTGCCGTTGATTCAGGCTGCGCTGAAAGAGGCCGGTCTGGAGCCGCAGCAGATCGACGCGGTGGCTTACACAGCAGGCCCTGGACTGGTCGGTGCGCTGCTGGTTGGTGCCACCATTGGCCGCGCCCTGGCGTTTGCCTGGAAAGTCCCCGCCGTGCCGGTCCACCATATGGAAGGCCACCTGCTGGCGCCGATGCTGGAAGAGAATCCGCCGGAATTTCCGTTTGTCGCACTCCTGGTGTCGGGCGGACATACGCAGCTGATTAGCGTCACCGGCATTGGTGAATACGCGCTGCTGGGTGAATCGATCGATGATGCCGCGGGTGAAGCGTTCGACAAAACGGCCAAGCTGCTTGGGCTGGATTATCCGGGCGGGCCAATGCTGTCGAAGATGGCGCAGCAGGGCACGGCGGGACGTTTTACCTTCCCGCGTCCGATGACCGATCGTCCGGGCCTGGATTTCAGCTTCTCTGGCCTGAAAACCTTTGCCGCTAATACCATCCGCGCCAATGATGATGATGCTCAGACCCGTGCTGACATCGCCCGCGCCTTTGAAGATGCGGTGGTGGATACGCTGTCGATCAAATGTAAGCGTGCGCTGGATCAGACCGGCTTTAAGCGTCTGGTGATTGCCGGTGGCGTCAGCGCTAACCGCACACTGCGCGAGCAGATGGCGATCATGATGCAAAAGCGCGGCGGCGAAGTGTTCTACGCCCGCCCGGAGTTCTGTACCGATAACGGTGCGATGATCGCGTATGCGGGCATGGTGCGGTTAAAAGGCGGAACGCGGGGAGAGTTAAGCGTCAGCGTGCGACCGCGCTGGCCGCTGGCGGAACTGCCCGCCATCTGATGTGAAAAAAGCCGGCTTGCCGGCTTTTTTTATGGCTGAGATTTCTTTTTGCGCTTCCAGATCTTGCCTTCCTGACCCCGCCACAGCCGCTGAATATTATCGTGATGACGCAGCAGGATCAGACAGGAGAGCATAGAAACCGGGAAGGTGAACTGCGGTTTGAACCACCACACATAAAAAGGCGCGATCAGCGCACTGACGATGGCACCCAGCGAGGAATAGCCGCTGAGTAAGACCGTTAACAGCCAGGTGCCGGTCACCAGCCCGGTTAAGTCCCAGCCAATCGGCGCAATCGCGCCAAATGCCGTCGCCACACCCTTGCCACCGCGAAAGTGAAAGAACACCGGATAGATATGACCCAGACAGGCGGCAATGGCGGTCAGGCCGAGATAGAGCGGAGTCACGTGCATCAGATAGGCCAGCCAGACCGGCACCATCCCTTTCAGCACATCAAACACTAATACGCTGGCTGCTGCGGTTTTACCGCCCAGACGCAGGACGTTGGTGGCACCCGGATTGCCGGAACCGTGTGTGCGCGGATCGGGCAGGCCAGCGAGTTTGCAAACCAGAATCGCACTGGAAATCGAACCGCAAAGATACGCGAAAATAATCATACCAAGCGCGAAAGCACTCATAACACCGTACCGTTCCCTTTAGGGTCGTTTTGATCTCTTTAACCGTGGATAATACGCATAATCAGCCGGAAGTGGTATCCGGCTTAGCCAAAAACAGAGACTCTCATCATGGATATCGTATTTATAGAACAACTCACGGTCTTCACCACTATTGGCGTTTACGACTGGGAACAGGGCATACAACAGAAGCTGGTGCTCGATGTCGAAATGGCCTGGGATAACCGTCTGGCGGCCAGCAGCGACGATGTGAAAGATTGTCTGAGCTATGCGGATGTCTCCTCGGCGATTCTGACGCATCTTACCGGCAGTCGTTTTGCGCTGGTTGAACGGGTTGCTGAAGAAATCGCGGATCTGTTGATGAACCGTTTCAATTCGCCTGGCGTCCGCATAAAGGTAAGCAAACCGGGGGCTGTAGCCCAGGCAGCACAGGTTGGCGTGCGAATTGAGCGCGGGACTATTCCTAAATAAATACGATGTGATTGCCATCACAATGAAACCAAACCAAATTACTGTCTGTCATAGCGTGTACCGTTTCGTTACAGCAGGCGAAATGGTGTAGACCTTAAGGTTTAATTCAGGCTGATAGCGGCATGATTTCAGGCGATAGCCACGCGCTACCGCCTTTTTAATGGTTTTGAAACGGATAGAGGAAACATTTGATGGCAGATATTCATCAGCTTTGGGTAGCTGCAATCCTGGGCGTTGTGGAAGGGCTGACCGAATTTTTACCGGTCTCTTCCACAGGGCACATGATTATAGTGGGTCACCTGCTGGGCTTTGAGGGTGAAAAAGCCGAGACCTTTGAAGTTGTGATCCAGTTAGGATCGATTCTGGCTGTAGTAGTGATGTTCTGGCGCCGTCTGTTTGGCCTGATCGGCATCCACTTTGGCGAAGTCAAACATGAAGGCGTCGGCACTGGCCGTCTGTCGCTGATCCATATCCTGCTGGGTATGGTACCGGCGGTGGTCGTGGGTCTGGTGCTGCACGATCAGATCAAAACGCTGTTTAATCCGATCAACGTGATGTACGCCCTGGTGGTAGGTGGTGTGCTGCTGCTGGCAGCTGAGTACCTTAAGCCAAAACAGCCGAAAGCGGTGGGCGTCGATGATATTACCTATCGTCAGGCGTTGATGATTGGCTGTTTCCAGTGCTTAGCGCTGTGGCCGGGCTTCTCACGTTCCGGGGCAACCATCTCCGGTGGCATGCTGATGGGCGTGAGCCGCTATGCCGCGTCGGAGTTCTCCTTCATCCTGGCAGTGCCAATGATGATGGGGGCAACCGTACTGGATTTGTACAAGAGCATCGGCTTCCTGACGATGGCGGATTTCCCGATGTTCGCGGTAGGCTTTGTCACGGCGTTTATCGTGGCGCTGATTGCGATTAAAGCCTTCCTTCAGCTGATCAAACGCATCTCATTTGTCTCGTTCGCGATCTACCGCTTTATTGTGGCAGCCGCGGTTTACATGGTCTTCATGTAAAGCCAGCGCAGCCTGCTAGTCAGGCTGCGTAATCGCCAGACCCTGCGCGACGGCGTTAATCCGTCGTCGCGTCAACTCTTCCCGCACTTCTGCACCTTTAAATCCCGCTTCGACCACCGCTTTGGTCGGCACCGCCTGCGCCAGTGCAAAAGCACGACGCAGATAGTCGCCCTGCGGATAAGGCATGCTCTCCAGTCCGGCTCGCCCGCGCGCATCCGCTTCACTGGTCAGCGCCATCTGCTCAACGCGCTGTGGCTTACGCCAGGCATCGATTCGGTCAAACAGTGCTACCAGCGACGCGGCAGATTGCCGTTCAATGGTGTGCACCACGTCGTGAAATTCGGTCACAATCAGCGCCAGATCGCGAATCGCATTTGGCACCCGCAGTCGCTGGCACAGCGCCCCGACCAGGGGAACGCCGGCCAGGCCATGACCGTGGTGGCTGGGCCACAACTCAGGCGGCGTCAGCGCCTTGCCGACGTCATGGAACAGCGTGGCGAAGCGCACCTCGATCTCACTGGAAAGGGCGGCGGCCATCGCCAGTGTCATCAGCGTATGGACGCCGGTGTCGATCTCCGGGTGCCACTTAATCGGCGCAGGAATACCAAACAGATTATCCAGCTCAGGAAACAGCACCTGCAACGCACCGCAGTCGCGCAGGACCTGAAAATAGACCTGCGGATTACGGGAACTCAGCGCCTTTTCCGTCTCTTTCCACACTCGCTCAGCAGTGAGATTCGACAGCTCGCCGCTTTCGGCCATCTGCTGCATCAGCTGCTGGGTTTCGGGGGCAATACGAAAGTTGAGATGGGCAAAACGCGCCGCAAAGCGCGCAACGCGCAGTACCCGCAGCGGATCTTCACTGAAGGCGTCAGAGACGTGACGCAGCAGGCGCAGGGCAATATCACGCTGGCCATTATAAGGATCGACCAGCACGCCGTTTTCATCCTGCGCAATCGCATTGATGGTCAGATCGCGGCGCTGTAAGTCCTGCTCCAGCGTCACGTCGGGCGCGGACCAGGTGACAAAACCGGTGTAGCCTTTCCCGTTTTTCCGCTCGGTACGTGCCAGCGCATACTCTTCGCGACTGACGGGATGCAGGAAAACGGGAAAATCGCGACCGACCTGGTGATAGCCCTGCTCAAGCATGGCTTCAGGCGTGGAACCTGTCACCACCCAATCTTTGTCTGTAACCGGCAGATTCAGCAGCGCATCACGCACCGCACCGCCAATAAGAAACGTCTTCACGCAAAACTCCAGAGAAAAAGAAATGACCTGCACGCCGGGCGCGTCCCGCGCCTGAAATCAGCGGTGCATATCATTTTATTGTTGCACAGATTCCCCGGATTGCAGACATGCCAAAAGGGGGATCCTGCGATCCCCTGCTCAAATCCGGCTAAATGGTGTCAGTTCATCCAGCGATCGCTTTTCTTACGGCGCGGCAGCATGTGCGGCAGTAACAGGCCCAGCAGCAGGCCGACGCCCAGCACGCCGCCGCCATACATAAACCACTGCATGATGATGGTGCGCTGCTTATCATCCAGCTGAACGTTAGCGGCGCTGACTTTCTTCTGCGCGACGATCAGCTCATTTTTCAGCTTCTGATTCTCGCCTTTCAGCCCGTTGATAACGCCGTCGCTGCTGGCGACTTTGTTCTGCATCTCAGCCGTGCGCTGGTTCCAGCTGTTGTCGATGTTATCCAGTTTGGCGGTCAGATCTTTCACCTGCTGCTCAAGCTGAGGCACCCGGGTGCGCAGGCTCGGATTAGCACTGAGCTGCGACAGGGGAATCCAGGTGGTACGGCCTTCCGAATCACGGATCTGGCCATAATGCGTGTCATTGTTGGTCTGTAACAGCTGCACCTCTTCCCCGGCGTTCAGCTTACCGAGCAGGCGAAACTGATCGCCCGGTCCGCTGCGAACCCAGGTTGAAAGTTCATCAGAAACATAGCGTTTTTCTTCGGCATGGGCAGGTGCAAGGGTGCTAAGGGCCAGCAAAGTGAGTCCAGCGAGAGTAATTTTTTTCATTCGATTTCGTTTGGCTTAGTCTGACTAAAAATTTACCGGCACAGTCTGGAGAGGCCTCGCATAAATCTGAATGAGAACTATCCTGGTCTCATGAGAGTGCGAAAAGGTCTGCGAAAGAGCAAAGAAAGCAGAGACAGCGCGGCTTCTGTGCATTAATCTTCGCCTGATAACCCCTTGCCCTCCAGGCGACAGCTTGAGTAACCTGCTGATAATCGCCTGAAATATGCAGGAAACACCCTCTTAAGTGCCAGCGGCGTAGTGAATAAAAAATTATGACCATCGAAATCGAACTAAAGTTCATTGCAACTCCACAGGCGGCCGGGAAACTGGCTGAACTGCTCTCCACTCTGCCGCATCAGCATCAGGCTGCTCGCGAGCTGACCAACATCTACTTTGAAACCGACGACAACCAGCTACGACGCTGGAATATGGGATTGCGTATCCGCGGCGTAGACCAGCGTTATGAAATGACGCTGAAAGCGGCGGGGCAGACGCTCGGCGGACTGCATCAGCGTCCGGAATACAACGTTGAGCTCAGCGAACCGGTTCTGGACATTGCACGCCTGCCGGCAGAGATCTGGCCGCAGGGCACCGATGTCGCAGCGCTGCAGCCGCGCTTGCAGCCCCTGTTCACCACCCATTTCCAGCGCGAGATCTGGCTGATCACCACAGGCAACAGTGAAATTGAAGTGGCGTTTGATCAGGGCGAGGTCACGGCAGGTGATCTCAGCGAACCGCTGTGCGAGATCGAGCTGGAGCTGAAACGTGGCGAACGCCAGGATCTGCTGGCCTTCGCACAGCAGCTGGTGGCGCTGGGCGGTCTGCGTATGGGCAGCCTGAGCAAAGCTGCCCGCGGCTATCAGCTGGCGCAGGGTAATCCGCCGCGCCAGATACAGCCTTTCCCGCTGCTGAAAGCGGGCGCCAAAGCCACCGTAGAGCAGGGCATGGTGGCCGCGATGTCGGCAGGACTTCATCACTGGCAATATCATGAAGAAGTCTGGCTGCGCGGCAATGCGGCGGCCCAGGATGCGGTGCGCGAAGCGCTGGATCTGCTGCGTCAGGCGTTCAGCCTGTTTGGTGCGCTGGTACCGCGTAAAGCCAGCAGTGCGCTGCGTCAGCAGCTGACCACGCTGGAAGAGACGCTGGTGAATGAAGAGCAGGATGCTGCCACTTTCTGCTTATCTTCCCTCTCGGTTGAGACGCAGCTGGCGCTGACACACTGGCTGGCTGAATCTCAGTGGCGTCAGTGGATCGATGCCAAAGGGGAAGCCAAGCTGCAGGGGTCCTATAAACGCTTCAGCGACATTATGCTGAGCCGCGTCAATGCCGATCTGAGAGAAACGTTCATCACGGTAAAACAACCCAACGAGTATCAGGACAAAGCCACCCGTCTGGCGCGTCAATTGCTTACCGTCCACCTGCTGGCGGGATTCTATCCGTCTGAGGCGGTCGTCAGCTGGCTCGACCCGTGGCAACAGCTGCTGTCGGCAATTCATGAAAAACAGACGTCCGGGTTAGCCTGGCTGGCGATGCAGGCGCTGAAACAGCCTCCGTTCTGGCTCACCAGCGGCGCTGGCCGCTAACGGGCATTCCGTCACGCCATCAAGGAGGGAGTTATGTTGTCAGCACTTCCCGCGTTGCTACGCGACCAGGCCGAAGAGGCCGCCCGACAGATTGGGGTTCCGCTGGCTTCGTTAAGCCCGGAGCAGGCTGCCGGACTGGCTTTCAGCGATTTTGTGCTGGAAAACCTGCAACAACATCCCGACTGGTGGCAGGCGATGCTCGACCAGCCGCCGCAGCCTGATGAGTGGCAACACTACTCTGCGTGGCTCAATCAGGCGCTTAGCGGCATCGACAGTGAAGCGAGCCTGATGCGTGAACTGCGGCTGTTTCGTCGCCGTATGCTGGTACGCATCGCCTGGATGCAGTCTCTGCAGCACGCCACAACCGAACAGAGCCTGCAACAGCTCAGCGCATTAGCCGAAGTGCTGATCAGCCGGGCGCGTGACTGGGTTTATCAGGATTGCTGTCGTGATTTTGGTACGCCCTGTAATGCGGACGGCGACGCGCAGCCGATGCTGATTCTGGGCATGGGCAAGCTGGGCGGCGGCGAACTCAATTTTTCTTCTGATATTGACCTGATTTTTGCCTGGCCGGAAAACGGCACAACGCGTGGCGGACGGCGTGAACTCGACAACGCTCAGTTCTTTACCCGCATGGGACAGCGGCTGATTAAAGTGCTGGATCAACCCACCATGGATGGTTTTGTCTATCGGGTGGATATGCGTCTGCGCCCGTTTGGCGACAGCGGCCCGCTGGTGATGAGCTTTGCCGCGCTGGAAGATTATTACCAGGAGCAGGGACGCGACTGGGAGCGTTACGCCATGGTCAAGGCGCGGCTGATGGGTGATGACCACGATCGCTGGAGCCTGGAGCTGCAGCAGATGCTGCGGCCATTCGTTTACCGCCGCTACATCGACTTCAGCGTGATCCAGTCACTGCGAAACATGAAAGGGATGATCAGCCGCGAAGTGCGGCGACGCGGGCTAAAAAACAATATCAAACTGGGTGCGGGCGGCATCCGTGAAACCGAATTTATCGTGCAGGTATTCCAGCTGATTCGCGGCGGGCGTGAGCGCTCATTACAGCTGCGCTCACTGCTGCCGACGCTGGAGGCGATCAAAACCCTGGCCCTGCTGCCCGCGGAACAGGTCGATGCGTTGCGTGTTGCCTACCTGTTCCTGCGGCGGCTAGAGAATCTGCTGCAAAGCCTGGGCGACGAGCAGACCCAGACCCTGCCAGAGGATGAACTGCATCGCGCCCGGCTGGCGTGGGCGATGGATTGTGCCGACTGGCCTGCTCTGATGACCCGGCTCGACGGCCAGATGGCGGCGGTGCGCGCTATCTTCGATGAGCTGATTGGCGAAGATACCCCTGAGATTGGCGATCAGCGTGAGCTGGCAGAGTTTCAGGTGCTGTGGCAGGACCAGCTGGAGGATAGCGAACTGGCGACGCTGGTGCCGCAGCTCAGTGACGAGCAGCGGCTTACGCTGCACCAGACGCTGGAGGCGTTTCGTCAGGATATCAACCGGCGCACCATCGGCCCGCGTGGCCGTCAGGCGCTGGACCAGCTGATGCCGCGTCTGCTGAGCGAAGTCTGCCCGCGTGAAGATGCGGCGGTGACGCTCGGCCGCCTGACGCCGCTGCTGCTAGGCGTGCTGACCCGCAGCACCTATCTGGAGCTGCTGACCGAATATCACGGTGCGCTGCGCCACTTAATTCGCCTGTGCGCCGCCTCACCGATGGTAGCCAGCCAGCTGGCGCGTCATCCCTTATTGCTGGATGAACTGCTCGATCCAGCCACGCTCTATCAGCCAACCGCCACCGATGCCTATCGCGATGAGCTGCGTCAGTATCTGCTGCGCATCCCTACCGAGGACGAAGAGCAGCAGCTGGAAGCGGTACGGCAGTTTAAGCAGGCACAGCATCTGCGTATTGCTGCCGCCGACATCGCCGGAACGCTGCCGGTGATGAAAGTCAGCGATCATCTCACCTGGCTGGCAGAAGCGATTATCGAATCTGTGGTGCGCCAGGCGTGGAATATGATGGTGCAGCGTTACGGCCGTCCTTCGCATCTGAGTAATGAACATGAACGCGGTTTTGCCGTGCTGGGCTACGGCAAACTGGGTGGCTGGGAGCTGGGTTACAGTTCTGACCTCGATTTGGTGTTCCTGCATGACTGCCCGGCAGACGCGGTGACAGAAGGGGAGCGCAGCATCGATGGCCGTCAGTTCTATCTGCGCCTCGCCCAGCGCATCATGCATCTTTTCAGTACCCGCACCTCTTCCGGCATTCTCTACGAAGTGGATGCGCGCCTGCGTCCTTCGGGCGCAGCGGGCATGCTGGTGAGTACCTTTGAGGCCTTTGAAGAGTATCAGCGCAGTGAAGCCTGGACCTGGGAGCATCAGGCGCTGGTCCGGGCACGCGTCGTCTTTGGCGAGGCGGCACTGGGTGAACGTTTTAGCGTAATTCGTCAGGCGATTCTGTCACTGCCACGTGCCGCGGAAGCGCTGCAAACGGAAGTGCGTGAGATGCGTGAAAAGATGCGCGCTCACCTCAGCAACAAACATAAAGGTCGCTGGGATATCAAAGCCGACGCGGGCGGCATCACCGATATTGAATTCATCGCCCAATATCTTGTCTTACGCTACGCCGCTGAGCAGCCTGAACTGACGCGCTGGTCTGACAATGTGCGCATTTTCGAGCTGATGGCGAAGTACCATAAAATGCCCGCCGATGAAGCACAGGCGCTGACGCAGGCTTATGTGACGCTGCGCGACGCATTGCACCATCGCGCCCTGCAGGAACAGCTCGGCCACGTTGAGCCAGAGGCCTATGCAGCGGAGCGGCAGACGGTTCTGAGCAGCTGGCAGCGCTGGCTGATAACGCCTGCGTCTATCCTGGCGTGATGCTGATAGCACAAATCGCAACTGTGCTATCATCCGCGCACTATTTTTAATGCAGTCTGGAGTGTCTGGAATGAAAGTGACTCTGCCCGCGTTCGGCCAAGCCTCAGTGCTGGTTGTTGGCGATGTAATGTTGGATCGTTACTGGTATGGCCCAACCAGCCGTATCTCCCCTGAAGCGCCGGTTCCGGTGGTGAAAGTGGACACGGTTGAAGAGCGCCCTGGCGGCGCGGCAAACGTGGCGATGAACATTGCAGCACTCGGTGCCGCGTCGCGACTGATTGGCCTGACTGGCGAAGATGATGCGGCGCGTGTGTTGAGTAACACGCTGAAAGACGTCAACGTGCATTGTGACTTCGTGGCGGTCAAAAGCCATCCGACCATTACCAAACTGCGCGTGCTTTCCCGCAATCAGCAGCTGATCCGTCTCGATTTTGAAGAGGGCTTTGATCAGGTCGATCCGGAGCCGATTCACCAGAAAATGCGTGATTCACTGGCCGCCGCGGGTGCGCTGGTGCTGTCCGATTATGCCAAAGGCGCGCTCTCCAGCGTGCAGACCATGATTACTCTGGCGCGCGAAGCGGGCGTACCGGTATTAATTGATCCGAAAGGCACCGATTTTGCGCGCTACCGTGGCGCGACGCTGCTGACGCCGAACCTCTCTGAATTTGAAGCCGTGGTCGGTAAATGCAAAAACGAAGAGGAAATTGTGGCGCGCGGCACCCAGCTGATCGCCGATTTTGACCTCTCCGCGCTGCTGGTGACCCGTTCAGAAAATGGCATGACGCTGCTGCAGCCGGGCAAAGCGCCTCTGCATCTGCCCACCCAGGCACAGGAAGTCTATGACGTGACCGGTGCGGGCGATACGGTGATTGGCGTGCTGGCGGCGGCATTAGCGGCCGGTGATTCGCTGGAAGAAGCCTGTTTCCTTGCCAACGCGGCTGCGGGTGTGGTGGTGGGTAAACTGGGTACGTCTACCGTCAGCACCGTTGAGCTGGAAAATGCGATTCATGCCCGCCCGGAACAGGGTTTCGGCATCATGACCGAAGCGCAGTTAAAAGCCGCCGTTGAGATGGCCCGCCGCCGTGGCGAAAAAGTGGTGATGACCAACGGAGTGTTCGACATTCTGCATGCCGGTCATGTCTCCTACCTGGCAAATGCCCGCAAGCTCGGCGATCGACTGATTGTCGCGGTGAACAGCGATGCGTCGACTAAACGTCTGAAAGGCGAAAGCCGTCCGGTGAATCCGCAGGAAAACCGGATGATCGTGCTGGGCGCGCTGGAAGCGGTCGACTGGGTGGTGGTATTTGAAGAGGATACGCCGCAGCGGCTGATTGCGGGCATTCTCCCTGACCTGCTGGTCAAAGGGGGAGATTACAAGCCGGAAGATATCGCGGGCAGCAAAGAAGTGTGGGCAAATGGCGGCGACGTTCAGGTGCTGAACTTCGAAGATGGTATCTCTACTACCAACATTATCAAAACCATCCGCGGCAGCTAAAACGCAGCGTAAGCGGGAGCCGGGCTCCCGCTTAAAGGCTTATTCTGGCTTGTTGTCCGAGACAGGTTTCACCACGTCCGCAACCGGTGACGGCGAGGCTGCAGGTGAGGTCGCTACGGCGGCTGATGGTGTGGTCGCGGCAGCAGGTGTTACTGGTGCGGTTGCCGTCGGCGGCGTACCGGCTGATGACCCCTGACTTTCCAGCTGCGCCAGACGCTGCTCCAGCGCCGCCAGCTTCTCACGTGTACGCAGTAATACCTGCGTCTGCACATCAAACTCCTCACGGTTGACCAGATCCATCCGGGTCAGCTGCGCCTGAAGAACCTGACGAATTTTCTTTTCGACATCATCACCAAACTCACGAACACCTTTAGGCATCGCTTCGTGAACCTGACGGGCAAGTTGTTCAATTTTTTTCGTGTCGATCATGATGATTTCCTGGTTACGGGGAGCTGTGTCAGCGTGTTTACCAACGTAATAAGAGTTAAGTGTAATGCCAGAAATGAAAAGGATAAACCTCAAATCGGTAACGCAGGAAATGCAAAAGCAATTGCGCTATTGATGATTGCCGCCTCAAACGATCGGCGTTATAGTTAAAGTGCTTATTCTCAGGGCGGGGCGCAATTCCCCACCGGCGGTAAATCAGCTTCGGCTGAAAGCCCGCGAGCGCTTTATCTTGATGAAAAGAGAGGTAAAGGTCAGCAGATCCGGTGTAATTCCGGGGCCGACGGTTACAGTCCGGATGGGAGAGGGTAACGACATCTGTCGGACAATTGTGTCTGCTTCACGTTATTGCCACGTCTTTTTGACGTCACTCCTAAGCACGCCCTGATTCTGGTAACCCATACATTTTAAGGTTTTTATTACCATGAATCAGACGCTACTTTCTGAATTTGGCACGCCTGAACAGCGTGTAGAACGTGCTATCGCCGCCCTGCGTGAGGGACGCGGTGTGATGGTACTCGACGATGAAAATCGCGAAAACGAAGGCGACATGATCTTCGCCGCAGAAACCATGACCGTTGAACAGATGGCACTGACTATCCGTCACGGCAGCGGCATCGTCTGCCTTTGCCTGACCGAAGCGCGTCGCCAGCAGCTCGATCTGCCAATGATGGTGGAAAACAACACCAGCTCTTTCGGCACTGGCTTCACCGTGACCATTGAGGCCGCAGAAGGCGTCACCACGGGCGTCTCCGCGCAGGATCGTATCACCACCATCCGCGCCGCCATTGCCGACAATGCCAGACCCACCGATCTGCATCGCCCTGGTCATGTCTTCCCGCTGCGTGCCAGCGAAGGCGGCGTATTAACCCGTGGCGGGCATACCGAAGCGACTATTGATTTAGTCACCCTGGCCGGCTTTAAGCCCGCAGGTGTGCTGTGCGAACTGACCAACGACGATGGCACCATGGCCCATGCGCCAGAAGCGATTGCGTTCGCCCGTCAGCACAACATGCCGGTGGTGACCATCGAAGATCTGATCGCCTGGCGTCGCGCGCACGAAACACGCCACGCCAGCTAATCTGGCTGCTGCGATAAACAGGCCCCTCCCGGGCCTGTTTATCGTCCTGACACCCGGAATGGCGCGGCCTGACCGCTGACTTCTCCTCTCTCCTTCATGCCGAAAACCCTGTTAAACCTGCCACGTTAAATTTCATTCAAATTTCCTGATGATCACCATCATGGTTATCCGCGTGATAAAGCAGCGGATGCGCGTATCGTAATGGCTATCAAATACTCGATCCCGGGGATCACGAATGAGCCAGTTACGAATGCCAGCGCTGTTTTTGGGTCACGGCAGCCCGATGAATGCCCTTGAAGAGAATCGCTATACCGCCGCGTGGCGTCACCTGGGCGATACTCTGCCACGTCCACGCGCGATTATTGCGGTTTCGGCGCACTGGTATACGCGCGGCACCGCCGTGACGGCAATGGCACAGCCTGAGACCATTCATGATTTTGGGGGCTTTCCGCAGGCGCTGTTTGATACGCGCTATCCGGCACCGGGATCGCCTGAACTGGCGCAGCAGCTGGTGGAGCAGTTAGCGCCCGTTGCGGTGACGCTGGATCACGAGTGGGGACTGGATCATGGTTCCTGGGGTGTGCTGATCAAGATGTATCCGGAGGCCGATATTCCGGTGGTCCAGCTAAGCATTGATGGCACCAAACCTGCGACATGGCACTTTGAGATGGGTCAGAAACTGGCTGCACTGCGCAATCAGGGCGTGATGATTGTCGCCAGCGGCAACGTGGTACATAACCTGCGTAAAGTGCGCTGGGATGGCAACAACGAAGTTTATCCATGGGCCAGCAGTTTTGAACAGTTCGTGCGCGATAACCTGGCGGTGCAGAGCGATGCTGCTTCTCATCCGCTGGTTAACTTTATGGATCATCCTGGTGCGGCGCTTTCTAATCCAACACCTGAGCACTATCTGCCGCTGCTCTATGTACTTGGCGCACGTCAGCCAGATGACGCCATCAGCATTCCGGTTGATGGCATGGAGATGGGTGCGATCAGCATGTTGTCGGTTCAGGTAGGTTAGGGAAGCCAGAAGAAAACAGGCCAGAAGCTGGCCTGTTATTATCGCGGTGCATTAACCGATAAAAGCGTGCGGATAGAAACGGGAAAGATCCTGCGTGATCAGGTCGCGATCTTCCCGCAGGCCGATACCGGCCGGTTGATCGTCAATCAGCCAGCTGCCGATCAGCGTATAGCTGTCGCCAAACTTAGGCAGCGGATGGAACTGCTGGACGATCATTCCCTCTTCGCCATACGGCCCATCGACGCGGGCGATCTCCTGACCATTTTCCACGATGCGGATGTTGGCACCTTCACGTGAAAACAGCGGCTTCACCACATATTTGTCCATGTGCGGCACGTCATCTTCCGCGAACCAGGCGGGCAGCAGGTTAGGGTGATTCGGAAACATCTCCCACAGCAGCGGCAGCAAGGCTTTATTCGAGATAATGCTTTTCCAGGCCGGTTCCAGCCAGCGCACGCCAGCATCGCCCAGCTTGGTGGAGAACATCTCACGCAGCATGAATTCCCACGGATAGAGCTTGAACAGGTTGCTAATCACCTGATCCTGGGCGTCGGTAAATTCCCCTTTCTCGCCCAGTCCAATTTCATCCATGTAGAGAAACTCACTCGGCAGTCCCGCTTCGGTGGCGCAATCCTGAAGATATTGCACGGTGCCGCGATCTTCGTCGGTATCACGGCAGCAGGCGAAGTGCAGCCAGTTGAAGCCGTGCTGCTGATGTAACGCGGCAAAGCGTTCGATCAGCTTTTCCTGCAGGCTATTAAACTGATCGCTGCCTGCGGGGAGCTGACCGGCGTTAAGCTGGTCTTCCAGCCACAGCCACTGGAAAAATGCCGCTTCATACAGCGAGGTCGGCGTATCGGCATTGTTCTCCAGCAGCTTTACATCGCCTTTGCCATCCCAGGCGAGATCCAGACGAGAGTAAAGCGAAGGCTGACGCTGATGCCATGAATCGCGCACAAAGTCCCAGGTGTGTTTAGGAATGCGGAATTTAGCCAGCAGCGCTTCGCTGTTAACCACTTTTTCCACCACCTGCAGGCACATTTGATGTAATTCAGCGGTCACATCTTCCAGATGCTCGATTTGCGCTAGCGTGAACTGATAATAAGCATCTTCACACCAGTAGGGTTCACCATGCATGGTGTGAAAACGAAAACCGAACTCGGTGGCTTTTTCGCGCCAGCCTGGGCGCTCTGAAATGGCAATGCGTTCCATCGGGGCGTTAGCCTCCCATTGAGCGGCTGGAAGTGCCGCTGGCGCTGCTACGCTGCATGCTGTTCTGCTTCGCGACGGTTTCACCAAAGCCACCACGGGTAATGGTGGAGGTGGTAGCCGGTTTTGGTGCCAGCGCCGTTTTCGGCACGGTCATGCTTTTGCCGGATGTTGCTGCACCATAATTACGGCCTGATGCATCAACAAACTGACCATTGGCCGGGCTGCGGGCATTTTTCGGTGAGAAGAGCGGTTGCTGTGCAAAGCCCGAACCACCGCCCATCATGCGACCCATCATGTAACCTGCCATCAGTGGCATCCAGAAGCTGCCGCCACTCTGCTGCGATTCGGCATTAGTGGTGCCCACGCCCGCCTGAGCCGGTGTCTGCTGACACTGGTTTTCACCAAATTCAGCGACACAATCTTCACGCGTGGCATATTTTGGCGCGGTGCGTTCCGCCTCTTTTTTGGCTTCATTGAATGCGGTAGTACATTGCGCACTCTGGCCCGGATTGGCTTTTGAACAGTCATCGGCATTCTGGTACATCGAAACTGTTTCGTCGTTCTGTTCACAACCAGCCAGCATAAATACCGCCGAAACGGCGATAGCAACGGGCGTTAAATGGCGTGCCTGCCAGCTCTTGCGAAAAGCGGCATAGCGAATAGATTTTGTGCGTTTCATTATGATTATCCTGTGCCCAAAGGTAGCGCATAGAATAGGGGATGGGGGGGTAAAATTGAAGCTGGAGGCCTGATACAACAGGGATCTTTACTTAGTTATACGTTCAACAGAGAGACGGGCCGCAAAGCAGCCCGTCCGCTCATTAATTACCGAAAGGATTACCGCTGCTGTGGCGAGCCGCAGGACGTGCTGCCTCAGAAGAGCCGGTTGCTGCCGGACCGCTATCCACGCGCGCGGTCTGCTGTGCATTTTCCGGTGCTACCGTTTCCGGTGAGGTCGGGATCTCTTTACCCAGCTGGCTGTTCAGTTTCTGCAGGCTCTGCTCATTGAGCGTACCCAGCGCATAGCTGATATTCAGCTGGTTAATCAGATAGCTATAGCGCGCATCAGAGAGCTGCTGCTTAGCGTTGTAGAGCACGGTGGTTGCATCCAGCACATCAACGATAGTACGCGTACCAACCTGATAGCCCGCTTCTGACGCATCCAGAGAGCTTTGCGCAGAGACCACGGCCTGTTTATAAGCGTTGATGCTGCTGATAGAAGCATTCACGTTGTTAAACGATGAGCGGACTGTCTGAACCGCAGAGCGGTGCGCGCTTTCCAGCGATTCACTGGCGCTGACGAAGCTGTACTGCGCCTGTTTCACCTGAGAGGTGACGCTGCCGCCGCTATAGAGTGGCAGTGAGAAGCTCAGACCCACCTGGTTAGAACCGGTAATGGAGTCAGTAGACCCCTGGCTCTGGTTCGCACGGCTGCCGCCATATTTGCTGTTCGACATGCCGGTAGAGGCCGTCAGACCCAGCGTCGGCATGTGACCAGCTTCAGCGGAGCGGATCTGCTCACGGGCTAAATCCTGGTTCAGACGCGCAGAGAGCAGCGACAGGTTACGGCTTTCCGCCTGCTTAAGCAGCGCGCTGACCGGTTCGGGCTTATCGGTTCTGAAGCGATCAATGCTCAGCGACGCCAGCGACATGTAGTCCATGCCGGTGATCTGACGCAGCGTTTCGACGTTGTTATCAAGGTTATTACGCGCGGTCACTTCGTTAGCCAGCACGCTGTCATATTGCGCACGGGCGTTCTGTACGTCAGTAATGGCAACCAGACCAACGTTAAAGCGCTGGGTAGTTTGATCCAGTTCACGATAGATCGACTGTTTCTGCGCTTCGGTGTAAGAAAGGGTATCAATCGCTTTCAGCACGTTGAAGTAGGCGGTCGCGGTGTTCAGAATCAGATCCTGCTGCGCCACCTGATAGGTCACATCCTGAATACCTGCAGCTTTTTCCTGCAGGGTCAGTGCGCGCCATTTCGACATGTCGAAAATAGTCTGGGTTAATTGCAGCGAGCCGCTGGTCGTGTTGGAATGGAGACCGCTACTGTCGCGATAGCCGTTGTTATAGGTGTAGTCTGCACCCAGGCCGAGCTGGGGTAATAATGGGCTACGCGCTTCGTTGATTTTCTCAAAGGCAGAATCGCGATCGGCAGCGGCGCTGCGCAGATCCGGGTTGCTCAGACGTGCTTGTTGATAAACCTGAAGCAGGTCTTCGGCCTGGCTGGCGAAGCTGAAACCGCCCAGGCTCAGCCCAATAAAAAATGGGAGCAGTTTTTTCATTTGCATTCCTTTTGTTGCAGCAAATTGCAGTGGGTGCGCTGCCGGGTAAGCCAAAAAATTATCGCCGATTCTAGCAGAGGGCAACTGTGAGATAAGTTGGCTGAACGTGCCTTCTCCCCCTAATTTACGTAAATAATTCAGAAAGAACCACTTACATGGAGCACGGTTACAGGCTTTTTTCGCTCCACCTCAATCTGCATAAGGAACCCGATGATGCCGGAAGAAAAAAAATCCCCTGTGACTTTCACAAAAAACGATGTAGAAATTATTGCACGCGAAACCGTCTATGATGGTTTTTTTTCCGTCGTACGTTATCGCTTCCGCCACCGCCAGTTTAACGGCGAAATGAGTGGGGAAGTACAGCGCGAAGTTTTTGAGCGCGGACATGCCGCCGTGCTGCTACCTTATGATCCCTTACGCGATGAAGTGGTGCTGATTGAACAGATCCGCATCCCGGCTTATGACAGCAGTGCTTCGCCCTGGCTGCTGGAGATGGTCGCCGGCATTATTGAGCCCGGTGAATCTGTCGAGCAGGTCGTGCGCCGTGAAGCCGTTGAAGAAGCAGGATTAGAGGTCGGCCGGATTAAGCCCATGCTTAACTATCTGGCCAGCCCTGGCGGCACCAGCGAACGTCTGTCGGTGCTGATTGGGGAAGTGGATGCCAGCCAGGCAGAGGGATGCCATGGTCTGGAGGAAGAGAATGAGGATATTCTTGTCCATGTGGTGAGCCGCGAACAGGCTTACCGCTGGGTGGAAGAGGGGATAATTGACAATGCGGCGTCTGTCATCGCCCTGCAATGGCTGGCGTTGCACCATGAGAAACTACGCGAAGAGTGGATACAAAAATGAAACAGCGCTATACCCCTGACTTTCCCGAAATGATGCGGCTCTGCGAAACCAATTTCGCCCAGTTACGCCGCCTGCTGCCGCGTAACGATGAGGCGGGAGAATCGGTGATCTATCAGGTGAGTGGCGCCCGTTATCAGCTGACGATCCAGGAGTCCACACGCTACACCACGCTGGTGGAGATCCGCCAGGTCGCGCCTGCCGTGAGTTACTGGAGTCTGCCCTCGATGTCGGTAAGGCTCTATCACGATGCGATGGTCGCCGAAGTGTGTTCAACTCAACAGATCTATCGTTTCAAAGCGCGCTATGATTATCCTAATAAAAAATTGCATCAGCGCGATGAAAAACATCAGATAAACCAGTTTCTCGCAGACTGGCTGCGCTACTGCCTGGCACATGGTGCGATGGCAGTTCCGGTTTGCTGATGCGTATAATGCAGTAAATGGCGTGGAGACGAAGGAAACGCTTTGGATAGCCTGCTAACTCTTCCTGCAGCGAACGGTTCCGAAATCAGGATTTTGCAAATCACGGATACCCACCTGTTCGCGGGAAAACATGAATCGCTGCTTGGGGTGAACACCTGGTCGAGCTATAAAGCGGTGCTGGATGCGATTATTGCGCAACATCGCGACTACGACCTGATTATCGCCACAGGCGATCTCGCCCAGGATCACTCTATCGAAGCCTATCAGCATTTTGCTGAGGGCATCTCACGTTTGCCGCGGCCCTGCGTCTGGCTGCCCGGTAATCACGATTTTCAGCCCGCGATGTTCGACACGCTGGCAGCCGCTCATATCAATGCCCACAAGCAGGTGCTGGTGGGTGAACAGTGGCAGATTGTGTTGCTGGACAGCCAGGTCTCGGGTGTGCCGCACGGGATGCTGAGCGATTATCAGCTGGAGTGGCTCGATAACGCGCTGGCCCGCTATCCGCAACGTCACACGCTGGTGCTGCTGCACCACCATCCGCTGGCCTCTGGCTGCACCTGGCTCGATCAGCACAGCCTGCGCAACTCACATCAGCTCGATGCGGTGTTACAGCATTACCCGTTAGCCCGGACGCTGGTCTGTGGTCATATTCACCAGGAGCTGGATCTTGAGTGGCACGGTCGTCGTGTGCTGGCCACCCCTTCAACCTGCGTTCAGTTCAAACCGCACTGCACCAGCTTTACGATCGACACCGTGGCACCAGGCTGGCGCTGGTTCACGCTGTATCCGGATGGCGGCCTTGAGACCGAGGTTAACCGGCTCGACACCGACGCTTTTCGTCCCGATTTAGACTCAGAAGGATACTGACGCGTGGCGGCATTACTCTATCTGCACGGTTTTAACAGCTCGCCGCAGTCGGCTAAGGCGACGCAGTTCCGGCAATGGTTAGAGGCGCAGCATCCGGAGATCGAAATGATCGTGCCCCAGCTGCCGACGTTTCCGGCCGATGCCGCCGCAATGCTGGAAGATCTGGTACTGAGCCGCAGTGGCGAAACGCTGGGGCTGGTAGGCTCGTCGCTGGGCGGTTATTACGCCACCTGGCTGTCGCAATGCTTTATGCTGCCTGCTGTGGTCGTCAATCCTGCGGTGCGGCCTTTTGAGCTGCTGGCGGATTTCCTGGGTGAAAATCAGAATCCCTACACCGGCCAGCAATATGTGTTAGAGTCACGCCACATTTACGATCTGAAAGTAATGCAGATTGAACCGCTGGAAGCGCCCGATTTACTCTGGCTGCTGCAACAGACCGGCGATGAAGTTCTCGATTACCGTCAGGCGCTCGACTATTACAGCGCGTGCCGTCACACGGTAGAAGAGGGCGGAAATCATGCATTTACTGGATTCGAGCGCCATTTCCCGCAGATTCTGGACTTTCTCGGTCTGAATCATCCCTGAGTAATGCGGAAATCGCACCCCATTTCACCCTTCTAATCAGACATTTACGATGAGTCAATCTAACTATAACGCGGATGCCATTGAGGTCCTGACTGGCCTTGAGCCTGTTCGCCGTCGCCCGGGGATGTACACCGATACGACGCGACCCAACCATTTGGGTCAGGAAGTGATTGATAACAGCGTCGATGAGGCGCTGGGCGGCCACGCGAAGCGGGTTGAAGTGATTCTGCACGCTGACCAGTCGCTGGAAGTTATTGATGATGGTCGCGGCATGCCGGTGGATATTCACCCGGAAGAGGGCGTGCCTGCCGTCGAGCTGATCCTGTGTCGTCTGCACGCGGGCGGCAAGTTCTCCAATAAAAACTATCAGTTCTCGGGCGGCCTGCACGGCGTCGGTATCTCGGTGGTTAACGCCCTGTCAAAACGCGTCGAAGTCACGGTGCGCCGTAATGGCGAAATCTATGACATGGCGTTTGAGAATGGCGACAAAGTCCAGGATCTCACGGTTACCGGCACGGTGGCTAAACGCAACACCGGCACGCGCGTCCATTTCTGGCCCGATGAAAGCTTCTTCGACAGCCCACGTTTTTCGGTGTCACGCTTATCACATCTGCTGAAAGCCAAAGCGGTGCTCTGTCCTGGCGTTGAGATTGTCTTTAAAGACAAGCTGAACAATACCGAACAAACCTGGTGCTACGAAGATGGCCTGACTGACTACCTGTGCGAAGCGGTGAATGGCTTACCGACGCTGCCGGAAAAACCGTTTGTCGGCAGCTTTGCTGGCGATGTGGAAGCGGTTGACTGGGCGCTGTTGTGGCTGCCGGAAGGCGGCGAGCTGTTAACTGAAAGCTACGTTAACCTGATCCCGACCATGCAGGGCGGGACTCACGTCAACG
Source organism: Pantoea sp. RG18 (assembly GCF_025910075.1). NCBI lineage: Bacteria > Pseudomonadati > Pseudomonadota > Gammaproteobacteria > Enterobacterales > Erwiniaceae > Pantoea > Pantoea sp. RG18. Next base: position 193,380 of record NZ_JAPCIL010000015.1, read on the forward strand.
GCCTGCGTCAGGGGCTGCTGGATGCGATGCGCGAGTTCTGCGAATACCGCAACATTCTGCCGCGTGGCGTGAAGCTCTCTGCTGAAGATATCTGGGATCGCTGCGCCTATGTGCTGTCGGTCAAGATGCAGGATCCGCAGTTCGCCGGGCAGACCAAAGAGCGCCTCTCTTCACGTCAGTGCGCAGCCTTTGTCTCTGGCGTGGTAAAAGATGCCTTCAGCCTGTGGCTGAACCAGAATATCCAGATCGCAGAGCAACTGGCTGAGCTGGCGATCTCCAGCGCCCAGCGACGTATGCGGGCAGCCAAAAAAGTGGTGCGTAAAAAGCTCACCAGCGGTCCGGCGCTGCCGGGCAAACTGGCGGACTGCACCGCGCAGGATCTGAATAAAACAGAACTGTTCCTGGTCGAAGGGGACTCGGCAGGCGGCTCGGCCAAGCAGGCGCGCGATCGTGAATATCAGGCGATCATGCCGCTTAAGGGCAAGATCCTTAACACCTGGGAAGTCTCTTCCGATGAGGTGCTGGCGTCGCAGGAAGTGCATGATATTTCCGTGGCGATCGGCATCGATCCCGACAGCGAAGATCTTTCACAGCTGCGCTACGGCAAGATCTGCATTCTGGCGGATGCGGACTCGGATGGTCTGCACATCGCCACGCTGCTGTGTGCCCTGTTCGTGAAACATTTCCGTTCACTGGTCAGAAACGGACACGTCTACGTTGCCATGCCGCCGCTCTACCGTATCGATCTCGGTAAAGAGGTCTACTACGCGCTGGATGAAGATGAGAAAGAGGGCGTGCTGGAGCAGCTGAAACGCAAAAAGGGCAAACCTAACGTTCAGCGCTTTAAAGGGCTGGGTGAGATGAACCCTTTGCAGCTGCGCGAAACAACGCTGGATCCGAATACCCGCCGTCTGGTACAGCTGACCATCAGTGAAGAGGATATCGACCAGACGCTGCGCATGATGGATATGCTGCTGGCGAAGAAACGCTCCGAAGACCGGCGTAACTGGTTGCAGGAAAAAGGCGACAAGGCCGATATCGAAGTGTAAAAAAACAGGACGCGAAAGCGTCCTGTTCTCTTTGTGCTTCAGCCAGCACATCCCCGGAGAACCCGGCAGATTCAGAGCAGAGACAGTAATCCTTGTGAAAATTACCCTGGAAGAGTTACGTGCCTGGGTGGCGGTGGTGGACAGCGGTTCTATTACCGCGGCGGCATCCCAGCTGGCGCAGACCAGTTCGGGCATCAGCCGGGCGTTGTCCCGGCTGGAGAGCAAGCTGCAGACCACCCTGCTGCATCGCACCACCCGACGGCTGGCGCTGACCGAAGAGGGACAGGTTTTTCTGGAGCATGCGCGACAGATCCTGGCCTCGGTTGAGCAGGCCGAAGAGCAGATAGCCCTGCGGCGCGAGATGCCGTCAGGGCGGCTGCGGGTAAACGCCGCCACCCCTTTTATGCTGCATGTGATTGTGCCGCTGGTGGACGATTTCCGCGCCCGCTATCCCCTGATCCAGCTTGAACTGAATACTGACGATATCCTGATCGATCTGCTGGAGCAGCAAACGGATATTGCCATTCGCATCGGCGAACTGCGCGACTCTACGCTGCGCGCCCGGATGCTTGGCAGCAGTGCGATCCGGCTGATGGCCAGTCCGGCCTATCTGGCGAAAGCGGGCACCCCGCAGAGCGTGGCCGATCTCGCGCAGCATCAAATCATCGGCTTCAGCCATCTTGAGGCGCACAACGTCTGGCCGATCTGGCAGCCTGATGGCGATTTCATGCGCATTAAGCCCACAATCTCTGCCTCCAGCGGCGAAACCATCCGGCAGCTGGCGCTGGCAGGACAGGGGATCGCACGCCTCTCCGACTTTGTCAGCCGGGAAGATTGCGCGGCAGGACGGCTGGTGCCGGTTCTCCCCGCTGAAACCCGCGAGCTGCGGTTGCCGGTGCATGCGGTCTATTACCGCAACACCACGCTCTCTTCGCGTATCGGCTGCTTCCTGGATTTTCTCCGCACCGAGATTGATCGGCGTCAGCTGCTATGATCTCTCCTGCCATAATAAAAAACCCCTGTCATAGGGCAGGGGTTTGGAGATGCTGGCAAGTCTGGCCGGATTCGCTGTGAGATTGTGCTTGCACAGGGAACACGGTCAGATCGGAAAGGCGCTCAAGCCAGTCCCTGGTCGCTCTACCCGCGCCATCCCTGGCGCGGGACGCTTTCCTCTTCTGACCGTGTTCCCTTCGCGTTGAGCTAATTCATTGCTGCCAGAGGCACTCAGGTTTGAGGTTGTCAGCAGCCTGACCCCGTTTACCGAAAAGGGGTTAAGCCTTCAGCACGAATCAGGCGCTGGGTTCCAGCACCAGAATCTTCACATCCACCACATCATCTTTAATGATGGCGCGATGCGCATCCATGTGCGGCATCTGCTGATGCTGCTCCAGATGACGCAGCGTTTCCCACTGTTCCAGCATAAAAATGGAGTCCGGCGAGTTCTGTTTCCACGGCACCTGCGCCTGATGGTCCAGCAGCGCGTCATACTGATGGCAGCCTTCTTCTTCTAAAACCAGCGGGATCAGTTTTTTCACCGCATCCAGCACGGCCTGACGGCGACCGGGTTTGACACAAATTTCAGCAACGACTGTTAACATTCGCGAATTCCTCTTTCGTGAGAAAATAGGGGGTATCCCCCAGCCATCTTACGCAAAAACGCGACTAAGATGGGTCCGATAAGCGGCAATATCGCGTGGCACGTCCGGCGCTTTAATCACATCGTTGCAGATAAAGGTCGGCAGCGCTTCCATGCCCAGGAACTGGTTGGCTTTGTGGAAGTGCAGATAAAGACCGTCGACGCCGACGCCTTCAAAGAACTGCTCCGGATCGGTAAAGGCCTGCAGCGGCGCGTTCCAGGTCAGTGACAGCATATATTTTTTGCCCTGCAGCAGACCGCCGGAACCATATTTCTTCGCCGCATCAGAACGGGTACGGCCATCACTGGCGTAGAGCGAGCCGTGGCCTTCGGTAAAGACTTCATCGATATAACGCTTCACGGTCCACGGCTCGCCCATCCACCAGCCTGGCATCTGATAAATCACCACATCACTGTCGACATATTTCTGCACTTCATCTGCGACCACGTAGTCGCTGTCAGCCAGGGTCACAGACACCTCATGCCCCATGTCACGCAACTGGCTGGCCGCAACGTCGGTCAGCGTGTGGTTCAGTTCGCCTTTAGAGTGGGCAAAGGTTTTGCCGCCATCGATAATTAAAATCTTGCTCATGAATTGTTTGCCTCATTTCCTGAATATGGCGCTTAGCTTACGCGCGCTGCGGTCGCAGAAAAATGGGAGGTTGATCACAACACTTTTGCTGTGGAAGCAACAATGCGCCGGTTTATGGCACCATCGGCAGGCAAACTCACTGTGAAACAATTATAGAAAAACGCAAAATGAAAAAAATTGTCCTCTCTTTGCTGCTGGCCACCGGTGCTGTCCAGGCACAATCTCATCTCGACACCATCCTCAGTTCTAAAACGCTTAAGGTCTGCACCACCGGGGATTACAAGCCTTACAGCTACCTGCGACCCGATGGTCAGTATGAAGGGCTGGATATCAGCATGGCGAACGCGCTGGCTACCTCGCTCGGCGCGAAAGTGGAGTGGGTGCCAACCAGCTGGAAAAACCTGATGCCCGATTTTCTGGCAAAGCAGTGTGATATCGCCGTCGGCGGCGTCTCCGTCACGCTGAAACGCCAGCAGACCGCCTGGTTCGCCCGGCCGCTGGATGTGGATGGCAAAATCCCACTGGTGCGCTGCAGCGATAAAGATCGCTTCCAGACCATCGAACAGCTTAACCGGCCTGACGTGCGGCTGATTGAACCGGCAGGCGGCACCAACGAAGCCTTTGTGCACAGCCACCTGCCAAAGGCCTCACTGACGCTGTTCCACGATAACGTCACCATCTTCCGGCAACTGGTGGACAACAAGGCGGATGTAATGATCACCGATGCCTCTGAAGCGCGTTTTCAGCAGCAACATTACCCGACGCTCTGCGCGATCAATCCCGACAAACCGCTGCAGTATGGCGAGAAGGCTTACATGATTCCGCGTGACGACATCAGCTGGAAGCTCTATGTCGATCAGTGGCTGCATCTCAGCACCGCCACTGGTGAATATCGTGACATTGCCCGCCAGTGGATGGGCGCAAAGCCCTGATCCACTTCCGCAGAGAGGTCAGACACTTGCCGGTCTGAATCCGGCGTGCCTCCGGCACATGAAATCGCGCGGCGGGACGCCTGCTCTCCCGCGCTTCCCCTGTGACTAACACCAGCGAATAAGGTACTATCCTCGCCAAACCACCGCCGGGTGTCCCGCCGTTGTGGGCCACGATGTGAGGATGAGAAATTAATGAGTGAACTGACTCAGGATGGTGCAGAGCGTCTTGCCCTGCACACATTCACCGAGAATGCGTACTTAAACTATTCGATGTACGTCATCATGGACCGCGCCCTGCCTTACATTGGCGACGGATTAAAGCCGGTTCAGCGACGTATCGTCTACGCCATGTCCGAACTGGGACTGAGCGCCAGCGCAAAATTCAAAAAATCGGCGCGTACCGTAGGTGACGTGCTGGGTAAATACCATCCGCACGGCGACAGCGCCTGTTATGAAGCGATGGTGCTGATGGCGCAGCCGTTCTCCTACCGTTATCCGCTGGTCGATGGCCAGGGTAACTGGGGTGCACCGGATGATCCCAAGTCGTTCGCGGCGATGCGTTACACCGAATCCCGCCTGTCAAAATATGCCGAGCTGCTGCTGGGTGAGCTGGGTCAGGGGACGGTCGATTATCAGCCGAACTTTGATGGCACGCTGCAGGAGCCGAAGATGTTACCGGCGCGCCTGCCCAATATTCTGCTGAACGGCACCACCGGGATTGCCGTGGGTATGGCGACCGATATTCCGCCGCACAACCTGCGCGAAGTGGCTCAGGCCGCCATCGCACTGATCGACTCACCGAAAACCACGCTGGAACAGCTGCTGGATATTGTCCAGGGGCCTGATTATCCTACAGAGGCGGAGATCATCACGCCGCGTGACGAGATCCGCAAAATCTATCAGACCGGTCGCGGCTCGATTCGCCAGCGTGCAGTCTGGAAGAAGGAAGAGGGCGAGGCGGTGATTACCGCGCTGCCGCATCAGGTGTCGGGCGCGCGCGTGCTGGAGCAGATTGCGAACCAGATGCGCAATAAAAAACTGCCGATGGTGGAGGATCTGCGTGATGAATCGGATCACGAAAACCCGACCCGCCTGGTGATCGTTCCGCGCTCCAACCGCGTCGATCTCGATCAGGTGATGAACCATCTGTTCGCCACCACCGATCTGGAAAAGAGCTACCGCGTTAACCTCAACATGATCGGGCTGGATAACCGCCCGGCGGTGAAAAATCTGCATGAGATCCTGACCGAATGGCTGGTGTTCCGCCGCGATACGGTCAAACGTCGTCTGAATCACCGCCTGGATCGCGTGCTGCGCCGCCTGCATATCCTGGAAGGTTTGCTGGTTGCGTTCCTGAACATCGATGAAGTGATCGAGATCATCCGTACTGAGGATGAGCCTAAGCCGGTCCTGATGTCACGCTTTGGCATCAGCGAAACCCAGGCCGAGTCGATCCTCGAACTGAAGTTGCGCCACCTGGCAAAACTGGAAGAGATGAAGATCCGTGGCGAGCAGGCGGAGCTGGAAAAAGAGCGCGATCAGCTGCAGGCCACGCTGGCCTCTGAACGCAAGATGAACACCCTGCTGAAAAAAGAGTTACAGGCTGACAGCGCCAGCTACGGCGACGATCGTCGCTCGCCGCTGCGTGAGCGTGAAGAAGCCAAAGCCCTGAGCGAAACCGAGCTGGTGCCGTCTGAACCGGTGACCATTGTGCTGTCGCAGATGGGCTGGGTGCGTAGCGCCAAAGGCCACGATATCGATCCAGCCGGACTCAGCTACAAAGCCGGCGACAGCTATCTGGCTGCGGCACGCGGCAAGAGCAATCAGCCGGTGGCCTTTATCGACTCCACCGGCCGCAGCTACACTCTGGATCCGACGTCGCTGCCTTCAGCGCGCGGGCAGGGCGAGCCGCTGACCGGCAAGCTGACGCCACCGCCGGGTGCGGTAGTTGAACAGGTGCTGATGGAGCCGGATGATCAGCGCCTGCTGATGGCCTCTGATGCGGGTTACGGCTTTATCTGTACCTTCAGCGATCTGGTGTCGCGCAACCGCGCCGGTAAAGCGCTGCTGACGCTGCCGGAAAACGCCCGTGTGATGACGCCGATGGCCGTCCATCATGAAGATGACATGCTGCTGGCGATTACCCAGGCGGGACGGATGCTGATGTTCCCGGTCGGGGAGCTGCCGCAGATGTCGAAAGGCAAGGGCAACAAAATCATCTCGATTCCATCCGCGGAAGCGGCCGCCGGTCAGGACAAACTGGCCTGGCTGATGATTTTACCGCCGGGCAGCGCTATCACGCTGCACGTAGGCAAGCGTAAAATGCTGCTGCGCAGTGAAGAGCTACAAAAATTCCGCGCCGATCGCGGACGTCGCGGCACGCTGTTACCGCGCGGCCTGCAAAAAATTGATCGTGTTGAACTGGATGCGCCTGCGCGTCCGGCGAGCCCGGATAGCGAAGCGTAAACTACCCGGCTGACACCGCGTCAGCCGTGGCTCAATGAGGGAACTATGTTACTGATTCTGCGTGCCATTATTGTGGTCATCTATTCGATCTTAGTCTGTATATCTGGCTGTATCTGGTGTCTGTTTTCACCGCGCAATCCGCGTCATGTCGCCACATTTGGCCATCTGTTCGGCAAACTGTCGACGGTGTTTGGCCTTAAAGTAGAACTGCGCAGACCGGAAGGTGCTGAGAATTATGGTAATGCGATCTACATCGCGAACCATCAGAACAACTACGACATGGTCACCGCGGCTAAAATGGTGCAGCCCTGTACGGTGACGGTGGGCAAGAAGAGCCTGTTGTGGGTGCCATTTTTTGGCCTGCTCTACTGGCTGACCGGGAACCTGCTGATTGATCGCGATGACCGTGCAAAAGCACGCGGCACGATCGGTCAGCTGGTAGATGAGTTTAACAGTAAGCGCATCTCCATCTGGATGTTCCCGGAAGGAACGCGCAGCCGTGGTCGTGGCCTGCTGCCGTTTAAAACCGGTGCCTTTCACGCCGCTGTGGCGGCGGGTGTGCCGATCATTCCGATTGTGGTCTCTAACACGCATGGCAAGATCAACCTCAATCGCTGGAAAAACGGGCTGGTGATCGTTGAGATGCTGCCACCAATTGATGTAAAGGCTTTCGAGTCGTCGTCGGTGCGTAAGCTGGCGACCCACTGTCGCGAACTGATGGCGGCAAAGCTGGAAGAGCTGAACGCCGAAGTCGCAGAACGCGAAAAAAACGGAAATATCTGACCGGCGAACCATTCGCCGAACTATCCTGCAGGGATGCCGCACGGCGGGGCACGTCCGCCCGCCGTGAACGCAGCACAGCAAAAACAGATCAATAAAAACAGGGTCGGCGCTTAGCGCCACGCGTAAAGGGTCAGAAGTTTTATGTCTTTCAGCAGACGTCAGTTCATCCAGCTTTCTGCCGGAGCGGCGCTTAGCGCCAGTGTACTACCTCATGCGGCGCGTGCCGCTTCTTCAGCTAATGGCGATACGCCACTTCCGGTTCCGCCGTTGCTGGAATCCCGTCGCGGCCAGCCGCTGTTCCTGACAATGCAGCGCAGCCACTGGTCTTTTAATGGCGACAACAACAAAGTGCCGGTGTGGGGCATTAATGGCCTCTATCTTGGCCCGACCGTCCGGGTTTACAGCGGCGATGACGTTAAGCTGATCTACAGCAATCGTCTGAACGAGCCGGTCTCCATGACTATCAGCGGCCTGCAGTTGCCGGGTGCGCTGATGGGGGGCGCGCCGCGTATGATGTCAGCCGGTGTCGACTGGTCGCCGGTGCTGCCGATTCGTCAGGCGGCCTCAACCTGCTGGTATCACGCCAATACACCGAACCGCATGGCTCCGCACATCTATAACGGACTGGCGGGGATGTGGCTGGTGGAAGATGATATTGGCAGGCAGCTGCCATTGCCGAAGCATTACGGCGTCGATGACTTCCCGATTATCATTCAGGACAAGCGGCTCGATAACTTTGCCACGCCGGTCTATGACCCGCCGCAGGATGGTGGTTTCCTGGGCGACACGCTGCTGGTGAATGGCGTACGCAATCCGTTTGTGGAGGTATCACGCGGCTGGGTGCGTCTGCGTCTGCTGAACGCCTCGAATGCGCGCCGCTATGAGATGGTGCTCAGCGACAATCGCCCGTTTATGGTCATCGCCAGCGATCAGGGCTATCTGCCTGCGCCGGTCGCGGTGCAGCGCCTGTCACTGGCGCCGGGCGAACGCCGCGAAGTGCTGGTGGATATGTCGCAGGGCGATGAAGTGTCGATTACCGCAGGTACGGCGGCGGGCATTATGGATCGGCTGCGCGGCTTCTTTGAGCCATCCTCTATTCTGACGTCAACCCTGATCCTGACGCTGCGGCCAACCGGCTTGCTGCCGCTGGTGACGGATAATCTGCCGATGCGGCTGCTGGCCGATCAGATTCTGGATGGCGTGGCGGTTCGCACCCGTGAATTCCGCATCGGTGACAGCATGCCGGGCATTAACGGCGCGATCTGGGATATGAGCCGCATTGACACCACAGCACAGCAGGGCACCTTTGAGCGCTGGATCCTGCATGCTGACCGGCCACAGTCGCTGCATATCCAGGGCGTGATGTTCCTGATTAAAAGTGTCAATGGTGCGCAGCCGATGGGCGAAGATCGTGGCTGGAAAGATACGGTGTGGGTCGATGGCAGCGTGGAACTGATGGTCACTTTCCCGCAAAGTTCGTCAGATCACTTCCCGTTCGTCTACTACAGTCAGACGCTGGAACTGGCCGACCGCGGTACTGCCGGTCAGCTGGTGGTGCAGCCCAGCGCATAACAGCGCGGTCAGGCAGGGAGAGCCCGTCTGACCGCGTTAATCGTTAGCTGCCCCAGCCGCAGGGCAGATAAGGTGAGGTCACCTGGTGACGCCCAGCCTTAGTTAAAGGTTTCCGGATCCGGCCCCAGACGATTGCCGCTGTCCAGCTTCGCAATATCGCTCACTTCATGCTTGTCCAGACGGAAGTCGAACACCTTAAAGTTCTCTTCAATGCGGGCTGGTGTGACCGACTTCGGAATCACCACCAGGCCGCTATCCAGATGCCAGCGGATCACGATCTGTGCCGGCGTCTTGCCATATTTCTTCGCCAGCGACTTGATGATCTCCTGATCGAAGACCCCTTTGCCGCCCTGCGCCAGCGGACTCCAGGATTCGGTCTGGATCTGATGCAGTGCGTTCCACGCATGCAGCGTACGCTGCTGTAGCATCGGGTGCAGCTCAATCTGGTTCACAACCGGCGTGACACCGGTTTCATCCAGCAGTCGCTTCAGATGCGCCTCATGGAAGTTACAGACGCCGATACTTTTAGTCAGCCCCTGCTGCTGCAGTTCAATCATCTTCTTCCAGGCATCGACATAATTGTCTTTTTCCGGGCACGGCCAGTGCATCAGATAGAGATCAACCTGCTCCAGTTTCAGTTTCTCCAGGCTGGTTTCCATCGCCTGCTGAACGTTCTGCTGATCGTCGTTCCAGAGTTTGGTGGTCACGAAAATCTCTTCTCGCGGCACGTCAGTTTCCTGCAGTGCCTGGCCAATCGCCTCTTCATTCTTATAGGCGGCGGCGGTATCGATTGAGCGATAGCCGACCTCCAGCGCTTTCAGCACCGCATGACGTGCATCTTCAATGCTGGCCTGCCACACGCCGAGTCCGAGTTGCGGCATCATATTGCCATCGCGCAGTTTGATAATGGGTTGGTCTGCCATAGTTGCTCCTTTCCGTTGCGGTTAATCCGTGAGATTTCACTGTGCTTAAGTCTAGCCAACAATTCTCAGCCTGCTTAGCTGAGGCAACAACAGCGGTTCTGCCGCATGCCCGATCCGGTAAATTTCTTGCCTGATTCTCCAGGCTGCTGGTGATTCAGGCATTCGCACGGCACACTGGCTTTTTGCCCGTAAAAGGAGTCGCTATGGCGCACGATGCCCTGTGTCACCGGCTGGCGCAGCAGGTCGTCACATTAATGACCCATGGTCACGACCGCCTTTGTCCGGTCGAAAATGTGTCGCTGATTTACGCTAATCAATATCGTCCCCGTACGCCGATGATGTATCAGCCCGGCATTGTGATCCTGTTTCAGGGCAGCAAAACCGGCTATCTCGGCAGCACGGTGTTTCAGTATGACGCCAGCAAGTACCTGATGCTCACCGTGCCGCTGCCGGTGGAGTGCGAAACCTGGGCCTCGCCAGAGGTGCCGATTGCCGGGCTGTGCCTTAATGTCGATACCGCCAGCCTGCAGGATCTGCTGATTGAAATCGGCGATGACGATCAGTTCCAGCCCCAGCCGCAGACCTCGGGGATCCACTCGGCGTGGCTGACGGAACCGATGCTGTGTGCCGCTGAGCGGCTGCTTGATGTGATGACCCAGCCGCGCGATGCGCGGGTGCTGGGGCCGCACATCGTGCGGGAGATTATCTACTACGTGCTGACTGGCCCGATTGGTGGTGCGCTGCTCTCACTGGTGAGCCGACAGACGCAATTCAGCCTGATCGCGCGTGCCCTGCGACGGATTGAGAATCACTATGCGGAAAACCTCAGCGTCGATGCGCTGGCGGCGGAAGTGAACATGAGCGTTTCAGCCTTTCACCATAACTTTAAAGCGGTTACGCAGACCTCGCCCCTGCAGTATCTCAAGCGATATCGCCTGCATCAGGCGCGATTACTGATGCTGCACGATGGACTGAAAGCGAGTGCAGCGGCGGTGCGGGTTGGCTATGAAAGTCCCTCACAGTTTTCGCGGGAATTTAAGCGCTATTTTGGCGTGACGCCAGGGGAAGAGGTGAATCGTGTGCGGCAGACGGTAGCGGATCCGTCCGCCTGAGTGGCGGCGGATCCTGATGCTATGCGCTGACGTCAGGCCTGTTTCTGCCGACGCTTTTTCCAGATAACCAGAATGCTGCCGAACAGCCCGAGAAACAGCAACACCATCGGCAGTATCATCAGGATCGCCATCACCTGATCTTCATGACGCTTGATGAACGGCACCTGGCTGATGCCATAGCCAAACGTCACGACGATGCCGACCCACAGCACGCCGCTGAGCCAGTTGAACAGCTGGAAGCGACCATTCTGCAAGCCCGCAATGCCCGCCATGGTCGGCAGGATCGTCCGGATGAAGGCCAGAAAACGGCCGACCAGCAGCGCCATCAGGCCGTGACGGTTAAACATATTCCACGCGCGCTGGTGATACTGCGCGGGCAGATGCATCAGCCAGCTCTTCACCAGCCGGGTATTCCCCAGCCAGCGACCCTGCAGATAGCTCAGCCAGCAGCCCAGGCTGGCGGCGGTGGTGAGGATCACCATCGTCGGCACAAAATCCATCACCCCTTTTGCCACCATCGCACCCGCCAGCAGCAGCAGGCTATCGCCCGGCAGGAAAGAGGCGGGTAACAGCCCATTTTCCAGAAACAGCGTCAGGAACATCACGCCGTACACCACCCACACCACATCCGGATTTGCCAGCGCGGCAAAATCCTGATGCCAGAGCGCGTGGACAATCTCGTGTAAAACACCCATTTGCTATTCCATCACGTCACAAGGAACTATCCGTCTGCATTCAGGCAATCGGTCGCGGCGCTGCGCAATAAATGCAGCGACCTCACTGATGACCTGAACGGTCTGGGATAAATTTTAACAATAAATGAGCAGCAGCCCGGCAAACTCTGCGGGTGGCCGCTACCCGGTTCATCTTCTGTTTAGCCTCTGTTTATCTTTTGCCTGAGTTTATTAACGCGTCAGGCGCGCAAAACCGGCGTCCAGGTCAGCCAGCAGATCGTCAACGTGCTCCAGACCAATATGCAGTCGCACCAGCGTACCGGTGAAGTCGACTCCACCCGCCGGACGAATCGCGGCCAGCTCTTCCGGCTGATTCGCCAGGATCAGCGATTCATAGCCGCCCCAGGAGTACGCCATGCTGAAATGATGGAAGTGATCGAGATATTCCGCCAGCTGGGGCGCGCTGAGTTTTTCCTGCAGGATAAAAGAGAACAGGCCGCTGCTGCCGTTAAAATCACGCTGCCAGAACTGATGACCTTTGCTCTGCGCCAGCGCCGGGTGATTAACCCGCGCCACTTCGGGACGCGCTGCCAGCCACTCTGCCACCTGAATCGCGCTCTCTTCATGCTGACGCAGACGGGTGCCCAGCGTGCGCAGACCCCGACTCGCCATGTAGGCGGTATCGGCATCGACCATCTGACCCATCAGATAGGAGTTCTCGCGCAGCTGATCGATACAACGCGCATTGGCGACCGCCGTGCCGATCATCGCATCGCTGTGACCAATCAGATATTTGGTGCCCGCCTGAATCGAAATATCGATGCCGTGCGCCAGCGCATCAAATAAAATACCGGCCGCCCAGGTGTTGTCGATCATGATGATCGCCTCGGGCGCTTTGGCGCGAACCGCTGCCACAATCGCCGGAATATCCTGAACTTCCATCGTGATAGAGGCAGGCGATTCCAGGAAAACGACCCGGGTATTGGGCTGCACCAGCTCACCGATTTCACTACCGATACAGTGATCGAACCAGCCCGTTGAAACCTGCAGCTTAGTCAGGATTTTAGTACAGAAATCCTGGGTCGGTTCATAGACTGCGCCACTCATCAGCACGTGGTCGCCCGCCTCGACAAACGCCAGAATCGCGTTCGCCACGGCAGCCGCGCCGCAGGGGTAGAGCACACAGCCTGCGCCGCCTTCCAGCTCCGTCATCGCATCCTGCAGTGCAAAGTGCGTCAGGGTGCCACGACGGCCATAAAAGAGCTCGCCTTTTGCCCGACCGGCGGTGGCGCGTTTCTTCTCCGCGACCGTATCAAAAACCAGCGAGGAGGCCCGTTGAATCACACTGTTCACCGAGCCCTGGGTATAACGCTTGCTGCGTCCTGCACTGACGAGCGTGGTATCAATTTTTCTGGTGGTCATGAGTCGCCTTTGCCGCTTCTGACTAAGCCCTCACGTTACCACGAAACGACCAGCAGGGTTGAGACTCAATGGTGATTATCAGAGTGCTTCGCAGGATGAAAATCGGGTCCGCCACCGGACCCGATTTTGCCGACGCTACATCACGCCCATCAGGCGCGGTAACCAGAGGGAGATGGCGGGAATATAGGTAATCAGCATCAGCACGATAAACAGCATGCCGTAAAACGGCAGCATGGCTCTGACCACCTGCTCGATTTTCTGCTTACTGACCGCACTGGCGACAAACAGTACCGTACCGACCGGCGGGGTGATCAGGCCGATCCCGAGGTTGGTCAGCATGATCATGCCGAAGTGAACCGGATCGACGCCAAGCGCGGTGGCGACCGGCAACAGCACTGGCGTCAGGATCAGGATCAGCGGTGCCATATCCATCAGCGTTCCCACCACCAGTAGCAGGATGTTGATACACATCAGGATCACATATTTGTTATCGGAAAGGCTGGTGAACGCCTCGGTGATAATCGTCGGCAGTTGCATAAAGGTCATCACCGCGCCGAATCCGGCCGCGAAGGCGATCAGCACCATCACGATGGTAACGGTTTTAATGGTGCGGAACAGCAGGATATGCAGCTGGTTCCATTTAAAGTCGCGGTAGATAAACATGGTGACGAAAAAGGCCCAGATACAGGCGATCGCGGCGGACTCCGAGGCGGTAAAGATGCCGGAGAGAATGCCACCCATGATGATCACCACGGTAAACAGGCCCCAGAACGCGTCGAAGAAGATTTTCAGCGCCTGACGAAACGGAATACGTTCTCCTTTGGGATAGCCGCGTTTATGGGCAAAACCCAGGCACATTATCATCAGGCAGCCACCCAGCAGCAGGCCAGGAAAGATACCGGCAACAAACAGCGAGGAGATGGTCACCATGCCGCCGGTCGCCAGCGAGTAAATCACCGAGTTGTGGCTGGGTGGCGTCAGCACCGCCTGCACCGAGCCGCTGGCGGTTACTGCGGCAGCGAAATCACGCGGATAGCCTTTCTCCTCCATCTGCGGAATCATCACCGAGCCAATCGAGGCGGTATCCGCCACCGATGAGCCGGAAATCGCGCCAAAGAAGGTGGAGGCGACAATGTTCACCAGCGACAGGCCACCGCGAATAAAGCCGACAAAGATATAGGCGAAGTTGACCAGCCGCCGGGCAATCCCACCCTCCGCCATAATCGCACCCGCGAGAATAAAGAACGGGATAGTCAGCAGCGAAAATTTGTTAATGCCGTTGGTCACCTGAATCACCACCGCTTCCAGCGGCAGATCGATCCACCAGGCGCCAATAAAGGCGCTCAGCCCCACCGCAAAGGCGACCGGAAAACCCACCATCAGCAACACCAGCAAACTGCCTATCAAGATCAATGCATCCATTTTTCTGCTCCGCGTTAGTGGGTGCCGCCCAGCGTGACAATCGGCCGCTGGCTCTGATCGCCGGTCAGCAATCGCTCAACAACAAACAGCAGGGTGAAGATCGCGCCAATCGGAATCGGCAGATACATCTCGCCGTAAGTTACTGCCGGTAATGAAGCGAGCGTCTGCACCCACATCGCTTCACACAGGCTGTAACTGGCCTGAAAGATCACCAGACAGGTGATGATCATCAGCAGATCGCTGACGCGCAGCATCAGGCGCTGCCGGGCGGGTGACAGGCGATCGGTGACCATGGAAACGCAGATATGCGTTCCGGCCCGCAGTCCGACCGGTGCGCCAATAAACGTAAAAATGATCATGCAGATAATGGCTACCGGTTCCGGCCAGGAGAGCGCGCCGTTCATCACGTAGCGGGCGAAGATCCCGATCGGGATCACCGTCACCATAATCATCAGTGCCACGGCGGCAATCAGCATGCACAGCAGATAGAGCCCATCCATCAGACGTGTATAAGCAGCCATAATTGATACCTGATTAAGCACGCCACACGGCAGTGTGGCGCGGAAGGGTTATTTCACCTCAGCGATCCGGGTCATCAGATCCTGATATTTGCCGCCAAACTGATCGCGCACCGGCTGGGTCGCTTTGACGAAGTAGTCGCGGTCGGTCTGCTGGAAGGTGACGCCACCCGCCTTCATTTTGGCGATCGACTCTTCGGTATAGGTCGCCCAGAGCTGGCGCTCCTCATCCTGCGCCTCTTTGCCGAGCTTCTTCAGCAGCGCCTGATCCTCAGGTTTCAGGCGATCCCAGGCGCGTTTTGAAAACAGGATCATCTCTGGCTGGATAAAGTGGCCGCTGAGGGTGTAGTACTTCGCCACCGGCATATAGTTATGGGCGACAAAGGTCGGTGGGTTGTTCTCGGTGCCATCGACCACACCGGTCTGCATCGCACTGAACACTTCACTGACGCCCATCGCCACCGGATTCGCGCCCATCGCTTTCAGGGTCGCCAATGAGATGGCGCTGTTCTGCACCCGAATCTTCATGCCTTTCAGATCTTCCGGTTTTGCCAGCGGCTTCTTGGTGATCATGTTGCGCTCACCGGCATCGGTCCAGCCCAGGAACACCATGCGGGCGTTGGGATCTTTATCGAATTTGTCGGCAATCTCGCGGCCTATCTCGCCATCCAGCACTTTGTGCATGTGGTCAATGTCGCGGAAAATGTAGGGCAGGGTCAGCACGCTGGTTTCCGGGGCGATCGAGGTGACTGGCGCCAGCGATACACGGATCATGTCGATTGCGCCCAGCTGCACCTGTTGCAGCGTCTGATCTTCGTCCCCCAGCACGCCACCGGCGAAGAGCTTCATCTCCAGCCGTCCATCGGTGGCCTGTTTGAGTTTGTCGCCCATGTGCTGCAGGGCGACCACGGTCGGATAACCGGCAGGCTGGACTTCAGCCACTTTGATCACCTGTGCCGTGGCGGTGGCGCTCATCATCATCGCCGCCAGGGCACTGGCCAGGCATGTTTTCGTCATTCTCATTATTTTGTCTCCCGCTGAGGTAGGACGGCGTCCGGCGTCGGGGGGCTAACCGGAGAGAACCGTGTGGAGCCAGCATAGTGAAAACGCGCGCCAGTAAAATGCGGCAATGCTGATTGAATGAATGCCATCACATTTTGAAACGATGTTTTAATAAATTTTCATGCAACTTCACATTTTAGAAACATCCTTATCAAAAGTGTTTAAACCTGGTCAATTGCGGGTAAATGGCGTCGATCAGCTTTGTAAATACTAATGAGAACTACTATCAATTCGCCGTCGTTTTGCTATTATTCGCGCTTGTCTCGCATCCCTGAATCAGAAGTTGGAGAAGCAGCGTGGTAGCCAGTGATTTGATGCAAACGGACCTCTCCGTTTGGGGCATGTATCAACATGCCGATATCGTGGTAAAGGTGGTCATGATTGGCCTGTTATTGGCCTCAGTGGTGACCTGGGCGATCTTCTTCGGCAAATATGCCGAACTCAGCGCCGCTAAGCGCCGCCTGAAGCGCGAGCATCTGGCGCTGGGCGAAGCCCGCAATCTGAATGACGCCGCCCGCATTGCCCAGTCGTTTACCGGTCACAGCCACAGTGTGGTGCTGCTGAATGATGCGCAGAATGAGCTTGAACTGTCGGCTGGCGTGGAAGATACCAACGGGATTAAAGATCGCACCAGTTTCCGCCTTGAGCGCCGCGTCGCTGCGTTCAGCCGCCATGCAGGCCGGGGCAATGGCTTCCTGGCGACCATCGGTTCGGTTGCGCCGTTTATCGGCCTGTTCGGCACCGTATGGGGCATCATGAACAGCTTTATCGGCATCGCTAAAACCCAGACAACGAACCTGGCGGTTGTTGCACCGGGTATCGCCGAAGCGCTGCTGGCAACCGCGATTGGCCTGATCGCTGCGATTCCGGCGGTGGTGATCTACAACGTCTTTGCCCGCATGATCGCCAACTACAAAGCCTCGCTGGGTGATGTCGCCGCTCAGGTGATGCTGCTGCAGAGTCGTGATATCGATCTGGGCACCGTCGCCACTGATGTTCCTCGTCCTGCGACGGCTCAGAAACTGCGCTTAGGGTAAGTTCTTATGGCAATGCGATTAAACGACGATCTGGAAACGGATGGTGAAATGCATGAGATCAACGTGACGCCGTTTATCGACGTCATGCTGGTTCTGCTGATCATCTTCATGGTGGCCGCGCCGCTGGCCACGGTCGACGTACGCGTCAATCTGCCCGCCTCAACCAGCGCGCCGCAGCCGCGCCCGGAAAAGCCGGTTTACCTGTCGATTAAAGCGGATAAGCAGCTTTACGTCGGTAACGATCAGGTTACGCCGGAGTCGCTGGTTAACGTGCTGACTAACCAGACCCAGGGCAACAAAGAGACCACCATTTTCTTCCAGGCGGATAAGTCGGTCGATTATGAAACGCTGATGAGCGTGATGGATAAGCTGCGCACGGCGGGCTATCTGAAAATTGGTCTGATGGGCATGGAAACCGTGAAGAAATAGCGGGTTATCCGGCTCAGGAAAAAGGCGGCTGTTCAGGTCGCCTTTTTTTATGGCTGCTCTCCAGCCCTATAAAATCAGGCAAATCAGGGCCAGGGTAATCACTTATGCTGCCTGAGCTGAATTGTTAATTGGTTGTTACTTATGTACATGGGTTTGTAAAGTGCAATGGTGAGCCAGGTCACATTAATCCCGCATCAGGCAGGCTAAAACGGCTAAAAAACAACAGGAAGCCGTTATGAGTCACACCCCGTCTTTACAAAAGCCGCCGAAAAGTGCCGCCCGAACCATCTTCACCGTCACCAGTGGTAACTTCCTGGAGATGTACGATTTTATGGTGTTTGGCTACTACGCTACTGCCATTTCAAAAACCTTCTTTCCCGGCGATGACCCGTTTGCCTCCCTGATGCTGACCCTGATGACTTTCGGTGCCGGCTTCCTGATGCGCCCGCTGGGGGCGATCATCCTCGGTGCCTACATCGACCATCATGGTCGTCGTAAAGGGCTGTTGCTGACGCTGGGCTTAATGGCGATGGGCACCCTGACCATCGCGCTGGTGCCGGGCTATGCCACCCTGGGCGTGGCAGCGCCGATTCTGATCCTGCTGGGACGGCTGTTGCAGGGCTTCTCGGCGGGCGTGGAGCTGGGTGGCGTGTCGGTCTATCTGGCCGAAGTCGCGCCCAAAGGACGCAAAGGCTTTTTCGTCAGCTGGCAGTCGGGCAGCCAGCAGATTGCGGTGATCTTTGCTGCTCTGCTGGGTCTGATGCTGAATCATTTGCTGGCGAAAGAGGCGGTGACGGAGTGGGGCTGGCGTATCCCGTTTGTGATCGGCTGTCTGATTGTGCCGTTCCTGTTCTATATCCGCCGGATGCTGGAAGAGACCGAGGCGTTCAGCAAACGTAAACATCATCCGAGCATGACGGAAATTATGCGGTCCGTCGCCAGTAACTGGGCGCTGGTGCTGGCGGGGATGCTGATGGTGGTCACCACCACGGTGATGTTCTACATGATCACCGCCTTTACCCCGACCTTTGGTAAAACGGTGTTGATGATGAGTGACAAGCAGGCGTTTCTGGTGACGCTCTGTGTCGGTGTCTCAAACCTCATCTGGCTGCCGCTGATGGGGGCGTTGTCGGACCGCGTCGGACGCCGTCCGCTGCTGATCATTTTTACCCTGCTGATGATTGTCACCACCTGGCCGGTGCTGCACTGGCTGGTGGGATCGGCCAGCTTCGCCCACCTGCTGGAAGCGGAACTGTGGCTGTCGTTTCTCTATGCCAGCTATAACGGTGCGATGGTGGTCTATCTGGCGGAGATCATGCCTGCGGAGGTGCGCGCCGCCGGTTTCTCCATGGCTTACAGCCTGGCGACGGCGCTGTTTGGCGGCTTTACGCCTGCCATCTCCAGCTACCTGATCCATGCCACCGGTGACAAAGCGATGCCGGGCGTCTGGCTGACCTTTGCCGCAGTCTGTGGGTTGATCGGCACGTTGCTGATTGGCCGGATGGTGAAGCAGTATCAGACCCGTCACAGCGGCACGCCGGTCAGTGCTTCACTCTAAAATGACAAATCGACCACCACGCTGTCGCTGTAGTTTCCGGCTGGCGGCGTGTTCTGCGTGGTCAGGATGCGCGCGGTGTAGTTAAAACCGCGCGTCAGTCCATCCGTGGATACCGCCGTCGAGGTGGTACTGCTCCAGCGTTCAGTGCCTGCCGATCCCCAGCGATTGCTGGTGGTGCTTTTATAAATTTCATAGCTCAGCCGATTCGCGCCGCTCGCCATATTCCTGACGCTGCCCACCGGATAACTGCCGTTGCTCAGCCCGACGGTATAGGTGCTGCCTTTGCTGCACAACACGTTGATGGTCTGTGATACGGCGGAGAAGCTGCCGACCAGCGGCGCGCTGCCAAAGCTGATATTCGGCGCGGTGATGGTGGTGCAGTCATTGGTAAGAATGGCGGTGATATTAATCGGGATGACACCGCTGCCGTTCTGCTCGCTTAAACAGATATTGCCAATCGCAACGCTGGTGCAGATGCGATAAGTCACGGCCATATTCAGTGTCAGCTGGTACGTCCCGGCGGCGACCACCTGACCGGGAACGGTGCGCAGATAGACCGGGATAGCGAAGTTAAGGCTGCCCAGCAAGCCCGCCAGGTTGATCAGGGTCTGCGAACCATAGACAAACGGTGTACCGCCAATCGTCAGTTCAGTCGCGCAGGCCGTGTCGGTGCAGAGCCGCACCGGCACATTATCGCTGCCGGTATCACCGCTGCGTTTCAGCGTACCGCGCGTGCCGTTGCTATTGCTCGCGCCCGTCAGCTGAAAGGTGATCTGGTTATTGCCCAGCAGCGACAGCCCGGCACCCGCGCCACAGTTGACGTTGGCATTCGTGGTGGTGGAACTGACGGTGGTGTTCGCCACAAAGGTCGTAACTGAACCGAAACTGGCGGTCGATGCGGGCAGGGCGCAGGCGGCGTAGCCCAGCGACGGCAGTAACAGCAGCAGGCCAGCCAGTATTACAGATTTCATCATGGTCGGTTTCCGGACGTAAATGATTCAGCGGGAGAGGGGGCGCTGCCTGCGGCAGGGGCGGGCAGCGCACAGGTCAGGGGGCCGTAAGTTTTCAGCGCCTGCGGCTGACCGCTGGCGATGCGCAGTTCGGTTTCGCACTGGCGGCCATCGGGCGTCACCACCTGCATCGGGTTACTGGCGGTGAGATCTTCCATCCAGACGATGCCATCCCAGCCGACATACCCGGTGGGATGATCGGGACGCTGCACCAGGCTTGATACCGGCAGCGGCTGGCCCTGCGCATCGACCAGGATTACGCTGGCTGAGCGCAGTTTCTCCACCGGGAAGTTGAGCAGATAGCCGCTCTGGCGTTTCACCGCAAAGCGCTGCTCAACCCGAGGCGTGGTCATATCTGCCGGCAGGTCGAGGGTGTCGATATCATATTTGGCCGGGTAGTAGCTGCTGATGGCAGGCACCAGCAGATAGCCCTGTTGATTGGTGCGTCCCATCGACTGATTCTCGTAGCGCACGTTAACGTCGGGATAGTTGGTCTTCACCAGCACAAAGGCGTCGTTGATCTCGTTAGCGGCAAAGACGCTGTTGTCCATTAACACCAGCGCACCCGAGAGATCGGCCCACTGGGTGAGGTTATCATCATCGCCATAGAAGCCCGCCGAGGTGTCGATCTGGTTATTGCGATAGCGCAGACTGCCCTGACGATAATCGCCGCTGTCTCCGCTCTGATTCGCCCAGGAGGCATCCCAGGCGAACCCGCCGTCGCTGGGCATGGCGCGTGAGGCATAAACGCGCTGACTGTCGCGGCCACGCTGGTCGCGTTCGTTGCTGAGGGCAACGCTGCCCTGTTCGCCAAACGGGATCACCAGCGAAATCGCCCCGGTCCAGCTTTTCTCCTGCTGATCGCGGCTGGCCGAGACATACAGACTGCTGTTACCCCACAGGTTTTTACTCCATGAGAGGTTCCACAGCCGGGTGCGATCGCCCTGACCGTCGGTGATGTCGATGAAGGCAGCACCGACGCTGCCAAAGCGGTTCAGCGAGACGCTGGCGCTGTACTGAGCACTGCGGCGTGAGAGTGCGTAGCGGCTATCCGCCTGGCTACCGGCACGGCTGCCGACCAGCGCCAGATTGCCGAAGTCGCTGCTGCGCTGGGTCTGTTGAGTGCCGATGTTGAACCAGCGGTTATTGTACTGATATCCCCAGCTATATTGCCTGCCGCTCTCGCCATCGAGCTGACTTTGCGCCACCGCGCCGTTGACCACGCCCCAGCTGCCGACGCGCAGCTGACCACCCAGCCCGCCCATCGCCAGCGTTTCGCTGCCTTCGGCGTGGCTCTCCAGCGTCAGCCAGTCGGTCATACCGTAACGATAGGAGCCGCTGGCCGCTGCCTCACCATAATCGAAGTTCTTTATGCCATAGTTTTCGCGGATTGCCCCGGCAGAGAAGGCGTAGTCCGACAGCCCCGATTTCAGCAGGTTACTGGAGACGTAAAACGGCATGGTGGTGGTGACACGGCGGCCAATCGCATCGGTGGTAGTGATCACGGCATCACCCGCGCCGTTAACGAATGGCACATTGGTCATCGACCAGGGGCCAGGCTGCACGTTCGCCTGGCTGGAGCGATAGCCATTAATAAACAGATCGACGGTGGAAGGCACGGCGGCCTGACCGGAAAAGGCGGGCAGCGGATAGGTCACCAGATCGGGACGGACGCTGAAGTCGCGACCGACGCGGATGCCACCGAGCCGCACGCTGCTGCTCCAGGCCAGCGAGTCGGTGACCAGATCGCCGACCCGCCAGCTCACCGCCGCATTCTCATCTTCATTGCTCCACCAGGTGTCGTAGCGGATATAGCCATCATCCTGATAAGTGGTACTGCCTTCCAGCTGCTGTTGCCAGACGCCGTTAGTAGAGAAATGACCGGCATCACCAAACAGCCGCAGTTCGTTCCAGGCGGACAGGCGGGAGCCACTGTTATCCGTGCGGCTGGCGTAAAGATCATAATTAATCAGCGCGCCGCTGCTGGTACGGCCCGGATAGCGCGGTCCGTTCTTCGCCTCGCCAATCACCTGACCGGGCAGCCACTCAGGCGGTACGGTCAGCAGCAGACGCTGTCGCGCAGCGTCATACTCCACTTTGATGGGTTGCAGGCTGCTGACATCGACCTGCGTCTGCTGGCCCAGCTTATCCGCTGGCAGGCCGGCACGCTGCAGATCGCCACTGCGAATCCAGAAATGACCGTCGCGCTGCTCTGCCGGCACAATATTGCCGTTCTCCTGCTGGTTAATCACCAGCTCCAGCATATATTGCTGACCGTTGCTGCTGGTCTGCAGGCTGGGCGGCGGGGGCAGGGATGAGTAAGTCTCCGCCAGCACAGGATCCGGCGTAAAAGCGTAAATAACGCTGGCCACGGCCAGCGCGCAGGGATGCAGGGAAAACGGTCTCATTCAGCGCTTACTTCTGGGCAGCGCTGCGCCACTGGCTCTTGTTAACCTCTGCAGTGAGTTCGCCGCTCACCGGCGAGGTGAGCGGCCAGCGGTGATAGCTGTCAGCCAGCACATAGCCGTATAAGCCTTCGCCCAGTTTGCGACCGCCAATCGCCACATTGCTCAACCGGGCGTGACCGCTGCCGCTGTTGGTTAACTGGAGCCAGCGCCTGCCGCCCTCGCTGACCTGTTGCCAGCGCAGAGCCGGGCGAGCGCTGTCTGTGTTCAGCCCGGTACCGTAAACAAACAGCGGCACCGAATAGCGCATCTGGAAGGTCAGCCCGGCCTGATTCTCGCCGGGATTTCGCGGGGTCGGGATCTCATCCAGCACCACCCGATAGGCCAGCTCTTTACCGGCCGCAGGCGGCGTCTGTTTAATCAGCCTGACCAGCTGTTTCTGGCCTGGCTCCATCCGCACCATCGGCGGGCTGGCGACTACCTGCTGCTGAGTCTGATACTGCTCCTGGCCATTGTTCTGCTGCCAGCTGAAGACGCGGATCTGCATCATGGTGGTGCTGTTACCGCGATTCTCCAGCCAGAGTTCGCTGGCTTTCTCTTCAGGATTAATGGCGGGATCGATGGGCCAGATCATGACCGAATTCGCGGCGAAGGCCGGGGAGAGCAGGGTGGAACTTAGCAGCAGCAACAGGGCGCGCAGTGGCTTCATGATCATATCCTTGTTTTCTATCACCTCACCAGCTCAGGGTGACGGTCAGCGTGTCGGTATAAACGCCGGCGCGCGCAGTGCCGGGCAGTTGTAGCTGACCGTAGATCGGCAGCGTAATGTTATTGGCATTGCTATAACTCAGCGGCACCGCCTGGTTCACGGGGATCACCGTGGTGCGGCTGGCGTTGCTAAAGAGCGTATAGGGAACGGTGTTGCTGAAATTGGGCAGCTTCAGGTTACGGGTCGTGGTGAAATTGTTGCCCTGATTAATGCTCATGCTCAGCGTGGTGCCCGGCGTACAGGCGAGATTAATCGAGGTGCTCTGCAGATAGCTGGCGTTGACGGTATTCGCCGCCACGCCAGACTGCGTACCGAAATTAAGCGTGCCAAAGACGCCGGTATTGGTACCGGATATCACGCAGCCTGCCACAATCGACGCGGTAACCTGGAAGGTGCTGGTTGGCAGACTCCAGGCGCTGATACTCCCTGTCAGCAGGGGCAGACCGCATGCGATCGTCAGGCAGGATCGCCAGAGAACCACCCGTATTTACCTGCGACAGCAGTTAATAGTTCACGGCAACGTTAATCGTGTCGGTATAGGTTCCGGCAGGGATCAGGGGGTTAAAGCCGCCGCCGACCACCCGGCCATAGATGGCGTAGTTGGTCCCCAGCGTCGGATCGGTAGTACCGCTGGCGGCGATAGGCGTATTGTTGGCGATCGCCGTGGTAAAGGAGGCGTCACTGTAGAGGGTATAGGCGATGCCCTGCGCATTATCCGATCCCAGTACCAGATAACGCGGCGATGCAGAGGCGGTGCCGTAGATGGTCGCTGGCGCAGCATTGCTGCTGGTGACCACCACGTTGTAATCCTGACCGGTGGTGCAGCGCACAAAAATACCGTTACCAGCCGCACCGACCAGTGTGGCGTTCAGGGTATCGAACGTGGCTGCGCTGCTACCAAAGTTCAGGGTACCGAAGTTAACGCCCGCCGTAGCCGACTGGCCGTTCACCAGACAACCGGTGGTCAGGGTTAACGTGGCATTGATGGTTCCCGAGGTCGTCGCCGCCTGGGTTAATGACGGAATAGCGACAGTTAATCCTGCAGCGGCAAACAGAAAAAGCTTGAGTTTCATAATATTTCCTTACGGATTATCCAGAGTCAGTGCTTTTTCACCCGGTGTTTATTAACGATTCAACCCAAAATAAAGGAAATAAAATAACAAGGTAGGCAGTGCCGCTATCTTAAGAAAAATCTTAGACTTAAGAATGCTGATTTATATCAGTTTTACTTACTATAGATCAGTTAAAGCGTTACGCGAAGCCTTGCTATTTATTTTTGATTAATCAAAACGTCACTCCGGCCGATAACCCAGTAACAGCAAGGCGCGAAGACGAGGCGATAAAACAAAATTCTTTGTTTTTTCGGTATCTGGCATGCTTTCTGCTTCGGTGATATGTTCCTGTACCAATCAGACATAATAACGGTTTACCGGCTTGCTCTGCGGGCGGTTAATAAGATGCAGGTTATAAATGGCCAGCGTCGGCGGGCGCGTTTTGCCTGACCTTCAGGACCAGAAAATACCGAAATTTAATCACTTTCACCCATCGGGTGTTTTCAGATCACTTATCAGACTGTACACAGCACCCGTTTCTCCGCGGGTGGTGAGGAGTTGCACATGTTGCCTGTCACCTGGGATAGCGTCCTGATCTGCGTTTCGCTGATCGTGGCGTTCATTGCCTCTTTTACAGCCCTGGATACCGCCGGACGAGTGGCGGTATCCCGTGGCTGGAGCGCCCGGTTCTGGCTGTTGGTGGGCGGCATCGCAATGGGGATTGGCGTCTGGGCAATGCACTTTATCGGGATGCTGGCGATGATCTTGCCGATGATGATGCGCTATGACACGCGGCTGACGATCCTCTCGCTGCTGGTGGCGATCCTGGCGTCTGTGCTGGCTTTTGGCCAGACGGTGGGTGGCCTGCATCTCACCCGCCAGCGGCTGCTGCGCGGCACGCTGATCCTAAGCGCGGGTGTGGTGGTCATGCACTATCTTGGTATGTATGCCCTGCTGATTGAACCGCAACCGGAGTGGAATGCGCTGCTGGTGGCGCTCTCTGTGCTGATTGCGTTTGCGGCCTCTGGCCTGGCGCTGTGGCTGGCCTTTCATCTGCGCCAGGGCGATCATCATCTGATGCTGATGCGCGGGCTGGCCTCTCTGGTAATGGGCATCGCCATCGCCGGTATGCACTATGTGGGTATGGCGGCAGCAGAGTTCAGCCACAGCAGTATGATGCAGCCGCACGGCGTCAGTAATGCGGGCCTGGCGGTGTGGGTAACGCTGATTACCCTGACTATTCTGGGTATCACTCTGCTGAGTTCGATGCTGGATGCGCAGCTACGCGCCGCGCGTCTGGCGACCCGCCTCAATCGCGCTAACCAGGAATTGCGTCAGCTGGCGATGCATGACAACCTGACCACGCTGCCCAATCGTGTAATGCTGGAGCAGCAGCTCGATCTCGCCATTAAACAGGCGATGCTTAATGAGCATCGCTTTGCCGTGATCTATATGGATCTCGATGGCTTCAAAGCGGTCAATGACACATGGGGACATCACGTCGGTGACCGGTTGCTGGTGGCGGTGGCGGAACGGCTGTGTAGCCAGCTCAGCAACACGATGCTGCTGGTGCGTCTGGGGGGCGATGAATTTGTGCTGATGGCTGAGTGCGATATCAGCGCAGCCCGCCAGCTGGCGCAAAAACTGGTTAAAGTCATCAGTTCGCCGTTTGAACTTGATCGCTATGTGCTGCACGTTTCACTCAGCGCGGGCATTGCGATCTTTCCGCTGCACGGTCGCAACCGGCAGGAGCTATTGTTTAATGCTGATGCGGCGATGTACCACACCAAACACAGCGGACGAAACGGCTGGTGCCTGTTTGAACCGGCCATGAGCGCCGCGACGCAGCATCAGCTGGAGCTGGCGAACGATCTGTGGGAGGCGATAGAGCGCGAGCAGATGCGGCTGTTCTATCAGCCCAAATTCTGTTCCGGCGGCACCAGGTTAATGGGATTCGAAGCGTTGTTGCGCTGGCAGCATCCGCAGCGCGGTTTACTGACGCCTGAGCTGTTTCTGCCGCGCGCCGAAAAAACCGGTCAGATTATTGCGCTGGGTAACTGGGTGATCGGGGAGGCCTGCCGTCAGCTCAGGATATGGCACAGCCAGGGCCACAGTGACTGGACGGTATCGGTGAATCTCTCCGCGTTGCAGTTTCACCAGCGTGATTTGCTGACTATCCTGACGCAGACCCTGGCGCGTAACCAGCTGCCAGGCAGCGCGCTGATGCTGGAGATCACTGAAGCGATTGCCATGCGCGATCCCGCTTTCAGCCAGCAGCGCATTCGTGAATTGCAGCAGGCGGGTGTCAGCGTCGCGATTGATAACTTCGGCATCGGCTATGCCAACCTGCTGCATCTCAAAGATCTGGATGCCAGTGAACTCAAAATTGATCGCAGCTTTATCAACTGCCTGCGGCCCGGCAGTGAAGATGCGACCGTAGTCAGCGCCATGCTGACCCTGGCGCAGAGCCTCAATCTGCGCATGGTGGCGGAAGGGGTGGAGACTGAAGAGCAGCAGCATTTGCTCACCAGCTTAGGCTTTGATGCGTTGCAGGGCTATCTGCTGGGCAAGCCGACGCCAGCGGACCGGGTTGAGGCGCTGAGTTTTCCCTCACTGCGACAGCCGGTGGCGTCACTGTCCGGCTGACTGTATTGACAGCAACGATAGATTTCATCACTCAGAATGAGTGGAAGGATGCAGGGTTCGCGGCTCATTAACCGCCGGGCTGTGCCGATAACTAAGAGAATAATTTTAAAACCCTCTGCCCAACCACAAGCTCTGCTTTCGCGGGAATGCACTATGTTAGCGACCTCATACGACTCTTTTATCGTCATCGTCTCCGTTCTTGTCGCGATGCTGGCTTCGTTCACCGCCTTAGATATGGCGGGACGGGTGGTGCATTCAACCGGCAAAGTTGCGCTGGTCTGGCTGTTCGGCGGCGGTTTTTCCATGGGCATCGGCATCTGGGCGATGCACTTTATCGGCATGCTGTCGATGAACATGGAGATGGTCATGAGCTACAACGCCGGGCTCACCGCCTTTTCTGCGGCCATCGCGGTTTGTGCGTCGATATTTGCGCTGTGGCTGGTCTGCAATGGCGATCTGCCTTTGCCGCGCCTGGCGGGCGGCGCGCTGATCCTCGGCAGCGGCGTAGTCGCGATGCACTACACCGGCATGGCGGCGCTGATGTTCTCCCCCGGTATCGTCTGGAAATGGAGTTGGGTGGCGCTGTCGGTAGCGATCGCCCTGGCCGCCTCTGGCACCGCGCTGTGGCTGGCGTTTAACCTGCGGGAAGGACAGACCAGTCGGGTCACCCTGCTGCGCATTGGCGCATCGGTGGTGATGGGCTGTGCTATTGCCGGCATGCACTACACCGGCATGATGGCGGCAGAGTTTCCCGTCCACAGTCATCCGGTCGGGCAGGGCGTCAACAGCAACTGGCTGGCGATTCTGGTCACGGTGGTCACTATTTCGATTCTGGGCATTACCTTGCTGGTGTCGATGCTGGATGCGCGGATGCAGGCGCGTACCTCGATTCTCGCCAGTTCGCTGGCTGAAGCCAATCGCGAGCTGGCACAGCTGGCGCTGCACGACAACCTGACGCGACTGCCCAACCGCATCCTGCTGGAGGATCGGCTGGAGCAGGCGATTAACAAAGCGAACCGTGAGCAGAGGCAGTTTGCCCTGATGTTTATGGATCTCGATGGGTTTAAGGCGGTCAACGACGCGTTCGGGCACCACATTGGCGACAGTCTGCTGGTCGGCGTGACCGAGCGCATGAGCGAGCAGATGACCGGCTACTTCACGCTGGCGCGGCTCGGCGGTGATGAGTTTGTGCTGCTGGTAGAGATCGACGATCCCAATGATGCGGCGGCCATCGCCGATAAGCTGGTCAAAGCGGTGGATCGCCCGTTTGATATCTCACGCTATGAGCTGGTGGTATCGCTGAGTCTTGGCATCGCGGTCTATCCCGGCGATGGCGTGGATGAGCGCGAACTGATGTTCAACGCCGATGCGGCGATGTACCACACCAAAAATAATGGCCGCAACGGCTACACCTTCTTTCAGCCTTCAATGAACATTCAGGCCCAGAGCCAGCTTCAGTTGAATAACGATCTCTGGCAGGCGCTGGATCATGATGAACTGCGCCTGTTCTATCAGCCAAAATATTGCGCGCCGAGCGGTCCGATTCTCGGTTTTGAGGCGCTGCTGCGCTGGCAGCATCCGCAGCGCGGCCTGCTGTCGCCCGATAAATTTCTGCCAATGGCAGAAAAGACCGGAATGATTGTCAATATCGGCAACTGGGTAATCCATGAAGCCTGTCGCCAGCTGCGCCAGTGGCATCTGCAGGGCCATCCGCACTGGTCGGTGGCGGTGAACCTGTCGGCGTTGCAGTTTGAGCAATCGAATCTGGTGAAGACGGTGGTGGATGCGCTGGAAAAACATCAGATTCCGGCCGAACTGCTGACGCTGGAGGTGACGGAAACCACCGCGATGCGCGATCCCGATGAGAGCGTGCGTATTCTGACTGAGCTGACCCAGCTCGGGGTGAAAGCTTCAATTGATGACTTTGGCACTGGCTACTCCAGCCTGCTCTATCTGAAACGGCTACCGGCCAGTGAACTCAAGATTGACCGGGCCTTTGTGAATGAGCTGCAGCATCACACAGAAGATGCCACCATCGTGTCGGCGATAGTGGCGCTGGCGCAGTCGCTGCAATTGAAAGTGGTGGCCGAAGGCGTTGAAACCGCTGAGCAGCAGGCCTTCCTGACCAGCCTGGGCTGTAATACGCTGCAGGGCTATCTGCTGGGCAAGCCGGTTCCCCCGGAGCGGGTGCCGGAGCTGGCTGATTATGTGGTGGCAGAAATTGAAGAGGCGATTGCGGAAGTGAGTCTTAATGCCGAAGCCGAAGCCGGGCAGCCGCTGACGCCGCAGGTCGCTGTGATCTGACCTGCCTGAAGCCGTGAAGAATCAGCGCAATCGGATAAAGCGATTCGCGCTGCCTGTCATTGGTCGCCGTGCGTGGTAAAGTCTCGCGGTCAGACTATTCACGGTCAAACAAGGAGAGGTCACCCGTGGCGAAATACCAGCGATTGATGGATGAGATTCAGCAGCAGATAGAGGCCGGCATCTGGCTGCCGGGCACCCGTCTGCCGTCATTGCGTCAGCAGGTCGCGCAGCAGGGTGTCAGCCTGATGACGGTGCTGCATGCCTATGAGTTGCTGGAGAGTCAGGGCTGGATCGTCTCCCGTCCACAGTCGGGTTACTACGTTGCACCGCGTGCCTTAGCACCCGCGCCGCTGAGCGTGGCGATCAGTGAACAGGTCGATATCAACGACTTTGTGTTTGATGTGCTGCAGGCCACGCGCGATCCGGCCATCGTGCCGTTTGGCTCCGCCTTTCCCGATCCCGCACTCTTTCCGCAGCGCCAGCTGATGCGCTCGCTGGCTAACGTCTCTCATCATCTGACCCCAACCGATGCGCTGCACAATCTGCCGCCCGGCAACGCCACGCTGCGACAGCTGCTGGCGCAGCGCTATGCGCGTCAGGGCATCACCCTGTCGCCGGATGAAATTGTCATCACCAGCGGGGCGCTGGAGGCGCTGAACCTCAGTCTGCAATCCCTGACCGAGCCGGGCGATTATGTGGTGATTGAACAGCCGAGTTTTTATGGCGCGCTGCAGGCGATAGAGCGGCTTAAGCTCAAGGCGCTGGCAATTCCGGTCGATGCCAGAAATGGCATCGACCTCGTCCAGCTGGAGGAGGCCCTGCAGCGCTGGCCGGTGAAAGCCTGCTGGCTGATGACCACCCTGCAGAATCCGCTGAGCGTAACCTTAACGCCGGAACGCAAACAGCAGCTGGTCGCCCTGCTGGCGCGTTATCAGGTACCGATGATTGAAGATGATGTCTATGCCGAACTCTGGGCGGGTGATGCGCCGCCGCTGCCGGCGAAAGCCTGGGATCGCCAGGGGAACGTGCTGCACTGCGGCTCATTTTCAAAGTCGCTGGTGGCAGGATTCCGCGTCGGCTGGGTCGCGGCGGGACAGCATGCGCAGCGTATTCAGCGGCTGCAACTGATGAGCACGCTCTCTACCAGTGCGCCGATGCAGCTGGCGCTGGCCGATTTTCTTGCCACGCGGCGTTACGACACCCATCTGAAGCGGCTGCGGCAGATTCTGGCGAAGCGACAGCAGATGGTGCGCCAGGCGTTAATGAAGGTGCTGCCGCCGCAGGCCACGGTCAGCGAAGCGCGTGGCGGCTATTTTCTCTGGGTGACGCTGCCGGAAAGCATCAATACGACCCGGCTCTATCAGCGGGCGCTGGCTCAGGGGATCAGTATTGCACCGGGGCAGCTATTTTCGGCAGGTGAGCAGTTCAGGCACTGCTTCAGGTTAAATACCGCCTGGCCGTGGGATAGTCGGGCCGAGGCGGCAATCGTGAAGCTGGGTCAGCTGATGGCGGAAGGGCAGGCGGATTAAACCCGCGCCGCTTCCTGATGGCCCCAGGTCAGGTAGTAGACATCATAGAAGTCCACTTCCCCTTTTTGCGTCAGCAGACGCTGGATACCGCTCTTCACACGTTCTGGTGTCTCAGGCAGCGACAGAATGCGTGAGATTGCCTGTTCGCGCACCGGCTGAATGTAATACCACTCGCCGTTGTAGCAAACGCGCAGGTCGAGGGCATCGATATCTTCAAAGCGATATTTCGGGTTGATATCCAGCAGCATCAGCACACTCATCACCAGCACAAACACGGTGGCAAACCAGAAGGCGGGCCAGCCGAGCATCTCGGTGGTGAAAATCAGCGCCACGCACAGGCCGTAGCAGAGATACATTACTGCCCAGAGACCAGGGTGGTTCTTCAGAAACGAGAGGCTGAAACGCGGCAAATTGTCGCGACGTTCTTCGCGGTTAAGCAGGGCGATCTCGTCAATCAGGATTTGTTTAATAGCGTCCATTTGTTACCTCACTGTCATCTGTTAGCTATTACAACAGATAACAGTCAAGCATATCAGAAACAGATCTGTGCTTTTTTTATATAACAGTTTATACAACAGTGCCCGGGGCGTCGGGCTGCGGCGCCTGTGTGACTTTCCGCCTGACATTTTGCAACACTTTGCCGCAGTAAGAACCGCTATCCGCCGTCGCGCAGGCACACTCCGACCCTATAGTTAACGACACATTTGGCTTTAGTCAGCAATATCAGTCAATTATCTCAATTGTGTCGTCTGGCGCACATTGCATTGTACCGCGGGTTTGCCACACTTAGAAAAACATCGGAGAACCTGTATGCGTGCCTCATCCTCCAGTCTGCTATTAATGATGTCCTTTGCCGCTGGCACCTTCTCGGCCGGGGCCTCTGACAATCCTCAGCATCTGATGCTCGCCAGCCCGTCGGGCGGTGTACCCAATAACCCGTTACCTCTGATTATCTGGCCGCGCGTGGTGCCGGAAGAGGAGGAGATCGCTGCGTGGTTTGAGAAAACCTTTGAGGAGAACGGCTGGCCACCCGCCTGGCGCTATCCGATCTTCCCATACACCCATTATCATCCTAATACCCATGAACTGCTGGGCGTCGCTGAAGGCTGGGCGGAAGTGCTGTTTGGCGGCGACAGTGGCCGCATGGTGACCCTGCGCGCAGGCGATGCGGTCCTGATTCCGGCGGGTGTCGGCCATCGGCAGGTCAGCGCCAGCGAAGATTTTATGGTGATAGGTGCCTATCCGCACGGGATGTCGCCGGAGACGCTGCGCGATGAGCCCGCGAAGCTGAAAATGGCCCAGGAGCAGGTAAAAAAAGTGCCGTTGCCGACGCAGGATCCCTTTACCGGCAAAGAGGGCGCATTAACCGAGATCTGGCAGCCGATTGCGGCGCTCACCGCCCAGCAGTAAGCCACGGGGCGAGCACGCCCCGATGCCGCTCCGCCAGCCCGGCTTTCGCGTCCCGTAAGCCTGGCTGTCACCGGGCTGTCATCAAACTGTCGTAGCGTTTTGCCCAGCATGTTAACGGCAAAGGCAGAGTAAGATGGCGGCAATATCGTTAACCGGACTGAGCAAAGCGTTCGGCGCGCAGCCGGTACTGGACGCGATTTCGTTACAGATTAACCAGGGCGAGTTTGTCGCCGTTCTTGGGCCTTCTGGCTGCGGCAAAACCACCCTGCTGCGCCTGCTGGCCGGCTTTGAAACGCTCGACAGCGGTGAAATCCGCATCGGTGAACGTCAGGTTGCCGCAGACGGGCTGCACCTGCCGCCGGAAGCCCGCGAGCTCGGCGTGGTGTTCCAGAACTACGCTTTGTGGCCGCATATGACGGTCGCGGAGAACGTCGGCTACAGCCTGAAGGTGAACGGTGTGGCGCGCGCAGAACGCGAACTGCGCACCACCCAGGCCCTGACGCTGGTCGGGCTGGATCGCTTCGCCGACCGCCGACCCGCCGATCTCTCCGGTGGTCAGCGCCAGCGCGTGGCGCTGGCTCGCTGCCTGGTGGCACGGCCGACGCTGGTGCTGCTGGATGAGCCGCTGGCTAACCTCGATGTCCATCTGCGCGCCACCATGGAAGAGGAGTTCCGCCGCTTCCATCGCCACAGTGGCGCCACCTTACTCTATATCACCCACGATCAACGCGAAGCGATGGCACTGGCCGACCGCATCGTGGTGCTCGAACACGGCAGAGTGATGCAGTTCGCCAGCCCGCAGACCCTGTGGCGCGAACCGGCTAATGAGATGGTGGCGACCTTTATTGATGAGGGGCGGGTGCTGCCGGTCAGCGACATTGAGCCGCTCGATCCGGGTCAGGCAACCGCCACGCTCTGCGGGCTGCGGGTTTTGCTGCGCTGCTCGCCTCACCAGCGCCCGCTGCCACACGGCAAAGCCAGCTTCCACAGCGTCAGTTTTCACCTCGCCGCTGAGGGAGAGCGGCAGTTTGCCGCCCGCGTTGAGCGCATCATCTTTCGCGGTGGCTACCATCAGATCAACCTTCGACCGCTTAATCAACCGGATGTCAGCCTGTCGCTGACGCTTAATGATGCTGCATTACTGGCGGTGGATGACACCGTCGGCGTCGCCGTCGATGACGGCTGGATTCTTCCTGCATAAAGGGTTTCAGAAACCATGAAAACGGCTTTTCGTACTCCGCTTCACGCGCTGTTGTTGCTGTCGGGCCTGGCGGCCTCAACCCTGTTGCAGGCGGCCGACGCGCCCGGCGGCAAGCTGGTGGTTTACACGTCGCAGGCACCTGAAATTGCGCAACAGACCATCGATGCGTTTAAGGCCGCGTATCCGGCGGTGGAGGTGGAGTGGACCCGCAACGGCACCACTCAACTGATGAACGTGCTGCGCACGGAGATGATGAGCGGCCAGGTCAAACCCGATGTGCTGCTGGTGGCCGACGCGATCAATCTGGGCGCGCTCAAGAAAGAGGGGCAGCTCTATTCATATCCGGCCGCCCCGGTCAGCCACCTGAAGCCTGCCTATTACGATGTGGATAAAACCTTTTTCGGCACCAAAATTATCGCCACGGTGATCGCCTATAACACCCAGCGTGCGAAGCCAGTCAGTAGCTGGAAAGCGCTGGCAGTAGAAGAAAACAGAGGCCAGATTGCGGTCCCCAGTCCCCTCTATTCCGGTGCGGCGCTCTATAAGCTGCATACCGATATCCATACCCCGTCGATTGGCTGGGCGTTCTATCAGCAACTGGCCGCCATCGGCATTGCGCCACAGGGCGGCAATGGACCGGCGCTGAAAGCGGTTGCCAGCGGCATGGATAAGTATGGCGTGATCACGGATGCCGATATTATCCGCGCCAAAAAGCAGGGATCGCCCATCGATCTGGTCTATCCGCAGGAGGGCGTCTCCTATGTGACCGAGCCGGTGGCGATCATGAAGTCGGCGCATAATCTGCCGGCCGCCAAAGCCTTTGTTGATTTCATGCTGTCGGAAGCAGGACAGCAGCTGGTGGCGAAGCAGGGCAACCGGCCGGTCGATGCCCGCGTGGCGGCACCCAGTGGCTTTGCGCCGATTGAGCAAATCACGCTGCTGACGCCGGATGTGGCAAAAGCGGTGGCCGAGGATGCTCAGGTCCGCGAAACCTTTACTGAACTGTTTGGCGGCTGATCGTGAGCGTGCTGGGCAACGAATGGCGAAGAGGCCAGGCCGCCAGGCATCGCAGATGGCGGGCGGAACCGCTGGTGCTGGGCGTACTGGTTCTGGTGATTGGCCTGCTGTCGGTGGCACCCTTTGCCCGGCTGATGGGAACCGCGCTGGCACCGGATGGCATACTGGATAGCGATCGCCTGCTGAGATTGCTGACCAGCCGGCGGGTGCTCAGTGCCACGCTGAATACCCTGGCGATCGGCATCAGCGCGACGCTGCTGTCGCTGCTGCTGGGAACGGTGGCCGCCTGGCTGGTGGCGCTCACCGATTTGCGTGCCAAAGCGGCCTGGGTATTTGCCTTTATCCTGCCGCTGATGATCCCGCCGCAGGTGACTGCGCTGGCCTGGATACAGGCACTGGCACCGGGCAGTCTGCTGGCCACAGCGGTGAATGCGCTGGGCGGGACATGGCTGGCACCCGGTCAGCAACCGCTCTATACCGCGACCGGCATGGTGCTGCTGCTGGGCCTGCACAATGCGCCGCTGGTGTTCCTCACGGTGCGGGCTGGCCTGCGTCGACTCCCCGCCGAACTGGTGGAGGCGGCCCGTATCAGCGGCGCATCACCCCGGCAGATTCTGTTCACGGTGATCCTGCCGCTGGCGCGCCCCGCGATCTTCGCCGGGGCGGCGCTGGCGTTTGTCGCTGCGGTCGGGAATTTCGGTATCCAGGCGATGCTGGGTATTCCGGCGCGGGTGCCGACGCTGATTACGCTGGTTTATCAGCAGCTCAATACCCTCGGCCCCGGTGCGCTGCCCAATACCGCCGTCTACTCGATGCTGATTGCGCTGATCACCCTCGCCGGGATGCTGATTAGCGGCTGGCTGGGCGGACGACGCGATGTCCGGGTCAGCGGATCGCCACGACCCTGGCACCAGCCGCTGCGGCGCGCGCGACTGCCGGGCGAAATCATCGCCTGGCTGTGGATGGTGATCACCTTGCTGCTGCCGCTCAGCGCCTTGCTGACCACCGCCTTAACCCGCGGTTTCGGTCAGGCTCTGAACTGGCAAACCCTGACGCTGGAGAATTTTCAGCAGGCGCTGTGGGGCTATCCGGCGATACGGCAGGCGTTCTTTACCAGCCTGTGGCTCACCGGCCTGACGGCGCTGCTGCTCAGCGTCATGGCACTGTTCCTGGCTTTCTTTCTCAGCTGGCATCGTACCCGGCTGGTGCGGGGGCTGGGATTCGCCAGCGAGCTGACCTATGCGCTGCCCGGCATTGTCACCGGCGTGGCGGCGATGCTGTTTTTCCTGCGGCCACTGCCGCTGCTGGGATTTTCTCTTTACGGAACGGTGTGGATTATTCTCGCGGCCTATCTGGCCAATTTCCTGGCGCTGGTGTTAAGGCCGACGCTGGCCGGGTTCGCGCAAATCGAACCGTCACTGGATGAGGCGGCGCGCTTATGCGGCGCGGGTCTGATGCGGCGGATGACTGACATCCTGCTGCCGCTGGCGGCACCTTCTGTGCTGGCCGGTGCGCTGCTGGTGTTCCTCACCGCGCTGAATGAAATACAGGTTTCAGTGCTGCTGGTTACCGCGCAAACCCAGACGCTTGGCCCGACCATTATTTTCCTGGACGAAGGCGGATCGGCGCCGCTGGCGGCGGCGGTCGGATGCCTGATGATTGGGATCGTGCTGGGCTTAATGCTACTGGCCTCACGACTGACGCGCCGTCTGCCGCAGGGAGTCCTGCCATGGCAAGCCTGACGGTGATCAGCGGCGTCGGCGGAAAACTGCCGGCCGCTTTCCTGCTGGAGATAGAGGGATACCGACTGTTATGGGATTTAGGTGCCGGGCCGGAGCCGGGCGTCCGGCCCGCAGTGGTCGCCATCGGCCAGGTCGATGCGCTCTGCCTGACCCATTCCCATGTGGATCACGCGGCGGCGCTGGATAGCTGGGCCGACATCGGTTCACCGCCGGTCTATGCCAGTGAGATCACCTGGCAGCAGCTGGGCGAGGCTGGCGTGCCGGCTCAGGCGCGACGCATCCTGCCATTGCGCGGCCAGTGCGCGCTGGGGCCGCTGAATCTCTTTACCGGTCGCAGCGGGCATTCGCCAGGATCGATCTGGTTTCATCTGCCGATTGCAGGTGGCATCACCTATATGGGCGACTGGAGTCGCGAATCGCTGCTGTTGCCGTTTGATTGCCCGCCACGCGCACGGCTGTTGATTACCGATGGTTCCTATGGCGACCGCAATCAGCGACTGGCGCAGCAGATCGACGCGCTGGCCCTGGTGGCACAAGGGGGCGCCGTGGTCACCGCGCCGCTGCACGGGCGCGGCCCTGAGATGGCGCTGCAGCTCAGCGCTCGCGGGCTGCCGGTAGTGATGTGTCCCCAGGTGCGCGAAGAGGTGGCGCAGTTGCTGGCGCTCAACAGCCTGCCCGCCGCGGCGATGCTGGCGCTGGCCCGGTTATTGCGCGTCGCAACACCCGACCACTGGCGACCGGATACGGTAATTGTCGCGGCGGATGCGGTGGCTGACAGCGGGCTGGCGGCGCAGCTCAGCCATCAGCCCGACTTTCGTCTGATCTTAAGCAGTCACGTTTCCAGCGGCACCCGTGCCTTTGAGATGCTGCAATCCGGCATGGCACGCTGGCTGCCGTGGAATGTGCATCCGCCGCTCGACGATCAGCTGGCGCTGATCAGACAGACGGCGGCCCAGAAAGTGATCCCGGCGTTTGTCGCGCCGCAAGAGTGCCAGCAGCTGATGAGCCAAAGTCCGGCAATGCTCTGCTGGCAGCACCGTTATTCGCTCTCCTCGCGCTGGGAGCGGGTCGCCTGACGCGCCGCCACCGCGGAGTCATTGAACATTTACTCGCCGCTGCCGATAAACCCCTTATAAACACTGATTAATCTTCTTAATGCGCTTGTCATCTCAGCTCTTTTCGGCTGTAGTCTGCGCACGCTATTAAGAACATTCCTAAGCCGTCATCCGGCTACAGAGCAGCAGGCTAATCACAATGGATAATAACTCTGAGGTCATCTATCGCATGCTGGTACAAAGCGTGAATGATTACGCCATCACTATGCTAAAACCTGACGGTATCATCGGCAGCTGGAATCAGGGTGCTCAGCGCACGATAGGCTATACGCCAGACGAGATGATTGGCTGCAGCTTCGCTCTGTTGTATAGCGAAGAAGATCGCCGCCGGGGCCTGCCGCAGCGTGGGCTGGATATGGCTGCGACTGCCGGACACCATGAAAGCGAAGGCTGGCGCTATCGCAAAGATGGCAGTGCTTTCTGGGCACACGAGACGATCGACCCGATACGCAATGACGCCGGTCTGCTGGTGGGATACGCCTGTATTACCCGCGACTGCACTCAGCAGCAGGAGCAGCAGCGCAAAGAGCGGGAGCAGGAGATGCGCTTCCGCCTGCTGGTGGAGGGCGTTACCGATTACGCTATCTATATGCTCGATCATGACGGCAACGTGGTGAACTGGAATGCCGGGGCACAGCGCGCCAAAGGCTATGTGGCGGAAGAGATTGTCGGCCAGCATTTTTCCCGCTTCTACAGCGCCCAGGATCGCCTGAACCGTGTCCCGGAGCAGAACCTGCAAACCGCTTATCGCACCGGCCGTTTTGAAGATGAAGGCTGGCGCTACCGCAAAGATGGCAGCGCCTTCTGGGCGCATGTGGTGATCGACACGATCCGCGACGATCAGGGCAAGCTGCTGGGCTACGCTAAAATCACCCGCGACTGCACTGAACAGCAGCGCGTCCGCAGTCAGCAACGGGAGCAGGAGCAGCGTTTCCGTCTGCTGGTTGAAGGGGTCACCGATTACGCCATCTATATGCTCGATGTCGATGGCGTGGTGGTGAACTGGAATGCCGGTGCGCAGCGTGCCAAAGGGTACAAAGCGGATGAAGTGGTGGGTCAGCACTTCTCGCTGTTTTACAGTTCCCAGGAGCGGCTGAACCGCATCCCGGAAGCGAATCTCGGTATCGCGCTTAAGACTGGCCGTTTTGAAGATGAGGGCTGGCGCTACCGCAAAGATGGCAGCGCCTTCTGGGCGCATGTGGTCATCGACGCGATCCACGATGATGACGGTAAGCTGGTCGGCTTCGCTAAGATCACCCGCGACCGCACGGAACGCCGTGAGCAGGAGCAGCAGGTGCTGCGCGCCAGGGATCTGGCTGAAGCCCAGAGCACCCAGAAAACCGCGCTCTCTAAATTCCTGGATAATATCATCGCCAACATTCCCTCCTGCGTGATTGTTGAAGATGCGATCACCCGCGAGATCCTGCTGGTTAACGACCGCACTCAGCAGCTGTTTGGCCTGTCGAAATCGCTGATCGTCAACAAGCGCCCGCACGAATGCATGTCGCCCGAACTCAGCGATTACTTTAATAATCTGGCGGATGTTGCGCTGCGCAGTGAGGGCATGCATGAACGTGAGCAGTTGCTGATGACCGCCAGCGGCGAACGCATTCTGCATACCCGCGCCACCGCGATTAACGGTCAGGATGCGCGACGTAACTACCTGATGCTGCTGGTAGAAGATGTCACTGACCAGCGCGCCGCTGATGCCCGTATTCACCATATGGCGCACCACGACAATCTCACCAGCCTGCCGAACCGCATTCTGTTCCGCCAGCGTCTGAGTGAAGCCTTGCGCACTGCCGGTCAGATACAGCGCCAGACCGCCGCGCTCTGCCTTGATCTCGATAACTTCAAAAATGTGAACGATGCGCTGGGCCATCAGATTGGCGACGAGTTGCTGCGCAGTGTGGCTAAGCGTCTGCGTAACGCGCTGCGTGACCAGGATACTCTGGCGCGTATCGGAGGCGATGAGTTCGCCATCGTGCTGCCTTCGGTGGCCAGTAATGAAGAGGCGAGCATTGTGGCGCAGCGCCTGATTGAGGCGATTCGCCCGCCGGTCAACGTTGAAGGCCATAATCTGTCGGTCGGGCTCAGCGTGGGGATTGCGCTCAGCACCACCATCACCAATACGCCGGAGCAGCTGCTGCGCTGTGCGGACATGGCGC
Organism: Pantoea sp. RG18; assembly: GCF_025910075.1. Lineage (NCBI taxonomy): Bacteria > Pseudomonadati > Pseudomonadota > Gammaproteobacteria > Enterobacterales > Erwiniaceae > Pantoea > Pantoea sp. RG18. The sequence continues at coordinate 232,935 of NZ_JAPCIL010000015.1, forward strand.
TGTATGAAGCCAAACGCAACGGTCGCAACCGTTATGAGCATTTCACGCTGGAGATGGACGATGTGGCGCGCAGTCGACGCCTGATTGAAAACGATCTGCGCGATGCGATTAGCGGCGGGCATCTGCGGCTCTACTATCAGCCCATCACCAACGGCGATAACCGCACCATCATTGGCTATGAGGCGCTGATGCGCTGGCATCATCCGATTCGCGGGCTGATCATGCCCAACGACTTCATCCCGATCGCTGAAGAGACCGGCCTGATTCATATGCTGGGGGCGTTTGCACTCTACGAAGCCTGTCGCGAAGCGGCGAGCTGGGAAGGGGAGCAGTCGGTCTCGGTCAACCTCTCACCGTTGCAGTTTAAAAACAGCTCGCTGGTGCCGGTGGTGGAAGGTGCGCTGAAAGAGTCGGGTCTCGATCCGGCGCGGCTGGAGGTTGAGATTACCGAATCAGTGCTGCTGGATGATTCGCTGGGTAATATCCGTACCCTGCAAAATCTCAAGGCGCTGGGCGTGCAGATTGCGCTGGATGATTTCGGCACCGGCTATTCGTCGCTGAGCTATCTGCGATCTTTCCCGTTCGACAAAATCAAAATCGACAAATCCTTTATCAATGATATGGGTGACAGCCGCGAGGCGCTGGCGATTATCCGCGCCATCACCGGCATGAGTCGCAGTCTTGATATCCAGATTACTGCCGAAGGGGTGGAGAGCGATGAGCAGTTCGCTAAGCTGCGCGATGAGGGCTGTACCCTGTTCCAGGGCTTCCTGTTCGGACGGCCTCAGCCGTCGGAACTGCGGCTGAAAACGCTGGGTTAATCCGCGCCGTGTTAATCCATACCGTGTTAATCCATACCGTGTTAATCATAGAGGCCATGCTGCTGGACCGGCGCATGGCTGAGATTATCGCGAATGCGCCGCACCGACTCGCGCACCACCAGCCTGCCATTCAGCAGCAGGCTGCCGGTGGGTGTGCCGGGATTCAGTCGCATCTCCTGCAACATTCTCACTGCCGCTGCGCCCAGCTCATCACGCGGCACCTGCACCGAGGTCAGCGGAATATCGTGGATAGCGGCCAGGTTAAAGCCATCCATACTCATCACCGAAATATCCTGCGGCACCCGCAGACCGGCCTGCTCCAGCGCAGTGACGGCGCCCGCCGCAATGTAATCACCGCTGGCGAGAATCGCGGTCGGGCGCAGCGCATCAGGACAGTGGCGCAGATATTCACTCAGCCGCTCCGCCGCTTCATTGCTGCTGAAGCTGTTCAGGGTCAGCAGATGCTGGCGGCTGTCAAACCGCAGGTTCATGGCATGCCAGGCGTCGCGCACCCCCTGCAATCGCTGCTCCATGGTGTAGCGGCGTAAGCAATGCAGCGACAGGATCTGCCGGTGTCCCTGCTCAAACAGATAGCGCGCTGAGAATTCACCAATCAGCTGATGATGGGGTGAGACTGAAGGCAGGCGCATTCGGCGATCGCGGGCGTTAATCAGCACGCAGGGTTTGTTCATCTCCGCCGCCAGCTGATGAATATGCTCATCATCAATGCCGATCAGCAGTGCCGCTTCGGTCTGCTGCATCTTGTCGATAAACAGCGCGGCATCACTTTCCACCTCCTCCAGCGGGCAGTAGCGCAGCCGCACCTCATGCGGCTCCACCGCCTGGCTGATCCCCTGAATCACTTTGTAGTAGAAGATGTCACTGCGTACATCAAAGGCGCGCGGCGGGGCAAAAACCATCAGGTTATTCAGCAGCAGGCGACCACTATGCAGGTTGTTTAGCACGCCCTGTTGCTGCGCCACGGCCAGCACTTTGTCACGGGTGGCGGGCCGGGTATTGGCTTTACCCGCCAGCACCCGCGACACCGTACTGATGGAGACGCCGCTGAGTGCCGCAATTTCGCTTACTTTCAGCCTTTGTTTCATTCTGTGATCGCCTTCAAATCTGCTGATGAAAAATTTTTCATAACATGCTGAATCGCGTCAGATAAGCGTTTCAGTGCCATTTTCTGCCGGGATTCAGCCTGCCATGAAAAGCGTTGCAAAAAAGTGTCTGTACCCACGTTTCGCACTTTTCTAAGTTCGTTACAGGACACGCGGTACGCCAGCAGGCGGTGTGCGTCATCAATGGCAATCAGGAGTGGCACAATGAGCCTCGAATCAACAACCAAACCCATCAGTGCATCCCGCACGGTGCGCGTGATTAAAAATTTACGCTGGTGGATGCTGGGAATGTTCCTGCTGGGTGTAACCGTCAACTACATCACCCGCAACTCGCTCGGCATTCTGGCACCGGAACTTAAAAACAGTCTGCACATGACGACCGAACAGTACTCCTGGGTGGTGGCGGCGTTTCAGCTGGCCTATACCCTGTTTCAGCCAATCTGCGGCTGGCTGATCGATGTGATCGGACTGAAGATGGGCTTCCTGATCTGTGCGCTGATCTGGTCGGTGACCTGTCTGCTGCACGCCGGTGCGGGAAGCTGGCTGCATCTGGCATTGCTGCGCTTTGTCATGGGCGCCTCTGAGGCGGCGGCAACGCCCGCTAACGCCAAAGCGATCGGTGACTGGTTTCCGAAAAAAGAGCGCCCGGTCGCGGCGGGCTGGGCGGGCGTCGGCTTTTCGATTGGTGCCATGCTGGCGCCACCGATTATCTATGTCGCACACATAACGTTTGGCTGGCAGGGCGCCTTTCTGCTGACCGGCGGGCTGGGCCTGCTGTGGGTTGGACTCTGGTGGTGGGGCTATCACTCGCCTGAGAGCCATCCTCGTCTCTCTGATGAGGAGCGGGCCTTTATTAATCAGGACAACGAAGCGATCGGGGAAAAACTGCCGTTCTTCACCGCGCTGAAAGTGATTGGTAAAGAGAAGAAATTCTACGGCATCGCCATCCCGGCTTTTCTGGCCGAACCCGCCTGGGCGGTACTGAGCTTCTGGGTGCCGCTCTATCTGGCCAATGAGCGCGGCATGGATCTCAAGCAGATCGTGATGTTCGCCTGGCTGCCGTTTCTGGCTGCCGACCTCGGCAGCGTCGCCAGCGGCTATCTGACCAAAATCTATGTGCGCTGGTTTGGTCTCACCCGCGTCAATTCGATTGTCGCCAGTTCGGTGACCGGCGCACTGCTGATGGTCTCCCTGGCGCTGATGACGCTGGTAAAAGATCCCTGGCTGGCGATCGCCCTGATCTCGGTCGGTGGCTTCGGCCATCAGGTGATCTCCTGCATGCTGAGCGCGCTGGTGGTGGAGCGTTTTGATCGCCGCCAGATGGCCACGGTCAACGGCATGCGCGGCTCCTGCGCCTGGATCGCCAGCTTTATCTTCTCGCTGATTATCGGTGTCACCGCCGATACCATCGGCTTCAATCCGCTGTTTGTGGCGATGGGCTTCTTTGACCTGATTGGTGCCGTTTTCCTGGTGATGCTGGTCGCCGAACGCCGCCAGCGCCCTGCTAACCCATAAGGATATCGCGATGAAAACCCTGAAGAACTGGACGCTGCATCAGCAGGCCGATCACTTTGTTGAACTCAAGGTCGAAGATCGTCACTTCCTGCGGCTTTACGTGCTGGAGGATAAGCTGATGCGCGTGCTGCTGAAGCGCGACGGTGAGCTGGCGCTGAACCGCACCTGGAGCATTGCCCCTGTCAGCGACGTGCCCTGGCAGGGGCGGGATCGTGAGGCGCTGGATGGCTTTACGCTGCCGGCATTTAAGGTTGAACACGATGCGGAGCAGTTGCTCATCAGCACGCAACGGCTGCGTGTCACGGTGCATCAGCCGCTCTGCCTGAGCTGGGAGCAGTTTGATGGTGAGAGCTGGCAGCCGCTGGCCGCCGACCGTCACACCGGTGCCTATCTGCTCAATGCACACGGCGACGGGGTCGAGCACTATCAGCGTCGCCAGCCGCAGGATCGGGTTTATGGCCTGGGCGAGAAGAGCGGCGACCTGAACCGCGTTAACCGCCGTTTTGAGATGCGTAATCTGGATGCCATGGGCTACAACGCCGCCAGCACCGATCCGCTCTATAAACATATTCCGTTTACCCTGACGCAGCGCGATGGCGTCAGTTTTGGCCTGTTTTATGACAACCTGAGCAGCAGCTGGCTCGATCTGGGGAATGAGCTGGATAACTACCATCTCCCTTATCGTCGCTACCGCGCCGAGGCGGGTGATCTCGATTACTACATGATGCTGGGCCCGACGCTGCTCGACGTCACCAAAGCCTTTGTGCGTCTGACCGGTCGCACCCTGTTTCAGCCGAAGTGGAGCCTGGGCTACAGCGGGTCCACCATGCACTACACCGACGCGCCCGACGCACAACAGCAGCTGCAATCCTTTATCCGTCTGTGTCGCGAGCATGAAATTCCCTGCGACTCGTTCCAGCTCTCATCGGGTTACACCTCGATTAACAACAAGCGCTACGTCTTCAACTGGAACTACGACAAAGTCCCGAATCCCAATGCGCTGAGCGACGCGTTTCATACTGCCGGAATGAAGCTGGCGGCCAACATCAAGCCCTGCCTGCTGCAGGATCATCCGCGCTATCAGGAAGTGGCCGCGCAGGGGCTGTTTATTCGTGACTCTGAGCAGGATCGTCCTGAGCGGTCGGTGTTCTGGGACGATGAAGGCTCGCACCTCGACTTCACTCATCCGCAGGCGGTGCGCTGGTGGCAGGAGAATGTCACCCGGCAGCTGCTGGAAAAGGGCATCGATTCCACCTGGAATGACAACAACGAATATGAGGTGTGGGATGGCGAAGCGCGCTGTCACGGTTTTGGTCAGCCGATCGCCATCAAGCATATCCGGCCGGTAATGCCGTTGCTGATGATGCGCGCCTCAATGGAAGCCCAGCAGCAGTTTGCACCGGACAAACGCCCTTATCTGATCTCCCGTTCCGGCTGCGCCGGGATGCAGCGCTATGTACAGACCTGGAGCGGCGATAACCGCACCAGCTGGCAAACCCTGCGCTACAACATCCGCATGGGACTGGGGATGAGCCTCTCCGGGCTGTTTAACGTCGGGCACGATGTCGGCGGCTTCTCGGGCGATAAGCCGGATGCCGAGCTGTTTGTGCGCTGGGTTCAGAACGGCGTGATGCACCCGCGCTTTACTATTCACTCCTGGAATGACGATCACACGGTAAACGAGCCCTGGATGTACCCGGAGGTCACGCCGATGATCCGCGAGGCGATCCGGCTGCGCTATCGCCTGATGCCCTACCTCTATAACCTGGCGTGGCAGGCCAGTGTGGGAGATGAGCCGATGCTGCGCCCGACCTTCCTCGATCACGAGCAGGATCCGCTGACCTATCAGGAGTGTGATGACTTTATGCTGGGGCGCGATCTGCTGGTCGCCAGCGTAGTAGAGCAGGGCGCGCGCAGTCGTGAAGTCTATCTGCCCCGTAACCGCGGCGGCTGGTATGACTGGCACAGCGGCAAGGCGTTTGCGGGCGGCGAGACCATCACGCTGGATGCGCCGCTGGATCGGCTGCCGCTGCTGGTAAGGGCCGGTGCGGTGATCCCGCTGGGCGAGTGCGAAAGCACCACCGATGCGCGGCGCGATACGGTGCGGCAATGGCAGCTATGGCCTGCCCCCGAAGGTGTGCAGACACAAGGCGAAATGTTTGATGACGATGGCGAGAGCCACGGCTGGCAACAGGGGAATGCGCTATGGCTTCGCTGGACGCTCTGCAGCAGCGCCACGCGTATCGACCTGACGGTGGAAAAACGTGGAGATTACCAGCCAGCCTGGCGGGAGATCGCGCTGTTACTGCCTGCGGGGGAAAGCCGTGAACTGTGGGTGAATGGCGGGAAAGCCGCGAGTTACCGGCTGGAATAGCGGTGCAGTGGTGTCAGCAAGACGGCAATAAGATCGGCCCCGAAAAGGGGCCGATAAACATTATTCTGCGTGGTTCTCGGTGCTCATCCGGCCCAGATCTTTATCGACCAGGAACAGACCGTTGCCGCTGTTGCTGACCAGCGCCAGTTTATCCAGCACGGTTTTGAACAGCTTCTCTTCTTCATGCTGCTCGGCGACATACCACTGCAGGAAGTTGAAGGTAGAGTAATCCTGTGTGGTCATGGCAGCATGGGCCAGTTCATTGATTTTGCTGGTGATCAGCTGCTCATGCTCCAGCGCCTGCTGCAGAATTTCATTCAGCGAGGTGAAAGAAACTGGCGGCGCAGCGATGGTACCCAGCACTGGCATGCCGCCGGTATCGCTCAGGTAATCAAACAGACGCTGCATATGCTGCATCTCTTCGCGTGAATGCATCTTCAGGAAGGAAGCGGCACCCTCAAAGCCTTTGTCGCTGCACCAGGCGCTCATTTGCAGATAAAGATTGGCAGAGAAAAATTCCAGGTTCAGCTGGTCGTTTAAACGCCCAGTCATTTCAGCAGTCAGCATGGCCGAGTCCTTTTAAGAAGATGTTAAATAAACAGGTATAGTCGGTGAATTATGCATCAAATATGTTAGTAAAGCGAAGGCTTTTCCGCAAAAACAGCCAATTTATCTGATTGATTTAAATAGAATTATTTCACAAATTGAATGCGAGAGATTCTCATTCTGCATCACTCCTTATCGGGCAACAAAATTACGATTTCAGCACCTTGATAGTGCGCCCGGTCGCTATCCTGCTGGTGCAATCGCCGCTGAAGCTGGAGAAATAGCGGTCATCTGATGACGCGCCGGAAATATCACGTTGCCGTCAGAAAAAGATATTTCGCAGAGCCATAACAGGCATGGCGTGGATTAAACGCCCAGAGGTGACAGCAGGGCCATTAATCATCGCGCGCCAATCGGCTCTGGCATAAATCATGCTTAGAACTCAGTTCCATATATTGAAACTTGCCACGGCAGGGAAGAGGCGGCAAGCCAGGTTATCAGGAGAAAATAATGTCAGATGAAAGTGTTATTAGTCCGGTAAAAATGACGGCGACCAAAGGCAGTTATGTCGCGTTAATTTTTGCCATCCTGTTTTTCTCAGGGCTGTTTTATAACGTCGAGGGTCTTTCATGGCTGGGCGCCTTTGACTTCACCACGCTGGGCGGCAGCTTTGGCACCATGAAAGATCCCGCCAGCAACACCTTTCTTGGCGCAGGCGGACTCAGTGCCAAAGCGGGTTTCCTGTTTGCGCTGTCGCTGACGCCCACGGTGATGCTGGCGCTGGGCGTGCTGGAAATCTTCACCCACTACGGCGCGATTCGCGCGGCGCATCGGTTGCTGACGCCGCTGCTTAAGCCGCTGATGGGGCTGCCGGGCCATTGCGGTCTGGCGTTAATCACCGACCTGCAAAGTACCGACGCGGGCGCGGCATTAACCAAAGAGATGGCCGACCAGAATCAGATCGGTAAAAAAGAGGTGGTGGTGATGAGTGCCTGGCAATATTCCGGTGCCGGCTTAATCAATAATTATTTCGCCATCGGCTCCGCGCTATTCGCCTCAATGACGCTGCCGATTATTATTCCGCTGTTATTAATGTTCGTGCTGAAATTTGTCGGTGCGGCGATAACGCGCGCTGTGTTAAACAGTGTTTATAAGAAGGATTTCGCCGATGGAAAATAAAATCACGACCAGCAGTAATCCCTTTGATGTGTTTGTGACCGGCGCGCGTAAAGGCTTTCACATCGCCATTCACAACCTGATGCCAAATGTGGTGATGGCCTATGTGCTGGCAGAAGTGCTCAATCTGCTCGGCATCATGCAGTTTCTCGGGCACGTTTTTGCGCCAGTGATGGGGCTGTTCGGCCTGCCGGGCGAGGCAATTACGGTGCTGCTCACCGCCTGGCTCTCATCGTCGGCGGGTACCGGCGTAGCGGTGAGTCTGCTGACCAAAGGGCTGCTGACCGGGGCGGATATCACGATTCTGGCCCCGGCGATTTTCCTGATGGGATCGCAGCTGCAATATATGGGACGGCTGCTGGGCGTGGCCGATGTGCCAAAAAAATACTGGCCGCTGCTGATGCTGGTGAGCATCATCAACGCGCTGATCGCAATGTCTGTTATGCGTCTGTTTATTCAGGAGTAACGCTGTGTCTGAGGTATTAGAGCATTACCACTATTTGCACGAAATTCCGGAGCTGGGTTTTCAGGAGGTGAAAACCTCGGCCTACATCGCCGATCAGCTGGAGAAAGCGGGCCTGAAGGTGACGCGCAATATCAATAACACCACCGGCATTGTGGCCGAGATCGACAGCGGTGTGCCGGGTCCGGTGCTGGCACTGCGCGCGGATATGGATGCGCTGGGGCACATCATTGATGGCATGCCGTGTGCGCGCCACACCTGCGGTCACGACGGTCACTCTTCGGTCGTGCTGACGGCGGCGACGACTCTGCTGCAGGAGGGCGCGGTGAAACGTGGCCGACTGAAGATCCTGTTCCAGCCCGCCGAGGAGCTGGGCGCCGGTGCGCTCTCAATGATCGAAGGTGGCGCACTGGATGATGTGGAGATGATTCTGGGGTTCCATCTGCGTCCGCTGGAGGAGTGTGTGGTCGGACAGGCGGTGCCTGCGGTGCTCTACTCAGCCTGCAGCACGCTGGAAGCGACCATCAAAGGCCAGCCCGCCCATGCGGCGCGTCCGCACCTGGGGGTGAATGCGCTGGATGCTGCCGTACAGGCGGTTCAGGCGGTCAACGCCATCCACCTCTCGCCCGGCCTGACCTGGAGCGTCAAAGCGACCCGCTTCCTGTGCGACGCCGGTGTCACCAACTCGGTGCCGGATGAAGCCCGCGTAGTCTGGGATCTGCGTTCGCAGGAGAACGGGCCGATGACGCTGCTGAAAGAGCAGGTCACGCGCGCCATTACTCACAGCGTGGCGGCACTGGGTGCCAGCGCCGAGGTCCGCGTATTAAAAGAGATGCCCGCCGCCGAGATTGATGATGAGGCGACGGCGGTGATCCGCGCCGCGATCGTCGAGGTGCTGGGCGAAGAGGGCGCGCTGTCAACCCGGACCACGCCAGGCAGCGAGGACTTTTTCTACTATCCGGTGAAGCGTCCGGGTGTTAAAGCGGGCTTCTGGGGACTGGGCACCAACCTGACGCCAGGATTGCATCATCCCGACATGCATTTTGATCTCGACTCGCTGGAGATTGGTGTGCAGATCTTCAAAGCCTGCGTCAGAAAGGTGCTGGGATAACGGAGGCGGGGCGGGTGCAGACCCGTCCCGCTTTGTTGTGGCATCCAACGTTCCCCGATTCCCCGCCCCTGAAATCCTGCCCCTCTCCCTGTAGGCCGCGCGCGCAAAATATTGTATGCTATGCCGCCTTAAAGCTGACCAGGTAACCGGAATTCACGCCAATGTAACTTCGCGCTGACCCGCCAACGATGAAAGATCGTTTTTGGCACCGTTTACCCGCCGGTAAGGTTCTGCCGGCCACCGTGATTTATCAGCAGCGCCAGTAAGTTGCGCTGCCTATTGAGAAGAATTCCATGTCTAATCCCTTTTTAGAAGAGGTGGCACGCCGCCGCACCTTCGCGATCATTTCGCACCCGGATGCCGGTAAAACCACCATTACCGAAAAAGTGTTGCTGTTCGGACAGGCTATCCAGACCGCCGGTACGGTAAAAGGCCGTGGCTCTAACCAGCACGCTAAGTCGGACTGGATGGAGATGGAGAAACAGCGTGGTATCTCCATTACCACCTCGGTGATGCAGTTCCCCTATCGCGATAGCCTGGTGAACCTGCTGGATACCCCGGGTCACGAAGATTTCTCGGAAGATACCTACCGTACGCTGACCGCGGTTGACTGCTGTCTGATGGTGATTGATGCCGCTAAAGGCGTTGAGGATCGTACCCGTAAGCTGATGGAAGTTACCCGTCTGCGCGATACGCCGATCCTGACCTTCATGAACAAACTTGACCGTGACATCCGCGACCCGATGGAAGTGCTGGATGAGGTGGAAAGCGAGCTGAAAATTGCCTGCGCACCGATCACCTGGCCTATCGGCTGCGGCAAGCTGTTCAAAGGGGTTTATCACCTCTACAAAGATGAGACCTATCTCTACCAGACCGGTAAAGGCCATACCATTCAGGATGTCCGCATCGTGAAGGGGCTGAACAACCCGGACCTCGACACCGCAGTCGGTGACGATCTGGCGGCACAGCTGCGTGAAGAGCTGGAGCTGGTACAGGGCGCATCGCACGAGTTTGAGCAGGAAGCCTTCCTGAGCGGCAAACTGTCGCCGGTCTTCTTCGGCACCGCGCTGGGTAACTTTGGCGTTGACCATATGCTGGATGGCCTGGTGGCATGGGCACCGCGTCCGATGCCGCGTGACACCGACACCCGCACGGTAGAAGCGAAAGAAGAGAAGTTCACCGGTTTCGTGTTTAAGATCCAGGCCAACATGGACCCGAAACACCGCGACCGCGTGGCCTTTATGCGTGTGGTGTCCGGTAAATATGAAAAAGGGATGAAGCTGCGTCAGGTGCGCACCGGCAAAGATGTGGTGATCTCCGACGCCCTGACCTTTATGGCGGGCGACCGTTCGCACGTTGAAGAAGCGTATCCTGGCGATATCATCGGCCTGCATAACCACGGCACCATTCAGATTGGCGACACCTTTACTCAGGGTGAAAACATGAAGTTCACCGGTATTCCGAACTTCGCGCCAGAGCTGTTCCGCCGTATTCGTCTGCGCGATCCGCTGAAGCAGAAACAGCTGCTTAAAGGGCTGGTTCAGCTGTCTGAAGAAGGTGCGGTACAGGTGTTCCGTCCGGTGCATAACAACGATCTGATCGTGGGCGCGGTCGGGGTGCTGCAGTTCGATGTGGTGGTCGCCCGTCTGAAAAGCGAATATAACGTCGAAGCGATCTACGAAGCGATCAACGTCTCTACGGCGCGCTGGGTTGAATGCAGCGATGCGAAAAAGTTTGAGGACTTCCAGCGTAAAAACGAAGTTAACCTGGCGCTCGATGGCGGTAATAATTTGACTTATATCGCGCCAACCATGGTTAATCTTAATATTACGCAGGAACGTTACCCCGACGTCCGTTTCCGCAAAACGCGCGAGCACTAATCGCCTGTTTCCGGGCCATTCCAGCTGGGAGTGGCCCTGTTTTCCTCCTTCCAGACTCCTCCTAAAAACCCCGTTTTTCTTCTGTTTTGACGTGTGATCAACCAGTTAGCCAGGCAAATTGCAAAATGCCGTCTATGATTACTCTATCGGACGGCGGAAGAGACTTCTCTTGTCCTTACGTCCTGTAACGCAGCGGCACCTGTGCCTCTGTTGCGCCCACAGTTTTTGGGTGAGTTAACTGATAGAAGGAAGATATCGATGAACAAGACTAAGATTGCTAAAACCCTGATGGCCGCCATGATTGGCTCAGCACTGATCAGCGGCAGCGCACTGGCTGACGAATCAATGTCGCAGAAAGCGTCACAGACAGCCGACAGCGCGGGTTCAAAAATCGATAGTTCTATGAAAAAAGTCGATGGTTATATGGATGACAGCGGCATCACCGCCAAAGCCAAAGCGGCGCTGGTAGATGATGACGCAATTAAAAGCACGGATATCTCGGTAAAAACGCATAGCGGCGTCGTGACCTTAAGCGGTTTCGTCACCTCACAGGATCAGGCTGAGAAGGCTGTGGCTGTGGTGCAGAAAATCGAAGGTGTTAAATCCGTCAGTGACAAACTACACGTCAGAGACAACAAAGCATCATCAATGAAAGGTTATGCGGGCGATACCGCCACGACCAGCGAAATTAAAGCTAAGCTATTAGCGGATGACATTGTTCCGTCGCGCAACGTAAAAGTTGAGACCACAGACGGCGTTGTTCAGCTTTCAGGGCAGGTTGCTAATCAGGCACAGTCAGATCGTGCAGAAAGCATTGCTAAAGCCATTGAAGGCGTGAAAAGCGTTAAGAATGACCTGACGGTTAAATCTTAAGCTTGCGTACGGCCACTTCTGTGGCCGTACGAATAAAAGATACCCATCCGGGGATGAAATAAGCAGATCGATTTTAAAATATTCGATTTTTAAATAGGGTAAGGAGAGGCTTATGTTTCGTTGGGGCATTATTTTTCTGGTGATCGCACTGATCGCTGCAGCGTTAGGTTTTGGCGGTTTAGCGGGCACAGCAGCATGGGCAGCTAAAGTTGTCTTCGTCGTTGGTATTATCCTGTTCCTCATCAGCCTGTTTACCGGCCGTAAAAAGCTTTAGCCGATGAGTCCTGCAGTGTAATGCAACGCAAAGCATAGAGCGGAGACCAGTCATCTGTAGCGACTGACGTGAAGAGAGGGACACCTTCACATCGCTGCAAGGCAAGCCAGCCCAGCTGGCCTGCCGGTTAAAGGAACATATGACTGGTTCTCCGGAATGCTGCCGTCTTTAACGGATCGATCCTCCAGCAGACCCGGAACCCCTTTTTGAGGTTCGTACAGTGGGTATACGCATTCCTGTCACGCTCGGCGCCATTGAACCTCTGGCCCTGACTCCGTTTAAATCTCAGAAGATTGCGCTGGTTTGTGAAGGCGGCGGTCAACGCGGCATTTTCACCGCAGGCGTATTAGATGAATTTCAGCGTGCCCGATTCAACCCCTTTCAACTGATGCTCGGCACCTCTGCCGGTGCACAAAATCTTTCTGCCTTTGTCTGTGGTCAGCCCGGCTATGCCCGGCGTGTGATTACCCGCTATACCACCAGTAAACTCTTCTTTGATCCGCTGCGCTTTGTGCGTGGTGGCAATCTGATCGACCTCGACTGGCTGATAGATATTACCCGCAGTGAATTTCCGCTGGCGATGAGCAGCGCGGAACAGCTGTTCTCCAGCGGCCGCGAGTTTTATATGTGCGCCTGCCGCAGTGACGACTACACGCCCGGCTACTTCAACCCGACCGCCGATAACTGGCTGGATCTGATCAAAGCCTCCAGTGCCATTCCCGGGTTTTACCGGCTGGGGGTCAGTCTGGAAGGGATCAGCTATCTCGATGGCGGCATCAGCGATGCGATTCCGGTGCGTGAAGCCGCCCGCCGTGGCGCTGATACCATTGTGGTGATCCGCACCGTGCCGTCGCAGATGTTCTATACCCCGAAATGGTTTAAGCGGATGGAACGCTGGCTCAGCACCGGCGCACTGCAGCCGATGATCAACGTGCTGAATAAGCATGAGCAGAGCTATCGGGAAATTCAGCAGTTCATTGAGAATCCGCCCGATGATTTGCGCATTATCGAAATCTTTCCGCCGCATGCGCTGGCCAGCAGTGCGCTGGGCAGCCGCATCGCTTCACTGAATCAGGATTATCATCTGGGACGGCGTTGCGGTCGCTATTTCCTCGCCACGCTGGGCCAGTGGCTGAGTGATGCGGAACCGATGACCACGGCGCGTATCGTAACGCCGCCTGCTCCGGCAGCCAATGCACCCGATACCCGCCTCATCATCACACCGCCGCTGGCGGATAATGATGCTGATTACGACAAAGGATCGCTGGCATGAAGTTTATTGATACGCACTGCCACTTCGATTTTCCGCCGTTTGAAGGGGATATCTCTGGCAGCCTGGCACGTGCTGCAGAAGCGGGCGTGGAAAAGATTATCGTTCCGGCGATCGATGCCAGCCGCTTTGAGCGGGTCTGCGCGTTAGCCGCGGCGCAACCGGCGCTCTATGCCGCGCTGGGCCTGCATCCGATCGTTATCGAAAATCATCAGGAGGCCCATCTCGACCAGCTGGAAACCTTACTGCAACAGCGGCCGCGTAAGCTGGTGGCGATCGGCGAGATCGGGCTGGATCTCTATCGCGACGATCCGCAGTTTGATAAGCAGCAACGCTTTCTTGAGGCGCAGCTTAAGCTGGCGAAAGCGTATCAGCTGCCGGTGATCCTGCATTCGCGCCGCACTCATGACAAGCTGGCTCAGATTCTGCGTCGTTACGATCTGCCGCGCCGTGGCGTGGTGCATGGTTTTGCGGGCAGCCTGCAGCAGGCTCAGGCCTTTATTAAGCTGGGTTATGCGATTGGCATCGGCGGGACCATTACCTATGAACGCGCCAGCAAAACCCGTCAGACCGTGGCGCAGCTGCCGCTCTCTTCGCTGCTGCTGGAAACCGATGCACCCGATATGCCGCTGCAGGGCTTTCAGGGCCAGCCTAATCGTCCGGAGCGGGCGCGTCAGGTATGGGAGGTGCTCTGCAGCCTGCGTGAAGAGTCACCGGAGGAGATTGCTGATGCGCTGTGGCACAACAGTCAGCAGCTATTTCAGCTCGATCCCGCTTTCCCGGCGCTGCGCAACTGACCGCCCGCGTCTCACCCGACCTGCAGCCATTGCGCTTAAATGTGATAATAGTAACATTGCACCCGCTGGCGTATAATAACCACCAAGCCCTGTTATCTGTAATGTTAGTCACAGTAAACGTGGCAATGTTGCACTAATTTCTTATTCCTATGTGACTCCTGGCACATATCAGGCCGCATCAGAGTGTTATTATTATAACATTCCGCCGGCGAGCCGGTGGGTTGCACCCCGATCCTTTGGAGAGCCTCATGACCGATATCAAAGACCTTGCCCTGCGCGCCCTGAAACTGATGGATTTAACCACCCTGAATGACGACGACACCGACGCAAAAGTGATCGCCCTGTGTCATCAGGCCAAATCCCCGGCAGGCAACACCGCCGCAATCTGTATCTATCCGCGTTTTATTCCGATTGCCCGTAAAACGCTGCGCGAGCAGGGTACCCCGGAGATCCGCATCGCCACGGTGACTAACTTCCCGCACGGCAATGACGACATTGATATTGCGCTGGCAGAAACCCGCGCCGCTATCGCCTACGGTGCCGATGAAGTGGATGTGGTGTTCCCGTATCGTGCGCTGATCGCCGGTAACAGTCAGGTCGGTTTCGATCTGGTAAAAGCCTGTAAAACCGCCTGTGCCGAAGCAGATGTGCTGCTGAAAGTGATCATCGAAACCGGTGAACTGAAGCAGGAAGCGCTGATCCGTCAGGCCTCTGAGATTGCCATTGATGCCGGTGCCGATTTCATTAAAACCTCTACCGGTAAAGTGCCGGTTAACGCCACGCCTGAAGTGGCGCAGATCATGATGAACGTGATCCGCGATAAAGGCGTCAGCCAGCAGGTTGGCTTTAAGCCCGCTGGTGGCGTGCGCACCGCTGAAGATGCCGCTATCTATCTGAAAATGGCGGAAGAGACGCTGGGTGCCGACTGGGCCGATGCGCGTCATTTCCGCTTTGGTGCATCAAGCCTGCTGGCGAGCCTGCTCAACACCCTGGGTCATGACAGCGACACCAGCAAAGCGGGTTACTGATCCTTCAGGCGGTCGCTGACCGCCTGTTCCCCATCCTGATTTCCCTGAACCAGGGGGTTACCTTGTTCCTGCCACAAGAAATAATTCGCAAAAAACGTGACGGCCATGCGCTGACTGAAGAGGAGATTCGCTTCTTCATCAATGGTGTGCGTGATAACACCGTTTCGGAAGGTCAGATTGCCGCGCTGGCGATGACCATCTATTTCCACGATATGACGCTGCCTGAGCGGGTCGCGCTGACCATGGCGATGCGTGATTCCGGTACGGTACTGAACTGGAAATCACTTAATCTCAATGGCCCGGTGGTGGATAAGCACTCGACCGGCGGCGTCGGCGATGTGACGTCGCTGATGTTAGGGCCGATGGTCGCGGCCTGCGGCGGATATGTCCCGATGATCTCGGGTCGTGGCCTTGGCCATACCGGTGGCACGCTGGATAAACTGGAAGCGATCCCGGGCTTCGATATCTTCCCTAGCGATGACCGCTTCCGCGAGATCATCAAGCAGGTGGGTGTGGCGATTATCGGCCAGACCAGCTCGCTGGCACCGGCGGATAAGCGTTTCTACGCCACGCGTGACATCACCGCCACCGTCGATTCGATCCCGCTGATTACCGCCTCGATTCTGGCGAAGAAGCTGGCAGAAGGGCTGGATGCACTGGTGATGGATGTCAAAGTGGGTTCCGGTGCGTTTATGCCAACCTATGAGGCGTCAGAAAGTCTGGCGCAGTCAATTGTTGGCGTCGCTAATGGCGCAGGCTGCCAGACCACCGCACTGCTGACGGATATGAACCAGGTTCTCGCCTCCTCAGCCGGTAACGCGCTGGAAGTGCGTGAAGCGGTTCGCTTCCTGACGGGCGAAGAGCGGAATCCGCGCCTGCTGGAAGTGACGCTGGCGCTCTGCAGCGAAATGCTGGTCTCCGGCAAACTGGCCGCCAGCGACACCGAAGCGCGTCAGAAGCTGATGACGGTGCTGGATAACGGCAAAGCAGCCGAGATATTTGGTCGTATGGTCGCTGCCCAGCAGGGACCTGCCGATTTTGTTGAACGCTACGACGCTTATCTGCCGCAGGCGATGCTGAGCAAGCCGGTGTATGCCGACCAGCCAGGCATCGTCAGCAGCATGGATACCCGTGCGCTGGGTCTGGCGGTGGTGGCAATGGGCGGCGGACGTCAGCGTGCCAGCGACAGCATTGATTACAGCGTCGGCTTAAGCGACATGATCACCCTGGGCGAACGTGCCGATGCGCAGCGTCCACTGGCGATCATTCACGCCAGCAGCGAAGACAAATGGCAGCAGGCCGCCGCGGCGGTCAAAGCCGCGCTGGTGCTCGGTGATTCCGCCCCGGCTGAGACGCCGGTTGTCTATCGCCGTGTGAGCGATATCAGCTAACTGACCGGTAACCGGTGCCAGCTGCGATGCATTCGGGTATACTGATCTGATCGCTTTTTTTTGACTTGTCACGCGCCAATGCGCAGGAGACTTGCATGAAACGTGCTTTTATTATGGTTCTCGATTCCTTTGGAATTGGCTCCAGTAAAGATGCCGATAAATTCGGCGACGCAGGTTCGGATACGTTAGGTCACATCGCCGAAGCCTGTTTCAGGGGTGAAGCAGACAAGGGACGTAAAGGCCCGTTGCATCTGCCTAATCTTACCGCGCTGGGTCTGGGCAAAGCCGCAGAGCTGTCGACCGGCCGCTTCCCGGCAGGTCTGGATCCTGAGGCGAAAATCACCGGCGCGTACGCTTACGCCAGCGAGCTTTCGTCAGGTAAAGATACGCCGTCAGGCCACTGGGAGATCGCCGGTGTGCCGGTGCTGTTTGACTGGGGCTACTTCAGCGACAAAGAGAACAGCTTCCCACAGGAGTTGCTGGACAAACTGGTTGAGCGTGCAGATCTGCCGGGCTATCTCGGGAACTGCCACTCTTCAGGTACGGTGATCCTCGACCAGCTGGGCGAAGAGCACATGAAAACCGGCAAGCCGATTTTCTATACCTCTGCGGACTCGGTGTTCCAGATCGCCTGTCACGAAGAGACCTTTGGTCTGGATCGACTCTATGCGCTGTGCGAAATCGCCCGTGAAGAGCTGACCGAGGGTGGCTACAACATCGGCCGGGTTATCGCCCGTCCGTTTGTGGGCGACAAAGCGGGTCAGTTCGAGCGCACCGGCAATCGTCACGACCTGGCAGTTGAGCCGCCATCCGCCACCATGCTGAAAAAGCTGGTGGATGAGAAGGGCGGTCACGTGATCTCCGTGGGTAAAATCGCCGATATCTATGCTGAGCAGGGCATTACCAAAAAGGTCAAAGCGACCGGTCTGGATGCGCTGTTTGACGCGACGATTCAGGAGATGAAAACCGCGCCGGATCAGGCGATTGTTTTCACTAACTTCGTTGATTTCGACTCAACCTGGGGACATCGTCGTGATGTTGCCGGTTATGCGGGCGGGCTGGAGCTGTTTGACCGTCGTCTGCCTGAGCTGATGGAGTTAGTCGGAGAAGATGACATTCTGATCCTGACCGCTGACCACGGCTGTGACCCGACGTGGGAAGGCACTGAACACACGCGTGAGCACATTCCGATTCTTATCTACGGACCGAAAGTCGAGCCGGGTTCACTCGGTTACCGCGAAACTTTCGCCGATATTGGTCAGACAATTGCACACTATTTTGGCCTGTCCGAGATGGACTATGGCAAGAACATGCTGTAAATCAGCAATTTAATAAGGATTAAACAATGGCAACCCCTCATATTAATGCTGAAATGGGCGATTTCGCAGACGTCGTGCTGATGCCTGGCGATCCGCTGCGTGCAAAGCACATTGCTGAAACCTTCCTGGAAAATCCGGTAGAAGTGAACAACGTGCGCGGGATGCTGGGCTACACCGGCACCTATAAAGGCCGCAAAGTCTCTGTAATGGGCCATGGAATGGGTATTCCTTCCTGCTCCATCTACACCAAAGAGCTGATCACCGACTTTGGCGTGAAAAAGATCATCCGTGTGGGCTCCTGTGGTGCCGTGCGTGCCGATGTAAAACTGCGTGACATCGTGATTGGTATGGGTGCCTGCACCGATTCCAAAGTGAACCGTATGCGTTTCAAAGATCACGATTTTGCTGCGATTGCTGACTTCGACATGGTGCGTAACGCGGTTGATGCGGCGAAAAACCTGGGTGTTGAAGCGCGCGTAGGTAACATCTTCTCTGCCGATCTCTTCTACACCCCGGATCCGCAGATGTTCGACGTGATGGAAAAATATGGCATCCTCGGCGTTGAGATGGAAGCTGCAGGTATCTACGGTGTGGCCGCAGAGTTCGGTGCTAAAGCGCTGACCATCTGCACCGTATCAGACCACATCCGTACGCACGAGCAGACCACCGCTGCTGAGCGTCAGACCACCTTCAACGACATGATCAAGATTGCGCTGGAGTCTGTTCTGCTGGGTGATTAATCAGCGTGGCAGGCATTGACGCCTGCTGCCCGATCCCCTTGCGCAGATCCCCCTTAACCGGGGGATCTGCATTTTCCCGCCTCGCCGTCCCGGTAACATTCACATCAAATGACACACTTTTGGTCAGGCTTGTGCATCTTCGCGCTGGCACGCCCGCGATCGCGCTTTATCATGGTGCGCAATAACAGATAATAATTAATCGCCTGATAATGCCCCCTGATGAACTTTCGTAACTTCGAAGCTGAAGAGAAGCTGTTTGCCCGCCGCGCTGCAATAGCCTTTGCTCTGGTCTGTCTCTGTTTCACCATTCTTGGCGTAAACCTTTTTCGCTTACAGGTGCGCGACCATGGCTATTACCAGACGCGCTCTAACCAGAACGACATCAAAATGATCCCCATTGCGCCGACGCGTGGGCTGATTTATGACCGCAATGGCATTCCGCTGGTGCGAAACGTCAGCTGGTACGCCATTACGCTGACGCCTTACAAAATCAGCGACATGGACGCCACGCTGCGGGCACTGACGCCGATCGTTAATCTGACGCCGGACGAAATCGACACCTTCCGCCATGCGCTGAAGCAGACCAGCCGTTACAAGCCGGTGGTGCTGAAAGAGGAGCTGACTGAAGAGCAGGTCGCCCGCTTTGCGGTCAATCAGTTTCACTTCACCGGCGCCAGCATTGAGACCTACCAGGATCGTGAATATCCCTATGGCGCGGATCTGGCGCATGTGATCGGCTATGTGTCGAAAATCAACGATAACGACTATAAACGGCTGAATGCGGAAGGCATCGCCGAAAACTATGCGGCTGACCATAACATTGGTAAGCAGGGGATTGAGGGTTATTACGAAGCGCTGCTGCACGGCAAGCCGGGTTATCAGGAAGTGGAAGTGGATAATCATGGCCGCATTGTGCGGGTGCTGAAAGAGGTGCCGCCGGTCGCGGGTAAAAACCTGACGCTGACGCTGGATCTGCACCTGCAACAGTATGTGGAAAGCCTGCTGGCGGGGCAGCGTGCGGCGCTGCTGATTGAAGATCCGCACGACGGCTCCGTGCTGGCGATGGTCTCCAGCCCCAGTTACGACCCCAATCCGTTTGTAAAAGGCATCAGCTATCAGGCCTACAAAAAGCTGCTACAGGACAAAGATCTGCCGCTGATTAACCGCGTCACGCAGGGACTCTATCCGCCCGCCTCCACGGTGAAGCCTTACATGGCGATGTCGGCGCTGCTGACTCATGTGATTACGCCGCAGTCGCAATTCTTTGGCGCACCTACCTGGACGCTGCCAGGCACGGACCGGCGCTATCGCGACTGGAAAAAAACCGGGCACGGCATGCTGGATGTGACGCGGGCAATCGAAGAGTCCGCCGATACCTTCTTCTACCAGGTGGCGTTTATGATGGGCATCGATCGCATTCACACCATGCTCAGCCAGTTTGGCTATGGCAAATCGACCGGCATTGACCTGAATGAGGAGTACAGCGGCTTACTGCCGAGCCGTGAGTGGAAGCAGAAGGTGCATAAAAAGGCCTGGTATCAGGGTGATACGGTTTCAGTCGGTATCGGACAGGGTTACTGGATTGCGACACCCATTCAGATGGTGAAAGCGATGGTGGCGCTGATTAATAACGGTCGGGTCATTGCCCCCCATCTGCTGGAGAAAACCCAGCGCGGCACGCTGGTGGAGAACTATCATCCGCAGCAGCATGAAGCGCAGATTGGCGATCCTCATTCACCTTACTGGTCGCTGGTACGCCACGCGATGTTTGGCATGGCTAACGCACCCAACGGCACCGGTTATAAATATTTCCACACGGCACCCTATGGCATCGCCGCGAAGAGCGGGACGTCGCAGGTGTTCAGCCTGCGCCAGAACCAGACCTATAACGCGAAGATGATACCGGTACGGCTACGTGACCATATCTTCTACACCGCCTTTGCGCCCTTTAATGACCCCAAAGTGGCGGTGGCGTTGATACTGGAGAATGGTGGCAACGAAGGAATTACTGCGGCACCCGTAATGCGGGCGATTCTGGATCATATCTTTATCCCGCCGGTGCCAGAAGCGCCGTCTCAGGCAACACCTTAAAAGGGGGCGATTGCCCCCGCAGAGCGTCAGACTTTAAGCGTTTTGGTCACCTGGCCGATGGCGCGTACTACATCCGTTGCGCCTTCACGGATTTCCGCAATCACGCCGCCCGCCTCCTGGGCCAGCTGTACGCCCTGATCGGCGCGCTTCAGGTTGGATTCAATCCCTTTCAGTGCCCGGCTCGCCAGCTGATGGTTTTGCTGTATCCGATTTTCGATATCGGTGGTGGCGCGGTTGATGTTTGCTGCCAGCGTGCGGACTTCATTAGCCACTACCGCAAAGCTGCGGCCATGGGTTCCGGCCCGTGCCGCTTCGATAGCGGCATTCAACGCCAGCAGGTTAGTCTGATCGGCTATCCGGCGGATGCCCTCCACAATCGCGCCGATACGCTCTGAGGATTCACTCAGTCCGGTAATATCACCGGAGATCCCCTGCAGTTCACCCGCCAGGGCGTTCATGGTCTGCACGCTGCTGGCGATAACATCGGCACCCAGCTTTGTGCTTTCATCCGTTTGCAGCGCGGTGTGATAAGCCCGCTGTGCCGCATCATGTTCCTGCTGATTCTTTTCCACCTGCGCGGTCACATCAGTGGCGAATTTCACGATTTTGTAGAGCCTGCCCTGTTCGTCAAACACCGGATTATAGGTGGCGCGCAGCCAGATAGTCTCACCCCGTTTATTGACCCGGGGAAACTGGCCTGAGACAAATTCGCCGCGGTTCAGCTGCTGCCAGAACTCGCTATATTCGCGGCTGTCGCGCAGCGCCTGCGAGCAGAAGCGACGGTGGTGCACACCTTCTACCTCCTCACGACGGTAGCCCATGGTTTTCAGGAAGTTATCATTGGCTTTCAGCACTTCACCTTTGAGGTTAAAAGCGATCACCGCCATCGACCGTTCTATGGCGGTGGTGATGGCGCGCTGCTCCTGCGCATCGTTGATATGATCGGTGATGTCGGTTGCCAGTTTGACGATTTTAATCACCCGGCCATGGCGGTTCTGCACCGGCACATAGTTGGCTTCGAGCCATACCGGTCGGCCGTTTTTCGCCACGCGCAGGAACTTATCGCTGAAGCTTTCGCCCCGGTTCAGTCGCAGCCAGAAATCCTGATAGTCCCGCGACTCAAGCTGCTCTGCGGTACAAAACAGGCTGTGGTGCTGGTCTTCGATCTCCGCCAGCGTGTAGCCCATGCGCGCCAGAAACAGCGCATTCGCGCTGAGAATGGTGCCATCGGGGGAGAATTCAATCATGGCGATGGAGCCGTTGAGAGAGCTCAGCGTTGCCGCTGAGTGTGAACGCTTCTGCCAGCTGTGACGGGAAGCGATACCTGATGTAATGGTGGAAAACATGGCGATCCTTATTATTAGTGTTGGTCTCGCATGCTATATCGGCAATTTCGCGTCACAATGCAGACTCTGCCTGCTTTCTGACTAAAATATATCCGGCCAACAGAGAGGTTTATGGCGGCAGGTCAGACCCACTCTTTGGGTTGATGGAAAAGCGGTCAGTCGATTTGATTTTGGTGAAAAGCGTTTGACGCTGCCGGGCCGCTTTGGTTTAATGCGCCCCGTTGCCCGAATAGCTCAGTCGGTAGAGCAGGGGATTGAAAATCCCCGTGTCCCTGGTTCGATTCCGGGTTCGGGCACCATCTTTAAAGAACCCGCCTCTGGCGGGTTTTTGCTTTTTTAAGGCCACCCGATTCGCCATCTCCCCGAACATTCCGAATTTCGCCTCTCCCGCGCCCATTCCACTTCTCAACCCTGTAGCAACACAAACAGATTTCATGGCGAAACCAATTGCCAGGTTTGCCTCTGTGCTGCATTGCCAGACTGGCACCGCCTGATATCCTGTCCAGCCTGCAATTGACCGCGGCTAATCGTGTTTTATAAGCCACCCTTTACAGAATCAGCCTGACAGGCACAATACCCCTTTTTCCTCCTCTCACACGGTTATGTCAGAAGAAGCGCTGCGTCTGCAGATACAGAACCTCAAAAAGCACAATGCGCGTCTGAAGCGTATAGCGCATGACGCCCGCACAAAACTCAATGCGGCGCTGGATGGTACCGGGCTGTTCCTGTGGCAGCTGGATATTCCCAGCGGCAAACTGGTGATCTTCAACCGGCGCTGGGGGGCGATGCTGGGCTTCCAGCCGAAAGAGACCGACGCCAACTTTGAATCCTGGAAAGAGAGCCTGCATCCCGATGATGCCGCCGACGTTCTACAGGCATTCAACGACCACATCGCCGGGAAAGCGCCTTATTACGAGGCTCTGCACCGCATGATCGCCAAAAATGGCAGCATTACGTGGGTGCTGGATCGGGGCCGGGTCAGCGAATGGAATGCGCACGGAGAGCCGGTTAAAGTGATCGGCACTCACATCGATATGACCAAAGAGAAGCAATATGAGGAGCAGCTCGCCCTGCTGGCGCTGCACGATCCCCTTACGCTGCTCAACAATCGTCATGCTCTGCAGAATTATTTCTGTGAAATGAAAGCTCAGGGACCGCTCTGCGTGGTCTTTATTGACCTGGATAACTTCAAACACGTCAACGACACCCTGGGGCACCGCAGCGGAGATGAAGTCCTCATCCAGTTAAGTCAGCGGTTTACGGAACTCTCTCCGGCAGAAGTGATCATTGGCCGACTGGGCGGCGACGAGTTTGTATTGTTAATACCCTGGGCGCTGAACCATCCGCGGGTAAAGACACTGGCGCACGCCTGTCTTGACGCGGTAATGACACCTTTTGATATGGCAAACGGGCATGCCCTCATTGGGGCGTCTGTCGGTGTGTCTCAGGCGCAGGATAAAGATGACTTTGATACTGCACTGCAGCGTGCTGATGAAGCGATGTACCGCATCAAGAAAAATGGCAAGCGCGGTGTCGCTTTTGATTCCACTTTTCCCGACTCCCTCTGACTCTGCTGAACAGGGCATATGTTTTGCCTACCATTAACGCACAATCTCCCCCTCATGGCTTTGCGCCATCTCATTCATAACGTTGAGTTCCCCTTTTCGCAGGCATGCAAAATTTATGCGTATCCCCGCAGAAAATGCTTTTTAGTACTATTCCGAAAACCCGTTTTTTGCCCTCAGGAAGCAGAAATTCATCCGCTTCGCTTAGATTCAAATTTCATCGCTAAATCTGACCTCTCTTTTTAATAAAAATTTTCATTAAATCAGCAGAATTGATCGTTTATTGATCGATTCCGGCTATTTTTAACTGGTGCCATCAATGCGTCACGCTTCGCTTATTTTTGACGTAAAAGCAGGGTTTTAAATTTCTATTTAGCGCTTCGCTTGGGGAAATTGATCGTTTGTTGATCATCTTCACTACCTGATGTTGATTAATCTATCTATTTACCGCTTCGCTTATATTTTTTTCAATTGGACTTTTTTTGAAAAAGATCGATTAATAGGGCGCGGCGATTTTCGTTATAAAGATTTTTCATGCCGCGGCTCTTTTATGAATTGAAAAGAGCGATGGTTGGAATCCGTTATCATTTCGGTTGAAGGTAGTACGATCATTAAGCCAGAACTGTGACGGGTTTTTTATTTATCTCACTTGATCGGTCCGATTTTCTGTCTACATTTATGTTGCTGAATCGGCCTGATGAAGCGTTAACTGTGCAAATTCCAATTTTTAAAATTCAAAGAGGACGCATATGACTCAATATCGCGGTGGGGCCGGGAATTTTGCGGCCGACAAAGAGCGTGCTGCTGAAGCAGGACGCAAAGGAGGCCAGAAAAGCGGCGGTAACTTCAAGAACGATCCTGAACGTGCCATTGAAGCGGGGCGCAAGGGAGGTAAGGTTAGCCGCCGGAGCTGAACGTCTTTAACACTGCTGTGACGGCAGGGTTACTCTGTTAGCCGGGCATTTTGAATCTGTTTAGTTCCTCGTGAAGATAATTACACCCTGAATTATGTCATTGCTCCATCATTGGCAATGGCGGGAGCTGTTAATTGAACCGGAAGGGTTTACCCTTCCGGTTTTTTATTTCCGATCGATTAAAGCTATACGGTTAAATACAACTTTGTACAGGTAAGTTTTTGACTGGTACTTTTTTATGCAGTTAATCTTAAAAAATGTATACAACGATTTATTACTTTGTACAAAATCCAGCGCAGCTAACGAAGCGGCAACGATAAAAACATTATTCAGCTAAATCTTTGCTGTAAAAAGGAAAATGCATTTTACATGCCACTTTTGTCTTAAATTCATACTGATGCAGCGTGCGATATTAAGAATCTCCACTAGACTTTTCAGGTGTCAACGATATGACTGGCGCTGCGTTATTACAGACGCAGCTTTTTAATCAATGAGGCTATCTTATGACAGTGAAAACGTTAAACGATCTGTTCATCCATGACTTATCCGATGTATACAGCGCTGAGAAGCAGATAACCCGTGCATTGCCTAAAATGGCGCGTGCAGCCAGTGACGAAAATCTTATCGCTGCGTTTAATCAGCATCTGGAAGAGACCCGTGCTCAGATTGAACGACTCGACGAACTGGTGGAAGTAACACCTGAAGTCAAAATCAAACGAATGAAATGTCATGCGCTGGAAGGTCTGGTTGAAGAAGCGCAGGAAATTATCGACTCGGTCGAGAAGGGCGAGATTCGCGATCAGGGACTGATCGGTGCGGCGCAGAAAGTTGAGCATTATGAGATTGCCACCTACGGTACCCTGCATGCGCTGGCGCTGAAGCTGGGTTACACCAAAGCCGCACAGCTGCTGGAAGAAACCCTGAATGAAGAGAAGCAAACGGATGAGAAGCTCACCTCGGTAGCCGAGTCTATTACCGTCTCTTAAGGAGTAATACATGACTGCGATTGAACATTATCACGACTGGCTGCGCGATGCGCATGCGATGGAAAAACAAGCAGAAAGCATGCTGAGCAAGATGTCAGGTCGTCTTGAACACTATCCGGCGCTGGAACAGCGTCTGGCGCAACATCTCGATGAAACTAAACATCAGCTGACTCTGCTGGAACAGCTGCTCGACAGCCACGGTATCGATCACTCTGTAATGAAAGATGCGATGGGCAAAATGGCAGCCACCGGTCAGGCCGTGGGCGGCATGTTTAACTCAGATGAAGTGGTGAAGGGCGCTATCAGTGGCTATGTATTCGAAAATGCCGAGATCGCCAGCTACACCAGCCTGATCGCCGCGGCTGAGCAGGTCGGTGATGCGCAGGGCGTACGCATACTGAGTGAGATCCGCGATCAGGAAGTGGCGATGGCGGAGTGGCTGCTGCAGCACCTGCCTGAAGTGACACAGCAGTTCCTGCAACGTGCGTCACAACCAGGCACTGAAGCGAAGAAGTAGCGCTGAATAGCCTGCATGAAACATGAAAAAGCCGGGATAACCCGGCTTTTTGCGTTTTAAAGGTTTACAGGCTGCGATACTCAGTCAGCCATTAAATGCCCATACATCGTCATCAGCTTACGTGTGACGCCGTTAGTCCAGCCGAATCCATCCTGTAACGGATACTCACCACCGCCACCAGGACGAGCGCGCTCGCCGCTGATGTCATACTTCTCTACCAGCTTATGGTGCAACTGATAGAAGTTATTGACCGTGTTGAGCCAGTTCACTGCCACTTCAGTCGCCAGCGTCTCTTCACCGTAATTATTAAGGCCAACAACCGCCATCCACTGCATCGGTGCCCAGCCGTTGGGTCGATCCCACTGCTCACCGCTTTCCACCATTGAGGTCAGCAGGCCGCCGTTGCTCAATAGCAGATGGCGTAGCGAGATCGATTGCAGGTGCGCCTGATGCGGCGTCGCCAGACCGACAAACAGCGGCACCACGGAGGCGACGGTAAAGGCACCGAAACGCTCCCGACGCCAGTCGTAGTCACGGAACACACCGGCGGTGCTGTCCCAGAGATAACGGGTAATCGCACGTTTGCGCGCTTCCGCTTTTTTCTGCCAGGCCAGCGCGGTCAGCTCTTCGCCTTTCGCGTGCGACAGGGTGGCGATCATCAGCTCCAGCTTGTACAGGAACGAGTTCAGATCGATAGGAATAAACTGCGTGGTACGGATGCTCGACAGCCGTTTCGGGTTACGCAGCCAGCGCGAGGAGTAATCCCAGCCCGATTCCGCTCCGGCACGCAGGTCACGATACACTTCGCTGGCCGGACGTTTCGATTCGCGGGCGGTTTCCACATCTTCGATCCACGACTCATCGCGCGGCGTATCGCGGTCATCCCAGTAGCGGTTCAGCAGTGAGCCGTTTGGCATCCGCACTACGTGACGATAAGCCTGGTTCGGCATCAGTGAACCGGCACCGTCCATCCAGAACTGATACTCCTTCATCAGCTGTTCCTGATAGCGCTTAGCACCGCGCACGCCATCTTCTTCGAACAGCTCAACCATCAGGGCAAACACCGGCGGCTGCGAGCGGCTGAGATAATAGGTACGGTTGCCGTTTGGCACATGACCGTAGTTATCGATCAGCCAGGCAAAGTTATCCGCCATGTGACGCAGCAGATCGTCGCGGCCCGATTCTGCCAGGCCGAGCATGGTGAAGTAAGAGTCCCAGTAGTAGGTTTCGCCAAAACGTCCGCCCGGCACCACATAGGGTTTGGGTAATGGCAGCAGCGATGAGTGCGGCATATGCTGCTGCGGCATTTTGGTCAGAACCGGCCACAGGTCGTCGATATGCTCATTGAGCGTTTTATCCGGGTTGGAGACATAAAAGCTTTCGTTTACGCCAGGCAGATAAAAGTGATCGGCGACAAAACGCGACAGGTCAAAATCACTGCTGCGTTTCTGTCGACGATAGCGCATCAGCACATCCAGCGGATCGTACTTGGGCGAACAGTCGGGGAAGGTTTTGCTGTCCTCGAAAATCCGCGACATCTGAACATGTTCAAACAGTTCCAGATAACGATCGGCAGGGGTCAACGCATCCGGCGCCGGCAAGCCTTCAATCAGCTCCGGCTCCGGTTCAGAATCCTGCATGCGATCCAGCTTCAGTTCATGGGGATCGTATTGATACTCAACTTCCGCCCCGGCACGAACCTCTTTAAGTGCATTTTGTTGCTGGCGATGGGTATTAATAACGGCCTCCTGAGCGGTCGTGTCGTGGTTGCACAAAGGACAAATTATAGACCTCTCATCCTGCGGAACAACAATGCAGAATATCTATGAACGTAATAAATATTGTCGATTAATCGAGGTTTTTGGATAAATTCCAGACAATTCAACCAAATATAGCGCTGTTCACAAAAAACGCATTTCAGATGAATCTCTTAGCGACCTGAATAAAAAAATTTAACCTGAAGAAAACTGGCATTTATTCACATTTTGTAAAAGAAACCGCAGCCGCAAAGAGTGCAGAAAGTGGCATACCCAACGGGAATTCGGGCAGGAAGGTGAGGTGAGCGGACCAGCTTGCCCGCTCATGAGAGACAGAATTAACGGTTCGTCAGCGCCGCGCGAATGACTGCCTGCCAGGTGGTGGTGGGGCGACCGATGAGCTGGCTCAGCTGACGGGAGTCATCGAACAAACCGCTTTTCTCTGCACCGGCATCAGAATCCGCCAGCATTTCCGCCAGACCTTCTGGCAGGCCTGCATTTTTCAGCGCCGCCGCAAACTCACTCTGAGAGAGATTGACGTAATCAACCTTTTCACCGCTCTGTGCGGCAATCTCCGCAGCAAACTGCGCCAGCGTGTAGCTGTCATCACCTGCCAGTTCATACACTTTGCCCGCCTGATCCTCACGGGTCATCACTTCTGCCGCCGCTTCAGCATAATCCTGACGCGCTGCCGAGGCGATACGACCTTCACCCGCTGCGCCAATAAACGCATGATGCGCCAGCGCCGGTGGGATGCTGGCTGCGTAGTTCTCGCTGTACCAGCCGTTACGCAGCAGGGCGAACGGGATGCCAGAGGCTTTCAGCAGCGCTTCTGTTGCACGGTGTTCAACGCCCAGGCCCAGCGGCGAGGTATCTGCATGCAACAGGCTGGTATAGGCGATAAAGCCCACGCCCGCCGCCCGAGCAGCCTCGATGACGGCTTTATGCTGCGCTTCACGCTGGCCCACTTCACTACCGGAGATCAGTAGCAGCTTATCCACGCCTGCAAAAGCGGCCTCCAGCGTCTCTGGCTGGCCATAATCGGCCTGGCGGACAATGACGCCCAGCGCTGCGAGATCGGCCGCTTTGGCAGGCGTACGGACGGCGGCAACAATTTCTCCCGCCGGGACTTTTTTCAGTAATGCATCAATCACGAAACGGCCCAGCTGGCCGGTGGCACCTGTAACTGCAATCATGTTAATACTCCTGTGGCTGTTGGTGAAATTCAGACTAGTGTATAAACTAATTTTTAGTAAGTACTTACAGAATTGTTAGTTTGAGGTGGATAAGTTAAATGTCTGAAAAAATGAGTGAAAAATTTATCCGCGGCGAATTGCTCAACGTCAACTGCCCGTCACGCGACGTGCTGAAACGCGTAACCAGCCGCTGGAGCGTATTAATTCTGCTGGCCCTGCAGGACCAGACGCTGCGCTTCAGCGCGTTGCGCCGGACGGTCGGTGGCGTCAGCGAGCGGATGCTGGCGCAGAATCTGCGCTACCTGGAAGAAGATGGCTTCGTGCAGCGTATCGCCTACGATGTGGTGCCACCGCACGTGGAATATCGCTTAACCCCGCTTGGACGCGAAGTCGGTGAACAGGTTGTGGGGCTGGCTGACTGGCTGGAGCTGAACCTGAGCCGGATTCTGGCACAGCGCGAAAAATCTGCGGCAGAGTAAAATCACCCTGTATCAGCCGTCATAACGTGACGGCATGGGTATACTCGCTGCAAAATTTCTGACCCCATTTGTCTGTCATCTCACTTCCTGAAAGCGCGATAACGTAACGGCAGCGCAAATAATCCCGGCGCTCTTTTCGCACGGTTGCTGGTTATTAAATCGTTTTATGAATCTCTGGCCCGGAATAATCGACTACCCGCAGCGCGCTGTTAATTCATACCTTCTTTTTGACTCATTTTATTAACATCTCTGATGGCGCTTAAAAGCGCCGTTCTGCGTTTTTTCTGTCAGAAGTTATAGCTGCATTAGCCAGGCAAAAGCAAAAAAGCAAACAAAGCGGCAGAGGTAACTATTTACTCTTTTAACCTGTTAAAAAATAAGGGTATTTAATTTGGAGGCTCTAAAATTTGACCTTTACTCAATCAGGGTTTATAACAAAATAGTGCCTGAAAACAGCCTGTTGAAGGCATTTTTCAGGCAAGGTTCGCTTTAGCGCTATCGATTTTTAAAGTACAAATTACCGTAACATTAACGACACATAAACACGCTCTGATTAACCTTTAGGCCTTATTTTTAAATAAATAATTCCCGTCAAAAACAATGATCAGAATCAATAAAGACTGTTATAGTTTTCATTAACCCCACTGTTTCTATTTCCTCGCCGCGAATAGTTTTAAATTTGCGGCAGGAATTTCAATAAGCGCAGAGAACCAGGCGCATCAGGCTTAAGTTGTTAATTATAAGTAAATACATGGTGTTCTATGTGGCAAAGAGGTAAGCAATGTTCGGATTAGATGCCTTTCATCTGGCCAGGATTCAGTTCGCATTTACTGTTTCCTTCCATATTATCTTTCCCGCCATCACCATCGGTCTCGCCAGTTTTCTGGCCGTGCTCGAAGGTATGTGGCTCAAAACCCGCGATCACACCTATCGCGATCTCTACCACTTCTGGTCGAAAATCTTTGCCGTTAACTTCGGCATGGGTGTGGTATCAGGACTGGTCATGGCTTATCAGTTCGGGACGAACTGGAGCGGCTTCTCGGAGTTTGCTGGCAGTATCACCGGTCCGCTGCTGACCTATGAAGTACTGACGGCGTTCTTCCTGGAAGCGGGCTTCCTGGGCGTGATGCTGTTTGGCTGGAATCGCGTGGGTCCCGGGCTGCACTTCTTTGCCACCTGCATGGTCGCCCTCGGTACGCTGATTTCCACCTTCTGGATCCTGGCCTCTAACAGCTGGATGCATACGCCTCAGGGCTACATCATCCAGAATGGCATCGTGGTTCCGCAGGACTGGTTCAAAATCGTCTTTAACCCCTCATTCCCTTATCGCCTGTTCCATATGTCTGTAGCGGCGTTCCTGGCGAGTGCTTTCTTTGTGGGATCGTCGGCTGCCTGGCATCTGCTGAAGGGGAATAACAATCCCGCAATCCGCAAGATGTTCTCAATGGCGTTGTGGATGGCACTGATTGTCGCGCCGATTCAGGCGATGATTGGTGATGCTCATGGTCTGAATACGCTGGAACACCAGCCTGCCAAAATCGCGGCGATTGAAGGGCACTGGGAAAACCCACCGGGTGAAGCCACACCGCTGATCCTGTTCGGGATCCCCGACATGGAGCAGGAACGTACCAAGTATGCGCTGGAGGTGCCTTATCTTGGCAGCCTGATTCTGACGCATAGCCTGGACAAGCAGGTCCCGGCGCTGAAGTCCTTCCCGAAAGAGGACCGGCCTAATTCAACGGTCATCTTCTGGTCCTTCCGCGTGATGGTGGCGCTGGGCCTGCTGATGATTACGCTGGGCGTGGTCAGCCTGTGGCTGCGTTTCAAAGGGCGTCTCTATGAGTCGCGTCCTTTCCTGTGGTTTGCGCTGTTGATGGGGCCATCGGGTCTGATTGCGATTCTGGCAGGCTGGTTTACCACTGAAATCGGTCGTCAGCCGTGGGTGGTCTATGGCGTGCAGCGCACGATTGATGCGGTCTCGGCACATGGGGATATGCACATGAGCATCAGCCTGCTGGCCTTTATTCTGGTCTACAGCTCGGTGTTCGGCGTGGGGTATCACTACATGATGCGTCTGATTAAGCAGGGACCGGTTACCGGCGAAGGCCATATCACCGAAGAGGGTGGTCCTGGTCAGAAGAAAACCCCGGCGCGTCCGCTTTCCGCTGCCACCTTTAAGGATGGAGACCACTAAGATGATCGATTATTCCGTTATCTGGTTTGCGATTATCGTTTTCGCAACCCTGATGTATATCGTGATGGATGGCTTCGACCTGGGTATTGGTCTGCTGTTCCCGTTCAATAAAGATGCTGGCGAGCGCGACATGATGGTTAACACCGTCGCGCCGGTCTGGGACGGAAATGAAACCTGGCTGGTTCTGGGTGGTGCTGGCCTGTTCGGCGCGTTCCCGCTGGCCTATGCGGTGATTGCCGATGCGCTGTCGATTCCGCTGACCGCTATGCTGATTGGCCTGATTTTCCGTGGTGTCGCCTTTGAGTTCCGCTTCAAGGCCGTAGAAGGCCATCGGGCGTTCTGGGACAAGTCATTTATTGCCGGTTCAGTCATCGCCACCTTCAGTCAGGGTGTGGCCGTGGGTGCGTTGCTGGATGGTATTCCGGTTGAGGGACGCCGTTTTGCCGGTTCCGCAATGGACTGGCTGGCACCGTTCCCGCTGTTCTGCGGCGTGGGTCTGGTTGTTGCCTACGCGTTGCTGGGCTGCACCTGGCTTATCATGAAGACCGAGAACGAGCTGCACCGTAAAATGTCTGCGCTGGCTACGCCGCTGGTGATTGCGCTGTTAGTGATTATCGGCATCATCAGCCTGTGGACACCGTTTGCGCATGCGGATATCGCGCATCGCTGGTTCAGCAAACCCAACCTGTTCCTGTTCCTGCCGGTTCCGGTATTGGTGCTGCTCTGTTCGTGGGGCATTGTGCGCGCCATTAAGCGCGAGGCGCACTATTCACCGTTCCTGCTGACGCTGGCGCTGATCTTTCTGGGCTTCTCCGGGCTGGGCATCAGTATCTGGCCAAACATTATTCCGCCATCAGTGACCATCTGGGCTGCCGCCTCACCGCCGCAGAGCCAGGCCTTTATGCTGGTGGGTAGCCTGCTGATTATCCCGATGATCCTGGGCTACACCTTCTGGAGCTACTACGTGTTCCGTGGAAAAATCAAAGCAGACGCAGGATATCATTGATATGAAAAGCCTCAGCAGCATGAAAGACCACAATCACAATGAAGAAACGAAAGCGCCATGGTGGAAGCGTGTGATGTGGCTGGTGTTTATCTATGCCGCCAGCGTGCTGGCGCTAGGCGTTGTCGCCTCGCTGTTCCGCATGATGATGACAGCGGCCGGAATGCGCAGTCATTAGTTGTCGCAGGCTCCGTCTTACAGCTATCCGGCGCAGTTTTTATCAATAATCAGAAGGCTGACGTAAGTCAGCCTTTTTTAGTTAGTAACCTAAGCAATTAATGCGGAAACGCCCTGAACGGGCGGGCAATGCTTACCCTTTCCTTACACCGATTTGCGATTTTTGTTATCCTTTTGTAACTGAAATCCCAGTCCTAACCCGCGTCGTAAATCGCCATCATGCTCAGTCAGGCCATTAAAAAACAGCACATCAACGATCTGGTCGAGTGGATTGAAGCCAATCTCACCGACGATCTTAATATCGATCAGATTACCCTCAAGTCAGGTTATTCCAAATGGCACATGCAGCGCATGTTTAAGGAGATGACCGGACAGACCCTGGCGGCTTACACCCGTAAACGGCGTCTGACGATGGCCGCTATGGCGCTGCGTCTGACCCGCATGACGCTGATCGATATCGCCGTACGTTTTGGTTTTGATAACCAGCAAAATTTTACCCGGGTATTCAAAGGTCACTTTTCGCTGACGCCTGGTGCGTTTCGCCGTATTCCCCATTTGCCGGTTAAAAACTTCCATGGTCGCATTCTGGTGCGATCGCTGGCAGAGCGTGCAACGCTGGTGGAGCGTGAGGAAGAGCTGCACCTGTGCGGAGAGACGCTGGAGTGGGAGTGTAAGTTTGGCGATTACATTGCCGATCGCGATCACCGGGTGGCCGAACAGGCGCGGCAACTGGTGGCGCTGGCGGGCGGCCGCGTGTCGCAGGGCTGGTTAGGCTTTCAGTATGGCCCCGGCCATAGCTCTGCTGATCAGCAAAATATCAGCCTGCTTCAGGCGCTGGAGCCGCAACATGCCGGGCTGCTGGGTGACAACACCGCCAGCTGGAGCGAGGTTCGTGGACTCTATGCGTCGATCCGCTGGAGCGGCAGCCCGGAGCAGCTGACACGCTTTATCGAGGATATCTACTATCAGCATCTGCCAGCACTGGGTGTGTCACGTCGTCCGGGTAAAGATCTGCTGCGTCTCGATTTTGCGCACTGTAAGCCTGACTGGCTGAGCGGCGTTTTTTCTATTCCGGTGATGCAGGCTTAGCCAGCAGGGCAGGGTATGTGGCTCCCGACCCTGTTAATGCATAATTCGTGCGGTAAACCGTGACAAACCGCACGATTTTATAAAATAACTCGCCGTTCTGGCGTAAAATCCTCTCCCGAAACCCTGCCATGCCTGAATCATCGTGCATCTGTGCCAGGGCTGGAATATTTACCTGCATTTCAGGCCTTTTCTGGTCAAAAAAACAAACGAAGACAACTATGCGACGCTTAATGATTTCACTGATCTTGGCATTGCCTGTCATGGCGATGGCACAACAGGCTGAACCTTTTTCACCTCCTGCCGGACTGCATCCGCACTCTCAGGCCACCCAGCATGAAATTCTGGGTGATGGTGAGCTGCCGGAACACACCAGCAGCAATCCTTCCCTCTCCGGATTCAACGACACACTGTAAGTGGTCACGCGCTGCCAGAATGTGCGGCGCAACATCATGCCCGGCTCGTCAGGAGCCGGACAGTTTCCGCCTTCTCTGCCTGCCCCCATAAACACGCCGCACCTGCTGATTACCTCTCACTGAACGCTCTTATCAGGGCCGCTCTTCGTCTGCACTACGCACACCCGTACAGGCATAAAATATATCTTAAGCCGCTGGATCGCATTTTTCGTTCTTGCAGTGAAGATATATCATAGCTAATCTTGGCACTTCAGATGAGAATGATTGTTATTCCATGATTGTCAGCATGCCCTTGAGTCACGGGCATCCATCCCGTTTCAGGAGAGAAATTTTGCCTGTATCAGCCGATCAGCGTGTACCACAGCGCGTCCGTAATGAATTGCGTTTCCGTCATATTCAGGTCGCGAGTAAAACTAACATTGCCGGTAAATTCTGGCGTATCCGGTTCAGCGGCAGCGATCTGGCGGGCTTTACGTCGCCAGGCTTTGATGACCACATTAAGGTTTTCTTCCCTTCTGCTGAAGGAGCCACACTGGCTCTGCCACAAATCACCGATGCAGGGATTGTCTGGCCCGAAGGGCTGCGTCCGCAGGCGCGTGATTACACACCGCTGGAATTCGATGGTGAATCTTCACTGACCCTCGATTTCTATATTCATGAGCAGGGCGTAGCCAGTGACTGGGCAACTCAGGCGCAGCCTGGCGATCGGTTGATTGTCGGCGGGCCACGCGGCTCGCTGGTGGTGCCGACCGATTACGCATTCCAGCTCTACGTCTGTGATGAAACCGGGCTGCCGGCTTTTGCGCGCCGTCAGCGTGACGCCCGGGCGCAGGCGCTGCATCTCTATGCCTTTACCGATGAAGCGACGGGCCGCGACTATTTATCTGATACGGCTGATGTGACGACAAACTGGCTCGGCAGCGGCCAGATGCAGAAAGCGCAGCTCAGCCAGCTGATTGCCCGGCTGGATCAGATCACTATCCCGACGGAAGATTACTTTGTCTGGCTGACCGGCGAAGGTGAGTTTGTTAAAGCGCTGTGTGACTACTTTACGGTGCAGCGCGGCCTCAACAGTGACTTCGTGCGGGCGGTGGCCTACTGGCACCAGAAGTAAGTCACTAAGGCAATTGAGTTTTGCCAGGCAGCGCACTACCATCAATCCCACTTTTTTCGCAGCAGGGCAGGCCATGAAACAGCATCCGACTTCCACTTCAACTGAGGATCAGACTGC
Organism: Pantoea sp. RG18; assembly: GCF_025910075.1. Classification (NCBI taxonomy): domain Bacteria; kingdom Pseudomonadati; phylum Pseudomonadota; class Gammaproteobacteria; order Enterobacterales; family Erwiniaceae; genus Pantoea; species Pantoea sp. RG18. The sequence goes on from NZ_JAPCIL010000015.1 coordinate 268,595, forward strand.
GCGCGCAGGCAGTTGCAGCGGACGGCGCAAGCGACGTGAAAAGATGCTGGAAGCAAGTGAGATTCGCCTGCTGATGCTCCATTTCCTGGCGCAGAATGCTGCGCACGGCTATGAGCTGATCAAGTCTGTCGAGGAGCTGTCAAAGGGAGAGTATTCGCCCAGTCCGGGGATCATTTATCCCAACCTGACGCTGCTGGAAGAGATGGAGGCGATTCAGGTGGTGGATGCGCAGGCAACGCGTAAAGCCTACCGCCTGACGGCATCGGGAGAAGCGCAGCTGGCAGAGAATCGTGAAACGGTCACCAGCCTGATTACACGGCTCTCTACGCTGGCGATTCTGGTCAATAACCGCAGCATTCCTGCTGTTGAGCAGGCGATTCATGGGCTGAAGGTCGCGCTGAACCAGCGGCTTGCGCAGGAAGATATCTCAGAAGCCGCGCTGCAGACGCTGATTAAGGCGCTGCACGACGCGGCAGAAAAAATCACCCTCAGCTAATCGCGGAGTTAGCTGACTTCAGTTTTGTGTTTGTCGATGTGGCCCAGCGTACGATCCGGGAAGCAGATGTCCCGCACACGCTGTTTCAGCGTGGTCGCATCCGGGAAGCCACCATCCCGCTTACGTTCCCACAGCAGATGCTCATCCAGCGTAATCTCAAAGATACCGCCGGTGCCCGGTTTCAGCGTCACCTCCGCCAGATCCTCAGCGAACGTATGCAGAAGTTCCTGTGCCATCCACGCTGACCGCATCAGCCAGTTGCATTGCATACAGTAGTGAATAACAACCACAGGTTTTTGCGCCATAACTCTATTCCTTTACGTGTTGATAAATGCCAATGCATTCGGGTTAACAATTTGTGCGCTGTGGTTTATATCTAAATGTAAATAAGATTGATAATGATTATCAGTTGCATTAAATTCCGGGCGATAATTACTACACCAGCATGATGTTCTGACTTTTCACGGCTTTTATGCGGAGCCGTTTTACTGTTGCCAGCAAGCAAGTGAGCGAATACTAACAATTAATCAGGTAATTCGCGCCTATGTCACCACGTTTTCGGAGATTGACGCAACCGCGTCTGACTCAACTGGCGTTGCTCGCCACCTTCATCAATACCACCTGCACTTATGCTGCGGGCAGTGAATCTGCCACGCTAACCCTTTCTGATCGCTATGGCAGCAGTGCCGAACCGGTAATGACGGTGACAGCACCGGAAATCAAAAAAACGGCAGGCAGTAAAACCTCGCTCTCTGCCAGCGATCTGCAACAGCGTGGTGCCACTGACTTTGGATCGATCATGCGCTATGAACCGCTGATCAGTGCTACCGGTACCCGTGGCGGTTCATCAGCCGGTAAGAGCGGTTTTGATCGGGCCGGTTATACCGGCTACAACATTCGTGGCCTCGAGAGCAACCGCGTCGGTCTGGATGTGGACGGCATTCCGTTGCCGCAGGCCACCGGCCGCAGCTATGTAGGACGCGCAGGTCTCGACAGCTTTGGCATTGGCCGCGATTACATCGATCCTTATATGTTTGGCCGTATTGAGATTGAGAAGGGCGCCACAGCAGTGGAACAGCCGAACACCTCGATTGGCGGCAACGTCTCGTTCCGTAATAAGTCTCCCGACGATTACCTGCTTCCCGGAAAAGCAACCGCATTCAGTTATCAGAGCGACTATGACTCATCCAGTCGCAGCTGGCATAACGGCATCACCGCCGCTGCCGGTGACGATGAACTGCGCGGCATCTTTGTTTACAGCCGCCGTGACGGACAGCAGACCCGTAACAACAGCGATACGCTGGATGCGTATCCCGCTAACTGGCACTCCGACGCCTTTATGACCTCCGGCATCTGGCAGCCCAATGATGCTCACAAGCTCAGCGCGACGGTCGATTACTATCACAAAACCCACCACAGCCATTACGACAGCTGGAGCACTTCAGGCAATACAGTCTGGGGGACGGCACAGCAGCAGAGTGATACCCGCCGCTGGGGCATCAGCCTGGCGGATGAGTACACCCCTTACAATGACCTGATCGACAGCCTGACGGCCCGCGTTTACTGGCAGCAGACCCAGGCGCATGACAACACCCGCATGCCGTCGAGTGCCACTGCCAGGCAAACCGTCTATTCCGACTACAACAGCGACAGCTACGGTTTTGACACCCGCGCGCTTAAAAGCGTCGGGCGACATGAACTGAGTGCCGGGCTGAATGCGCGTCTGTTGGATACTGAACGACCTTTCCGTCAGTCACCGCCAGCCAGTGCTTTTACTGCGATCATGCAGCCGCAGGCTAACAGTCGCAGCTACAGCGTGGGTGGTTATCTGCAGGATACCATCAGCTTCGATGCTGACGGACATCGGGCGGCCATCGTGCCGGGCGCGCGCGTGGCCTATCAGAACACCCGACCGCGTGATGTGGCGACGCTGACCACGAACAGTAGCGTGCTCGACGCCAGCGAAGTTTCAGCGCTCTACGGTTCGCCAAACAGCGACACCCAGGTATTGCCGTCGATCGCCTTCCAGTACGATCTGACACCGAAGCTGATGACTTATCTGCAATATACCCGTGGCGCGCAGTTCCCCAACGATACGCAGCTTTATGGTTCATGGAACCTTGGCTCCAGCTATGCCGGCACCGCGCAGTATGCGCTGATTGGTAATGCAGATCTGAAAACCGAAACCAGCAACAACTACGAGTGGGGTATAAAAGGAGAGGTGGCAAAAGGCGTCACGCTTAACGCTGCCGCTTTTTATAACGACTATAAAAACTTTATTGCCTTTACCCGCTACAGCCGGGCGGCTAATCCGGGTCAGTTCGTCAATGTGCCTGCCAACATTTACACCACCTATCAGGCGGAGAACCGCGATAAAGCCTACATCTACGGGGCTGAAATCAGCAGTAAAGTGAACTTCGGTAGCTGGTTCAGCGAGGTCGAGGGTCTGAGCGCCAATCTGGCGTTTGGTTACACGCAGGGCGCGGCAAAGTCGAGCTACCTTGGTGACCGCTACATCGACCTTGAGAGTGTTGCCCCGATGAAAGCGATCGTCGGACTCGCCTGGGATGATGAGGCGCGCGGCTACGGTGCCGCCGTTACCGCTACCTTTGTCAAAGGTAAGCAAGCCAGTGCGACTAACCGCGAAAGCTTCGCTAACAACGGCAGCAGCCTGGCCGACTCCAGCACCGATTACATGCGGGTGCCGGGTTATGGCATGGTGGATATGACCGCTTACTGGCGTGTCGCGCACAACGTCAGGCTGAGTGGCGGGCTTTACAACATAACCGATCGCAAATACCGGGATTACCTCAGCAGCCGTGAACTGACCAGCGCCACTCAGCAGGAGCGCAACGATCAGGCACTGGCCGTGATGCCGGGCCGTACTTTCCAGTTAGGTGTTAACGTCGATTTTTGATAGCCGTCGCCCTGCGCTGATGCAGGGCACTACTAAGAGAGCCTGAGTCATGAACCCGATTTATCAGCACTATCTTGTCCTTAAAGGTGAACAACCGAAGAAATATGCCCGCGACCTGGCCGCGCTGATCGGTATCAGCGAAGCGGAATTGTGTGAAGCGCGCATCGGCGTTGATGCCGTGGCGCTGAAACGCGATTTTCCGGCGTTGCTGAAGGCACTGGGCGCAGTCGGCGAAACCAAAAACATTACCCGTAACGCTTATGCGGTACATGAACACTTGGGTGAATACCACAATGTACAGATTGGCGCGCATGGTGGCCTGGTGCTTAATCCCCGTGCGCTCGATCTGCGCCTGTTCGTCGGTCAGTGGTGCAGCGCCTTTGCTCTGCAGGAGCCGACCGGGCAGGGCGTTCGTCACAGCATTCAGATTTTTGATCGTCATGGCGATGCGGTGCTGAAAGTTTACGCCACGGAGCAGACCAGCATGGCAGTGTGGCAGACGCTGATCGCCGACTTTACCGACGCCGCGACGACGCCGCTCGTGGTTGAGCCGGTTGCCGCTGCTCCCCTGACGGAGGCGATTGATGCCACCGCCATCGACCGTGAATGGCGCGCCATGACCGATGTTCATCAGTTTTTCGCGTTGCTGAAGCGCCACCAGGTGTCACGACCGCAGGCGTTTCGCGCGGTGGGTGAGGATCTCGCCTGGCAGACCGGCAACGACGCACTTGAGCGCCTGCTACAGATGGCACAGCAGGCGGGCAATGAAATTATGATTTTTGTCGGCAACCGTGGCTGTACTCAGATTTTCACCGGCAGGGTAGAGATGCTGCAGCCAGTGGAAAACTGGCTCAATATCTTCAATCCGCAGTTCACGCTGCATCTGATGGCTGATCAGATCAGCGAAAGCTGGGTAACACGCAAGCCAACGGGTGATGGCTTTGTTACCAGCCTGGAACTGTTCGCTGCCGACGGCACGCAGATCGCCCAGCTCTACGGTCAGCGCACGGAAGGTACGCCAGAGCAGTCACGCTGGCGCGAGCAGATTGGCGCACTCCGCACGCCGGGAGCGGCGGCATGAAAAGAGCGATGCTGTTATGGCTGCTGATGACGCTGCCATCACTGGCGGCGGAGCGGGTGGTGTCGATTGGCGGTGACGTCACTCAGATTATCTATGCGCTGGATGCCCAGTCACAGCTGGTGGCGCGCGACAGCACCAGTCTGCGTCCGGCGCAGGCCGCCCGACTGCCGGACGTGGGTTATATGCGCCAGCTCAACGCCGAAGGCATTCTGGCACTGAAACCGACGCTGGTGATCGCCAGCGCGCAGGCGCAACCGTCGCTGGTGCTGCAACAGATTGCCCGCGCGGGCGTCAGGGTGGTCACGGTCAGCGGCGACAGCAGCCTGCAGGCAATTCCGCAGAAAATTATCACTGTGGGCCAGGCGCTGCAGCGTGAAAGCGAAGCTCAGGCACTGGCGCAGCAAATGACGCAGCAGATTCGCCAGTTGCCGCAGCAACCGCTGCCGGTAAAAGTGCTCTACATCATGGCGAACAGCGGCATGAAGTCGATGGCGGCTGGAAATCAGACTGCGGCCGATGGCGCCATTCGCAGCGCCGGGCTGGAGAATGCTATGGGCCCGGTGCCGCACTATCAGGCACTGTCGCAGGAAGGGGTGATCGCCGCCGCGCCGGATCTGGTGGTAATAGGCGAGGATGGCCTGAAAACCCTGGGCGGCGAAGCGCAGCTGTGGCAGTTACCGGGTCTGGCGCTGACGCCTGCCGGGCAGCAGCATCGTCTGCTGGTGATCGACACCATGGCACTGCTGGGGTTTGGTCTTGATACGCCGCGGGCAATCGTGAAATTGCGTCAGGCGGCGGAATCGCTGAACCATGATTAAGGATAATGCGCTGCGTGGCCTGGTGCTGATGCTGATCTTCCTGCTGGTGGCGATGGTGCTGGCGGCAAATCTGGGGGCGATGTCGCTTTCAGTGCGGGCGCTGTGGCAGGCACCGCTCAGCGATCTTATCTGGCAGATCTGGCTGGATATCCGTCTGCCGCGCGTGCTGCTGGCGGTGGTGATGGGCATGGCGCTGGCAGTCTCTGGCGCAGTGATGCAGGGTGTTTTTCGTAACCCACTGGCCGATCCCGGTCTGCTGGGGATCAGCAGCGGGGCGGGACTGGCGGTGGCGCTGGCAATCATTATTCCGCTGGCGTTGCCGGCACCGCTGGCATTGTGGCTACCGATGATCGCCGCGTTTATCGGCAGTCTGCTGGTTACACTGCTGATCTTCAGTTTCAGTCGGCTGGCGCGCGGCAATCTTTCGCGGCTGTTGCTGGTCGGCATTGCGATTAATGCGTTGTGCGGGGCGGCGGTAGGCGTGCTGTCATGGCTGAGCAACGACCAGCAGCTGCGCCAGCTGTCGCTGTGGGGCATGGGAAGCCTCAGCCAGGCACAGTGGCCTGCACTGCTGATCTGCCTGCTGCTGATTCTGCCAGCCTTGCTGCTGTTACAGACTCGCGCCCGCCACCTTAACCTGCTGCAGGCGGGCGAAGAGGATGCGCACTACATGGGCGTTGATGTGAAGCGTACTCAGCATCAGCTGCTGATCCTCAGTGCGTTGCTGGTCGGTACGGCGGTCTCGGTCAGCGGCGTGATCGGCTTCGTCGGACTGGTGGTGCCACACGTGATGCGTTTTTGCCTTGGCGGCGATCATCGCTGGCTGCTGCCCGGCTCAGCGCTGGCGGGAGCGATTCTGCTGCTGCTGGCCGATACGCTGGCGCGCACTCTGGTGGTTCCGGCCGAGATGCCGGTGGGGCTGCTGACCAGCCTGATTGGTGGTCCGTGGTTTCTCTGGCTGATTCTGCGTCAACAGCGAGGGCTGGAGTGATGGAAATTTTACAGGCCAGGGGATTGTGTCTCGCGCGCGGCGGCAAAACCGTTATTGATAACCTCGACGTCACGCTGTCAGGTGGCGAGCTGGTGGCGCTGATTGGCCCCAACGGCGCAGGTAAGTCGACGCTACTGCGGATGCTGACGGGATTTCTGTCGCCCGATCGGGGCGAGTGCTGGCTGGGCGATCGACGGCTGACGGCATGGCCGCGTGAGCAGCTGGCACGACGCCGCGCAGTGATGCGCCAGCAGAACAACCTGACGTTTGCACAGTCTGCGCAGTCGGTCGTGGCGATGGGCCGTGCGCCCTGGCCGGAGGCGCAGACGTCGCAGATTGTGGCTGAGGTCATGCGGCTGACCGGTTGTGAAGGGCTGGCGCAGCGCGATTACCGCCAGCTCTCTGGCGGTGAACAACAACGGGTTCAGCTGGCACGGGTGCTGGCACAGCTCTGGCATGAGGGAAGACCACGCGGCTGGCTGTTTCTGGATGAGCCGACTTCGGCGCTGGATCTCTTCTGGCAGCAGCAAACCCTGCGTTTACTGCGCCAGCTGACGCGCGCCGGAGATCTCACCGTCTGCACCGTGTTACATGACCTTAATCAGGCCTCCTTATGGGCCGATCGCATACTGCTGCTGCACGCAGGCCGACTGGTGGCACAAGGCTCACCGCAGACGGTGATGACGGAATCGACGCTGACGCGCTGGTACCAGGCCGATCTGCAGGTAGTGGCGCATGCCGGGAGTGGACAGCCGCATATCCAGCTGCGTATTTAGACCGTTTCGCTTTAAAAACATCGCCTTGCGCGGTTTTATTCGCTGATTTTGCGCTATACCTGGAGTTCCGGACAGATTCAAGGAGACCATAATGGCAAAATCATTAGATCAGACCGCTGAGCAACTGGGGAATATTTTACTCTCTTCCGGACTTCATCTGGCGACCGCCGAATCCTGTACCGCCGGGCTGATCAGCATGACGCTGGCCGCGGTGGAAAACAGCGGAGATTTTTATACCAGCGGCTTTGTGACCTACAGCGAAAATGCCAAAATCCGTCTGCTGGGGGTGCGCCCTGACACGCTGAAACAGCATACGGCGGTGAGCGAACAGACGGCGCGGGAGATGGTGCAGGGCGCCTGCGCCCGCTCCGGCGAGCCGGTGGGATTATCCATTACCGGCTATGCCGGACCGGATGGCGGCGAAGATGGTACACCGGCGGGCACCATCTGGTTTGGCTGGGTATTGCCCGACGGCAGAGACGAAGCGGAGTGCCATCAGTTCAGCGGCGATCCGAAATCGGTGATGGAGCAGGGGACACAGTTCGCGCTGGAAGGACTTATAAAACGGCTGCAGCGAGCCGATCGTTAAAGGCGCGAAACGCGCCTTTAAACAGGCTTAGCGGCAGTCGACAATCAGACGACCCTGCACTTTACCATCCAGCAATGCCTGCGCACCTTCTCTGGCTTCACTTAGCGGGATCACCCGGCTCAGCTTACTGAGCCGTTCGCTATCCATCAGCTCACCGAGTCGTTGCCACGCCTGCTGACGAAGCGGCTTCGGACACATCACGCTATCGACACCGGCCAGCGTAACGCCACGCAAAATAAAGGGTGCGACGCTGGCTGGCAGGTCGAGTCCCTGCGCCATACCACAGGCGGCAACCGCGCCGTCGCGCTGGGTGGCGGCCAGCACATTCGCCAGGGTGTGACTGCCTACGCTGTCTATCGCGGCGGCCCAGCGCTCTTTTGCCAGTGGCTTGCCGGGTTGGGAGAGTTCTTCACGGTCAATGACCGATGCCGCGCCCAGCGTATCAATCAGATAGGCATGGTCGCTGGTGCGCCCGCTGGAAGCGATCACCTGATAACCCAGACGCGCCAGCAGGCTGACGCTATAGCTGCCGACGCCGCCACTGGCACCGGTGACCAGTACCGGTCCCTGATCAGGTGTGATGCCCTGTTTTTCCAGCGCCATCACGCAGAGCATTGCGGTCAGTCCCGCCGTACCGATTGCCATGGTTTGCAGCGGACTCAGCGTGGCGGGCGGGCGCACCAGCCAGTCACCACTGACGCTGGCTTTCTGTGCCAGGCCGCCCCACTGTTTTTCGCCCACGCCCCAGCCCGTCAGCAGTGCCACATCATCCTCTTTCCAGTCGGAATGGCGGCTGGCCGTCACCCGGCCAACAAAATCGATACCTGGCACCATCGGGAAGTGGCGCACAATCGGGCCTTTGTTACAGATAGCCAGGGCATCTTTGTAGTTCAGGGATGAGTAGCTGACGTCGAGCGTGACATCGTGGTCGGGCAGTTGAGATTCGGGGAGATCTTTCAGCAGGGAACGGTAACCTTGTTCGTCATTTTCAATGACCAGTGCCTTGAACATGCAGCCTCCGGCAGAGTGGGAAAGAGAAGATCAGTTTACGCCTGGCAGATGCAATGCGGTAGGGCAATGGTCGCGTCTGCAGGCAATGGAGACAACACGAGCGGAAAAGCACGCTGACAGCGGCAGTGAGTTAAGTGCATAAATCTGCATATAATTCAGATAATTAGTCGCATTATGAATTTTTCATGATAAATAGACTATAAAAATCATATTGTTACATGCTAAGGATGTGACTGAATAATTACCTGGTTCGGGTTGTCCATGCCTGAAAAAGATGACATTATGACCGCCACTTTTTGACCCTGCTTCTTTGCCACAGAGGACGTCGCCATGTCCGGTTCACCGCGCATCCGCCCGGATTACCGTTCGCTTTTTCCGGCGCTCACCGGGTTATCCTCTTTTCCGATATCTCCGTTATTCACCATGCGGTGAGGCCAGCCAGGCAGCGGCTATGGATCTGCTCTCCACGGGCTGCGTAACGCCTTCTGACTGTTAAGTATTCGCCGGGGCACTGTCCCCTTAATTGTGCCTCTGGCACTTCCTCCCTGACGTTAGGGATTCTGTTATGACTCCACTGAAAATTGCTGCCAGCGCCGCTGTGGCGCCCAGCCTGACCCTGAACACTGCGCGAGACGTGGTGACGCTGGATAACACCGATTTCACCGATGTGGCGGCGGTTGTCGTCTCGCTGGCGGATACCCGTAGCGGCGTGCTGGCGCTGCTGCGTCATACCGGCTTTAATCTGCCAGTGTTTGTCGCTAACGCGTTTGAAGAAGAGGTGATGCACCTGCCCGGCGTCAGCGGTGAGCTGAATGGCGATCCGCAGGAGTGGATCGCGCTGGAAGCGGCTGCGCAGGCGTATGAAGCGGCGCTGCTGCCCCCTTTCTTCGAGACGCTGACCCGCTATGTCGATATGCAGAACAGCACCTTTGCCTGTCCCGGCCATCAGGGCGGTGCTTTCTTTAAAAAGCATCCGGCGGGCAAACAGTTTTATGACTTCTACGGCGAGAATGTTTTCCGCTCTGATATGTGCAATGCCGACGTCAAACTGGGCGATCTGCTGATCCACGAAGGCTCGGCTAAAGATGCGCAGAAGTATGCGGCAAAAGTGTTTAACGCCGATAAAACCTACTTTGTGCTCAACGGCACCTCAAGTGCCAATAAAGTGGTGACCAATGCGCTGCTGACGCGTGGCGATCTGGTGCTGTTTGACCGCAACAATCACAAGTCGAACCATCATGGCGCGCTGATTCAGGCGGGCGCGACCCCGGTTTATCTTGAAGCGACGCGCAATCCTTTCGGCTTTATTGGCGGCATTGACGCACACTGCTTCGATGAGGCTTATCTGCGCGAGCAGATCGCGGCCGTGGCTCCGCAGCGCGCGGCTGAAGAGCGGCCTTTCCGTCTGGCGATCATCCAGCTGGGCACCTACGACGGCACGGTCTACAACGCGCGTCAGGTGGTGGATCGCATCGGCCATCTGTGTGATTACATCCTGTTTGATTCCGCGTGGCTGGGCTATGAGCAGTTCATTCCACTGATGGAAGGCTGTTCGCCGCTGACCCTGCAACTGAATGAGAACGATCCCGGCATTTTTGTCACGCAGTCAGTGCATAAGCAGCTGGCAGGTTTTTCGCAGACTTCGCAGATCCATAAAAAAGATAATCATATTCGCGGACAGCGCCGCTTCTGCCCGCATAAGCGACTGAATAACGCCTTTATGCTGCACGCATCAACCAGTCCGTTTTATCCGCTGTTTGCCGCGCTGGATATCAACGCCAGAATGCATCAGGGCGAAGCGGGGCGTCGCATGTGGGATGAGTGCGTCACGCTGGGTATTGAGGCGCGTAAAGCGATCCTGGATCGCTGTGAGATGATCCTGCCGTTTGTACCGGAGACGGTGGATGGTCAGCGCTGGCAGGATGCGCCCACTGAGACGATCGCCCGCGATCTGCGCTACTTCAGCTTTGAACCGCAGGCGAAGTGGCACGGTTTCGCGGGTTATGCGCGCGATCAGTATCGGGTGGATCCCTGCAAGCTGTTGCTGACCACGCCGGGGATTGATGCGGCCAGCGGTGAGTATAGTGATTTCGGGATTCCGGCGACCATTCTGGCGAACTATCTGCGCGAAAACGGCATTGTGCCGGAGAAGTGCGATCTCAACTCAATCCTGTTCCTGCTGACCCCGGCAGAGAGTCCGGAGAAGATGGCGAATCTGGTGGCGATGCTGGCGCAGTTCGAACAGCACGTCAAAGAGGATGCGCCGCTGGCCGAAGTGCTGCCGACCATTTACCGCAAAAATGCCGAACGCTATGCCGGGTATACCCTGCGTCGCCTCTGTCAGGAGATGCACGACCTTTACGTCAGTCACAACGTCAAGGATCTGCAGCGCCTGATGTTCCGCGCCGCGGAGTTCCCGCCGGTCAGGGTGAATCCGCAGGATGCGCATCAGGCTTATATTCGCGGCGAAGTGGAGCTGGTGCCGATAGCCGAAGCGCAAGGCCGGGTTGCCGCGGAAGGTGCACTGCCTTATCCACCGGGTGTGCTGTGCGTAGTCCCGGGGGAAGTCTGGGGCGGCGCGGTGCAGCGTTACTTCCTGGCGCTGGAAGAGGGGCTTAATCTGCTGCCTGGCTTCTCACCAGAGCTGCAGGGCGTTTACACCGAAGAGGATGACCAGGGACGGAAGTATCTGGTGGCCAATATGATAGTGGGGCGCTGAACTGAGCGTGGGCAGAGGCGGGTAGCGGCCCGCCTGCCTTTTTGTTCGCTGCGCGAACGGGGCTGAGAAGGTTTCGCCTGGCGGCGGTGTACGCTTTGCAGCGAGCTGGCACTTAATGGGTTTTCGCCCGGCAGGCCCTGTTCGCTGCGCGAACGGGCTATGAGAGATTTTCGTTCGCTTAGCAGCGTGCTAACACTGAGCGGGTTCCGCCCGCCAGACGATGGGGAGTTTCAGGTTGCCTGAGCAGGCGGACGCGTCAAGGGGCGGACGCCCGCCCCTTAACAATCCCGGCGTCCGGCTGCCTCCGCGCCCCGCGTAGCGGGGTACCTTCGTCACGCCCTGCGGCCGACGGACCGTCCGGACTCGCCATCCCTGGCTCGTGCCGTCCTTTCGCCGACGTCCTGTCGGCTCATCCTGGCCTGCGGTTGTTCCTCAGCGCTTCGGACGCCTCTGGGAAACCCCCGCCTGTGATTTCTTTATGTTTTCTTTGGTGCACAGTTGCCTGGTGGTCTGAAAGCCAGTCTCAATTCCTGAAGTTCACCGCAACAATCTTAGTTACCTGAAAACGAGATAACAGCGGGTAGGGTTGAATGCCATTCTGTGTGCTGAGCCGAAAGTCAGAGGCAATCCCAAATTCACAGCGACAGCGAACCCAATATAAGAAGAAAAGATAACAGCGAGGGGGTGGGGAGGCCGTCAGAACCGCTGAGCGGATGAGGGATTTCAGGACGAGCGACAGGGATGTCGCGAAGAGGCGGGTTCGCGCCAGGGATGGCGCGTCCCGCTGGTCCGTGAGAAATCCTGAAGAGGCGAAGGAACCGCGAAGCGGCGGTGAAGCAGGCCGGAGCCCGGGGTCAAGGGGGCGCGGCGACTGGCGCCCCCTTGTCGGTCGCCTGCAGAGGCGAATCTGAAACTGCCCGGCTTACCAGGCGAACGAAACCTTCTCATAGCCTGTTCGCGCAGCGAGCAATCCCAGCTTCAGCGTTGCACTCCTGATCGCCTGGCGGGCGGAACCCGCTCAGTGCATACCCGCGGCTAAGCGAACGAAACCTTCTCATAGCCTGTTCGCGCAGCGAACAATCCCAGCTTCAGGCGCTGCACCCAAGCCCGTTCGCGCAGCGAACACTCCCCCGCTTTAGCGCTGAGCCCATCAGAATCCCCGATAACTCTTCTGCGCGGTACTCACCTTATAAAGATAACGACGCGACTCCGCCGACGGATGCTGGTTCGCCAGTGTCTGGTAAACCTTGCTCGGTGACATGCCGTTAATCATCGAAAACGCCCGGTCTTTATCGCTGGAGAAGACGCGCAGCACGCTGCCTGCGCCGCCGTTATAGGCGGTGATCACCGCATAACGACGTGACACCGGATCCTGAATGCCGCCCAGATAGCTACGCTGCAACAGCGACAGATAAGCGGTACCCGCATCAATATTGTTCTCCGGATCCAGCAGATAGCTGCGGCTCGGCTTGCCCCATTTACCCTTCATGCGGAACACGTCAACACCGGCAGTATGCTGCACCACCTGCATCAGACCCAGCGCATCAGAATGGCTCACGGCGTAGGGGTTAAAGCTCGACTCGGTCTGCATAATCGCCAGAATCAACGAGGCATCGACACCATACTGATCGGCGGCTTTACGCACCATCGGCAGGTATTTGTGCGCACGCTTATCCAGGTGGTTCGGCACCATCGGAATCGAAATGGTGTAAATCACATGCAGACCCGAGGTGCGGCGCTGCAATTTATTCTGAATCAGATAGTCAGCAAAGGCTTCCGCGCGACCCTGCCAGCGAATCGGCTGACCGGTATTATCCAGCACCTGCCCATACAGCAACGGCTCTTTACTGATTTCAATATCGTTGGCGTCAGAGTAGAGATCGACATTACCCGGATCTTCGCCAATCAACAGGGTGGTCACGATTGCCTGACGCAGGCTGGCCATAGGATCGGTGCCAGAAATCGTCTCGATGGTCAGCTTACCGCTTTCAAAGTTAATGTGGCTGCGGGTGTAATAGTTGTCGCTATATTTGACGTAATCTTTGGGTCCGGCGATCAGGACCTCATTGATACCCCAGATATTCTCAATATTATGAGCAAACTGCCCCATCAGAATATCAAAGGCGTTGGTATCTTTTACCCACTCCTCGTGGGACTGCTGTTTCTTTGACCCGGAACAGGAAACCAAAAGTGGTGCTATCACCAGCAGGGCGATTAATTTTTTATTCATTGGGAATGCAAGCCTGACCTGGATAACCGGCCTCAGCGATGAGGCCCGGAATGTTTACGCTTCTGGCGGTGTATAGCCTTCGATATGAACGTCTTTACCTTCGAACAGGAAATTGATCATCTCCTTCTCCAGCACTTTACGATCTTCGGGATTCATCATGTTGAGCTTCTTCTCGTTGATCAACATGGTCTGTTTCGCCATCCACTTCTGCCAGGCTTCTTTAGAAATGTCGTTGTAAATGCGCTTACCCAGATCGCCCGGGTAGAGCTGAAAATCCTGTCCTTCCGCGTCGCGCTGTAAAAAAGTACAAAAAATAGTGCGGCTCATTATTCTTCCTCATTAATCTCACAACTGTTCAAAGCCAGTTGTCGGGGATGGCGCAGCTCGTGTAACAGGCGCTCAACGGGTGCGGCTAATCCCACAGATGGTGGCAGCGCTAAGTTATACCAGAGACCGCCTGCTTCATCCATCGCCGCCCCGACAGAAGGCCACGTCAGCCACATTGGCACGATATCGAGATGGAAATGGCTGAAGGTGTGACGAAACGCAGTAAGCTGCTGCGGTTTTGCATGGATGCCGCGGGCCGCCAGCCAGTCGGTCAGTGCCGCTTCCGTAGTGAACTGCGGGAAGCAGAACAGGCCGCCCCACAAGCCCACAGGCGGGCGCTGCTCCAGCCAGACATCATCACCATCCTGCATCATCAGGAACCAGCCGCTGCGCTCTGGCAGCACCTGCTTAGGCTTCTTACCGGGATAGCTCGCCCAGCTGCTGCTGGCATACGCCTCACAACCGCTGTTCAGCGGGCAGATTTCGCACTTCGGCTTCGATCGGGTACAGACGATAGCGCCCAGATCCATCATCGCCTGATTAAACTGGCTGACGCCCTCGGCGGGTGTGACCTCTTCGCTGATCTGCCAGAGCCGCTTTTCGACCTCTTTCTTACCCGGCCAGCCGCTGACGGCATAGCAGCGGGCCAGCACGCGCTTGACGTTGCCATCCAGAATCGGGAAATGCTGCCCCAGTGACAGCGACAGGATCGCGCCCGCCGTGGAGCGGCCTACGCCGGGCAGGGCAGAGACATCATCGAAATTACGCGGGAACTCGCCCTGATGAACCTCGACAATCTGCTTTGCGGCTTTATGCAGATTACGCGCACGGGCGTAGTAGCCGAGGCCGGTCCAGAGATGTAACACCTCATCCAGCGGAGCCGCAGCCAGATCGGTAACCGTGGGGAAGCGCGCCATAAAGCGTTCAAAATAGGGAATAACCGTGGCAACCTGGGTTTGCTGCAGCATCACTTCGGAGAGCCACACCTTATAAGGCGTTTTCTCCAGCTGCCACGGCAGGGTTTTGCGACCAAAGCGCTGATACCAGTCCAGCACCTGTTGCGCGAACTGCGGCGCTTGCATCATAAGAAGGAAATTTTCCGTGTTTACTCTACACTCAGGCAGGAATTCCAGCACATGCGCACCTGGGTGTAAACCGGAAGATTGCAAAGGCTTGCTTCTGCTTATGAACTTTGCATAATGCCCGTTTCCCGGAACAGGCTAACCAGCAGGCTTTTACATGATTAATGACGTCATCACCCCAGAATTTGATGAGAACGGGCGGCCATTACGCCGGATCCGCAGCTTTGTGCGCCGCCAGGGCCGCTTAACCAAAGGCCAGCAGCAGGCGCTGGACACCCTGTGGCCGGTCATGGGGGTGGAATATCAGCCGGAGCCTGTCGATCTGCCTGCGCTGTTTGGCCGCGAAGCCCCGGTGACGCTGGAAATTGGCTTTGGCATGGGCGCTTCGCTGGTAACGATGGCGCAGAACACGCCGCATCAGAACTTCCTGGGTATTGAAGTGCATGCGCCGGGCGTGGGTGCCTGTCTGGCCGCCGCCAAAGAAGCCGATGTGCAGAACCTTCGGGTGATGTGCCATGACGCGGTGGAAGTGCTGGAGAAGATGATTCCGGATAACTCGCTGCGCATGGTTCAGCTCTTCTTCCCCGATCCGTGGCATAAAGCGCGTCACAATAAACGCCGTATTGTCCAGGTGCCTTTTGCCGAGCTGGTGATGCGTAAACTGAAGCTGGGCGGCGTTTTCCACATGGCGACCGACTGGGAAGCCTACGCGGAGCATATGCTGGAAGTGATGAACAGCATCGATGGTTACCGCAACCAGTCAGAACAACAGAATTATGTGCCGCGTCCTGAGACGCGTCCACTGACCAAGTTTGAGCAGCGCGGGCAGCGTTTAGGCCACGGCGTATGGGATTTAATGTTTGAGAGGGTGAAATAATGGCCACACAACGCAGCCGCCGTTTACGTAAAAAACTGCACATTGATGAGTTTCAGGAACTGGGCTTCTCGGTTGCCTGGCGCTTCCCGGAAGGCACCAGCGAAAGCGAAATTGATGAGACGCTGAACCAGTTCATCAATGAAGCGATCGACCCTAACGGCCTGGCCTTCGATGGCAGCGGTTACCTGGTGTGGGAAGGTCTGGTTTGCCTGCAGAAAACCGGCAAATGCACCGATGAGCATCGTGCTCTGGTTCGTAAATGGCTGGAAGATCGCAAGCTGCAGGACGTTCAGATGACTGAACTCTTTGACGTCTGGTGGGACTAAGTCGTCACACAGTGTCGGGCTGAGGCCCGATCAAAGGGTTTCAGACCCGATCTTAGGGAGTAGATATGATGCGTAAAGCGCTTCTTGCTGTGCTGCTGGTGGCAGCAACCCAGGCTCAGGCAGCCTATGAATGCAGCGTTAAGCCGCAGGACGATGTGGTGATTAAGCCGCAGAGCGTGCAGGTGGTCGGTGCCAACGGCAATATGGAAATCTCGCCGCAGGGCGACGTGCAGTTCAATGGACAGAAGGTCACGCTCGATACGGCCGGACGCCAGAAAGCGATCGACTATCAGAACGCGCTGCGTCGCGATCTGCCGTGGATCGACAGCGGGGCGACATCACGTCTGGAGAAAGGGCGTGCGGCACTGGATCAGGTCATCGTTGAAAAACTGGGCACCGACAGCAACGTGCGTAATCGCCTGACCACGCTGAATGGTCAGCTGAAGCAGCAGATGAACCGCATCATTGAACACCGTGAAGATGGGCTGACGTTCCACCATCAGGCGATTGATCAGGTTCGCGCCGAAGGTGAAAGGCTGGTGCAGTCGACGCTGGGCGGCGTGATGCAGGATAGCCTGAACGAGATGGGCAGTAAGCAGGGCAGCGGCGGCAGTAATCCGCTGCAGGCGATTATGGGTAATCTGGGCGGTTTGCAGCAGTCGATTCAGGCTGAGTGGAGCAAGCAGGAGCAGGATTTCCAGAACTTCGGTCACGAGGTGTGTAATCGCGTTATTTCGCTGGAAGATCAGCGTAAACAGCTTACCGGCGCACTGAAAAAATAGGTCAACGCCTCAGCCTGTCGGGCTGAGGCGCTTTTGTTACTCTTCCGCTAAGAACAGCTCCAGCAGCGAATTCAGGAATAGCTTCCCTTTCTCCGTAATCTGCCACTGCTCCGCGGTTTCAGTCACGTAACCAGCGGCAATCGCGGCATCCATCTGCGGACGGATCACCTGCTCTGATAAACCGGTATAGCGGCTGAACTCGTCACGCGGCGCGGCTTCCAGCAGGCGAAAGCGGTTCATGAAATATTCAAACGGCTTGTCGCTATCGGCAACGTCATACTGCTTTTCGCGGTAGTTCCCCTGCATAAATCCACGCGGATGACGGGTTTTCACCGTGCGGACTATGCGGCCATCCGGTTGCGTCAGCTTACCGTGTGCGCCACACCCAATCCCCAGATAGTCGCCAAAGCGCCAGTAGTTGAGGTTGTGCTCACAGCGATAACCCGGCTTCGCGTAGGCAGAGGTCTCATACTGCTGATAACCGGCAGCCTGCAACAGCTGATCGCCCTGTTCGAAAATATCCCATAGCGCATCATCATCCGGCAGCACCGGCGGGCGTGAGCCAAACAGGGTGTTGGGTTCAATCGTGAGCTGATACCAGGAGAGATGCGGCGGATTAAGCGCAATCGCCTGACGTAAATCATCGAGCGCCTCTTCCAGCGACTGATCGGGCAGGCCATGCATCAGGTCAAGGTTAAAACTGCGCAGCGAGAGCGACTCGGCCAGTTCAGCGGCGCGGACCGCCTCTTCCGGGCCGTGAATGCGGCCAAGACGCTGCAGCTTTTGCGGACTGAAGCTCTGTACGCCAATCGAAATACGGTTGATACCGGCGCGCTGATAGGCGCTGAACCGGTCCGCTTCCACGGTGCCCGGATTGGCTTCCATGGTCACTTCCGCATCGGGCGAGAGCGTCAGACGATCCCGCACGCCATCCATCAGCATCTGCATCGCGCTGCTGCTCAGCAGGCTGGGCGTGCCGCCACCGATGAAGATCGTGCGCACTTCCCGGCCATTGATCAGCGGTAAATCGATCTCCAGATCGCGCAGCAGGTGCTGCACGTATTCAACGTGCGGCACCTCATCTTTCAGCGCGTGGGAGTTAAAATCACAGTAGGGACATTTCTGTACGCACCACGGAATGTGGATATAGAGACTTAACGGCGGCAGATTAGGCATTACGCATCGCTTCCAGCAACAGCGTCAATGCTTTACCCCGGTGAGAAACTGCACCTTTTTCCGCTTTACTCAGTTCGGCCGCGGTTTTACCCAGTGCCGGGACAAAGAAAATCGGGTCGTAACCAAAACCACCGGCACCAGCGGCGGCGCGGGTGATCTCACCCTGCCAGCTGCCATGGAACACCAGCGGGGTCGGATCTTCCGCATGACGCAGATAGACCAGCACGCAGTGAAATTGTGCCTTGCGCTGACCGTCCGGCACGTTTTCCAGCGCCTGCAGCAGCTTCTCCAGGTTCTGTTGATCGCTGGCCTCTTCACCGGCGTAGCGCGCCGAGTAGATGCCGGGCGCGCCGCCCAGCGCATCCACGGCCAGGCCGGAATCATCGGCAATGGCCGGTAATCCGGTGATCTGTGCCGCGTGACGCGCCTTGAGAATCGCGTTCTCAATAAAGGTCAGGCCGGTCTCTTCCGCCGATTCAACACCAAGGTCGGTCTGTGCGACGATATCCAGACCAAAGGCGGAGAGTAACTCCGCCAGTTCACGCACTTTGCCGGGATTGCCGGTTGCGAGGACAACTTTTTGCATAACAGTTCCAGTTTGATTCATTTACAGCAGATACCAGAGACCCGGGAACAGGTCCATGCCGAGAAAGTTCAGGGCATACAGCACCAGGATGACGATCATCGCTGAGAAGTCGATACCGCCCATCGCAGGCAGAATACGGCGAACAGGTGCCATCATCGGCTCGGTTAACTGCACCAGCAGATAGTCGACAGGCCCCCGGCCCTGGCTGATCCAGCTCATCAGGGAGCGAATAATAATCACCCAGAAGACCAGATAGCCGGCGGATTTAACCAGCGACAGCAGGCCGACCAGCAGATTGGTTGGGTCGACTGAGAAGACGCCCACCTGAATCAGCAATAAAATCGGGTATTTCAGCGTAGTCAGCACAAATGCCAGCAGCAGCGAGGCGGTATCTATCGGTCCCAGTGCCGGCAGTATACGGCGCAGCGGCTTAACAATCGGCTGTGTCACTTTTACGACAAACTGCGCCACTGGATTGTAAAAATCGCAGCGGGACCACTGCATCCAGATGCGTAACAGCAGCACCATGACGTAGAGATCGATCAGCGTTTTTACTAAAAACGTCAGTGTTAACATGAAGTTCCTCTGTTATTGTTGTGAGTTGTGCGCATAATCTCGTGCGCCAAAAATGGCGGTGCCGATACGCACCATCGTACTGCCTGCGGCGATTGCCGCCTCCATGTCATCGCTCATTCCCAGCGAAAGCGTGTCTGCATGCGGATAGTGCTGTTGCAGTTGCCGGAAGGCTTCCGCCATCTGCTGACACACCGCCAGCTGCCGCGCGTAATCACTCTCTGCTGCCGGAATCGCCATTAATCCGCGCAGCCGCAGTTGCGGCAGGGCAGCGATCTGCTCCGCCAGCCCGGAAACGGCCTCCAGCATGATGCCAGATTTGCTGTTCTCGTCACTGATATTTACCTGAATTAACACATTCAGCGGTGGCAGCGAAGCAGGCCGCTGATCGTTGAGCCGCTGCGCGATGCGCTGGCGGTCAATGGTGTGACACCAGGCGAAATGTTCCGCCACCAGACGGCTTTTATTGGACTGCAGCGGGCCGATGAAGTGCCACTCCAGCTCAGGATGTGCGGCCAGTGCCTGGACCTTTTCAACCCCTTCCTGAACGTAATTTTCACCAAAGGCAATCTGGCCAGCGGCAAAGGCTTCTTCGACCGCGCTCGCAGGTTTGGTTTTACTGACTGCAAGCAGGGTAATTTCTTCTGGTGCGCGGCCGCAACTCGCGGCAGCAGCAGCGATTCGCTGCCGCACTTGCTGTAGGTTCTGCTGGATTGAGGTCATAGTCAGGAGAAATTATGAATCTGGATGAAATGGTGGGGCTTAGTGTAAAGCATAATGCCGCCGATCTGCACCTTTGCAGCGGACATTTGCCCTACTGGCGGCAGCAGGGAAGGCTGGAGGCGATGCCGCAGCAGTGCCCGCTTTCTGGTGCATGGATGGCGCAGTTTATGGCCCGCTGGCTAAGTGACCCGCAGCGTCAGGAGCTGGAGCGCGCAGGGCAGCTCGATTTCGCTCTGAGCCTGGCCGATGGTCAGCGTCTGCGCGCGAATCTCTTTATGCAGCGCAACGGCCTGTCACTGGCACTGCGCATCATCGCCACGGCATGCCCGACGCTTGCGAGCCTGCAACTGCCCGCCATTGTCCCGACGCTGCTGGAGCAGCAGGATGGGCTGATTCTGGTGACGGGTGCGACCGGCAGCGGTAAATCAACCACGCTGGCGGCGCTGGTCGATGCGCTGAACCGCCAGCAGGCGCGGCATATCATCACGCTGGAAGATCCGATTGAATTTATCCATCACAGCCAGCAGTCGCTGATACAGCAGCGTGAAATCGGCCTGCACTGCGGTTCGTTCTCGCTGGGAGTAAAGGCAGCACTGCGTGAAGATCCCGACGTTATACTGCTGGGCGAACTGCGTGACAGCGAGACTATTCGTCAGGCACTGACAGCTGCGGAGACCGGCCATCTGGTGCTGGCGACGCTGCACACGCGTGGCGCAGCGCAGGCGGTGGATCGGCTGGTTGATGTCTTTCCGGCAGAGGAGAAACAGCTGGTGCGTACTCAGCTGGCGGGCAGCCTGAAAGCGGTAATTGCACAGCGGCTGGTGCCGTCAGTTGCCGGTTCGCGCATCGGACTGTTTGAGGTACTGATCGCCACACCTGGCATCACCAATCTGATCAGAGAAGGCAAGATGCACCAGATCCCTGCGCTGTTACAAACCGGCGCACAGGCCGGTATGCAGACGTTTGAGCAGAGCAGGCTGGCGCGTCAGGCTGCCGGACTGATTGAGTGAGGATGTCAGTAATGGTTTTCGAACCAGTCCTGCAAAATGATGGCAGCAGACTGTGAGTCGACCGATCCTTTATTGAGCGCGCGATAGCCGCCGCGTTCAAACAGGCCAGCACGCGCTTCTACCGTGCTGAGTCGTTCATCCTGCAGCTCCACGCGGATGCCAAAGCGCCCGTGCAGGCGGTTGGCAAATTTACGTGCGCGATCGGTCAGCGGCTGCTCGGTGCCATCCATATTCAGCGGTAATCCCACCACCACGAAATCGGGCTGCCACTCTTTCAGCAGTTTTTCAATTACCAGCCAGTCCGGGATGCCATCCTGCGCTTTCAGGGCGGTCAGCGGACGGGCGCTGCCAGTGAGTTGCTGACCTACGGCGACACCAATACTTTTGGTGCCGAAGTCGAATCCTAACAGAGTTTGAGTTGACATCAGGCGTGTCCGGCGTCGCTGGCCATGTTGTGAATATCGACGCCAATACTGCGCGCCGCTTCGCGCCAGCGCTCTGAAATCGGCGTCTGGAACAGGATGTTGCTGTTAGCGGGCGTGGTCAGCCAGGCATTTTCCATCAGCTCATTCTCCAGCTGATCTTTTTCCCAGGCGCAGTAACCCAGCGCAACCAGCACGTTAGTGGGCTGAGACGCTGTACCGATCGACTCCAGCACGTCACGGGACGTGGTGATGATCGTGTTATCGGAAACACGAATACTGGAGGTAAAGGTGCGTTGTGCGGAGTGCAGGATAAAGCCACGATCTTCCGCCAGCGGGCCGCCGGTAAACACCGGTTTATCCAGCTTGATCGCCGGATCGCGATCGTCAGCAGAGATTTTGAGCTTCTTCAGAATGCCTTCAACCGTCAGGTTTTCCATGGGTTTATTGATGATCAGTCCCATTGCACCCTCTTCGTTATGTTCGCAGAGATAGACCACGGAACGTTTGAAGAAAGGATCCTGCAATGAAGGCATGGCAATCAAAAAGTGATGTTGTAAATTCATTCTCACACGATGTACCAAAAAAATAACCGGCACGCGACGGCCGCACCGGTATTGGGTTGATCACGGAGCTTCGCCCCGGCGTCATGCTCAGCCCAGGCGCTTCTCAATGGCATCCATCAACATGCCGGTGATGGAGATCGGGAACGCAGCCTCAATTTCACGAATGCAGGTTGGGCTGGTCACGTTAACTTCAGTCAGTTTATCACCGATGATGTCCAGACCGACAAAAATCAGCCCTTTTGCTTTCAGCGTCGGGCCAACACGGCGCGCGATTTCCCAGTCGCTTTCGCTCAGCGGACGCGCTTCACCGCGACCACCGGCGGCGAGGTTGCCACGCGTTTCACCGCCCTGCGGGATACGCGCCAGGCAGTAAGGCACCGGCTCGCCATCGACGACCAGCACGCGTTTGTCACCCTCGGTGATCGCCGCAATATAATTCTGCGCCATGCAGAAACGGCTCTCATGCTCGGTCAGGGTTTCGGTAATCACGCCAAAGTTAGGATCATCTTTCTTCACGCGGAAAATCGACGCACCACCCATGCCATCCAGCGGCTTCATGATGATGTCGCCATGCTCCTGCCAGAAAGTGCGCAGTTGCGCTTTGCTGCGGGTCACCAGAGTGTCAGGCGTAAACTCGGCAAACCAGGCGGTGTAGAGCTTTTCGTTACAGTCACGCAGGCTCTGCGGTTTGTTCACGATCAGCGTACCCAGCTCTTCAGCGCGCTCCAGAATGTAGGTCGCATAGATGAACTCGGTATCGAATGGCGGATCTTTGCGCATCAGCACCACATTCAGGTCAGCCAGCGGGATCACCTGCTCGCTGCCAAACTGATACCAGTTCTCAGGGTTCTGCTCGACGGTCAGCAGGCGGGTGCGGGCCGAGGCCACGCCACCGCGCAGGGAGAGATCGTGCATCTCCATGTAGTGAATTTCATAACCACGGCGCTGTGCTTCCAGCAGCATAGCGAAGCTGGAGTCTTTTTTAATATTGATGGACGAAATAGGGTCCATCACGATGCCAAGTTTAATCATTATTATCTCCTCGGTGAGGCGGCATTTACCGCCTCGTCTGGTTCGGTCTGCAGTGGGCCGATCGGTCAGGACATCATGCCTGCTCTCTTTCCGCTGAAAGTATCGCTTAACCCAGGTCGCCAAACCTCACCTGAAGTGCCGTAATGGCCGTCAGCGCGGTAGTTTCGGTACGCAATACCCGTGGGCCAAGCAGAATGTCAGTAAAATCGTGCTGCGCCGTCATCGCAATCTCGTCCGCAGACAAACCGCCTTCAGGGCCAATCAGCAACCTTACCCGCTCAACAGGCTGGGGCAGCGTGTTGATGCTGTGGCTGGCGCGCGGATGCAGGTTAAGCTTCAGTCCGCTATCTGCTTCTGCGCACCAGGCTTCCAGCGTCATCGCTTCACGAATCTCCGGCACGCGATTACGGCCGCACTGCTCGCAGGCGGCAATAGCAATTTTCTGCCACTGCTGGATCTTCTTCGCCAGACGCTCAGCATCAAGCTTTACGCCACAGCGCTCGGAAAACAAGGGTGTAATGACATTCACGCCCAGTTCGATCGATTTCTGGATAGTGAATTCCATTTTTTCACCGCGCGACATCACCTGACCTAAATGCAGATGTAACGGTGACTCGCGATCGTCCGGCTGGCTCTCTGTGACCGATACTTTTACACGCTTTTTATCTACATGCGTGATCTCTGCTGCAAAAGTCAGATTAGTGCCATCAAAGAGTTCCAGACGCTGACCTGCCGTCATCCGGAGCACCCGGCCCACATGATTGGATGCATCTTCATCCAGGGTAATTTCACTGCCGATGCTTAATGGCCCGGCGTGATAGATGCGAGGTATACGCATAAGGTTCCTGAGACCGGACGCCGCGCTGCAGCGGCGTCATTGGAAAAAGAGCTAGTGTAGGGCAGGGATTTTAGCGCTGGCAAGCCTGCTGCACATAAGGATTGTGATTGCCCTGAACCTTTGCAATGCGCTGGTCGCGTTCGCACTCCCATTTTGTCACGGGATAGAGCTTGTTCCAGGCGGTAAACAGCTGCATCTGCTGGCGCGAAATACGCAGATGATACTGGTCGCGCATATAGAAATAGGTGCGGGCAATGGCACCACGCGCCCGCGCAGGTGGCTCCGCCTGTTTGAGTTTAAAGTCGATCTTCATCTCACACTGGCCGTACTGCTGCTCGCTGCCGTTCCATTGACTGTAGGCGAAGTTGCCACGGTCGCCATTCACTTCACCCACCGCAGGCTGCAGGTTGTGCAGGTCGGTTTCGATGCGGCGGTAGTCGGGATCTTTGCTGCAGTTTTTACGACCGCCATCCTGCCAGCACTGACGCTGATGGCCAAACTCCCAGGCGGGCATCACATGTTCCCACTCAATGCGTGCGGCGCGATTGGCGTTTTTGCGCACCTGATAGCCACAGCTGTTGAGATCGGGAATCCCCTTTTTTCCCTGCCACTGAATCTTACAGCCACAGTAAAAAGAACCCGGTGCATCGGCGTTGATCGCCGCCGCAAAGGTTTTGGCCTGCTGAAAGTTATTTTGATGATAGTTATTCAGGTTGAGGGCGTCAGCGGCGGGCGCAAACATCAGCGCAACCGCCAGACTTAGTATGCGAGACATATTCCAGATTTCTACTCAGTACGAAAAAGGGCGGCAGGGTAACAGAATGTGGAATAGGGCGGAATGGGGATTCTTCTCAGGACGCGACAAATTCACCCGCGATCAGCAGGCTGCCACAGTGCACGCAGCGATATTCACTCTCTTTGCGCAGTATACGATTGTGGCGGCGCACGGTCAGCTGATGCTGCTGACACTGACAGCGGTAGGCAAAGGTGTTGCTGCGTACGGATGCGATCTCAAACTGGTGAGTACGCCGTGCCGGAACGCCCAGCACCTGCTCCATCATCCACTTCCACTCTTTGCCGTGCGGCGCAACGCGACCAAATTGCTTCCAGACCAGCAGATGCGCCAGCTCATGCGGCACCACTTCATCGATAAATGCCTGCTGGTTTTCCAGCAGCAGCACAGGATTGATGCGAATTTCCCAGGACGCCAGCCAGGCGGTGCCCGCCGCCGTACCACGCTGCTGGTAGAGCAGCTTCGGTTCCGGATAACGGGTTTTCAGCGCCTGATTCGCACGTTCAAGCGACTGGCGCAGCGAGCGCATTACGGCCTGCTGCAGGGCAATGGGGAGACGAGGCGTTTTCATGGCGCTCAGAATAATCGCCGCCGCGCAGGAACTCAACGTCGCCAGCGACAAGTGTGGTTCTGGCTGGGGGAAAATTTCTGGTTTAAATATTGTTATGGGCTTTTTTAGAATATTCTATTAATGACATTCACCGCAGAGTGGATGGATGAAAAGCGAACGGCACAGGGCATGGATAAACCAATGAAAAATAATGATAACGTCAGGAAACAACGGATTGTGCTGGTGACGGATCTGATGGCCGGTCGTGGTGGGATGGAAAATGTGACCGGTCAGTTGATTAAGGCCCTGAATGCGGAACCCGGTACCGAAGCAGGGCTGTTTATTATCAACAGCGGAGAGGAGAGCCACTCCCGCGCCTGGACCGCCAATGCTGTTCTGGCTGAGAGCGTCTGCACGCTGCGGAATAAGAAAATAAAAAATCTTATTCATACGCTGAGAATGGCCGCCTTCTTTCGTCGTTATCAGCCCGATCATATCCTGACCCTCAACACCATTCCCTGCCTGATGACGCGCCGGGCAATCACGCTTTCAGGACGTAAAATCGTATTGTCGAGCTGGATGCACCTGCCTCCGCGTGAACGTTATCGTCCCCATTATCTGCTGCGGGCCGATCACCATTTTGCGATCAGTAATCAGATTAAAGAGCAGCTGGTGGAACTGGGTGCACGCGCCACTGACGTTGACGTGATCTATAACCCGATCAAACGCAATGACACGGTAATCGGCAGACCCCAGGCGCTGAAGTTTCTCTATATTGGTCGCGTCCATTATCAGCGGCAGAAACAGCTTAAAGATCTGTTTGATGCCCTGCAGCAGCTGGATGCGCCCTGGACGCTGGAGATAGTGGGTGACGGGGAAGATCTGACGCAATGTCAGCACTACGTGACGCAACTCGGCATTCAGGATCGCATCACCTGGCATGGCTGGCAGGAGAATGCCTGGGAGTATGTCATCCGCCATATCAGACAGGTCACCTGCCTGGTCATGACCTCTAACTTCGAAGGCTTCCCGCTGATCCTGCTGGAGGCGATGTCGCGCGGCGTCTACTGTGTTTCATCCGACTGCATCAGCGGCCCGGCGGAAATTATTCAGAACGGTATTAATGGTCAGCTCTATCCCACCCATGACAGCATGGCGCTGGCCGCGATTCTCAACGCTATGAGCGGGGATTTCCACTTCCCCGATCATCAGGCTATTAAAGCGAGCATCACCGGTTTTTATGAGGAAAATTATATGAAGCACCTGATGAGTGTGTTTAACCGCCTTACTGAGGTTAAGCATGACGAATAAAATCAGTCGCAATGGATTAACGTTAATGGTTAATTTTTCAGTTATTGCGCTCTGCCTGGCGCTGTCACTGAATATGTTTGTTACCGGCCTGCCGCAAAAAATATTTTATCTGGTCTCTTATCTCTCTATCGCGTCCGTGCTGTATGGCCTGGTGCGCAGGCGGGTGGACTTTAAAGAGAACGGTTTTTATATCGCCCTGTTTGCTGTGCTGATTATCTTTGCCCTGATTCGACTGTTCTGGGCGATTCACGTGAAGGGGATCGAAACCGCGCCCTCAGGCGATGCCATCACTAATATGGGCAACTATCTGCTGGGCGCGAAGCGGCTGTTGATGGGTGCCTTTGTGCTGCTCAGTCTGGCTGTTTATGGGGATCGTGTCTCCCTGACTACGCTACGCGTCGGAAAAGGGCTCATCCTTCTTGGCCTGCTGATTACGCTGGGCTTTGGTATCCACGAGCATCTCTACACTGAGAATATCCGCATCAAGCTCACCACCGAAGCCGCCTCCATGTCTTCTTACATGATTCTGTTTATCTACTGTGCCTGGCTGTGGCTAAGCCGCTATGAGACGCACGCTTACTGGAAGGTTGCCGATATCGCTGTGCTGGCAGTGACCTTTGCCTTGCTCTACCTGTGCGGCACCCGTGTGACCCTGATTGCGCTGATTGCCGTGGGGCTACTGTTCCTGGTGCAGACCTACCGGCTGTCGCTGCTGACCAACTGGCGGATTAGCGCTCTGCTGGTGGGCGTAATGGCGGTGCTGATTCTGATGACCAGCAACCGCTGGGTAGAGGGAGTGCAGGATATTGAGAACTTTGGTTCAAACAGTTCGACCTCGCTGGGCGCACGTGTCGCCATCTGGGGCGGGGCGGTCAACTTTATTGAGCACCATGGCGGTTTTGCGACGCCGGATGCGCGCACCACTGAGGCGCGTCAGTTCATCACTGTGCACTATCCCCTCAATGTTGAAGGCTTCACCAACGTTAAATACAACATGCACAACGAGTTCCTCGAAGTGACGTCATTGCAGGGATGGCTGGGTACGGCGTCGCTGGCGCTGCTCTATCTGACTGTGTTGGCGGGCTGGCTGAAGAAGTGTGATCTGCGCGGCGTGGCGCTGCCGATGGTGGCGCTATTTACCACCGGACTGACCGATTCGGTGCTGCCCTATAATCAGACCGCGACCATTTTCATTATGGCGCTGGCGCTCTGCTGCATACGGCGGCCCCTGCCGGTAACGCGGGTAACCACAGCGTAGTGGGGCGTTGAACAAATAAAAACGGCGGGGTTTCCAGAGAAACCCCGCCGTTTTTTTTACCGCATTTTTTACCGGGTAAAGTTAGTCGCGTGAACCGATGTCGCGCAGTTTTTTACCTGCCATCAGGTTACGTTCGATGTGTTCCAGCGAGACGTTTTTGGTCTCAGGGATCAGCATCACCGTCAGCAGAATGAAGAACAGGTTAAGCAGTGCGTAGACCCAGAAGGTGTTCGCATTGCCCAGCGTATTCAGCATCGTCAGGAAGGTCGCACCCACGATCATGTTCGCGATCCAGTTGGTGGTGGTGGAGACAGTGATACCGAAATCGCGGCCTTTCAGCGGCTGAATTTCGGAACAGAGTACCCAGATCAACGGACCGGCTGACATCGCAAAACCGATGATGAACATCAGCAGCATACCTACCGCAAAGTACTGTGCGCCCGGCGAGTGAATGCCGAAGTGCAGCATCGTACCCAGAACGCCCATACCGGCTGCCATCACCATAAAGCCCAGAATCAGGGTAGGTTTACGACCCCAGCGATCCACCAGGCCAATGGCAATAAAGGTCGCCAGTACGTTAACCAGACCCACAATCACCGTGCCCCACATCTGCTGGGTGGTGTTGGTGAAGCCCGCGATTTCAAAGATTTTTGGCGCGTAGTACATGATGACGTTCATGCCGGTAAACTGCTGCATTACCTGCAGCAGGATGCCGAGATAGACCGCACGACGGAAGTGGCTGCTGCTGGTGAACAGACCCCAGCCAGACTGTTTGATCTTCAGGCTTTCACGGATCTCTTCCAGCTCACGTTTTGCCTGCTCGCTGGTGTCACGCAGACGATCCAGTACGCGTTGAGCATCGCGGAAGTTGCCTCGTGCCGCCAGCCAGCGTGGGCTGTTTGGCAGGAAGAAAACGCCGACCAGCAGCAACAGTGCCGGAATAGTGATGATGCCCAGCATCCAGCGCCAGTTGCCGGTAAAGCTGAACGCCGTATCGGACAGGTAAGCACCAAGAATACCGATGGTGATCATCAGCTGATAAAGCGAAATCATACTGCCGCGAATTTTTTCCGGAGCGATCTCAGAAAGATAAAGCGGGGCAGTATAAGAGGCGATACCGACTGCCAGACCCAGCAGAACGCGGGCGCTGATCAGCATTTCCGGGTTTGGCGACATCGCCGACCAGAGTGAACCGATAACGAACAGAATCGCACCGGCCATCAGGCTTTTTTTACGGCCCAGGCGGGATGACATCCAGCCGCTGCCGATAGCACCGACCGCCGCACCAAACATCATGGAACTGACGATCCACTCCTGCTGATGAGGGGTGACGTTAAAGTCCTTTGCGATAAACGGCAGAGCACCGGCGATAACGCCGATATCCAGACCGAACAGCAGACCCGCAAGGGCCGCCAGAAAGCAGACAAATAAGGTCATCGCCTTATTTGAAGTTCTGCTTTTGTGTGTATTGCCAGGCATTTTAGCCTCCAGGTTTATCCATCATTGTTTTTATCAATGTTAAAAAACCTTTTGCCGGAAAAAAGTGAGCCTGATCACATCAGTGTAATCGCTTACACACGCTGAAACCCTGAAATTCAGCATATTTTTCCCGGAAAGATTAATTAACCAGTGAGGTATAGCACTCATTAAGTTTCTGACAATGCTCTATTTACTGGCTATCAGACGACGCTGAAAATAACGCATTTTCAGCAGAATAACTACGTGCGTTAATTCCTAAATATCGGATAAACAAAGCATTTCAATTTGTAATCGTTAACATTTAGTCGTCAGAAAAAGCGAAAAGAAGTGTAGCTGAGAACTGAAAATTTGCTGCAGAGAGAAGAAGATGTCGGGCAGATGCGTTTTTTTTGTCGTCACGCGCTCACCAGAAATTGCGCTGGCCTGTCGTTCAGAAGGGTAGCGGGAGCAAAATTGCTCCGGTTAGCAATGGGGCTGAAAAGGCAATAAAAAACCCTGCCGCAGTGGCAGGGTTTTTATCAGCAGCCGGTAACCTTACAGGCCAGCCGCTTCACGCAGCAGGGCAGCTTTGTCGGTTTTTTCCCATGGGAAATGTTCACGACCAAAGTGACCGTAAGCTGCGGTCTCTTTATAGATTGGGTGCAGCAGATCCAGCATCTGGATCAGACCATATGGACGCAGGTCGAAGAACTCGCGCACCAGCAGCGTCAGCTGTTCGGTAGAGATTTTCTCGGTGCCGAAGGTTTCCACCATGATAGAAGTAGGTTCTGCCACGCCGATAGCGTAGGAGACCTGGATTTCACAACGGTCAGCCAGGCCGGCCGCTACGATGTTTTTCGCCACGTAACGTGCCGCATAGGCTGCAGAGCGGTCAACTTTAGATGGATCTTTACCCGAGAACGCACCGCCACCATGACGCGCCATGCCGCCGTAGGTGTCTACGATGATTTTACGACCGGTCAGACCGCAATCGCCCATCGGGCCGCCGATCACAAAGCGACCGGTTGGGTTGATGTGATATTTGGTCGAGGCGCTCAGCCACTCTGCAGGCAGAACCGGCTTGATGATCTCTTCCATCACCGCTTCCTGCAGATCTTTCTGGCTGATAGATTCAGCGTGCTGAGTAGAGAGCACAACTGCATCGATGCCCACGATTTTGCCATCGTCATACTGGAAAGTGACCTGGCTCTTGGCATCCGGGCGCAGCCACGGCAGGGTGCCGTTTTTACGCACTTCAGCCTGACGCTGTACCAGACGGTGCGCATAGGTCACCGGCGCAGGCATCAGCACGTCTGTTTCGTTAGTGGCATAGCCGAACATCAGGCCCTGGTCGCCCGCGCCCTGTTCCAGCGGATCGGTACGGTCAACGCCCTGATTGATATCCTGAGACTGTTTACCAATCGCGCTTAATACCGCGCAGGAGTTGGCGTCAAAGCCCATATCGGAATGGACATAGCCGATTTCACGTACGGTTTTACGGGTGATCTCTTCGATATCAACCCAGGCGCTGGTGGTGATTTCACCGCCAACCAGCACCATACCGGTTTTAACGTAGGTTTCGCAGGCCACGCGCGCTTTAGGATCCTGTTCAAGGATCGCATCCAGCACAGCATCGGAGATCTGGTCGGCGATTTTATCGGGATGTCCTTCTGATACAGACTCGGACGTAAAAAGGTGTTTAGCCATTCTGTTCTTTACCTTAAATATGGTTTGAGTACGACTGCATAGCGCCAGTGAGGTGGTCTGACCTGACGCCCCTTCAGGCAAAGCCGCGAGCAGTGAGGTTGTGTCAGCACAGCAGGCCAACACCGCCTGGATAGTAACCTGTTTAGATGGAAAACCATCTGGACGGCTATTTTAGGATAGAGGGTAAACCAATTACCAGCCCTTTTTCTGTTTCAGCCTTTAACCTGTCTCTGTTATCGGCATAATTTGCTGACGCTACACGCAATTCCCCGATAATATTTTTGCATTTTACGGCTGTAAACTGTATAAAACGCCGCTGCTTTGATAGCAGCAGCAAGGATGACGCCACTGTTTGCGTCGCGCCTGTCAGACTCTGGTCTGGCTTTCACCCAGGTTGTTTTCCATGTGCCCCTGGCATATGCGGAGGTGATACAAGTAATGAACCACGCTTTTTCTTCTTCCGGTTCTCTGCGCTGCGGCGCTGCGCTGGCTCTCTCCTGCCTCCCATCTGTTTCTCTTTCCTGTCGACGCGATGTCCGATGCGGTAATTTTACCGACACAGGCGCAGGCTAATCTTTATCTCTGCTCGATCGGTTTTGTTTCTTCTCTGCGCTCGCGCAGCGGAACGACGCAGGTTATCCATGGTCAATACAGATCAGTTAAATGTTCTCTGTTTAAACGGAGATGGCCCGGGTGTTTTACACTTAACTCTCATGCGTGAATCGCGCTGACGGCAACGTCAGGTGAACAGGACATTGCGTTTAATGTGGCAACAGGTTTTCAGATTAGCGGCCATAAAGCCGGTTAACAGTTTCATCTTTCAACGGAAAATTGAGGTTCGCGATGTCTGACGACATGAAGAATATCAAAGGTTCGTCAGCTGGCGAACAGGGTACACTCCGCTCCATGCAGGAGGTTGCAATGAACGATCAGGATGCGAGCAAAATGTTGCGTACGTACAACATCGCCTGGTGGGGCAACAACTATTACGACGTTAACGAACTGGGCCACATCAGTGTCTGTCCCGATCCGGATCGTCCTGATGTGCGCGTCGATTTAGCTCGTCTGGTCAAAGAGCGCGAAGCGCAGGGCCAGCGTCTGCCTGCTTTATTCTGCTTCCCGCAGATCCTGCAACACCGTCTGCGTTCCATTAACGCCGCCTTTAAACGTGCGCGTGAATCTTACGGTTACAAAGGCGACTACTTCCTGGTTTACCCGATTAAAGTTAACCAGCACAAACGCGTGATTGAGTCACTGATCCACTCCGGCGAACCGCTGGGACTGGAAGCGGGCTCAAAAGCCGAGCTGATGGCGGTGCTGGCGCACGCCGGTCAGACCCGTTCAGTGATCGTCTGTAACGGCTATAAAGATCGCGAATATATTCGTCTGGCGCTGATCGGCGAGAAGATGGGCCATAAGGTCTATCTGGTGCTGGAGAAGATGACCGAAGTGCGGCTGGTACTGGAAGAAGCAGAGCGTCTGAATGTGGTGCCGCGTCTTGGTATCCGTGCGCGTCTGGCTTCGCAGGGCTCCGGTAAATGGCAGTCGAGCGGCGGCGAAAAGTCGAAGTTTGGCCTGTCAGCCACCCAGGTGCTGAAACTGGTTGAGATCATGCGCGAAGCGGGTCGTATCGACAGCCTGCAGCTGCTGCATTTCCATCTGGGCTCGCAGATGTCCAACATCCGCGATATCGCCACCGGCGTGCGTGAGTCGGCGCGCTTCTATGTCGAACTGGCCAAGCTGGGCGTCAACATCAAATGTTTCGACGTCGGCGGCGGTCTGGGCGTCGATTACGAAGGAACGCGCTCGCAGTCTGACTGCTCGGTCAACTACGGCCTGAATGAGTACGCCAACAACGTAATCTGGGCGATTGGTGCTGCCTGTGATGAGCACGGTCTGGAGCATCCGACGGTGATCACCGAGTCGGGCCGTGCGGTAACCGCGCACCACACGGTGCTGGTCTCCAACATCATTGGGGTGGAGCGCAACGAGTTCAGCGAACCTGAAACGCCGGATGCGGATGCGCCGCGCCCGATCCTCAGCATGTGGGAAACCTGGCAGGAGATGCACGAGCCAAGTACCCGCCGTTCGCTGCGTGAATGGCTGCATGACAGCCAGATGGATCTGTTTGATATCCATACCGGCTACTCGTCAGGCACCTACGATCTCAAGCAGCGTTCATGGGCTGAGCAGCTCTATCTGAGCATCTGCCACTATATTCAGCAGCATCTCGATCCGAGCAACCGTGCACACCGTCCAATCATCGACGAACTGCAGGAGCGGATGGCGGATAAGATTTACGTTAACTTCTCGCTGTTCCAGTCAATGCCGGATGCGTGGGGTATCGATCAGCTGTTCCCGGTACTGCCGCTGGAAGGCCTGAACAAGAAGCCGGAGCGCCGTGCCGTGCTGCTCGACATCACCTGTGACTCCGATGGCACTATCGATCACTACGTGGATGGCGACGGTATCGCGACGACCATGCCGATGCCGGAATATGACCTTGATAACCCACCCATGCTGGGCTTCTTTATGGTGGGTGCTTACCAGGAAATTCTGGGCAACATGCATAACCTGTTTGGTGACACCGAAGCGGTGGATGTCTACGCACGCGAAAATGGCGATGTGGAAGTGCAGCTCTCCGATGAAGGCGACACCGTGGCGGACATGCTGCGTTACGTACAGCTTGATCCCAACGAGCTGATGGCGCTGTTCCGCAATCAGGTTCAGGCATCCGATCTCGACGAAGAGCTGCGCGCGCAGTTCCTGGAAGAGTTCGAGAGCGGCCTCTACGGCTATACCTATTTAGAAGATGAATAATCGATTATGGCGACCGGTAATCGCATATTGCAGTTGCCGTTAACTATGTCGATAATCTGACTCACTCAATCCCTTCCTCGTCGGGCCTAACGACGCGGAGGGGATTTTTTTCATCTCAACCTTAATGGTTTGCGGGCTGGCCCGACTTACGCACATAGAGAGAGCAATTATGTATAACACGCTTGGCAATCAGTACGACAACTCCCTGGTTTCTAACGCCTTTGGTTTCATGCGTTTTCCGCTGAATTTTCAGCCTTACGACAGCGACGCCGAGTGGGTTATCACCGGCGTGCCGTTTGATGCCGCGACCTCGGGTCGTCCGGGCAGTCGCCTGGGTCCTGGTGCGATTCGCCAGATCTCCACCAATCTGGCCTGGGAAGGCTGCCGCTGGCCGTGGGATTTCGATCTGCGTCAGCGTCTGAACGTCGTCGATTGCGGCGATCTGGTTTACGCCTTCGGTGATTCGCAGGATCTCTCCGACAAATTGCAGGCCCATGCTGAAAAACTGCTGGCCAATGGCAAGCGCATGATGACCTTTGGCGGCGACCACTACGTCACACTGCCACTGCTGCGTGCCCATGCAAAACACTTCGGCAAAATGGCGCTGGTGCACTTTGATGCGCATACCGACACCTACTCTAACGGCCCGACCTTCGACCACGGCACCATGTTCTTTACCGCGCCGAAAGAGGGGCTGATCGATCCGCAGCACTCAGTGCAGATTGGTATCCGTACCGAATTCGACAAGAGCCTGGGCTTCAACGTGCTGGATGCGGCGCAGGTCAATGACCGCAGCGTTGACGATATCCTCGCCGAAGTGAAACGCACCGTCGGCGATCTGCCGGTCTATCTGACCTTCGATATCGACTGTCTGGATCCGGCGCATGCACCTGGCACCGGCACGCCGGTGATTGGCGGGCTGACCACCGATAAAGCGACCAAGCTGATCCGTGGCCTGCAGGGCATGAACATTGTCGGCATGGATCTGGTGGAAGTCGCACCGGGTTACGATCATGCTGATCTGACGGCACTGGCAGCGGCTACGCTGGCGCTGGATATGCTGCATGTTCAGGCTGTAAACAAAGGCTGATGCCTGCTGCCTGTCGGCTTCAGTCCGGCAGGCGCTGAACGCGGCGTCCTGTCCGTCGGGCAGACGCCGCTGCTGTGATCTTCCTCTCTTTGCCATGATCCGATCGATTCCCTTCTGACCCCGACGGGTAACCGTCAGGCGCGAACCCCTATCTGCAACTAAACTTACAGCGTAAAAATGGCGTAGTGGAGATAATCATGGGCTTTCTTGATGAACTGGCTGGCGCACTGGATGGCAACCAGAGTGAAGGGCATCCGCCGGGACAGTTACAGGCTGTGTGGCATTGGGTGCAGGAGCAGGGCGGTATTGAAGTGCTGCTGCAAAAATTCCAGCAGGGCGGGCTGGGTGAGGTGTTTGGTTCCTGGATCGGCACCGGCGATAACCATCCGGTTGGCCACAGTGAGATTCAGTCTGCTTTTGGTCAGGATGAACTGCAGTCACTGGCCGACAAACTCGGCACCGATGTGAAAGGGGCATCGGGTACGCTGGCTGCGCTATTGCCGCAGCTGATTGATAAAATGTCGCCGCAGGGACACATGGATGAACAGGCGCTGCATGACAATAAGCTGGATCTGGGCTCGATGGTAGATCAGATATTTAAGCGCTAGCGGACTTCGCACGGCTAAGCGCGCACGCCGGATGCATGCGCGCTCAGCGGCGGAATTACTTGCCGTCGGCAGCAATTCGCTCACGAATATGCGCTGCGCGCGCTTCAGAGGCGGGATGCGAGTCAAACATCGAACTCTGACGTCCCTGTTCCATCTTCGCCAGCTTTTCAAAGCTGGTGGCCAGGCCCATTGGATCGATATTGCGCTTCTTCATCAGGTCGTAGGAGTAGTCATCCGCCTGTGATTCCTGCGTCTGGGAGAATTGCGCATTCACCAGTTTTTCACCCATTTCACCCAGCTGCGACTGCGACAGTGAACCAATCACGCCGCCAACCGAGGCGGCTGCGGTGCGGGCCGCAGTTGTGGCATATGCCAGTTGCATCGCCTTGCGCGTATGACCTAACGCGACGTGGCCCATCTCATGACCCAGCACGCCTTCCACTTCATTGTCAGTCATCATATCCATCAGACCGCTGTAAACACGAATACAGCCGTTTGCCATCGCCCAGGCGTTGACATCTTTGGTCTGATAAACCTTGTAGTTAGCCGGTACGCCGTTGATGTTATCGCCCAGCGCCGCGGCGATCTTGTTCAGACGCTGCTGATAATCACTGTTAGCAGGCGCAATCTGATTATCTTTGTCCATCTGCTCACAGGATTTATCGCTCAGCTGCTTTACCTGATCGTCGCTGAGGGTATAAGCCTGATACGCCTGCGCGCCCGACTGCATCAGCGCATTATTGTCTAAACCCTGACAGCCACTGAGCAGCGTCGTCAGTCCAAGCGCTAACACCATTTTTTTGATTTTCATGCTGTATCCCATTCATAACAAGGTAAGAAAAACAAACACCTGAAACTCAGACAGGTGAATAAACGATTTGGTTATAGCGTGCCAGTCTGCACTTTGCTAGCAGATATGGCTGGAAAAGCCATACGAAGCGGCTGCATTTAGCGTTTTACAGCATGTACTTTTGCCCCGTTTCTCATGTACATTGATGGGCAACTTTTTCCTTGTTTTGCCCGGTAACTCATTAATAACAATAAGTTAAGGTGCGAAGCATTAATCCGACCTGGAGTAGAAAATGCCCTCTCGTAAAGAGCTTGCCAACGCCATTCGTGCGTTAAGTATGGATGCAGTACAGAAAGCGAAATCGGGACATCCGGGTGCCCCAATGGGCATGGCGGACATCGCTGAAGTACTCTGGCGCGGCTACCTGAACCACAACCCAACCAACCCGCTGTGGGCTGACCGCGACCGTTTCGTGCTCTCTAACGGTCACGGTTCAATGCTGATCTATAGCCTGTTGCACCTGACCGGCTACGATCTGCCCCTGAGCGAACTGGAAAACTTCCGTCAGCTGCACTCAAAAACTCCAGGTCACCCGGAATATGGCTACACCGTGGGCGTTGAAACCACTACCGGTCCGCTGGGGCAGGGCATCGCTAACGCAGTCGGTTTTGCCATTGCTGAGCGCACGCTGGCAGCACAGTTCAACCGTCCGGGTCATGACATCGTAGACCACAACACCTATGTCTTCATGGGTGATGGCTGCATGATGGAAGGTATCTCGCACGAAGTCTGCTCACTGGCCGGTACGCTGAAGCTGGGCAAACTGGTGGCGTTTTATGATGACAACGGTATCTCTATCGATGGTCACATTGATGGCTGGTTCACCGACGACACCGCTAAGCGCTTTGAAGCTTATGGCTGGCACGTGGTGCGCGGCGTCGATGGTCACGATGCGGATGCGATTGCGAAAGCGATCGAGGAAGCGAAAAGCGTCAGCGACAAGCCTTCACTGCTGATGTGCAAAACCGTTATCGGTTTTGGTTCACCGAACAAAGCCGGTACCCATGATTCACACGGCGCACCGCTGGGTGATGATGAAGTGGCACTGACCCGCAAACAGCTGGGCTGGACCCACGCGCCGTTCGTTATTCCTTCTGATATCTACGCTGAGTGGGACGCGAAAGAAGCGGGCCAGGCGAAAGAGTCTGCATGGAATGAGAAATTCGCCGCTTACGCACAGGCTCACCCTGAACTGGCTGCCGAGTTTAAACGCCGCGTCAGCAACGAACTGCCAGCTAACTGGCAGGAAGAGTCGCAGAAGTTCGTTGAGCAGCTGCAGGCGAACCCGGCGAAGATCGCCAGCCGTAAAGCCTCACAGAATGCTATTGAAGCTTTCGGTAAAATTCTGCCGGAATACCTGGGCGGCTCAGCCGATCTGGCACCCAGCAACCTGACAATCTGGTCTGGCTCTAAGCCGATCAACGAAGATGCTGCGGGTAACTACATCCACTACGGCGTGCGTGAGTTCGGTATGACCGCAATCGCCAATGGCCTGGCGCTGCACGGCGGCTTCCTGCCTTACACCGCGACCTTCCTGATGTTTGTTGAATATGCGCGTAACGCAGCGCGTATGGCGGCACTGATGAAGATCCGTCAGATCATGGTCTACACCCACGACTCTATCGGTCTGGGCGAAGATGGCCCGACGCACCAGCCGGTTGAACAGATGGCGAGCCTGCGCACCACGCCAAACATGAGCCTGTGGCGTCCATGTGACCAGGTTGAATCCGCGGTGGCGTGGAAATATGCCATTGAGCGTAAAGATGGCCCGACGGCGCTGATCTTCTCCCGTCAGAACCTGGCGCAGCAGGAGCGTGACACGGCACAGCTGGCTAACGTAGCGCGCGGCGGTTACGTGCTGAAAGATTGCGATGGCACGCCTGAGCTGATCCTGATCGCCACCGGTTCCGAAGTTGAGCTGGCTGTCGGTGCCTGGGACAAACTCACCAGCGAAGGCCGCAAAGTGCGCGTGGTCTCTATGCCATCAACGGATGCCTTCGACAAGCAGAGTGATGAGTACCGTGAATCCGTGTTGCCAAAAGCGGTCAGCGCACGCGTCGCAATCGAAGCGGGCATCGCTGATTACTGGTTCAAATACACCGGCCTGAACGGCGCTATCGTAGGTATGACCAGCTTCGGCGAATCTGCACCTGCCGATCAGCTGTTCGAACTGTTTGGCTTTACCGTCGACAACGTCGTCGCGAAAGCGAAAGCGCTGCTGGCGTAAAACCGGTCAGGCGGGCCTGTTCCCGCCCGGCTGTAAAAACAGAGGGACGAGATTTTCGTCCCTTTTATTTTTTTATTCCTGCAGTAATAACCGCCTTTTGCCTTAATTTGTGACGCAGATCCAAATTTAAGCAGCCAGATTGATCACAATCATTCCTGTTATTCCTTCCTTCTATTATTGTAGCTGAACCGTTTCAGTCGCCAGGCAAATCGCCCTGGTTTCGGACAATGCCGGGTAAGAATCTCCTGTACAAAATGCAGTGAAACGCTCAGGCTAACGGCACGTTTTTTTCAGTCTGACGTGGCAGGAGAGAAATGACGGTACGGGTAGCGATAAATGGTTTTGGCCGGATTGGACGCAACGTCCTGCGCGCGCTGTATGAAACGGGCCGACGTGCAGAGATCACCGTGGTCGCGATTAACGAGCTGGCAGAAGCCACCGGTATGGCGCATCTGCTGAAATACGATACCAGCCATGGCCGTTTTGCTTTCGATGTCCGCCAGGAGCGCGATGTAATGTGGGTGGGTGGCGATACCCTGCGCATTTTGCACCGTGCAGCCATTGCCGATCTGCCGTGGCGTGAACTCGACGTGGATGTGGTGCTGGACTGCACCGGCGTCTATGGCTCACGCGCTGATGGCGAAGCGCATCTTCAGGCTGGCGCCAAAAAAGTGCTGTTCTCTCATCCCGGCGGAAACGATCTCGACGCCACAGTGGTGTATGGCGTTAACCAGCAGTTACTCACCGCCAGTGACCGCATCGTCTCCAACGCTTCCTGTACCACTAACTGCATTATCCCGGTGATTAAACTGCTGGATGATGCGTTTGGTATCGAATCCGGCACCGTCACCACGATCCACTCGGCGATGCACGATCAGCAGGTGATCGACGCCTATCACAGCGATCTGCGCCGTACGCGTGCAGCCAGTCAGTCGATCATCCCGGTGGACACTCGCCTGGCGGCAGGCATTACCCGTATTTTTCCGAAATTCAACGATCGCTTCGAGGCGATAGCCGTTCGCGTTCCGACGATTAACGTGACGGCCATTGATCTCAGCGTTTCTGTGCATCAGGCGGTGACGGCGTGTGAAGTTAACACCCTGTTGCGAAGCGCGGCAGAAGGGACATTTCGTGGTATAGTTGACTATACGGAATTACCGTTAGTCTCAGTAGATTTTAACCATGATCCGCACAGTGCCATTGTGGACGGAACACAAACGCGGGTCAGCGGTCAACACCTTATCAAGACCCTGGTCTGGTGTGACAACGAATGGGGCTTTGCTAACCGAATGCTCGACACGACGTTAGCGATGGCCGCAAGCGGTTTCAGGTAAGACGCGGTATGCGTCTGGCAAAACTTATGAGAATCAACGAGAGGATTCACCATGTCTGTAATTAAGATGACCGATCTGGATCTGGCTGGTAAACGCGTTCTGATCCGTGCCGATCTGAACGTACCGGTTAAAGAAGGTAAAGTGACGTCTGATGCACGTATCCGTGCTTCTCTGCCAACCATTGAAGCGGCGTTGAAACAGGGCGCGAAAGTAATGGTTACCTCTCACCTGGGTCGTCCGACCGAAGGTGAATACAATGAAGAGTTCTCGCTGCTGCCGGTAGTTAACTACCTGAAAGACAAGCTTAGCGGCACCACCGTGACCCTGGCAAAAGATTACCTCGATGGCGTTGAAGTCGGCGCTGGCGAACTGGTTGTGCTGGAAAACGTTCGCTTTAACAAAGGCGAAAAGAAAGATGACGAAGCGCTGTCTAAAAAATACGCTGCTCTGTGCGACGTATTTGTGATGGACGCCTTTGGTACCGCGCACCGCGCACAGGCTTCTACCCACGGCGTCGGCAAATTTGCCCCTATCGCCTGTGCTGGCCCGCTGCTCTCTGCAGAACTGGAAGCGCTGGGTAAAGTCATGAGCAACCCGGAGCGTCCGCTGGTGGCTGTGGTAGGGGGCTCAAAAGTCTCTACCAAATTTGACGTGCTGCAATCTCTGGTCAAAATCGCGGACACCGTGATTGTGGGCGGCGGCATTGCCAACACCTTCGTCGCTATCGACAACAACGTCGGCAAATCCCTGTATGAGCCAGATTTCGTTGAAGCGGCTAAAGGCCTGCGCGATCAGCACGGTATTCCGGTTCCAACTGATTCACGCGTTGGCACAGAATTCTCTGAAACTGCGACCGCTACTGTGAAAAAGGTTTCGGAAGTTGCGGATAACGAAGAGATTATGGACTTTGGTGATGAAACCGCACAGGCGATGGCTGCCATCCTGAAGGATGCTAAAACCATCCTGTGGAACGGCCCGGTGGGCGTGTTTGAGTTCCCTAATTTCCGTAAAGGCACCGAGATCGTGGCTAACGCCATTGCAGACAGCGATGCCTTCTCTGTTGCAGGCGGCGGCGATACCTTAGCGGCTATCGACCTGTTCGGCATTGAAGACAAAATTTCCTACATCTCTACCGGCGGCGGCGCGTTCCTTGAGTTCGTGGAAGGCAAAAAACTGCCTGCAGTTGCCATGCTGGAAGAGCGTGCGAAGCAGTAATCCTTTGGGGGCGATGCCTGGCGGCATCGCCTGAAGTCTTGCCCGTCTGGGCGTTTAAATCGACGTTCCTCAAGGGGAACAACGGTCACGAAACAGGACACAATCATGTCTAAAATTTTTGATTTCGTAAAACCCGGCGTTGTCACTGGTGATGACGTACAGAAGATCTTCAAAGTTGCGAAAGAGAACAAATTCGCACTGCCAGCCGTAAACTGCGTCGGCACCGATTCTATCAATGCGGCACTGGAAGCAGCGGCGAAAGTTAAAGCGCCAATCATCATCCAGTTCTCTAACGGCGGTGCTGCATTTATCGCGGGTAAAGGCTTCAAGACTGACAAACCACAGGGCGCGGCAATTTTCGGCGCTATCGCGGGTGCGCACCATGTTCACCTGATGGCTGAGCAGTATGGCGTGCCGGTTATCCTGCACACTGACCACTGTGCCAAGAAACTGCTGCCATGGATCGACGGTCTGCTGGACGCAGGTGAAGAGTACTTCCAGAAAAACGGTAAGCCTCTTTTCTCTTCTCACATGATCGACCTGTCAGAAGAGTCACTGGAAGAGAACATCGAGATCAGCAGCAAATATCTGGCGCGCATGGCGAAACTCGACATGACGCTGGAAATCGAACTGGGCTGCACCGGTGGTGAAGAAGATGGCGTTGATAACAGCCACATGGACGCATCTGCACTCTACACCCAGCCAGAAGATGTGAACTACGCGTACGAAAAACTGAATGCTATCAGTCCGCGCTTCACCATTGCGGCATCATTCGGTAACGTTCACGGCGTTTACAAGCCAGGCAACGTGAAACTGACTCCGACCATTCTGCGCGATTCGCAGAAATATGTGTGTGAAAAAC
Organism: Pantoea sp. RG18; assembly: GCF_025910075.1. Taxonomy (NCBI): domain Bacteria; kingdom Pseudomonadati; phylum Pseudomonadota; class Gammaproteobacteria; order Enterobacterales; family Erwiniaceae; genus Pantoea; species Pantoea sp. RG18. The sequence goes on from NZ_JAPCIL010000015.1 coordinate 310,626, forward strand.
ATGGCCTGCCGCACAACGCGCTGGACTTCGTTTTCCACGGCGGTTCAGGTTCTTCTGCTGCAGAAATCGAAGAGTCTATCAGCTACGGCGTGATCAAGATGAACATCGATACCGATACCCAATGGGCAACCTGGGACGGCATCCTGCAGTACTACAAAAAGAACGAAGGCTATCTGCAGTCGCAGCTGGGTAACCCGGAAGGCGCTGACAAGCCAAACAAAAAATACTACGACCCACGCGTCTGGCTGCGTTCAGCCCAGGCCTCTATGGTGGTGCGTCTGGAGCAGGCTTTCAAAGAGCTTAACGCTGTCGACGTGCTGTAACTGAAGAGTCGTTACCGTACAAAAAAGGCCCGAAAGGGCCTTTTTTTATGCACAATTTCTGGAAAAACAGGGTTAAACGCCGGTCGGTTTGGCGCTTAAGGAGATAATTGATTACCCTTGATGGCAGGGTGTCGGATGTCATCTGGCAGTTTTTTCATTCCCGGTGGGAATCTAACAACAGGGCTTATTAATGGAAGAGTTACACGTCGTCGACGGCTTAAACAACGCAGGTAACTGGCTGGTTCGCAATCAGGCGCTGATCATCAGCTATGCCGTAAATATCGTTGCAGCTATTGCCATCATTATTATCGGGATGATTATCGCCCGTATCATTTCTAATGCCGTAAATCGCCTGCTGCGCGCCCGTCACATAGACGCTACCGTGGCGGACTTCCTCTCCGCACTGGTGCGCTATGGGGTTATCGCCTTCACCGTTATCGCAGCGCTGGGACGCATCGGTGTGCAGACCGCCTCGGTGATTGCCGTGCTGGGTGCTGCGGGTCTGGCCGTGGGTCTGGCGCTGCAGGGGTCACTCTCTAACCTTGCTGCAGGCGTTCTGCTGGTCACCTTCCGTCCGTTTCGCACCGGCGAGTTCGTCGATCTGGGCGGCGTTATGGGAACCGTGCTGCATGTGCAGATTTTCTCCACCACGCTGAGAACGGCAGACGGCAAAATCGTGGTGGTGCCAAACGGCAAGATCATCAGCGGGAACATCGTCAACTTCTCGCGTGAACCGGTTCGCCGTAATGAATTTATCATTGGCGTGGCTTACGAGGCGGATGTGGATGAAGTGATCGCCTTACTGCAACAGGTCGTAGAAGCGGATAGCCGCGTGCTGAAAGATAAAGGTATCCAGATCGGTCTTAACGAACTGGCAGCCTCCTCTATGAACTTTGTGGTGCGTTGCTGGAGCAACAGCGGCGACCTGCAGGACGTTTACTGGGATCTGCTGAAGAACTTTAAGCGTGCGCTGGATGGAAAAGGGATTGGTATTCCTTATCCGCAGATGGATGTGCATCTGCATCAGAAGCCGACGCCTGAAGCAGAAGCAACCCAGGTTCAGCCACAGTAATCTTTCAATGGGCGGCTTCTGTCGCCCATTCATTTTGCTAATCGCAGATTAATTCTTTCAATTTCCGCTAATCATCCTCTCTCTTTATACTTCTCCTCCTCTAACGATGTGAGGAAATAATCCTGTGTTATCTCTCTATTTTCAGGGGCTTGCCCTGGGCGCCGCGCTGATCCTGCCGCTGGGACCGCAGAACGCTTTTGTGATGAATCAGGGCGTGAAGCGTCAATATCATCTGATGACGGCGGCCCTCTGCTCGCTGAGCGATATTCTGCTGATCTGCGGTGGGATCTTTGGCGGCAGCGCCTTGCTGAGCCAGTCTCCACTGCTGCTGATGGTGATCACCTGGGCGGGCGTAGCCTTTCTGTTGTGGTATGGCTGGGGCGCACTGCGTAGCGCTTTTCGCGGCGACGCCGATCTGGCGGACGGTGAGCCATTAAAGCAGAGCAGGGGACGCATTATCGCGACGCTGCTGGCAGTGACCTGGCTCAATCCGCACGTCTATCTCGATACCTTTGTGGTGCTGGGCAGTCTTGGCGGTCAGTTGCCGACCACCACCGCGCGTCAGTGGTTTGCGCTGGGCACCATCAGTGCGTCGATCCTGTGGTTCTTTGGTCTGGCGCTGCTGGCCGCCTGGCTGTCACCACGCCTGCGCACCGCCAAAGCCCAGCGCATCATTAACCTGCTGGTGGGCGCGGTGATGTGGTTTATCGCCCTGCAACTGGCGCGCCAGGGCATTGCCGGATTTTGATCCCAACGTCGATCCGGTGCGGTTATTGCCGCGCGGAGGCCGAACTTTTGCCATAATGACCACTCAAAGCATGGCGCATACCGATGCGCTGTTGGGCTTCGCCGGTTGGAAGCCGTCATAGTACCTTTTCAAGGAGGACTTTCATGAAACTGAAAGCATTGGCTCTGGCCGCAATCATGAGCGCCGGGGCATTGCCTGGCGTACACGCTGATGAGTTACCGAACGGGCCACACGTGGTGACCTCAGGCAAGGCAACGGTCGATGCCCGTCCCGATATCGCCACGCTCTCCATCGTGGTGAACGTGTCGTCAAAAGATGCCGCAGATGCGAAAAAGCAGGCGGATAGCCGGGTTGCACAATATTTCGATTTTCTGCAGAAAAACGGCATTGAGAAGAAAGATATTGATGCGGCAAACCTGAGCACCCAGCCTGAGTACGATTACACCAAAGAGGGTAAATCCGTCCTGAAAGGCTACCGTGCGGTACGTCAGGTGCAGGTAACCCTGCGTCAGCTGGACAAGCTGAATGATCTGCTGGACGGGGCGCTGAAGTCCGGTCTGAATGAGGTGCGTAGCGTCGAGTTAGGCGTGGCAAATCCGGAGAGTTACAAAGAGCAGGCGCGTAAAGCAGCGATTAAAAATGCGACTCAGCAGGCATCACAGCTGGCTGAAGGCTTTAACGCGAAGCTGGGATCGATCTACAGCATTCGTTATCAGGTCGCTAACTATCAGCCGATGCCGATGAACCGTATGTATAAAGCGGCTGCAGCGGCAGATACCTCGGCGCAGGAGACCTACGATCAGCAGAGCATCAACTTTGACGATCAGGTTGATGTGGTGTTTGAGATCAAGCCCAATACGCCATAGTGCAAAACGGGGCTGATGCCCCGTTAAGACTGCCGATGAATCTCAGGATTTGACCGCAATGAATAAATTCAAAGCGAAGGGAACATGGTCAGAGGAGGAAAGCGTCCCGCGCCATGGACGGCGCGGGCCGAGCGGCCAGGGATTGGCTTAAGCGCCTTTCCGATCTGACCTTGTTCCCTGAGCCAATCCATCCTTACAGCCGTTCGGGGCATAATTTGTAAGCAGTCAAAACGGGGCTTTCGCCCCGTTTTTGTTTTCAGGCTGCGACGTCATCCTGACGCAGTACCCGATGTCCATGCGCAATCAGCGCATCGGTCACCCGACGCATTAACCGGCTTTCCGGTGCAAAACGATGCCAGTAGAGCATCCGGCGCTGACACAAGCCTGGCGTCAGATCTATTAACTCACCGCTCGCCAGCTCACGCTCAATCTGCAGATGCGGGATCATACAGCAGGTCGAACCCTGTCGCGCCATCTGCACAAAGGCTTCAGAGGAGTTCACGATGTGGCAGGGCACACTGCCAGGTGAAAGATCAAAGTTCTGTTGCAGGAAGGCCTGATGCATATCATCAAGATGGTCAAACGCCACCGCAGGCGCTTTCAGCAGGGCAGAGCGGGTGACGCCGTTGGGGAAGAAGCGATCGGCAAAGTCACGCGACGCCACAAACAGGTAGTCGAGCGCACCGAGCTGATCCACCAGGCAACTGGGCAGCGGCTGCGGCTGAATACTCACCGCACCCACCACTTCACCACGACGCAGACGCTCCTGGGTGCGGGTTTCATCTTCGACCTGCAGATTCAGGCGTACGGGTGAATCTGCCAGCACATCCTTCAGCGCAGGCAGCAGCCAGGTCGCCAGACTGTCGGCATTGACCGCCAGCGACAGCAGCAGTGGCGTGGTGCCACTGTTCTCATCGCCCAGCCACTCCTCTTCCAGCAGTTCCACCTGGTGCAGCAACGCCAGCAGTTTCTGACCCTGTTCGGTCGGACGTGGTGGCACGGTTCGCACCAGCAGCGGCTGACCAAACAGATTCTCCAGCTGCTTGATACGCTGTGAAACCGCTGACTGGGTGATACATAATTTTTGAGCGGCACGCTCAAATCCGCGTTCGCGGATCACTGAATCCAGCGCCTGAAGCGTTCGATAATCCGGGCGTTTCATTATTCTTCTCTCTCCTTCAGGATGGATGTCACTATGCCACAAAAGTGTCACCTGTGATGGCTCTCTTGTTTTTGTGGGCTGGCTTCCAAAGCGATAAATCCGCGTCGGTCAGCCGAGCATTTTCAGCAAGCCTTGTTTTATACTACGCGCACTTCGTTGTCGCACAGGTTTTAAACATACCATGACCCAGGATGAACTGAAAAAAGCCGTTGGCTGGGCTGCACTTGAGTACGTGCAGCCGGGCACCGTTGTTGGTGTGGGCACCGGATCCACCGCTGCCCACTTTATCGATGCGCTTGCCACGGTCAGGCATCAGATTGAAGGTGCCGTCTCCAGCTCGGATGCCTCAACCCAGAAGCTGAAGAGCCTGGGTATTCAGGTGTTCGACCTGAACGAGATTGACCTGCTGTCGGTGTACGTAGATGGCGCGGATGAGATCAACCCACAGATGCAGATGATCAAAGGCGGCGGCGCGGCGCTGACGCGCGAAAAGATCGTGGCCGCCGTGGCTGAAACCTTTATCTGTATCGCTGACGCTTCAAAAGAGGTCGATGTGCTGGGCCGTTTCCCGCTGCCGGTCGAGGTGATCCCGATGGCGCGCAGTTATGTGGCGCGTCAGCTGGTGAAAATGGGCGGCTTGCCTGAGTATCGTCAGAACGTGGTCACCGATAACGGCAACATTATTCTCGATGTGCATAATCTGCGCATTCTCGATCCCATTGAGCTGGAAAAAACCATCAACGCCTTGCCTGGCGTCGTTACCGTGGGCCTTTTTGCCGCGCGTGGTGCCGATATTGCACTGATTGGCGGGCCTGATGGCGTGAAAACCATCAAAAAATGATCTGTCCGGCGTCGATGCGGCGTCGGTTATTTCTGCCTGCAAATCATCTTTTCTCGCTGCGGTGAAATTTGGTGACTTATGTCACATAACCGTCATCGGCAGTGGGTTCGTTCTCTCTTCCAGTCCGACCTCCTTATTTTGTCCGGCAATGTGCTGCCGTCAGCCGCTGCCGTGCTGGCGGCTGGGCAATCGTTTGTATTGCCCGACGCGATTTTTTTGATATTTTGACAGAAGGCTGGCTTATGGTAGTCCTCATTGAATGCTGAATAGGATCGGGAAATGGCAAAGGTATCACTGGAAAAAGATAAGATTAAGTTCCTGCTGGTGGAAGGTGTCCATCAGAGCGCGCTGGAGAACCTGCGGGCTGCAGGCTATACCAACATCGAATTCCATAAGGGCGCACTGGATTCCGACGCGTTAAAAGCATCGATCCGTGATGCACACTTTATTGGTATCCGTTCCCGCTCCCAGCTCACTGAAGAGATTTTTGCGGCGGCTGAAAAGCTGGTCGCCGTTGGCTGTTTCTGTATCGGTACCAACCAGGTTGATCTGCAGGCGGCTGCCAGCCGGGGGATTCCCGTGTTCAATGCGCCGTTCTCAAATACCCGCTCGGTTGCGGAGCTGGTGATTGGTGAGATGCTGCTGATGCTGCGTGGCATCCCGGAAGCGAATGCGAAAGCACACCGTGGCATCTGGAATAAGATTGCCAAAGGCTCATTTGAAGCGCGTGGCAAAAAACTGGGTATTATCGGTTACGGCCACATCGGAATGCAGCTGGGCGTGCTGGCAGAAAGCCTGGGTATGCATGTTTTCTTTTACGACATTGAAAACAAGCTGCCGCTGGGTAATGCCACGCAGGTACGCCATCTGGCCGATCTCCTCAACATGAGCGATGTGGTCAGCCTGCACGTGCCGGAAACCGTCTCTACACAGGATATGATTGGTGCAGAGCAGCTGGCGCAGATGAAGCCTGGCGCGCTGCTGATTAACGCCTCACGCGGCACGGTGGTGGATATCCCGGCGCTGTGCGATGCGCTGGCCAGCAAGCATGTGGGTGGCGCAGCCATCGACGTCTTCCCGAGCGAGCCAGCTACCAACAGCGAGCCGTTTATCTCTCCACTGAGTGAGTTCGACAACGTGATCCTGACGCCGCACATTGGCGGCTCGACGGAAGAAGCGCAGGAGAACATCGGCATTGAAGTGGCGGGCAAGCTGGCGAAATACTCCGATAACGGCTCGACTCTCTCGGCTGTTAACTTCCCTGAAGTGTCACTGCCGATTCACGGTATCAGCGCCAGTCGTCTGCTGCATATCCATGAGAACCGCCCTGGCGTGCTGACGGCCATCAACCAGATTTTTGCCGAGCAGGGCATCAACATCGCCGCCCAGTATCTGCAAACCTCGCCGTTTATGGGCTATGTGGTGATCGACATTGATGCAGAGCCGGAAGTGGCCGAGAACGCGCTTCAACTGATGAAGGCGATTCCGGGTACTATCCGCGCCCGTCTGCTTTACTAAGCGCTACCAACCTGAACAGGCGCTTAGTTGCGTCTCTTCAGGTAGTTAATACAGGCTGTCCCGATTTGCTGTAAGACCGAGACTGCGAAGGGAACACGGTCAGATCGGAAAGATGCAAAAGCCGCCATCCATGGCATGCCCGGCCCGCGCGATTACGCACCTCATCCCTGAGGTGCGCCCGTAACCGGGCCAACGCGTTGCGTTGTTTAAAAACGCTCCCGGCGTTTTTATCCGGGCGGCGGGACGCTTTCCTCTTCTGACCATGTTCCCTGCGCGTTAAGCTATTTCATTGCTGCCAGATGCGCCCAGGTATGGGTTTTCACTTGTCTGCAAAAGCGACTTTTCTACTCCCACTGCCAGAGTTTTGATGGCGTCATTACCGCCGGCAAAGGCACATCCCATTCTGCCACCGGCAGGCTATCGACCTGCTGACAATCGTGTGCCAGGCCCACCGGCAAAAAACCGTGCTGCCGCCAGTTCTGCAGGGTGCGATCGTAGAAGCCGCCGCCCATCCCCAGACGCTGTCCATGCTGATCAAATGCCACCAGCGGCACCATCATCAGATCCAGTTGATCAAGCGTGATCACCTGCCTGATATCCAGCGGCGGTTCAGGAATGCGCAGCTTATTTTTGAGCAATGGAGTATCGGGCGAGTAGCGCAGAAACAACAAATTACCGGGAGAGAAGGGGTGTAAAACCGGCAGACAGACCGTTTTCTTCAGATGCCAGAGGCGGGCAATCAGCGGGCGGGTATTCAGTTCGCCATCCACCGACAGAAACAGGGCGATATTGCGCGCTTCAGTCACCGGGGCGTAGTTGAGCGCATGTTCAGCGAGCTGCTCAGCGGCCTGCGTTTGCTGCTCATCGGTAAGTGCCCGTCGCAGATGTCGCACATGCTGGCGAATCGCCTGACGCTGGGTCATTGAAGGTTCAGACATGGAAGGTTCAGACATGATTTCCCCGCCGGATAAGTCGCTGTTGAGCGACTATAACATGTCAGTCAGGGGAAAAAAGCAGGACTACAGGAAGAGAGATCTCCGAGATGCCGCCGTAGGCTGTAACCCTTGAACCCTTGGTTCAAGGTGAACATGCCGTCATAACCATCAGGCTTCTCGGACGAACCGAGCATGCACACAGGTTACGAGCGTCACATTCTGTTTTTTCGAAATATCGGCTCAGGGGACTGGCCCACATGCAAACATCTCAGAGAAAATTTACCTCACCGTTACTTAAGTATAGCAACCATGAAGTTTTATTCGAACTTCGCACCCTCACGCTCAGAGATGCGACCCTGCTCAACTAATGCCTGTTCAATCGTCTGCTGCAAAATACGGATACGCTGTTCCATATTAGCAGCATAATCGCGCGTTTTCACTTTCTCTTGCGCCAGCTCGTGGCAGACGTTTAACGCGGCGATGAACACCAGTTGTTCTGTATTGGTGACTCTAGTGCGAACTTTTAGATCTTGCAACCGTTGATTGAGATCTTCAGCCGCGCTATTGAGCGCATCTTGCTGCTCTGGCGGACAATTTACTCTCAACGAACGACCAAAAATTTGTAAATCTACCGGTTGTGCAGACATGCCACCTTCCTGACTGATTACTTCGCTCGCAACTCCCTTAGCAGTCAATGGCTTGGGAGGCGGGCAACTATATAGACCCACGAAATAAGATACAACCCCTTTTCTGGAAACCTTGAGGCAGCTAGTGGTAGCATAACACGAACTTATTCTGCCAACGACGATGAAAACTTATGTCCTTACAGAACGCAACCCCCGATTACAACGCGCTCGCGGCGGTGCTCTCACAGCAGGGCGTTGGAATGACGCCCGCGGAAATGCATGGCCTGCTGAGCGGGATCCTCTGCGGTGGTAACCAGGACACCAGCTGGAAGACGCTGGTACACGATCTGGCTAACGAAGGCATGGCGTTTTCACACACTCTTGCCGTGCCACTGGCGGAACTACACGAGCATACGGCGACCACGCTGGAAGATGAAGGCTTCCTGTTTCAGCTGCTGCTGCCTGCTGACGACGACATCACCGTCTTTGACCGTGCCGACGCGCTGGCGGGCTGGGTTAACCATTTTCTGCTTGGCCTGGGCGTAACACAGCCTAAACTGGATAAAGTCACCGGCGAAACCGGCGAAGCAATCGATGATCTGCGCACCATCGCACAGCTCGGTTACGAAGAAGATGAAGACCAGGAGGAGCTGGAGCAGTCGCTGGAGGAGGTGATTGAGTACGTTCGTGTCGCCGCGCTGCTGTGCCACGATACGTTCACCCGCCCGCAGCCAACCGCGCCAGAAGTGCAAAAACCGACGCTACACTAATTTCAGGTCAACGAGTTTAACCGGTCAGTTTACAGGGAGTGCAGAGATGATTTCACTGGAACGATTCCTGCAGCGTCGTCAGGCGCTGCTGGCGAAGATGGTGCCTGGGAGCGCAGCGTTAATCTTTGCTGCGCCAGAAGTGATGCGCAGTAATGACACCGAATATCCGTTCCGCCAGAGCAGCGACTTCTGGTATTTCACCGGTTTTAACGAGCCGCAGGCGTTGCTGGTGCTGATCAAAAGCGATGAGAATCATAACCACAGCGTGTTGTTTAACCGCGTGCGCGATCCTGCGGCGGAAACCTGGTCTGGCCGTCGCCTGGGTCAGGAGGCCGCACCCGACAAACTGGGCGTCGATCGCGCTTTACCCTGGAATGATATTGGTGATCAGCTGCACCTGCTGCTGAATGGCCTGGATGTGGTTTACCATGCGCAGGGCGAATATGCCCACGCGGACACATTGGTGTTCAGCGCGCTGGATAAGCTGCGTCGCGGTTTCCGCCAGCATCTCAGTGCGCCCGATACCCTCACTGACTGGCGTCCCTGGGTGCATGAGATGCGCCTGTTTAAAGATGCGGATGAGATTGAACTGTTACGTCGCGCCGGGAAAATCAGTGCTCTGGCGCATACCCGCGCCATGCAAGCCTGTCGGCCAGGCCTGTTCGAGTATCAGCTCGAAGGGGAAATTCAGCACGAATTTAACCGTCACGGCGCGCGTTTTCCCTCCTATAACACCATTGTGGGTGCCGGAGTTAACGGCTGCATTCTGCACTACACCGAAAACGAAAGCGAAATGCGCGACGGCGATCTGGTGCTGATCGATGCAGGCTGTGAGTTCCACGGCTATGCAGGCGATATCACCCGCACCTTCCCGGTTAACGGCAAATTCAGCCCGGCGCAGCGCGCGATTTATGACATCGTGCTGGCTTGCCTCAACCGCTCGCTTGAACTGTTCCGGCCAGGCATCAGCATTCGTGAAGTGAATGATGAAGTGGTGCGCATCATGGTTACCGGTCTGGTGGATCTGGGCATCCTGGAGGGCGACGTCGATACATTGATCGCCGAGGAAGTCCATCGTCAGTTCTATATGCATGGCCTGGGCCACTGGCTGGGGCTGGATGTGCATGATGTCGGCCACTACGGCACCCCGAGCCGCGACCGCGTACTGGAACCGGGCATGGTGTTAACCGTCGAGCCGGGTCTTTATATCGCACCGGATGCCGACGTGCCCGCGCAGTATCGCGGCATTGGTATCCGAATCGAAGATGACATTGTGATCACTGAAGATGGCATTGAAAATCTCACCGACAGCGTCGTGAAAGAGGCGGATGAGATTGAAGCACTGATGGCGGCGGCAAAACAGGCATGACGATTCTGATTGCCGGTGGCGGCATGACCGGGGCGACGCTGGCGCTGGCGATCTCCCATCTTACCCAGGGCACTCTGCCGGTAACGCTGATTGAAAGCAGCGAGCCTGGCAGTCGGGCGCATCCCGGTTTCGATGGCCGCGCTATTGCGCTCTCTGCCGGTACCTGCCAGCAGCTTGCGGACATCAATCTGTGGCAGCACATCGCCCGTTGTGCCACGCCGATTACCGACATCCATGTCTCCGATCGCGGTCACGCCGGTTTTGTGTCGCTGGCGGCGTCTGACTACGCTATTCCGGCGCTGGGACAGGTTGTCGAGCTGTTTGACGTCGGTCAGCGTCTGTTTGCGGAACTGAAAAAAGCACCCGGCGTAACGCTGCGCTGTCCGGCTCGTGTCATCCAGGCTAACCGCCATGAGCAGCAGGTTGAGGTGACGCTGGACAGTGGCGAACAACTCAGCGGCAAACTGCTGGTGGCGGCAGATGGCACGCGCTCTGCGCTGGCGGCTTCGTGCGGCATTCAGTGGCAAAGAGACGACTATGAACAGCTTGCCGTGATTGCCAATGTCTCCACCGCGCTGCCCCATCAGGGCCGGGCATTTGAACGTTTTACCGAACATGGCCCGCTGGCGCTGTTGCCGATGTCCGGCAATCGCCTGTCGCTGGTCTGGTGTCATCCGGTTTCACAGCGCGAACGCATTGAGCAGTGGAGCGAGGCTGAATTCCTCAGCCAGCTGCAGCGTGCCTTTGGCTGGCGGCTGGGGAAATTCACCCACACCGGCCAGCGTGAGTATTACCCGCTGGCGCTGCACCGGGCGATGTCGCCAGTGACGCATCGCGTGGCGGTGGTGGGCAATGCGGCGCAGACGCTGCATCCGATTGCCGGGCAGGGCTTCAACCTGGGCCTGCGCGATGTGATGTCGCTGGCTGAAACGCTGGCAGCCGCCCATCGGCAGCAGCAGGACCCCGGCAGCTATGCGGTGCTGCATCATTACCAGCAGCGTCGTCAGCCCGACCGCGCCGCCACCATCGGTATTACCGACGGACTGGTTCGCGTCTTTGCGAATCGCTATGGCCCGCTGGTGGCAGGACGGAACCTGGGCCTGCTGGCGATGGATCATCTGCCGTGGTTAAGAAATCAACTGGCTGAGCGCACGCTTGGCTGGGTTAAGCGTTAATAAAGAGGCTCAGATGCAAACTTTTGATGTGGTGATTGCCGGTGGCGGTATGGTGGGACTGGCGGTGGCCTGCGGCTTGCAGGGCAGCGGACTGCGCATCGCCGTACTGGAAAAATCACCGGAGCCACCGCTGGCGCTGAGTGCGTCACCGTCAGTTCGCGTGTCGGCAATCAATGCCGCCAGCGAACGGCTGCTGCAGAAGCTGGATGTCTGGTCGACCATTCTCTCGCTGCGCGCCAGCGCTTATCACGGGATGGAAGTGTGGGATAAGGACAGTTTCGGCTCCATCGCCTTTGATGATGAGCAGCAGGGCCTGTCGCATCTGGGACATATCATCGAAAACCCGGTGATCCACAATGCGCTCTGGCAACGTGCCAGCGCCTGCAGCGACGTGACGATAATGGCACCTTCGCAGTTACAGCAGGTCGCGTTTGGTGACAACGAAGCCTTTGTTACTCTGCAGGATGGCAGCATGTTAAGTGCGCGATTAATGATTGCCGCTGACGGCGCTAACTCCTGGCTACGCAACAAAGCCGATATCCCGCTGACCTTCTGGGATTACGATCACCATGCGTTAGTGGCTAATGTCCGCACTGAGAAGCCGCACGACGCAGTAGCGCGCCAGGTGTTCCACGGCGACGGCATTCTGGCTTTCCTGCCGATGCAGGATCCGCATCTCAGTTCCATCGTCTGGTCGCTCTCGCCGCAGGAAGCGAGCCGTCTGGAAACCATGCCGGAAGCGCTGTTCAATCAGCAGCTCTCGGTGGCGTTTGATATGCGGCTCGGCCTGTGCCAGCTGGAAAGCGAGCGCAAATCGTTTCCGCTGGTGGCGCGCTATGCCCGCAACTTCGCGGCACACCGTCTGGCGCTGGTGGGCGATGCGGCTCACACCATTCATCCGCTGGCGGGTCAGGGCGTTAACCTTGGGTTTATGGATGCCGCCGAGCTGATCGGTGAGATTCGCCGCCTGCATCAGCAGGGCAAAGATATTGGTCAGCACCTCTATCTGCGACGCTATGAGCGCAGCCGTAAGCACAGCGCCGCAATGATGCTGGCGGGAATGCAGGGCTTCCGTGAAATGTTCGCAGGCAATAACCCGGCGAAAAAATTGCTGCGCGACGTGGGTCTGAAACTGGCTGACCGTCTGCCGGGTGTCAAACCCATGATGCTGAAGCAGGCGATGGGCCTGAATGATCTGCCCGCCTGGCTACGCTAAATCCGCCCTTCTGATAAGCCAGCTTCTGCTGGCTTTTTTTATGCCTGACACCGCTCTGCACCACAAAAAGGCAACGCTGCACCAGCACAGGTCTTCGTTTGATTTATTCTAATTTTGCGGGCTAATTCGCATTACTTTTTCTCATTCTTCTGCCCGCTGGTCGCGGGATTTTTTTAACATCCTGAACGCCATCCCGCATAAATTTGCTGCGTATATTTAAAATCCCTGCATTTATTGCGCGATTAATCACAAAATTGCAGTTTTATATCCTGTTAGCAGCCGTTCCTGGTTAGGCTGTGCCTCTGCTTTCGACCCCGGTTTGCTTATGGTTAATCGTCAGATTCGGTGGTAACGTCAGCCCTAAGAGAACGTTTGCGTCGGCACTGAATTCCGGCGCACTTTTGCACTCACTCGCTTCTGCACAGGATGGTTATGACTCAGCAAACACCTCTGTTTGAACAGCATCAGGCCTGCGGTGCCCGCATGGTGGATTTTCATGGCTGGATGATGCCGCTGCACTATGGCTCCCAGATGGATGAACATCATGTAGTGCGCACCGACGCCGGTATGTTTGATGTCTCTCACATGACCATCGTCGACCTGACAGGCCCGCGTACCCGTGAATTCCTGCGCTACCTGCTGGCAAATGATGTGGCAAAACTGACCCAGCCAGGCAAAGCGCTCTACACCGGGATGCTGAATGCCTCGGGTGGCGTCATTGACGATTTGATTGTTTACTTTATGAGCGAAGAGTTCTTCCGCCTGGTGGTGAACTCTGCCACCCGTGAAAACGATCTCGCCTGGATCACGCAACACGCGCAGGGCTATGGCATTACGCTGACGGAGCGCGACGACCTGGCGCTGATTGCCGTGCAGGGTCCGCAGGCGCAGCAGAAGGCACAGACGCTGTTCAGCGAGGAGCAGCGTCAGGCTGTTGCCGGCATGAAGCCATTTTTCGGCGTGCAGTCAGGTGACCTGTTTATCGCCACCACCGGCTATACCGGCGAAGCGGGATATGAGATTGCTATGCCCGCAGAGGAGGCGGCCGATTTCTGGCAGCGTCTGCTGGCTGCTGGCGTTAAACCTGCCGGATTGGGTGCACGTGACACGCTGCGTCTGGAAGCGGGTATGAATCTGTATGGTCAGGAGATGGATGAAGGCGTTTCACCGCTGGCTGCCAACATGGGCTGGACGGTCTGCTGGGAACCTGCTGACCGCGATTTCATCGGCCGGGAAGCGCTGGAACTGCAGCGTGAACGCGGTACCGAAAAGCTGGTGGGGCTGATCCTCACAGAAAAAGGGGTGCTGCGTAACGGCTTGCCGGTGCGTTTCACCGATGACCAGGGGCAGCCGCAGGAGGGGATCATCACCAGTGGCTCTTTCTCTCCGACGCTGGGTTGCAGCATCGCCCTGGCGCGCGTACCGGCCTCAGTCGGCAGCACCGCCATCGTTGAGATCCGTAACCGCCAGATGCCGGTCCAGATTACCCGTCCCGTTTTTGTCCGCGCCGGTAAACCGGTCGCTCAGTAAATTTTATTCAGGAGAAATGGCCAATGAGCAATGTGCCGAATACGTTGAAGTACCGCGACAGCCACGAGTGGGTGCGCAAAGAAGAAGATGGCAGCTACACCGTGGGTATCACTGAACACGCGCAGGAGCTACTGGGCGACATGGTGTTTGTCGATCTGCCGGAAGTGGGCGCGACGTTTGCCGCTGGTGAAGAGTGCGCGGTCGCGGAATCCGTTAAAGCGGCTTCAGATATCTATGCGCCGATCAGCGGTGAGATTGTGGCGGTCAACGAAGCACTGACTGACTCACCGGAGCAGGTCAACAGCGAGCCTTATGAAGGCGGCTGGTTATTCAAAATCAAAGCCAGCGATGCGTCTGAAATCGACACGCTGCTGGATGCGGATGCTTACAAAGCCTCCATCGACGAGTAGTCGTCAGGCGGCCTCACAAAGAGGCCGCAGATTTATGTTTGCTCTCCGGTTCCCCCAGCCCGATTCAGGATTTACTGCTAATGACTCAGACTCTCAGCCAGCTTGAACACAACGGTGCATTCATTGAGCGCCATATCGGTCCTTCACCTGAGCAGCAGGCGCAGATGCTTGACGCTATTGGTGCCCGTTCGCTGGAAGCGTTAATCAGCACGATTGTGCCGGCAGACATTCAGCTGCCAGGCCCGCCAGCGGTTGGCGAAGCCGCCACTGAACAGCAGGCTCTGGCCGAACTGAAAGCGATTGCCAGCCAGAATCTGCGTTACAAATCCTGGATCGGTATGGGATACAGCGCGGTGATCACCCCGCCGGTCATCCTGCGTAATATGCTGGAGAATCCGGGCTGGTACACCGCCTATACTCCGTATCAGCCTGAGGTCTCCCAGGGCCGTCTGGAAGCGCTGCTGAACTTCCAGCAGCTGACGCTGGATCTTACCGGCATGGATATCGCGTCCGCCTCACTACTGGACGAAGCAACCGCTGCCGCTGAAGCGATGGCGATGGCAAAACGCGTCAGTAAGCTCAAAAATGCCAATAAATTCTTCATTGCCGATGATATCCATCCGCAGACGCTGGATGTGGTCCGCACCCGTGCGGAGACGTTCGGTTTCGAACTGATTATTGATAGCGCGGACAAAGCACCCGATCATGACGACCTGTTTGGTGTGCTGCTGCAACAGGTGGGCACCACCGGCGAAGCGCACGATTACAGCGCGCTGATTGCCGGACTGAAAGCCCGCAAAGTGGTGGTCAGCGTGGCGGCGGACTTTATGTCGCTGGTGTTACTGGAAGCGCCAGGCAAACAGGGTGCAGACATTGTCTTTGGTTCAGCTCAGCGCTTCGGCGTGCCAATGGGCTACGGCGGCCCTCACGCGGCCTTCTTCGCCAGCCGCGACGAGCATAAGCGCTCTATGCCAGGCCGTATCATTGGTGTTTCACGTGATGCGGCGGGCAACACGGCGCTGCGTATGGCGATGCAGACCCGCGAACAACATATCCGCCGTGAAAAGGCCAACTCCAACATCTGTACGTCGCAGGTGCTGCTGGCAAACATCGCCGGTCTCTATGCGGTGTTCCACGGCCCGGCGGGCCTGAAACGCATTGCCTCACGCATTCATCGCTTCACCAACATTCTGGCGGCGGGACTGCAACAGAGCGGCCTGAAGCTGCGCCATCAGCACTGGTTCGATACGCTGACGGTGGAAGTGGCGGATAAAGCCGCCGTGCTGAACCGCGCCCTGAGCTTTGGCGTTAACCTGCGTAGCGACATCCATAATGCCGTGGGTATCACGCTGGATGAAACCACCTGCCGCGAAGATATTCTGGCGCTGTTCGCCATTCTGCTGGGTGATGAACACGGCCAGGACCTGGAAAAGCTCGACAGCGAAGTGGCCAGCGAAAGCCACGCGATTCCTGCTGGCCTGCAACGCCACAGTGAGATCCTGACCCATCCGGTGTTCAACCGTCATCACAGCGAAACCGAGATGATGCGCTACATGCACAGCCTGGAGAAAAAGGATCTGGCGCTGAATCAGGCGATGATCCCGCTGGGCTCCTGCACCATGAAGCTCAATGCCGCGGCAGAGATGATCCCGATCACCTGGCCGGAATTTGCGGAGCTGCATCCATTCTGCCCGGCTGAACAGGCTTCCGGCTATCTGCAGATGATCGGCCAGCTTTCACAGTGGCTGGTGCAGCTCACCGGCTATGATGCACTCTGTATGCAGCCAAACTCCGGCGCGCAGGGGGAATATGCCGGACTGCTGGCGATCCGCCGCTATCACGAAAGCCGTGGCGAGGGCGATCGTCATCTCTGCCTGATCCCGAGCTCGGCGCACGGCACTAACCCGGCCTCAGCCCAGATGGCGGGCATGGACGTGGTAGTAGTGGCCTGCGATAAACAGGGCAACATCGACCTTGGCGATCTGCGCGAGAAAGCGGCTCAGGCGGGCGACAGGCTCTCCTGCATCATGGTGACTTACCCGTCAACTCATGGCGTTTATGAAGAGACCATCCGCGAAGTGTGCCAGATCGTGCATCAGTATGGCGGTCAGGTCTATCTGGATGGCGCGAACATGAATGCGCAGGTCGGCATCACCACGCCTGGCTATATCGGCGCGGATGTCTCGCACCTGAATCTGCATAAAACCTTCTGCATTCCGCACGGCGGCGGTGGTCCGGGTATGGGACCGATTGGCGTCAAAGCGCACCTGGCCCCGTTTGTGCCAGGACACAGCGTGGTGCAGATCGACGGTGTACTGACGCAGCAGGGCGCCGTATCCGCAGCGCCGTTTGGCAGTGCATCCATTCTGCCAATCAGCTGGATGTACATTCGCATGATGGGCGCGGAAGGGCTGAAACAGGCCAGTTCGGTCGCGATTCTGAATGCCAACTATATTGCCCGCCGGCTGCAGTCTGCCTATCCGGTGCTCTACACCGGCCGTGACGGTCGCGTGGCGCACGAATGTATTCTCGACATCCGTCCGCTGAAAGAGCAGACCGGCATCAGTGAGCTGGATATTGCTAAGCGCCTGATCGATTACGGATTCCACGCACCAACGATGTCCTTCCCGGTGGCGGGCACCCTGATGGTGGAGCCGACCGAATCGGAAAGCAAAATCGAACTGGATCGCTTTATCGACGCGATGCTGGCGATCCGCATGGAGATTGATCGGGTGACGTCAGGTGAATGGCCGCTGGATGACAACCCACTGGTTAATGCGCCGCATACTCAGCTGGAAATCGTCAGTGAGTGGTCACATCCTTACAGCCGTGAACTGGCAGTCTTCCCGGCGGGCAGCCACAACAAATACTGGCCGACGGTAAAACGTCTGGATGATGTGTTTGGCGACCGTAATCTCTTCTGCTCCTGCGTGCCGATGAGCGACTATCAGTAATTTCCCCGCAGGCAAACGTTAATCATAAAGGGCCGATTCGTCGGCCCTTTGTACTGGAGAATCAGCATGAAACTGGCACTGGTTACGGGGGGCAGCCGCGGTATCGGGCGGGCCACGGCGCTGTTACTGGCCGCCCGGGGTTATCGGGTTGCGGTGAACTACCGTCAGCGCGAAGCGGAAGCTCAACAGTTGGTGGCGCAGATCCGGCAGCAGGGCGGTGAAGCCTTTGCTGTTCAGGCAGATATCAGTGATGAAGCCCAGGTGATGGCGATGTTTGCGCAGCTCGACCAGCAGTCCGAACCGCTGGCGTTGCTGGTGAACAACGCCGGGATTTTGTTTCAGCAGTGTCGCACCGAGCAGCTGGATGCGGCACGCCTGCACAAGGTCTTTGCCACCAACGTGATTGGGTCTTTTCTCTGCTGTCGTGAGGCGGTTAAGCGGATGGGCACACATCACGGCGGTCAGGGCGGCTCCATCGTCAACGTCTCATCAGCAGCGTCGCGTACCGGTGCGCCTGGCGAATATGTCGATTACGCCGCTTCAAAAGGGGCGATGGACACGCTGACCAGAGGATTGTCGCTGGAAGTGGCGCAGCAGGGGATTCGGGTCAACGGCGTACGTCCGGGATTTATCTATACAGAGATGCATGCCGATGGCGGAGAGCCAGGCAGAGTGGACAGGCTTGCCAGCGTGATCCCGATGGGACGCGGCGGTGAAGCAGAAGAGGTGGCGGAAGCGATCGT
Organism: Pantoea sp. RG18; assembly: GCF_025910075.1. Lineage (NCBI taxonomy): Bacteria > Pseudomonadati > Pseudomonadota > Gammaproteobacteria > Enterobacterales > Erwiniaceae > Pantoea > Pantoea sp. RG18. Next base: position 328,884 of record NZ_JAPCIL010000015.1, read on the forward strand.
CTGGCTGGCCAGCGACGCGGCTTCTTACGTCACCGGCAGCATCATTGACGCTGCCGGTGGGCGTTAACTCACTTCGCCGCTGATGCGGCGTGATGACTTACAGGTTTTCGCCGTTACTGGCGATAACCTGCTGATACCAGCTGAAACTCTTTTTCTTCCCACGAGAAAAATCGCCGCTGCCATCATCGTTTTTATTCACATGAATAAAGCCGTAACGTTTGTCGTACTGGCCGGTGGTAAACGAGACGCAATCGAGGCAGCCCCACGGCGTATAGCCCATTAATTCAACACCATCGTACGCCACAGCTTTCTTCATCTCTTCGATATGCGCACGCAGATAGTCGATGCGGTAATCATCTTCAATTACGCCATTGGCGTTTGGCTTATCGATAGCACCAAAGCCGTTTTCAACAATAAACAGCGGCTTCTGGTAACGCTCATACAGCTCGTTCATGGCGTAGCGCAGACCAACCGGATCGATCTGCCAGCCCCAGTCTGACGCTTTCACATGCGGGTTTTTCACCACACCTTCAAAGCCGGTGATCGGATCGTCAACGCCGCTGGCATCGGTCTTCACTGCGTTGCTCATGTAGTAACTGAAACCGACATAGTCTGCACAGCCCTGGCGCAGCGTCTCGGCATCATCCGCTTCCATCTGAATGTCGTAACCCTTGCGCGCCCACTCTTTCAGGGTGTAGGCCGGATAGTAGCCGCGCATCTGCACGTCACTGAACACATAGCGCTGATGCATCGATTCCTGCGCCAGCACCACATCGTCCGGGTGGCAGGAGAAGGGATAGACCGGCACCATGGCGATCATGCAGCCAATCTGAAAATCAGGATTGATGTCGTGGCCGAGTTTCACCACTTTTGCACTGGCAACAAACTGGTGGTGCATCACCTGATACATCGCCTGTTCAGGTTTCTCATGTTCGGTAAAGATCACGCCTGAACAGCAGTAACCAAACAGCGGATACTGCCAGTTACGCTGGTTGTTGATCTCATTGAAGGTCATCCAGTATTTCACTTTGCTTTTATAACGGTTCAGCACCACTTCGCTGAAGCGCACAAAGAAGTCGACCACTTTGCGGTTGTGCCAGCCGCCATACTCTTTGACCAGGTGATAAGGCATTTCGAAGTGCGAAAGGGTGATGACCGGTTCAATGCCATACTTCAGCAGTTCATCAAACAGGTCGTCATAGAATTGCAGGCCCGCTTCGTTGGGCTGTTGCTCGTCACCGTTAGGGAAGATACGGGTCCAGGCAATCGAGGTTCGGAAACATTTGAAGCCCATCTCGGCAAACAGCGCGACATCCTGTTTGTAGTGGGAGTAAAACTCCACACCCTTGTGGTTCGGGTAGAAATGACCCGGCTGCACGCCGTCGGTGATCACCCGGTCAACGCCGTGTGAACCGCCAGTCATCACGTCAGCAATGCTGACGCCTTTGCCGCCCTGATCCCAGCCGCCTTCAACCTGATGCGCTGCCACCGCTCCGCCCCAAAGAAAGCCTTTTGGTAACTGCAATTCTGCACTCATGCTTCACCCCATTACGGATATTGAAATTGAGCTGAGTGTAGCAAGGCAATAATGAAAGTCACGATATAACAGCGCGGCAATAATTACGTTTGTTACATCCAAAAAACAGGCTGTTTTATTTCCCCAGCTGGCGGCCGATTGCTTCAATAATATAGGTCACTGGCACCTGAGTCGTAATGTCGGAATTGTCCGCCATACGGATGATGGGCACATGGTAGCAGAGGTTGAAATCACCGATCTTCGCCAGCGAGCAGCTTTCCGTGTTGGTTATCGCAATGATTTTGCACTTATTCAGGCTGAACTGGCTGGCAATGCGCAGGATCTCTTCCGTTTCGCCGGAAACCGATAAAATAATGGCAATGGCGTTTTCATAGAGATCGGGACTGACCGGATAATAGGGATCGTCAATCGCGTGGCTGAATTTACCGAGGTTAGAGAAAAAGCGTGCGCCATATTTTGCCAGACTGCCGGAGGTGCCGACGCCAATAAAGAAGACCCGCTCAGCCTGATTAATCTTCTGCGCGGCCTCAGCGATGAGCTGTTCAAACTCCGGATTATTGATGCTCTTAAAAAAGCTCAGCATTTCACTGACGCCCGCCGTGTTGAGCATTGGCGCACTTTGCTGTTCGTTTAAGCGCAGGCGGATGCGGAATTCCGACCAGCCTTCACAGCCCATCTTGCGACAGAAACGCAGCACGGTGGTGGTGGAGACGCCAGCCTGCTCAGCCAGCTCGCGGATCGTCATGTAGCTGACGCCTTCGCGGTGCTTAATGATGAACTGATAGACCTGCATTTCCAGATCGTTAAGGCGGGCGAGATCGCTATGCGAAAACATGAATGACTCATTGAACAGTTGACTGGCGGCCAGTTTACCAGATTCATCACCCGGTTTAAGGGATAGTGAATTTCACCAGGATAATTTTAGCGTACAAGTGTACACTGAAAAAATTGTTGGCTACGCTGGATAACGATATCACTGCTATGGAGCTGATCAGGAACCTGTTATGACCCCCACACTCTCTCACAAACATCAACACGCTGCGGGCTATTCGTTCGCCGAGGAAATTGCCAACAGTATCAGTCACGGTCTTGGCTGCCTGTTCGGTATCGTCGGACTGGTGCTGATGCTCAATCAGGCAACGGAGAGGCAGGCCGACACCCTCACTTTTATCAGTTACAGCCTCTATGGTGGCAGCATGATCCTGCTGTTTCTGGCCTCGACGCTCTATCACGCTATTCCGGCTGGCCCGGCCAGACCCTGGCTGAAAAAGTTTGATCACTGCGCCATCTATCTGCTGATTGCCGGCACCTATACGCCGTTTCTGCTGGTCGCGCTGAGGACGCCGCTGGCGTATGGACTGATGGCGGTGATCTGGGGGCTGGCGCTGGCCGGTATTCTGTTCAAGCTCACGATTGCACATCGCTTTAAAGCGCTGTCGCTGGTGACCTATCTCTGTATGGGGTGGCTGTCGCTGATTGTGGTTTATCAGCTGGCGATGATCCTGCCGTCGGGCTGCATCTGGCTGCTTGCCACAGGCGGGATTATCTATTCGCTGGGGGTGATTTTCTATGTGGCGCGCCGTATTCCGTTTAATCACGCCATCTGGCATCTGTTCGTGCTGGGCGGCAGTCTCTGCCACTTCTGCGCTATCTACTTTTATGTGCGCTGAATTGAGCCTGCTCTGAATTGTGGCACTGGCCCTTCCCTTAGCGGAAGGGCCATACGCTCAATCAGCTTTCATCCAGCGAGTAGGGCAGTGGCTGAATGGTCAGATGTCCGCCTTCATCACCTTCCACCCGCAGCACGCTGTCCGGCTCCAGATCGTTATTCATCACGACCTGAATCCAGCTAATCCCGTCATCTAACTGCACCGCAGCCAGCACGCTGCCGGTTCGACGCCAGCGTTCACCCATCTGCAACTCCAGCGGGGCATTGGCTTCTGGCAGATGACTTGCCTGACCCGCCAGCCAGTAGAGCGCGCGTTTATTGGCGCCGCGATATTTCGCCCGGGCCACCATCTCCTGACCGGCATAGCACCCTTTTTTAAAGCTGATGGCATCCAGCGCCTGTAGATTGGTGGCCTGTGGAATAAACTGCACGCTGGTGGCGGGATCAATCACCGGAATGCCCGCTTCAATATCCAGCGCCAGCCACTGCTGACTGTCATTAAACTGTGCATCGTCATTGAGCTTCTGCTTCAGCGCTTCTGCCTGGGCCAGCGAAGTGACAATCAGAAAACGTTCGGCCGGATGGGCAAACCACAGCAGCGTGGTTTCTCCCTGCTGCACCACCGGTTTCTCGCTGTCGGGCAGGCTATCAAACAGATTTGCCAGCGCGGCGCGCGCCTGGAAACCGGCCACGCCCAGCAATACTGACTCATCATCAGCCACCATCGACACTTTCGAAAACACGGCGTATTTCTTTAACTCGGGCAGTTGGATGTCGCGCAGCTCACGACGGATCAGATAAGCATAGCCTTCACCGCGATGGAACAGGCGCATATTGCTCCACATTTTGCCTTTAGCATCGCAGTGTGCGGCGAGCGAATGGTGGTCGGCATCCAGCGCGGCGACATCCAGCGTTAACTGACCCTGCAGGTAAGAGGTGCTGTCGGCGCCGGTAATGGAAACCAGCGCCCAGCTATCCAGTGACATCAGGGTTAACGGCAGACGAGACGACGCGGCAGGCTGGCGCGGCGGTAAAGTAAATGTGGGCATGGAGATATCCTGTATAAGAAGGTTCATCCGGAATAATATCTTTAATGTTAAAATAGCCGACTGGCAATGCAACCTGTTTACGGAAAACGGCGCACAAAAGGCGTGATAACCCTGAAAAGATCCAGCCTGAAATGTGGCAGGTTGCACAGCATGCGACGCTGCGCCTGCGAGCCGCATTAAACCAGGTTACACTAGGCGCCACGTTGTGAATTGTGGAAATTGATGCATGGATATTAATGATAAATCACGCATTCAGTGGGCCTGCCGTCGCGGCATGCTGGAACTGGATGTGGCTATTATGCCGTTCTTCAAATTTGAGTATGAGACGCTGAGCGACACCGATAAGCAGGTCTTTGTGGATTTGCTAAAGAGTGACGATCCCGATCTGTTTAACTGGCTGATGAATCACGGTGAGCCAAAGGATCCGGAGCTTAAGCGGATGGTGAACCTGATCCAGCAGCGTAACCATGCTCGCGGCCCGGTGGCAATGTAAGCTACGGCCCTCTCGCCTGGCGTGCGGGTTAGTCTGCGCCTGGCTGATAGCAGCCGTGACTGGCGTGGTGCTGATGACGCTGCCTGCAGGCGGCTGGCTGGTTAAAGCGCCGATTATTCTGCTGTTGCTGGCTGAGGGCTGGCGCAGCGTTTGGCGATTGATTCAACGGCACGGTACGTTACAGCGGGAAAGCGTCCATTGCTGGATCTGGCAGGGAAAACGCTGGCGGCCAACTCAGCCACTTCGCTGGTTACCCGTTGGCGTGCTGCTGGTGGCGAAGAGCGAACAGGGTGCCACGCTGCGCTGGTGGCTGATGCAGGACAATATGCAGCCTGGCGAATGGCGGGCGTTACGCGCCTGCTGCTTCAGCCCGGCGCGGCATTAATGGCAGCAGTGCAGGCAAGAGCGTCTGAAGCCGTTCCTCTGCCTGTATCGCGGTTCAATAATGACAGGCAAGGGCGGTTAAAGCCGCTTACCTGTTCAGGCTAGGGTTCGACACCGGCAGAAGGGCCGTCAGAGCAGTCCGGCGGTTTCGGTTAACACCTGCTCGCACCACTGCTCAACGCGCTCATCGGTGACCTCGAACTGATTCACATCATCAAGCGCCAGACCCACAAACTGCGAGCCATCGGCACTCAGCGGTTTCGGACTGGTGAACTCATAGCCTTCAAGCGGCCAGTAGCCAACAAAACGTACCCCCATCGGCTGCAGCAAATCGTGCAGCATGCCGAGCGCATCTAAAAACCACTCGCCATAGCCAATCTGATCGCCCATGCCATACAGTGCGACAATCTTGTTTTGCAGATTCAGCGCGGGCAACTGCGGCCAGATCGCCTCCCAGTCCTCCTGCAACTCACCGAAATCCCAGGTCGGGATGCCCATGATCAGCAAGTCGTACTGCTCCATCAGGCGTGGGTCGTCATCTTTCACGTTATGCAGCGTCACTAACTCTTCGCCAATAAAATCGCGAATTTTCTCCGCTACGATTTCGGTGTAACAGGTACTGGAACCGTAAAAAAGACCGATTTTCATGCAGATAACACTCTGTAAATACTGACTTTGGCGCAATTGTACCAGAAGCGCTGCTGAATCAGGCATAATGAGCATGATTTTACACCAGACGGCGGAGATAACGTGCAGGACAGCGATCTGACAGAACAGTTTCTTGATGCGCTCTGGATTGAACGCAATCTGGCGCAGAACACTCTCTCCTCTTATCGCCAGGACCTCCAGACGCTGACCGGATGGCTGGCGCATCATCAGCTGACGCTGCTTAGCGTGGCGCCGCTGGATCTGCAGCAGTTTCTGGCTGAACGGCTGGAGGGAGGCTACAAGGCGACCAGCTCAGCGCGGCTACTCAGCGCCATGCGTCGCCTGTTCCAGTATCTTTACCGCGAAAAGTTGCGCCCGGACGATCCCAGCGCGCTGTTGTCAGCACCAAAACTGCCGCAGCGTTTACCGAAAGATCTCAGTGAGGCGCAGGTCGAGCGACTGTTGCAGGCGCCGAATATCGATATCCCGCTGGAGCTGCGCGACAAAGCGATGCTGGAGCTGCTCTACGCCACGGGCCTGCGCGTCTCCGAACTGATTGGCCTGACGCTCAGTGACATCAGCCTGCGCCAGGGCGTTGTCCGGGTTATCGGTAAAGGGGATAAAGAGCGGCTGGTGCCTTTAGGTGAAGAAGCGGTTTACTGGCTGGAGCAATATATGGAACATGGTCGTCCGTGGCTGCTCAACGGTCAGACGCTGGACGTGATGTTTCCCAGTAATCGGGCGCAGCAGATGACGCGCCAGACCTTCTGGCATCGCATCAAGCATTACGCCACGCTGGCGGGGATTGACAGCGAAAAGTTATCACCGCATGTGATGCGCCATGCCTTTGCGACCCATCTGCTGAACCACGGTGCCGATCTGCGTGTCGTACAGATGCTGCTGGGACACAGCGATCTCTCCACCACCCAAATTTATACGCACGTCGCCACTGAGCGCCTGCGTCAGTTGCATCAACAACACCATCCGCGGGCCTGAACCGCGGCGATAAGGACAAAAATGAACAAGCATTTTGCCATGCTGGCTCTTTTAGCCAGCGCCTTTTCCGGTCTCGCACAGGCCGATGACAGCGCCATTCAGCAATCACTTAAAAAGCTCGGTCTGAACCAGACGGAGATCAGCCCGTCACCGCTGCCGGGTTTTAAAACCGTGCTGTCAGAAAGCGGCGTGCTCTACGTGACCGACGACGGCAAACACATGATCCAGGGTCCGCTCTATGACGTCAGCGGCAAACAGCCGGTCAACGTCACCAACCAGCTGCTGGACAAAAAAGTCGAAGCGCTGGTGCCGGAGATGATCGTCTACAAAGCGCCTAAAGAGCAGCACGTGATCACGGTCTTTACCGACATCACCTGTGGCTACTGTCACAAGCTGCACGAGCAGATGGCGGACTACAATGCGCTGGGCATCACCGTGCGCTACCTGGCGTTTCCGCGTGAAGGGCTGAATGGTCAGATTGAGCCAGCGATGAAAGCGATCTGGTGCAGCGCCGACCGCAATAAAGCGTTTGATGAGGCGATGAAAGGCAATGCGCCGAAGATGGCCGCACCAGACAGCTGCAAAATCGATATTGCCCAGCACTATAAACTTGGCGTGCTGTTCGGCATTCAGGGCACGCCCGCGATGCTGACTGACAGCGGCATGATGATCCCAGGTTATCAGTCGCCGCAGGAGCTGAAGCAGGTGCTGGACAATCAGAAGCGTGGTGGTTAATCGGTGGTAAAACAGGATGTGGAACTCCGTCGCCGTGAGGTGACGGTTGACGATGCGCTTCCGGCGACGCTGCCGCCGCTGCTGAAACGACTCTATCTGCAACGCGGCGTGCGCGACGCGGCAGAGCTGGAGCGCGGGGCGAAAAACCTGCTGCCGTACCAGTCCTTAAGCGGGATTGAGAGCGCAGTGGAACTGCTGCATCAGGCGCTGCTGGATGGGCGTCGCATTATGGTGGTGGGCGACTTTGATGCCGATGGCGCGACCAGTACCGCGCTGACGGTCATGGCGCTGCGCAGCATGGGCGGCGGCAACGTGCAGTATCTGGTGCCTAACCGCTTTGAAGATGGTTATGGCCTCAGCCCTGAAGTGGTTGAGCAGGCGCGGGCGCGCGGCGCGGCGATGATCCTGACCGTCGACAACGGCATCTCCTCCCACGCCGGCGTTGAATGCGCCCATCAGCACGGGATTCCGGTGCTGATTACCGACCACCACCTGCCGGGCGAGACCTTACCAGCCGCTGAGGCGATCGTTAATCCCAATCTGCCGGACTGCAACTTTCCCTCACGTGCACTGGCGGGCGTGGGCGTTGCGTTCTATCTGATGCTTGCGCTGCGCGCCCATCTGCGCACCCAGGGCTGGTTTGGTGCCACCCGCACCGAACCCAATCTGGCGGAGATGCTGGATCTGGTGGCGCTCGGCACGGTTGCCGACGTGGTGCCGCTCGACGTCAACAACCGCATTCTGGTGTGGCAGGGACTCAGCCGCATCCGGGCCGGAAAATGCCGGCCAGGCATCCGGGCGCTGCTGGAGATTGCTAATCGCGATGCGCGTCAGATGGCGGCCAGCGATCTCGGCTTTGCGCTGGGGCCACGGCTCAATGCCGCAGGCCGGCTCGACGATATGTCGGTGGGCGTGGCGCTGTTAATGACTGAGGATCTCAGTCAGGCACGGATGTTAGCCAGTGAGCTGGACGCGCTGAACCAGACGCGCAAAGAGATAGAACAGGGCATGCAGAGCGAAGCGCTGGCGCTGTGTCAGGCGCTGGAGCGTGAGCAGCGCGATCTGCCGCTGGGGCTGGCCTTTTATCATCCCGAATGGCATCAGGGGGTGGTGGGGATCCTCGCCTCCCGTCTGAAAGAGCGTTTCCATCGTCCGGTGATTGCCTTTGCTCCGGCGGGCGACGGTACGCTGAAAGGCTCTGGCCGCTCAATTGCCGGTCTGCATCTGCGCGACGCGCTGGAGCGTCTGGATACGCTGAATCCCGGCCTGATGCTGAAGTTCGGCGGTCATGCCATGGCGGCAGGCTTATCACTGGAAACCGCACGCTACGAGGAGTTTCGTCAGCGCTTTGCCGATCTGGTCGGTGAGTGGCTGGATGGCGAATCTCTGCAGGGCATCATCTGGTCAGATGGTGCGTTGCAGCCGCAGGAGTTTTCGCTGCAGACCGCTGAGATGCTGCGCGAAGCGGGCCCCTGGGGCCAGGCGTTCCCGGAACCCGCTTTTGACGGCAAATTTAAGCTGCTGCAACAGCGGCTGGTGGGCGAGCGACATCTGAAAGTGATGGTCGAACCGCTGGACGGCGGTCCGCTGATCGACGGGATCGCCTTTAATGTCGATACCACCCTGTGGCCCGACAGCAGCATTCGCCAGGTCGAACTGGCCTATAAGCTGGATATCAATGAGTATCGCGGTAACCGCTCGGTACAGCTGATCATTGACCATATCTGGCCGCTTTGATTTTTATAAGGCGCGCGCGTCTCCGGTCACGGCAGAGGCGCGTCAGCCTGTTTTTTCCCTGCGTTAACCTGCTGTGCGAGCGGTTGTCGTCGCAGCCCGATAAGCAAATGCAACGCGTCACGCCGCCCCGGCATCAGCCCGCTGTCTCAGCGCTACAATCTGCCGCCAGTTTCGGGTAAACTTGTGCGTTAAATTTCCTGTCCCATCGAACATAAGAAAGACGCTAAAGCCATGTTTGAAATCAACCCGGTCAAAAACCGTATTCAGGACCTCAGTGAGCGCAGCGACGTTCTTCGGGGGTATCTTTGACTACGATGCCAAGAAAGAACGCCTCGAAGAAGTAAACGCCGAGCTGGAACAGCCCGATGTCTGGAACGAACCTGAGCGTGCTCAGGCGCTGGGCAAAGAGCGCTCCTCGCTGGAAGCGATCGTGCAGACGCTGGATCAGATGTCGCAGGGCCTGGAAGATGTGCAGGGTCTGCTTGAACTGGCGGTAGAAGCGGAAGACGAAGAGACTTTCGACGAAGCGGTTGCCGAGCTGGATGTCCTTGAGGGCAAGCTGGGCGAGCTGGAATTCCGCCGCATGTTCTCTGGCGAGTATGACAGCGCCGACTGCTACATCGATCTGCAGGCGGGTTCCGGCGGCACCGAAGCGCAGGACTGGGCCAGCATGCTGATGCGTATGTATCTGCGTTGGGCTGAAGCCAAAGGCTTCAAAACCGAAATTATCGAAGAGTCTGAAGGTGAAGTTGCAGGCATTAAATCTGTGACCATCCGCGTGTCAGGCGACTACGCCTTTGGCTGGTTACGTACAGAAACGGGCGTGCATCGCCTGGTGCGTAAGAGCCCGTTTGACTCCGGCGGCCGTCGTCACACCTCATTCAGCTCCGCCTTTATCTATCCGGAAGTGGATGACGATATTGATATCGACATCAACCCAGCCGATCTGCGCATTGACGTCTATCGCGCGTCAGGGGCGGGCGGCCAGCACGTTAACCGGACGGAATCTGCGGTACGTATTACCCATATTCCAACCGGTACCGTCACCCAGTGTCAGAATGACCGTTCTCAGCACAAGAACAAAGATCAGGCGATGAAGCAGATGAAAGCGAAGCTGTACGAGCTTGAGATGCAGAAGAAAAACGCTGAGAAACAGGCGCTGGAGGACAACAAGTCCGACATCGGCTGGGGAAGTCAGATCCGTTCTTACGTTCTCGATGATGCACGCATCAAAGATCTGCGCACTGGCGTAGAGACGCGTAACACCCAGGCGGTGCTGGACGGCGACCTGGATCGATTCATTGAAGCTAGTTTAAAAGCAGGGTTATAAGGAACCGACATGTCTGAACAACAACCGCAGAGCGCTGATGCCGCCGTTGAGTTAAATAACGAACTGAAAGCGCGTCGCGAAAAGCTGAGCGTGCTGCGTGCAAATGGCGTGGCGTTTCCTAACGATTTTCGTCGTGACAGCCTCTCAAACCAGCTGCATGAGAGCTATGGCGAGAAGAGCAACGAAGAGCTTGAAGATCTCGGCATCGAAGTCAGCGTTGCCGGACGTATGATGACCCGTCGTATCATGGGTAAAGCCTCTTTCGTGACCCTGCAGGATGTGGGTGGCCGGATTCAGCTTTACGTCTCGCGTGACGATCTGGCTGAAGGCATCTACAACGAGCAGTTCAAAAAGTGGGATCTCGGCGATATCCTGGGCGCGCGCGGCAAACTGTTCAAAACCAAAACCGGCGAACTGTCGATTCACTGTTCTGAACTGCGCCTGCTGACCAAAGCACTGCGTCCGCTGCCGGACAAGTTCCACGGCCTGGCCGATCAGGAAACGCGCTACCGTCAGCGTTACCTTGATCTCATCGCCAACGAGGAGTCGCGTAACACCTTCAGAATTCGTTCGCAGATCATGGCCGGCATTCGCCAGTTCATGGTGGGCCGCGACTTTATGGAAGTGGAAACCCCGATGATGCAGGTGATCCCTGGCGGCGCGTCTGCGCGTCCGTTCATCACCCATCACAATGCGCTGGATATCGACATGTATCTGCGTATCGCTCCAGAGCTTTATCTGAAGCGTCTGGTGGTGGGCGGATTCGATCGCGTGTTCGAGATCAACCGTAACTTCCGCAACGAAGGTATTTCGCCACGTCATAACCCAGAGTTCACCATGATGGAACTCTATATGGCTTATGCGGATTACAAAGATCTGATCGAGCTGACCGAAAGCCTGTTCCGTACGCTGGCGCAGGATGTGCTGGGCAGCACCGTGGTGCCTTACGGCGAGCAGGAGTTTGATTTCGGTAAGCCGTTTGAAAAACTGACCATGCGTGAAGCGATCAAGAAATACCGTCCGGAAACGGATCTGGCCGATCTGGAAGACTTTGATAAAGCGGTGGCGATTGCTCAATCACTGCACATCAAGGTTGAGAAAAGCTGGGGTCTGGGCCGCGTCGTAACCGAAATCTTTGAAGAGACCGCTGAAGCGCATCTGATTCAGCCGACCTTCATCACTGAATATCCGGCTGAAGTCTCTCCGCTGGCCCGTCGTAACGACGAGAACCCGGAAATCACCGATCGCTTTGAGTTCTTCATTGGCGGTCGTGAAATCGGTAACGGCTTCTCTGAGCTGAACGATGCGGAAGATCAGGCTGAGCGTTTCCTGCAGCAGGTGAATGCCAAAGATGCTGGCGACGACGAAGCGATGTTCTACGACGAAGACTATGTCACCGCACTGGAGCACGGTCTGCCGCCAACCGCCGGTCTGGGTATCGGTATTGACCGTATGGTGATGCTGTTTACCAACAGCCACACTATCCGCGATGTGATTCTGTTCCCGGCACTGCGTCCAGGCAGCAAGTAATCGTTATGAGTCGCTGTCAGGCCTGATCTTCAGGCCTGACAGCGTGATGACAAAGCCGAATCAGAGTGAATTTGGCAGCAACTGATAAACTCACGGCACAGGGAACACGGTCAGAAGAGGAAAGCGTCCCGCGAATGGACAAAAACGCCGGGAGCGTTTTTGAACAACGCAAAGCGTTGGCCCGGGCTACGGGCGCACCTCAGGGATGAGGTGCGTAATCGCGTGGGCCGAGCGGTCATGGATGACAGTTTTTGCGTCTTTCCGATCTGACCGTGTTACCTGTGCAGGCTCGGTCTTACAGCGAACCAGGCCCGACTTTGTCACCAAGCTTAAGGCCGGAAATTCCGGCCTTTTTTACATCTGTTCGTTCAGCAGATATCAGGATTTAATCGCCTGATCCAGCCAGGTCTGAAACCGTGCATAGGGCACATAGAGCGCAACGTTCTTATAGAGTGTCTTACCGCTGACATTGTCGTTGATGTTATTGCTGTAGCCAATAATCACGCCCGCCAGCGTATCATCAGAGGCGTTATAGACTGCGCCGCCCGACATCCCTTTAACCACCCCCGCATTCGCCGCCACCACGACGCAGTCCGGCTTATTCCAGCTGTTCGCCAGCGTGGTATTGATCAGGTTCTGCCCGCTGGAACTGACCGGCATGGCCGAAATAAAACTGTAGCCGTAGAGATTGACCTGATCGCCGATGTGGCTGTTACGAAAGTTGGGTGGCAGGTTCATTTCGCTGTTTTTGTGGTAGACCACGGCCAGATCGCATTGCGGATGCCAGGCTTTGACCCGGTAAAGCGAAAACTTTGCCACATGTGCGGCGGTCAGGCTGTACTCCGGCGTCAGTGGGATGGTGGTACCGAGCGTGCCTAAACCCAGCACGGTGGGAATGCCGGTCACGGTCATATCCACCCGTTTTTCAGCTTCTTTACTGTACTCATAATGACCTACCGAGCAACCGGTTAAGCCAAACACCATTAAGGCTATGAGTCGTTGCATTCTCTCTCCCTGCGTCAGAAGTTGATCACATCACCTGGCAATTGATTAGGGATATATCGGCAACGTTAAGGATTTATTAATTAAATACGCACTAAAAAGCGTAACGGGTTCGCGGGAAATGACAACCTGACCCTGGGTCATGCGCGCTTTAACGGGCTTAGCCAGCAGGCTGACAAAGCCATTTGTTCCGGCAAAGCGGCAGGATTATTGCGGCCCCGGCAATAATCCTTTGCTGCGCGCAGGCTATGTCGCGCATCAGCACTGTGCTGTAATGCTCACCGTGACGCAGATCAAATTTTAATAAGCGTCGAGGGGCTGCGCGTCTGTGCAGTTCACCTGCAAATGATATTGGGAGAGTGTTATGCCTGTAGCATTAATGGCGCTGGCGTTGAGTGCGTTCGCCATCGGAACCACTGAGTTTGTCATTATGGGATTGCTGCCGGAGGTGGCGCGTGACCTTCAGGTGTCAATTCCGTCGGCGGGCTGGCTGATTAGCGGCTACGCGCTGGGCGTGGCGATTGGTGCGCCGATTATGGCGCTACTCACCGCCAGGCTGCCGCGTAAAAAAACGCTGATTCTGCTGATGGTGATATTTATTGTCGGCAACCTGCTGTGTGCGCTGGCTTACAACTATAACCTGCTGATGCTGGCACGCATCGTCACCGCGCTTTGTCACGGTGCCTTCTTCGGTATTGGCGCGGTGGTCGCCGCCAGTCTGGTGCCAGCCGGTCGTCAGGCTTCCGCTGTCGCACTGATGTTCACCGGACTGACCTTAGCCAACGTGCTGGGCGTTCCGCTGGGAACCAGTTTCGGACAGATGTTTGGCTGGCGAGCCACCTTCTGGGGCGTGGCTGTGATTGGCGTGCTGGCGTTTATCGCCCTGATCGTGAGTCTGCCCAACAATAAACAGGAAAAGCCGGTTCACCTGGCGAGTGAAATTGGGGCACTGGCCAACGGGAAACTGTGGCTGTCGCTGCTGATGACGGTGTTCTTTGCCGCGGCGATGTTTGCGCTGTTCAGCTACATTGCGCCGCTGCTGCTAGAGGTGACGGGCATCAGCGATCGCGGCGTCAGCTGGACGCTGTTCCTGATTGGCGCAGGCCTGACGGTCGGTAACATTCTTGGCGGCAAACTGGCCGACTGGAAAGTCTCCTTTAGCCTGATCCTCAGCTTCTCCCTGATCGCCATCTTCTCGCTGCTGTTCAGCTGGACCAGCCATGCGCTGTGGCTGGCAGAGATCACCCTGTTCCTGTGGGCGATGGCGACCTTTGCGACGGTGCCGGGCCTGCAGATCAACGTGGTACGTCATGGCAAAGAGGCGCCTAACCTGGTCTCAACCCTGAACATTTCGGCGTTTAACGTGGGCAATGCGCTGGGTGCCTGGGTCGGCGGTGCGGTGATTGGCCGTGGATATGGCCTGACGGCGGTGCCGGTTGCTGCCGCTGCGCTGGCGGCAATCGGCCTGCTGATCTGTCTGATCACCTTCCGCAAATCGGGCCGCGCAACCGCCAGGGTTCGCGCTTAAGCCAGGCGGGCGGCGATGCGTGCCGGAAAGTCAGCCACCTGCCGTTGCAGATGGCTGACAAAGGCATCGACCAGCGCCGATGCAGGGCGGTGCTGCGGCCTCACCAGGCTGACGGTAAACGGAACCGCCACGCTGAACTTACGCATCACCACACCGCTGTCGGCGTAATCCAGCGCCGTCAGCGGATTCACAATTGAAATGCCCACGCCCGCTCTGACCATGGCGCACACCGAAGCGGCACTGTGCGTCTCCATCACCAGCCGCCGCTCGACGCCCTGCTCATGAAACAGCGCATCCAGCAACTGACGATAGCTGTCACTGCGCGACAGGCTCACATACTGTTCGCCCGCAAAATCGTGCGGCGTCAGCTCTGAACGCTGACTCAGAGGGTGATTCTGAGGCAATACGCATACTTCATCGCAGGTCAGCAGGGCGAGACGGTCAGTGCCGGCCGGAGCGTGCTGGGTTTCGGTTAAGCCGATATCGTAGCGCTGTGCTGACAGCCACTCCTCCAGCAGCGGCGACTCCTGTGGAATCACATTCAGGCTCACATCCGGGTAGCGCTGTAAAAAGGGCTGACACAGTGGTGGCAGCAGCGACTGCGAAAAAACGGGCAGGCAGGCGATCGACAGCTCACCCTGACGGAACTGGCGCAGTCCTTCAGCCGCTTCCATGATGCGATCCAGTCCGTACCAGGATCGCTGCACCTCTTCGAAAAGACGCAATCCCTGCACCGTCGGTTGCAGGCGACCACGAACCCGTCCGAACAACTCTAATCCCAGCTGCTGCTCCAGGCGTGCCAGCTCCCGGCTCACCGTCGGCTGTGAGGTGTGCAGCAGTGTCGCGGCCTGAGTCAGATTGCCGCTAGTCATCACCGCATGAAAAATCTCGATATGCCGCCAGTTAATGTTCGCCACGCACCCTTCCTATATCCATTCTGCATAGATGCTATTAAAACAGATATTTTTCGCTATGACACGATTCTGGCTTAATGCAGCTATTGCCACAGGAGAATTGCCATGCCACGTTCCTTACAGAGTACCGAAACCGCACTCAGCGCCGCTAACCTGCTGCCGCTGGCACGCCGCTACACCGGGCCATTCTGGGCTTATGATGCGCAGATTATTCAGGCGCGTATTGCCCAGCTGCAGGCATTTGATGTGGTGCGCTTTGCGCAGAAGGCCTGCTCGAATACGCATATCCTGCGCCTGATGCGCGCAGCAGGCGTGAAAGTGGACTCGGTATCGCTGGGTGAGATCGAACGTGCGCTGGCCGCGGGTTACCAGCCTGGCGGTGATGAGATCGTCTTTACCGCGGATCTGTTCGATCAGCCGACGCTGGAGCGGGTGACCGCGTTAAAGGTGCCGGTTAATGCCGGATCGATCGATATGCTGCATCAGCTCGGCGCGGTCTCACCGGGACATGCGGTGTGGCTGCGGGTCAATCCTGGTTTTGGTCACGGCCACAGTCAGAAAACCAATACCGGTGGCGAAAACAGCAAGCACGGGATCTGGCATGCCGATTTAGCCGAGGCGCTGGCGGCGATTAAACAGCACGGCTTGCAGCTGGTGGGCATTCATATGCATATCGGCTCAGGCGTCGATTATGCGCATCTGCAGCAGGTCTGTGATGCGATGGTTGAACTGGTGATGGCGTCGGGTCAGGATCTGACCGCGATCTCTGCGGGCGGCGGCCTCTCTGTGCCTTATCGCTATGGCGAAGAGGCGATCGATACCGATCACTATTTCGGCCTGTGGGATGCAGCGCGGCAGCGTATCGCTCAGCATCTGGGTCACGCGATAAAGCTGGAGATCGAACCGGGCCGTTTCCTGGTGGCCGAGGCCGGTGTGCTGGTCTCTCAGGTTCGGGCGGTTAAGTCGATGGGCAGCCGTCACTTCGTGCTGGTCGATGCCGGTTTCAGTGACCTCATGCGTCCCTCCATGTATGGCAGCTATCACCATATCTCGCTGATGGCGGGCGATGAGCGGGCCATTGATGAGCAGCAGACTATCGACACGGTGGTCGCTGGCCCGCTGTGCGAATCGGGTGATGTTTTTACCCAGCTGGAGGGCGGCATGGTCGAACCACGCGCGATTCCGGCGGCAAAGGTTGGCGATTACCTGGTCTTCCACGACACCGGTGCTTACGGTGCATCCATGTCCTCTAACTACAACAGCCGTCCGCTGATCCCGGAAGTGCTGTTTGAGCAGGGCCAGCCGCGCGAGATCCGCCGCGCGCAGACTATTGAGTCGCTACTGGCACTGGAAATCAGCTAATCACCTCGCTCAGGCGGCCGGCGCGCCGCCTGTCAGCCATAGATCTCTTTGCGCAGCATGACCAGCTCCTCTGCCAGCTCGCGGCACAGCATTGCATTCATCAGATGATCCTGCGCATGCACCAGAATCAGCGTGACCGGCAATTTTCCGCTTCCCTCGTCTGCACCAATCAACGCGGTCTGAATTTTATGTGCCGCTTTTGCCGCGGTATCTGAAGCTGCCAGCGCCGCGTCAGCCCCGGTCCAGTCGCGTTTGCGCGCACACTGAATCGCCATCATCGCCGACGAACGGGCTTCCCCTGCATTGATCAGCAATTCCATCATGGTCTGTTCGTAATCCATAACGCCTCCGCTATTGGTATGCCAAATTGGCCGTTTTAATCATACTGGAATGCCAATAAGCGTTTCCGGGAGGCTCGTCACAGAAAAAACCGAGGGGATTCGTCATTTTGGTATGCCACTAACAGGGAAGACCATGACGATTACAGGAATACCGATCTTACATCTCTGAGGGTTGATCATGTCTCTACAGGACCGCCTTATCGATTCCCTGGGCAGCTTTGCTACCCGCTTTAACAGTTATCGCTACATCATGGCGATTAAAGCCTCATTCATTACCCTGATGCCGGTGATCATTGTTGGCGCCTTCTCGGTATTGATCTCTAACATGGTGCTGGACAGCAAAAATGGCCTTGCCAGCTTTGCCGCCCTGGCTTTTTTAGCTGACCTCAAGCCCATCACCAGCAGTATCAATTACGCTACGCTCAGCTTTCTCAACATTGGTGCGGTGTTCCTGATTGGTATTGAGCTTGGGCGCATCAACGGTATAAAAACGCTGTTTCCCGGCCTGCTGGCGATCATCTGCTTTGTATCCGTAACGCCGACCACCTTACAGATGATGGTCGATGGGCAGATGCACCTGGTCACCGACGTGCTGGCCAAACAATTCTCCGATACCAAAAGCCTGTTTCTCGGCATGTTTATCGCCATTCTGTCGGTAGAGATCTACTGCCGCCTCGAACAGGTTGAACGGCTGAAAATCAAAATGCCCGACACGGTGCCGCCCAATGTGGCCGCCTCTTTCTCCGCGCTGATCCCCTCAATCATCACCGTGACGCTGATAGCGACTTTTGGCTTTATCTTCCATCGCGTCACCGGCATGTACCTTTACGACGCGGTATACCAGGTGGTGCAGCAGCCGCTGGAGTCGGTGGTGCAGAGCCTGTGGGGCATTCTGATTCTGATGTTCGTTGCCCAGCTGTTCTGGGTGATTGGTATTCACGGCAATCAGATGGTGAAGCCGATCCGTGAGCCGCTGTTGCTGGGCGCGATTATGGTCAACATGACCGCTTTTGAGCAGGGAAAAGAGGCACCGAACATCATCACCATGCCGTTCTGGGATGTTTATATGAGCATCGGCGGCTCCGGCCTGACCATCGGGCTGCTCACCGCCGTGATGCTGGCAACGCGACGCAAAGAGATGCGTGAAATCGCCAAACTGTCGTTCGGGCCAGGCATTTTCAATATCAACGAGCCGGTTATATTTGGTATGCCGATTATGCTTAACCCGATCCTGGCTATCCCTTTCATCATCACACCGCTAGTGACAGGTTCTATCGGTTACTTCGCTACGGTGATGGGATTTGCCGGGAAAGCCGTGGTGATGGTGCCATGGACCACGCCTCCGATTATCAATGCCTGGCTGTCAACGGCCGGATCGATGGGTGCGGTGGTGACGCAGATCGTCTGCATTCTGGTGTCAGTACTTATCTATCTGCCATTTGTGAAAGTCGCAGCCCGCCGCGCGGATGCAGCAGAAGCAGCGGAAGCAAAGAGCCTGCAACCTGAGCTGAACCCCAACCGAACGGAGGTGTTATGAGTCGTCAGACTGTCCATATACCTGAGAATTTCATTCTGGGAGCTGCTGCCTCCGCCTGGCAGACGGAAGGCTGGAGCGGAAAAAAAGCGGGGCAGGACTCCTGGCCTGACGCCTGGTATCAGCAGGATCGTCACGTCTGGCACAACGGCTACGGCCCGGCGGTTGCCACCGACTTTATCAACCGCTTTAGTGAGGATGTGGCGCTGATGAAGGCCAGCGGGCTGACCCACTACCGCACTTCGATCAACTGGTCGCGTTTCCTGATCGATTACGAAACCGCTACGGTCGATGAGGAGTACGCGGCTTACTATGACCGGCTCATTGATGAAATGCAGCGCCAGGGCATTGAACTGATGCTCTGTCTGGAGCATTACGAGCTGCCCGCCACGCTGCTGGACCAGTATGGCGGCTGGCAGTCAAAGCATGTCGTTGAACTCTTTATCCGTTATGTCGAACAGGTGTTTAAACGCTATGCCGGTCGGGTCACGCGCTGGTTTGTGTTTAACGAGCCGATTGTGGTGCAGACCCGCGTCTATCTCGACGCGCTGCGCTGGCCTTATGAGCAGAACACCCATAAATGGATGCAGTGGAACCACCACAAGAATCTTGCTACCGCCCGGGTAGTGCAGCTGTTCCGCGCGGCAGGCTATGCCGGTCGCATTGGTACCATACTCAATCCGGAAGTCACCTATCCGCGATCGTCAGCCCCGCACGACCAGAAAGCGGCGCATATTTATGACCTGTTCTACAACCGGGTGTTTCTCGATCCCGCCATTAAAGGCGAGTATCCGGCGGAGCTGCTGGCGCTGCTTGATAAGCATCAGATTGAGTGGGAAACCACCCCGGAAGAGCTGGCGATTATTGCCGCCAATACCGTCGATGAAGTCGGGCTTAATCTCTACTATCCGCATCGCGTGAAGGCACCGTCCCGCGCCTGGCATCCCGAGACTCCCTTTCATCCAGCCTGGTATTACGAACACTTTGAACTGCCGGGGCGACGTATGAACCCTTCGCGCGGCTGGGAAATTCAGCCTGAAATTATCTGGGATATGGCGCAGCGGATGCGCGATGAGTACGGCAATATCCCGTGGTTTGTGGCGGAAAGCGGTATGGGAATTGAGAACGAAGCGCAGTTCAAAAATGCCGACGGGGAGATTCAGGACGATTACCGCATCGCATTTATCAGCGAGCACCTGCATCAGGCGATACGCGCCAGTCAGGCGGGTATTAACTGTCAGGGCTACATGCTGTGGGCGTTTACCGACAATGTCTCGCCAATGAATGCCTTTAAAAATCGCTATGGTCTTATCGAAATCGACTTAGATAAGCAGCGTCAGCGCCGTATGAAGAAATCTGCCCACTGGTTCCGTACGCTGCGCGACACGCAGCAATTTACTCTGTGGCTTGATGATGAGCCGAAATAACGCGAGGAAACGAGCATGAAACGAATTGTTCTGGCCTGTGCTGCGGGCATGTCGACCTCAATGGTGGTGACGCGGATGGAAAAGGAGGCTGCCGCTCGCGGACTGGCATTTCAGATCTACGCCATTCCGGAGCAAAATCTGCGTGAAGAGCTGCAAAACTACGGCAACGAGGTGGTGGTCGTGCTGCTGGGGCCACAGGTGCGCTTCAAACTGGAGGAGAACAGAAAACTCACCGACAGCTATCAGTTGCCCATCGCGGTGATCGATACGGTTGCTTACGGCACGCTGAATGGTGCAAAGGTACTCGATCAGGCGCTGGCTTTGATACACTGAGCCCCAGTTTGCGAGCCAGCCTCTCCGGTTCGCGGGCATTGTCGCGCAGGGAACCGCGGCAATGCCGTTAGCGCATTGATTGCAAAGGGTGACAGTGTGGACAAAGCCGAAGCGCCGCAAGAAAAAAAGCAGTATCAGGAAATTGGTCAGCACCTGCGTCAGCAGATCTGTGACGGGCACTATCCGGTGGGATCGCGCCTGCCGCCTGAACGTCAGCTGGCTGAAACCTGGGGCGTCAGCCGGACCATCGTGCGCGAGGCATTATTGATGCTGGAGCTGGAAGGTACGGTGGATATCCGCCAGAGCTCCGGCGTCTATGTGATGCGTATTCCTTCCGCCAGTGATGACGAAGAAGAGGCCTTCTTCCGCAGCGACGTTGGCCCGTTTGAAATGCTACAGGCACGTCAGTTGCTGGAGAGCAATATTGCAGCCTTTGCCGCAAAAATGGCGACCAAAGCGGACATTGAAAATCTGCGCCGAACGCTGGAACAGGAGCAGCGTGCTATCGCCGCCAACGACAGCAGTCAGGACAACGACAAGTTGTTTCATCTGCTGCTGGCGGGTGCCAGTCAGAACCAGATGCTGCTCGATACCGTCACCAGTATCTGGCGACATCATGACAGCAGCCCGCTCTGGCAGCAGCTGCGCCCGCAGTTTGAAACCCGCGCCTATCGCCTGAAGTGGCTCGGCGATCACCAGACAATCCTGGCCGCTCTGCGTCGGCGTGATGTGATGGGGGCCTGGCAATCCACCTGGCAGCACCTTGAGAACGTCAAGAATACGCTGCTGGAGCTTTCCGACGCCGATGCGCCTGACTTTGATGGCTACCTGTTTGATTCAGTCCCGATCTTTCAGGGGAAACTGATGTGATTGAGATTGTATCGCTCAGCGATGCCCCCCAATTTGCCGATCAGATCATCGACTGGCAGTGGCGCGCATTTGGTGAAGCCACCAGCCGGGCGTTCTTTGCCAGTGTGGTGAACAGCAGCCTTATCGGTGCTGATTTTCCAGTGACTTTCGTTGCCGTGGAGGCGGGCAGGGCAGTCGGCACGGTGGGATTCTGGCGCTGCGACCTGATCAGCCGTCAGGATCTTTTCCCCTGGCTGGCGGCGCTCTATGTTGATGAGTCGGTGCGCGGCAAAGGTGTCAGTCAAGCGCTGCAGCAGCATGTCATCGCCTATGCACAGGCACGGGGCTATCCACAGTTGTGGTTATGGTCAACGTTTGAGGGTTACTACGAACGTTATGGCTGGCTGCCACAGGGTGAAGCGCTGGAGTATCCCGCTAAGCCGGTAAAACTCTATTATCGCGACCTGTAAGAGATGCCAGCCGCCATCGCGGCAGCTGGCAACAGAGCGCTCAGGGAGCCGGATAGGTATAACGACGGTGGATCGCCTCAATGCCTTCCAGGATCTCTGCATTTAAGGTCAGATTGAAGCTGTCGATATTGATCTGCAACTGTTCAGGCGTGGTAGCGCCCAGCAGCGTGCTGGCCACAAACGGCTGCTGACGCACATAGGCCAGGGCCATCTGCGACGGGTCAATCTGATGCTGCTGAGCCAGTGCCACATATTCGGCAATCGCCTTTTGTGACTGCTCACCGCTGTAGCGGGTAAAGCGGCTGAACAACGTGTTGCGTGCGCCCGCAGGCTGCGCGCCATTCAGGTATTTGCCGCTCAGCGTTCCAAACGCCAGGCTGGAATACGCCAGCAGCTCTACGCCTTCATGCTGGCTGATTTCGGCCAGACCCACTTCAAAGCTGCGGTTCAGCAGGCTGTAGGGATTCTGAATGCTGATAATGCGCGGCAGCTCATGCTTCTCCGCCAGCTGCAGATAGCGCATCACGCCCCACGCGGTTTCGTTCGACACCCCGATATAGCGGATCTTACCGGCGCGCACCTGTTCGGTCAGCGCTTCCAGCGTCTCCAGCAGCGTCACCTGAGCAGTGGTTTCGCTGTACTGATAGCCGAGCTTGCCAAAATAGTTGGTCTGACGCTGTGGCCAGTGCAGCTGGTAGAGGTCAAGGTAGTCAGTATTCAGGCGTTTCAGGCTGGCATCGAGTGCTGCGCGGATATTTTTACGGTCCAGCGCCATATCCGGGCGAATCGACGCATCATTGCCACGTGAAGGCCCGGCCACTTTACTGGCCAGAATGATTTTGTCGCGGCTGCCGCGCTGTTTAAGCCAGCTGCCAATATATTGTTCGGTCAGACCCTGGGTTTCCGGACGCGGGGGCACCGGATACATCTCGGCAGTATCAATAAAGTTGATGCCGGAACGGATAGCTAAATCCAGTTGAGCATGGGCGTCGGCTTCGCTGTTCTGTTCGCCAAACGTCATGGTGCCCAACCCCAGCTGACTCACTTCCAGCGTGCTGTGGGGAATACGATGATAGTGCATTGCCAGCTTCCTTTTCTTTATGGAATGGAATGTTGTGTCCTCAGGGACTATAGCGCGAGCAATGGCGGGGAAGGAAGGGGGAAAAGTCGGGGAAATAACCTGCCAGCCGGGAATGGGTGGCAGGTGATTAAATCGGGCACTTAACGTTCAATGATCGTAGAAACCTCATCGCTGTTAATCTGCACCATATGACCCGTCTGGTCAGTGTACTCCACCAGGCCGGTCTCTTTATCAATGCTCGGCTTGCCTTCGGTCATGATCATCCGGCCATCTTTGGTCGCCATGACATAATCAGAACTGCATCCACTTAAGAATGCGGCGGTTACCATCACCAGTGCTACTCCTGCCAACCCTTTCATCACGCCTAATCCTCACAAATGGTCAAGTGCAAACAGTGTAGTAATAAATGGTTTTGCCGGCAGGGTTAATCGTATGAATCTGAAAATAACCGGGCGAGCAGGCTCGCCCTTGACTTTATCAGGCGTGCTTTTTCTTACTGCGCATCAGGTTAAGACACTCAACCGCCATTGAGAAGAACATAGCGAAATAAATGTAACCTTTTGGTACGTGGACCGCAAAACTCTCCAGGATCAGCGTGAAGCCGACCAGAATCAGGAAAGAGAGAGCCAGCATTTTCACTGACGGATGGCGGTCAACAAACTCACCGATCGCGCGCGCAGCGAACATCATCATCAGCACGGCAATAACCACCGCCGCCATCATAATGAACAGATGATCGGAGAGGCCGATGGCCGTGATCACCGAGTCGAGGCTGAAAATAATGTCGAGCATCATGATCTGCACAATCGCACCCAGGAAGGAATGGACGCGGGTGTTGTGTTCGCCTTCGCTGCCTTCGATCGTTTCATGGATCTCCATGCTCGATTTCCACAGCAGGAACAGTCCGCCAAACAGCAGAATCAGATCGCGCGCCGAGAACGCATGATCCATCAGCGTAAAGAGCGGGTTAGTCAGACGGGCTACCCACGCGATAGAAGCCAGCAGGCCAAGACGCATCAGCATCGCGCCCATCAGACCAATGCGACGTGCGCTGGCTTGCTGGTGTTTTGGCAGTTTAGCGACCACCAGCGACAGGAAAATGATGTTATCAATACCCAGCACCACCTCAAGGATGGTCAGGGTGCCCAGCGCCAGCCAGGCGTTGGGATCGGAAATCCACTCAAACATACCGACATTTAATCCTAAACGAAAAGTAAACGGCGATTATACGCATTCATTTCGCCGATCTCCCACAAAATTGCGACACATCAACGCGGGTGGCGACGTTCAGAGGAGAAAATGACGCGCCAGCAGGGGCCCGGTGAAGCTTTTCTTCAGGTAGAAACCGCGCGGCAGCGTCATGATTGGCTGGCCCTGATCGCCGATTCCTTCTGTCAGCGCTTTGCTATTGGCGGCTTTGGGCCGTATTTGCAGCCAGGCACCATGTCGCGCGGTAATCTGCTCTACGCGACCCAGCACAATCATATCCATCAGCTCTTCCCAGTCCTGTCGCAGCATCTCATCTTCTTCCGCATCGGGGCTCCATAACAGCGGCGCGCCGACACGGCGTTCCCGCAGCGGAATCTCACGCCCGCCTTCAACCGGGATCCACAATACCCGCGCCAGCTTGTGGCGCACATGGCTGGTGAGCCAGGTCACGCCGCTGTTGCCGGTCAGAGGTGCCACGCAGACAAAGGTGGTTTCCAGCGGCTTACCCTGCGCATCAATCGGGATAGTTTTCAGTTCGATACCCAGATGGGCAAAGTCCTGCTCCGCTTTGCTGCCTGCGCTGGCACCAAGATGCCACTCCAGCAGCATGCCGACCCAGCCCTTGTCGCGTTTGAGATCCGCAGGCATGGGCAGACCGGCGCGCGCGGCCAGGGTTTCCAGGGTTAAACCGGCTAAATCCTGCGCGCGTGCCAGCAGGCTGGCTTCATCTTCAGGTGGTCCTGGCTGGTAACTCATGGTGAACACTCGCAATGATTAAAATTTGTACAGCAGCGGGTGAGTCACGTTTCTCACATAAATAATCCGCGTCAGGGATCGATAATAACATGATAGATCGTGCTTTTTTTAGCGGATTGCACGCTCGCCGCCCCAGGTGCTTCAGGGTTATCCCAGCTTACCCGCAACAATGAACAGGATCTCCAGCCCGGTTATCCACAGAAAAATGGGATAACCACCGTCTGAGTGCGGTACTGGTTCCATTTACAGCCTTGACTTTTCACGATCTGGCCATAATTTCGCCGCTCTGGCCTAACCCTGAGCGATTATCTGTGGATAAAAAGCAGTGTGCTTATATTTTAAGCAATTGTCAGTTGCCATGAAAATATTCACTATTTATAAAAGATTTACCGGTAAGGTTTTCGATTTAATTTCATTAAAAATCAGATGGATGTGTTGCTGTCTCATTTTGGCTCTTCAGCGCGCACGGAAAAGGTTATTCAGATAACTCCCGCGTTCTGCACAAAGCTATCCACAGAAAAGGTGAATAAGATCGATCTTTTTCTCGGTCATTGTTTATAACTTTGCCATTTTCTGTGAGTTATCCCGGCGATGATGGCTTAACCCCCCATGAATCCAGTGGTTTACCGCCTGTAAGGAGTGTGAAACAATCAGCTCATTCAAATTTTGCTTTGAGGTAGTCCGGTGATCGATGATGATGGCTACCGCCCGAATGTTGGTATCGTAATCTGTAACCGGCAGGGACAAGTGTTATGGGCCAGGCGCTTTGGACAGCACTCCTGGCAATTTCCTCAGGGAGGCATCAATCCCGGTGAAACCGCAGAACAGGCGATGTATCGCGAACTGTTCGAAGAAGTCGGATTACACCGGAAAGATGTTCGAATACTTGCTTCTACCCGTAACTGGTTACGTTACAAGTTGCCAAAACGTTTGGTGCGTTGGGACACAAAGCCGGTATGTATCGGCCAGAAACAAAAGTGGTTTCTTCTGCAGTTAATGTGTAATGACGCGGATATCAATGTGCAGCACAGCAGCACGCCCGAGTTCGATGGCTGGCGCTGGGTCAGTTTCTGGTATCCGGTGCGTCAGGTTGTCTCCTTTAAGCGCGACGTTTATCGTCGGGTGATGAAGGAATTCGCTGGCGTGGTGATGTCTATGCAGGAGAGTGCGGGGCAGCGAAATAATCCTGCCCATCGACGTAAGAGAGGATAGGCCACGCCCTTTATGCTCACTCAGTTGCGCGAAATTGTAGAAAAAGTGGCGAGTGCGCCGCGTCTCAATGAAGCACTCGACATCCTGGTTAATGAGATCTGTCTGGCGATGGATACGGAAGTCTGTTCCGTTTACCTCGCCGACCACGATCGTCACTGCTACTACCTGATGGCGACGCGCGGACTTAAAAAACCGCGTGGCCGCACCGTGACCCTGGCGTTTGACGAGGGGATCGTCGGTTTAGTGGGCCGTCTGGCCGAACCGATTAACCTTGCTGACGCCCAGAGTCATCCCAGCTTTAAATATATCCCCGCAGTGAAAGAGGAGCGCTACCGCTCCTTCCTCGGCGTGCCGATTATCAGCCGTCGCCAGTTACTGGGCGTGCTGGTGGTGCAGCAGCGCGAGCACCGTCAGTTTGATGAAAGCGAAGAGTCGTTTCTGGTCACCCTTGCCACCCAGATGGCGGCATTGCTGTCGCAGTCGCAGATGGCTCAACTATTTGGTCAGTTCCGGCAGACGCGGGTGCGCGCAATTGCAGCTGCGCCTGGCGTGGCGGTAGCACCGGGCTGGGTAGATGAGACGCAGCCACTGCTCGATCAGGTTTCGGCTGCCTCAACGCTGGATGTTCATCGCGAACGTGAGCGTCTGTCGCTCGCCATGAGTGAAGCCACCAGTGAATTTCGTCGCTTCAGTAAACGCTTCAGCGCCAGCGCTCAGAAAGAGAGTGCGGCCATTTTCGACCTTTACTCTCACCTGTTAACCGATGCCCGACTGAAAAAAGATCTGTTCGATGAGATCGAACGCGGATCGGTCGCCGAATGGGCAGTGAAACAGGTCATCGAGAAGTTTGCTGAACAGTTTGCCAGCCTGACGGACACCTACCTGCGTGAACGCGCAGGCGATCTGCGGGTGCTGGGTCAGCGCCTGCTGTTTCACCTTGACGATACGCTGGTCGGGACCAATGCCTGGCCGGAACGCTTTGTGCTGGTGGCCGATGAGCTGACCGCCACCACTTTAGCTGAGCTGCCGCATGAGCGGCTGGCGGGCGTGGTGGTGCGTGACGGCGCAGCCAACTCCCATGCGGCGATTCTGACCCGCGCGATGGGGATCCCGACGGTCATGGGCGCTGACATCCAGCCTCATCAGCTCAACAAACGTTTGCTGATCGTCGATGGGTATCGCGGTGAGCTGTTGATCGATCCCGAGCCGGTGCTGGTGCAGGAGTACCAGCGTTTGATCAGCGAAGAGAATGCGCTGAGCAAAATGGCCGAAGGCGTGGTCGATCAGCCCGGTGAGCTGAAAAGCGGCGAGCGCGTGCAGGTGATGCTGAATGCCGGCTTAAGTCCGGAGCATGAGCAGACGCTGGGCAACTGGGTAGATGGCATCGGTCTCTACCGCACCGAAATCCCGTTTATGCTGCAGAACGGCTTCCCGTCGGAAGAGGAGCAGGTGGCACAGTATCAGGGCATGTTACAGCTGTTTCACAACAAGCCTGTGACGCTGCGTACCCTGGATGTGGGGGCAGATAAACAGCTACCCTACATGCCTATCAGTGAAGAGAATCCCTGTCTGGGCTGGCGCGGCATCCGCCTGACGCTTGACCAGCCGGAAATTTTCCTGGTGCAGGTGCGCGCGATGCTGCGTGCCAACGCCGCATCCGGCAACCTCAGTATTCTGCTGCCGATGATCAGCCATATCGATGAGATCGACGAAGCGAAAAAGCTGATCGATCGCGCAGGACGCGAAGTCGAAGAGATGCTGGGCTATACGATCCCCGCGCCGCGCATCGGCATCATGATTGAAGTGCCGTCGATGCTGTTTATGATCCCGCATCTGGCGTCGCGGGTCGATTTTGTCTCGGTTGGCACCAACGATCTGACCCAGTATCTGCTGGCGGTGGATCGCAACAACACCCGCGTGGCCAATCTCTACGACTCGCTGCATCCGGCGATGCTGCGTGCACTGAATACGATTGCGCAGGAAGCCCGTCTGGCCAATCTGGAATTGTGCCTGTGTGGTGAAATGGCCGGCGATCCAATGTGCGTGGCGCTGCTGGTCGGGCTGGGGTATCACCATCTCAGCATGAACGGCAAAAACGTACCACGGGTGAAATACCTGCTGCGCCATCTGGATCACGAAGAAGCGCAGCAACTCAGCGAGCAGGGTATGAATGCTCATACCGCCACCGAGGTTCGTCATCTGGTCTCGACCTTTATGGAGCGTCGCGGGCTGGGCGGTTTAATCCGCGGCGGTCGCTAAGCGCGACTTCAGGCTATTTTATTTGCCATTCTGGCCCTGGGCAGTGCTCACACAGGCTGCTTTAGCAACCTGAACGCCCGTCAGGGCGGCCCTGAAGGGGCGAGCACAGCGAGTAATCCTCACGTACTATGTGTACGCTCCGGTTGTTGCGCGCTGTCCGTGACCAGTCTGGCTGCAACAATATACGCCTGACGGGTCAGACTCTGGGCGTTATCCGCGTTTACATTTGCGGGACAATTCACAAAACCGGCTGTGCTATGATGCGCAGCCTTAATTTATGTGCCTGACAACGCCCCTTTTCAGGGTAGAAAAATAGACGGTGAATGATGAATAACGGCTATATTGCATTTCCGCAGTTCGATCCGGTGATCTTCTCGATTGGACCGGTTTCGCTTCACTGGTACGGTCTGATGTATCTGGTGGGCTTTGTTTTCGCCATGTGGCTGGCTGTCCGCCGCGCCAATCAGCCGGGCAGCGGCTGGAAAAAAGAGGAAGTGGAGAACCTGCTTTATGCCGGTTTCCTGGGGGTCTTCCTGGGTGGACGCATCGGCTATGTGCTGTTCTACAACTTACCGCTGTTCCTGGAAAATCCACTCTATCTGTTTAAAGTCTGGGATGGCGGCATGTCGTTCCACGGTGGCCTCATCGGGGTGATTGTCGTCATGCTGGTCTTTGCCCGCCGCACCCGACGTAATTTCTTCCAGGTGGCTGATTTCATCGCGCCGCTGATCCCGTTCGGTCTGGGTGCCGGTCGTCTCGGCAACTTCATTAACGGTGAGCTCTGGGGCCGTGTCGATCCGGGCTTCCGCTATGCCATGCTGTTCCCTGGCTCCCGCAGCGAAGATGTCGCGCTGGCCGCCACCAATCCGCAATACCAGGCGCTGCTCAACACCTACGGCGTGCTGCCGCGTCATGCTTCGCAGCTCTATGAACTGGTGCTGGAAGGGATAGTGCTGTTTATCATCCTGAATCTGTTTATTCGTAAGCCACGCCCGATGGGCAGCGTCTCTGGCCTGTTCCTGATTGGCTATGGCGCCTTCCGTATTATCGTTGAGTTTTTCCGCCAGCCGGATGCCCAGCTTGGCCTGTTTGAAGGCGGAATCAGTATGGGACAGATCCTCTCTGTGCCAATGATTATTGCCGGTATTATTATGATGATCTGGGCGTATCGTCGTCGCCCGCAGCCACAATTTCGCGAGGAAAAATGAAACAGTATCTGGATTTAATGCAACATGTGCTGCACGAAGGCACGCCAAAAGCTGACCGTACCGGCACCGGTACGCTTTCAATTTTTGGTCACCAGATGCGTTTCAATCTGCAGGATGGTTTTCCGCTGGTCACCACCAAGAAATGTCATATCCGCTCGATTATTCATGAGCTGCTGTGGTTTCTGAAAGGCGATACCAACATCGGTTATCTCAAAGAAAACAACGTCTCCATCTGGGATGAGTGGGCGGATGAGAATGGCGATCTCGGCCCGGTGTATGGCAAACAGTGGCGCAGCTGGGGAACGGCCAGCGGCCAGGAGATTGACCAGTTAAGCCAGGTGATGGAGCAGCTGAAGCGCGATCCCGACTCACGCCGGATTATCGTTTCTGCCTGGAACGTCGGCGAGCTGAGCGAGATGGCGCTGGCTCCTTGCCACGCGTTCTTCCAGTTCTACGTGGCGGACGGCAAACTCTCCTGCCAGCTCTATCAGCGCTCGTGCGACATCTTCCTGGGCCTGCCGTTTAACATCGCCAGCTATGCGTTGCTGGTACATATGGTGGCGCAGCAGTGCGATCTGCAGGTGGGCGACTTCGTCTGGACCGGCGGTGATACCCACCTCTACAGTAATCATCTGGAGCAGGCGCGCCTGCAGCTGACCCGCGAACCGCGTCCGCTGCCATCACTTGTTATCAAACGCAAACCGGCGTCGCTGTTTGACTATCAGTTCGAAGATTTTGAGATTGAAGGCTACGATCCGCATCCCGCGATCAAAGCCCCTGTCGCCATCTGATTCGCGATAAAAGATAACGCCCTGGCTTCATCGCCGGGGCTTTTTTTTACCCGCAAACCGGTAAATCTGCGGCAACGCTCGCACGCTTCTGCCAATTCATGCTGTTGGGGAAGCTTCTCTGCGACGTACTTTCCAGCCTGCCAAACCGCGCCTTGTTTCATCTGTTCATCACCCGCATTCTGACGCTATGAAAACAGCACACTTACGCGGTTTTACCCTGCCGGAACTGCTGCTGGTGATGGTGATTGCCGGCATGCTGAGCGTTGCCGCGCTGCATGGCTGGCAGCGCTGGCAACAGCGGCTGCAACTGCGCGACAGCGCCCAGCAACTGCAGGGATTCCTGCTTCGGCTGCGTGCCCAGGCCAACCGGCAAAATAGCGATCTGGTTTTATGGTCACGGCCTGGCGATCCCTGGTGCATCGGTGCCGGAAGCCTCCCCGTTGCAGGGTGTGATAGCCGAAAACGGCTGCAATTCGTGGCGCCGCACGCTGGCGTTTCGCTCTATGGCATCCGGGGTGAACCGGGCTTCTATGGCCGACGTAATGTGGCCCGGGCGGGTAGCATTGAGCTGGGTAATAGCGCCGGACGAATGCGGCTGATTATCTCGGCCAGAGCCCGTATTCGCCTCTGCATGACGGATGAGGAGACGTGTCGTTGAAAATGGCCGGATTCAGCCTGCTGGAGATGCTGATCGCCTTAGCAATCAGCGCCGTCGTGATGTTAAGTGCTGGCCGTTTTCTGCCGCTGCTGCTGGCAGAGAACGCCGGCGTGATGCAACGGGCGCAGCTGCGTCAGGAGTTACAGCAGATGATGGCGACACTGGAAAAAGCGGTGCGGCGTGCCGGTTATTGTCACGGTGAGTGTGGCAGTGGGGCGCTGCAAATCAGAGAGAACTGCCTGCTGCTGCGCTGGGATGAGAACAGCAACGGTAAATGGGAAGGGGTGAGCTATGCAGAGAGTGACTATTACGGTTATCGCCTGCGACAACAGCAGCTTGAGATGCAGCGAGGTGTTGACCAGTGTCAGTCAGCGGGCTGGGAGCGGCTCTCCGATCCCGCGTTTATGACGCTGGAGCAGTTCAGCGTCAGCCAGCAGGGCACGCAGGTCAGGATAGTGCTGCAGGCACGGGCCGGACGCTGGCTTGAAACGGTGGAGAGCTGGGTTGAGGCAGATAACCTGTGAAGCAGCGAGGCAGCAGCGCTCTGGGCATGGTGTTGATGATTATGGTCATTGGCAGCTTTACGCTGCATGCCAGCCGTAAGATGTCTGAGCAGGGAATGCGACTGCTGGCGGATGAGCAGCAGTTTATTCAGGGTTTCTGGCGGGCGCAGTCTGCGCTGCAATGGGGCATCTCCCTGAGCTGGTCAGCCAGTGAGGCGGCTAGCTGTCAGCAGGATGATCGCCAGGGCTGGCGCAGCTGTTTACAACGAGGTGAAAAGGATGAAGGTCTGCTTAAAGGGGAGGCCAGCGGCAGTGGTATGGCGGTCTGGCAGTGGGTGCGGTTACGGGGCAATCAGATTACCGCGTTGCCGCACGGCTGGATCGATTACTGCCCGCTTACGCCCCCGGCCACCTGCCAGTAAGCGCGGTGGATTCAGCCTGCCGGAAGTGTTGTTTGCTCTGCTGTTAATGGCATTAAGCAGCAGCACGCTGTTGCACTATCATCGCGCACTGGCACTGGGATTCAGCCAGCAGTGGTATCAGCGTGAAGCATGGCGGGTGGCTGAGCAGCAACTGATGGGACATGAGAGTCCCGGCTGGACTTCAATACTGCAACAGCAGAGCGGCCCTTCAGGTTGCACCCTGGATCGGGCTGACGTGACGGGGCCTTATCAGCGCAGTGCCACCCTGACGCGGCTGCGATGTTAACTCTCCCCGGTCGCCCTTTTGATGGGTTTCAACCGCGATACGCGGTAAAGTGACAGAGCCGCAATACCGCAGTCACGTTCTGAGTTATCACAGGAGTTTTCATGTTTCACGTTTATCACTCAAATCAGCTTGATATGCTGAAGATTCTGGCGGCTGAGGTGATTAAACGTAAGCCTCTTGATGATCCTTTCGCCTCAGAAATGGTGCTGGTGCAGAGTCCGGGTATGGCGCAGTGGCTGCAGATGGAGCTGGCGCAAACCTTTGGTATTGCTGCCAATATCGAATTCCCGCTGCCCGCCAGTTTTATCTGGGAGATGTTCGTCCGCGTACTGCCCGACATCCCGGTAGAGAGTGCTTTCAGTAAGACCAGCATGGGCTGGAAGCTTATGCACCGGCTGCCGGAGATGCTGAAGCACGAAGAGTTTGCTTCTCTGCGCCACTATCTCCATGACGACGGCGACAAGCGTAAACTGTTTCAGCTCAGCTCCCGCGTGGCCGATCTGTTCGACCAGTATCTGGTCTATCGTGCCGACTGGCTCAACAGCTGGGAGCGTGGCGAAACCATTGAGGGGCTGGGCGAGGCGCAGCGCTGGCAGGCCGCCCTGTGGCGCGATCTGGTGAGTTATACCCAGGCCCTGCGCCAGCCTGAATGGCACCGCGCCAACCTCTATGCGCGATTTATCCAGACGCTGGATCAGGCGAAAAGCACGCCGGAAAATCTGCCCAAACGGGTCTTTATCTGTGGCATCTCTGCGCTGCCGCCGGTCTATCTGCAGGCGTTGCAGGCGCTGGGACGTCACATCGACATTCATCTGCTGTTCACCAATCCCTGCCGCGATTACTGGGGCGATATTCAGGATTATGCGTTTCTGGCGAAACTACAAAGTCGTCAGCGCCGACGCCATGGTGCTGATGAATCACGCGGACTCTTCCGGGATGCTGAGCAGGCACCGGCGCTGTTTAACGATGCCGGTGAACAGCAACTGACCAACCCTTTGCTCGCCTCCTGGGGCAAGCTGGGGCGTGACAACCTGTTTCTGCTGAGTCAGATGGAGTCAAACGACGACATCGATGCTTTTGTCGATGTGGAGCCGGACAACCTGCTGCACTGTATGCAGCACGATCTTCTCAATCTGCAGGATAACGCCATCATCGGACTGAATGCGGCGGAACTGGCACACAGCG
Source organism: Pantoea sp. RG18 (assembly GCF_025910075.1). NCBI lineage: Bacteria > Pseudomonadati > Pseudomonadota > Gammaproteobacteria > Enterobacterales > Erwiniaceae > Pantoea > Pantoea sp. RG18. The sequence goes on from NZ_JAPCIL010000015.1 coordinate 362,322, forward strand.
ATCAGAAACGCTGCCTGGATCCGGAGGATCGATCAATTGCGGTGCAGGTCTGCCACAGTGCCCAGCGCGAAGTTGAAGTGTTGCAGGATCATCTGCTGGCGATGATGGAGGCCGATCCGACGCTGAAAGCACGTGACATCATCGTCATGGTGGCGGATATCGACGCCTACGCCCCTTTTATTCAGGCGGTGTTCGCCAATTCACCTGCCGATCGCTATCTGCCGTTTGCGATTTCAGATCGCCGTGCCAGTCAGGCTCATCCGGCCATTGTAGCGTTTTTGCATCTGCTGGCACTGCCGGACAGCCGTTTTGTCTCGGAGGATGTGCTGGCGCTGCTCGATGTCCCGGCGCTGGCTTCCCACTTCGCCATTGATGAAAGCGGCCTGCGTTTACTGCGGCGCTGGGTCAGCGAATCGGGGGTACGCTGGGGGCTGGATGATGCCAGCGTAGAAGCCCTGTCACTTCCGGTTACCGGCCAGCACACCTGGCGCTTTGGCCTGCAGCGTATGCTGCTGGGTTATGCGATGGAGAGCCACAACGGTGACTGGGAAGGAATTCTGCCTTATGACGAGTCGGGTGGTCTGGTGGGGGAGCTGGCGGGACATCTGGCCGAGCTGCTCTCCCGGCTTAATCACTGGCGGCAGCTGCTTGCCGAACCCCGGCCACTGGCGGCCTGGCTGCCCATGTGCCGGGAACTGCTCAATGCCTTTTTCAGCCCCGATGCAGAAACCGAGGCCGCCTTGCTGCTGGTGGAAGAGCAGTGGCAGCAATTGATTGAATATGGCATGGATGCGCGGTTTGAAGAGGCGATTCCGGTGGCGCTGTTGCGCGATGATCTGCGTAGCCGGCTTGATCAACAGCGCATCAGTCAGCGTTTCCTGGCGGGGCAGATTAACTTCTGTACCCTGATGCCAATGCGCTCCATTCCTTTTCAGCTGGTCTGTTTGCTGGGCATGAACGACGGCGTCTATCCCCGTACTTTAGCACCGTTAGGTTTTGATCTGATGCAGCAGCAGTCCCGCAAAGGCGACCGCAGTCGCCGCGATGATGACCGCTATCTCTTCCTGGAGGCGATGATTTCGGCGCAGCAGCAGCTCTATATCAGTTATATCGGCCGGGCGATTCAGGATAATACGGAACGCTACCCCTCGGTGCTGGTCACAGAACTGCTGGATTACATTGGACAGAGTTTTTATCTGGACGGTGATGGCCATCTTGAGCTGGATGAGAGTGCCGAACGGGTGCGGATGCACCTGCAGCACCTGCACAGCCGGATGCCGTTTGCCGCCGAGAATTTCCAGCCTGCTGCCAGACTGCAAAGTTTCGCCCGTGAGTGGCTGCCTGCTGCGCGAGGCGCGGGGCAGCCGCAGCCCGATTTTGTGCAGCCGCTGGAGGCGCCGTTAATTGACGCGCTGACGCTGGAGGCGTTCCTGCGCTTCTGGCGACATCCGGTCCGGGCCTGGTTCCACCAGCGGCTTGGCGTGAGTTTCTGGCTGGAGGAGAACGAACTGCCCGACAGCGAGCCGTTTGCGCTCGACAACCTTGAGCGTTATCAGATTAACGCGCAGTTGCTGAATGCGCTGGTCGAAGGCGAGGATACTCAGCGGCTTTATGCGCACCATCGTGCGGCCGGTAATCTGCCTTATGGCGCGTTCGGTGAGCTGTTCTGGCAGGCGCAGCGCGATGAGATGCAGGAAGTAGCGGCAGAAGTGGTCACCCAGCGCAGCGACGGCGAGAGCTGGGAAGTGAATCTGCAACTGGAGCAGGTCAGCTTAACCGGGTGGCTGACGCAGGTTCAGAGTGATGGATTGCTGCGCTGGCGGCCTGGCGTACTCAACATGAACGACGGACTGCTACTCTGGCTGGAACATCTGGTCTACTGCGCGCTGGGCGGCACCGGCAGCAGCCGGATGTTTGGCCGGCAGCAGAGCCGCTGGTGCTTCCTTGCTGTGCCGCAGGCAGAGGCGATTGCTGCGCTGAATGAGTATGTCACGGGGTATCTCGCGGGTATGCGTCAGCCGCTGATGCTGCTTAACAAAAGTGGCGGCGCATGGCTGACCGCCAGCTACGACAAAAAAAGTCAGCAGTTACTGACTGATGAGGCAACCCAGCTTAAGGCGCGTAATCGCCTGCTGACGGCCTGGTCAGGCAACTATCAGCTTGAGGGTGAAGGCAGCGATCCCTATCTGCAACGTCTTTGCCGGGTGCTGGATGAGCCACAACTACAGCAGATAACTGAGGCGGCACAGCGCTGGTATTTACCGGTGCTGGCTGCACATCAGGATGATGAATAGCCGATCAGAAGGCGTTTTTGCTGACTGACTCATTACACAGAAATTTTGCTCTGCTTTGAGCCGCCGCGTCCGACATTGGCGGTTTATCGGGAAACGAGAGGGGTTTACATGCGGGTACACGCACGCTGGATAGCGGCGCTAATGTTAAGCCTGATGGCTTGCACAGCGCAGGCGCAGGCGCAGGAGCAGGCATCATCAGGCTGGCAGCCGGTTAACGACACTATTCGCAAAAGTGAACAGGATCCCCGCCACTATCAGGCTATCCGGCTTGATAATGGGATGACGGTATTACTGGTTTCCGATCCTGTGGCACCGAAATCGCTGGCGGCGCTGACGTTGCCGATAGGATCGCTGGACGATCCCGATCAGCAGGCGGGACTGGCGCACTACCTTGAGCATATGGTGCTGATGGGTTCAAAGCACTACCCGCAGCCCGACAACCTGGCTGAATTCCTGAAAAAGCATGGCGGCAGCCACAACGCCAGCACAGCCTCTTACCGCACCGCCTTTTATCTGGAAGTGGAAAATGACGCGCTGGAACCGGCGGTTGATCGCCTGGCGGATGCGGTGGCTGAGCCGCTGCTGGATCCGGTTAACGCTGACCGCGAGCGCCACGCCGTGAATGCCGAGCTGACCATGGCGCGCTCGCGCGATGGCCTGCGTATGGCACAGGTCGGCGCGGAAACCCTGAACCCGGCGCATCCGGCGTCACGTTTCTCGGGCGGCAATCTTGAGACCCTGAAAGATAAGCCAGGCAGCAAACTGCATCAGGCGCTGCAGGACTTTTATCATACGCATTACTCCGCCAATCTGATGAAAGCGGTGATCTACAGCAACAAACAGCTGCCGGAGATGGCGTCGATTGCGGCTAAAACCTTTGGCCGGGTGCAAAATCATGACGCCAGCGTGCCGGAGATTACGATGCCGGTGGTGACCGATGCGCAGCAGGGCATCATCATCCATTACGTTCCGGCTCAGCCGCGCAAGCAGCTCAAAATTGAATTCCGCATTGCCAACAACAGCGATCGGTTCCGCAGTAAAACCGACACGCTGATAAGCTATTTAATCAGTAACCGCAGCAAAAACACGCTGACTGACTGGTTGCAAAAACAGGGGCTGGCCGACGGGGTGAATGCGGGTGCTGACCCGATGACCGAGCGCAACAGCGGCGTGTTTGCGATTACCGCGTCACTGACTGATAAAGGTCTGGCGCAGCGCGACCAGGTCGTGGCGGCGATATTCAGCTACATCAATCTGCTGCGTCAGCAGGGGGATGATAAGCGCTATTTCGATGAAGTTTCGCATGTGCTGGCGCTCGACTTCCGCTATCCCTCAATTACCCGCGATATGGATTACATTGAATGGCTGGCCGACACCATGCTACGCGTACCGGTTGAACATACGCTGGATGCACCTTATCTGGCGGATCAGTACGATGCCGCCGCGATTAATGCCCGGCTGAAAGAGATGACCCCGCAGCATGCGCGTATCTGGTACATCAGTCCGCAGGAGCCGCACAACAAAAAAGCCTATTTTGTGGATGCGCCTTATCAGGTTGAGAAGATCACTCCACAAACCTTTGCAGACTGGCAGCAGCGCGCCAGCCAGATTACGCTGGCGATGCCCGTGCTGAACCCCTATATCCCGGACGACTTCACCCTGTTACCGTCAGACGGCAAAACGTATCAGCATCCGGTGAGACTGGATAACCAGGATGATATGCGTATTTACTGGATGCCCAGTCGTTATTACGCCAGCGAGCCAAAAGCGGCGATCACCCTGGCGTTACGCAATAAGCACACCATCAGTGATGCCCGTCAGCAGGTGCTATTTGGCCTGAATGACTACCTTTCCAGCCTGGCGCTGGACGAGCTTAATTCACAGGCTTCAGTGGGCGGCATCAGCTTCTCAACGGGTGAAGATGAAGGGCTGGTATTCAGCGCCAACGGCTTCACTCAGCGTCTGCCGACCCTGCTGAAGAAACTGGTGGAAGGTTATGCCACTTTCCAGCCGACAGAACAGCAGCTGGAGCAGGCGAAATCCTGGTATCTGGAGCGGCTGGACGCGGCGGAAAAGGGCAAAGCGTTTGAACAGGCGATTCAGCCGATGCAACTGCTGTCGCAGCTGCCATATACCCAGCGCGAGGCTCGCCGCAAGCTGGTAAGCACACTCTCACTTAAGGATGTTACTGACTATCGCGATACGCTGTTCCGCGACGCGACGCCGGAGATGCTGGTAGTGGGCAACCTCAGTGCTGACAGCGTGACGCAGCTGGGGCATGAGCTCAAACAGCAGATGCAGAGTCATGCGACCCGCGACTGGCATAGTCAGTATGTCTCGATTAAAAAACCGCTGAAAGCCAACCTGCAACAAAAAGGCAGCAGCACCGACTCCGCCCTTGCCGCGCTCTATGTTCCACTGGGATACAGTGAATATCAGAGCATGGCGCACAGCTCCATGCTGAGCCAGATTGTGCAGCCGTGGTTCTACAATCAGCTGCGGACCAAAGAGCAGCTCGGCTACGCGGTGTTTGCCTTCCAGATGCCAGTGGGTCGCCAGTGGGGGATCGGCTTCCTGCTGCAAAGTAACAGCAAGCAACCGGGCTGGCTGTTGCAGCGCTACCAGGCCTTCTACCCGCAGGCGGAAAAACGTCTGCGCAGTATGAGCCAGGCAGACTTTGCCCAGTATCAGCAGGCGATGATCAATGATTTGCAGCAGCGTCCTCAGACGCTCTTTGAGGAAGCGGATCGCTTTAGCCGCGACTTTGATCGGCAGAATGATCAATTTGATACCCGGCAAAAAATGACAGAGCAGGTTCAGCGGTTAACCCCGGCGAGCCTGGCAGACTTTTTCCGGCAGGCCGTGATCGAACATAAGGGCATGGTGATGACCTCGCAGATTGCAGGCACCGGCAATGGCAAAGTTGAGTTTGCCCGTCAGCCTGGCTGGAAAACCTGGAGTGAAGTGGCACAACTGCAGCAGTCGCTGCCGGTAAAGAGTGAGACCCAATGACGCAGTTACCTCCCGTATCGCTGAATCCTTTAACGCTGCCGCTCAGAGGCGAGCGGCTGATTGAGGCGTCAGCGGGCACCGGAAAAACCTTTACCATTGGTCTGCTCTATCTGCGCCTGCTGCTGGGACTGGGCGGTGAAAACGCCTACAGCCGGCCGCTCTCAGTCGAAGAAATTTTAGTCGTGACCTTTACCGAGGCCGCGACCGCCGAATTGCGTGGGCGCATCCGCGAGAATATTCATCAGCTACGTCTGGCCTGTATCCGCGGCAAAAGCAGCAATCCGATGTACCAGTTACTGCTGGAGCAGATTCCGGATCTGAGTCAGGCCGCCGCGCAGCTGCTGGCTGCCGAGCGGCAGATGGATGAAGCCGCCATTTTCACCATTCACGGCTTCTGTCAGCGGATGCTGAATCTCAATGCCTTTGAGTCGGGCATGCTGTTCGAGCAGGAGTTGATTGAAGATGAGCAGGCGCTGCTGAAGCAGTCGGCCGCCGATTTCTGGCGTCGTCAGTGCTATCCACTGAGTCTGGATGTGGCGCGGATCATCGCCGCAGAGTGGAGCGGGCCGGACAGTCTGCTGGCCACGCTGCGCCCCTGGCTACAGGGGGAGTCCCCGGGGCTGAAACGTCCGCCTGCCGCCGATGAGACGCTGGCATCACGGCACGCCCGCAATCTGGCGCGCATCGAGGCCATCAAGCAGCAGTGGCAGGCGCTCAGCGCCGATGTTGAGGGCATTATCACTGCATCTGGCGTTGATAAGCGCAGCTACAGCAGTAAACATCTGCCCAACTGGGTCGCCCGCGTCACGCAGTGGGCCAGCAGCGACACGCTGGATTATCAGCTGCCCAAAGAGCTGGAGCGCTTTGGACAGCAGGTGCTGGAGGAGAAAACTAAAAAGGGTGAAGCGCCGCGTCATTCGCTGTTTGAGGCGATCGATCAGTTTCTGGCAGAACCGCTGTCGCTGCGGGATGTCATCATTGCGCAGGCGCTGACCGATGTGCGCGCCACGGTGCAGCGCGAGAAACGGTTACGTGCACTGTTAGGCTTCGACGATCTGCTCAGTAAACTGGATGAAGCGCTGCAGCAGCCAGGTGGCGTTTTGCTGGCAGAAACCATCCGGGCGCGTTACCCGGTGGCCCTGATTGATGAATTCCAGGATACCGATCCGCAGCAGTACCGCATCTTCCGCACGCTCTATATTAATCAGCCTGAACAGGCACTGTTTCTGATCGGCGATCCTAAGCAGGCGATCTATGCGTTTCGCGGTGCGGATATTTTTACCTATCTGCGGGCCAGAAACGAAGTCAGCGCTCACTACACGCTCGATACCAACTGGCGTTCATCACCTGAGATGGTCGGGAGCGTCAACCGCCTATTTTCTCAGCTCGATTCGCCTTTTCTGTTCTCGGCGATCCCCTTTCAGCCAGTTAAGCCTGCTGCGCCCAATCAGTCGCTGAAACTGATTTTTGACGAGCAGCAGCAACCGGCTTTACGGTTCTGGCTGCAGCCTGGCGAGGGCGTGGGTAACAGCGATTACCAGCAGTTTATGGCACAGCAGTGTGCGGCCGATATCAGCCGCTGGCTGGTGGCCGGACAGCAGGGGCGCGCCCGCCTGGGCAAAGGCGAGGCGCTGCAGCCGGTGCGGGCTTCCGATATCACCGTGCTGGTGCGCAGTCGCAATGAGGCCGGTTTAATCCGCGACGCGCTGAATGCGCTGTCGATTCCTTCGGTCTATCTCTCCAGCCGGGACAGCGTCTACACCACGCCGGAAGCGCGCGAACTGCTCTGGTTACTGCAGGCGATACAGGCACCTGAGCAGGAACGTCTGCTGCGCAGCGCGCTGGCGACCTCAATCTTTGCTATTGATGCAGCAACGCTAGACGCGCTGACACAGAATGAACGCGAGTGGGATGCGCTGGTGGAGCAGTTTGCCGTCTGGCAGCAGCTGTGGCATCAGCGCGGCGTGTTACCGATGCTGCGTGACGTGATGATCAGGCGGCAGCTGGCAGAGAATATGCTGGCCTCGGAGAACGGTGAACGTCGCCTGACCGATCTGATGCATCTGGGTGAACTGCTGCAGGAGGCTTCGGTGCAGCTGGAGAGTCCGCACGCCCTGGTGCGCTTCCTGGCGCAGCAGATTGCCCGGCCAAACAGCCAGGCCTCCAGCCAGCAGTTGCGTCTGGAAAGCGACCGCCATCTGGTGCAGATCATCACCATCCATAAATCGAAAGGACTGCAATATCCGCTGGTCTGGCTGCCATTTGCTGCCGGGTTCCGCGAGGCGGCCAGCGCGCTTTATCACGATCGCGACACGTTCACGGCACTGCTGGATGTGCAGGGTGATGCACAAAGTCTGGCGCTGGCCGAAGAGGAGCGCCTGGCGGAGGATCTGCGTCTGCTCTACGTGGCGCTGACCCGTTCGGTCTATCACTGCAGCGTCGGCATTGCGCCACTGATCAAAGGCACCCGCAAAAAAGAGGGCGAAAGCGATCTGCACAAGAGCGCGCTGGGCTACCTGGTGCAGCAGGGTGAGGCGGCGGATGCGCAGCAGCTCAGTCAGCGATTGAATGCGTTAACCGGTGAAGGGATTGCGCTGGTTGAAGAGGCTCTGCTGCCGGGAGAAATGTGGCAGGATGCGCAGCAGGGCGATGAGGTTTTAAGCAGCCGCGACATTACGCGCGCGCTGGCTGACGTCTGGCGGGTAACCAGTTATTCAGGCCTGCAACAGCATCACAGCTCGCCGCTGCTGGATGCGATGCCCAACTTTGATATTGATGCCGCGGGCGAAGAAGAGAAGGGTGAAGAGGCTGCATTGACACCCCACCACTTTCCGCGCGGAGCGGCACCCGGTACGTTTTTGCATGGTCTGTTTGAGTCGATCGACTTTACCGAACCGCCGGACAGCGTCTGGCTGGAAGATCAGCTGCAGCATAATGGCTATCCGCTGAGCTGGTTGCCGGTTCTGGAACAGTGGATTGACCGGGTCTTACATACGCCGCTCAATGCTGAGGGGCTGACGCTGTCGGCGATAAAAAGCAGCGAACGCCTGATTGAGATGGAGTTCTATCTGCCGATCAACAATCTGCTGACTGCGGCGGATCTTGACGCTCTGCTGCGCCGGCACGACAGCCTCTCTCAGCAGGCCGCCCCCCTGGATTTTCGTCAGGTGCGGGGCATGCTGAAGGGCTTTATCGATCTGGTCTTCCGCTGGCAGGGAAAATATTATCTGCTCGACTACAAATCGAACTGGCTGGGGGATAGCCACGCCGCTTACACGCCAGAGGCGATGGCGCAGGCGATGATTGGCCACCGCTACGATCTGCAATATCAGCTCTATACGCTGGCGCTGCATCGCTATCTGCAGCATCGCCTGCCGGACTACGACTATCAGCGTCACTTTGGTGGGGTGTTTTATCTGTTTTTGCGCGGGATGGATGGCAGCTCGCCGGACAACGGCATTTTCGCCACCCGACCTGCTGAAGCCTTTGTGGAAGAAATTGATGCACTGTTTGGTGAAACCGGGGAGATGTTATGAGTGACATGCTGAGTCTGCTGCTGCAGGCGGTAGAGAAGCGTCTCCTGCGACCGCTGGATATACAGTTTGCCCAACTGGTGGCCCCGGAATCACAGCCTGGGCTGCTGCTCGCTGCGGCCTGCGTCAGCGCTGACGCGGGTGAGGGGCACGTCTGTTTACCGCTGAGCAACCTTTGCGAAGCGAATCTGTTCGCTGGTCGCCAGCCTGCGCTGGCTCAGGCGATCTGGCACGCCGCTGGTGCGCCGGAAGACTGGACAGCACGCTTTGCTGACTGGTCGGCTGTGAGTGATGGCAGCCTGGTTACGCCGCTGGTGCTGAGCAATCAGCGTTTATATCTGCATCGGCTGTGGCAAAGCGAAGGCCGGGTCGCCGACTTCTTCGCTGCGCAGGAAGTGAAAACTGCGTTTGATATGCATGCTGCAGGCGACGTGCTGAACAGCCTGTTTGACGACCAGCCGGAGAACTGGCAGAAAATTGCGGCGGCCGTGGCGCTGACCCGCAAGACTGCGGTTATTTCCGGCGGGCCGGGTACCGGTAAAACCACCACAGTGGCGAAACTCCTCGCTGCCCTGATTCGCCTGAATCCCGGTGCACTGCGGATTCAGCTGGCGGCACCGACCGGCAAAGCCGCCGCGCGACTGACCGAGTCACTGGGCAGTGCACTGCAGGAACTGGCGGTCAGCGACGAAGAACGCCGGCGTTTTCCTGCCGAAGCCACCACGCTGCATCGCCTGCTGGGCGCACAGCCCGACACTCAGCGGCTGCGCTACCATGCCGGTAACCCACTGCACCTTGATGTGCTGGTGGTTGATGAAGCGTCGATGGTCGATCTCTCAATGATGGCAAAACTGATCGCCGCGCTGCCTGCCCATGCCCGCGTCGTGTTTCTGGGCGATCGCGATCAGCTGGCCTCGGTCGAAGCCGGTGCGGTGCTGGGCGACATCTGCCGCTGCACCGAAAGCGGCTACAGCCTGGCACGGGCTGAACAGCTCGCGCTGCTGACCGGCTGCACACTGCAGGGCAGTGACGATGTGCAGGCACCCGCAGTCCGCGACAGTATCTGTCTGCTGCAGAAGAGTTATCGTTTTGATGACTCATCAGGCATCGGCCAGCTGGCAAAAGCGATCAATCGTGGCGATGCAGAGCAGGTCAGGGCGGTGTTTGCTGCGGCTTATGAGGATATCAGTTACCAGCCGCTGAACAGCGCTGACGCTTATCAGGCGATGCTGGATGAGGTAGCCCAGGGTTATCAGCCCTTCCTGCAGTTGATCAGACAGCAGTCGTCGCCCGCAGAAGTGATTGCCGCTTTTGGCCGTTATCAGCTGCTGTGTGCATTACGTGACGGGCCATTTGGCGTGCAGGGTCTGAACCAGCGTATTGAGCAGCGACTGATGCAGCTGCAGCGCATCCGTCGTCCTGGCATGGGCAGCCGCTGGTATGAAGGGCGTCCGGTGATGATCACCCGAAATGACAGCGCGCTCGGCCTGTTTAATGGCGATATTGGCATGACGATGCGGGATGAAGAGGGCAACCTGAAGGTCTTTTTCCCGCTGCCGGATGGATCGATCAAGGCGATTCAGCCGAGCCGGTTACCCTCACATGAAACGGCCTGGGCGATGACGGTGCACAAATCACAGGGCTCGGAGTTTGATCATACCGCGCTGGTGATGCCCACGCAGTTTCTGCCGGTGCTGACCCGTGAACTGGTCTATACCGCGATTACACGTGCACGGCGGCAACTGACCATCTACAGCGAACCCGGCGTATTTCAGCGTGCCGTGCAGCTGCAAACGCAGCGACGCAGCGGTCTGGTGGAGCGACTAGGGGAATCTGGCTGAGAAGAGAGGGGACAGACCACGCGGGGGGGCCTGTCCCTTACGGATTGAATCAGGTGAGATCGGCCATCAACACTTTTGAACGGCGCTGATAGTTATACATCTCTTTTTTACTCTCGGGCAGGGACTCAATATCTACCGGCGTAAAGCCGCGTTCCTGGAACCAGTGGATGCTGCGGGTGGTTAACACAAACAGTTTTTCCAGCCCCATCTGGCGTGCCTGAAGTGCCACGCGTTGCAGCAACATCTCACCGCGTGAAGAGCTGCGATAGTCAGGATGAACCGCCACACAGGCCATTTCGCCAATCTTCTCATCCATAAATGGATAGAGTGCTGCACAGGCGATGGTCAGATTATCGCGCTGAATGATGGTGAACTTATCAATTTCCATTTCCAGCTGCTCGCGCGAGCGACGCACCAGAATACCCTGCTGCTCCAGCGGACGGATCAATTCGAGGATGCCGCCGATATCATTGATATTGGCGCGACGGATCTGTTCTGCCGACTCCATAACGATCTGGGTACCGATACCGTCGCGTGAGAAGAGCTCCTGCAACAGCGCGCCATCTTCCTGATAACTGATCAAATGGCTGCGGCGTACACCGCTGCGGCAGGCTTTCACCGCACCACGCAGGAAGCGAACGGTCCCGGAAAGATAATCGCCTTCCTTTTCAATCTCATCGATACGAGCCTGCGCATCATTCGGGAAAAGCTCGGAGATGATTTCACCCTCGCTGTTCAGCACGCCCTGCTCAGAGCAGAAGCCGATCATTTTTTCCGCTTTGAGTTTAATCGCCAGCTGGGTAGCCACTTCTTCCGAGGTCAGGTTAAAGCTTTCGCCGGTAACAGAAACCGCAACCGGGCCCATCAGCACAATCGCATCGTTATCCAGCTGGCGATGAATAGCCTCTTCATCAATACGACGGATACGGCCGCTGTGACAGTAATCCACGCCATCATCCACGCCCAGCGGCTGTGAAATAATGAAGTTGCCGCTGACCACGTTGATATGCGCGCCCTGCAGCGGCGTGTTGTTGAGACTCATTGAGAGGCGGGCCGTGATATCTAACTGCAGTCGGCCAGCGGCCTGCTTCACTAACTCCAGCGATTGCGCGTCGGTGACCCGGGTAAACTTATGGTAAACCGGCTCCAGCTGCTGCTGAGCCAGGCTGGCATCAATCTGCGGTCGTGCGCCATACACCACGACGAGGCGAATGCCCAGGCTGTGCAGCAGGCCGATATCATTAACGATGCCAGAGAAGTTCTCATGCTCAATCGCTTCGCCACCCAGCATGATGACAAAGGTTTTACCCCGGTGGGCATTGATATAGGGAACGGTATGGCGAAAACCCTGAACCAGTTCGGTACTACGTTCCTTCACGGCCAACCCTCAGTGAATGTTTATTCGTATTTTTTGTATTTTTATGCTTTTACGTCCGGTTTTGCAAGTCTTAATCCTGACGAAAATTTACGTTTTTCTGGGTGTCAAAGCCGCTAACAGCCTGCATTATTTAGGGTTTCCGGGGTGACATCATGCTGCGGATTGGATAAAGTTTTCGCCGCCATTTTAGTAACTGGCGCTTTTTTAGACATTACACAGCAGCTGGAGCGGCATGTCAGACGTTAATTCCCATTTTTCACGCAGACGATTTTTACAGGGGACGGGCGCCTTACTGCTGTTAAGCGTCAGCCGGACAGGGTTGGCGGCGAAGAACCACATTGTGGCGGTGCGTATCTGGCCCTCATCGACCTACTCGCGGATGACGCTGGAGTCCAATGTTGCGCTGAAGTACAAGCAGTTTGCGCTGAGCAATCCCGAACGCCTGGTGATTGATATTCAGGGCCTGCATCTCAATCCGGTTCTGAAAGGGGTAGATAAGCAGGTTCGGGTCGACGATCCCTTTATTAAAAATGCCCGTGTGGGCCAGTTCGACAGCAACACAGTGCGCGTGGTACTGGAATTAAAGCGCAACGTCGCGCCGAAGATCTTTAATCTCTCGCCGGTCGCCGGGATCAATCACCGGCTGGTGGTCGATCTCTATCCGAGCCAGAACCAGGTTGAGGACGATCCTCTGCTGGCCCTGCTGAAAGATTACAACCAGGGCGATCTGGAGAAAGATGAAGGGGTGCAGGCGCCCTTACCCGGCAAAGCGGGGCGCGATCGTCCGATCATTATCATGATCGATCCCGGTCACGGTGGGGAAGATCCGGGCGCGCACGGCAAATATAAGACCCGCGAGAAAGATATTGTGCTGAAGATTGGACGGCGACTCAAAGCGCTGATCGATAAAGAGTCCAATATGAAAGCCTATATGACGCGCAATGAAGATGTCTTTATTCCGCTGCGCGTCAGGGTTGCCAAAGCCCGTAAACAGCGTGCCGACCTCTTTGTGTCGATCCATGCGGATGCCTTTACCAGCCGCGCGGCACGCGGCTCTTCAGTGTTTGCCTTATCAACCAGCGGTGCCACTTCGGCGGCGGCTCGTTTCCTGGCTCAGACTCAGAATGAATCAGACCTGATTGGCGGCGTCAGCAAAAGCGGTGACCGCTATCTCGATCACACCATGTTCGATATGGTGCAGCGTCAGACGATTCATGACAGCCTTAAATTCGGCAAAGAGGTGCTGCATCGCATGGGGCGCATCAACCATCTGCACAAACGCACCGTGGATCAGGCCGGATTTGCGGTGCTGAAAGCCCCTGATATCCCGTCAATTCTGGTCGAGACGGCGTTTATCAGTAATGTGGAGGAGGAGCGCAAGTTGCGAACCACCCGTTACCAGCATCAGGTGGCAGAGGCGATTCTGAACGGCATCAAAGCGTATGTAGAGAGTGGGGCGGCACTGGCCCATCGGTAAGGGAGTGCGGGTAGCCGGGCTATCCGCGCGCTTTTCAGGGCAGAAAGAGGCTGAAGCGGCTTTTGGGAACGTCAGAAACAAAAAAACACCCTTTCAGGTGTTTAAATGATTGGTTGCGGGGGCCGGATTTGAACCGACGACCTTCGGGTTATGAGCCCGACGAGCTACCAGGCTGCTCCACCCCGCGTCCGTATCATACTTTTTTCACATTGTGACTTCTGTAAAACAACTGCAGAAGTATTGGTTGCGGGGGCCGGATTTGAACCGACGACCTTCGGGTTATGAGCCCGACGAGCTACCAGGCTGCTCCACCCCGCGTCCGTATTGCTTCTATTACTTTTACTTCTCACATTGTGACTTCTGTAAAACTGCTGCAGAAGTATTGGTTGCGGGGGCCGGATTTGAACCGACGACCTTCGGGTTATGAGCCCGACGAGCTACCAGGCTGCTCCACCCCGCGTCCGTGGAAGCGCACTATACTCTCCGCGCTAATTCATGCAACCCCTTTTTGCAGATAAAAGCCAAATTAACAGCCAGTTGCTGAAGGATTCAACCATCTGGTTAATTATTAAACTGATATGCGTGACGTCTGAGCGGATGCATTTCATTCTGTCGGGGGCTTTGCTATCGTCGCGGGGCGAACAGTTATAAAAAGAGAAGATAATGAAATCACATTGGGTGAAGTATGCACTCACTGGCGCGTTAATAACGCTGCTGGCGGCCTGTAGCTCCAAACCGACCGATCGCGGTCAGCAATATAAAGATGGCAAACTGGAACAACCGCTGGCGCTGGTGAATCAGCCCAATGCCAAAGGCGCACCGGTTAATGGCAGAGACTTTGGCGAGCAGGTCCGTCAGATTCAGTCCGCCTCATCCGCCCTGTATAGCCGTCAGAACGGCACCTATAGCGCGATTGAGAGCTGGCTGATGGCGGGTGCCGATACCCGACAGCTTCGTCAGTATGGGCTTAACGCCTGGCAGATGGAGGGAACGGATAACTACGGTAACGTGCAGTTCACCGGTTACTACACACCGGTAGTAGAAGCGCGCTACACCCGTCAGGGTGAATTCCAGTATCCCATCTACCGCATGCCACCGCGCAAACGCGGAGAAAAATTACCGAGCCGCGCCTCTATCTATAGTGGCGGACTCGATGACCGCTACATCATCGCCTACAGCAATTCCCTGATTGATAACTTCATGATGGATGTGCAGGGCAGTGGTTATGTCGACTTTGGCGATGGCCGCCCGATGACCTTCTTTGGTTACGCCGGTAAAAATGGCTGGGGTTATCACAGCATTGGCAAAGAGCTGATCGATCGCGGTGAAGTGAAGCGCGAAGATATGTCGATGCAGGCGATTCGTCAGTGGGCGCAGGAGCACTCACCGCAGGAGGTCCGTGCGCTGCTGGAAACCAACCCATCATTTGTCTTCTTTAAGGCTGAGCCGTTTACGCCGGTGCGCGGTGCCAGCGCAGTTCCGCTGGTGGCGAAAGCCTCCGTTGCGTCTGACCGCTCAATTATTCCGGCGGGCACCGTACTGCTGGCTGAAGTGCCGCAGTTAAATGAGAAGGGCAAATTCAACGGCAAATATGAGATGCGCCTGATGGTGGCACTCGACGTGGGTGGCGCGATTAAAGGCCAGCACTTTGATATCTATCAGGGTATCGGCCCCGACGCTGCGCATCTGGCGGGCTTCTATAATCACTACGGACGCGTCTGGGTAATTAAAGCCGCACCGGGTGCCGGACAACCGCTGTTCTCCAGCCCGCAAAACGGTAATAATGGTTCACTGCTTCTCGGCGCTAACTAACTTCTTCTCTGCGGGCCTTCGGGCCCGCACGACGTAACAGGTTCAACTATGAAAGTGTTAAATGACGCCTGGCATCAGCGCTTTGGCGGCACGGCGCGTCTCTATGGCCAGGATGCGCTGCAACGTTTTGCTGACGCACACTTCTGCGTCATCGGTATTGGCGGTGTCGGATCCTGGGCGGCGGAAGCGCTGGTGCGCACCGGGATTGGTAAAATCACCCTGATTGATATGGATGATGTCTGTATTACCAACACCAACCGGCAGCTTCATGCGCTGCAGGGCAACGTCGGCAAAGCTAAAACGGACGTGATGGCAGAACGGCTGCGTGCGATTAATCCTGACTGCGAAGTGATCTGCATTGATGACTTTATTACGCCAGAGAACACCGCCGAACTGATGGCAGCCGGTTTCGACTATGTGATCGACGCTATCGACAGCGTGCGACCGAAAGCGGCGCTGATCGCCTGGTGCCGCCGGAATAAGATCCCGCTGATCACCACCGGTGGCGCGGGTGGGCAGATCGATCCGACTCAGATCCAGGTCGCCGATCTGGCGAAAACCATCCAGGATCCGCTGGCGGCGAAGCTGCGCGAACGACTGAAAAGCCTGGGCGTGGTGAAAAACAGCAAGGGCAAACTTGGCATCGACTGCGTCTTTTCTACCGAAGCGCTGGTCTATCCGCAGGCTGATGGCAGCGTCTGTGCTTCACGCAGCACAGCGGAGGGGCCGAAGAGAATGGATTGCACATCCGGCTTTGGCGCGGCCACCATGGTAACCGCCACCTTCGGCTTTGTTGCCGTCTCGCATGCGCTGAAGAAGTTTCTGGCGCGTGCTGCCCGTCAGGACGCCGTCAGCGCCTGACGCGCGGCGTGCTCCACTGCGGCGGCCAGCGCTTGCAGGCCGCTGCTGCGGGAGGCACTGAGCTGGGCGCGCAGGCCCAGTTCATCAAACAGTTTTAAGGGATCCATTGCCAGCAGCTGTTGCGGCGTCTGGCCCTCAACGGCGGTCAGCAGCACGGCCAGCAGACCGCGCACAATACGTCCTTCACTGTCACCATAGAAATGCAGCGTGCCATCTTCGCGTAACTGGCTGCCCAGCCAGACCCGATTTTCACAACCGCTCAGTTCAATTTCCGCTGTTTTCAGTTCCCCGGGTAAGGCAGGCAACTGGCGGCTCAGCTGGATCAGCTGACGATAACGATCTTCCCACTGATGAAAGCGGCCAAAGCTCTCTTTCAGGCTGGCAACGGTAATCTCTTCGCCAAACGGGTGTGGCGCTAACGGCGATGAATGCATAATCAAAACTCCGATAACAGCGAGATGGCGCTCTTCATGGCGCGCACCAGCGCATCAACATCCTGCAGATTATTATAGGGTGCAAAAGAGGCCCGCAGCGTGCCGCTGACGCCCAGCGCCGCCAGCAACGGCTGCGCGCAGTGCTGGCCAGCGCGCAGGGCGATTCCCTGCTCAGCCAGCAGCGTCACCAGATCGCTGTGATGCAGGCCAGCGAATTCAAATGCCAGCAGGCTGGCATTTGAACAGCGGAAGCTGCGGAAACCGGGTAATTCCGCCAGCTGCTCTTCCGCCAGCGTCGCAAGATGCTGACTCCAGCGCTCCGCTTCGGGCAGATCGTACTGCGCCAGCCAGCTCAGTGCTGCACTCAGGCCCACCACGCCCGCCACATTCGGGGTGCCAGCCTCAAAACGCCACGGCACCGGCTGCGGCGTGAATCCGCTGAAATCGACATCCGTTATCATCTTACCGCCGCCCTGCCAGGGCTCCATCGCCTCCAGCAGTTCCGCTTTGCCATATAACACGCCAATGCCCATCGGGCCGTAAATCTTATGTCCGGAAAAGGCGTAAAAGTCGATATCCAGCGCCTGTACGTCAGGCGGACAATGCACCACGCCCTGTGCGCCATCGACCATCACTTTCGCGCCCACGGCGTGAGCCAGCGGGATCGCCTGATCGAGTGCGGGACACCCGCCGGTGACGTTCGACATCTGTCCGACCGCCAGCAGGCGGGTACGGCTGTTGAGCAGGGTGGGCAACTGGCTGATATCCGGCAGGCGATCCGCGCCTAACGGCCATTTTACGACGCGGGCACCGCACGCCTGCGCAGCCATCAGCCAGGGCACCAGGTTGGCGTGGTGTTCTGCCTCGCTGACCACAATCTCATCACCAGGCTGTAAGCGCGGGCGCAGCCAGCTGTTTGCCACCAGGTTTATCGCTTCGGTGGTGCCGCGCGTCCAGACAATCTCACGATCGTCAGCGGCATTAAGCCAGCGGGCAACCTGGTTGCGCGCCTGCTCATAGCGATGGGTTAAGGCCTGGGCGGCGGCAAACTGGCTGCGATGGACTGTACCCGCGCTGAGGCTGTAAAACTGCTGCGTGCTGTCAATGACGGCCTGCGGCTTCAGCGTGGTCGCTGCGCTGTCGAGATAAACGCCTGCGTCGGCGAGTGCGGGAAACTGCTGGCGAAATGCGGTGGGATTAAATGCGGTCATGCCTGGTCCATGATAAGAAAAATTAGGACCACACTGAAAGAATGGTCTGCGTCTGGCAAAGCTGGAAAAGCGCGTTATGCTGAATATTGCAAGGTTTGAACCAAACCCGCATAACGATCGGACGTTTACTAGTCGATCTCACTTATCGGCTGCCTCTGGTTAGCGTAACGCGGGTGGTTTGATGCAATCAATCTACAAGGAGATAGCAGATGAAAAAATTAACCGCAGTACTGGCCGTGTGTACCCTGGCTTTTACCCTGAGTGCCTGTTCAAGCAATTACGTGATGCATACCAATGATGGTCGCACCATTGTGGCTGCCGGCAAGCCTAAAGTCGATAACGATACCGGCATGATCAGCTATAAAGATGCGAATGGCAACGAGCAGCAAATCAACCGCTCTGATGTCAAAGAGATGGTAGAGTCTGGCAACTAAGCAGCAAAAAAAAAGCACCGCAATTTGCGGTGCTATTTAAAAATCACTATGGACAGACAGGGTAAATCTACAGGAATTAAGAGTTCGATCCGCAATCGTCGGATCAAAAATTGCAAACACAACATCACGACCACAAGCCAAAAGCTTTCAGAAAATCTGCGAACTCACTCACAAATCTAAAAACTTTTCGTTCCGGCTCAGGAAGTGCGGCAACTATAGGTATTTGCTGGAGGTTCCTCAACGGACAAATTATAATGCCTCGGATTAAAAATTCTAATACGTAAACGCTTTGTATAAGTCAGCGTATTTTTTGCCGATCCGGATACGGAAAACCATGTCGAAACGCCTTCCTCCTCTCAACGCACTGCGTGTTTTTGATGCAGCTGCACGCCATTTAAGCTTTACCAAAGCCGCAGAAGAGCTGTTTGTCACCCAGGCTGCTGTAAGCCATCAGATTAAATCTCTGGAAGATTTTCTGGGGTTAAAGCTATTTCGCCGGAGGAATCGTTCGCTATTACTGACCGAAGAAGGACAAAGCTACTATCTCGATATCAAAGAGATTTTCTCGGCAATCAACGAAGCGACCCGCAAACTGCAGGCACGCAGTGCCAAGGGTGCGCTGACCGTTAGTTTACTGCCGAGCTTTGCCATTCAGTGGCTGGTTCCCCGCCTCTCCAGCTTTAATATGGCTTATCCGGGAATCGACGTGCGTATCCAGGCGGTTGACCGCGACGAAGAGAAACTGGCCGACGATGTCGACGTGGCGATTTTTTACGGCCGGGGTAACTGGCCCGGCCTGCGGGTTGAAAAACTTTATGCCGAATATCTGCTGCCGGTCTGTTCACCGTCGCTGATGACCGGGGATAATCCGCTAAAAACACCGATGGATCTGTCGCGTTTTACTCTGCTGCATGATGCTTCCCGCCGGGACTGGCAATCTTATATCCGGCAACTGGGCCTGCAGCATATCAATGTACAGCAGGGGCCAATCTTCAGCCACAGCGCCATGGTGTTGCAGGCGGCGATTCATGGTCAGGGCGTGGCGCTG
This sequence comes from Pantoea sp. RG18, assembly GCF_025910075.1. Classification (NCBI taxonomy): domain Bacteria; kingdom Pseudomonadati; phylum Pseudomonadota; class Gammaproteobacteria; order Enterobacterales; family Erwiniaceae; genus Pantoea; species Pantoea sp. RG18. The sequence continues at coordinate 381,657 of NZ_JAPCIL010000015.1, forward strand.
GCGAATAACGTCATGGCGCAGAGCGAAATAGAAGCCGGGCGATTAATCTGCCCGTTTAATGATGTATTAGTCAGTAAAAACGCTTTTTATCTGGTTTGTCATGACAGTCAGGCAGAACTGGGTAAAATAGCCGCCTTCCGGCAGTGGATCCTGGAAAAAGCTGCAACCGAACAAGAAAAATTCCGCTTTCGCTATCAACAATAACGTATTGATTTATTTGCATTCAGATGCAAAAGGACTCTGAGGATCGGTTAATGTCCAGTCGTGCCATGTTTGTTTTTTCGGCTATCAGCGGATTTCTGCTGGTGGCTTTTGGCGCATTTGGTGCCCACGTTTTGAGTCAGTCGCTTGGTGCGGCTGAAATGGCCTGGATTCATACCGGGCTGGAATATCAGGCTTATCACACCTTAGCGGTGATGGGGCTGGGTGCTGCGATGTTACGCCGCGCCAATATCTGGTTTTACTGGAGCAGTGCGCTGATGGCGCTCGGCACCGTGCTGTTTAGTGGCAGCCTCTATTGTCTGGCGCTGTCACATCTGAAGTTTTGGGTTTTTATCACCCCCGTGGGCGGGGTCTGTTTCCTCGCCGGTTGGGTATTGATGTTGATTGGCGCGCTGCGTCTTAAACGAAAGGCAGAACGCCATGAATAAAGTTTTACTCTATTGTCGTCCCGGTTTTGAAAAAGAGTGTGCGGCGGAAATCAGCGCCAAAGCGGCTGAACGTGAAATCTACGGCTTTCCACGGGTTAAAGATGACTCTGGCTACGTGCTGTTTGAGTGCTATCAGTTTGAAGATGCCGAGCGGCTGGCACGTGAGTTGCCATTTGACGAGCTGATTTTTGCCCGTCAGATGCTGGTCGTCGGCGAAATGCTGCGTGACCTGCCGCAGGAAGATCGCATTACCCCGATTGTCGGCATGCTGACCGGCGTAGTGGAAAAGGGCGGCGAACTGCGTGTTGAAGTGCCAGACACCAACGAAGCCAAGGAGCTGACTAAGTTCTGCCGCAAGTTCACCGTGCCGCTGCGCTCGGCACTGCGTGAAAGCAAAATCCTGTTGAATTATGAGAGCCCGAAACGCCCGGTCGTGCATGTGTTTTTCATCGCACCGGGCACCTGTTACGTCGGCTACTCCATCCGGGAAAACAGCTCGCCGTTTTACATGGGTATTCCACGCCTTAAGTTCCCCTCCGATGCGCCAAGCCGTTCCACCCTTAAGCTGGAGGAGGCGTTTCACGTCTTTATCCCTGCGGATGAGTGGGATGAGCGTTTAGCCAGCGGCATGTACGCCGTGGATCTCGGTGCCTGTCCGGGCGGCTGGACTTATCAGCTGGTGCAGCGCAGCATGATGGTATATGCGGTGGACAACGGACCGATGGCACCGAGCCTGATGGATACGGGCCAGGTGATGCACGAGAAAGCGGATGGCTTTAAATTCCGTCCGCCACGCACCAACATCAGCTGGCTGGTGTGTGACATGGTGGAGAAGCCGGTGCGCGTGGCTAACCTGATGACCGACTGGCTGGTCAACGGCTGGTGCCGTGAAGCGATCTTCAATCTTAAGTTGCCCATGAAAAAGCGCTATGAAGAGGTGACGCAGAATCTGGCCATGATGCAGGAACGATTTGATGATAATGGCATTAACGTGCAGATTCGCGCCCGCCAGCTTTATCATGACCGCGAAGAGGTGACCGTACATGTGCGCCGAATCTGGGCGGCTGCCGGTGGTCGTCGCGACGAACGCTAATCGCCGGGCTGAGTGCAAGGGCACTCAGCCGGTATAACGCAGCGTATTCAGATTGCCCTGCAATACCAGATCCCGCTTCAGGGTTGCGACCTGACGGCTGATCTCTGCCATCTGCTGACCCTCAGCGAGCTTCTCCCGCCATCTGGCTGGCACCTGATCCAGTTGCTGATAGATCCCATCAAGCGTGTGAAACTCTGTCAGCAGCTGTTTCGCGCTTTTCGGACCGATGCCGGTGATGCCCGGAATTTTACTGCTGCTGATGCCGCACAACCCCCAGTAGTCGGGTAACCGCTGTGGCGCCACACCAAATTCAGCCTCGATAAAAGGCAGATCAAGCCAGCGTTTCTGGAAGTAGTCGCGGATGCGGATCTCAGGTGCCAGCAGCTGACAGTAGCCTTTGTCGGTTGAAACAATGGTGGCCTGATGTCCGGCCTGAGCCATTTTCACCGCCAGCGTCGCCGCTAAATCGTCCGCTTCATCCTCGCCCGCTATCCAGCAGCTTACGCCTGCGGCGCGAAAGGCCTCCTGTAATGCCGGCATCTCTGCCTGTAAATCGTCTGGCATCGGCGGGCGACCGCTTTTGTAATCGGGTAGCAGCTGATGACGCCAGCCCTGATGACGCGCTTCGCCATCAAATACCGCCACCGCATGAGTCGGATGGGCGTGACCCAGTATCTGGCGCAGCGCGGCCACGCAGCCTTCGACACAGGGTGAGCCCTGTACCGCATGCAGACGGCGAATCAGATTCAACGCGTCAACAATAACAAGATGAAGAGCCATGAGAGTATGGGCAGCCCGGGGGCTGCCTCCTGGTTTATTTGATAATTTCGTAGCAGGGAATGTAGGCGGTGCCTGGCAGTTTCATGCGTTGCTGTGCAACGAATCCCTGAAGCAGCTCATCCATGCGGTGCATGATGTCGGGGTCGCCATGCAGTTTGTAGCGTCCCTTCTCGCGGATTTCGCGGATGCCCATCTCTTTGACGTTACCGGCTACGATGCCTGAGAAGGCGCGGCGCAGGTCAGCAGCCAGCTTTTCGGGTGGCTGATTGGTGTAGAGATTGAGATTCGCCATGTTTTCATGGGTTGGCAGGAACGGCACCTGCAGATCGGGTTCAATGCGAATCGACCAGTTAAAGCTGTAAGCATCGCCGGTTTCGCGACGATTCTCTTTTACCTGCGGCATCGCTTTCTTCATCAGACGCGCCACTTCGGCTGCATCGTTGATGATGATCTGATAATGCTTACGCGCCTGTTCGCCCAGGGTGTTAACGATGAAATCATCCAGCACGCGGAAGTAGTCGGCGCTCTCTTCCGGCCCGGTCAGGATCAGCGGTAATACCTGATCGCTGTTCTGCGGATTCATCAGGATGCCCAGCAGATAGAGCAACTCTTCTGCGGTCCCTACGCCGCCCGGGAAAATGATGATGCCATGGGCAATGCGCACAAAAGCTTCCAGACGTTTTTCGATGTCCGGCATGATGATCAACTCATTCACCAGCGGATTCGGCGGTTCAGCCGCAATGATGGAGGGTTCGGTCAGGCCGATAAAGCGGCTGTCACGATAGCGCTGCTGAGCATGGCCTACGGCGGCCCCTTTCATTGGCGCTTCCATCACGCCCGGCCCGCAGCCGGTGCAGATGTTCAGTTCACGCAGTCCAAGCTGAGTTCCGACATTGCGGCAATACTGGTACTCAACGGCGTTGATCGAGTGACCGCCCCAGCAGACCACAGTGTTGGGATACTCGCCGATGTGCAGCGCCCGCGCGTTACGCAGAATGGAAAACACGGTGTTGGTAATAGTGGCGGAGTCATTTTCTTCAGCCGCAGTTAACCGACCCGGCATGTTGAGCTGGCCGCTGACAAACAGGATGTCACGCAGCACCGCAAACAGGTTAGCCTGCAGTGAACGGATGATACGGCCATCCACAAACGCCTCTTCCGGTGGATTGATCAGCTCCAGTTTGACGCCGCGCTCACGGCGCAACACATTGATGTCGAAATTTTCAAAGCGGGAGAGCAGCTCCTGGCTGCTGTCAGTCTGGCTGCCGGAGTTAAGCACGGCAAGAGAGCAGTTGCGAAACAGCTGGTAGAGGTCGCTGCTGGCTGTGCGCTTGAGCATATCGACTTCCAGCTGTGAAAGCAGATCCATTGAGCCAAGAGGGCTGATATGGGTAATCAAATGAACTCCTTTACACCCGCCTGGGTGCGTGTTGGCACTGCAACGGCAGTGACGAAAATCCCTGGTCGGCCACCCGCAGGTAGCCGCCATCACCAGAGTAGCCTTGTCGGCCCGCACAGCTCAAGCGGAACTGCGCTTAGTGCATGCAGCCTGCGAGAAGTCTCGCAAACTACTGACGGACCAGCCGCGAAAAACCGGGCGAGAAGGGCACATTAGTGCGCCATGGATTGATATCCAGCCCGCCACGACGGGTGTAGCGTGCATACACCGTCAGCGCTTCCGGATGGCAGAAACGCATCACATCATTAAAAATGCGTTCGACACACTGCTCGTGAAATTCGTTGTGCTGGCGGAATGAGACCAGATAGCGCAGCAGCGCTTCACGGTCGATACGCGGGCCTTTATAACGAATCATCACGGAGCCCCAGTCGGGCTGATTGGTAATCAGACAGTTTGACTTGAGCAGGTGGCTGACCAGCGTCTCTTCAACGATTTCGCTGCCCGCAGCATCGGCCAGATAGTCAGCATTGAAGCGGTAATCCTCTATGGCGATATCCTGCTCATCAATACAAACCCCCTCAAAATGGCCGATGGGCTGACCTTCCACTTCATTGAGACGGAACAGCGCGACCCGCGCTTCACCTTCAGCACAGGCACTCAGGTCACGCTCCAGCGTCTGACGAACCTCGCCCCAGTCGGCAAAGCGGGTCTGGTTGAAACTGTTAAGGTAGAGCTTGAAGCTTTTTGACTCGATAAGGTTGCGGCTCTGCGCATCGAGCACCACTTCGCCAACGGCGACCTGTGGCAGACCTTTGCTGTTGAGCCACGAGAGTTCATACAGGGTCCAGATATCACTGCCGGTAAAGGGCAGACTGTCGGGAAACAGGCCAAGGGGTTCACGATTCAGGCTGCGCGGCACCGCCTGCAGTAAGCTGTTGTCATAATGATCGTGATAGGCTGTGGGTTTGCCCAGCGTCAGGTTGCTGAGTGCCTGATCCTGTTCGTGAGTAGTCATTGCGGTTACCACCAAAATTAATCAAAGTGGCTAAGTGTAACCCATCAGAAGTGAGAATATGAATGATGCAGCAAACTGCCGCCGCGTTGCGCGACTTTACCACCCGGTACTGCCAGCACTGGCTTCAGCAGGCCGGGCATGCGCCGGCCAGCAGCGATCTCTTTGGCGTACCTTCGCCCTGTGCCCTGGAGGATCGCGATCAGCGGGTCGTCTGGCAGCCGCAGACTTTTACTCTGCCACAGACGCTGGATGCGGTTGAGCGGGCGATCGACATCCAGCTCCAGCCGCAGATCACAGCTTTCTATACCACGCAGTTTGCCGGCGATATGCAGGCCAGTTTTGGTGAGAATCAGCTGACACTCTTACAGGTCTGGAGTGAGGATGATTTCCTGCGGTTACAGGAGAATCTGATCGGGCATCTGGTGATGCAGCGCCGCCTTAAACAGTCGCCTACGCTGTTTATCGCCACCACCGAGTCAGAACAGGAGATCATCTCGCTTTCTAATCTCAGCGGCGAAGTGATTCTGGAGCAGCCCGGCGGTAAACAGCGTGTGAAATTAGCGGAAACGCTTGAGATATTTCTTAAGTCATTACAACCGGTTATCATCTGAGTTGCAGTGATTTGCCCCTGACCTTGTGAGACATCTCTTACATGTGCTGTGAGAGATCGCTATATAACAGGTGAGACTTCCGGAAGGCTGAGATGTAAAAATATTGTGAATCATCAACTTAATGGCGTTTATCTGAATTTACGCCGCACATTTCGTAAAGTTCTGCTGTGAGTACCTTGTGCGCGTAACGAGTTCTGTCAAAATGTTTCGCACTGCAGGAGGCTCAGGAAAAAGATATCGTCAGGATGATGATAAGCCATGAGGCAGGAACGTAACGGAGCTTACGGCACACGGAAGGTTTCAGGACGAAACAGGATCGCTCAGGATTGAGCAAGGGACACCTCCAGGATGGAGAATGAGAACCCCCTCAGAAGAGGTGGTGGGCCAGGATGCTAAGGATACATCAGGACGATGCGCGACAGGAGTTCGCACTGGACAAGTTGTCATGGAAGAGCAGGGAGCATTAACGTGGCGGGATGGCTGCAAACGAACCGGGAGCACTGTTTATACAGTGCTCCCTTTTTTTGTGCCTGTGCCAACAAGTGATATGCTTGCCGCCCATTTTTGACTGCTCGCGGAGGTGGCGCATGACGCCTGAACAATTGATTACGCAACGGCTGGAACAACTGGAAGCAGTGATGCGTGAGCATCATCTCTGGCAGAGTACCCCGCCGGCCGAGGGGGCGCTCGAGAGCCGCGAACCCTTTTGCCTGGATACGCTGGAGCCGCTGCAGTGGCTCCAGTGGGTGTTAGTCCCGCGGATGCATGCCCTGATTGCGGCCCGACATCCGTTACCACAAAATTTTGCCGTGGCCCCCTATTATGAGGTGGCTCTGGTGCCTGACCAGCCGGGTATTGCGCCGCTGTTGCTGACCCTGCGTCAACTTGATGCGTTAATCACGGATGCTGCCCACTGATGCTGGAGATACTCTATCAGGATGAGTGGCTGGTTGCCGTCAACAAGCCCAGCGGCTGGCTGGTTCATCGCAGCTGGCTGGATCGCCATGAAACGGTGTTTGTGATGCAGACCGTTCGTGATCAGATTGGACAGCATGTGTTTACGGCGCATCGTCTCGACAAGCCCACGTCAGGGGTACTGCTGATGGGGCTCTCCAGTGAAGTCGGACGTCTGCTTTCCCTGCAGTTTGAACAGCATCAGATGCAGAAAACCTACCACGCTGTGGTTCGCGGCTGGCTGGAGAGCAGCGGGACGCTCGATTATCCGCTGGTGGAAGAGCTGGATAAGATTGCCGATAAACACGCCACGGAAGCGCGCACCGCACAGCCCGCGGTCACCGATTATCAGTCACTGGCAACGGTCGAGATGCCGGTCGGCATTGGCCGTTATCCCACTTCGCGTTATAGCCTGGTTGAACTGGCTCCTAAAACCGGTCGCAAGCATCAGCTGCGTCGTCATATGTCACACCTGCGCCATCCGATTATTGGCGATTCGGCGCACGGCGATCTGCGTCAGAACCGGGGTGCCGCCGAACATTTTGGCGCTAACCGCCTGATGCTGCACGCCAGCAGCCTGGCATTAACTCATCCGGTGACCGGTGAACCGTTGTTGCTTCGCGCCGGACTGGATGGCGTCTGGCAGAACCTGATGAACCAGTTTGGCTGGCAGGATCGCATTCCTGAGGTGCCGCGGGTTGAGTTTGACGCAGCGCCAGGACAGGATAACGTTTCAGAATAAGGGAGAAAGCAGATGGCAAAGATTGGCATTTTTGTAGGTACGGTATATGGCAATGCGCTACTGGTCGCGGAAGAAGCAGAGCCCATTCTGCAGCAGCAGGGGCACAGCGTAACGGTGTTTGACGATCCGACGCTGGCTGACTGGCAAAACTATGCCAGCGACGTGGCGTTAATTGTCACTTCTACTACCGGGCATGGCGATTTTCCCGACACGATTTCAGGTCTGTTCCATGCGATTAAAGATCAGCTCGGTCATCAGCCCGCGCTGCGCTATGGCGTGATTGCGCTGGGTGACAGCAGCTATGACCATTTCTGTGGCGCGGGTAAAACCTTTGACGCGCTGCTGCAGGAGCAGGGCGCTCAGCGGGTTGGTGAGGTGTTACTGGTTGATGCCACTGAAAATCCGGAACCGGAGGCGGTAACCTCGCCGTGGGTTGAAGCCTGGGGCGCGCAGCTCTGATTGCAAGGCCAGGCTTATCTCTGCCTTACAGAGATAAGCCTGTAGTGTGCGCACGGCGATATCCGTTGAGTGCACTGTCAGGTGACAGGCGCCGGGTTAAACACCGCCAGCTGATTACGAATGCCCCAGCGATCGGACCAGGTCTGCTTCCTGCCACTGGCGATATCCAGAATCAATTCAAACAGTCGCCAGCCCACCTGCTCAATACTCTCTTCACCGGTAGCAATCGTCCCGGCATTGATGTCCATCAGATCGTGCCAGCGCTCTGCCAGCGCATTACGCGTCGCCATCTTGATCACCGGAATCGCGGCCAGACCGTAAGGCGTACCGCGACCAGTAGTAAACACCTGCAGGGTGATACCGGATGCCAGCTGCTGTGTACCGCAGACAAAATCGCTGGCGGGCGTGGCCGCGTAGATCAATCCGCGTCGCGTGGGCCGCTGGCCGGGCGAGAGCACTTCAACAATGGCGCTGCGTCCCGATTTTGCGATCGAGCCAAGCGCTTTTTCCACCACGTTCGCCAGCCCGCCTTTCTTATTGCCCGGCGACGGGTTAGCGCTGCGATCGGTCTGGCCCTGGTCGAGGTAATTATCATACCAGGCCATCTCCTCCAGTAAGCGCTTACCGACTTCCTGATTAATCACCCGCGGCGTCAGCAGGTGAATCGCATCACGCACTTCCGTGACTTCCGAGAACATCACGGTGGCACCGCAACGCACCAGCAGATCAGAGGCAAAGCCCACTGCAGGATTTGCCGTCACGCCCGAAAACGCATCGCTGCCACCACACTGCATGCCGACAATCAGTTCTGCTGCAGAGCAGGTTTCGCGCTGGCGCTGATTCAGCCGCTGGAGATGACGCTCCGCCACCTGCAGAATCTCATTGACCATCGCGCCAAAGCCCACCAGCTTTTCATCCTGCAGACGCACGATGTCATGGTCGTCCAGCGAAATCGCCTGCACGTCGGGGGTGCCAGTCAGCAGACGCTCTGGCTGTAACTTTTCACAGCCGAGGCTGACGATCATCACTTCGCCGCCGAAATTTGCATTCAGCGCCAGGTTATGAATGGTGCGAATCGGCACGACCGCCGCGGGTGCGTTGATCGCCACCCCACAGCCATAAAGGTGGTTCAGGGCAACCACACCATCCACGTTCGGATAGCGCGGCAGTAAATCCCGTTCAATGATCTGTACGACATGATCCACCACACCGGCCACGCAGTGGACGCTGGTGGTGATGCCGAGCAGGTTACGCGTGCCTACGCTGCCATCCGCATTGCGGTAACCTTCAAAGGTATAGCCCTCCAGCGGCGGCAAATCAGGCGGAACCTGAGTGGCTAACGGCAGACTCTCCAGCGGAGGGGCTTCCGGCAGCGCAACCAGTGATTCATCAATCCAGCTGCCCTGGGCAATATCCCGCAATGCATAGCCAATGACTTCGCCATAACGCACGATCTCTGCACCCTGATTAATCGCGCTCAGCGCCACTTTGTGGCCCTGCGGCACATGCTCTGTGAGGGTCAGGCCATCCGCAAACTGCGTACCGGCTGGCAGACCCAGACTGTTAACCACAATCGCCACATTGTCGTGCTCATGGACTTTGATATAGAGCGGTTGTTCATCTGTTTTTGGGTTCATCGCTCACCTTCCTGTCTGTCGTACCGTACTTGTGCGGCACGCTGTAATGATCTGACCTGTCACGCCCTTGTTTGCCAGCTTCAGTATAGGGAGGCGGGGCGGGTCGCGCATTGTGCAAATGACCACCATTAAGGCAATTCACCTCGCTGTTTTGGGTCGATTATCCAAAAGCAAGTGAAGACCCTCACAAACAGCGGGGGAAAGCGTTATCCGGGGCGGATTTTGCACGGGTATTTGCCACTTTCGTGAGCTATACCGCAGGCTTTTGTGCATTCGCCAGACAATCACTTCAATAAGGCGATTATTCCAGGGCGATGCGCCAATGTGATCGCCTCAGGCTGTTCTTATACTGAGTTCCGTTAGCCAAAGTCAGGTTATCTGTCACGACGTATTATTCATCCGAAAGAGGTTGCCTGGAGTTATTACCGGCCGCGGCTGCCAGACGCCGGATGGATAAATAAAGTTTGCCAAAACAAAAAGATCGCCGTGTTTAACCCAACTTCTCTCTGATACCCAACGCGATGTGTATGCAGTCAGAGCGAATGTAGCTCACGCTATATTTCAGGAGTGCATCATGAATAGTTTCAGCCAGACCGCGGAAACGGTGCAGAAACGCACCAATGCCCGTTACTGGATTGTGGTGATGTTATTTATCGTCACCTCATTCAACTACGGTGACCGCGCAACGATTTCGATTGCCGGTTCGGCGATGTCAAAAGATATTGGCCTCGATTCGGTCGGACTCGGCTATATCTTCTCTGCCTTCTCATGGGCGTATGTTATTGGTCAGATTCCGGGCGGCTGGCTGCTTGACCGCTTCGGCTCAAAACGCGTCTATTTCTGGAGCATCTTTACCTGGTCGCTCTTTACCTTTTTGCAAGGGTTCGTCGATCTGTTCAGCGGCTTCGGCATCATCATGTCGCTGTTTATTCTGCGCTTCCTGGTGGGACTGGCCGAAGCGCCCTCTTTCCCTGGCAACAGCCGCATCGTCGCGGCCTGGTTTCCGGCGCAGGAGCGCGGCACGGCCGTGGCGATCTTCAACTCGGCCCAATACTTCGCCACCGTTATCTTCGCGCCCATCATGGGCTGGCTGGTCTCTTCCGTGGGCTGGGCGCACGTGTTCTGGTTCATGGGCGGCCTGGGCATCATCCTCAGCTTCATCTGGCTGAAAGTGATCCACGATCCCACCGATCACCCTGGCGTGAATAAAGCCGAACTGGAGTACATGGAGCAGGGCGGTGCGCTGATCAACATGGATGTCAAAAAGGATAGCCGCAAAGTGAGCTGGAGCGAGAAGTGGTTCCAGATCAAACAGCTGCTGACGTCACGCATGATGCTGGGTATCTACCTCGGTCAGTACTGCGTTAACGCCTTAACCTACTTTTTTATCACCTGGTTCCCGGTCTATCTGGTACAGGCGCGCGGCATGTCGATTCTCAAAGCGGGCTTTATTGCCTCGATTCCGGCGGTGTGCGGCTTCCTCGGCGGCGTACTGGGCGGGGTGATCTCCGACTGGCTGATGCGTAAAACCGGCTCGCTGAATATCGCGCGTAAAACGCCGATCGTGCTCGGCATGCTGCTCTCTATTTCGATGGTGATGTGTAACTACACCGATACCGAATGGGTGGTGGTGTTCTTCATGGCACTGGCGTTCTTTGGTAAAGGCATCGGTGCGCTGGGCTGGGCAGTGATGGCAGATACCGCACCGAAAGAGATCAGTGGCCTGAGCGGCGGTCTGTTCAACATGTTCGGTAACTTCTCTGGCATCGTGACGCCTATCGCCATCGGTTACATCATCGCCACCAGCGGCTCCTTTGAAGGCGCGCTGATCTATGTCGGTATTCACGCCTTTGTCGCCGCATTCAGCTTCCTGGTGATCGCGGGCGATATCAAACGTGTCGAACTGAAAACCTGGCCCGGTAAGGATGCATTATGAATACGCAAAGTTCGCCGGTGATTACTGAGATGCAGGTTATCCCGGTCGCCGGTTATGACAGCATGCTGCTCAATATTGGCGGTGCGCACAACGCCTGTTTTACCCGCAATATTGTGGTTCTCACTGACAGCGCCGGTCACACCGGCGTCGGTGAAGCCCCCGGCGGCGACACCATCTATCAGACGCTGGTAGAGGCGATTCCGCAGGTGAAAGGCCAGCAGATTGCGCGAATGAACCGTCTGGTACAACAGGTGCACAAAGGCAATCAGTCGGCTGACTTCACCACCTTCGGCAACGGTGCCTGGACTTTTGAGTTGCGGGTCAACGCGGTAGCTGCGCTGGAAGCGGCGCTGCTTGATCTGCTGGGACAGTGTCTGGGCGTACCGGTGGCTGAACTGCTGGGGCCAGGTAAACAGCGTGATGAAGTGACGGTGCTGGGCTATCTGTTCTATCTCGGTGACCGCCGCAAGACCGATCTGCCCTATCTGAGTGGTGAGCAGGCCAGCCACGACTGGTATCACCTGCGTCATCAGGAAGCGCTGACCAGCGATGCCGTGGTACGGCTGGCTGAGGCGGCTGCGGATAAATATGGCTTCAAAGATTTTAAGCTCAAAGGCGGCGTGTTGCCGGGCGAGCAGGAGATTGCCACCGCGGCGGCGCTGAAGCAGCGCTTTCCCGACGCCCGCATTACGGTCGACCCGAACGGCGCCTGGCTGCTGGACGAGGCGATAGCGCTGTGTAAAGGGATGCAGGATGTGCTGAGCTACGCTGAAGATCCGTGCGGCGCGGAGCAGGGCTATTCGGGACGTGAAGTGATGGCCGAGTTCCGGCGCGCAACCGGCTTACCGGTGGCCACCAATATGATCGCCACCAACTGGCGCGAGATGAATCACGCGGTGATGCTCAATGCGGTCGATATTCCGCTGGCGGATCCTCACTTCTGGACGCTGAGCGGTGCCGTGCGGGTCGCGCAGCTCTGCGATGAGTGGGGCCTCACCTGGGGCTGCCACTCCAATAACCACTTCGATATTTCGCTGGCGATGTTCACCCATGTGGGTGCAGCGGCGCCAGGCAATCCTACCGCGATTGATACCCACTGGATCTGGCAGGAGGGCGATCAGCGCCTGACGAAAAATCCGCTGCAAATCCGCAACGGGAAAATTGCCGTACCGGATGCGCCGGGTCTGGGCATTGAGCTCGACTGGGAGCAGGTAAACAAAGCCAATCAGCTTTATCAGTCACTGCCCGCCGGTGCGCGTAACGACGCTACGGCGATGCAATATCTGGTCCCCGGCTGGACATTTGATCGCAAACGCCCGGCATTTGGCCGTGCAACAGCATAAGGAGCAGGAGATGAGTTCAACACCGAAAGTCACCGCCATGCAGGTTATTCCGGTCGCAGGCTACGACAGCATGCTGCTGAACCTCAGCGGCGCTCACTCGCCATTCTTTACCCGCAACATTGTGATTATCAAAGATAACGCCGGACACACCGGCGTCGGCGAAATCCCGGGCGGCGAAAAAATCCGCCAGACGCTGGAAGATGCAGCGTCGCTGGTGATTGGCAAAACCGTGGGCGAATACAAAAACATTCTCAGCCTGGTGCGCAGCACCTTCGCCGACCGCGATGCCAGCGGGCGCGGCACCCAGACCTTCGATCTGCGCACCACTATTCATGTGGTGACCGGCATTGAAGCGGCGCTGCTCGACCTGCTGGGTCAGCATCTGGAGGTTAATGTGGCCTCGCTGCTGGGCGACGGACAGCAGCGCGACCGCGTTGAGATGCTCGGTTATCTCTTCTACATCGGCGACCGCCGCAAAACGTCCCTCTCTTACCAGAGCCAGGAGAGCGATCCCTGCGACTGGTATCGCCTGCGCCACGAAGAGGCGCTAACCCCGGAGACGGTGGTGCGGCTGGCGGAAGCGGCGTATGAGAAATATGGCTTCAACGATTTCAAACTCAAAGGTGGCGTACTGCGCGGCGGCGAAGAGGCCGAAGCGGTCACAGCGCTGGCTAAGCGTTTTCCTGAAGCCCGTATCACCCTTGATCCCAACGGGGCCTGGTCGCTCAACGAGGCGATCATGCTCGGCAAACAGCTCAAAGATGTGCTCGCCTACGCAGAAGATCCCTGTGGCGCGGAGCAGGGGTACTCCGGCCGTGAAGTGATGGCGGAGTTCCGCCGCGCCACCGGCATGCCAACCGCCACCAATATGATCGCCACCGACTGGCGTCAGATGGGCCATACCCTGTCGCTGCAGTCGGTGGACATTCCGCTGGCGGATCCGCACTTCTGGACCATGCAGGGTTCGGTGCGGGTAGCACAGATGTGTCACGACTTCGGCCTGACATGGGGCTCGCACTCCAATAACCACTTCGACATTTCGCTGGCGATGTTCACCCACGTCGCCGCTGCCGCGCCGGGCGCGATCACCGCCATTGATACCCACTGGATCTGGCAGGAGGGCAATCAGCGCCTGACCAAAGAGCCATTCCAGATCAAAGGCGGCATGGTGCAGGTACCGCAGAAGCCCGGTCTCGGCGTCGAGTTGGATATGGATCAGGTGATGCAGGCCAACGCGCTCTATCAGAAGCAGGGGCTGGGCGCGCGTGACGATGCCGAAGCGATGCAATTTTTAGTGCCGGGATGGACCTACGACAACAAACGTCCCTGCCTGGTACGTTAACCTTTTCGGCTCCCCACGGGGAGCCATCGTCACAGGAGTTTAACCATGAGTAATGCAGCCTGGCCAAATGGATTTCGTCGTCGTTTATTAGCGGGTGAAACCCTGATCGGCAGCTGGTGTGCGCTTGCCAGCCCGATCTCTACCGAGATTTTAGGGCTGGCCGGTTTTGACTGGCTGGTCCTGGATGGCGAACACGCGCCCAACGATATCACCACGTTTGTGCCGCAGCTGATGGCGCTTAAAGGCAGCCACAGTGCGCCCGTGGTGCGTCCGCCCTGCAACGAGCCGGTGATCATTAAGCGTCTGCTGGATATCGGGTTTAACAACTTCCTGGTGCCCTTTGTCGAGACCGAAGAGGAAGCAGTGCGTGCCGTCGCCTCAACGCGCTATCCGCCAGCCGGCATTCGCGGTGTCTCGGTTTCGCATCGCAGCAACATGTACGGCACCCTGCCGGATTACAACAGCACCATCAATGACAACATCACGGTGCTGGTGCAGATCGAAACCCAGCAGGCGGTCGACAACATTGACGCCATCGCGGCGGTGGACGGTGTCGACGGTATTTTTGTCGGGCCGGGCGATCTCTCTGCTGCGCTGGGCTATCTCGGTCAGCCCGCCCATCCTGAAGTGCTGAAAGTGATTAAACACATTTTTGAACGCGCCAAAGCCGCCGGTAAGCCGAGCGGCATTCTGGCACCGGTGGAAGCGGACGCGCGTCGTTATCTGGAGTGGGGTGCCACTTTTGTCGCCGTCGGCAGCGATGTCGGTATGTTCCGCAACGCCTCTCAGGCGTTATGCGACAAATTTAAGCGCTAATCAATCAAGGGGAAACGCAATGAAAATTGGATTTATCGGCCTGGGTATTATGGGCAAACCAATGAGTAAAAATCTGGTGAAAGCCGGTTATTCGCTGGTGGTGCGCGATCATAACGCTGACAACGAAGCGGAACTGACTGAACTGGGCGCGACCGTGGCGAAATCGCCAAAAGAGGTGGCTGAGCAGTGCGATGTGGTGATTACCATGGTGCCCAACTCGCCGCAGGTCATCGAAGTCTGTCTGGGTAAAAATGGCATTATCGAAGGGGCGAAGCCAGGCCTGGTGGTCATCGACATGAGCTCCATTGCGCCGCTGGCGAGCCGTGAAGTCCATGATGCGCTGGCAGAAAAAGGGATCAAAATGCTGGATGCGCCGGTCAGTGGCGGTGAACCTAAAGCGATTGAAGGCACACTCTCTGTGATGGTCGGCGGTGATAAAGCGGTGTTCGATACCTGCTACGACATCATGAAATCGATGGCGGGATCGGTGGTACATACCGGCGACATCGGTGCGGGTAACGTGACTAAGCTGGCCAACCAGGTGATTGTGGCGCTGAATATTGCGGCGATGTCCGAGGCGTTATCACTGGCGACCAAAGCGGGTGTGAATCCGGATCTGGTTTATCAGGCGATTCGTGGCGGCCTGGCCGGCAGCACGGTACTGGATGCCAAAGCGCCCATGGTGATGGATCGCAACTTCAAACCCGGCTTCCGCATTGACCTGCATATCAAAGATCTGGCGAACGCGCTGGATACCTCGCACAGCATCGGCGCGCATCTGCCGCTGACGGCGGCTGTGATGGAGATGATGCAGGCGCTGCGTAACGACGGGCAGGGTAGCGCCGACCACAGCGCGCTGGCCTGCTATTATGAGAAGTTAGCGAAGGTTGAAATCGCCCGCTAAAACCCGGTGTCGGTCTCTGCGGAAACCGGACTGGTTCAGAGCCGTTTCAATTACTCAACTGCGCTCGGATTGCCTATGAAAATCGTAATCGCACCGGATTCATATAAAGAGAGTTTATCCGCCCTGGATGTGGCATCGGCGATTGAAGCGGGTTTCCGTGACATCTTTCCCGATGCGCATTACGTGAAAATACCGGTCGCCGACGGCGGTGAAGGAACGGTAGAAGCGATGGTGGCGGCGACGAAGGGAAAAATCGTCAGGCTGAAGGTGACGGGGCCGCTGGGAACAGAGGTTGACGCCTTCTATGGCCTGTCCGGCGATGAGTCCACCGCCTATATCGAAATGGCAGCGGCCAGTGGACTGGAGCGGGTGCCTGCATCGCAGCGTGACCCGCTGATAACGACCTCATTTGGCACCGGCGAGTTGATCAGACATGCGCTGGATAAGGGGGTCGGCCACATCATCATTGGTATCGGCGGCAGCGCCACCAATGATGGCGGAGCCGGCATGATGCAGGCGCTGGGCGCCCGGCTGCTGGACGACCAGGGCTGCGAGATCGGTCACGGTGGCGGTGCACTCGCCGATCTTGCCAGCATCGATATTGACGCGCTGGACGCCCGCATTCATCAGTGCCGCATTGAAGTGGCCTGTGACGTCACCAATCCGCTGACGGGCAAAGAGGGTGCATCGGCCATTTTCGGCCCTCAGAAAGGGGCGACACCGGCGCTGGTGCAGCAGCTCGAT
The DNA here is from genome assembly GCF_025910075.1 of Pantoea sp. RG18. Classification (NCBI taxonomy): domain Bacteria; kingdom Pseudomonadati; phylum Pseudomonadota; class Gammaproteobacteria; order Enterobacterales; family Erwiniaceae; genus Pantoea; species Pantoea sp. RG18. The sequence continues at coordinate 398,082 of NZ_JAPCIL010000015.1, forward strand.
CAGGCGCTGGCCCATTACGCCGCGATTATTCACCGCGATCTCGATATTGATGTGCTGCATATTCCGGGCGGCGGCGCAGCGGGCGGTATGGGGGCGGCGCTGCACGCCTTCTGTCAGGCGGAGCTGCGACGCGGCATTGAGATTGTTACTGAGGCATTGGGGCTGGCGGAAGAGGTAAAAGATGCTGACCTGGTGATTACCGGTGAAGGGCGTATCGACAGCCAGAGTATTAATGGCAAGGTGCCGATCGGCGTCGCCAGCGTGGCAAAGCGCTTTAATAAGCCGGTGATTGGCATCGCCGGAAGCCTGACGGCCGATGTCGGCGTGGTGCATCAGCACGGGATCGATGCGGTATTCAGCGTGCTCTACAGCATCTGTACGCTGGATGAGGCACTCGCCAGCGCCGGAAAGAATGTTGAGATGACGGCACGTAATGTGGCAGCCACGTTAAAGCTGGCCGGGTTTAACTAACCACCAGCATTACCCGGCCACTCCACATCGGCCGGGTTTAACTCACCGCCAGCCTTATCCAATCCCTAACAGCTGGCGGGCTTCTCGGGCGACGTTCTCCATCTCATCCTGCAGCTCCAGCAGCTCCGGCTCCAGCGCAGCGATATCGCTGGCCTCCAGCAGCTCTCTTTCCAGCTGATGGCAGAGTTGCTTCATGCGCGGCACGCCGCTGTAGCTGGCACTGCCGTGCAGCTTGTGAATAATCTCACGCAGGGCGTTGACCTCATTGGTCGACATAAACTGCGCCATCTTCGCATGCACTTCCGGTAAAAATTCCAGCAGCATCCGCAGCAGATCGCGCGCCAGATCGGCTTTGTTCGCCGCCTGTCGCAGCGCCAGTTGCCAGTCCAGCGTGGGTAATATTGGCAGCAGTTCCGGCACGGTGACCACTGGTGGTGGCGTATAGCGCGCCAGCAACTGTCTTAACTTGCTCTCATCAATCGGTTTGGCAAGATAGTCATTCATGCCCGCCTTGATCAATTGTTCACGCTCGCCATCAATCGCATGGGCGGTGACCGCCACAATCGGTGTACTGGCATGATGCGGCATGCTGCGGATAATTTCGCTGGCGCGAATGCCATCGATGTCCGGCATCTGAATATCCATCAGAATCACATCCAGCGACTGCTGACGTGCCTCACGGATGGCGTGTTCGGCGCTGCTGCACAGCAGGATGTTCTGCACCTGCTCCTCCAGCAGCGCGCCAATCAGCTTGAGGTTGGCGGGGTTATCATCCACCGCCATCACCGTCAGCGGCAGCCGGGGTGAAAGCGGCAGTTCGCTGATCTGACGGGTATGCAAATCCAGTAACATCGGCAGGAGTCGCGTCAGGGAGATCGGTTTAGCGATGCAACCGTCGATGCCGCGTACCTTCAGCTCATCTGCCAGCAACATCATCGGGCTGGGGAGCGCCATCAGCACGTTGTCGGCCCGATCCAGCAGCGCATTAATCATGCGTTCATTGAGCAGCTCAGGCTGGCTGATGTCGACCGGCATCGCCATCAGCAGCAGCGGATAGTGAGACGCTTTTAATCCCTCCAGCGTTTCGCTGTAATCGATCTGCAATGGTGTGGCGCTTAACATTTCCAGTGCTGCGCTGGCAACGTTAGCATCCGCTTCCACATAGGCAATGCGCGCATGTGACAGCGCATCCAGCACGCGTGGCATGCCGGGCGCATTGGGATTGAGATCCAGCTGCACGCGAATCACAAAGGTAGAGCCCTTGTCCGGCTGACTGCTGAAGGTGATTTCGCCGCCCATCTCCCGCACCAGTTTCTGGGTGATCACCAGCCCCAGCCCGGTCCCCCCATGACGGCGCGAAATGCTGGCGTCAGCCTGACGGAACGCCTGGAACAGCTGTGTCTGTTGCTGCTCAGAGATGCCGATGCCGCTATCTTCAACCTGAATCTCCAGCTCGACGCGCGTCTGTGTGATCACCCGCTGTCCGACGCGCAGGCCGATATACCCTTTCTCAGTAAACTTGATGGCGTTGCCGATCAGGTTAATCAGAATCTGTTGCAGGCGCAGCGCATCGCCAATCACATTGTCCGGCACGCTGCTGTCACACACCACCGTCAGCTCCAGCCCTTTGTCATGCGCCGACGGAGCCAGCAGCACCAGCGTTTCATCCAGTGTGGCACGCAGCGGGAAGGGGATCGCCTCCAGCATCAGTTTGCCCGCTTCCAGCTTCGAGAAATCGAGCACGTCATTGATAATACTGAGCAGGTTATTGGCTGAACGTTCAATGGTCTGCATATAGTCGCGCTGGGTGGTGCGCAGCTGGGTTTTCAGCATCTGCCGGGTAAAGCCCAGCACGCCATTAAGCGGCGTCCGCAGCTCATGCGACATATTGGCCAGAAACTCAGACTTGATGCGCGCCGCTTCCTGGGCGCGTTTCTTCGCCAAATCCAGCTCAACGTTCTGAATCTCCAGCTGTTCCAGCGTCTCTCGCAGATCGTAGGTCGCCTGATCGATATTGTGCTGCATCTCTTCGTGATAGGCGGTCAGCGACATCGCCATCGCATTAATCCCGTTTTTCAGAATGCTGAGTTCACCCAGCATGTATCCCTCAACGCGGCTGTCGAGCTGGCCACGACGGATGCGGTCAACGGTGGTGACCATATTGCGGATCGGGCCGGTGACATCGCGCATCAGACGATAGGCAAACAGCATGGCCAGGCAGAGGCAGAAGAGCAGCATCAGCGTGGCGACAAACACCTCTTTGTACTGCTGCAGGCGCACCGACTGCAGATCCAGCTCTATCGCCACGTAGCCCAGCGGATTGCCCGACGGCTTGGCATCTTCGTCCGGCAATTCATCCACATCGTAACGCTCGGTGGTGATCGGTGTGCGCAGAATCAATACGTTGCCGTGACGCTCCATGGAGACATCGTCGGGCAGGGCGCGGATATCATCCTGTTGCAGCAGGCTGAGGTTCTGCTTGTGATTGGAGGTGACGTAGAGCTGGTTGTGATTATCAAACACCGAGATCGCCCGGACGATGCCCGAATGGCGGCGGTGCAGCAGGCTGACCAGTTCACGCATGGCGTCACGATTGTGCCAGGTCATGCTGTATTCGCTGGAGATCGCCAGCGGTTCAATGATATTGGCTCCGGCATCGATAACCTGGCGCTGCAGTTCATTGTAGCGGTGCACCACAAAAAATGAGCTGAGCAGCAGGCCAACCATCAGCGTGGGTGCCAGAATTAAAATCATCATTCGCGCCCGCAGGCTGTATTTGGTCATAATAGTCGCCTGGCTACTCCGGCATTAACGTCCCTGTGCATGCTGTCGACAAAAACAATGCAGGTCGTTTTCGATAAAGAGAATTAATAACACTATGGCGCAATTTTACGTTGCAAAACAGCGCGTGACGACGCAACAACGGATTACCGTCACCATTGAGGCGCTTGATCCGTTCGGACAAGGGGTGGCGCGTCACAAGGGCAAAACCCTTTTTGTTGCCGGTGCCCTGCCTGGGGAACAGGCGGAGGTCATGCTGACAGAGGATAAACGTCAATTTGCCCGGGCGAAAGTGACACGACTGATTAGCCGCAGTCCGGCGCGCGTCACGCCGCGCTGCCCACATTATGAACGCTGCGGCGGCTGCCAGCAGCAGCATGCCGATGTGGCGCTGCAACAGCAGAGCAAAGCCCAGGCGCTGAGCCGGATGCTGCGCCAGGCCGCCGCACAAGAGGTGGCGGTGGATGAGGTGATCGCCGGTCAGCCCTGGGGCTATCGTCGTCGCGCCCGTCTGGGGCTGCAATGGCAAAATAAGGCGCAGCGTTTGCAGATGGGCTTCCGTCAGGAAGCCAGCAACGATCTGGTCGATATTCAGCAATGCCCCATTTTAGTGCCCGAACTTGAGGCTTTACTGGTTCCATTGCACCAGTGTCTCAGTGACTTACGCGCCGTCAGGCGTCTCGGGCATGTGGAGCTGGTGCTGGCAGACAACGGGCCGCTGATGATTCTGCGCCATCTTGATGCGCTGCATGCGGATGACCGTGAAAAACTGGAACAGTTTTCGCATAAGCATCAGCTGATGCTGTTCCTGGATGCGGGCGAGGAAGAATTGAGTGCGTTAAGTAAGTCGACGCCGTTTTATCAATCTCACCAGCTTAAGCTAACCTTCAGCCCACAGGATTTTATTCAGGTTAACGACAGTGTTAATCAGCAGATGGTCGCAAAGGCAATTGCCTGGCTCGATCTGCAGCCGGAAGACCGGGTGCTGGATCTGTTTTGCGGCATGGGAAACTTCACACTTCCTATAGGAATCTTCGTACATAATGTGGTTGGTGTGGAGGGGATTGCAGCATTAGTGCGGCAGGCAGCGTATAATGCTGATTTGAATAATCTTAAAAATGTCAGTTTCTTTCAGCATAATCTGGAAGAAGAAGTGTCGCGCCAGCCGTGGGCGGCACAGGGATTTAACAAGGTATTACTCGATCCGGCACGCGCCGGGGCTGCGGGCGTAATGGCGCATGTGGTTAAACTTGCACCAGATCGCGTGGTCTATGTTTCGTGTAATCCCACCACACTCGCCCGCGACAGCCAGACATTGCTGTCGGCAGGCTACCAATTGGAAAGGGTCGCGATGCTGGATATGTTCCCACATACCCGTCATCTCGAATCCATGGTGCTGTTCAGAAAAACATAAGCGATGTATGTCGTTGTGCAGGAGAGGTTATGGTTGCGGTCAGAAGTGCGCATTTAAATACTGAGGGGGATTTCGCCCTCGACCAGTGGATCGCCAGTCTCGGTATTGCCAACCCGCAATCATGTCAACGTGTGGCCGAGACCTGGCGCTACTGTGAAGCGCAGACGCAGGGCCATCCTGATCAGTCGCTGCTGCTGTGGCGCGGTATTGAGATGGTTGAAATCCTCTCAATGCTCAGCATGGATATCGAAAGCCTGTGTGCGGCGCTGATTTTCCCGCTGGCTAACGATGAAGTGGTGAGTGAAGAGGAGCTGGAAACCGCCGTCGGCAAAGGCATTGTCTCGCTGGTACACGGCGTGCGCGATATGGACGCCATCCGCCAGCTGAAAGCGATCCACAACGACTCCATGGCCTCTGAACAGGTGGATAACGTCCGCCGCATGCTGCTGGCGATGGTAGAAGATTTCCGCTGCGTAGTGCTGAAGCTGGCTGAACGCATCATGAACCTGCGCGAAATGAAAGATGCGCCGGAAGATGAGCGGGTACTGGCCGCCAAAGAGAGCACCAATATCTATGCGCCACTGGCCAATCGTCTCGGTATTGGTCAGCTCAAATGGGAGCTGGAAGATTACTGCTTCCGCTACCTGCATCCCGACGAATATAAGCGCATCGCCAAATTACTGCATGAGCGGCGTATTGACCGTGAGCAGTACATCGAAAACTTCGTCAGCAATCTGCGCAAAGAGATGGTCAAAGAGGGCGTGCGCGCTGAAGTCTATGGCCGTCCGAAACATATCTACAGCATCTGGCGCAAGATGCAGAAAAAATCGCTGGCCTTTGATGAGCTGTTTGACGTGCGGGCGGTGCGCATCGTCGCCGATCGCCTGCAGGATTGCTACGGTGCGCTGGGTACGGTGCATACGCTCTATCGCCATCTGCCCAGTGAATTCGATGACTACGTCGCTAACCCCAAACCCAACGGCTACCAGTCGATTCATACGGTGGTGTTAGGGCCGCAGGGCAAAACGGTGGAGATCCAGATCCGTACCCGCCAGATGCATGAAGATGCCGAACTGGGCGTGGCTGCGCACTGGAAATATAAAGAGGGGCCAACTTCCAGCAGCGCGCGTGGCGCGGCCGGTCATGAAGAGCGGATCGCCTGGCTGCGTAAGCTCATCAGCTGGCAGGAAGAGATGGCGGACTCCGGCGAACTGCTGGAAGAGGTCCGCAGCCAGGTGTTCGATGACCGGGTCTACGTCTTTACCCCGAAAGGCGACGTGGTGGATCTGCCCGCTGGATCGACGCCGCTCGACTTTGCCTATCATATTCACAGCGACATCGGTCACCGCTGCATCGGCGCGAAAATCGGTGGCCGTATCGTGCCGTTCACCTACCAGCTGCAGATGGGCGATCAGGTTGAGGTGATCACCCAGAAGCAGCCGAACCCGAGCCGCGACTGGCTCAATCCGAATCTGGGCTACATCACCACCAACCGTGGACGCTCGAAGATCCACAACTGGTTCCGCAAGCAGGATCGCGACAAGAATATAATCGCCGGACGGCAGATTCTGGATAACGAACTGAATCAGCTGGATATCAGCCTGCGCGAAGCCGAAAAACTGCTGCTGCCGCGCTATAACGTCACCTCGCTTGAAGAGCTGCTGGCGGCGATTGGCGGCGGCGATATCCGTCTTAACCAGATGGTTAACTTTCTGCAGGCGAAGCTGAACAAGCCGAGCGCCGAAGAGGAAGATCGCGAAGCGCTGCGCCAGCTGACTCAGAAATCGTACACTCCCTCTTCACGCAAAGAGAGCGGACGTGTCGTCGTGGAAGGCGTGGGCAACCTGATGCACCACATTGCCCGCTGCTGCCAGCCGATTCCGGGGGATGATATTGTCGGCTTCATCACCCAGGGGCGCGGCATCTCTATTCACCGCGCCGACTGCGACCAGCTGGCTGAACTCATTTCGCATGCGCCGGAACGTATCGTCGATGCGGTGTGGGGCGAAAGTTACTCCAGCGGCTACTCGCTGGTGGTGCGCGTGACCGCCAACGATCGCAGCGGCTTACTGCGCGACATCACTACCATTCTCGCCAACGAGAAAGTGAATGTCCTGGGCGTCTCAAGCCGCAGCGACACCAAAAAACAGCTGGCGACCATCGACATGGATATCGAGATCTACAACCATCAGGTACTGGGACGTGTCCTGGCGCGTCTGAACCAGGTCTCTGATATCATTGACGCCCGTCGCCTGCACTGATATTCAGGCAGGCACTGAGGCAACCGGCAGCAGGAGGTTGCGCAGGCGTTTTCTGCACCACCAGACACGGCCGGACGCGGTGAATAGCGTCCGGCCGTGTTGTACGCTTTGCCTCTTCGCCCGTTGCCTGTCATCTCACTAATCAAGGATCCTCCTGAATGAACGCTATTGAGCGCCTGCTTGGCATAATGAAAACCCTGCGCGATCCACAGAATGGCTGTCCGTGGGATCGTGAACAGACCTTCGCCACCATCGCGCCCTATACGCTGGAAGAGACCTACGAAGTGCTGGATGCTATCCAGCGCGAAGATTTTGACGATCTGCGCGGTGAACTGGGCGATCTGCTGTTCCAGGTGGTGTTCTATGCGCAGATGGCCAGCGAACAGGATCGCTTTAATTTTGAGGATATCTGCCACGCAATCAGCGACAAGCTGGAGCGCCGTCATCCACACATTTTTGGCGATGCCACAGCAGAAACCAGCAGCGAAGTGCTGAAAAACTGGGAAGCGATAAAAACCGCTGAGCGGGCTGACAAAGCCCAGCATTCGGCGCTGGATGATATCCCTAAGGCACTGCCCGCACTGATGCGCGCCCACAAGATTCAGAAGCGTTGTCACAATGTCGGATTCGACTGGACCACGCTGGGGCCGGTGGTGGCTAAGGTGCATGAAGAGATTGATGAAGTGATGCACGAGGCGCAGCAGAGCGTGGTGGATGGTGAGAAGCTGGAAGAGGAGATTGGCGACCTGCTGTTCGCCACGGTTAACCTGTCGCGTCATCTTGGCAGCAAAGCAGAGACCGCGCTGCAAAAGGCCAACGACAAGTTTGAGCGCCGCTTCCGCGAAGTCGAAGCGATCATCGCTGCACAGGGGTTAAGTATGCCGGGTGCCACGCTGGAGCAGATGGAAGCCGCCTGGCAGCAGGTGAAACGGGGCGAGAAGCGCTGATTATTCCAGCGCTGTGCATAAAGTCACCGCTTTCGCTTACTCGATTCAGCCTGACGGCAACTTTGTGACGCACGTCAACATTTCATTGGCGGCTATCGGCTATGTTAGCCGCAGCAATGCGTTGGAGGATGGCGGTGATTCATCAATTGTGGCTGATAGCGGTTTCCAGTATACTGTTTTCCCGTCCTGGTTATTCCACCGTCTTTAAACCTAAACTCTCAGGTTCAGCATGACAACGAATTATATTTTTGTGACCGGCGGGGTCGTTTCCTCTCTGGGTAAAGGCATTGCCGCAGCCTCCCTCGCAGCCATTCTCGAAGCCCGTGGTCTGAACGTGACCATCATGAAGCTGGACCCGTATATCAACGTGGATCCAGGCACCATGAGCCCGACGCAGCACGGTGAAGTTTTCGTCACTGATGACGGCGCTGAAACCGATCTGGATTTGGGTCACTACGAGCGCTTCATCCGTACCAAAATGTCGCGTCGTAACAACTTCACCACTGGCCGTATCTACTCAGAAGTCCTGCGCAAAGAGCGCCGTGGCGACTATCTGGGCGCAACCATTCAGGTTATTCCGCACATCACCAACGCCATCAAAGAACGCATTATTGAAGGCGGTGAAGGTCATGATGTGGTACTGGTCGAAATCGGCGGCACGGTCGGGGATATCGAATCACTGCCGTTCCTGGAAGCGATTCGCCAGATGGCCGTTGATGTGGGCCGCGAACACACCATGTATATGCACCTGACGCTGGTGCCGTATATGGCGGCTGCCGGTGAAGTGAAAACCAAACCGACCCAGCACTCGGTGAAAGAGCTGCTGTCGATTGGTATTCAGCCAGACGTGCTGATTTGCCGTTCTGACCGTGCCGTACCGGCCAACGAACGCGCTAAAATCGCCCTGTTCTGTAACGTCCCTGAAAAAGCGGTTATCTCGCTGAAAGACGTTGATTCCATTTACAAGATTCCTGGCATGCTGAAATCGCAGGGCCTGGATGACTATATCTGCAAGCGCTTCAACCTGAATGCACCGGAAGCCAACCTGGCCGAATGGGAGCAGGTAATCTACGAAGAAGCCAATCCGGGTGGTGAAGTCACCATCGGTATGGTGGGCAAGTATGTGGAATTGCCGGATGCCTACAAGTCGGTCATCGAAGCGCTGAAACATGGCGGCCTGAAAAATCGCGTCACCGTGAACATCAAACTGATCGATTCGCAGGATGTTGAATCACGCGGTGTCGAATTACTGAAAGATCTGGATGCGATTCTGATCCCGGGTGGCTTCGGTTACCGTGGCGTGGAAGGCAAGCTGATGACCGCGCAGTATGCACGTGAAAACAACGTGCCGTACCTGGGCATCTGCCTGGGCATGCAGGTTGCGCTGATGGAGTTCGCCCGCAATGTCGCCGGGATGCCGGGCGCCAACTCCACGGAATTTGTGCCAGACTGTAAATATCCGGTGGTGGCATTAATCACCGAATGGCGTGACGAAGATGGCAACGTCGAAGTCCGCAGCGAGCAGAGCGATCTGGGCGGCACCATGCGTCTGGGCAGCCAGCAGTGTCAGTTAACGCCGGGCAGCCAGGTTCGCCAGCTCTACGGCTCTGACACTATCGTTGAGCGCCATCGCCACCGCTATGAAGTGAACAATATGCTGTTAAAGCAGATTGAAGCAGCCGGTCTGCGCGTAGCAGGTCGCTCTGGTGATGATCAACTGGTTGAGATTATCGAGATCCCGAACCATCCGTGGTTTGTGGCCTGCCAGTTCCATCCTGAGTTTACCTCGACCCCACGCGACGGCCATCCGTTGTTTGCCGGCTTTGTTAAAGCCGCACATGAGCATCAGAAGCGTTTAGCGAAGTAAGTTTCACAGGCAGCGCGCGAACTTTTCGCGCGTTGCTTGTCTTAGGATTGACTAACTTGTACTGAGGAAAATCGTAATGTCCAAAATCGTAAAAGTCATCGGTCGCGAAATTATCGACTCACGTGGTAACCCGACTGTTGAAGCTGAAGTGCATCTGGAAGGCGGTTTCGTAGGCCTGGCAGCTGCACCATCAGGTGCCTCTACCGGTTCACGCGAAGCGCTGGAACTGCGTGACGGTGACAAATCACGTTATCTGGGCAAAGGCGTAACCAAAGCCGTTGCTGCAGTAAACGGTCCGATTGCTGAAGCGGTAAAAGGCAAAGACGCGAAAGATCAGGCGAACATCGATAAGATCATGATCGACCTGGACGGTACTGAGAACAAATCTAACTTCGGTGCTAACGCCATTCTGGCCGTTTCACTGGCAGCTGCTAAAGCCGCTGCAGCCTCTAAAGGTCAGCCGCTGTACGAGCACATCGCTGAACTGAACGGCACCCCAGGCAAATACTCTATGCCACTGCCAATGATGAACATCATCAACGGCGGCGAACATGCCGACAACAACGTCGACATCCAGGAATTCATGATCCAGCCGGTTGGCGCTCCGAACCTGAAAGAAGCCATCCGTATGGGTTCTGAAGTGTTCCACAGCCTGGCAAAAGTGCTGAAAAGCAAAGGCATGAGCACTGCAGTGGGTGACGAAGGCGGCTACGCGCCTAACCTGGGTTCCAACGCCGAAGCGCTGGCTGTTATCGCTGAAGCGGTAAAAGCAGCAGGCTACGAGCTGGGCAAAGACATCACCCTGGCGATGGACTGTGCGGCATCTGAGTTCTACAAAGATGGCAAATACGTTCTGGCCGGTGAAGGCGGTAAATCGTTTACCTCTGAAGAGTTCACCCACTTCCTGGAAGATCTGACTAAACAGTATCCGATCGTTTCTATCGAAGATGGCCTGGACGAATCTGACTGGGACGGCTTCGCTTACCAGACCAAAGTACTGGGCGACAAAATCCAGCTGGTGGGTGATGACCTGTTCGTTACCAACACCAAAATCCTGAAAGAAGGTATCGATAAAGGTATCGCTAACTCCATTCTGATCAAATTCAACCAGATCGGTTCTCTGACCGAAACTCTGGCTGCGATCAAAATGGCGAAAGACGCGGGCTACACTGCCGTGATCTCTCACCGTTCAGGCGAAACCGAAGATGCGACCATCGCTGACCTGGCGGTAGGTACTGCAGCGGGCCAGATCAAAACCGGTTCAATGAGCCGTTCTGACCGTGTTGCTAAGTACAACCAGCTGATCCGTATCGAAGAAGCGCTGGGTTCTAAAGCGCCATTCAACGGTCTGAAAGAAGTTAAAGGTCAGTAATGACTGTGCGTTGATGTCGCGCTAAGTGACATCATCGGCCTCTGAAGCCCCGCCTTGTGCGGGGCTTTTTGTTGGTGGCGGTGTGCAGACGCAGATGGAAAGGCCCGATCGCCAAAGCGGCATCTCTGCCGGCCGGGTCCGTGCGATTACGCACCTCATCCCTGAGGTACGCCCGTTACCGGGACAACGTTTTGCGTTGTTCAAAAACGCTTCCGGCGTTTTTGTCCTGAGCGCGGGACGCTTTGCTCTTCGGTCCTGGCCATCCACGTTCTGAGCCTGTCAGCCGTCTGAAGCCCCTCATTTGTGTTTTGTCCGGCGCGGAGAAAAGGCACAACGCGTGGTTGAGCTGCGCGGCAAATCTGCCATAATCAGCGCCCTGTTTTTTTCAAGCGAGTCCGTAATGCAATACCCGATTAACGAAATGTTCCAGACACTGCAGGGCGAAGGTTATTACACCGGCGTGCCTGCCATTTTCATTCGTTTGCAGGGATGCCCGGTGGGCTGTAGCTGGTGCGATACCAAACACACCTGGGAAAAGCGGACAGATCGGGAAACGTCGCTGGGCGATATTTTGATCAAGACGGTGGAAAGCGACGCCTGGGGGGATGCCGACGCGGCGACCCTGGTGAGTGCCATTGCGCAGCAGGGCTGGACGGCGCGTCATGTGGTCATCACCGGCGGTGAACCGGCGATATACGATCTGCGTCCGTTAACCACTGCGCTGGAGCAGCACGGTTTCCAGTGCCAGATTGAGACCAGCGGAACCCACGAGATTCACTGTTCTGAACGGACCTGGGTGACCGTCTCGCCGAAGGTCAACATGCGCGGCGGCTACGATGTTCTGCCCCAGGCGCTGAGCCGGGCCGATGAAATCAAGCATCCGGTAGCGCGCGAGCGTGATGTGGAAGCGCTGGATCGGCTGCTGGCAGGCATTGATGACACCAAAGCGCGTATCATCGCCCTGCAGCCGATCAGCCGCAAAGATGATGCGACACGACTCTGTATTGAGACCTGCATTGCCCGTAACTGGCGTCTGTCGATGCAGACCCATAAATATCTCAATATCGCCTGATCCTGATAAAGCGGCACGCAATGAGCCGTTAACCACAGGGAAGTGTTGAGCGTCAGAGGCAGGACGGAGAGAAAAGCCGCGTCGGATCGAAGGGTTCGATCCGACAGGGTTAGCCGCGGTAAACGCAGCCTGCGGTGCAGGTTTCTTTGATCATCACCGCACTTAGCAGCGGCAGTTGCGGCTTCATCTGATCCCAGATCCATTTCGCCAGCACTTCGCTGGTGGGATTTTCCAGGCCGGGAATATCATTCAGATAGTAGTGGTCCAGCCGATTGTAGACCGGCTTAAACGCCGCCTTCAGCTCAGCAAAATCCATAACCCAGCCGGTATGCGCATCCACTTCGCCGGTAATCTCCAGACGAACCAGGAACGAATGACCGTGCAGACGGCCACATTTGTGTCCGGCCGGCACATTCGGTAGATGATGCGCGGCTTCGAACTGGAACTCTTTAAACAAGGTGGTAGACATAGTGGTTCTCAGACATTAAAAAACCGCTGAATTCTACCTGATTACCGCTTTTTTCGCACCCGCCCCGCACAAACCGATACTTTTCCTGCGCGTTTATACAGTGGCGTCCAGCTAATTAACTGATATATCACCGCTTTGCTTACCACTTTTAACGATTATTACTACCTGGAAAACCATTTAGTCATTTTGGTTATTTGATATGTCGAAGGTGTATTTAATCGTTAATATACGGACCGGTAACCTACGCACTCTTCCGCCATTTTACGGTCCGGACTTCTGATACTGGAATTTTTAACGCGATGACGACTCAGGCACCTGGTTCACTGCTTCCGCTCTCCCCGGAACAACTCGCTCGCTTACAGGCGGCGACGACAGATTATTCCCCGACTCAACTGGCGTGGCTGTCAGGCTATTTCTGGGGCAGGGTGGAACAGATCCCGGGTAGCGCCGTCGCCAGCTCTGCATCTGCTCCGGCTCCGGCCGAAGCGCCCGCCATTACGCTGCTTTCCGCTTCCCAGACCGGCAACGCACGTCGTCTGGCTGAGCAGTTGCGTGATGACCTGCTGGCCGCAAAGCTGAACGTAAACCTGGTGAATGCCGGTGACTACAAGTTCAAACAGATTGGCCAGGAAAAAATGCTGGTGGTTGTAACCTCCACGCAGGGCGAAGGCGAACCGCCGGAAGAGGCGGTGGCGCTGCATAAATTCCTGATGTCAAAAAAAGCACCGAAAATGGAGGGTGCCGCCTTCGCAGTGTTTGGCCTGGGCGACACCTCTTATGAATTCTTCAGTCAGGCGGGTAAAGATTTTGACAGCCGACTGGCGGAGCTGGGCGGCGAGCGTCTGCTGGATCGCGTTGATGCGGATGTTGAGTATGCGGAGCAGGCCGCGGCCTGGCGCAATGCACTGACGGAAATTCTCAAGAAACGCGTGCCGACCGAATCCCCGGCGCAGGCTGCGGCGACAGCAGCCGGCAGCGTCAACGAAGTCACCACCAGCCCCTATACTAAAGAGTCGCCGCTCAGCGCGAGTCTGGCGGTGAATCAGAAAATTACCGGACGGGACTCAGATAAAGATGTGCGCCATATCGAAATCGATCTGGGCGATTCCGGTCTGCGCTACCAGCCTGGCGATGCGCTGGGCGTCTGGTATGAGAACGACGCGGCGCTGGTCAGCGAACTGCTGGAGCTGGTCTGGCTGAAAGGCGATGAGCCGGTAGAGGTTCAGGGGAAAACCCTGCCGCTGGCGGAGGCGCTGCAGAAGCATTTCGAGCTGACGGTTAACACCGCGCAGATCGTGGCGCAGTATGCCCAGCTGTCACGCAACGCGGAGTTGCTCTCACTGGTGGATGATAAAGCCAGGCTGCAGCACTATGCGCAGCACTATCCGATTGTGGATATGGTGCGCCTGGCACCGTCCGAACTCAGCGCTGAACAGCTGACCGGACTGCTGCGACCGCTGACGCCGCGACTCTACTCTATCGCCTCTTCGCAGGCTGAAACCGATACCGAAGTGCATATCACCGTCGGTGCCGTTCGCTTTGATATTGAAGGTCGCCAGCGTGGCGGCGGTGCATCGACCTGGCTGGCCGATCGCATCGAAGAAGAGGGCGAAGTCCGGGTCTTCATCGAGCACAATGACAATTTCCGCCTGCCGGCTAATCCGGATGCGCCGGTGATCATGATTGGCCCGGGCACCGGCATCGCGCCGTTCCGCGCCTTTATGCAGCAGCGCGACAACGACGGTGCCGGCGGCAAAAACTGGCTATTCTTTGGTAATCCGCACTTCACCGACGATTTCCTCTATCAGGTAGAGTGGCAGAAATATGTGAAGGATGGTCTGCTGACCCATATCGACCTCGCCTGGTCACGCGATCAGGCAGAGAAGATTTACGTACAGGATAAGATCCGCGCGAAAGGGGCCGAAGTGTGGCGCTGGATTGAAGAGGGCGCGCATCTTTATGTCTGTGGCGACGCGAATCGTATGGCAAAAGACGTCGAGCAGGCATTGCTGGATGTGGTGGTCGAACACGGCGGAATGGATCGTGAAACGGCCGACGAATTTTTAAGTGAGCTGCGCATTGAGCGCCGTTATCAGCGAGACGTTTACTAATGAGCGATAAACACCCTGGACCGCTGGTTGTAGAAGGCAAATTAGCAGACGCTGAGCGTCTGAAGAAGCAGAGCAACTATCTGCGCGGCACCATTAAAGAAGATCTGGAAGAGGGTCTGACCGGCGGTTTTACCGGCGACAACTTCCTGCTGATTCGTTTTCACGGCATGTACCAGCAGGACGATCGCGATATTCGTGCCGAACGTGCGGAGCAGAAGCTGGAGCCGCGCCACGCCATGATGCTGCGTTGCCGGTTACCGGGCGGCATCATTACGCCGACTCAGTGGCTGGCCATCGACAAATTTGCCACCGATAAAACCATCTATGGCAGCATCCGTCTGACTAACCGTCAGACCTTCCAGTTTCACGGCATTCTGAAGAAGAACGTCAAGCCGACGCATCAGATGCTGCATGAGGTGGGGCTGGATGCGCTGGCGACCGCCAACGACGTTAACCGTAACGTGCTCTGTACGTCGAACCCGGTTGAGTCGGAACTGCATCAGGAAGCGTATGAGTGGGCGAAGAAACTCTCTGAGCATCTGCTGCCACGCACCCGAGCCTATGCGGAGATCTGGTGGGATAAAGAAAAAGTCGCCACCACCGACGAAGAGCCGATCCTCGGTGAAACGTATCTGCCGCGTAAATTCAAAACCACCGTGGTGATCCCGCCGCATAACGACGTGGATCTGCACGCCAACGATCTGAACTTTGTCGCTGTCGCCGAGCACGGCAAGCTGGTGGGCTTTAACCTGCTGGTGGGTGGCGGGCTGTCGATTGAGCACGGTAACAAAGCGACCTATGCGCGCACCGCCAGCGAGTTTGGTTACTTCCCGGTGGAGAAGATCCTCGACGTTGCCGAGGCGGTGGTCACGACGCAGCGCGACTGGGGCAACCGTACCGACCGTAAAAACGCCAAAACCAAGTACACCCTGGAACGCGTTGGCGTCGAGACCTTTAAAGCCGAAGTTGAAAAACGGGCAGGCGTGACGTTTGAGCCGATCCGTCCTTATGAGTTCACCACCCGTGGCGATCGCATTGGCTGGATTAAAGGCATCGACAACAAATGGCACCTGACGCTGTTTATCGAAAATGGTCGCCTGCTCGACTATCCGGGCCGACCGCTGAAAAGCGGCATCGCTGAAATTGCGAAAATCCATCAGGGCGATTTCCGCCTGACCGCTAACCAGAACCTGATTGTGGCGGGCGTGCCGGAAAGCGAAAAAGCGCAGATCGAAGCAATCGCGCGCGAACATGGTCTGATGGATCACGTTACGGCGCAGCGCGAAAACTCGATGGCCTGCGTGGCGTTCCCGACCTGTCCGTTGGCGATGGCAGAAGCCGAGCGCTTCCTGCCTGCCTTCGTGACCAAAGTGGAAGGGATCATGCATGCGCATGGCGTTGGCGATGAGCACATAGTGTTACGCGTTACCGGTTGTCCCAACGGCTGTGGCCGTGCCATGCTGGCTGAGCTGGGGCTGGTGGGTAAAGCGCCAGGTCGCTACAACCTGCATCTGGGTGGAAACCGCAGCGGAACGCGTATTCCCCGCATGTACCGTGAAAACATTAACGAAAGCGAAATTCTCGCCACCATTGATGAGCTGGTGGGACGCTGGGCCACTGAGCGCCAGGCCGCGGAAGGCTTTGGTGACTTCACCATCCGCGCGGGCATTGTTGCGCCGGTGCTGGACCCGGCACGCGATTTTTGGGAGGAAGCAAAATGAGTCACCCCGACCTCGCAGCACTGAATGAGATGTCCAAAGTCCAGCGTGCTATGGCGCTGGCCGCGACCAATGCGCAGTTGGAGAAGTCATCTGCGGAAGAGCGGGTCAGCTGGGCACTGGAGAATCTGCCGGGTGCCTACGTGCTCTCCTCCAGTTTCGGTATTCAGGCCGCGGTGTCGCTGCATCTGGTGACGCGTCAGCAGCCCGATATTCCGGTGATCCTGACCGACACCGGCTATCTGTTCCCGGAGACCTATCGTTTTATTGATGAGCTGGCGGACCAGCTCAATCTCAACCTTAAAGTGTTCCGCGCCGAAACCTCACCGGCCTGGCAGGAAGCGCGCTACGGCAAACTGTGGGAGCAGGGCGTCGAGGGGATTGAGAAATATAACGAGATCAACAAAGTTGAGCCGATGAATCGCGCCATTGAAACCCTGGGCGCACAGACCTGGTTTGCCGGATTGCGCCGCGACCAGTCGGGCAGCCGGGCGAATCTGCCGGTGCTGGGCGTCCAGCGTGGCGTCTTTAAGCTGCTGCCGATTATCGACTGGGATAACCGCCAGATTCATCAGTATCTGGAACAGCATAAGCTGAAGTACCATCCGCTGTGGGATGAAGGCTATCTATCGGTGGGCGATACCCATACCACCCGCAAGTGGGAGCCGGGTATGGCAGAAGAAGAGACGCGCTTCTTCGGTCTCAAGCGCGAGTGTGGTCTGCACGAAGGCTGACGCAGGACTTCTCTCCCCCAACACAGGGAGAGAAGATTTTGGCTGCAGTCAGGCGGGAAGCTAAACGCCTTTTAATCCGGCAAACGCCTCTGCTGCACGAGTCACATTCACTTTCGTCACCTCATACTCTGCCACCGTGACAAACGGATCTTCCGCTAAAATTGCATCCAGCTCTTCTCGTTCCATCTCCCTGACCAGCAACATGCCGCCCGTGCGCGGATCTTTACGTCCCGCTGCAATAAAAAAGCCCGCGTCAAAATAGCGATCCAGCCATTCGATATGGGCTGCCAGCAGCGCTTCAACTTCTTCTACCGGACGAACGTAATTCAGAAAGACCACGTACATGTCAGATCCTTACACTTTGGGGTTGGTCAGTTCACTGAGCAGCGGCAGCAGCACGCGAACGCTGTCGCGGGTTCGCAAGGTTATCTGCCCCGGCAGCCAGCGGTCGAGATAGCTCAGATTATCCAGGTCAGTCTGATGGCGGGTAACGCCATCAGGAAAGTGGGGACTACGATGACGCTGCAGCGCACCATCTTTATTACCCAGCGTCCAGTTGCTGGCGGTCACATCCAGCAGCGGAAAGCCCGCCTTGTCGAAGGCATTAAGAGCGTCAAAATCTTTACGGTTCAGCTGATGACTGGCGGCGGGAATGCCCTGCTGGCGTGCCAGTAACAGGGCTCGTTCGCTGGTCTGCTTGCGCACCGCCCGGGGCGTATTCATGCCGCTGTTAAAATAGAGATGATCGCCGGTGATCAGGCTATTCAGATCGATGACCAGCAGGGTATTCTTCTTCTCACGCGTGCTCATCCGCTCAACATAATCATCCATGCCGTGCAGATCTGCCTCTCCGGCGCTCAGCGCCACAAAGCGTATGCCGTAGTGCAGCGGTTTGCGGCTCAGCTGCTGCGCCAGCTCCAGCATCACGCCAAGACCCGATGCATTATCATCGACGCCCTGCAGGCGTAAGCCGCCCAGGTTGTGCTGGGCCTGGCTGCTATTTTGCGGCGTCCAGGTATCCAGATGTGCCACGATCAGAATCTCCTGCGGCACGCTGCCTGCACGCGCGGCAATCACCGAGGTTGCCGTGAGCTTATGCCAGCGCTGCGTGCCGTCCTCTTCCTGCCACTTATAGCCGGTCCTGAACTGGCGGGTATTGGTCTTATACCCCAGCGCGGTAAATTGCTGTTGCAGGTAGTCGGCTGCCATCAGCTCAGCCGGGCTGCCGCTCATCCGGCCAGGAAACAAGGTGGCGATGTGCCGGACCTGCTGTTCGGCAAACTGGCCAGGCGGAGTGGCCAGAGCCAGCGGAGAAATGAGTGCGCCAAATAAAATTGTCGCTACCCTCATGCGGAGGGAATAAAACATAGTGCATCCTTTTTCATTATTCGGGAGCCGTTCCGCATGGGGGCCAGGGCCAGCCATGCCGCGCGCATTATATCCTTTTTGTCCCGTGACTTTGTTAGTGGAATCGGGCGCTGTCACTACCGAAAGGCGTAACGGACCATTATCGCTGGCACTTATCTGCTTTTACTGCCGCAGGTGTGGCTTTCAATATGTGAGCCTGTTCACGAAAAAGCCATTAAATTTCATCTGTTAAGACCAAATTGTTCTGTGCTTTGCGGCGTCGTTATTCCATTCGGTAACTACTCATTCCAATTCGTAATTTCATCTGGATAAACTCAGCGACGTATAGTCGCGTTAATACAAAGTTAAAACATCAGGGTTAACGTGGACTATTTGCCTCTTTTTGCCGATCTTTCTGGCCGCCCGGTTCTGGTTGTCGGCGGGGGAGATATTGCGGCGCGAAAAATTGAACTGCTGCGCCGTGCACGCGCGCGCGTTCTGATCGCATCTCGTGAACTCTGCCCTGAACTGCAGGCACTGCTGGATAAGCAGGAGCTGGAGTGGCTGGCGACCGAATTTGACCCGGCCCAGCTGGATGGCGTTTTCCTGGTGATTGCCGCCACCGACGACAACCATCTCAACAGCCAGGTGTTTGAAGCCGCCAACGCGCGGCATAAGCTGGTTAACGTGGTGGATGACCAGCCAAAATGCACCTTTATCTTCCCCTCGATTGTTGACCGCTCACCGCTGGTGGTGGCGATCTCCTCCAGCGGCACCGCACCGGTGCTGGCACGCATGCTGCGCGAAAAAATCGAAACGCTGCTGCCTGCCAGTCTGGGTCAGATGGCTGAAGTGGCCGGACTCTGGCGCGATAAAGTTAAACAGCGCTTCAGCCGCATGTCTGACCGTCGGCGCTTCTGGGAACGCGCTTTCGATGGCCGGTTCGCCAGTGAGATGTCTGCCGGTAACGTCGAAGAGGCGAAACGCACGCTGGACCGTGAGCTGCTGGAAGAGCCGACCCGTCAGGGCGAGATCTTTCTGGTGGGCGCCGGGCCGGGCGACAGCGGTCTGCTGACGCTGCGTGGCCTGCAGGTGATGCAGTTAGCCGATGTGGTGCTCTACGACCATCTGGTCAGCGAAGAGGTGCTGGATCTGGTGCGCCGCGATGCCGATCGCATCTGCGTCGGCAAACGGGCCAGCGCCCACACGTTGCCGCAGGAAGAGATCAATCAGATGCTGGTTTCACTGGCGCTGAAAGGCAAGCGCGTCGTGCGCCTCAAGGGCGGCGATCCCTTTATCTTTGGCCGCGGCGGCGAAGAGCTGCAGGCGGCTCGTCAGGCGGGTGTGCCGTTCCAGGTGGTGCCGGGCGTCACCGCGGCAGCCGGTGCGACAGCCTATGCCGGTATTCCGCTGACCCACCGCGACTACGCGCAGAGCGTGATGTTTATTACCGGTCACTGCCGTCCCGATGGGGATGACATTGACTGGCCATCGCTGGCGCGTGCGCGTCAGACGCTGGCGATCTACATGGGAACCGTTAAAGCCGCTGCCATCAGCGAGGCGCTGATTCAGCACGGTCGCGCGCCATCAACGCCGGTGGCGGTGATCAGTCGCGGCACCCGTCAGGATCAACAAGTGCTGACCGGCACCTTAGAACAACTTGAGGCGCTGGCCGCCTCGGCACCCACTCCGGCGCTGCTGGTGATCGGAGAGGTGGTTAATCTGCACGGGCAACTCGCCTGGTTTAAACATTCAGCACAGCAGGGGGCTCGCGAGTCCGCCGTTGTCAATCTGGCTTGAGGGAAAATCATGGACCAAAAACGACTCACTCATCTGCGTCAGCTGGAGGCGGAGAGTATCCACATCATTCGCGAAGTGGCGGCGGAGTTCAGCAATCCGGTGATGATGTACTCCATCGGCAAAGACTCCTCGGTCATGCTACATCTGGCGCGTAAAGCCTTCTACCCAGGCACGCTGCCCTTCCCGTTGCTGCATGTGGATACCGGCTGGAAATTCCGTGAAATGTACGAATTTCGCGACCGCACCGTGAAAGCGATGGGCGCAGAGTTGCTGGTTCACCGCAACCCGGAAGGCGTGGCGATGGGCATCAACCCCTTTGTTCACGGCAGTGCCAAACACACTGACATCATGAAAACCGAAGGGCTAAAGCAGGCGCTGAACAAATATGGTTTTGATGCAGCCTTTGGCGGCGCACGTCGTGATGAAGAGAAGTCACGCGCCAAAGAGCGTATCTACTCATTCCGTGACCGCTTCCATCGCTGGGATCCGAAAAACCAGCGCCCTGAGCTGTGGCACAACTACAACGGTCAGATCAACAAAGGCGAAAGCATCCGCGTCTTCCCGCTGTCGAACTGGACCGAACTGGATATCTGGCAGTACATCTTCCTGGAAAACATCGAGATCGTGCCGCTCTATCTCGCCGCACCGCGTCCGGTGCTGGAGCGTGATGGCATGCTGATGATGATCGATGACGATCGCATCAACCTGCAGCCGGGTGAAGAGATCACCGAACGGATGGTCCGTTTCCGTACGCTCGGCTGCTGGCCGCTGACCGGCGCGGTAGAGTCCGAGGCGCAGACGCTGCCGGAGATCATCGAAGAGATGCTGGTTTCCACCACCAGCGAGCGTCAGGGCCGCATGATCGATCGCGATCAGTCCGGTTCGATGGAACTGAAAAAACGTCAGGGTTATTTCTAAGGAGACGCCAGATGAATACCGTAATTGCACAACAGATTGCCGACCAGGGCGGCGTTGAAGCCTGGCTGACCACGCAACAACACAAGAGCCTGCTGCGTTTTCTGACCTGCGGCAGCGTTGACGACGGAAAAAGTACCCTGATTGGACGTCTGCTACACGACACCCGTCAGATCTATGAAGATCAGCTCTCGTCGCTGCACAACGACAGCAAGCGTCACGGCACCCAGGGCGAGAAGCTCGATCTGGCGCTGCTGGTGGATGGTCTGCAGGCTGAGCGTGAGCAGGGCATTACCATTGATGTGGCCTACCGCTACTTCTCGACCGAAAAGCGTAAATTTATTATCGCCGACACGCCGGGACATGAGCAGTACACCCGTAACATGGCGACCGGCGCGTCAACCTGCGATCTGGCGATCCTGCTGATCGATGCGCGTAAAGGCGTACTGGATCAGACCCGCCGCCACAGCTTTATCTCGACGCTGCTGGGGATCAAACACCTGGTGGTGGCGATCAATAAGATGGATCTGGTGGAGTACAACCAGGAGCGCTTCGAGCAGATCAAACAGGATTACCTCGACTTTGCTGCGCAGCTGCCGGAAGACCTCGATATCCGCTTTGTGCCGATGTCGGCGCTGGAAGGGGATAACGTCGCTTCTGCCAGTCAGACCATGCCGTGGTATAGCGGCCCGACGCTGCTGGATGTGCTGGAGACCGTGGAGCTGAAGCGCGTCGTCGATCATCAGCCGATGCGTTTCCCGGTGCAGTATGTCAACCGTCCGAACCTCGATTTTCGTGGCTATGCCGGCACTCTGGCGTCGGGTAGCGTGCAGGTAGGCCAGCGCGTTAAAGTGCTGCCTTCTGGCGTGGAGTCGACCATTGCCCGCATTGTGACCTTCGATGGCGATCTGCAGGAAGCGGGTGCAGGCGAAGCGATTACCCTGGTGCTGCAGGATGAGATTGATATCAGCCGTGGCGATCTGCTGGTGGATGCCAGTGAAGAGCTGGCAGCGGTTCAGTCTGCCAGCGTTGACGTGGTCTGGATGGCAGAGCAGCCGCTGCAGGCCGGTCAGAGTTATGACCTGAAAATCGCCGGTAAGAAAACCCGTGGCCGGGTAGAGAAGGTGCTGCATCAGGTCGAGATCAACTCACTGGAGACGCGCCAGGTCGATACGCTGCCGCTGAACGGTATCGGTCGCATTGAGATCACCTTTGACGAACCGATGGTGCTCGACAGCTATCAGCAGAACCCGGTAACCGGCGGCATGATCTTTATCGATCGCCTGAGCAACGTCACCGTGGGTGCCGGCATGATCCATCAGCCAAACCATGATGCCCCGGTTAATACCGGCGAGTTCAGCGCGTTTGAGCTGGAACTGAATGCGCTGGTGCGCCGCCACTTCCCACACTGGAATGCGCGCGACCTGCTGGGCGGTCAGTAATGGCTCAGCACGACGATAACGTGGTGTGGCATGATCATCCGGTGACACGCGCCTCTCGCGAACAGCAGCATGGCCATCAGGGCGTGGTGCTGTGGTTCACCGGGCTTTCGGGCTCGGGGAAATCCACCGTTGCCGGTGCGCTGGAGCAGGCGCTGCACCGCATCGGCGTCAGCACCTATCTGCTGGATGGTGACAATGTGCGTCACGGCCTCTGTCGTGACCTCGGTTTCAGCGATGATGATCGTAAAGAGAATATCCGTCGCGTCGGTGAGGTGGCGAAACTGATGGTGGATGCCGGACTCGTGGTGCTCACTGCCTTTATTTCGCCGCATCGTGCCGAGCGTCAGATGGTGCGCGATCTGCTGGAGCCGGGACAGTTTATCGAGGTATTTGTCGATACGCCGTTAGCCGTGTGTGAAGCGCGTGATCCGAAAGGGTTGTACCGCAAAGCGCGCGCCGGTGAACTGCGTAATTTTACCGGTATCGACAGCGTCTATGAGGCGCCCGATAGCCCGGAAATCCAGCTGGATGGCGAACAATTGGTTACAAAACTGGCCGCCCAATTGTTAGACCTGCTGCGTGACCGCGATATCATCAGATCCTGAAGAGACAGCGGCAAATCGTTTCTGATTTGCCGCCCTCGCGCCAACAGGATGCCTATGCAGAACATTACCCCAATGCTCGCCCGAAAAGATGACTCCTCCCCGGATGAGCCGCGCTCATTGCTGCCGGGCGGCGTTATCGGCTTTCTCGCTTACTGGTGCGCGCTGGCGATTCCTTTCCTGCTGTTCGGCTCTAACACGCTGTTCTTCTTTCTTTATACCTGGCCATTCTTTCTGGCGCTGCTGCCGGTTGCGGTGGTCACGGGTATCGCGCTGAATACGCTGCTGAGTGGACAGTGGCTGTGGGCCGCGCTCGCCACGGTGATCATGGTGGTCACGCTCTTCTGGTTAATGTTCTCTTTTCTCTCTGGCTGGTAAGCCCTCAGTGCGCCCGCGCTGATGTGCAAACGCATCGGCAGGTTACAAATCTTTTCCCGTCTGAATCGGTACTGATTCATATTTTGCGCAGACGCGCAGCAAAGCGCGCCATTTTCTCCGCTGGTGTGGAGTCCTGTGCAAAGTTATGGGATGATTGGGCCGTTTTTAGGGGGCGGGATGGGAAAACTGACGTTACTGTTATTGGTGCTGCTTGGCTGGCTGCAATATTCGTTGTGGCTGGGGAAAAATGGCATCCATGACTATACGCGCGTCAATGATGATGTCGCGGTGCAACAGGCAAACAATGCCAAACTGAAATCGCGAAACGATCAGCTGTTTGCCGAAATTGACGATCTCAATGGCGGCTCGGAAGCGATCGAGGAGCGTGCACGCAATGAACTGGGCATGATTAAGCCCGGTGAGACTTTCTATCGTCTGGTGCCTGACCAGAACAAACGCAACGCGCAACAAGCAGCGCTTAACCAACAACGATAAAACATGAACACTCTGGCCTCCCTTGCGGATGTGATTGCCGTGGTGCCCGCTGCCGGGATCGGCAGCCGCATGCAGGCAACCTGTCCGAAGCAGTATCTGACGATTGGTCAGCACACCCTTCTGGAACACAGCATTGCGCGTCTGTTTTCCCATCCCGCTATCAAACAGGTGATTGTCGCCCTCAGTCCTGATGACCAGCACTTCGCTTCACTGCCGCTGGCACGCGATCCGCGCGTGCTCAGGGTGACAGGCGGAGAGACCCGCGCCGAATCGGTGCTGGCCGGATTGCAGGCCGCACAGGGTTCCGCCTGGGTGCTGGTCCATGACGCCGCGCGTCCCTGTCTGCATCCCGACGATCTCCAGCAACTGCTCAACGTGCGTGAACAGAGCCACGTTGGCGGGATTCTGGCCGCGCCAGTGCGTGACACCATGAAACGGGGCGAGCCGGGCAAAGCCGCGGTGGCCCATACCGTAGAGCGCGACGATCTCTGGCACGCCTTAACGCCGCAATTTTTCCCTCATGCGCTACTCACCGCCTGCCTGACGCGGGCGCTGGCAGAAGGCGCGACCATCACCGATGAAGCCTCGGCGCTGGAGTATTGCGGCTACCACCCGCTGTTAGTCAGCGGACGCAGTGATAACATCAAAGTCACCCGGCCAGAAGATCTGGCGCTGGCGGCTTTTTATCTGAGTCAGATTCAATTAAAGGAGAGCGCATGATGCGTATCGGTCACGGTTTTGACGTTCACGCCTTTGGCGGAGAGGGTCCGTTAGTGATTGGCGGTGTGCGGATCCCGTTTGAGCAGGGTTTTATCGCCCATTCGGATGGCGATGTGGCGCTGCATGCGCTGACTGACGCGCTGCTGGGCGCAGTGGCGATGGGCGATATCGGCAAGCTGTTTCCTGACACCGATCCGGCCTTTAAAGGGGCGGACAGCCGCGGCCTGCTGCGTGAGGCCTGGCGCCGTATCGAAGCCAAAGGCTATCGCATCGGTAATGTCGACGTCACGATTATTGCTCAGGCACCGAAAATGCTGCCGCACGTGCCACAGATGCGGATCAATATTGCAGAAGATCTGGGCTGCCATATGGATGCGGTCAACGTCAAAGCGACCACCACCGAGAAGCTGGGCTTTACCGGGCGCGGCGAAGGCATCGCCTGTGAAGCGGTGGCGTTAGTCCTGAAAGCTGACAGCCAATGATGCTGAATTACCTGCACGGCACACCCGTGGCCTCCGGCGTGATCAAAGCCAATCCGGAAGATTTCGTGGTAGTTGAAGATCTCGGTTATGGCGCGGATGGTGAAGGTGAGCACCTGCTGGTGCGCATCCGTAAAGTGGGGGCCAATACCCGCTTTGTGGCTGAGGCACTAGCGAAGTATCTCGGTATTCATCAGCGCGACATGAGTTATGCCGGAATGAAAGATCGCCATGCGGTGACGGAACAGACTCTCTGTTTTCGCCTGCCGGGTAATGCGATGCCCGATCTGCGCGGTTTTGAGCTGGAAGGGGTCGAGATTCTGCAGGCAGTGCGTCACAAACGTAAGCTGCGCATCGGCGCACTGGCGGGGAACGCGTTCCGGCTGATCATCCGCCAGATCAGTGACCGTGATGCGGTTGAAACGCGTCTGGCGCAGATTCGCGATGCGGGCGTGCCGAACTATTTTGGTGAACAGCGTTTTGGTCGCGGCGGCAATAACCTGGTGATGGCAGAAAAGTGGGCGCGCAATGAGATCATTATTCGCGACCGCAACAAGCGCAGCCTGATGCTCTCTGCCGCGCGCAGTGCGCTGTTTAATCAGGTGACCAGTGCGCGTCTGCAACAGCAGGGTAGGCTGACTCAGGTGCTTAACGGCGATGCGTTGCAGCTGACCGGACGAGGCAGCTGGTTTGTCGCGCAGCCTGATGAACTGGCAGAGTCACAGCGCCGGGTTGAGCAGCATGAGCTGCGCATCACCGCGCCGCTGCCGGGACGGGGCGAGCCTGGCCCGCAGGCTGACGCGCTGGCCTTTGAACAGCAGGCGCTGGCTGATGAGACGCTGCTGCTGGGACTGATTGAACGTGAGAAGGTTGATGCTGCACGCCGTGCCATGCTGGTGGTGCCGCGCGATATGCAGTGGAGCTGGTGGGATGATGTCACGCTGGAACTGGCATTCTGGCTGCCAGCGGGCAGCTTTGCCACCAGCGTGGTCCGGGAGCTGCTGACCCACGCGGACTCGCCCGATCAGATTGATGAGTAATCTTCGCCGCAACCTGACCCGCAGTGTGGGTAATGTTGCGGCAAACCCCCACCGTCGTGTGATTTACGCCTACCACTTCCTTGCGCGCCTCGCTAGAATGCAAAAATCGCCGTCTATTCCTCACCTGTTGCCATGCCGTTAAAACAGGTTCCGTCACGGCGACCAGTCGAATAAAAAAAGGTCAGAACGAAATGCGGATATTGCTCAGTAACGATGACGGCATTCATGCGCCAGGCATTCAGACTCTGGCGAAAGCCCTGCGGCAGATTGCTGACGTGCAGGTTGTTGCCCCCGATCGTAACCGAAGCGGTGCCTCGAACTCATTAACGCTGGAAACGCCTCTGCGCACCTTCACCCATGAAAACGGCGATATCGCCGTCCAGATGGGGACGCCGACCGACTGCGTCTATCTGGGGGTGAATGCGCTGATGCAGCCGCGTCCCGACATTGTGGTGTCGGGCATCAATGCCGGCCCCAATCTGGGCGATGATGTGATCTACTCCGGCACGGTGGCGGCAGCGATGGAAGGGCGACATCTTGGCTTACCGGCTATCGCGGTTTCGCTCAATGGCCATCAGCACTACGCCACCGCGGCGGCCGTGACCTGCGCGCTCCTCAGGGCGCTGACGCATGAACCGCTGCGCACCGGCCGCATTCTCAACATCAACGTTCCCGATCTGCCGTTGTCAGAACTCAAAGGCATCCGCGTGACGCGCTGTGGCAGTCGCCATCCGGCGGATCAGGTGATTGCGCAGCAGGATCCGCGTGGCAATACACTCTACTGGATTGGTCCGCCAGGCGAAAAACTGGATGCGGGCCCGGATACGGACTTCGCCGCCGTGGAT
This sequence comes from Pantoea sp. RG18, assembly GCF_025910075.1. Taxonomy (NCBI): domain Bacteria; kingdom Pseudomonadati; phylum Pseudomonadota; class Gammaproteobacteria; order Enterobacterales; family Erwiniaceae; genus Pantoea; species Pantoea sp. RG18. The sequence goes on from NZ_JAPCIL010000015.1 coordinate 425,362, forward strand.
CAGGGCTACGTCTCTGTCACGGCACTCCATGTCGATTTAACGGCGCACAGCGCGCAGAACGTGCTCAGTGACTGGCTGGCTAAAGCTGAGGTGAACCTGGCATGGTGAATCGGCGTATTGAGACGTTGCTGTCACAACTGCGTCAGCAGGGCATCGATGATGAAAACCTGCTGAAAGCCATCAGTGAGGTGCCGCGCGAACGTTTTATCGACGAAGCGTTCGAGCATAAAGCCTGGGACAATGTTGCCTTGCCCATCGGCTCCGGTCAGACGATATCACAGCCCTACATGGTTGCGCGGATGACCGCGCTGCTCGGACTTAATCCGCATTCGCGTGTGCTGGAGATTGGTACGGGTTCAGGTTATCAGACGGCGATTCTTGCCCATCTGGTGGACCATGTTTATTCAGTGGAACGCATCAAAGGGCTGCAGTGGCAGGCCAAGCGCCGTCTGAAACAGCTGGATCTGCATAATGTCTCAACCCGTCATGGTGATGGCTGGCAGGGCTGGCCTTCACGTGGCCCCTTCGATGCCATCATCGTCACGGCTGCACCGCCTGAAATTCCGATTGCGCTGATAGCACAACTGGCAGAAGGCGGCATCATGGTGCTGCCGGTTGGCGAAGATCAGCAGGTACTGAAGCGCCTGCGTCGTCAGGGCGAAGAGGTGATGGAAGAGACCATCGAACCAGTGCGTTTCGTCCCGCTGGTGCAGGGCGATCTGGCCTGACCCTCTTCGTATTTCTTCACAACTGTTTCATAGCACCACGTACCTGATGTTGTTACTATCCAGTTTATTCATCGAAAACGCAGATTTTATCGCGCCGCGCAGAGTATCCTGCTGGCAGATACAGTGAAACAGATAGATCAGAGTTGCCATCACGGGGGATTAATGAGCACGGGAAGCACACTTTTTCAGTTACGCCGTCTGGCGGCGCTTTCACTGGTAGGTTTTTGGCTGGCAGGCTGCAGCTCCAGCGACAACTCACAGGCACCCATCAGTCGCGTTGGCGATAATGGTGGCATGAACACTAACCAGTCTGGAGCAGACACGAGTTCAGGCGGCGTTCCTGCCACGCCAGCCCAGGGACAAATGTTAAGCAAAAATTCAGCATCTGCCCCCGCTAGTGGTGGAATGATTAGTACCAACAGTAATGTTGAGACGCAGAATGGCCGGATTGTTTACAATCGCAGTTATCAGAACATTCCTAAAGGTAGCTACTCCGGTGAAACTTATACCGTTAAGCGTGGCGACACATTGTTTTACATCGCCTGGATTACCGGCAACGATTTCCGTGATTTAGCCCAGCGCAACAATGTTCCTGCGCCATATGGCCTGAATGTCGGACAAACTTTGCAGATTGGCAATGGGTCGGGTCAGCCGATTACCGGCGGCAATCCCATTACCGTTGCTGATGCAACGCAGGGCGGCGTTCCGGCGGCGCCACAAATTAAATCGCCTGCTGTTGCACAGCAACCTGTTATTACGTATTCTGATGATTCAGGTAATTCGGGTGGCAGCAAAATGTTGCCTTCGAATGGAGCAAATGTTGCAACGACAACAGCTCCAGTCGTTACCGCACCCCCAACGGTTAGCAGTACAACCAACAGTTCAACGCCGGTCGGAAGCTGGCGCTGGCCGACTGACGGGAAGATCATCGATAACTTCTCTGCCGCCGAAGGTGGCAATAAAGGTATCGATATCGCCGGGACGCGCGGACAATCTGTGGTCGCCACTGCTTCAGGACGAGTGGTTTACGCAGGTAACGCACTCCGGGGTTACGGTAATTTAATCATCATTAAACACAACGATGATTACCTGAGCGCCTACGCCCACAACGATACAATGCTGGTCCGGGAACAACAGGAAGTTAAGGCGGGGCAAAAGATCGCTACCATGGGTAGCACCGGAACCAGTTCAGTCAGATTACATTTTGAAATTCGTTACAAGGGGAAATCCGTAAACCCGTTGCGTTATTTACCGCAGCGATAATCCGGCAGAACAAAACAGGTTTATGTTCTGCCCTGGAATCACGGGTAGGAGCCGCTTATGAGCCAGAATACGCTGAAAGTAAACGAGTTACATGAGAATGCGGAATTCGATGAGAACGGAGCTGAAATTTTTGACGAGAAGGCACTCGTTGAAAATGAAGCCAGTGATAGCGACGTAGCGGAAGAAGAGTTGCTATCACAGGGTGCGACGCAACGTGTGTTAGATGCGACGCAGCTCTATCTCGGGGAGATTGGCTATTCTCCGTTGTTAACGGCAGAGGAAGAAGTCTTCTTCGCTCGCCGTGCATTGCGGGGTGATATCCCTTCCCGTCGCCGTATGATCGAAAGTAACTTACGCCTGGTGGTGAAAATCGCTCGTCGTTACAGCAATCGTGGTTTAGCCCTGCTGGACCTGATTGAAGAAGGTAACCTCGGCCTGATTCGCGCCGTAGAGAAATTTGACCCGGAGCGCGGGTTCCGTTTCTCAACGTACGCCACCTGGTGGATTCGTCAGACTATTGAACGGGCGATCATGAATCAAACCCGTACCATCCGTCTGCCGATTCACATTGTGAAAGAACTGAATGTTTATCTGCGTACTGCGCGTGAACTTTCCCACAAGCTCGACCATGAGCCGAGTGCGGAAGAGATCGCAGAGCAGCTTGATAAACCGGTTGATGACGTAAGCCGCATGTTACGTCTCAACGAACGCATTACCTCGGTTGATACGCCATTAGGCGGTGATTCTGAAAAAGCGCTGCTGGATATTCTGGCCGATGAGAAAGACAACGGACCGGAAGACACCACGCAGGACGATGATATGAAACAAAGCATCGTTAAATGGCTGTTCGAACTGAACGCCAAGCAGCGTGAAGTGCTGGCACGTCGTTTCGGCCTGTTGGGCTATGAAGCGGCAACACTTGAGGATGTGGGTCGTGAAATCGGCTTAACCCGCGAGCGTGTACGCCAGATTCAGGTTGAAGGTTTACGCCGTCTGCGTGAAATCCTGCAGGCGCAGGGCCTCAGCATTGAAGCACTGTTTCGTGAATAATCGTTAACAGTAAATCTGAGTTTGAATGCGAAAAGCGATGGTGAAAACCATCGCTTTTTTTATGTCTGCAGAAAAGTGATTTGCGGGCGAGCAAGCATCGCACCGCGCATTAACGCGGTGCGATGTAAGGGATGTAATATCAGACCAGCGATTTAAGACGATAAATCCAGTCGAGTGCCTGACGCGGTGTCAGCGTATCCGGATCCAGCGCCTCAAGCGCCTCCACGGCAGGCGAGGTCTCTTCAACCAGCAGCGGCAGCTGAGAGCCATCGACCGTCGATGACGCGGAGTGGTTTGAAACGGTCTCAAGTTCCTTCAGCTTATTGCGTGCCCGCTTAATCACCTCTTTGGGTACGCCGGCCAGCGCCGCCACCGCCAGACCATAGCTCTTACTTGCCGCGCCCTCCTGGACGCTGTGCATAAAGGCGATCGTGTCGCCATGTTCAACGGCATCCAGATGGACGTTGACCACGCCTTCCATTTTTTCCGGCAGGGTTGTCAGCTCGAAGTAATGGGTGGCAAACAGCGTCATCGCCTTGATACGGTTCGCCAGGTTTTCGGCGCAGGCCCAGGCGAGCGATAAACCGTCGTAGGTGGATGTTCCGCGTCCAATCTCATCCATCAGCACCAGGCTGTTTTCGGTGGCGTTGTGCAGGATGTTAGCGGTTTCGGTCATCTCAACCATAAAGGTCGAGCGCCCGGAGGCGAGATCGTCAGCGGCACCGACACGGGTAAAGATGCGATCCAGCGGGCCAATCAGCGTCTCATCGGCAGGAACAAAACTGCCAATCCATGCCATCAGCGCAATCAGCGCCGCCTGGCGCATATAGGTACTTTTACCGCCCATGTTGGGGCCAGTAATAATCAGCATTCTGCGCTGGGGTGCCAGTGACAGTGGGTTGGCAATAAACGGCTCTTTCAGAACCTGTTCCACCACCGGATGGCGTCCGCCGCTGATTTTAATCCCGGCTTTATCCTGCAATACCGGGCGGCAATAGTTCAGGGACCAGGCGCGTTCTGCCAGGTTGCTTAACACATCCAGCTCTGCCAGCGCGGCGGCACTCAGCTGCAGCGCTTCAAGATGCGGCAGCAACTGATCGAACAGCGCTTCATACAGGCTTTTTTCCAGCGACAGCGCTTTACCCTTGGAGGTGAGTACTTTGTCTTCGTACTCTTTCAGCTCCGGAATGATATAGCGTTCAGCATTTTTCAGGGTCTGACGACGGACATAGTGCATCGGTACCTGATGGCTCTGTCCGCGGCTCACCTGAATGTAATAACCATGCACGCCGTTAAAGCCGACCTTCAGGGTATCCAGTCCCAGCTTCTCGCGTTCGCGGATCTCCAGCCGGTCTAGATAGTCGGTTGCGCCATCTGCCAGTGCGCGCCACTCATCCAGCTCCGCGTTGTAGCCGGGTGCAATGACTCCGCCGTCGCGGATCAACACAGGCGGTGACTCAATCACCGCCTGTTCCAGCAGCTCACGTAACGCAGTGAACTCGCCCATCTGCGTGCGCAGCTTCTGCAACTGCGGTGCCTCAACATCGGCCAGCAGCTGGTTAAGTTCTGGCAGTTGCTGAAACGCATGACGCATGCGAGCCAGATCGCGCGGACGTGCGGTGCGCAGGGCCAGGCGAGCCAGGATTCGCTCCAGATCGCCGACCTGACGCAGCACCGGTTGCAGCACGTCGCTGAGATTTTGCAGCTCAGCAATCGACTCCTGACGCTGGTTAATGATGCGCGCATCGCGCAGCGGCATATGCAGCCAGCGTTTCAGCATCCGGCTACCCATCGGGGTGACCGTTTTATCCAGCACCGCCGCTAAGGTGTTGTCGGTGCCGCCAGCCAGGTTCTGGGTGATCTCCAGATTACGGCGGGTGGCCGCATCCATGATGATGCTGTCCTGCTGCCGCTCCATGCTCAGCGAGCGGATGTGGGGCAGCGTGGTGCGCTGGGTATCTTTAACATACTGCAGCAGGCAGCCCGCCGCGCTCAGTCCGAGGTGCGCATTCTCCACGCCGAAGCCATTGAGATCGCGGGTGCCGAACTGCAGGTTCAGCTGCTGGCGTGCAGTGTCGATCTCAAACTCCCACAGCGGACGGCGTCGCAGGCCGCGTCGCTGATCGATCAGCGACATCGCCTGGAAATCTTCGGGGTAGAGCAGCTCCGCCGGATTGGTGCGCTGCAGTTCTGCCGCCATGGTTTCAGCATCGGCAGGTTCGCTGAGGCGAAAACGGCCTGAGCTGATATCCAGCGTGGCGTAGCCAAAACCACGCGGGCTTTGCACGATCGCCGCCAGCAGATTGTCGTGCCGCTCCTGCAACAGCGCCTCATCACTGATGGTGCCTGGGGTAACGATGCGCACCACTTTGCGTTCGACCGGGCCTTTGCTCAGCGCCGGATCGCCTATCTGCTCGCAGATGGCAACGGATTCGCCCAGCTGCACCAGTTTAGCCAGGTAACCTTCAACCGCATGATAGGGCACACCCGCCATCGGAATCGGCTCGCCCGCTGACGCACCGCGCTTGGTGAGTGAAATCTCCAGCAGCTGCGAGGCACGTTTTGCATCGTCATAAAACAGCTCGTAGAAGTCACCCATACGGTAAAACAGCAGAATGTCAGGATGCTCCGCCTTGAGACGCAGGTACTGCTGCATCATCGGCGTGTGGGAAGGAAAGTCCTTTTCGGTTGGCTCTTGCATAAGGTTTTAGCTCATTTTTAATGCGGTAAATTTCTGGCGGTCAACGCCCATGAAACCGAAAGGGATTCCAGGCGCGCAGGATAATCAGATGATAACGAATAGGGCAGGGCATATGCCAGCGTGATGCACAGCCGCGATCCTGACCGGGTGTAACCTGACAGGCATCCTGGCAAATGTGGCGGCGGCTGGCGACAAAAAAGTGCCTGTTCTCATGACGCTGATGCGGGGCTGCGAGGCGGCTCGCGATTTCTGCGGCAGTTTATGGCCGGCAGGACGGCACTGCGCCGCATCGGGAAGGGGGAAAGGTCAGTGCAGCCCGTTCTGCAGCGCCCAGACAGCGGCTTCAAGTCGGGATTTAAGGTTCATCTTTTTCAGCAGATATTTAACGTGAACCTTGACCGTGCTTTCACTGATGGCCAGCTTGCGGGCAATCGCTTTATTGGTCATCCCGTCGCTGATCAGTTGCAGAATATCGCGTTCGCGCCGGGTCAGCTGATTGATGTCGCGCGTCTGAGCAGGCTGCGCTTCACGCAACCGGGCGACCAGAATCGGGGTTAACGCCTCGCTCAGCACGATCTGACCGGCAGCAGCCTGATGCAGCGCTTTCAGTAAGGCTTCCGGTTCCATATCTTTCAGCAGATAACCATCAGCGCCGCGCTTCAGCGCGCTGACCACATCCTCTTCATTATCTGAAACGCTGAACACCACCACCCGGCCGGAAAGAACTATCTCACGCAGCTGGGTCAGGGTATCCAGTCCGTTCAGACCTGGCATATTAAGATCAAGCAGGATCAGGTCGGGATCATGCTGCTGTGCCAGCGCCAGGCCATCAATGCCATTACCCGCTTCGGCAACCACCTGCAGCCTTTCATCCAGCGCAATCAGCTGCTTCAGGCCATTGCGCAGCATGGGATGGTCGTCGATCAATAAAAGCGTAAATTTCTCTGCCGTCACAATGGCTCCTGTTCCTGTCACATACGCCAGCCCTGAGCGGGCGGAGAGCCTATCTTACCGGTGAAGCGGGGTCGCTATATACCCCCAATGGACTACTCCTTTATTTCCAGTCGGACACCCTTTTACAGAAGGCATGGGCGGCCGTGTTTAAACCCTATGATTTATAAGGGTTATCTGAATTCAGTCAACTACTTAACCGGGGTGAAGAGAGGGCGCTGCACCTCTGTAACCTGCATTGCCGTTGATTTGTATCAAGCCCGACACCACGGCGGATGCGCAGGATACGCACAATTATTATTCTGCTGATGAGAGATTTATGACCCAATCCACCTCTTTGCAAACCCCGACGCGCGGCGCGTTAATTCAGGACTGGCAACCGGAAAACGATGCGTTCTGGCAGGCGCGTGGTAAACGTATCGCCAGCCGTAACCTGTGGATTTCTGTCTTCTGTCTGCTGCTGGGCTTCTGCGTCTGGATGCTGTTCAGCACCGTTGCGGTTAATCTGAATAAAGTTGGCTTTACCTTCAGCACTGAGCAGCTCTTTTTACTGACCGCACTGCCGTCGGTTTCTGGCGCGTTGCTGCGTGTGCCTTACTCTTTTGTTATTCCCATCTTTGGAGGACGTCGCTGGACCGCCTTCAGCACCGGCATCCTGATCATTCCCTGCCTTTGGCTCGGCTTTGCCGTACAGGACAGCCAGACCTCATTCACCACTTTTATGGTGATTTCCCTGCTGTGCGGTTTTGGTGGCGCTAACTTCGCGTCGAGCATGGGCAATATCAGCTTCTTCTTTCCCAAAGCCCGTCAGGGCGGCGCGCTGGGCATCAACGGTGGCCTCGGTAATCTTGGCGTCAGCGTAATGCAGTTTGTCGCCCCGCTGGCGATCTCCTGTGCCATTTTTGGTTTTGCCGATGTGGGTCAGACCACCGTCACCGGCGACAGCATCTGGCTGGAGAATGCCGCCTGGATCTGGGTGCCGTTCCTGGCGATCGGCACGCTGGCGGCCTGGTTCGGCATGAACGACCTGGCGGCGGCGAAATCCTCGCTGCGTGAGCAGTTGCCGGTGCTGAAACGTCCACACCTGTGGGTTATGGCGCTGCTCTATCTGGCCACCTTTGGCTCATTTATCGGTTTCTCTGCCGGTTTTGCCATGCTGACGAAGACGCAATTTCCTGATGTCGTGATCATGCATTACGCCTTTTTCGGCCCCTTTATTGGCGCGCTGGCCCGTTCAGCAGGCGGCATCATCTCTGACCGCTTCGGCGGTACCCGCGTCACGCTTGTCAACTACGTGCTGATGGCGCTGTTTGCTGCGCTGCTGTTCCTCACCCTGCCGGGTGCCGGACATGATGGCTCGTTCGTTGCCTTCTTCGCCGTGTTTATGGGCCTGTTCCTGACGTCCGGGCTGGGCAGCGGCTCCACCTACCAGATGATTGCGGTGATCTTCCGTAAGCTGACGCTGGAACGTATCAAAGCTGAGGGCGGCGACGATGCGCTGGCACAGCGTGAAGCGGCAACAGAAACCTCTGCTGCGCTCGGCTTTATCTCCGCGATTGGCGCGCTGGGCGGTTTCTTTATTCCGCAGACTTTTGGCCTGTCGCTCGCGATGACCGGTTCACCCGCCGGCGCGATGAAAATCTTCCTGGTCTTTTATCTCTGCTGCATCGCGGTGACCTGGCTGGTTTACGGCCGAAAAGCACGCGCCTGATAACGACAAAGCCGGTGTGGCGCACCGGCACAATTTCACTTTCTGTGTCGGGACAGATGCAGAGTCAGCAATGTCACATTAAGCCTTCAGGAGTATTCCGGATGAGCAAGTTTCTAGATCGGTTTCGCTATTTCAAACAGCTGGCCGAACCCTTTTCCGGCCAGCATGGCCAGACGTTAAACAGCAACCGCGACTGGGAAGATGGCTATCGCAGTCGCTGGCAGCACGATAAAATCGTGCGCTCCACGCACGGCGTTAACTGTACCGGCTCATGCAGCTGGAAAATCTACGTCAAAAATGGACTGGTCACCTGGGAGACCCAGCAGACCGACTATCCGCGTACCCGTCCCGATCTGCCAAACCATGAGCCGCGTGGCTGCCCACGCGGTGCCAGCTACTCGTGGTATCTCTACAGCGCTAACCGCCTGAAATATCCGTTAATGCGCAAGAAGCTGATTCAGCTCTGGCGCGATGCGAAAGCGCAGCACAGCGACCCGGTGGACGCCTGGGCATCAATCATCAGCAATCCTGAAAAGGCCAGAAGCTACAAACAGGCGCGTGGACGCGGCGGCTTTGTCCGCTCCAGCTGGCAGGAAGTCAACGAGATGATCGCTGCCGCGAACATCTGCACCGCGAAGACCTACGGCCCTGACCGCATTATGGGATTCTCACCGATTCCGGCGATGTCGATGGTCTCTTACGCTGCGGGCGCACGTTACCTGTCACTGATTGGCGGAACCTGTCTGAGCTTCTACGACTGGTACTGCGATCTGCCGCCGGCCTCACCGATGACCTGGGGCGAGCAGACCGACGTGCCGGAATCGGCTGACTGGTACAACTCCTCCTACATTATTGCCTGGGGCTCTAACGTGCCGCAGACCCGTACCCCGGATGCACACTTCTTTACGGAAGTCCGCTATAAAGGGACGAAAACCGTGGCGATCACGCCGGACTATGCTGAGGTCGCGAAGCTGTGTGACCAGTGGCTGAGTCCGAAGCAGGGCACCGACAGCGCGATGGCGCTGGCGATGGGCCACGTGATGCTGAAAGAGTTTCATCTTGATCGCGAAGTTGGCTATTTCCGCGACTATGTGCGCCGTTACACCGATATGCCGATGCTGGTGCTGCTGGAACCCCGTGAGGGCGGTTTTTACGCAGCCGGCCGTCAGCTGCGCGCCAGCGATCTGGTGGATGGGCTCGGTCAGGAGAATAACCCGGAGTGGAAAACCGTCGCGATCAACGAGGCGACCGGGGAACTGACCGCGCCGCAGGGATCTATCGGCTTCCGCTGGGGCGAAAAAGGCAAATGGAACCTCGAGCAGCGTGATGGGGCATCACATCAGGAAGTTGAACTGCAGCTCAGCCTGCTCGGCAGCCATGATGAGGTGGTGGAGGTCGGTTTCCCTTACTTCGGTGGCATTACCAGCGAGCATTTCAACAGCGTTGCGCTGGACGAAATCCTGCTGCATAAGCTGCCGGTGAAACGCCTGCAACTGGCGGATGGCAGTGAAGCACTGGTCACCAGCGTCTACGATCTGACGCTGGCGAATTATGGTCTGGATCGCGGTCTGGATGATGCCAACTGCGCGCAAACCTACGACGACATCAAAGCGTACAGCCCGGCCTGGGCGGAGCAGATTACGGGTGTCTCCCGTCAGAACATCATTCGCATTGCCCGTGAATTTGCCGAAAACGCCGAGAAGACCCGCGGTCGTTCGATGATCATCGTCGGTGCCGGTATGAACCACTGGTATCACATGGACATGAACTATCGTGGCCTGATGAACATGCTGATTTTCTGCGGCTGCGTCGGTCAGAGCGGCGGTGGCTGGGCGCACTATGTCGGCCAGGAGAAACTCCGTCCGCAGACCGGCTGGACCCCGCTGGCCTTTGGCCTGGACTGGCAGCGTCCGCCACGCCAGATGAACAGCACCTCCTTCTTCTACAACCACTCCAGTCAGTGGCGCTATGAAACCCTGGCCACCAGCGAATTGCTCTCCCCGCTGGCGGATAAAAGTCGCTACAGCGGCAGCCTGATCGACCTTAACGTCCGTTCCGAACGTATGGGCTGGCTGCCTTCAGCGCCGCAGCTTAACGTCAACCCGCTGCACATCGCGGCGCAGGCGAAAGCCGCCGGTCAGTCGCCGCTGGATTACACCGTGGAAAGCCTGAAGCAGGGCACCATGCGGTTTGCCGCTGAACAGCCGGACGATCCGCAGAACTTCCCGCGTAACCTGTTTGTCTGGCGCTCCAATCTGCTCGGCTCATCCGGTAAAGGGCATGAGTACATGCTGAAGTATCTGCTGGGCACGGAAAACGGCATTCAGGGCAAAGATTTAGGCCAGCAGGGCCGCGTGAAGCCGGAAGAGGTGGAGTGGCTGGATCAGGGTGCCGAAGGCAAACTGGATCTGGTGGTCACACTCGACTTCCGCATGTCGAGCACCTGTCTCTACTCCGATGTCGTGCTGCCAACGGCGACCTGGTATGAAAAAGACGATATGAATACCTCGGATATGCATCCGTTTATTCATCCGCTTTCGGCGGCCGTCGATCCTGCCTGGGACTCAAAAAGTGACTGGGAGATCTACAAAGGCATCGCCAAAGCCTTCTCCGATCTCTGCCCGGGTCATTTAGGCGTTGAAACGGACGTCGTTACTCTGCCGGTGTTACATGACTCGCCCGCGGAACTGGCGCAGCCTTTTGAGGCGAAAGACTGGAAAAAAGGCGAATGCGATCTGATTCCGGGTAAAACCGCGCCACACATTATGGTGGTGGAGCGCGACTATCCGGCGACCTGGGAGCGCTTTACCTCGCTGGGACCGTTGCTGGAGACCCTGGGTAACGGCGGCAAAGGTATCAGCTGGAACACCAGCAAAGAGGTCGATTTCCTCAAGCAGCTGAACTACGTCAAAGCGGATGGCCCGGCAGCGGGGCGGCCAAATATCGACACGGCGATTGATGCGGCAGAAGTGATCCTGGCGCTGGCACCGGAGACCAATGGTCAGGTGGCGGTGAAAGCCTGGCAGGCACTGGGCGTGATTACCGGTCGTGACCACACCCACCTGGCGCTCAATAAAGAAGATGAGAAGATTCGCTTCCGCGATATCCAGGCGCAGCCGCGCAAAATTATCTCCAGCCCGACCTGGTCAGGGCTGGAAGATGAACATGTCTCTTACAACGCCTGCTACACCAACGTTCATGAGCTGATCCCGTGGCGAACCCTGAGCGGCCGTCAGCAGCTCTATCAGGATCATGAGTGGATGCGCGCCTTTGGCGAGAGCCTGATGGTCTATCGTCCGCCAATCGATACCCGCGCGGCGAAGCCGTTGCTGAACAGCAAACCCAACGGTAACCCGGAGAAGGCGCTGAACTTCCTGACGCCACACCAGAAGTGGGGCATTCACTCCACCTACAGCGACAACCTGCTGATGCTGACACTGTCGCGCGGCGGACCGATTGTCTGGATGAGTGAAGATGACGCTCGTGAGCTGGGTATCGTGGATAACGACTGGATCGAGGCGTTCAATGCCAACGGTGCGCTGACCGCACGTGCAGTAGTGAGCCAGCGCATCCCGGCCGGTATGACCATGATGTACCACGCGCAGGAACGTATCGTGAATATCCCTGGCTCGGAGATCACCAGCCAGCGCGGCGGGATCCATAACTCGGTGACGCGGACCTGCCCGAAACCGACCCATATGATCGGCGGTTATGCGCAGCTCTCCTGGGGCTTTAACTACTACGGCACCGTCGGCTCGAACCGCGATGAGTTCGTGGTAGTGAGAAAAATGAACAACGTTAACTGGTTAGATGGGGAAGGCAACGATGCCTGCCAGGGCAGCCAGCAGGAGGTAAAACCATGAAAATTCGTTCACAGGTCGGCATGGTGCTGAACCTCGACAAATGTATCGGCTGCCACACCTGCTCGGTGACCTGTAAAAACGTCTGGACCAGCCGCGAGGGCATGGAGTACGCCTGGTTTAACAACGTCGAGAGCAAGCCTGGTGTCGGCTATCCGCACGCCTGGGAAGATCAGCAGAAGTGGAAGGGCGGCTGGATCCGTAAGATCAACGGTAAGCTGGAGCCGCGCATGGGGAGTCGCATCGGCCTGCTGTCGAAGATCTTCGCCAACCCAGATGTGCCCGCGCTGGATGATTACTACGAACCGTTCGATTTTGATTATCAGCATCTGCACAATGCGCCCGCCGGTAAGCATCAGCCGATTGCGCGTCCGCGCTCGCTGATCACCGGTCAGCGGATGAAAAAGATCGAAAACGGCCCGAACTGGGAAGAGATCCTCGGCGGCGAGTTTGCCAAACGTTCGCAGGATAAGAACTTCGATAACATCCAGAAGGAGATTTACGGTCAGTTTGAGCACACCTTCATGATGTACCTGCCGCGCCTGTGTGAGCACTGCCTCAACCCGGCGTGTGTGGCGACCTGCCCAAGCGGCGCGATCTACAAACGCGGCGAAGATGGCATCGTGCTGATCGACCAGGATAAATGTCGCGGCTGGCGGATGTGCCTCACCGGCTGTCCGTACAAGAAGATCTACTTCAACTGGAAAAGCGGCAAATCAGAAAAATGTATTTTCTGTTATCCGCGCATTGAAGCGGGCCAGCCCACCGTCTGTTCAGAAACCTGTGTCGGCCGTATCCGCTATCTCGGCGTGTTGCTTTATGACGCTGACCGCATTGAACAGGCGGCCGCAGCGGAAAACGAGAAAGATCTCTATCAGAGCCAGCTGGATATCTTCCTTGATCCCAACGATCCGGCGGTGATTGCGCAGGCGCTGAAAGATGGCGTTGCGCAGAGCGTGATCGACGCAGCACAGCGTTCACCGGTCTATAAAATGGCGATGGAGTGGAAGCTGGCGCTGCCACTTCACCCTGAATACCGCACGCTGCCGATGGTCTGGTATGTGCCACCACTGTCACCGATTCAGTCGGCGGTGGATGGCGGGGCGCTGGCGCACACCGGCGTGCTGCCGGATGTGGAAAGCCTGCGCATTCCGGTTGAGTATCTGGCGAACCTGCTGACCGCAGGCGACACCGCACCGGTGCTGCTGGCACTGAAGCGGATGCTGGCAATGCGTCATTACAAACGCGCAGAAAGCGTGGACGGTGAGCATGATATCCGGGCGCTGGAGCAGGTCGGCCTGACCGAAGCGCAGGCGCAGGAGATGTACCGCTATCTGGCGATCGCGAACTATGAAGATCGCTTTGTGGTGCCCTCCAGCCATCGCGAACTGGCGCGTGAAGCCTTCCCGGAAAGCAAAGGCTGCGGCTTTAGCTTTGGCGATGGCTGTCACGGCAGCGACAGCAAATTCAATCTGTTCAACAGCCGCCGTATTGATGCCATCGACGTCAGTAAGAAAACCATCCGTCCGGAGGATGCCTCATGATGACGTTACGTATTCTTTCGCGGCTGCTGGACTACCCGGACGAGGCACTGTTTACCCACTCTTCCGACCTGATCGCGGCGCTGGATGACGCCACTGAACTCAACCTGCAGCAGAGCGCACGGCTGGTGCGTTTTATCAATCAGCTCTGTGCCCGGCCACTGCTCGACGTGCAGGCTGACTACTGCGAACTGTTTGATCGTGGCCGCGCCACCTCGCTGCTGCTGTTTGAACACGTGCACGGTGAGTCACGCGATCGCGGTCAGGCGATGGTTGATCTGCTGGAACAGTATCGTGCCGATGGTCTGGAGCTGGACAGCAAAGAACTGCCCGATTTCCTGCCGCTCTACCTGGAGTATCTCGCCTGTAAAAGCGATGAGGCCGCGCGTCAGGGACTGGACGACATCGTGCCTATCCTGGCCTTGCTGGCGGCGCGGCTTGAAGAGCGTCAGAGCCCCTACGCCGATCTCTTCACAGTATTACTGACGCTGTCCGGTAGCGCGGTTGATCCTGCGGCCCTCAAGCCACAGGTGGCGCAGGAAGCGCGCGACGATACGCCGGCAGCACTGGATGCTGTCTGGGAAGAGGAGCAGATTAAATTTCTCGGCGAACAGGGCTGCGCCTCGGCGCAGCAGGCGATGCATCAGCGTCGCTTCGCCGATGCGGTCGCGCCGCAGTATCTGGACATCGCCGCGGCGACGGCGCGTACCACAGGAGAATCAGCATGAATTTTATTAACACTTTCTTCTTCGATATTTACCCCTATCTCGCCGGAACAGTCTTCCTGGTGGGAAGCTGGCTGCGTTATGACTACGGGCAGTACAGCTGGCGTGCCGGTTCCAGTCAGATGCTGGACAAAAAAGGGATGCGTCTCGCTTCCAACCTGTTCCACATCGGCATCATCGGTATTTTCTTCGGTCACATCGTCGGAATGCTGACGCCACACTGGATGTATGAATCCTTCCTGCCGATCGACGTGAAGCAGAAACTGGCGATGATTGCCGGTGGCCTGTTCGGGGCGATGACACTGGTGGGCGGTGGACTGCTGCTGAAGCGCCGTCTGACCAATCCACGGGTGCGGGCGACCAGTAGCGTCGGTGATATTCTGATCATGACCCTGCTGGTGGCGCAGGCGACGCTGGGCCTGCTGACCATTCCCTTCTCCGCCCAGCATATGGACGGCAGTGAAATGATGAAGCTGGTGGGCTGGGCGCAGGCGGTGGTGACCTTCCACGGTGGCGCTTCGCAGCATCTCGACGGCGTGGCGTTTATCTACCGCGTGCACATGGTGCTGGGAATGACGCTGTTCCTGCTGTTCCCGTTCTGCCGGCTGGTGCACATCTGGAGCGCGCCGGTTGAGTATCTGACCCGTCGCTATCAGCTGGTGAGAAACCGCCGCTAAGCGCATGATGGCTGCGGGGCAGAGAGAGCCCCGCAGCCATTTTAGCCCATGGCTGCCTTGACGTTTTTTTAAGATTTTGCCCTGTATGTCATTGCGCTGAACGTCTACTATTACCGCATCTGAAATTACCCCTCGTTTATGGATAACCGATGCGCCTCAAGTTAGCCTTCCTTGCGTTCATTCCGCTTCTGGCCTCCTGCAGCAGCAAACCTGAAGTCCCGTCCCAGCAGAAGATGCTGGCTGCGCCACAGGGCGGTTTTTTACTGCAGCCGTCGCACAGCGGACAGGCGATGTTTGGCGACTTTGCCGGTAACCCGGCAGCAGAGCAATTTATCGATAAGATGGTGGAGAAGCATGACTTTGACCGTCAGCAACTGCACAACATCATCGGTCAGGCCAAACGACTGGATTATGTGCTGCGACTGATGGATCGTCAGGCACCAAGCTATACGCCAGCGCCAGGACCTAATGGCGCCTGGATCCGCTATCGCAACAAGTTCATTACGCCCGATAACGTGCAAAATGGGGTGGCGTTCTGGAATCAGTATCAGGATGCCCTGCAACGCGCGCAGCAGGTTTATGGCGTGCCGCCAGAAATTATCGTGGGCATCATTGGCGTGGAAACCCGCTGGGGTCGCGTGATGGGGAAAACGCGGATTCTGGATGCGCTTGCGACCTTATCCTTTAACTATCCGCGCCGCGCAGAGTACTTCAGCAGCGAGCTGGAAACCTTTCTGTTGATGTCGCGCAAAGAGCAGGATGACCCGCTGGCGCTGAAAGGCTCCTTTGCCGGGGCGATGGGCTATGGTCAGTTTATGCCCTCCTCTTACAATGATTATGCGGTTGATTTCAACGGAGACGGTCATGCAAACCTGTGGGATCCGGTGGATGCTATCGGCAGCGTGGCGCACTATTTTCAGAAGCATGGCTGGCGCAGCGGCGAAAATGTGGCGGTACCGGCCAGCGGTCAGGCACCGATGCTGGAAGATGGCTTCAAAACCCGTTACAGCGTGAGCATGCTGGCGGCGTCAGGATTGTCACCACAGGGCTCGCTGAACGGTAACGATCAGGTCAGTCTGCTACGCCTGGATTTGGGCACCAGCTACCAGTACTGGTACGGCTTACCCAATTTCTATGTCATTACCCGCTACAACCACAGTACCCATTATGCGATGGCGGTGTGGCAGCTGGGTGAGGCGGTGAGCAAGGCACGCCAGGGCGGCCTGTTATAAAGGCTGTCCTTGTTAACTGTAAGGTTATATGATGACGCCCTTTTTCAGGCCACACAGCCACTGATATTTCTGGAGTCACTATGTCTTTACCTGCCTGCCCGGCTTGTCACGCCGATTACACCTGGCAAGATGGCGATAACCTTAACTGCCCCTCCTGCGGTCACATCTGGACCGAGGGAGAAGGTGACAGCAGCAACGCAACACTTGAAGTGCGTGATGCCAACGGCAATCTGCTGGCAGATGGCGACAGCGTCACGGTGATCAAAGATCTCAAGGTGAAGGGCAGTTCTTCATCGCTGAAGATCGGCACCAAAGTGAAAAGCATTCGTCTGGTTGAAGGGGACCACAACATCGATTGTAAAATCGACGGTTTTGGCCCGATGAAATTAAAATCTGAGTTTGTGAAAAAGAACTGAGATCGGGGGCGCAGGGATGCGCCCGCTTTCCTGCTTAGCTGAACAGCTTATCAATTGCGGCACACTGTTCCGCATTCAGCGTGCCACCGTAGTTTCGTGAGCCGCTGCTCATCGAGTCATAGCGCCGTGCCACGGCCGTTTTAATTGTCGTTACGAAATCATCTCCAATACTGTAAATCGCCATCAGACGGCCGATCTGCTGCTGCAGGTGCGTCAGCTCCGGCAGATTGCCACTTCGCCACGCCGTCATCATCTGCGCAAAGTACTCCGGCACAATATTATTCAGTCCTGAAATGACACCGGCACCGCCCGCCAGCAGGTTCGGGAGCAGGTACTCGTCATACCCCGACAGTACGGCGAAATCGCTACGCACCTTGCGGGTCTCTTCAATCATCATCCGGTTGTGCGACAGGCAATCCACCGTATCTTTAATGCCGGCGAAGTTGGGCAGCTTTGCCGCCAGGGCGGCAATCAGCGCGGGCGTCAGATCGCAGCCAGTGCGGGCTGGAAAGTTGTAGGCAAACCATTTACCACCCAGTTGCGCGTCCAGTGCTTCGAAGTAGTGCATCAGCTGGTTTTGCGTCTGGCCATAATAGTAGGGTGGCAGCACCATCACCGCGTCAAAATCATTTTTCCAGGCGGCTTCAGCCAGCTCCAGCATGTCAGGAATGCAGGTTGCCGAGACGTTCGCGACCATCTTCAGCGATGACAAGGGTCTGGCTTCCTGAATCAGTTGTAAGCGTTCCTGCTGCGTCAGTGAGGCGAACTCGCCAATGCTGCCCATCACCAGTAAGGTATCGATACCGGAGTCATTGAGGCGGGAGAAATGTCGCCCTAGCGCATCAATATCGACCGCACCCTGCGCATTAAACGGGGTGACTGAAGGGCACCAGACACCGGCAAAGGGCGATTTTTCACTCATAAATGACTCCTGAATCGGATGTTAAAAAAATGAAACAGTGTTTTAACTTAATAACTCCGGCCGGTCTCTGCCAGCGCATGATTCAAAAATGAGCAACGGGTCGCACTTTTTCCTCTTTCATCCGTCTCAGTAAGCGGATGCATCTGATAACTGAGCGAGAGGTCATGATGAAAGAGTGGGATCCTGTGCTGTACCGTAAGTTTGAAGCAGAACGAACCCGTCCAGCCCGCGAACTTCTGGCGCGCCTCAGCCTGGAACAGGTTGAGCAGGTGACCGATCTGGGATGCGGGCCCGGTAACAGCACCGAGCTGCTCGCCGATGCCTGGCCACTGGCGCAGATTACCGGGCTGGACAGTTCCGCCACGATGTTAACTCAGGCCGCTGAACGCCTGCCGCACTGTCGTTTTATCCAGGCGGACATCCGCAACTGGCAGGCCGATGTGCCGCAGCAGGTGGTCTACGCCAATGCGTCTCTGCAATGGCTGGATAATCACGCAACGCTGTTTCCCCATCTGGCCAGCCAGCTGGCGCCCGGTGGCGTGCTGGCGATCCAGATGCCTGATAACCTGAATGAGCCGTCGCACCGGCTGATGCGCGAGGTGGCGGCAACGGATCGCTGGCGTTCACGCATCAATGCCGCTGAACGTACACAGCTGCTTTCCACTCGCGAGTATTACGATCTGCTGACGCAGGCCGGCTGTGAGGTGGATATCTGGCGTACCACCTATTATCACGTGATGGCCGATGCGCAGGCAATTATCAGCTGGCTGCAGGCGACCGGTTTACGGCCTTTCCTGGCAACGCTGGATGAGACCGAACAGACGGCGTTTCTGACCGATTATCATCAGCGTTTACTCGCGGCTTATCCGGCTCAGGCCGATGGTCAGGTGTTGCTCGCCTTCCCGCGTCTTTTTATGGTTGCGGTGAAAAACCGGTAAGCGCAGTGGAAAGCTGGCCGCAAAAACAGCTTAATAATGGTGAGTGACCTTGAAAAAGCGGTTTTTCTGCACCACCTTCAACCCACAGCCAAAGGGAGAGTCGCAATGGATGATCAGCAATTGCAGGCGCTTAGTGCGCAGATAGGTGAGAAGCTGAAGCAGCGCAATGCCACCGTAACCTGTGCGGAATCCTGCACGGGGGGATGGATTGCCAAAGTCTTTACCGATATCAGCGGCAGCTCCGCCTGGTTCGAGCGGGGTTTTGTGACCTACAGTAACCAGGCCAAACAGCAGATGGTCAGTGTTCAGGCTGCTTCGCTGTTGCAGTATGGTGCGGTAAGTGATGTGGTGGTGCGGGAGATGGCGCTGGGTGCCCGCAGGGCGGCCCATGCTGACTACGCGATCTCCGTCAGCGGTATTGCCGGTCCGGATGGCGGCAGTGAAGAAAAACCGGTGGGTACGGTATGGTTTGGCTTTGCCGGGCCGCAGGATAACGTATTGACTTTTCAGCAGCATTTTAGCGGCGATCGTGATGCCGTACGCCGCCAGTCGGTGGCATGGGCCCTGCAGAAACTGTATGGCGAATTTCTGACAAATTAAACTTGATACTGTATGACTATACAGTATAATTGTCGGCAACAGAAAGAGTACAGGCACCCTGAGTGCGTGTTTACCCGGCTTGATTAGGAGTTGAAATGGCGATTGATGAAAACAAACAGAAGGCTTTAGCTGCCGCGCTTGGCCAGATTGAGAAGCAATTTGGTAAAGGCTCCATCATGCGCTTGGGTGAAGACCGCTCAATGGATGTGGAAACTATCTCTACCGGCTCGCTGTCGCTGGATATCGCATTAGGCGCAGGCGGTCTGCCAATGGGCCGTATCGTTGAGATCTACGGACCTGAGTCTTCAGGTAAAACCACGCTGACTTTGCAGGTTATCGCATCTGCACAGCGTAAAGGTAAAACCTGTGCCTTTATCGATGCCGAGCATGCGCTTGATCCGGTTTACGCCAAGAAACTCGGCGTAGACATTGATAACCTGCTCTGCTCTCAGCCAGACACTGGTGAGCAGGCTCTGGAAATTTGTGATGCGCTGGCGCGCTCTGGTGCCGTTGACGTGATCATCGTCGACTCCGTCGCGGCGCTGACGCCTAAAGCGGAAATCGAAGGTGAAATCGGTGACTCACACATGGGCCTCGCGGCACGTATGATGAGCCAGGCGATGCGTAAACTGGCCGGTAACCTGAAGCAGTCCAATACCCTGCTGATTTTCATCAACCAGATCCGTATGAAAATTGGTGTGATGTTTGGTAACCCGGAAACCACCACTGGTGGTAACGCGCTGAAGTTCTACGCCTCTGTCCGTCTTGATATCCGCCGTATCGGTGCAATCAAAGAGGGCGATAACGTGGTCGGCAGTGAGACCCGCGTTAAAGTGGTGAAAAACAAAATCGCCGCGCCATTCAAACAGGCTGAGTTCCAGATCATGTACGGCGAAGGTATCAATACCTTTGGTGAGCTGGTCGACCTGGGCGTGAAGCACAAGCTGATTGAAAAAGCGGGTGCATGGTACAGCTACAATGGCGACAAGATTGGTCAGGGTAAATCGAATGCCGGCAACTTCCTGAAAGAGAATGCTGCTGTGGCAAACGAGATTGATCTGAAGTTACGTGAGATGTTGCTCAACGGCGCGGATGAAAAACTCGCAGCAGCCGACAAGGCTGCTGAGAAAGAAGACGCGGCTGAAGCGAACGAAGACTTCTAATCTCTGATGCGGGAGGGGCGAAAGCCTCTCCCGTAGTTTTTATCCCCCTCTATTGCCTTTCTTGCCTTCCCTCTGTCCTGTTCTGTCGCCATAATCTCCCCCTGTTTGTACAAGGTGCGCAGTATGACTGAACCCTCTCAGCCCCAACCTAATGTCGTCTCTTACTCTCGTCTGCTTGACCGGGCGATGCGTATTCTGGGTCAGCGCGACCACAGCCGTGCAGAGTTAGCGCGTAAGCTGCAACAATCAGCGCAGCGTGCTGCGTGGGCGCAGAAAAAAGAGCCCGAAATTGTTACCGAAGCGTTGCTGGAACAGGTTCTTAACTGGTGTCAGGAAAGCGGCTGGTTAAACGACGAGCGTTTCACCGAACGATTTATTCAGAGCCGGAGCCGTAAGGGCTTTGGATCGCAGCGCGTGCGCCTTGAACTGGGCCAGAAAGGCATCGACCGTGAAGCCATTGATCTTGCAATGGAAGAGACAGAGGTAGACTGGGCGGCGTGTGCGGCTCAGCTGGCTGAACGAAAATTCGGACACCCGCTGCCCACAGAGTGGAAAGAGAAAGCGAAAGTACTACGCTATCTGCAGTCAAAAGGTTTTATGAGCGAAGATATCCAGTCCATTTTCAGAAATTTTGATGACTAAAAGCCGATGTAATTTTACTTCCCACTGAAGAAAATTTATCTTATTCCCACTTTTTGTTCCGCTAATCAGGCACCACCAGAATGTGGTCGCGCCGATCAGAGGGAACGTTCGTTAGCGTGATTCCAGGATATATATGAGCAAGAGCACTGCTGAGATCCGTCAAGCGTTTCTCGACTTTTTTCATAGCAAGGGACATGAGGTTGTAACCAGCAGCTCCCTCGTACCGAATAACGATCCAACGTTGTTGTTTACTAACGCCGGGATGAACCAGTTTAAAGATGTGTTCCTCGGTCAGGACAAACGTGACTACACACGTGCGACCACGTCACAGCGCTGCGTACGCGCAGGCGGCAAACACAACGATCTTGAAAACGTCGGTTACACCGCACGTCACCACACCTTCTTTGAAATGCTGGGTAACTTCAGCTTTGGTGACTACTTCAAGAGAGAGGCGATTGGTTTTGCCTGGGAACTGCTGACGAGCGAGCAGTGGTTCAGCCTGCCAAAAGAGCGTCTGTGGGTGACGATCTATGAAACCGACGATGAAGCCTTTGATATCTGGGCGAACGAAATCGGTGTGCCACGTGAACGCATTATTCGCATCGGCGACAACAAGGGCAGCGCGTATGCGTCAGATAACTTCTGGCAGATGGGCGATACCGGTCCTTGTGGTCCGTGCAGCGAGATTTTCTACGATCATGGCGATCACATCTGGGGTGGCCCGCCGGGCAGCCCGGAAGAAGATGGTGACCGTTACATTGAGATCTGGAACATCGTCTTTATGCAGTTCAACCGTCAGGCTGATGGCACCATGCTGCCGCTGCCAAAACCGTCGGTTGATACCGGAATGGGCCTTGAGCGTATTTCTGCCGTTCTGCAACACGTCAACTCCAACTATGAAATCGACCTGTTCCAGAAACTGATTGAGGCCGTGGCACAGGTTACCGGTGCCACTGACCTCAGTAACAAATCGCTGCGTGTCATTGCCGACCACATTCGCTCCTGTGCATTCCTGATTGCCGATGGCGTCATCCCGTCTAATGAGAACCGTGGCTACGTGCTGCGTCGTATCATTCGTCGTGCCGTACGTCATGGCAACATGCTGGGCGCCAAAGAGGCCTTCTTCTATAAGCTGGTTGCGCCACTGGTTGAGGTCATGGGTGCCGCAGGCGAAGAGTTACAGCGCCAGCAGACTCAGGTTGAGCTGGTGCTGAAAAGCGAAGAAGATCAGTTTGCCAGAACCCTGGAGCGCGGACTGGCGCTGCTGGACGAAGAGCTGGAAAAACTGCAGGGCGACACGCTGGATGGCGAAATCGTCTTCCGTCTCTACGATACCTTTGGTTTCCCGGCAGATTTAACGGCTGACGTCTGTCGCGAACGCAATCTGAAAATCGATGAAGCCGGCTTTGAGCGGGCGATGGAGCAGCAGCGTCAGCGCGCACGTGAAGCGAGTGGCTTCGGCGCTGACTACAGCAACGTTATTCGTATTGATGCCGCCTCATCCTTTAAAGGCTACGACCAGCTTGATTTAGCTGCCACGGTGAAAGCGCTCTATGTTGCAGGCGAGGCGGTTGATGAAGTGACCGCGGGTCAGGATGCCGTGGTCGTGCTGGATGAAACGCCATTTTATGGCGAATCGGGTGGCCAGGTAGGCGATACCGGTCTGCTGAAAGGGAAGAATGCTGAATTTTGCGTCCAGGATACACAAAAATATGGTCAGGCAATCGGTCATGTCGGTAAGCTGACCGCAGGGCAGTTGCGTATCGGTGATCGCCTTGAGGCGCAGGTTGATGCGGCACGCCGTGCGCGCATCCGTCTTAACCACTCTGCTACTCACTTACTGCATGCCGCCTTGCGTCAGGTTTTAGGTGAGCATGTGGCGCAGAAAGGCTCGCTGGTTAACGACAAGTACCTGCGTTTCGATTTCTCGCATTTCGAAGCGATGAAACCTCAGGAGATTCGTCAGGTCGAAGATATCGTCAATGCGCAAATTCGTCGCAACCTGCCGGTTGAAACCGAAGTGATGGATCTGGATGCGGCGAAGTCTAAAGGGGCAATGGCACTGTTTGGCGAGAAATATGATCAGCGCGTGCGCGTTCTGACCATGGGTGATTTCTCTGTTGAGCTGTGTGGTGGTACCCATGCTGCGCGCACGGGTGACATCGGGCTGTTCCGTATTCAGGCGGAGTCAGGTACCGCAGCCGGTATTCGTCGTATCGAAGCGATTACGGGTGAAGGCGCGCTGGCGCAGGTCAATGCGCAGAGCAGCCAGCTGCAGGATCTTGCGCAGCTGGTAAAAGCGAACAGCAGCAACCTGAATGAGAAAGTGCGTGGTCTGGTCGATCATGTACGGGCTCTGGAGAAAGAGTTGCAGCAACTGCGCGATCAGCAAGCCGCGCAGGAGAGCGCTTCACTGAGCAGCAATGCTATCGACATTAAGGGAGTGAAACTGCTGGTCAGTGAGCTCAACAATGTTGAACCTAAAATGTTGCGTACCATGGTTGATGATCTTAAGAATCAGCTGGGGTCGGCGATTATTGTGCTGGCAACGGTTACTGAAGGTAAGGTGTCGCTGATTGCGGGTGTGACCAAAGATCTGACTGACCGTGTTAAAGCGGGTGAGTTGATTGCCGGTCTGGCTCAGCAGGTTGGCGGGAAGGGCGGTGGCCGTCCTGATATGGCACAAGCTGGTGGTAACGATGCGGGTGCTCTGAAAGGCGCATTAGCAGGGGTTGAGGACTGGGTCAGCAGCCGTCTGTAAGTGAATTAAAACAAGGCATCGTAAAAAGCGTCAGAACGGTTGTTCCGGCGCTTTTTAATACGATGCTAAAGCAGCAAATGACAAAGTCAGGTTGATGTAGTGTATTTCGGCTAAACTAACTATCAGCAGAATGTATTGGCGCATCGATGTGCATTGGTGTATTTCTCATACACATTGTGCAGCGTTAAATGATGGATAATGCCGGGAGCCTGTACAAGCCCGACTCTTTTAATCTTTCAAGGAGCAAAGAATGCTTATTCTAACTCGTCGAGTTGGTGAAACCCTCATGATCGGTGATGAGGTAACTGTAACGGTGCTGGGTGTTAAGGGTAACCAGGTTCGTATCGGTGTTAACGCGCCGAAAGAAGTGTCTGTGCATCGCGAAGAGATCTATCAACGCATCCAGGCTGAAAAAACGCAACAAACCAGCGTTTAACGGATTCAGCGTCTCGCACCTGTGCGAGGCGCTACCGCTTTCTGTAAAAATCCTGCCTTTTCTTTCTACCTGTTCCTCCTCTGTTTTGTTAACGCCATCATCTTTCATTGTTGATAATTCACTCTTTTTGTCGCCATTTTGTCCCAATTGTGTGTGATTTGCTCAATCAAACAAAGTTTCGGAAAAATTGTTTGACTTAAAAGTCCGGGAAAGTAATATGTGCGCCACGCAGTGCCGATGAGCAGAAACAACGTTCAGACGCACAGTTCGAAAGAAAGCGTAAGGTGAGGTGGCCGAGAGGCTGAAGGCGCTCCCCTGCTAAGGGAGTATACGGTCAAAAGCTGTATCGAGGGTTCGAATCCCTCCCTCACCGCCATTTTCGATGCATCCATAGCTCAGCTGGATAGAGTACTCGGCTACGAACCGAGCGGTCGGAGGTTCGAATCCTCCTGGATGCACCATCGAAAAAAAGAAACAAAGCGAATTAGCAATTCCTTTCATGGTGAGTAGTTAGCACCCTGCGTTGTACAAGAATTTGTTTTATGCATCCATAGCTCAGCTGGATAGAGTACTCGGCTACGAACCGAGCGGTCGGAGGTTCGAATCCTCCTGGATGCACCATTCTTTGTAACATCCTTAGGTTGGTTTCTGTAAGTCCATAAAAAGTTGTACCTCAAAAGATAGACCCCAATGCATCCATAGCTCAGCTGGATAGAGTACTCGGCTACGAACCGAGCGGTCGGAGGTTCGAATCCTCCTGGATGCACCATCTTCTCGAATGTTGGCAGTTCCTCAGTGTGACATGACGCAATAAGCGTTCCGGCCGCACGAAGGGGGATAACGTTGCATCAGCAACGGCCCGCAGGGCGAAGCGCAAGCTGAGTCATCCTCCTGGATGCACCATCTTCTTCTTTAGCCTCAAAATCCCTCAAAGTATCATGGCGCGATGATCGCTAAGACCTCAATAAACACGATAGCGTTACTTCCGTAACCGCCCGTACAGCAAACGCTGAGTGAGTATCCTGAAAAACCTCTGCAGTTTCCCTCTGGCTTCACACGCACTCTTTTCCTGTTTAATCTGCCCCATTGATTCATCATCCTGACTTAAGCGATCCGAAACGCCTGTTTCCCGCATCAACGCCTTCTGTTTTGCTGCCCATGCCCGTCCGCCGCCGCTTGTCTGCCAGAAGAATGTTAAAAAAACGCTGGAATTTCGTACGTTTATCGCTGGTCGTGCACGATCACCTTTATCTGAAAACAAAAATTGTTAATGCTTTCAAAGCATTTGCTGTTCATCCCCCCTGGCGACAACCTGTCCACATTAGGCTAAAGTAATGTCTCATTTGATGAATGTCCGGAGTGACAATGTACGATCAATATGACGCCCTGATTTTCGATATGGACGGCACGATTCTTGATACTGAGCCGACACATCGAAAAGCGTGGCGTCAGGTACTGACGCGTTATGGATTAACGCTGGATGAAGCACGTATTATCGACTTCAATGGCGCACCAACCTGGCGGCTGTCGCAGTTCATCATTGAATCCAATCAGTCGTCACTCGACCCTCATCTTCTTGCCGCAGAAAAAACCGCTGCCGTGAAAGCGATGCTGCTGGAAAACGTGAAGCCACTGCCTTTAATGGAGGTGGTGAAAGCGTATCACGGGCGTCGTCCGATGGCGGTCGGTACCGGAAGCGAACACAGCATGGCAGAGGCGTTACTGACGCAGCTGGGCGTACGTGAGCTCTTTTCGGCCGTCGTCGGTGCTGACGACGTACAGCGTCATAAACCTGAGCCAGAAACCTTCTTACGCTGCGCTGAGCTGATGGGTGTGACGCCGGCACGTTGTGTGGTGTTTGAGGATGCGGACTTTGGTATTCAGGCAGCGAAGGCGGCAGGTATGGCTGTGGTGGATGTCCGCTTACTGTGAGTGACGTTCTTACCTATGCCTCGATGTTCGGCAGCAGCTTTTTAAGTGCAACGCTCCTGCCGGGAAGTTCTGAAGCACTGCTGATAGCACTATTGATAGCAAAAAAGACATCAGTTTACGGGTTGCTTTTGGCCGCATCACTGGGAAACACCTTGGGCGGCTTAACCAACATTCTTATTGGTCGCTTGCTGCCGTTAAAACGTCAGGGGCGATGGCATGACACAGCAATGACGTGGTTGCATCGACTGGGACCTGCAGCACTGTTATTCAGCTGGCTGCCAGTGATAGGTGATCTGCTCTGCGTTCTGGCAGGCTGGTTACGTTTCGCCTGGCTACCCGCGATGCTGTTTCTCGCTGTCGGCAAAACACTGCGTTATATCGTTATCGCGACTGCCACATTACAGGGTATGCAATGGTGGCATTGATTCGCACAGATTCGAGGCTACGGTTAACATTATGCTGAACAAAAATAAATTATTATCACAGCGGGGGGGTAATGTGATCCCGGACGTATCTAAAGCGCTCTCCTGGCTGGAAGCGCATCCCAATGCCCTTAAAGGTATTGGCCGTGGCATCGAGCGTGAAACGCTGCGTGTACAGGCAAATGGCGAGCTGGCAAAAAGCGGCCACCCGGAATCTCTGGGGTCGGCGCTGAAACATGACTGGATCACCACTGACTTTGCCGAAACGTTGCTGGAGTTTATTACGCCAGTGGATCACAGCATTGATCATATGCTGGCATTCCTGCGCGATATTCATCGTCACGTTGCCCGTGAACTGGGTGATGAACGCATGTGGCCGTTTAGTATGCCGTGCGAGATTGACGATGCGGACAATATTGAACTGGCGCAATATGGCACGTCCAATATTGGTCAGATGAAGACGCTTTACCGCGAAGGGCTGAAAAACCGCTACGGCGCGTTGATGCAGACCATCTCCGGCATTCACTATAATTTCTCACTGCCACTCTCATTCTGGCAGGAGTGGGCTGACGTGAAAGATAAGGAAAGCGGAAAAGAGACGATCTCGGCGGGCTATCTGCGGCTGATCCGCAACTATTATCGCTTCGGCTGGGTGATCCCCTATCTGTTTGGCGCATCGCCTGCTATCAGCTCCAGCTTCCTGCAGGGCCGTGAGAGCGCGCTGCCGTTTGAAACCAACGACAAAGACACGATGTGGCTGCCGTATGCCACCTCGCTGCGTCTGAGCGATTTAGGCTACACCAATAAATCGCAGAGCTCTCTGGGCATCACGTTTAACTCACTGGAAGGCTATGTCACTGCGCTGAAGAAAGCGATCAAGACGCCGTCAGAAGAGTATGCAGCGATGGGCACTAAAGATGCCGACGGTAACTGGCTGCAGCTCAACACCAACGTGCTGCAGATTGAAAACGAGCTCTATGCGCCAATCCGGCCTAAGCGTGTGACACGCTCGGGTGAAGCGCCCTCTGATGCGCTGCTGCGTGGTGGTATTGAGTACATTGAAGTGCGTTCGCTGGATATCAATCCGTTCTCTGCAATCGGCGTAGATGAGAATCAGGTTCGCTTCCTCGACCTGTTCCTGATCTGGTGTACCCTGGCCGATGCGCCGGAAATGAGTGCAGATGAGTTGCAATGCACCCGTATAAACTGGAACCGGGTTGTGCTGGAAGGGCGTAAACCGGACCAGAAAATTGCCGTAGGCTGCGGAGAAGCGGAACATTCGCTGGTTGAAGTGGGCAAAACCCTGTTTGCCGATCTGCGTCGGGTTGCTGAAGTGTTAGACAGTCATAATCAGGACAGCACGGAATATCAGCAGGTTTGCGATCAACTGGTAGCATCGTTCGACGATCCTGAGCTAACCTACTCGGCGCGCATCCTTCAGGCAATGAAGGACAATGGTGTAACCGGAACCGGCGTGGCGCTGGCTGAACAGTATCGCCATCTGCTCTGCGAAGAGCCGCTGGAAGTGCTGACAGAAGAAGATTTCACGCGTCAGGCGCAGGCGTCTGTTGCTGCACAGCAGCAGCTGGAAGCAAATGATAAGCTGGATTTTGAAGCGTATCTGGCGAGCCGGGAAGTGTAGAAAAGAAAAAGGCCACATCAATGTGGCCAAATTAACATCTCTGTTGTCAGGGATGATGATAACAAATGCGCGTCTTTCATATATTCAGACGTTGGGCGAACAGAAAAGTTTCATCGTTTTAAAAAAAATTCTCAGAACAGGAGGTGACGTATGCCACTACTGGACAGTTTTACCGTTGATCACACCATCATGGGCGCACCGGCAGTTCGCGTGGCGAAAACCATGAAGACTCCGCATGGCGATACGATTACCGTTTTTGACCTGCGTTTTTGCCGCCCGAACATTGATATCCTCACTGAGCGTGGCATTCATACGCTGGAGCATCTCTTTGCCGGATTCATGCGTGATCACCTGAATGGTGATGGTGTGGAAATCGTCGATATCTCGCCAATGGGTTGCCGCACCGGCTTCTACATGAGCCTGATTGGTACACCAGACGAGCAGCGCGTTGCCAAAGCGTGGAAAGGGGCGATGGAAGATGTTCTGAAAGTGAAAGATCAGAACCAGATCCCTGAGCTGAATGAATACCAGTGCGGCAGCTACAAGCTGCACTCACTGGATGAAGCGCAGCAGATCGCCCGCAATGTGCTTGCGCATGAGATCGGCGTTAACCGCAACGAAGATCTGAAACTGCCTGCTGAAAAGCTGAAAGAACTGCACATCTAGTCAGGGCTTTGCTGCTAAAAAAAACGCCGCATCATGTCGATTGCGGCGTTTTTTTATCGCTTCAGGACCCTACCGATTTTTTCAGTGGCGTCTTCGGCGTAATGCGCACTTGTTTAATCATGTTGTCCTGCACGTCCAGAATATCGACGTTGTAGTGGCCGATCTGAACACGGGTGGCGATGGCAGGGATCTCTTCCAGCGCTTCCAGCAGCATGCCGTTAATGGTGCGCGCTTCCTGCTCTGGCAGCTGCCAGTTAAACGCCTTGTTAATTTCACGCACACTGGCGCTGCCTTCAATCAGCACGGACCCATCATTCTGCGGCATCACTTCTTCTGCCAGTGATGGTGACATGGAGGTGGTGAAGTCACCCACGATCTCCTCCAGAATGTCCTCTATTGTCACCAGCCCTTTGATGTCGCCATACTCATCCACCACCACGCCCGCTTTCTCTTTGTTGCGCTGGAACTTCACCAGTTGGGTGTTCAGCGGTGTCCCTTCCGGGATGTAGTAAATCTCATCGGCGGCGCGCAGCAGCGTCTCTTTGGTGAACTCTTTTTTCTCCGTCATCATGCGCCAGGCTTCGCGCACCCGCAGCATGCCGACGCAGTCATCCAGCGAGTCCCGGAACAGCACAATGCGGCCGTGTGGCGAGTGGCTCAACTGGCGCACCACCGACTTCCAGTCATCGTTGATATTAATGCCGACGATCTCGTTACGCGGAACCATGATGTCATCAACGCTGACTTTCTCCAGGTCGAGCACGGAGAGCAGCATGTCCTGATTACGGCGTGACATCAGGCTACGTGACTCATAGACGATGGTACGCAACTCCTCTTTGCTCAGCGCGGAGTTAATGGCACCGTCAGCGCGGATACCCGCCATCCTCATCAGCAGACGGGTAATGGTGTTGAGTAGCCAGACCAGCGGCAGCATGATGTATTGCAGCGGGACCAGCAGCAGGCTGCTGGGAAAGGCGACGCGTTCGGGATAGAGGGCCGCCACTGTTTTCGGCAGCACTTCAGCAAATACCAGCACCACAAAAGTGAGGATACCGGTTGCGATCGCAACCCCTTCGTCACCGTGAATACGCATGCCTACAATGGTGGCAAGTGCGGAAGCCAGAATATTCACCAGGTTATTGCCGATTAATACCAGGCTGAGCAACCGGTCGGGGCGACGCAGTAACTTCTCCACCCGGCGAGCGGGGCGACTGCCGTTTTTGGCCTGATGGCGCAGCTTATAGCGGTTAAGCGTCATCATTCCGGTTTCCGACCCGGCAAACCAGGCGGAAACCAGTACCATGACGCAGAGAATAATAATCAGCGTGGTGGTTGAAACATTCTCCAACGCAGAACTTCCTTTTTAACGAGAGGTGGGGACAAGCAGATGCTGCAGGATGCGACTGCCGAAGTAAGCCATGGTTAACAGCACCGCACCGCTGCAGTTAAACCAGACGACGCGGCGACCACGCCAGCCTTCATGATAGTGCCCCCAGAGCAAAACGATATAAACAAACCACGCGATGATGGAGAGCACGGCTTTATCGACGTTTTCTGCGCTGAAGAGATCCTGCATATAAAACAGACCGGTGCAGAGCACCAGCGTCAACAGCACGACGCCCACCTGGGTGATGTGAAACATCTTACGTTCAATGGTCAGCAGCGGCGGCATATCCTGTGTGAACGCCAGGCGCTTGTTTTTTAACTGGTAATCGATCCACGCCAGCTGCAGTGCATAGAGCGCGGCAATAATCAGCGTCGCGTAGGCGAACAGCGACAGG
This sequence comes from Pantoea sp. RG18, assembly GCF_025910075.1. Taxonomy (NCBI): domain Bacteria; kingdom Pseudomonadati; phylum Pseudomonadota; class Gammaproteobacteria; order Enterobacterales; family Erwiniaceae; genus Pantoea; species Pantoea sp. RG18. The sequence goes on from NZ_JAPCIL010000015.1 coordinate 456,122, forward strand.
CCGATATGGATCATCATGCCTGGCGTGGTTTCCAGATGGGTGATAAACGCATTGGGCACAAAAGTGGCGAAGGCCAGATTGATCAGCGCGAAGCTGTAAACAATCGGCAGCAGCAGCCAGCCACGGTTGCGTGACGCCACAATGGTCATGATGGCGCAAATCAACAGGCTGACCAGCGAGCCTATGTTGAGCAGGCTTAAATTCTGTCCGCTATCAACAGCAAATATGCGTTGCTGCAAGGCCACCGCGTGTGTCACCAGCGCCACACAGGCAGAGAGCATCGCCATTCGCCGCCAGCCGCCGTTACGTTTCAACAGGCTGGGAATGATCAGGGCAAGACTTAAGGAGTAGGCGAATAGCGCCACTATCGCGAAAACGAACATAGATCCTTTCAGGTTCAGTCAGATAAGGAAAAGGCAGTATAGCGCCAGCCGAAGCAGGCTCCAAACGATCTGAGGGGCAATTGCAGAGATCGCTGAGGCTTCGTGTTATAATCCGCCGCATTCTGCCGATCAGGCGCCTCGCGATCTTTTTTTTAGTGAGAGACCATGTTTGATAATTTAACCGATCGTTTGTCGCAAACCCTGCGAAACATCAGCGGCCGCGGAAGGCTGACTGAAGAGAACATCAAAGAGACCCTGCGTGAAGTGCGCATGGCACTGCTTGAGGCTGACGTTGCGCTGCCGGTGGTGCGTGACTTCATCAACCGTGTGAAAGAGAGTGCGGTCGGCCATGATGTGAATAAAAGTCTGACTCCAGGTCAGGAGTTTATCAAAATCGTTCGTAACGAGCTGGTTACGGCGATGGGTGCAGAGAACAATGCTCTCGACCTGGCTGCTCAGCCGCCAGCCGTGGTGCTGATGGCGGGTTTGCAGGGTGCCGGTAAAACAACCAGCGTCGCTAAGCTGGGTAAATTCCTGCGCGAGAAGCACAAAAAGAAAGTCTTAGTGGTTTCTGCCGACGTCTATCGTCCGGCGGCAATCAAACAGCTGGAAACGCTGGCACAGCAGGTGGGCGTGGATTTCTGCCCATCCGATCTCAGCCAGAAGCCGGTCGATATCGTTAACAATGCGCTGCGTGAAGCTCGCCTGAAGTTCTACGATGTACTGCTGGTGGATACCGCCGGTCGTCTGCACGTTGACGAAGCGATGATGGACGAAATCAAACAGGTTCATGCCGCGATCAATCCGGTAGAAACGCTGTTTGTGGTCGATGCCATGACCGGTCAGGATGCGGCAAACACGGCTAAAGCTTTTAATGAAGCACTACCGCTGACCGGTGTTATCCTGACCAAAGTCGATGGTGATGCACGAGGCGGTGCGGCGCTGTCGATTCGTCATATCACCGGTAAGCCGATTAAATTTATGGGTGTCGGTGAAAAAACCGATGCACTTGAGCCGTTCTATCCGGAGCGTATTGCTTCGCGTATCCTCGGCATGGGTGACGTGCTGTCACTGATCGAAGATATCGAAAGCAAGGTTGACCGCGATCAGGCTGAGAAACTGGCTAAGAAGCTGAAAACCGGCGACGGTTTTGATCTCAACGATTTCCTTGAGCAGCTGAAGCAGATGCGCAACATGGGCGGCATGGCCAGCCTGATGGGCAAACTGCCCGGTATGGGACAGTTACCTGACAATGTGAAGTCACAGATGGATGACAAAGTGCTGGTGCGCATGGAAGCGATCATCAACTCGATGACACGCAAAGAGCGTGAAAAACCAGAGATCATCAAAGGCTCACGCAAGCGCCGCATTGCGACCGGCTCCGGTATGCAGGTGCAGGACGTTAACCGCTTATTGAAGCAGTTTGACGATATGCAGCGTATGATGAAGAAAATGAAGAAGGGCGGTATGGCGAAAATGATGCGCGGCATGAAGGGTATGATGCCGCCAGGTTTTCCTGGCCGCTAAAGCGTTCCACAAAAAAGCCCGAAATGGCACGGTTTAGGTTGCTTTTTTCGCCAAAATGAGTAAAATTTTCGGGCTTTTTATACAGCACCCGGACCCCGTTCCTCGATGGGGGCCGGGTGTTTTATTAACTGAAGAGGATGTTATGGTAACAATTCGTTTGGCACGTCACGGCGCTAAAAAGCGTCCGTTCTATCAGGTCGTCGTCACTGACAGCCGCAATGCACGCAACGGTCGTTTTATCGAGCGCGTTGGTTTCTTCAACCCGATCGCATCTGGTCAGGCTGAAGGTCTGCGTCTTGATCTGGATCGTATCGAGCACTGGGTTGGCCAGGGCGCAACGCTTTCTGATCGCGTTAACGCGCTGGTCAAAGAAGCTAAGAAAGCAGCTTAATCTGTCACGGTGGTGAGCATGAGCAGACAAATTGCCGCACAGCCTCCTGTTAACCCGATTGTATTGGGTAAGATGGGAGCCGCCTACGGTATTCGCGGCTGGCTCAAAGTGTTTTCCTCCACTGAAGACGCTGAAAGCATCTTCAACTACCAACCCTGGTTCATCCAGCGCGCCGGTAAATGGCAGCAGGTCGAACTGGACGGTTGGAAGCACCACAATCAGGACCTGATCATCAAAGTCAAAGGCATTGAAGATCGGGATGCGGCGGCTCAGTTAACCAATTGCGAAATTCAGGTTGACTCGACGCAGTTGCCATCGCTGGAAGAGGGCGACTACTACTGGAAAGACCTTATGGGCTGCCAGGTGGTTAACCTTGAAGGCTACGAGATGGGTAAAGTCATCGATATGATGGAAACCGGCTCGAACGACGTTCTCGTCGTTAAGGCAAACCTGAAGGATGCATTCGGTGCTCAGGAGCGGTTAATTCCGTTTCTTGATGAACAGGTTATCAGGAAAGTCGATCTCTCTACTGGCATCATTGAGGTAGATTGGGATCCTGGTTTTTGATCTCCGAATCGAACGGTAACGTAACGGCGAATACAATGTGGATTGGTGTTATTAGCCTGTTTCCAGAAATGTTTCGCGCTATTACCGATTACGGGGTAACTGGCCGGGCTGTAAAAAACGGTCTGCTCAGCATTCAGAGCTGGAGTCCTCGTGACTTCACGCACGACCGGCACCGTACCGTGGATGATCGTCCTTACGGCGGCGGACCGGGAATGCTGATGATGGTACAACCCTTACGGGATGCCATCTCCGCAGCGAAAGCAGCGGCAGGTGATGGGGCCAGGGTGATCTATCTTTCACCTCAGGGTCGCAAACTGGACCAACAGGGTGTTTGCGAACTGGCGGCACGGGACAAGTTAATTCTGGTCTGTGGCCGTTATGAAGGGATTGATGAGCGCGTAATCCAGACCGAAATTGATGAAGAATGGTCAATCGGTGATTACGTTCTCAGCGGCGGGGAACTGCCAGCGATGACGATGATTGACGCAGTCGCCCGGTTTATTCCTGGCGTGCTCGGCAAGCAGGCGTCAGCCGATGAGGATTCGTTCTCGGAAGGTTTGCTGGATTGTCCGCACTATACCCGACCTGAAGTGTTAGACGGCGTGGAGGTCCCGGCAGTACTACTGTCAGGCAACCATGCTGATATTCGCCGCTGGCGTCTGAAGCAGTCGCTAGGCCGTACCTGGCTGAGAAGACCTGAACTTCTGGAAAACCTGGCTCTGACTGAAGAGCAAGCAAGGTTGCTGAATGAGTTCCAGCGGGAATCTCAGCAGCAACAAAACGATGATGTGGAAGAGTAAGCTCTTCCCCGACTATCAGTTTACCCAGGATATGAGATTTAATTATGAGCAACATTATCAAGCAAATTGAACAAGAGCAGATGAAACAGGACGTACCTTCCTTCCGCCCGGGTGATTCCGTGGAAGTGAAAGTATGGGTCGTTGAAGGTTCTAAAAAACGTCTGCAGGCATTCGAGGGCGTGGTTATCGCTATCCGTAACCGCGGTCTGCACTCTGCATTCACTGTTCGCAAAATTTCTAACGGCGAAGGCGTTGAGCGTGTATTCCAGACTCATTCACCTGTAATTGACAGCATCGCTGTTAAACGTCGTGGCGCTGTGCGTAAAGCCAAACTGTACTACCTGCGTGAGCGTACTGGTAAGTCTGCTCGTATTAAAGAGCGTCTTAACTAAGGTATCGCTAACGCGACATCTAAAAGTTAATAGCAAACAAGGGGTTGGCATCTGCCAGCCCCTTTTTTATGTCACTGCCAACCTTGCTGCCTACAGTTAACCGTCGTCCGGCCGCTGAAAATGATAAATCGCGGTATTAACCGGCCCTTCCTCTAATACAATCAGGCCATAGCGACAGCCAATGAACTGACCACCGCACTTCTCAGCCACGCCCCGACTGGCCAGGTTATCCTCTGCTGCCAGAATCTCAATCACCCGGGTCTCTGGGCGTGAAAACCCCAGCGGCAGCAACGCGGCCACCGCGCGGCTGGCGATTCCCTGACGCTGGGCATCACTGCGAACCCAGTAGCCAATTGCGCTGGTGTCACCCGGATGACGGGCAAAGCGTATTCCTGCGCCCCCCAGCAGCTGGTCATGCTGATCAACGATGGCAAACTCTTCCGCTTCCTCTTTCATCCGTTGCCAGTGGGTAAAGCGGATCCAGCTTTCTGCTTCATGAGGCTGATAATCGTGATGCGCCCAGACCATCCATGGGATAAGGCTATCCAGAGAGGCATTAACCGCAGTGGTAAACGCAGATACGTCGCTGAGCTCAAAAGGTCGCAGATAAATATTTTGTGGTGATGGGTACATAACTCTCTCAGCGCGAACAGAATGATTCTTTTATTCTGCCTGTGGGTAGCAGAAAGGCAATAACCTCAACTGTAAACTTATTTTTACAATTGCGTTTGGTTTTTTGTGGTTGAGCTTTTTATTATATGCATGATTTTATTGGTTATTTTAAGTATATTTCGCACCCTTCTTGATCCATGGTAATAAAAGTGTACATATAATATTGCGCTATGTATTGTCTGTGATACAGTATTTGCATTCCTCAGTGAGGAGTCCATGACTGCCAATACGAGCCAAAGGATCGCCATCATGCAAAAAGACGCGCTGAACAATGTGCATATCGCCGGTGAACAGGTATTAATCACGCCTGAAGAGCTGAAAGCGAAGTTTCCACTGACCACTGAACAGCAGGATCAGGTCGCGGCGTCGCGCCAGACCATCTCTGACATTATTGCCGGCCGCGATCCGCGTCTGCTGGTAGTGTGCGGACCCTGCTCAATTCACGATACCGAAGTGGCAATGGACTATGCTCGTCGTCTGCAAACCCTTTCCGAAGAGCTGAAAGATCAGCTCTTTATCGTGATGCGCGTCTATTTTGAAAAACCTCGTACCACCGTCGGCTGGAAAGGGCTAATCAACGATCCTTTCATGGATAACTCGTTTGATATGGAAGCGGGTCTGCACATTGCGCGCCAGCTGCTGGTGAACCTGGTTGAAATGGGTTTGCCTCTGGCCACTGAAGCGCTGGATCCCAATAGTCCGCAATATCTGGGCGACCTGTTCAGCTGGTCTGCCATTGGCGCCCGTACCACTGAATCGCAGACGCACCGTGAAATGGCCTCGGGCCTGTCGATGCCGGTAGGCTTTAAAAATGGCACCGATGGCAGTCTGGGAACGGCAATCAACGCCATGCGTGCAGCCGCAATGCCACACCGTTTTGTCGGGATTAATCAGGCCGGTCAGGTCTGCCTGCTGCAGACTCAGGGCAATCCGGATGGTCACGTGATCCTGCGTGGCGGCAAAGCGCCGAACTACGGTCCTGAAGATGTCGCGCAGTGTGAAAAAGAGATGCTCAAGGCGGGACTGCGTCCAGCCTTAATGATAGATTGCAGCCATGGTAATTCGAACAAAGACTACAGCCGTCAGCCTGGCGTAGCGGAATCCGCTATTGCGCAGATCAAAGATGGGAACCGTTCAATCATTGGTTTGATGCTGGAAAGCCATATCAATGAAGGTAACCAGTCTTCTGAGCAGCCACGCAGCGAAATGAAGTATGGCGTTTCCGTAACCGATGCATGCATCAACTGGGAAGTGACCGAAACGTTGCTGCGTGAAATGCATCAGGATCTGCAGGGAGTGCTGTCGGCGCGTCTGTCACAAGAGGTGTAAGAGCAATGGTGGCTGAACTGACCGCATTACGCGATCAAATTGACAGTGTTGATAAAGCGCTGCTGGATCTGCTGGCTAAGCGACTGGAACTGGTGGCCGAAGTAGGTGAAGTGAAGAGCCGTTACGGCCTGCCTATCTATGTGCCTGAGCGTGAAGCGTCGATGCTGGCTTCGCGTCGCAAAGAGGCCGAAGCGCTCGGTGTACCACCGGATCTGATTGAGGATGTGCTGCGTCGCGTGATGCGGGAATCCTATACCAGCGAGAATGACAAAGGCTTTAAAACCCTCTGTCCTGAACTGCGCCCGGTGGTGATTGTCGGTGGTAAGGGGCAGATGGGCCGGCTGTTTGAAAAAATGCTCGGGCTATCAGGCTACACGGTTAAAACGCTGGATAAAGAGGACTGGCCTCAGGCTGAGACTCTGCTCAGCGATGCCGGAATGGTGATCATTAGCGTGCCGATTCACCTGACCGAGCAGGTGATTGCCCAACTGCCACCACTGCCGGAAGATTGTATTCTGGTCGATCTGGCGTCAGTCAAAAACCGGCCTCTGCAGGCAATGCTGGCTGCCCATAACGGGCCTGTGCTGGGTCTGCATCCGATGTTTGGCCCGGACAGCGGCAGCCTGGCAAAACAGGTGGTGGTCTGGTGTGATGGAAGACAACCGGAAGCGTATCAGTGGTTCCTGGAGCAGATTCAGGTCTGGGGTGCGCGTCTGCATCGTATCAGCGCTGTTGAGCATGACCAGAATATGGCATTCATTCAGGCGCTGCGTCACTTTACTACCTTCGCTTATGGTCTGCATTTAGCCGAAGAGAACGTCAATCTGGATCAGCTGCTGGCGCTCTCGTCGCCCATTTACCGGCTTGAACTGGCGATGGTGGGGCGGTTGTTCGCTCAGGATCCTCAACTCTATGCGGATATCATCATGTCTTCAGAGAGTAATCTGGCGCTGATAAAACGCTATTACCAGCGGTTTGGTGAAGCGATTGCGCTGCTGGAGCAGGGCGACAAGCAGGCGTTTATCGCCAGCTTTAACCGGGTTGAACAGTGGTTTGGCGATCACGCAAAACGCTTCCTGGTCGAAAGCCGAAGCCTGTTGCGATCGGCCAATGACAGCCGCCCATAAATGACAGCCATCCATCAATGAAAAAGGCATCCAGTTGGATGCCTTTTTTCTTCTTTTTATTCGCCAGGTTCAGCGGGCACCACATTTTCGCTGGGGTAACAGCCCAGTACCTTCAGAGAGCGTGTCATGGTCTGTAATTCCTGCAGCGCCTGCTGCATCCGCTCTGATTGCAGGTTGCCCTGCACATCAATGTAAAACATCTCTTCCCACGGATTACCATTAATCGGGCGGGACTCCAGCTTGCTCATAATCAGGTTGTGCTGACGCAGTACCAGCAGCGCGTCGACCAGCGCACCCGCCTGCTGGCCGGTTGCCATAATCAGCGTGGTTTTCGCTGGCACCTGGTCGGAAACCTCGATTGCTTTGCGGGCCAGCACGATAAAGCGGGTGTGATTCTGCTGCTGATTCGCCAGATTACGTTCCAGCACCTGCAGCTGATAGAGTTCGCCGCCGGCCTCACTGCCCAGCGCCGCCACCTTAGGTGAGTTGAGCGCAGCCACTTTCTCCATCGCTGCCGCGGTACTCTCGGTGTATTCGATTTTCCAGTGCGGGAAACGATTAATAAACTGGCTGCACTGCTGGAACGGCTGAGGATGGCTGTAAACCGTCTCAATCTGCTGAAGGTCGGTGGGGCCATTCACCAATACGCAATGGTCGATGGGCAATGTCAGCTCGCCCACGATTGAGAGGCTGGTCTGTTGCAGCAGATCGTAGACATCGTTGATCGAGCCTGAACTGGTATTCTCAATCGGCATCACGGCGTAATCAGCCACGCCATTTTCGACCTGTTTGATGATGTCGTGAAACTTCAGGCAGCCACACTCCACCATGCTATCGAAATGGCGCGACGCGTAGTTGCGTGCTGCAAGATGCGAATAAGAGCCTTTCGGGCCCAGAAAGGCGATACGGGCGGCATGCGCATGGGGATGGTTGAGGTTTTTTTGCAGCAGCGCTTGCTGAGTCAGCACGGAATCTTCAATTACCAGCTGGAACAGACGGGTGATGTAGTGCGCATCCAGGTTGTGTGCCTTACCCAGTACGATGAGATTCTCCAGTAGCGCGCGTTCGCGCTCCACATCCCGAATCGGGCGATGCGTCGCCAGTTTCGCTTGTGCAACTTCCACTGCCAGCAAACGACGCTCGGCCAGCAGCGTCAGAAGTTTTTTATCCACGGCGCTGATTTTATCGCGTAGCGCCAGCAATGGATTATCGGGATTCATAGGGCTCACCTGTATGCTATCCAAAAAAAAAGCCTCCCGGTTGGGAGGCTTCGGTGTTCGTCTTCGCTTTCATTTTCACACGACGAATGGCCTCCCGTTCAGGGGAAGGTAAAAAAGAAAGCGAAGAAAAACAGATCAGGTTTCATTGTCATGTCCGAAAAGAGAGTGACCTGAGAGTAACCGTACTGCTTAAAAGCTGTCAATAAAAAACGCGCCCGCAGGCGCGTTAAGAAACAGCGTTAAGAAAATCAGGACTCTTCGTCGGCGGGAATGATGTCTTTCACGCTGGCACTGGCGCGGCGTGCTTCAGACTTGTGCTGAACTTTATTCAGTTGACGCTCGAGCTTGGCAATCAAATCGTTGATAGCGGTATACATATCATCGTGCTTGGCGCTGGCCACCAGAGTCCCGTTAGGTGTGTTAATAGTGGCGTCAGCCACGAATTCTTTGGGCTCTTTGGAAAGGACAATATGTGGATTAATCAGGTCGGTTTGCCATTTTTCGAGCTTGGCGAGACGGTCTTCAACATGGCTTCGGATTGCCGGAGTGATGTCCATTTGTTTACTGGTAATGTTCAGAATCATCGTTCTTACCTCTCTGTCATTTCCGTCTTGGTCTTCTCAGCATAGCGCGAAAAAGCGTTCAATGTGGGATTTCGATCACGAAAAAATGTCACTTTTTGTCAGTCACAACATTCTGTGAGAAAGGCAGAGAAACTGGCCGAAATGGCTTGAAGCGAAACGATTAACACGGCATGCTTGATGAGTTAGCTCGCTGAGAACAGATCCAAATCTGACTGTTCTGTAAGCAAAAAAAAGCAGCCCTGAGAGGCTGCTTTTTTTATGGCTGAAAATCCTTCGAACGATCAGCTTTTATTAGCTGCAATGATTTTCGCCACTTTATCGGCTTCAGCGTTCAGCTGCAGATTGCGGTAAGCATTCTCCATCAGCGGCAGGGCATCGTGTGTTGCCTGCGTATCCGGATAATCGCGCATCATACCTTCGACACGGTTAACAACCGCGACATAAGCCTCACGCTTAGTATAGAATTGCGCCACTGACAGCTCATATTTAGCCAGACGGTCTTTCAGATAGACCAGGCGTTTCTGAGCATCAGCCGCATACTGGCTGTTCGGGTAACTCCGCAGCAGCTGAGAGAAGTCGCGGAAAGCATCACGAGCGTGCGTCGGATCGCGGTCAGAACGATCAATACCAAAGAAGCCCTGCAGCGCGGAGTCATCCAGCGCCATGTCCGTCAGACCTTTCATATAGATGACATAGTCAATGTTCGGATGCGTGGGGTTCAGACGCATAAAGCGAGCAATGGCAGCCTGCGCCAGGGGCAGATCGGCATTTTTATAGTACGCGTAGATTAAATCCAGCTGCACCTGCTGCGAATAAGGACCGAACGGATAACGATTATCCAGCGCTTCCAGTTGCTTAATCGCAGCTTTAAAGTTACCGTCCTGCAGCTTTTGCTGCGCTGTAGCATAGATTTCAGAAGGCGGGCTGTCCGGTACCGCGTCATTTGAGCCGGAACAACCAACAAGTGCCAGGCTCAGTGTGGCAGCAGCCACCAGATGTTTCATACGCGTCATGACGAAGTGATTATCCTCAAATGTTATGGCGGAAGCTGTCCGTATAGCTCCCGGTAATGACCAGGTACGATAGCACATTATATTAAACGGCATCGCCGTGAAAACCCAACGTTAACGAAGAAGCTGTATATGGCACAACAAGTTCAACTCACCGCAACGGTATCCGAATCACAACTCGGACAACGCTTAGATCAGACTTTGGCGGAATTGTTCCCTGATTATTCACGTTCTCGCATAAAAGAGTGGATCCTCGATCGTCGCGTTACTGTAAACGGCGTCATGGTCGATACACCCAAAGAAAAAGTGCTGGGCGGCGAGCTGGTCGCGATTGACGCTGAGATCGAGGAGGCGCAGCGCTGGGAACCGCAGAATCTGCCACTCGACATCGTTTATGAAGATGAAGACATTATTGTCATCAACAAACCACGCGACTTCGTGGTTCACCCTGGCGCCGGTAATCCGGATGGCACGGTATTAAACGCCTTACTTCATCACTATCCGGCGATTATGGATGTGCCGCGCGCGGGCATCGTACACCGGCTGGATAAAGACACCACCGGTTTAATGGTGGTCGCGAAAACCGTTCCGGCTCAGACGCATCTGGTGGACTCGCTGCAGCGTCGCGAAATCACCCGTGAATATGAAGCGGTTGCGATTGGCAATATGACTGCGGGCGGCACCGTTGAGCAGCCTATCAGCCGTCACTCAACCAAACGCACCCACATGGCGGTACACCCAATGGGTAAACCGGCGGTCACTCATTACCGCATCATGGAGCACTTCCGGGCCCATACCCGTCTGCGCCTGCGTCTGGAAACCGGTCGTACTCACCAGATCCGTGTGCATATGTCTCACATCAGCCATCCGCTGGTGGGCGATCCGCTTTACGGTGGCCGTCCGCGTCCACCAAAAGGCGCGTCAGAGGCATTTATTACTACGCTGCGCGGTTTCGATCGTCAGGCACTGCACGCCACGATGTTGCGCCTCTATCACCCCATCAGCGGTATTGAAATGGAATTCCATGCTGCGCTTCCGCAGGACATGGTTGATTTAATCGCGGCGTTAAAAGCAGACACTGAAGAATTTAAAGACCAGTTGAATTGGTAATGAATCTGATGACTCCTCAATGGCCCGCTCCGTCACGCGTTCGGGCCTGCTCGACGCAGCGACAGGGCGGCATCAGCACATCGCCCTGGGATGCACTGAATCTCGGCGGGCATGTGGGAGATAATCCGGATGCGGTGGCGCGTAACCGGCAGTTGCTGTTGGAAGAGGCGGGTTTACCTGCCATGCCGCAGTGGCTGGATCAGGTTCATGGCACTGAGGTTGTGCGTCTGACTGCAGGGGAAAGTACGCCATTACGTGCTGATGCCTGTATTACCGATCAGCCCGGCGTCGTCTGCGCCATCATGACCGCTGACTGTCTTCCGGTCCTGTTCTGTTCGCAGGATGGCACGGAAGTGGCGGCGGCACATGCAGGCTGGCGCGGACTTTGTGCGGGTGTACTGGAAAATACGCTGGCGCAGTTTCGTTCGCCGCCTGATCAGATTCATGCCTGGCTTGGACCGGCAATCGGACCTGATGCGTTTGAGGTCGGCGAAGAAGTCCGTCAGGCCTTTATGGCTCAGGATCCCAGGGCTGTGCAGGCTTTCCGTCCATCAGGTGACCGCTTTTACGCCGACATCGGCCTGCTGGCGCAGATGCGACTACAGGCAGCGGGCGTGAATTCAGTCAGCGCCAGCAGCCTTTGTACCTTTACGCAGCGCGACGATTTCTTCTCTTTCCGCCGCGATGGGATCACCGGGCGTATGGCAACTTTGATCTGGCTGTTATAACCTTACGCCATAAGACGGTCCAGTTAGCGTATTTTTTACTCAAATCTCAGGTCATTAACCTTGAAATTTTGAGGGATGACCTCATTTAATCTCCAGTAGCATTTTGACCTGTAATGGGAGGAATTATGCGTCTGGATCGTCTTACTAATAAATTTCAGCTGGCTCTCGCCGACGCGCAGTCCCTCGCTCTGGGACACGACAATCAATTCATCGAACCTCTGCATCTGATGAGCGCATTGCTCAAACAGGAAGGCGGATCGGTTTCACCTTTACTGACTTCGGCCGGTGTCGACGTTACGCCATTTCGCGCTCAGGTTGAGCAGGCTATTGATCGCCTGCCACAAGTTGAAGGCAGCGAAGGCGATGTACAACCCTCATCTGACCTCGTCCGGGTATTAAACCTGTGCGACAAGCTGGCACAGAAGCGCAACGATAACTTTATTTCATCCGAATTATTTGTTCTGGCCGCGCTGGAATCGCGGGGTTCACTGGCCGATCTGCTCAAAGCAGCGGGCGCAACGCGTGAAAAAATCACCAGTGCGATTGAACAGATGCGGGGAGGAGACAACGTGAACGATCAGGGGGCTGAAGATCAGCGCCAGGCTTTAAAAAAATACACTATCGACCTGACCGAGCGGGCAGAGAAGGGCAAACTCGACCCGGTCATTGGTCGTGACGAAGAGATTCGCCGCACCATCCAGGTTCTGCAGCGCCGTACCAAAAACAACCCGGTACTGATTGGTGAACCTGGCGTGGGTAAAACCGCGATTGTCGAAGGGCTGGCGCAGCGCATCATCAATGGTGAAGTGCCTGAGGGTCTGAAAGGACGTCGGGTACTGGCACTGGATATGGGGGCGCTGGTGGCCGGGGCGAAATATCGCGGTGAATTCGAAGAGCGTCTGAAAGGCGTACTGAGTGACCTGTCGAAACAGGAAGGCAACGTCATTCTGTTTATCGACGAGCTGCACACCATGGTGGGAGCCGGTAAAGCTGACGGTGCGATGGACGCCGGCAATATGCTTAAACCTGCGCTGGCGCGTGGTGAACTGCACTGTGTGGGTGCCACTACGCTTGATGAGTATCGCCAGTACATTGAAAAAGATGCCGCGCTGGAGCGTCGTTTCCAGAAAGTCTTTGTGGCTGAGCCGAGTGTGGAAGATACCATCGCCATTCTGCGTGGTCTGAAAGAGCGTTATGAACTGCATCACCATGTGCAGATCACTGACCCGGCGATTGTCGCGGCGGCGACCCTGTCTCATCGTTATATTGCTGACCGGCAGCTGCCGGATAAAGCGATTGACCTGATCGATGAAGCAGCTTCCAGCATTCGTATGCAGATGGACTCGAAGCCGGAGTCACTGGATCGCCTTGAGCGCCGTATCATTCAGCTGAAGCTGGAGCAGCAGGCGCTGAAGAAAGAGGCGGACGATGCCAGCATCAAGCGTCTTGAGATGCTGGAAACCGAACTCAACCAGAAAGAGCGCGAATACGCCGAGCTGGAAGATGAGTGGAAGACAGAGAAAGCCTCGCTGTCCGGCACGCAGAACATTAAAGCGGAACTTGAGCAGGCGCGTCTGAATTTAGAGCAGGCACGTCGCCAGGGTGACCTCGCTCAGATGTCAGAGCTGCAGTACGGTAAAATTCCGGCACTGGAAAAACAGTTAGCCGCAGCGACTCAGGCCGAAGGCAAGACCATGAAGTTACTGCGTAACCGGGTAACCGATGTGGAGATTGCCGATGTGCTGGCACGCTGGACCGGTATTCCGGTCGCACGAATGATGGAAGGTGAGCGCGATAAGTTACTGCGCATGGAGCAGGACTTACATGGCCGGGTCATTGGACAGGATGAAGCGGTTGAGGCGGTATCAAATGCTATTCGCCGTAGTCGCGCAGGCCTTTCTGATCCAAACCGGCCTATCGGTTCCTTCCTGTTCCTGGGGCCAACCGGGGTCGGTAAGACCGAACTGTGTAAAGCGCTGGCTAATTTCCTGTTCGACAGTGACGATGCGATGGTTCGTATCGACATGTCCGAATTTATGGAAAAACACTCAGTATCACGGCTGGTGGGTGCACCTCCGGGTTATGTCGGCTATGAAGAGGGCGGTTATCTGACCGAAGCTGTGCGCCGTCGGCCTTATTCGGTCATCCTGCTGGATGAAGTAGAGAAAGCGCATCCTGATGTCTTTAACATTCTGCTGCAGGTGCTGGATGATGGGCGTCTGACGGATGGGCAGGGCCGCACGGTCGATTTCCGTAACAGCGTGGTGATTATGACCTCTAACCTGGGATCAGATTTAATCCAGGAGCGGTTCGGCAATCTCAGTTACCCGGAAATGAAAGATATCGTGATGGGTGTGGTCGGACAGCATTTCCGTCCTGAGTTCGTCAACCGTATTGATGAGGTGGTGGTGTTCCATCCGCTGGCTGAGAAACATATTGCGTCCATTGCGCAGATTCAGCTGCAGCGGCTGTACAAACGTCTGGATGAACGGGGTTATCAGCTGCACATCTCTGATGATGCGATCAAACTGCTGGCGGAGAACGGGTATGATCCGGTCTACGGTGCACGTCCGCTGAAACGTGCGATACAGCAGCAGATCGAGAACCCGCTGGCTCAGCAGATCCTTGCCGGTTCGCTGGTGCCAGGCAAAACCATCGAAATGGATGTGGAGAACAACATCATTACTGCACATCAGTAAGGGTGTGGAATGAAAAACGGGCCTATGGCCCGTTTTTTTTGCCCTTTTGAGGGGTTTTTGCTTATTTAATGCTCCTTTTGAGTGCAAAATGAACGGTCAGAAAAAAAGT